>NZ_CP007511.1:1040000-2240000 GCF_000818015.1 Stutzerimonas balearica DSM 6083
GCTTAACCGAATAGGGGAGGCGTAGCGAAAGCGAGTCTTAATAGGGCGTCTAGTCGCTGGGAATAGACCCGAAACCGGGCGATCTATCCATGGGCAGGTTGAAGGTTAGGTAACACTGACTGGAGGACCGAACCGACTACCGTTGAAAAGTTAGCGGATGACCTGTGGATCGGAGTGAAAGGCTAATCAAGCTCGGAGATAGCTGGTTCTCCTCGAAAGCTATTTAGGTAGCGCCTCGTGTATCACTGCTGGGGGTAGAGCACTGTTTCGGCTAGGGGGTCATCCCGACTTACCAAACCGATGCAAACTCCGAATACCAGCAAGTGTCAGCACGGGAGACACACGGCGGGTGCTAACGTCCGTCGTGAAAAGGGAAACAACCCAGACCGTCAGCTAAGGTCCCAAAGTCATGGTTAAGTGGGAAACGATGTGGGAAGGCTTAGACAGCTAGGAGGTTGGCTTAGAAGCAGCCATCCTTTAAAGAAAGCGTAATAGCTCACTAGTCGAGTCGGCCTGCGCGGAAGATGTAACGGGGCTCAAACCATGCACCGAAGCTACGGGTTCAACGTAAGTTGAGCGGTAGAGGAGCGTTCTGTAAGCCTGTGAAGGTGAGTTGAGAAGCTTGCTGGAGGTATCAGAAGTGCGAATGCTGACATGAGTAACGACAATGCGAGTGAAAAACTCGCACGCCGAAAGACCAAGGGTTCCTGCGCAACGTTAATCGACGCAGGGTGAGTCGGTCCCTAAGGCGAGGCTGAAAAGCGTAGTCGATGGGAAACGGGTTAATATTCCCGTACTTCTGGTTACTGCGATGGGGGGACGGAGAAGGCTAGGCCAGCTTGGCGTTGGTTGTCCAAGTTTAAGGCGGTAGACAGGGATCTTAGGTAAATCCGGGATCTCAATGTCGAGAGCTGATGACGAGCTTTCTTTTAGAAAGCGAAGTGGTTGATGCCATGCTTCCAGGAAAAGCCTCTAAGCTTCAGGTAATCAGGAACCGTACCCCAAACCGACACAGGTGGTCGGGTAGAGAATACCAAGGCGCTTGAGAGAACTCGGGTGAAGGAACTAGGCAAAATGGCACCGTAACTTCGGGAGAAGGTGCGCCGGTGAGGGTGAATGACTTGCTCAGTAAGCTCATGCCGGTCGAAGATACCAGGCCGCTGCGACTGTTTATTAAAAACACAGCACTCTGCAAACACGAAAGTGGACGTATAGGGTGTGACGCCTGCCCGGTGCCGGAAGGTTAATTGATGGGGTTAGCGCAAGCGAAGCTCTTGATCGAAGCCCCGGTAAACGGCGGCCGTAACTATAACGGTCCTAAGGTAGCGAAATTCCTTGTCGGGTAAGTTCCGACCTGCACGAATGGCGTAACGATGGCGGCGCTGTCTCCACCCGAGACTCAGTGAAATTGAAATCGCTGTGAAGATGCAGTGTATCCGCGGCTAGACGGAAAGACCCCGTGAACCTTTACTGTAGCTTTGCACTGGACTTTGAGCCTGCTTGTGTAGGATAGGTGGGAGGCTTTGAAGCGTGGACGCCAGTTCGCGTGGAGCCATCCTTGAAATACCACCCTGGCATGCTTGAGGTTCTAACTCTGGTCCGTCATCCGGATCGAGGACAGTGTATGGTGGGCAGTTTGACTGGGGCGGTCTCCTCCTAAAGAGTAACGGAGGAGTACGAAGGTGCGCTCAGACCGGTCGGAAATCGGTCGCAGAGTATAAAGGCAAAAGCGCGCTTGACTGCGAGACAGACACGTCGAGCAGGTACGAAAGTAGGTCTTAGTGATCCGGTGGTTCTGTATGGAAGGGCCATCGCTCAACGGATAAAAGGTACTCCGGGGATAACAGGCTGATACCGCCCAAGAGTTCATATCGACGGCGGTGTTTGGCACCTCGATGTCGGCTCATCACATCCTGGGGCTGAAGCCGGTCCCAAGGGTATGGCTGTTCGCCATTTAAAGTGGTACGCGAGCTGGGTTTAGAACGTCGTGAGACAGTTCGGTCCCTATCTGCCGTGGACGTTTGAGATTTGAGAGGGGCTGCTCCTAGTACGAGAGGACCGGAGTGGACGAACCTCTGGTGTTCCGGTTGTCACGCCAGTGGCACTGCCGGGTAGCTATGTTCGGAAGAGATAACCGCTGAAAGCATCTAAGCGGGAAACTTGCCTCAAGATGAGATCTCACTGGAGCCTCGAGCTCCCTGAAGGGCCGTCGAAGACTACGACGTTGATAGGCAGGGTGTGTAAGCGTTGTGAGGCGTTGAGCTAACCTGTACTAATTGCCCGTGAGGCTTGACCATATAACACCCAAACAATCTGACGATTGTGGGTCGGTCGAAGCCGACAACAGCCGAAAATTCGAATTGAACTGCAAAGCCAGACATCACATACCCAATTCGCTGTAACGACTCAACACCGATACAGCAACCGAATTGCTTGACGACCATAGAGCGTTGGAACCACCTGATCCCATCCCGAACTCAGCAGTGAAACGACGCATCGCCGATGGTAGTGTGGGGCTTCCCCATGTGAGAGTAGGTCATCGTCAAGCACCTATACCAAACCCCCGACCCGCACTCGCTGGTCGGGGGTTTGTCTTTGCGCAACGGGAAAATCAAAGCGCTCCATTGCCTATGCGGTGGTCATGTATTCCGGCCTGGGCGTTGCGCCGGCGTCGATTTATTGGCCAGATGATAAGTTGTGAAGCTTAGCCATGCTTTGGGGGCCTATGTCGAGGAGTCAGCCTTCTGCTTTGCGCGAGTTATCCATCGACCGGCTCGTGGCTTGTCCCGAGTGCGATCTGCTCATGCGCAAGCCAGAGATGGTCTACGGGCAGGTCGCGAACTGCCCCCGTTGTGGATATGAGCTGTTGCGCTTGCGCCGTTCCGTTGTACGGCCAGGGCTCGCTCTCGTTGTCACGGCATTGCTGTTGTACTTTCCGGCCAACTTCCTGCCGATCATGCGGCTGGATCTACTGGGGCGCACCACGTCCGATACGATCTGGAGCGGGGTTCTAGGCCTGTTCCACACCGGAATGCAGGGCGTCGCTGCGCTGGTTTTCCTTTGCAGCATGGCGGTTCCGCTAATGAAACTGCTTTGCCAGTTGCTGGTGTTGGTCAGTGTGGCAACCGGTCGGGCTCGTCGTCTCGGCTTGTTCCTGTATCGGGCTTATCACCACCTCCGAGAATGGGGAATGCTCGAGGTCTACCTGCTTGGCATACTGGTCGCCATGATCAAGCTTCGTGATATGGCTGAACTCAGCGTAGGGGTTGGGCTCGGCTGCTTCGTGGCGCTCTTGCTGGTCCAGGTTTGGCTTGAGCTCGTCATGTCGCCGCAGCAGGTGTGGCAGGCCCTTTCGGAGAACTCTGATGCGCGCCGCTGATGCCGGTCTGATGGTTTGCCTCGAATGTCACCAGTTGAACGTGGCCCGGACCGACCACGGGCCGCAGCATTGCGCGCGTTGCGGAGCCACCATCCACCTGCGGCGCCCGCACAGCATCCGCAGGACTTGGGCTTTGCTGATCACGGCCGCTTTGCTTTATCTGCCTGCTAACCTCCTGCCAATCATGACGGTGAGCACCTTCGGCAGCGGATCGCCAGACACCATCATGTCTGGCGTGGTGACGCTGGCCAAGCATGGAATGCTGCCGATCGCCGCCGTGGTTTTCGTTGCCAGCATCCTCGTGCCCACGTTCAAGCTGGTCGGCATCGCTATGCTCTTGCTCTCGGTGCAGCGTCGTCAGCGTTTGTCGGCACGGCAACGCATTCTGGTCTTTCGCTTCATTGAATGGATTGGGCGCTGGTCGATGCTGGATATCTTCGTCATCGCCATTCTCGTCGCCATCGTCAATTTCGGTAGCCTGGCCCGCGTCGATGCTGGCCTGGGAGCGGTGGCTTTCGCCAGCGTCGTCATTCTGACGATGCTGGCTGCCGTGACCTTCGACCCTCGCCTTATCTGGGATTCGTATTCGGAACACGACTCATGACAGACCTTCCCGCAGCAAAAGTGCGCCCGGCATCCAGTTGGTCGGCTATCTGGGTGTTGCCGATCATCGCATTGCTAATAGGTGGCTGGCTTGCCTGGCAGGCCTATACGCAGAGAGGCATTGCCATTCAGATCGTTTTCGATAGCGCCGAAGGAATCGAGATTGGCAAGACGCATGTGATCTACAAGGGGATGACGATCGGTACCGTGCGTGACTTGCGCCTCGATCAGCAAGATGCGCAGCAGCATGTCGTTGCTGAGGTCGAGATGCACAAGGACGTCAGCGAATATCTCCGCAGTGAGACCCGCTTCTGGCTGGTGAAGCCGAGCGTGACGCTCGCAGGTATCACCGGCCTGGAGACGCTTGTATCTGGCAACTATATCGGTATCAGTCCGGCGAGCGGCGAGCCGGCCCGGCGATTCATCGCCTTGGCGGAGGAACCGCCAATTCCCGATGCGCGCGCCGGGCTGCACTTGACGCTAAAGGCCGAACGGCTCGGCTCGCTGAACCGCGGCAGCCCGGTCTTTTATCGCCAGATCCAGGTTGGACAGGTCAAGAACTATGTATTGGCCCAAGACAACTCGACCGTTGAGATAAAGCTGTTCATCCAGCCTGAATTTGCTCACCTGGTGCGTAAACACACCCGTTTCTGGAACGCCAGCGGAATCACCGTTGATGCGGGGCTGACTGGGGTCAAGTTTCGTACCGAGTCGCTCGCCAGTATCGTCGCCGGGGGCATTGCTTTTGCGACGCCGGAGCATCGGCAGGATAGCCCACCGACCGACCCCAGCCTGCCCTTCCGTCTGTATGAAGACTTCGACGCGGCCCAGGCCGGGATAAAGGCCACCTTGACCCTCACCGATTTCGAGGGGCTGCAGGCCGGGCGGACTCCCCTGATCTACAAGGGCATGCAGGTGGGCACGCTGAAGGCACTCGCTGTCGAGCCGGATCTTTCTCGTGCCGAGGCCACGCTTACCATTGACCCGCTGCTCGAAGACTATCTCGTGGAGGACACCGAGTTCTGGGTGGTCAAGCCTTCCATTTCGCTCGGCGGTATCACTGGCCTGGAAGCACTGGTCAAGGGCAACTACATCGCCGTGCGCCCCGGTGAAAAGGGCGGTGCGATGAAGCGCAGCTTCGAGGCGCGTGCCAAGGCACCTCCGTTGGATGTGCGTGCCCCTGGGCTGCATCTGGTGCTCACTGCTGACCAGCTCGGCTCGCTGGATGTCGGCAGCCCGGTGCTTTACCGCCAGGTCAAGGTAGGGTCGGTACAGAGTTACCAGTTCTCGCGCGACAAGCGGAGCGTGGTCGTCGGAGTGCACATCGAGCCGCCCTACGCTGATCTGGTCAACGCTTCGACTCGGTTCTGGAACGCCAGTGGGGTCACGGTGAATGGGGGGCTGTCCGGCATTCAGGTGCGCAGTGAGTCGCTGCAGAGCCTGCTCGCAGGCGGTATCGCATTCGATACGCCCGATCCCCAGGCAGCGTTGACGCAGCGTATCCCGAGGTTCGTGCTGCATGCCGACCGCGAGGCCGCTCTGGCCAAGGGCGAGGCCGTCGAGGTGCTGCTTCGTCGTGCCGATGGGCTGGCTGCCGGGACACCGGTTCGTTACAAGGGCCTGGAGGTGGGTACGGTGCGATCGGTAACCCTTACCGACGATCTGACCGGGGTTGTGGTAGAGGCGCAGATCACCACTGGCGCCGAACGGATCGCCCGTGCGGGTAGCCAGTTCTGGGTGGTGCGGCCGGAGCTGGGCATCGTGCGCACGGCCAACCTGGAGACGCTGGTCACCGGCCCGTATCTGGAAGTCGCACCGGCCGCGGCCGGGGCGCCGAGGCAGACTCGATTCACTGCGCTTGAGCACGCACCACGAGCGGAGGCGGCCAAGGGGCTTTTCCTGACCCTCAGCGCCGCGCGTCTGGGCTCGATCAAACCCGGAAACGCGGTGACCTACCGCGAGGTTAAGGTAGGCGAGGTGGTGGATTACGAGCTTGGCGCCAATGCCGATCGGGTACTGATCAAGGTGTTGATCGAGCCACGTTATGCGCCCCTGGTGCGTACCGGGAGTCGCTTCTGGGAAACCAGCGGCTTCGGGATGGACTTCAGCCTGTTCAAGGGCGCCAGCCTGCGCACTGATTCGCTGGAGTCGCTGATCGAGGGCGGCGTCGCCTTCGCCACACCGGAGGGCGAGCAGATGGGACGCCGGGCGCTGCCGGGACAGACCTTCGCGCTGTTCAAGGAGCCGCAGGACGAGTGGTTCGGCTGGGCACCGAAGATCGAACTGGGGCGAGCCGCCGGCGACAAGTGACGGTCGACCGATCATTACTGGTGGGCTGAAGCCCACCCTACGCACGCATGAAAAGGGCCCCTCGGGGCCCTTTTTCGTTGCGGTAGATCAGGCCGGCTCTTCGGTCCGTTGGGCTGAAGCAGTGGTCTGGCTAGCGACCGGTTCGCGGCGGCTGATGTATTTCCAGTCCGCCTCGTCGATGTAGATGCCGGCCGGCCCGCTGCCGCCCTCAAGGTCGATGGCGACATGGGCCGAGACCTGCGGCTTCACCGACGCGAGGATCGGCACGAAGCCCAGCTGCAGGCTGGTTTCGATCAGCGCCTGCTGGTTGCGCTCGTCGATGTCCGCCGCCTCGTCGAGGTAGTAGGGCAGGCGGATGCGCCCAGCCTGCTCGCGGTCCATCAGGTGCAGCAACAGGTACATGTTGGTCAGCGCCTTGATGGTCATGGTGGTGCCGTTGGACGCCGCACCGTCGATGTCGGTATGAATCACCGGCTGGCCGCCGACCTTGGTGATCTCGAACGCCAGCTCGAACAGGTCCTTCAGGCCCAGCTGGTTGTTGTTCGCCGCCACCAGCCGAGCCAGGTACTCCTTGGCTTCCTCGTTCTTCGCGTCCTGATCGGCGGACTGGGACAGATCGAACACCGACAGCGTCTCGCCTTCCTCGTACTGCCCGGCGCTGTGGATGATCTGGTCGATGTGCTTGAGCGCATCCTTGTTCGGCGCCAGCACGATGCGGAAGCTCGCCAGGTTGGACACCTGGCGCTTGTTGATCTCGCGGTTGAACAGCGCGAGCTGGTGTTCCAGGCTCTCGTAGTCGCTGCGGATGTTGCGCAGCGTCCGGGCGATGTCGGTGACCGCGGCACGGCGGGCCTTGGCCAGGGTCAGCGCCTCGTCCTGACGGTGGGCGTAGGCGTTGACCAAGAGCTGCAGGCGACGCTCGGGATCTTCCTCGCTGTCGAACTTGGCCACGCCCTTCAGGCGCACCTGGGCATACAGCGCCTCGATCTGACCGTCGACGCGCTGCAGCGCCTGCCAGCTGTCTTGGTAGTCGTTGAGCAGCGGCAGCAGGTTGTCCAGCGAGTCGTCCACCGGGTCCATGTAAGGCGTACCAAACGGCAGATCCGCTGGTAGCAGCTGGCGACGCCGCAGAGCGTCTTCCAGCGTCCGCTCCTTGGCTTCCAGATCCGCCAGCTGACGGCCGACCAGCTGCAGCTTGGCGGACAGGTGCTGTACGCGCTCGGCGAAGGCGTCACTGGTGCGCTTGAGTTCTTCCTGGGCGGCCTCGGCCTGGGCCAGCTGTTCCAGCTTCGCCGGCTCCTCGGCGGCCAGGGTCTGGCTGCGGCGGAAGTCTTCCAGCGCTTTCTGCGCATCCAGCACGGCCTGATACAGCGCCTCGGCCTGGGCCTTGCTCGCCGCGCGGTCGACGGCCACCGCATGCTGGGTCTTGAGCTGCTTGAGTTCGCGCTCCAGGCGATCCTTCTGGTCGCGCAGGGCGGCACGGTCGGCCAGGGCCTGCAGCGCCGGTGGCTCGATATGCGAGAGGTCGATGGACAGGCCCGGCACCGAGAAGGTGTCGCCCTTGAAACGATCCAGCACCGCTTCCACGGCCTTGACCCAGTCGTCGCCCTCGGCGCTGATGCCTTTTTCACCCAGCGGCAGGCTGAACAGCTGGCCATTGAACAGGCGCATCAGGCGATCCACATCGGCCTGGGAGAACTCCTCGCGCAGACGCGAGTAGCTGTTGTTGTCGGCATGGTCGAGCTGTTGCCGGACCGACTTCAGGCGTTTCTCCAGATCACGCAGGCGCTCGTCCAGGTCCTCGCTGGAGAACTGACGGGACTGCGCCAGCGCACCGGCCAGCTCGTCGTGGGCGTCCTTGGCGGCGAGCAGCTGCTGCTCCAACACATGGGCGTCCTCGATCAGGGCAAAGCGGTTCTTCAGCACCGCCAGCTCGCCCAGCCAGCGCTGGATTTCGCTGATCTCGCGCTCCAGGCGCATCAGCTCGCCGGTCGAACCGCGCTGTTCGTTCTGCAGGCCGTCCTGCTCGCGGCGATAGTGCTCGGCCTGGATCACCAGCTCTTCCTTGCGTGCATCGGCGTAGTCGTGCCAGGTGCCGAGCAGGTTGTCGAGTAGCGGCGACAGGCGATGCAGCTTGCCGCGCAGCAGCTCGCGCTGGGCGACACCGGCGGCCAGCGCCTCGACCAGCGGGCCGGCGGCGACCAGCGCCTGGTAGTCCTGCTCCATGCGGCGCACGTCGCGGAAGGCTTCTTCGGTGGCGGCGATATAGTCGACGCTGCCTGAGCGCAGGCTGTGCTCGAAGGCATCGAGGAACAGCTGCTTCAATTTCGCTGCGGTGATCTCGCGCATATGCAGCAGGTTGATGAACAGTGCGCGGAAGGTCTTCAGGCTCTGCTCGCTGGTCGAGCGCAGCGGGATCAGCGTCATGTCCAGCGGGATCGAGGTATGCCCGCCGACCAGTAGCCGGCGCAGCTCATCCGGCTTGGCCTCGTAGGCCTTGATGCCGGCGCGTTCGAGGTTGGCGAACAGCTCGCGCTGGCGCAGGCAGGTGCCGTTCTGCTGGTAATGGTCGAGGTCCAGCGAGCCCTGGTAGACGAAGAACTGATGACCGAAGCCGCCGCCTGGCCCGCGGCCGGCCACGCCGATCACATGCGGGCCGTGGGGCAGCATGACTTCGACGAGGATGTAGCTGGTGTCCGAGGCGAAGTAGAACTTGCGCGACTGCTCGAGGCTGTACTTGCCGAAGCTCATGTCCGACATGCGCGCCAGGATCGGGAACTGCAGCGCGTTGATCGACGCGGACTTGCCGAGGTTGTTGGCGCCGTAGACCGACAGCGGGTTTTCCAGCGGAAAGATGCCGAGGCTGTAGCCGGCGGTGTTCAGCAGGGCGAAGCGGCGGATGCCGTAGCGTTCCTGGCTCATGCTTCAAGCTCCTTTTCTTCGGCGATGGCGCGCGCCAGGGCTTCTTCTTCCGATTCTTCGGCTGTTTCCTCGATGAGGATGATGTCGTCCTCGCCCTCGTCCTCGGCGATCAGCTCCGGGGCGGGCAGCGGCAGGTCGCTGCTGTGCAGGCTGGTGGCGAGATCGCGGTCCTGCTGCACCGACAGGCAGACGTCGAGGAAACGGTGCATCGGCGGCAGGAAGCGGTAGACGCCGTTGCTGTCCTCGGCGAAGCCCAGCTGCGTCAGGCGGCGGATGACCTTTTCTTCCAGTTCTTCCTGGGTGGTGACTTCGGCCTGCAGGAACAGGTCGCGGTACTTGTCCAGCAACGCCGGCAGTTCATCGCGACCGAGGCTGCCACCGTCGAGCACGGCCAGCGGGTCGCGGCCCTGGTCGGCCAGGTGCTCGACGAGGATGAAGGTGAACAGCGCCAGGCGCTGGGCGGTCTTGTTCACCTGCGCGCCCATCTGCTCGGGGACGAAGTAGTAGAAGCCGCGCGGATCGCAGACCAGCTCGAAGCCGAGCGCCTTGAACAGTGCGCGGTACTGATCCTGCATGTTCGACAGCTGCGCGTAGGGCTCCGGCTCGCTGCGCGACAGGTGATAGCCCTTGAACAGCTCGCGGAAGATCGGCGCCAGCTGGGTCATTTCCTTGAGGTCGATGTTCATAGATGTGGCTCTGTCGTAGCGTGGAAAACGGCGAAGCCTTTTCCACTGGTAAGTTTGGCGTTGGCAAAGGTGGACAAGCTTCGCGTTGTCCAATCCACGGCGGGTTTCGCGAGAGGGGTGGGCGTAGGGTGGAAAACGGCGAAGCCTTTTCCACCGGACGATCCCTCCGGCCGGTCGAATAGCTCAATCATTGGCATTGGCCACCAGCGCAAAGGAGCTGAGGCTGACCCGGTGTTCGCGGGTCAGGTACTCGCGACGTTCCAGGCGATCGCGCTGGAAGCGGCTGTCGCGGGACAGGCGCGAGAACCAGTAGAGCAGCTCGTCGGTGGCGCCCTCGGGTTCCTGTTCCAGCAGCCAGGCCATCAGGTCCGGCAGCGGCAGCGCCTGCTGGCAGCGCTCGACCATTTCGCGGGCGGTGCGCGGCGCGCGCGGCTGCTCGCCCTTGCGCTTGCCGCTGGCCCGCGGGAACTGCGCCGGTTTCGGCTCGAAGCGGGCCAGGGCGTAGACGTAGGCCTCGACCTGGCTGGCAGTGCCGAGAAAGGTGCTCTGGGGACGGGTGAACAGCGGCAGCGAGGCCTGTGGTACGGCGTCCAGGCCCTTCTTGCGGATAGCCGACAGTGCCAGCGCTGCGCCGCGGGTCACGGCGTTGTGCCGACGCGCTTCCTCGCGTAGCGGCAGCAAGAGCTCGCGGGCCTTGCGCAGGGTCAGCTGGGCGGTGGTCTGCATTTCCAGGATGCGGGCATGAGTGCGCAGCAGGAGGTCGTCATCGACCAGCTGGCCGAGGCGCTGCTGTTCGCCGAGCAGCTTCATCAGCACCTGCTCGACGCGGTGCACGCCCTGCTCGAAGGCGCCGTCGGCGGAAACCAGCTGGATCATCGGCTCGACGTACTCGTCCCAGGTCGCCAGCACCTCGGCATAGCGCTGGCGCAGCGGGATCTGGCGGTCGCTGGTCTTGGCCCGGTCGGCCACGGCGACCAGCGCCTGCTCGTCATTGTCGAGCTTCTTCAATACATCGCGCACGCGCATGTCGAGCAGGCGCAGCTGGCGCGCCAGGTCGTTGCCGTCGCGAATCTCGAAGGCATCGAGGATATGCCCGGCCAGGCGCTCGAGGTGGCGCAGGTAGGCTTCGATTTCCAGGCACAGGCCGAGGCGGTGTTCGCGGCGCAGGTAGGCGAGAAAGTCGTGGATCTGCGCGTTCAGCTCGAAGCGATTGGGGCTCTTGGCCACCGGCACCAGGATGTCCAGGCGGATCCACTGGTCGAGCAGGGCGGTGATGTCGGTGGGCGTGCCTTCGGGCAGCTGTGCGGCGAGCTGATGGCGCAACTCCACCAGGCTCAGGGTGCCGGCGTCGAAACGCTCGCACAGCGGCTCGAGCAACGTCCAGTGTTCGGCGAGGGCACGCAGTACGCGCTTGGGTTCGATCATCGTGGCGCCAGTCCAGCCAATGAAAAAGCGCCGATTGTACTGCATCGACACCCCTGTGATGGCTGGGCAGACAATCGGGCGTTTTGCCCAAGCGCGTCGCGAAGGTCACCTTTGCGTCATCACCGCCAGGTTAGGCTGGCCGGGGTCGGCGGGCTGGCAGAGCGCGCCGAACGTCACCAAAGATGACGAAGTGTCGAAGTGCTATTTCGATCTCCGTCGGTTAACGGCACAATTCGCCCTTTTTGCGAATGCGGGCTGCCGGTTCAGCCGGCAACTCCCTCGGGGCACGAACAGATGATCAAGACGCCGTATTACCTCATCGACAAACAGAAGCTCCTGGGCAATCTCGAGAAGATCGCCTACGTGCGTGAGCAGTCCGGCGCCAAGGCGCTGCTGGCACTCAAGTGCTTCGCCACCTGGTCGGTGTTCGACCTCATGCAGCAGTACATGGACGGCACCACTTCGTCATCGCTGTATGAGCTCAAGCTCGGCCGGCAGAAGTTCGCCGGCGAGACCCACGCCTACAGCGTGGCCTGGGCCGACGACGAGATCGAAGAGATGGTCGCCAACTGCGACAAGATCATCTTCAACTCCATCGGCCAGCTGGAGCGCTTTGCTGAACGCACCGAGGGCACCATCCGCGGCCTGCGCGTCAATCCGCAGGTGAGCAGCTCGGACTATCTGCTGGCCGACCCGGCGCGGCCGTTCAGTCGCCTGGGCGAGCACGACCCGGCGAAGATCGAGGCGGTGATCGGCAAGATCAGTGGCTTCATGTTCCACAACAACTGCGAGAACTCGAGCTTCGAGCTGTTCGACCAGATGCTGACCACCATCGAGGAGCGCTTCGGTCATCTGCTGCAACAGGTCGAGTGGGTCAGCCTCGGCGGTGGCATCCACTTCACCGGCGAAGGCTATCCGCTGGATGCCTTCTGTGCGCGGCTGAAGGCGTTCTCGGAAAAGTTCGGCGTGCAGGTCTACCTGGAGCCCGGCGAGGCGGCGATCACCATGAGCGCCTCGCTGGAAGTCACGGTGCTCGACACCCTGTACAACGGCAAGAATCTCGCGGTGGTCGACAGCTCGATCGAAGCGCACATGCTCGACCTGCTGATCTACCGCCTCAACGCCAAGATGGCGCCCAACGACGGCGAGCACAGCTACATGGTGTGCGGAAAGAGCTGCCTGGCCGGCGACATCTTTGGCGAGTACCAATTCGATCGCCCGCTGGCCATCGGCGATCGGCTGTCGTTCATCGACGCGGCAGGCTACACCATGGTCAAGAAAAACTGGTTCAACGGCCTGAAAATGCCGTCCATCGTGGTAAAGCAGCTCGACGGCAGCGTCGAGGTGGTTCGTGAGTTCGACTTTAACGACTACCTGTCCAGCCTCTCCTGAGGCCGGCAGATTAAGGAGTGATCCCGGAATTGAAGAAAAACGTTCTTATCATTGGTGCAGGAGGTGTTGCCAAGGTGGTGGCCCACAAGTGCGCGCAGCACAACGACGAACTCGGTCGTATTGCTATCGCGTCGCGCAGCATCTCCAAATGCCAGGCCATCATCGACAGCGTGCAGGCCAAGGGCGGGCTCAAACAGCCCGGCGAGATCAAGGCCTATGCGCTGGACGCCATGGACGTGGAAGCGACCAAGGCACTGATTCGTGAAACCGAATCGCGGATCGTCATCAATGTCGGCTCTGCCTTCCTCAACATGTCCGTGCTGCGCGCCTGCATCGACACCGGCGCCGCATATCTCGATACCGCAATCCACGAAGAGCCGGGCAAGATCTGCGAAACGCCGCCGTGGTACGGCAACTACGAGTGGAAGCACCTGGCCGAATGCCAGGAAAAGGGCATCACCGCCATCCTCGGTGCCGGCTTCGACCCGGGCGTAGTCAACGCCTATGCCGCCCTGGCTCAGCAGGAATACTTCGACAAGATCGAGTCGATCGACATCCTCGACGTCAACGCCGGTTCGCACGGCAAGTATTTCGCCACCAATTTCGACCCGGAAATCAATTTCCGCGAATTCACCGGTCAGGTTTACAGCTGGCAGAACAGCCAGTGGACGACCAACCGCATGTTCGAGGTCAAACGCACCGACGACCTGCCGGTCGTGGGCGAACAGAGCCTCTACCTGACCGGTCATGACGAGGTGCACTCGCTTTCCAAGCACCTCGACGTGCCGAACATCCGTTTCTGGATGAGCTTCGGCGAGCATTACATCAACGTCTTCACCGTGCTGAAGAACCTCGGCCTGCTCTCCGAGCAGCCGGTGCGCACCGCCGAAGGCCTGGAAGTGGTCCCGCTCAAGGTGGTCAAGGCCGTGCTGCCTGATCCCGCCTCGCTGGCGCCGGGCTACACCGGCAAGACCTGCATCGGCGACCTGGTCAAGGGCACCAAGGATGGCCAGCCGCGCGAGCTGTTCATCTACAACGTGGCCGACCACGAAGAGGCCTACGCCGAGACGGACAGCCAGGGCATCTCCTACACCGCCGGCGTGCCGCCGGTCGCCGCCGCGCTGCTGATCGCCCGTGGCGAGTGGGATGCAAGGCGCATGGTCAACGTCGAAGAGCTGCCGGCGCAGCCGTTCCTCAAGCTGCTCGATGTGATGGGCCTGCCCACTCGCATCAAGGACGAGCATGGCGATCGTCCCTGGGATCAGTAACCCAGCTACGAGCTGCACGTGAGAACGAAAGGCCCCGCTGCTCTGGTAGCGGGGCCTTTTACTTTGTCCGCGGCGCAGCGGTGGATGTAAAAAGCGACATCCACCCTACGTTGGGCTGGCCTTCGTAGGGTGGAAAACCGCGAAGCGTTTTCCACCAGCGTTCCCCCGCGGAGGAAAAGCCTTCGGCGTTTTCCACCCTACGCGACGACAACCCAAGCCAAACGCAGCTGCGCCTTCCCGCCCCGTCCATTTCACGCGACAATCCGCCCACTACAGCGCCCTGTCAGAGGCGCCTGGCAGCCGTGAGGACAGTCCTATGAGCAGCAACGATCGCGTCATCATCTTCGACACCACCCTGCGCGACGGCGAGCAGAGCCCCGGCGCGTCCATGACCGGTGAGGAAAAGCTGCGCATCGCCCGGGCGCTGGAGCGGCTGAAGGTAGACGTGATCGAGGCAGGCTTCGCCATCGCCAGCCCCGGCGATTTCGCCGCGGTGAAGCTGGTCGCCGACAACATCAAGGACAGCACCGTGTGCAGCCTGGCGCGCGCCGTCGATGCCGACATCGAACGCGCTGCCGAAGCGCTGGCCGGCGCCAACTCCGGGCGCATCCACACCTTTATCGCCACCAGCCCGATCCACATGCAGTACAAACTGCGCATGCAGCCGGACCAGGTGGTCGAGCAGGCCGTGCGCGCGGTGAAGAAGGCACGCAGCCTGTGCGCCGACGTGGAGTTTTCCTGTGAGGACGCCGGGCGCTCGGAGATCGATTTCCTCTGCCGAATCATCGAGGCTGCCATCGACGCCGGCGCACGCACCATCAATATCCCGGACACCGTCGGCTATGCGATTCCGCACCAGTACGCCGACACCATCCGCCAGCTGCTCGAGCGCATCCCCAATGCCGACAAGGCGGTGTTCTCCGTGCATTGCCATAACGACCTCGGTCTGGCCGTAGCCAACTCCCTGGCCGCGGTGGTGGCTGGTGCGCGCCAGGTGGAATGCACCATCAACGGCCTCGGCGAGCGTGCCGGCAATGCCGCGCTGGAAGAGATCGTCATGGCGATCAAGACCCGTCAGGACCTGCTCGGCGTGCATACCCGCATCGAGACCGAGCACATCCTCGCCGCTTCGCGCCTGGTTTCGGGCATCACCGGTTTTCCGGTGCAGCCGAACAAGGCCATCGTCGGCGCCAACGCCTTCGCCCACGAGTCGGGCATCCACCAGGACGGCGTGCTCAAGCACCGCGAGACCTACGAGATCATGTCCGCGCAGTCGGTGGGCTGGAACGCCAACAAGATGGTCATGGGCAAGCACTCCGGCCGTGCCGCGTTCCGTTCGCGCCTGGAGGAACTCGGCATCGCCCTGGAGGGCGAGGAGCTGAACGCTGCCTTCGCCCGCTTCAAGGAACTGGCGGACAAGAAGCACGAAATCTTCGACGAAGACCTGCAGGCGCTGGTCTCCGACACCCTCGCCGACGAGGCGCCGGAGCACTTCAAGCTGAGCAGCCTGGAAGTCGCCAGCAAGACCGGGACCACCCCCGAAGCGAAACTGGTGCTCAGCGTCGATGGCGCGGAGCGCAGCGCCGAGGCCGAAGGCTCCGGCCCGGTGGACGCTACCTTCAAGGCCATCGAGGCCATCGCCGGCTCCGGTGCCACGCTGCAGCTGTATTCGGTCAACGCCATCACCCAGGGCACCGATTCCCAGGGCGAGGTGACCGTGCGGCTGGAGAAGGGCGGGCGCATCGTCAACGGCAACGGTGCCGATACCGACATCGTCGTCGCCTCGGCCAAGGCGTATCTCAACGCGCTCAACCTGATGCAGGTCGGCGCCAAGGCGCATCCGCAGGTGGAAGGGGTTTGATCGCCGAAACCCGGCGTCGGGCCTACCTCGACGCCATGCAGGTCGCTGTCTGGCTGCCGCGCACAGAACTGCCCTTCGCGGCGCCTTCGCGTGCCGAGCTGCTGCGTTTGCCTGCCGAGCCAGAGCCGGCGGTTGCGGAGCCGGAAATCGTCGAGCAGGTCAAGCCACTCGTGCCTCCGCCCGCCGCGCCGCAGCCGCCCCGCCCGCGCATCGCCATGCCCGAGCCGAAGCAGGCGGCGCCAGCGGTGGTGGCAGAGGTGGAAGCGAGCACGGTCGAGCCGGCCAGGGCCGTCGAACCACCGCCACGCTTTGCCTTGCAGTTGCTGCGCGCCGGTAATGTGCTGCTGCTGATCGAACTGCCTACCGGCGAACCCTTTCAGAGCCGTGACCCAGCCTACATCCTGCTCAAGGACCTGCTGCGTGCGGCGCAACTGCCCGACAGCCCGCAGCAGGTCGGTGACGGTGAGCCGATCCGCTGGCCGCTGCTGCACCGTGGCAGCCTTGACCAGGGCGGGGCTGCCGCGCGCGACTACGTGCAGGGTGTGCTGATGGGCGAGCTCGAGCAGATGGGCTGTGACTGCATATGGCTCGTCGGGCTGCCGGCGTTGCGCTACGCCGGCGAGGTGGATGACACGGCCTTGTATCGTGAACTGGCGATCGAGGGGATCGGGCAGGCGCTGGCGCTGCCCGGGCTCGAACAGCTGATTGAAGAACCGGCGAGCAAGGCGCAGCTGTGGCGCGCCCTGCGCCGCAGCAAGGCGCGCTGGACGATAGGTGCTGGGCAGTCCCATGAGTGAAACCATCAATTTCCGCCCGATGACCGCGGCGGATCTCGACGCGGTGCTGAAAATCGAATACGCCGCCTTCAGCCACCCCTGGACCCGCGGCATCTTCACCGACGCGCTGAGCGCCTACGAGTGCTGGGTGATGTTCGAGGGCGAGCAGCAGGTCGGGCACGGTGTGATCAACGTGATCCTCGACGAGGCGCACCTGCTCAACATCACCGTCAAACCGCAAAGCCAGGGGCGCGGTCTGGGGCTGCGCCTGCTCGAGCACTTGATGGCGCGCGCCCAGGCGCGGGGCGGGCGCGAGTGCTTCCTCGAGGTGCGCGAGAGCAATGTCGCGGCCTATCGTCTTTACGAACGCTACGGTTTCAACGAGGTTGGCCGTCGGCGCGGCTATTACCCGGCGGCCGATGGGCGCGAAGACGCCCTGGTCATGGCCTGTACGCTGCTGGATTGATGGCGTGTTCCGCCCGGCGGACGGTGGCTCAGTCCGCTGGCCCATGAGGCGGCGTTCCCCGGTGGGCTAAAGCCGACCCTACAACTGCCAGTGTAGGGTGGATCACGCTTCACCGATCCACCGTGCTTCGGGGAAGGTGGATGTAAAAATCGACATCCACCCTACGCCCCCTGGACTGATTGCTGCGCGGCCCGAGACTGCGGCGCTTGGGCTGGAAACTAGCGGGCTCCACCTCTCGCGGTTCCCGATCTCAAGCTGTGGCCGGCCTCGTAGGTTGGATCACGCTTCACCGATCCACCGTGCTTCGGGGAAGGCGGATGTAAAAGCGACATCCACCCTACGACCAGACCCCACCCGACGTTCGGGCGCGGCAAGCGGCTCGGTCACTCGCCCGGACGCTTGTCGCGGCTGGAGTCCAGCGGGGCATCGCCTTCGAGCTCGTCATCCGAGAGCACCGAATCGTCTTCCTCGAGCACGCTGTCGTCGCTTTGCAGCACGGCACTACCGCCACTCAATCCCGTATCGGCATCGCCATCGGCCGGGCCGTCCCAGGGTTTGCCATCCAGCGGCTCGTAACGCGCCTGTTCGGCCTCGTCGAGGTCGACGTCGGCGCCGATGCGGTGCTCGGACACTACACTCAGATCACGATCGGCCGGCTCGCTCGGGCCACGGTCCTCCGGTGACCGCGCGCCATCCTCGGGAATCAGCGTCTCGGGGGCCAGGTCATCCAGGGTGGTATCGCCGTCGGGGACTTCGCCCTCGGTCATCCCGGCTTCGGCGACGCGCTCGGGCGGGTAGGTCTCTTCTGCCTCGCGTTCCGGCACCGGGTCGCCGATTCGTCCCTTGCGCTCGTCCTTGCGAGCGCTGAAGTCCAGGGGCGGTACCGAGCCCATGCGGTCTTCGGTGTCATCGATTTCGCGCGGTGTATAGGGCTTCTGCTCGCTCATGGAACACCTCCTGCAGGCAATTGCGGTGATGCAGTTGTGACCGGCGGGCACGGTTAAGATTCAGGCCTGCCGCCCTGTGGTCGCAGGCTTCGGTGAGCGCGGTGCAACAGCGCCAGAACCACAGCACGCAGACAGGAGTCGTAATGAACATGAACGAATCCTCTTGGCAGCTAGCGCAATGCCCCGAGCGTTGCGCCTTTTTCTTCGACGTCGACGGCACGCTTGCAGATATCCAGCCCCGTCCCGACGACGTATTCATCCCACCCCCAATACTGATTTCGCTGGCCGACCTGCATCGGCAGGGTGTGCCCGTCGCGGTGATTTCCGGGCGACCGTTGGCCCAGCTTGACGGTCTGCTGTTTCCGCTGCGCCTGCCGGCTGCTGGCATTCATGGTGCCGAGCGGCGCAGCGCGGATGGCGCCATGGCCCAGGCGGCGCTGGATCTCGAGCTGATGGCGGAGATCGAGCAAGAGCTGGCTATCGCCTGCGCCGAACACCCCGGGTTGCGGCTGGAGAGCAAGGGCATCGCCTTTGCGCTGCACTATCGTGGTGCGCCTGAGCTGGGGCCACAGGCCGAGGCACTGGCGGGCGACTTCGTGGCCCGTTATGGGCACGCGCTGACGCTGCAGCCGGGCAAGTGCGTGTACGAACTCAAGCCGCGCGGGGCGAGCAAGGGCGAGGTGATACGTGCATTCATGGACGAGGCGCCGTTTGCCGGCCGATTGCCCGTGTTCGTCGGCGATGACCTGACCGACGAGGCCGGCTTCGAGGCGGTCAACGAGCTGGGCGGCATCTCGATCAAGGTCGGCGAAGGCCCGACCTGCGCCCAGCTGCGCCTGCACGATGTCGCAGCGGTCGCCGCCTGGCTGCAGCGCCTGGTGACAGGCCTGCCCACGGCGCCCCTCTTTCAACCGGAACAGAAGCGAGAAACGCAATGAGCCGTCTAGTTGTGGTGTCCAACCGCGTCGCGCCGATCCGCCCCGGCAAGGTAGCGGCCGGCGGATTGGCGGTCGGGGTCTACGATGCGTTGCGCCAGTCCGGCGGGATCTGGTTCGGCTGGAATGGCGACGTGAGCGCATCGCCCCGCGTCCAGAGTGAAACCGTCGGCAATATCACCTATGTGACCCTGGGCCTGACCAAGCGCGATTACGATCAGTACTACCGGGGCTTCTCCAATGCCACGCTGTGGCCGATCTTCCATTACCGCATCGACCTGGCGCGCTACAACCGCGAGGAATACGACGGCTATCGCCGGGTCAATGCGATGCTTGCCGAAAAGCTGAAGCCGCTGCTCGAGCCCGACGACATCATCTGGATCCACGACTACCATCTGATCCCCTTCGCCGAGGCCTGTCGGCAGCTGGGCATTCGCAACCGCATCGGCTTTTTTCTGCACATCCCGTTTCCACCGCCGGAAATTCTCACCGTCATCCCGCCGCACAACGAGTTGCTCAAGACGCTGTGCTACTACGACCTCATCGGCTTTCAGACCGAAACCGACCGGCTGGCATTCCAGGATTACGTCACGCGTGAGGTGCGCGGGCGGATCGAGGAGGACGGCAGCCTGACGGCGTACGGGCAGAACTTCCGGGCCGGGGTCTACCCGATCGGGGTGGTCCCGGACGAGATCGCGCAGCTGGCCGAGGGCTACAAGGGGCGAACGCATCCGATGCGGCGCGCCAGCGATCAGCGGCGCCAGACCATCGTCGCCGTCGATCGGCTCGACTATTCCAAGGGCCTGGTGGAACGTTTCAAGGCCTACGAGAGTTTTCTCGACAAGTACCCCGAGCACCGCAACAACGTGGAGTTCCTGCAGATCGCGCCGACTTCGCGCTCCGACGTGCGGACCTATCAGCACATTCGCGAACAGCTCGAATCGCAGGCCGGGCACCTCAACGGCCGTCTTTCCGATCTCGACTGGACACCGCTGCACTATCTGAACAAGAGCTACGACCGCCGGGTGCTGATGGGGCTGTTTCGCCAGGCCGATATCGGGTTCGTCACGCCGCTGCGCGACGGCATGAACCTGGTGGCCAAGGAGTACGTGGCGGCACAGAATCCGGAGGATCCCGGCGTGCTGGTGCTCTCACGCTTCGCCGGTGCGGCGCGCGAGCTGACCTCGGCGCTGATCGTCAATCCTTACGATTGCATCGGCATGGCCGAAGCGCTCGATCGGGCACTGCGCATGCCATTGGCCGAGCGCAAGGATCGTTATGAGCATATGATGTGCGCGATTCGCGCCGCCGATCTCGACGCCTGGCGTGACAACTTCCTGCGTGACCTGCGCTCGTTCGTCTCGAGACCGACGGGGCCGGGCAAGTAGACGCCTAGCCCTGAAGAGGTACGCCCCTGCTGTGCTTCGATGGCGCTCGGTAAAGTGACGCCAGGTAATTTGCCAGGGGGCGACGATGAACGACCTTGATCAGCTGTTGCAGAACAACCGGAGCTGGGCCGAAGCCATCAAGCAGGAGGATCCGGCCTTCTTCGAGAAACTCGCCGGGCAGCAGGTGCCCGAGTACTTGTGGATCGGTTGCTCCGATGCGCGAGTGCCGGCAAACGAAATCGTCGGCTTGTTGCCCGGTGAGCTGTTCGTACACCGTAACGTGGCCAACGTCGTGCTGCAGACCGATCTCAACTGCCTGTCGGTCATCCAGTATGCGGTGGACGTGCTGAAGGTGCGGCACATCCTGGTGACCGGCCATTACGGGTGCGGTGGTGTGCGTGCGGCCATGCGCGACGATCAGCTCGGCCTGATCGATGGCTGGCTGCGCGGCATTCGCGACCTGTATCACGACTATTACGAGGCCATCGCAGCGCTGCCGGACGAGGAGGCGAGGGTCGACCGGATGTGCGAACTCAACGTGATACAGCAGGTCGCTAACGTCAGCCATACCAATATCGTCCAGAATGCCTGGCACCGCGGCCAACCGCTGTCGATTCACGGCTGTATCTATGGAATCAAGGATGGTTTGTGGAAAGACCTAGACGTCACCATCAGCAGCGCGGAACAACTGCCGACACAATACCGCCTGCAGCCGCGCAAACCGCTGTAGCCAACCGCAGTCAGGCCTGGGCGTTGCTCGGGCTGCTGGTGGCCGTGCTTTGCTGGAGCGGCAACGCGCTGGTCGCGCGCGCCTATCACGGCGAGATACCGCCGTTGAGCCTGTCGTTCTGGCGCTGGATGCTCGCTGGCGCATTGTTGCTGCCCTTCGTCGCGCGCCCGATCCTGGCGCACCGGCGCACCCTGCGTGCCGCCGGCTGGCGACTGCCGGCGCTCGCCGCAGTGGGCATCGCCAGCTACAACTCGCTGCTCTATTCGGCGGCGCAGAGCACCGAGGCGATCAATCTCACGCTGGTCAACACCTGCCTGCCACTGGCCACCTTCATCGGCGCCGGCCTGCTGCTCGGCGAATGGCCGCTGCGCCGTGCCTGGGCCGGGATGGCCGTGGCGGCTGGCGGCCTTGTCTACCTCATCAGCCAGGGCAGCTGGAGCGCGCTCTCCAACCTCGATTTTCGCCGCGGCGACCTGCTGATGCTTGTCGCGGTAGTCGCCTGGGCGCTCTACACGCTGCTGCTGCGTCGCTGGGCAACGCGGCTCGCAGTGCCACCGCTGGTGCTGCTGGCTACGCTGATCTATATCGGCATCCCGCTGATCCTGCCGTTCTATCTCTACGAGCTCCATCAGGTAGGCGGATTCACCGCCACCCCGGCAAACCTCGCTGCCATCGCTTACACCGCCGTGTTCGCCTCGCTGGTCGCCTATCTCGCCTGGAACAATGGCGTCGCCCGCGTCGGTGCCGCTCGGGCGGCGTTGGCCAGCTATCTGATGCCGGTTTTTACCGCGCTGCTCGGCTGGCTGCTGCTTGGCGAGGCACTGAGGCACTACCACTGGATCGGCGGCGGCCTGATCTTCGCCGGCCTGCTCATGGCCACCCGCCCGAACCTGCGCCAGCACAGCTAGAGCCAAGCCGGCGCTCGGCAGGTAAGCAGTTGAAAAGGATTAGAAATTTACGGGCGTGGGGTTGACAGCCAGGAACCGCAGGAGAATAATGCGCGCCACTTGGCTACATAGCTCAGTCGGTTAGAGCGCAGCATTCATAATGCTGATGTCCCAGGTTCAAGTCCCGGTGTAGCCACCATACAAAACAAGGGGTTAGCGAAAGCTAGCCCCTTTTTTGTTTGTGCCGCTGACTACGCAGTGACTACATCCTGTCTACAGACGAAATCCTGTTACCCCCGCCCCTCCAGGGATCGACCAAAGCCACCCCCAGTGGCTCGAAATGACGGGTAGTACGAGTCGCGATGACTGCATCGTGTAGCCGTCCAATCGCAGCGATCTGCGCGTCTGCCATATCTACTATCCGCCCCTTCGCTTCGGTTGCCGCGGCAATCTCTGCATAGTGAACGGCGGCGTCTGCATCGAACGGCAGAATATTGCCGGCGAAATCTTCCTCAAACATGGCCGAGGCTATGTCGAGCAGCCCTTGTTTGCGCTTGCCGTCCAGCATTCTGCCAATGCCGTAAAGAATCTCCGCGACGGTGATCGCACTGATCGCTAACTCGCTCGCCGGCTGGGCGTCGACCCACTCGATTACCTGCGGCGCTGGCTTGGCTCGCATCAGTTCAGACAGCACATTGGTATCAAGCAGGATCATTCATCGAATCTCGCTGCTCGGGCCTTGTCTTTTCGCTCAGGCAAGGCGAGATCCACACCGCCGACCGAAGCAAAACGGGAGTGAATGCGAGTACCCAGCCCGCCACGCTTTTCCTGCCGCGACAACGCTTGCCGAATGATGATTCGGGCTTCTTCTTCCATCGAGCGCCCATGGCTAGCTGCTAAAACGCGCAACTTCGCCTTCAGGTCGTCATCAAGGTTTCGGATCGTAATGCTGGCCATAGAGTCTCCAAGTGAATCCAGTGCAATCATTGCTAGCATATCTGCACGAACCTTAAGCGAATACCACCGCATGGCCGCTTTGGATAAGTGAAGGAAGATAGGCGAAGGGCAGATTCCAGATGGTCCGGCGAGAGATGCGCATACCGCATTGAGCGGGGGAAGACGCGGGGTTCGCCATTTCTCGTCCGGACCAGCAGACAGAGCCCAATGCCGCGAGCTTGGCTGAGCTTTCGAAAAGCCGGTGAGACCGACTATCCGCGATGGATGAACGTCAAGCGAGGACGCGCGCGGGTTGGCGCGGACGAGATAGAAACCCTCGCCAGGGTCTTCCCCACCTATAAGTGGTGGTTGCTTACTGGCGAAGTGCTACCAGACAATCGCCAGACGAGCCCGGACTACGACGAGGCCAACCGAAACTTGGCCAATCCAAACGCGGGATAGCGATCACACAGGAAGTAGCTAGGCGCTGGTACGCCCGAAGGAATGGAGAAGACCAATGAAACGGATTTTGGCACTGGCGCTCATCGCAAGCCCCATCCTCGCTGAAGAATCCAAACCCATTGCCACCCAAGTCGGTGACGCAATGCGACCTGCTGCCGAAGCCTATGGCAACACCATGATCCGCCTAATCAACGAGTTCTTCGCTGGCTCCAAAGGCGTGATGGGCGAAGCCGCCCGAGCCAACCTCAAAGCCCAGGATCAACGCGAACGCGAAGCCAGTCGCGGGGTTCGGCGCACCATGAAGGAATGCATTAAGCCTGGGAACGTAATCGACGATGACGTCAAGGAGTGTATGGACGGGCGACGTATTAAGACTTGGTAATTATGGGGTGTGTGATGATTGTTGCGTTATTAGTTCGAAATTTCAAGATATATCAAAATATTAATTTTCTTCCGATATCCAACGGAAAAATGTTTTCGGCTTTGGTTGGTGAGAATGGTGCCGGTAAGAGCTCTGTTCTAGAGGCTTTAAACAGTTTTTTTAATGGTGTTGATTGGAATTACAACCACACAATCACTATGAATAGCTTTGATACTCGTGAGCCGTTTATATGTCCGATTTTTTTGATTGACAAGCAGAAAGCGATTTTTTCAAAGCATAAAGAAATTGTTGAAGAGCTGAGCTCTATGGCTTGGTGCGCTCCTAGAGCAGAATTTAATTCCGCACATAGGAAGCTCTCAGACCAATTTTGTCGACATCGAGATGTTTTGATACAAGAAGGATTTGGTCCTGAGGAGTACTACCTTCTTCCGTTGGGTTTGCGAAAGCAAAGTGCAAACGGATCTGCAGAGGTTTATTTTTCTATTTTTGAGCCATTGGAAAATATAATCGGAGAGAAGCCTTTTGTTGTTGAGCAAAAAATTGCTTCGGAAATATATGAGAATCTGTCATCGGCTTACAATTACGTTTATCTTCCATCCGAAATAGATTTTCATGCTTATACAAAAATTGAAGGGAGAACAATACAGGCTTTGCTGGGGCGGAAGCTGAACGATATTGTTCGTGAGTTTATTGATGGTGAGACAGTTAGAGGCATAAATCGGAACCTGAATGCTTTCTTAACCGAAATTGCTGAAACTCTTGAAGGGTACGAATACAAGAAACCAGCCAAAAAACAGAATCTTTTTAATCAGTCACATTTCACCGAGAAGGTGATTGAAGCTTTTTTTGAGTCTAAGGTTTTATCTAGAAAGAACGGCGAAGAGTCCACGCCAGTTAACAATTTGAGCTCTGGTGAAAAGCGAAGGGCAATAATCGATGTCGCACGAGGCTTCCTTTTGAAGGGGGCTTCTGTAGGTGGTCAACAAGTAGTACTAGCAATTGATGAGCCGGAGCTGTCCTTGCATGTTTCTGCATGCTTCGAGCAGTTTGAAAAGGTAAAAGAGATATCTACATCCGGGGTGCAGTCATTGGTGACAACCCATTGGTATGGGTTTATGCCGGTTATCTCTAGTGGTGTTGCTGTATACATACCCAAAGATGATCGATCTGACGTTCCGTTAATTGATCTTCGTTGTTTTAGAGAGGATATTAAGAGGTTAAAGGAAAGAACGGGCGGAATTCTTCCTACCAATATAGAATTGAAAGGGATCAATGATCTTGTTCAGTCAATAATCGCGTCGGTTACTGCTTCTGATTGCAATTGGGTGGTGTGTGAGGGGTCGTCGGATAAAATCTACCTTGATCATTTCTTTAGGAATTTGCCAGTACGGCCTTATGTTCTCGCAGTTGGTGGTAGTGCCAATGTTAAGCGGGTCTTTAATTATGTGACCATGGCGCTGGATAATGATAGGGATTGCATACAGGGAAAGGTCTACTTTGTTGTCGATACCGATAAGAAATACTCAGCCTTTGAGGCTCCTGACTCAATAAAGAACATAAGAATGCGGAGATTGATAAATAATCCCGCAACTGGGAAAACAGAATTGGTTGTTCCTGGTAGTGATATATTTTATCCGCCAACAGAAATTGAGGATTGCCTGCTGCCAGATATCTTCATCTCTACGCTTCAGAGTTTTCAAGAGGAGCAGGCCGAACTTTATTCCCAGTTTTCCGAGCCTCCTTCTGTGCTTGTCGAATCGCAGGCATCTGGACTCGCATTGAATATGAGGGACACTGATAAGCAAGTTTTGGAGAAAATTTTTTCTGTTCCTAGATTTAAGGTTATGTTTGCTAATCGCTATATTGGTTTGTCAGGTGATACGCCACCACCGGGATGGGTGTTGGAAATTAGTCAATTTTTGGGGGCTGAAAAAAAGCTACGGAAAAGACCCTCCGCTAAACGCAGCGGGCGGGACCGCACCGCTGCGACTGACTGATTTGCTTGTGACTACATCGGCCAGGTCTCTGTAATACCTAGGTTGACTGGGGCAGTGGCGATGCTGGAACCGGCCATTTATGGGGACTAGGTGAGTGCCTAGGCGATTCATAACGCTGATGTCCCAGGTTCAAGTCCCGGTGTAGCCACCATATATAGAAAGGGGGTTAGCGAAAGCTAACCCCCTTTCTCTTTTGCTCAACTGTTGGCCTTGCGCGCAGCGCTTGTCGGAGCGGGCCATGAGGTCGAGTCTCACGGCTAGCGGTAAGCGCCTGGTCCCTCAACGGCCAACTTCTCGTTCCGTGTGCTCGAGTGCGGTACGGCAACGTTCTTCGGCGGTATCCAGTTCCAGTTGCATCTGGCGGATATCGAGCATTTGCTGCTCCAGCTGCCGGCGGCGCTCGGTGATCATCTCGAGCATGATGTTCAGCTGTTTCCTGTTACCGGCCTTGGGGTCGTAGAGTTCGATCAGGGTCTTGCATTCGGCTAGCGAAAAGCCGAGGCGCTTGCCGCGCAGGATCAGCTTGAGGGTGACCCGGTCTTTGGGCGAGTAGATGCGCTCCTGGCCGCGGCGGGTTGGCGAGAGCATGCCCTGTTCTTCGTAGAAGCGGATCGCCCGGGTAGTGATGTCCAGTTCCGCGGCGAGGTCGGAAATGCTGTAGGTCTGTGTCGACATCTGTTCGTCCGTTGGTAAGCCCGGCCGCCGCTGGGTTCGGGCGGCCGGGAAGAGTGGCTTAGCGCTCGATGGCCAGCGCCACGCCCTGGCCGCCGCCGATGCAGAGGGTAGCCAGGCCCTTCTTCGCGTCGCGACGCTGCATCTCATGCAGCAGGGTGACCAGAATGCGGCAGCCCGAGGCGCCGATCGGGTGGCCGAGGGCTATGGCGCCGCCGTTGACGTTGACCTTTTCATCGTCCCAGCCCAGTTCCTTGCCCACCGACAATGCCTGCACGGCAAAGGCTTCGTTGGCTTCGATGAGATCCAGCTGTTCCAGCGTCCAGCCGGCCTTTTCCAGGCAGCGGCGGGTAGCCGAAACCGGGGCGATGCCCATGATCGCCGGGTCGACCCCAGCGTTGGCGTAGCCGGCGATGCGGGCCAGCACCGGCAATTTCAGCGCCTGCGCCTTGGCGGCGCTCATCAGGATGACCGCGGCCGCACCGTCGTTGAGGCTCGAGGCGTTGCCGGCGGTGACGCTGCCATCCTTCTTGAAGGCTGGCCGCAGTTTGGCCAGCGCCTCGGCGGTAGTGCCTGCGCGCGGCTGCTCGTCGCGGGTAAAGGCGACGGGGTCGCCCTTGCGCTGGGAAATCATTACCGGGGTGATTTCGTCGGCGAAGCGGCCGGCTTCTAGCGCGGCGCTGGCGCGTTGTTGCGAGCGCGCGGCGAAGGCGTCCTGCTGCTCGCGGTCGATGTCGTACTTGGCTGCCAGATTCTCGGCGGTGACGCCCATGTGATAGTCGTTGAAGGCATCCCAGAGGCCGTCGGTGATCATGCTGTCGATCATCTGCGCGTGGCCCATGCGCAGGCCCGTACGTGCCCCGGGCATGACGTAGGGGGCCAGGCTCATGTTCTCCATGCCGCCGGCGATGACGACTTCGGCGTCGCCGCAGCGAATCGCCTGGGCAGCCAGGTGCAGCGCCTTGAGCCCGGAGCCGCAGACCTTGTTGAGGGTCATTGCCGGCACGGCGTGTGGCAGGCCGGCATTGATCGCGGCCTGGCGGGCGGGGTTCTGCCCGGCGCCGGCAGTCAGCACCTGGCCGAGAATCACCTCATCGACCTCGGCCGGGTCGAGCCCGGTCTTCTCCAGCAGGCTGCGGATGACGGTCGCGCCCAGCTCGACGGCTGGGATGGTGGCCAGTGCACCCTGGAAACTGCCGATGGCGGTGCGAGTTGCAGCTACGATGACGACGTCTTGCATGTGGGGCTCCAGATTCTTCCGGTGGTCGCCGCGCCAGCCATGCGGGCTGGGCGGCGGTTGACTGGTTTATGCATGGCGGATGGAAACGGAAACGCAGTATAGGGACAGGAACATGACTGGCGAGTCCTGCCGCTAGGCGCTGGCACGCCGGGCGCGCGTCACGCGCGAGCCGTTGTCGCGGCCGAGTACGGCGCAGATGCGCTCGCCAGCGGCGATCAACGCGTCGAGGTCGATGCCGGTGTGGATGCCCAGGCCGTCCAGCAGGTAGAGCACATCCTCGCTGGCCACGTTGCCGCTGGCGCCCTTGGCGTACGGGCAGCCGCCAAGGCCGGCCACCGAGCTGTCGAACACCTGGATACCTTCCAGCAGGCTCGCGTAGACGTTCGCCAGCGCCTGGCCGTAGGTGTCGTGGAAGTGCCCGGCCAGCTTGTCGCGCGGGATGTCGCGGCCGACCACCTCGAACAGGGTACGGGTCTTGCCGGCGGTGCCGGTGCCGATGGTGTCGCCGAGAGAGACCTCGTAGCAGCCCATCTCGAACAGCTCGCGGGCCACCGCGGCGACCTGCTGCGGCGCCACTTCGCCCTCGTAGGGGCAGCCGAGCACGCAGGACACGTAGCCACGTACGCGCACGCCCTGCGCGCGGGCGGCTTCCATCACCGGCACGAAGCGTTCGAGGCTCTCGGCGATTGAGCAGTTGATGTTCTTCTGCGAGAAGGCCTCGCTGGCGGCGGCGAACACCGCGACTTCCTTCACCCCGGCGAGCATGGCCGCCTCGAAGCCCTTCAGGTTGGGAGTCAGCGCGGCGTAGGTAACACCGGCCTTCTGCCGGATCTGGGCGAACACCTCGGCGGAGCCGGCCATCTGCGGCACCCACTTGGGCGAGACGAAGCTGCCGACCTCGACGTATTCGAGGCCGGCGGCGCTCAGGTCGTCGATCAGGCGCACCTTGTCGGCGACGCTGATCGGCTGTTTCTCGTTCTGCAGGCCGTCGCGCGGGCCGACTTCGACCAGGCGGACATGCTGGGGCAGGGCAATGGCGGTTGTGTTCATCGATGGTTTCCGTGTCGAGGTTCGGACTCTGTGGCGCGACGGTGATGGTCATGGTGGAAAATCGCTGCGCGAGTTTTCCACCCTACGGGGGACGGTGCCAGTGTAGGTGGACAACGGCGCAGCCTTGCCCACCGGGCACCCTATCTGCCTCAGGCGTCCTCCAGCTCCACCAGCGCGGTGCCTTCGCTGACCAGTTCGCCCTCGCTGCAGTACAGGCCCTTGACCACCCCGGCCTGGGGCGCACGGATGCTGTGCTCCATCTTCATCGCCTCCAGCACCACCAGGGCGGTGCCGGCCTCGACGTGCTGGCCCGCCTCGACCAGCACGCGGACGATGCTGCCGTTCATCGGCGCGGTCAGCCCGCCGTGGTGGGCGTGGCTGGCTTCGGCCTCGGCGATCGGGTCGACGCGCTGGACGCAGCGCAGTTCGCCATCCCATTCCAGATACAGGTTGTCGCCGCGGCGGATCGCCCGGTACTGGCGGCGCAGCCCATCCTGCCCGACCACCAGCTGCTCGCCGGTCAGCTGCGCCTTCGGCGCACTGGCCGGGCGCAGGCGCACCATCTGCTGGGCCTCGCCACAACTCAGGGCCAGGTCGGTCTCGGCCGGCAGGCCGGCACGCCAGCCGGACTTGCTCTGCCACGGCGAGTGCGGGTCGTCGCCGCGCTCGCGCTCGGCCTCGCCCTGAACGAAGGCGCTGGCGGCCAGTTGCCAGAACGACTCCGGCAGTCCGCCCTGCGGCGGCAGCAGCTCGCCCTGGTGGCGGGCGATGAAGCCGGTGTCCAGCTCGGCGTTGGCGAAGGCCGGATGAGCCAGCACGCGACGCAGGAAGGCCAGGTTGGTCTTCACTCCGCCGACGGCGGTCTCGGCGAGCATGGCCAAGAGGCGCTGACGGGCCTGCTCGCGGTTCTCGCCCCAGGCGATCAGCTTGCCGAGCATCGGGTCGTAGAACGGCGACACGGTGTCGCCCTCGGCCACGCCGCTGTCGACGCGCCGGCCCGGGCCATCCGCGGCTTCACGGTAGAGATCGAGAGTGCCGGTTGCAGGGAGGAAATCGTTGTCCGGGTCCTCGGCATACAGGCGTACCTCGATGGCGTGGCCGTGCAGCGGCACCTCGTTCTGGCTGATCGGCAGCGGCTCGCCACGGGCGACGCGAATCTGCCAGGCGACCAGATCAAGGCCGGTGATCGCCTCGGTGACCGGGTGCTCGACCTGCAGGCGGGTGTTCATCTCCATGAAGAAGAATTCGCCGCGCGCATCGAGAAGGAACTCCACGGTGCCGGCGCCGACGTAGCCGATGGCCTTGGCCGCCTTGACCGCGGCTTCGCCCATGGCACGGCGCAGTTCGGGGGACAGGCCTGGGGCCGGGGCCTCCTCGACCACCTTCTGGTGGCGGCGCTGGATCGAGCAGTCGCGCTCGTTGAGGTACAGGCAGTTGCCGTGCCCGTCGGCGAACACCTGGATCTCCACGTGGCGCGGCTTGAGCACGTACTTCTCGACCAGCATGCGCGCGTCGCCGAAGGCAGCCTGGGCCTCGCGCTGCGCGGAGGCCAGTGCCTCGGCCAGCTCGCTCTCGCGCTCGACCACCTTCATGCCCTTGCCGCCGCCACCGGCGGCCGCCTTGAGCAGTACCGGGTAGCCGATCACGGCGGAGGCGGCGCGGAAGGTCTCGTAGTCCTGGGCCTCGCCGTGGTAGCCGGGCACCAGCGGCACGCCGGCGGTTTCCATCAGCGCCTTGGCCGCCGACTTGCTGCCCATGGCGTCGATGGCGCTGGCCGGCGGGCCGAGGAAGATCAGCCCGGCTGCATCACAGGCGCGGGCGAAGCCGGCATTCTCGGAGAGGAAGCCATAGCCGGGGTGGATGGCCTGGGCGCCGCTGGCCTTGGCTGCCTTGATCAGCTTGTCGACCAGCAGGTAGCTGTCGGCCGGCTTGGCGCCACCGAGGTCGACGCGGATGTCGGCCTCGCGGGCGTGGCGCGCTTCGGCGTCGATGGCGCTGTGCACGGCCACGGTGGTCAGGCCCAGGGCCTTGGCGGTGCGCATCACCCGGCAGGCGATCTCGCCGCGGTTGGCCACCAGCAGGGTGTCGATGTGTCGGCTCATGCTTGCTTCTCCTGCCAGGCGGGGCTGCGTTTCTCGAGGAAGGCGCGCAGGCCTTCCTGGCCTTCCTGGCTGACGCGCAGGCGGGCGATGGCGCTTTCGGTGTAGCGGCGCAGGTCCGGGCCGAGGGCCCCGCTGCCGACTTCCTCGAGCAGGTCCTTGGTCGCCTTCATCGCCTGCGGGCTGTTCAACTGCAGGTTGGCGATCCATTGCTCGAGGGCGGCGTCCAGCTCGGCGGCCGGGTAGGTTTCGGCGAGCAGGCCCAGCTCGCGGGCGCGCAAGCCGTCGAAGCGTTCGGCGGAGAGGGCATAGCGGCGCGCGGCGCGCTCGCCGATGGCCTGGACCACGAACGGGCTGATCACCGCCGGAGCCAGTCCGATGCGCACCTCGGACAGCGAGAACAGCGCATCCTCGGCACCGATGGCGATGTCGCAGCAGGCGGCCAGGCCCACCGCGCCGCCGAAGGCGGCGCCCTGTACCACGGCCAGGGTCGGCAGTGGCAGGTGGTAGAGGTTGTACATCAGCTCGCCCAGTTCGTGGGCGTCAGCCAGGTTGGCGTCGTAGTCCAGCTCGGCGGCCTCGCGCATCCAGGCCAGGTCGGCGCCGGCGGAGAAGTGCCGGCCGCGGCCGCGCAGGATGAGGAAGCGCAGCTCGGGCCGGTCCTTGACCTGGTCGAGGGCCTGGATCAGTTCCCTGATCATCGCGCCGTTGAAGGCGTTGTTCTTGTCGGCGCGGTCCAGCCACAGGGTGGCGAAGCCGCGCGCATCTAGTTCGAGTCGTACTGTCTGGAAATCGGTCATCTGCTGCTTCCTGTAGGAGCGCGCTTGCTCGCGATCTTCCGGCCTCGCGGCCTGCCCGGGATCGCCAGCAAGCTGGCTCCTACAGGCAGGCGCTGGGTGCCGGTCGCGCTGGGCTTACATCCGGAACACGCCGAACGGGGTCGGCTCGATCGGGGCGTTCAGGCTGGCCGACAGGGCCAGGGCGAGTACCTCACGAGTCTGCGCCGGGTCGATCACGCCGTCATCCCACAGCCGCGCGCTGGAATAGTAGGGGTGGCCCTGGCGCTCGTACTGCTCGAGGATCGGCTGGCGGATGGCTTCCTCCTCCTCGGCGGAGAAGGTCTTGCCGCTGCGCTCGGCCTGCTCGCGCTTGACCTGGGTGAGCACGCCGGCGGCCTGGGCCGCGCCCATGACGCCGATCCGCGCGTTCGGCCACATCCACAGGAAGCGCGGATCGTAGGCACGGCCGCACATGCCGTAGTTGCCGGCGCCGAAGCTGCCGCCGATGATCACGGTGAACTTCGGCACCTTGGCGCAGGCCACCGCGGTGACCAGCTTGGCGCCGTGCTTGGCGATGCCGCCGGCCTCGTACTTCTGGCCGACCATGAAGCCGGTGATGTTCTGCAGGAACAGCAGCGGGATGCCGCGCTGGCAGGCCAGCTCGATGAAGTGCGCGCCCTTCTGCGCCGCCTCGGCGAAGAGGATGCCGTTGTTGGCGAGGATGGCCACCGGATAGCCGTGCAGGCGGGCGAAGCCGCACACCAGGGTGGTGCCGAACAGTGCCTTGAACTCGTCGAACTCGCTGCCATCGACCAGTCGTGCGATCACCTCGCGCACGTCGAACGGCTGCTTGGCGTCGGCCGGGATCACCCCGTACAGCTCCTCGCTGGCGTACAGCGGCGCGCGCGGCGCGGCGCTCTCCACCCGGCCCTGCTTGCGCCAGTTGAGGTTGGCCACGCAGCGGCGGGCGATGGCCAGGGCATGGGCGTCATTCTCGGCGTAGTGATCGGCCACCCCACTGGTCTTGCAGTGCACGTCGGCGCCGCCCAGCTCCTCGGCGGTGACCACCTCGCCGGTGGCGGCCTTCACCAGCGGCGGGCCGGCGAGGAAGATGGTGGCCTGGTTGCGCACCATGATGGTCTCGTCGGCCATGGCCGGCACGTAGGCGCCGCCGGCGGTGCACGAGCCCATCACCACGGCGATCTGCGGGATGCCCTGGGCGCTCATGTTGGCCTGGTTGAAGAAGATGCGGCCGAAGTGTTCGCGGTCGGGGAACACCTCGTCCTGGCGCGGCAGGTTGGCGCCGCCGGAGTCGACCAGGTAGATGCACGGCAGGCGATTCTGCTGGGCGATGGTCTGGGCGCGGATGTGCTTCTTCACCGTCAGCGGGTAGTAGCTGCCGCCCTTCACGGTGGCGTCGTTGCCGATGATCATGCACTCGACGCCTTCGACGCGGCCGATGCCGGCGACCACGCCGGCGGCCGGCACGTCCTCGCCGTAGACCTCGTGGGCGGCCAGGGCCGAGACCTCGAGAAAGGCCGAGCCGGGGTCGAGCAGGGCGTTGATGCGCTCGCGCACCAGGAGCTTGCCGCGCGCGGTATGACGCTGCTGGGCGATAGCGCCGCCGCCCTCGCTGATACGGCCGAGCAGGGCGCGCAGGTCGTTCACCTGTTCGAGCATGGCCGCGCTGTTGGCGGCGAACTCCGGCGAGCGGGTATTGAGCTGGGTATGCAGGATGGCCATGGACGGGCTCCCGTAGGGTGGAAATCCGCGAAGCGATTTCCACCTTGTCGTAAATGCGGTGGAAAAGGCCTCTGGCCGTTTTCCACCCTACGGATTATTTGGATTCGTTAAACAGCTCACGGCCGATCAGCATGCGGCGGATCTCGCTGGTGCCGGCGCCGATCTCGTAGAGCTTGGCGTCGCGCAGCAGGCGGCCGGTGGGAAATTCGTTGATGTAGCCGTTGCCGCCGAGGATCTGGATGGCCTGCAGGGCCATCTGCGTCGCGGCTTCGGCGGTGTAGAGGATGACCCCGGCGGCATCCTTGCGGGTGGTTTCGCCACGGTCGCAGGCCTGGGCGACGGCGTAGAGATAGGCGCGGCTGGCGTTGAGCTGGGTATACATGTCGGCGACCTTGCCCTGGATGAACTGGAACTCGCCGATGCTTTGACCGAACTGCTTGCGGTCGTGGATGTAGGGCACCACCACGTCCAGGCAGGCCTGCATGATGCCGGTCGGGCCGCCGGCGAGGACCACGCGCTCGTAGTCGAGGCCGCTCATCAGCACGCGCACGCCGCCGTTGAGCTGGCCCAGCACGTTCTCCTCCGGCACCTCGACGTCGTCGAAGAACAGCTCGCAGGTGTTGGAGCCGCGCATGCCGAGCTTGTCGAACTTGTTGCCGCGGGAGAAACCTTTCCAGTCACGCTCGACGATGAACGCGGTGATGCCGTGCGGGCCCTTGTCCAGGTCGGTCTTGGCGTAGATCACGTAGGTGTTGGCGTCCGGGCCGTTGGTGATCCAGGTCTTGCTGCCGTTGAGCACGTAGCGGTCGCCGCGCTTCTCGGCGCGCAGCTTCATGGAGACCACGTCGGAGCCGGCGTTCGGCTCGCTCATCGCCAGCGCGCCAACGTGCTCGCCGCTGATCAGCCTGGGCAGGTACTTCTGCTTCTGCGCCTCGCTGCCGTTGCGGTTGATCTGGTTGACGCACAGGTTCGAGTGGGCGCCGTAGGACAGCGCCACCGAGGCCGAGGCCCGGCTGATCTCCTCCATGGCCACCACGTGGGCCAGGTAGCCCAGGCCTGCACCGCCATACTCCTCCGGCACGGTGACGCCGAGCAGGCCCATCTCGCCGAACTTCTTCCACATGTCCATCGGGAAGGTGTTGGTGGCGTCGATTTCGGCGGCGCGCGGCGCCAGCTCGGCGTCCACGAAGGCGCGCACCTGGTCGCGCAGCATGTCGATGGTTTCGCCAAGGGCGAAGTTGAGGCTGGAGTAGGGCATGGGGCGTACTCTGTCTTGTAGTTGTTGTCATGAGTGGTCGCACCGGGTTCGAGTATTCATGCGGTGCTTGCCGGGTGACCTTTACGTTAACGTAATGCTGCTTCCGGCGACTGTCAAACCCTTCGGCTGGCCGGTAATCTGCGTGCCGCGGAGGCGACGAACACCTGGCGTTGCTGTTCGTCCAATCTCGAGCTTGCTGAGTTTTCCTGGCGCCGCGAGGAGCGGCGCTCATTCAAAAGAGGTCGTGACGTCCCATGCCCCGAATCGGCTTTGCCTGTCAGTACCGCCATCCGCAGCAGAGCGAGTCGCTCAAGGAGCTCGAGCGCATCGAGCGGACCTTCAACCCGCGCACGACCACCCTGCGCTGGATGGCCTCGGTTGGCCGTGAGGCGGCCGAACAGCGGCTGCTGGAGATCGTCGAGCACAACCTGACGGCGCAGCGCCTGCTGCTCGACTATGTCGCCACGCTACCGGAGGCGTTGCGCATGCTGCGCCTGTCCAGTGACCTCTTGCCGTTCTACAGCCATGAGCAGGTAGCGGGCTTCTATCGCCGGCCCGAAATCCAGGATCGCCTGATTGCCGGCTTCGCGGCGATCGGCGAAGCCGCGCGTGCTGCCGGTATCCGCCTGTCCATGCATCCGGGGCAGTACTGCGTGCTCGGCTCGGACCGCCCCGAGGTGGTGGCCAACAGTCTGGCCGAGTTCGAATACCACGCCGATATGATTCGCATGATGGGCTTTGGCCAGCGCTTCCAGGACTTCAAGTGCAACATCCACATCGCCGGCAAGCTGGGGGCCGAAGGCATCCGCAGCGTCTGGCCGAAGCTGTCGGAGGTGGCGCGCAACTGCATCACCTTCGAGAACGACGAAAAGACCTACGGCCTCGATGACTGCCTGGGCCTGGCTGACCTGGCTCCGGTGGTCCTCGACATCCATCACTGCTGGATTCATGAGGAGCGCTATATCGACCCCGAGGATGTGCGCGTGGCGCAGGTGATCGACAGCTGGCGCGGCGAGCGACCCACCATGCACTACTCTCAGCCGCCCGAATCGCTCATGACGCTGGGCTTCGCCGCCGACCGCCCGCTACAGATTCCCGAGCTGCTGACGCAAGTGAACAAGCGCGACCTCTATGCACACAGCAAGCGCATGTGGAACGAGTGCAGCAACCGTTATGCGCTGGCTTTTCTCGATCGCTTCGACATCATGCTCGAGGCGAAGGACAAGAACCTGGCGGCGCTGGAATTCCACCAGCGCTATCTGCCGCCGGCGTGATGCCTCCACAAACGCGAAGGCCCCGGCGTTTCGAGCGCGCGGGGCCTTGGTGAAGCGGGCAGGGGATCAGACGTTAAACCAGAAATCTGTCCGTAAAGCGTTTATGGATGCGGAATTACCCCTGTTGTCACTCATCTTGTAGTCACTTCCATATACACTTTGGCCGCTGCTACCCGGAGCGAAGCCCGCGCATCGCTTGCCTGGCCCGCATCGCTGCTGTCGGATTTTTTGCTGCAAAAATTCCCTTCTGGGAATCCGTGACCGCTGCCGGGTCGCCGCCTGAAACTTCCTGCATCGACTTTCAATGTGCAGGAGGTGGGGACGATGAAAATTCTACGCCGCAAGGCCGTCTGCGAAAAGCTTGGCGGCATCAATGACGTAACGCTCTGGCGGATCACACGCGATGATCCGACATTCCCGGTATGCATCCAGATCAACAAGCGGGTTGTCGGATGGCTGGAACACGAGATTGATACCTGGCTCGGACAGAAGGCCGCTGCCGCCCGCACCGCCAACAACAACGCTGTCCATCCCTGATCGCTGCGATCCCGCCGGTCGAGGGTCAGGATTTGACGATGCGCAGCGTGGGCAATTTGCTGGACGCTGGTGTGGCAAAAGCCACGCTCAAGCGCGATCCGCTGGAGCGGATCAGGCAGAATGCCGCCGAGGTGGCGAAGCAGGCGGAGCAGCACGACGCCGCCCAAGTATTGACTCCGCGGGTACGCCACCTGATCGACGAAGCCGTGGAGCTGGAGGTCGAGCAGGCCCGCAGCGCAGGCGCGACAGGCTACATCGCGCACTTTCTGGCGCAGGCCACGCTTCCTCATACAGACCCCAAGAGCAACTACTTTGAACGCGGCACAGGCAAGCTGACCCTCTCCATCACAGCTAACCCCAAACATGGCGTGCCCTATGGCGGTCTGCCGCGCCTGCTGTTGGCGTGGATGTGTACCGAGGCCGTCCGCACAGGCAGTCCGGAGCTATCGCTGGGGCGCTCACAGGCGGAATTTCTGGAAAAGCTCGACCTGTACAACGATGGCCGGTACATCGCCAGAGTGCGTGACCAGAGCTTGCGGCTAGTCCGCTCGCTGATCTCCGTCAGCGGCGCGGACGGGGATGCACTGGGTATCGAAAACATCCTGATCGCCAAACGGGCATTTCTCTTCTGGAACGCCCGCGACACTGAGCAGCCCGCACTGTGGGACAGCTCAATCACCCTCAGTACGGACTTCTTCGAGAGCCTGACCCATGCTCCGGTGCCGATCAGAATGGAGGCGCTTCAAGCGCTCAAGAAGTCGCCTCTGGCGATGGATATCTACACATGGCTGGTCTACCGCATGTTCAGTCTGAACGTGGCGACAATCAAGGGCGGCAAGCGGCTTGCTCAGGTGCCTTGGGCTGGCTTGATGAGGCAGTTCGGCTCTGGCTATGCGAATACTCCTAAGGGGCTGGCCAACTTCAAGACCAATTTCCGCCTCCGGCTAAATGAAGCGCTGCTGTTCTATCCCGAGGCTCGGAACCACATCGAGGAAACGAAAGACCACCTGATCCTCACCCCTGCACGCCTACATATCGCAGCGACCAAGAGGAGAGGATAAGCCTGCGGGCTTTTCGGGTTGTCCACGTGACATCACTAGTAAGGCTGAAACCCTTGCCAGAGCTGGCTTTGGTGCCATTTCTGCAAGTTGTCCACGTGACATTGCTAGTCATCGGTACGTGACATCGCTAGCCGTTTTACGTGACATCGCTAGTCACGGCCGACGTGCGGAATCGCCTGTAAACCCCACTGGGACGGGGATTCAGCGAAATGGAGAGACCGCCCCTAGTAGTTCTGCTTTTAGGCTTTTCTAGTATTTATAGAAAACCTAGTAGCTGCCGCTCTTCGGCTGTGGGCAATCCTTCGCACCCTCCGGTCGCTGCGCGGCTACTCGTTATTTAAAAGGGTATCCGGATTTTTTGGTTGATTGGCTCATATCATGATGACGGAACCAACCATCAGCTCAGCGGATTACCTGGTTGATGACGACTCTTCTTCACGGCCCCTGCAAGTTTGCAGCAACGCCCAGGTTCGCATGCCGAGATACGCAGTGAGGCTTCGCGATCAACACACCATGCATTCACAATGTCACTGCAAGGTCCGGCATGTCTCTGCTCAGTCCTTACGGCCTGAGCTAGCCCTATACAGCTGTTGTTTGCTCTCCTCGCTGATCCCCGTCAGGATGCCGCAGGCATTGATCTCCCGACCCTCGTTGCAACTCGCCCTCAGTGAAACGAGTTGTTGCTCAAGCGCTTGCAGAGCAGTTATCTGCGACCGCACATGAGAGATGTGGTCATCGAGCATGGCGTTGACGGCGGTACAGGGCTGGCGAGGGTCGTCCTGATAGCTCTGTAGCTCGCGAATCTCTGTCAGTGACAGGTCCAGAATTCGGCAGCGGCGGATAAAGGCAAGCCACTCGCCATGCTTCTCGGTATAGACACGGTAACCATTCTCCTGCCGTTCTGGCGGCGGCAACAGGCCCTGCTGCTCATAGAAGCGGATCGTCTGCGTGTCGATACCCGCTATCTGGGCTAACTGACCAATGCGCATCAGGCTTACTCCTCAACGGATCATCTGTCCCATTGACCTTATAGTAGCTATATAGTTTTTAATACTAGCAATCTATGTTGGTTAACTGGAGCCGTATCGTGAGTAAAGCCTGTGGTGGCCCATGTAGCTGCGATGCAACGCCTGCAGCGGATACCGATATGCCGGTCTCCTCCGAAGCGTCAGGGGAATGGGTCAGCGTGTATGCTGTGCCGAAGATGGATTGTCCCTCAGAAGAACGGATGATCCGCTTGGCGCTGAACGGCTTTGATGAGATTCGAACGCTGTCCTTCGACTTGTCGAACCGCCGATTGGAGGTCGTGCATGACGGCGAGGCTGAGCCCATCACCGCGAAACTGGCGACCTTGGGGCTAGGCGCCTCTCTTCAGGAAACCGTCATTGCCGACCCAGAGACGATCAAGGCCGCTGAGAGCTCGGCAGTCTCTGCTACGCAGGAGTCAGGCACTCTGCGCGTGTTGCTCGGTATCAATGCGATCATGTTCGTGGTGGAAATGACTGCTGGCCTGATCGCCCAGTCTACCGGCCTGATCGCTGATTCCCTGGATATGTTTGCCGATGCAGCCGTCTATGGCCTGGCTCTCTATGCCGTAGGGCGCAGTGCGAAAATGCAGGTACGTGCCGCGCATCTGGCAGGGGTACTGCAACTGATTTTGGCTATCGGCGTACTCGTCGAGGTGGTGCGACGCTTTGTTTTCGGTAGTGAGCCTGAATCGCTGATGATGATGGCGATCGCCTTCGTCGCGTTGATCGCCAATACCGGTTGCCTGCTGTTGATATCCAAGCACCGCGAAGGCGGCGCGCATATGAAGGCAAGCTGGATATTCTCGGCCAATGATGTGGTGATCAACATGGGCGTCATCGCCGCCGGTGCCTTGGTCGCCTGGACGGGGTCCAGCTACCCTGACCTGATTATCGGTACCATCGTGGGCCTGATCGTCCTCAACGGCGCTCGGCGCATCCTGGCGCTCAAGGGGTGAGGCTGCACGGTACGCAGCTATCGATGCCTGGGACACTTGATCGAAGTGGCTGTACAAGCGCGCTAGGCCTGAACGACAGCATATAGCGCGAAGGCTCGGAGCCAGCAAGGTAGCGTATCTAGGAATCAACCAAGGAAGGAAGATGATGGATAGTATCTGGCTGGTACTCGGCCTGGCGCTGTTGCCCGCCTTAGGCAATTTTAGTGGTGGGCTCGCTGCGGAGGCCTCCCGAACTACCGGGCGCCGTCTCAATTACGCCCTTCACGGCGCTGCCGGCCTCGTCATTGCGGTGGTGGCGGTTGAAATCATGCCGCGCGTGCTAGAGAACCTCTCAGCCTGGGTAATCGCCCTCGCTTTCGCGCTGGGCGGCATTGCTTACGTAGGTATCGAGAAGCTCGTTGAGAGTCTCCAGAAGCGACAAGGCCAGCAGGGAGAAGGCGGTCAGACGAGTGTCTGGATGATCTATATCGCCGTATCCATCGACCTGTTCAGCGATGGCCTCCTGATCGGGGCGGGGTCGGCGGTCTCACCGTCGGTCGCGATAATCCTGGCGGCGGGTCAGGTTCTCGCCGATGTTCCTGAGGGCTTTGCGACGATCGCCACCATGAAAGATAAAGGAATCCCTCGTAGCAAGCGGATACTGCTCTCTGCTTCCTTCGCGATTCCTGTGCTCTCGGCAGCCGTCTTTGCTTACTTCGTACTCAGGAACCAGCCGGAGGCATTTAAGCTAGCGGCACTGACGTTCACGGCAGGCCTTCTCACGGTCGCTGCCATCGAAGATATGGTCTCCGAGGCTCACGAGAGCGGTGACGATACGCACATCTCACCGCTGGCTTTCATAGGCGGCTTCGTCCTGTTCGTTCTGGTATCAGCGGGCTTGGAAGGGGTGGTATCGCAAAGCTAACGTACTGCTCCCCAACACAGCCACTGTCGTGCTGGCCGAATACGAAGCAGCTCCCAGCTTACGGCGCACCTAGTCGAGTCCAGAAACATTCACTTTGCCACCCTGGCCAGCCGGCCGAATGAATTGACGCAGCTTGATTAAGCGGAGCAAGAAAGCATGAGCCACAGGGTTGATCCTGGATTCGGAGGCGAGAGAGCATTGGGTGATAAGTGCGCGCTACCCTCTAGCCTATACACGGGCGTGCGCTATAAGCCGCTTCTGACAGGGGGGATGGCTCTACTTGCTGGAGGCGCCATGCCGCTTGCCTTTGCCCCTGTGGGCTGGGCATGGCTTGCGGTGATCGCTCTGGCAACATTTTTTGTCCTGACCGCGCAGTCTTCAAGGCGTCAGGCGCTGTGGTCGGCCTACCTCTTTGGCCTTGGCTACTTCGGCGTGGGTGTCTCCTGGGTCTTTATCAGCATTAGCCAGTACGGCAATGGCCCCGTGGTGGCGGTGTTAGTCACGGCGGCCTTTGTCTCGCTGCTCGCCCTCTTTCCATGGGGCGTCGCGTACCTCGTGCGCTGCCTGCGCCCTGAGATGGATGCAATGGCACTCTGGCTAGGGCTACCTGCGGCATGGGTGCTGAGTGAATGGATGCGCACCTGGTTCTTGACCGGCTTTCCCTGGCTCTTCATTGGCTACAGCCAGACCGACACCACACTTGCCACTATCGCTCCCGTCTTTGGCGTGCTTGGCGTGAGTTTACTGGTGGCACTTCTCGCTGGCGGGCTTGCCTGGGTTGTCCAGGGGCCAAGCCTGCGCCGTGCTGCGGTAGTCGGTGCCGTGTTAGTCGCTACCCTCGCCGGCTTGCAACTGCTGGATCGTGAATGGACGCAGCCAGCCGCTGACCCGATCGATGTCGTCCTCTTGCAAGGAAACATCGCGCAAGACAAGAAATGGGACCCGAGATACCGGGACATCACACTTGAGCGCTATCAGGCGCTTACCGCGCAGCATCTCGGAGCCGATATCGTGATCTGGCCAGAAGCGGCAATCCCGATGTGGCATGACCAGGCCAAAGCATATCTTGCTGAGCTTGAGGCGTTAGCCGATCAGGCAGGCACATCGTTAATGATTGGCGTCCCGGTACGCGAGGCGGAGGGCCGTACCTACAACGCCGTGGTAAGCCTCTCCGATCCCTCAGGCTTCTACTACAAACGCCACCTGGTGCCCTTCGGTGAATATGTTCCGTTTCGGGATCTTTTGGGGTCGGCCCTCGACGTGCTCGGGGCGCCCATGTCCGACTTCACACCGGGACGGGAAGCGCACGTCCTGAATGCAGCAGGGGTGCCCGTAGGGGCACTCATCTGCTACGAGGCGGTCTTTGGTGCCGAAGTCACTGAGCTTCTGCCCGAAGCGCAGTTACTGGTGAATGTCAGCAACGATGCCTGGTTCGGCAGCTCGCTCGGCCCCCTCCAGCATTTCCAGATGGCACGCATGCGTGCCATCGAAACCGGACGTGACCTTCTTCGAGCCACGAACACCGGTATCACAGCAGCCATCAATCATGAGGGCAAAGTGCTCAAGCGTGCTCCGCAGTTCGAAGTGGCCACCCTCAGCGCCGAAGTGACACCGCGAACTGGCGCGCCCCCTTATGTGCGCTGGCGGGATTGGCCTGTCCTTGGCCTGACCGCACTCGGACTCGGCCTGCTCCTGCTCCGTCGAATTCGTCGGCATCATCGGTTGGGTACATGACGCTTGTTATTTAGCAGCGAGCAAATTCTAGATTGGGTCAGGAGGAAGGGGATATGTCTACTTATGGCAGTCGGCTCGCAGAGAAAGCCCACGAGCCGGGAAAGGCGATGCGCTGGCTGTGGCTCTCGCTCCTGTTACTGTTTGTCGATCAGGCAAGCAAGTACCTTGCCAGCACCATGCTAGCGCATGGTGAAAGCGTGCCTGCCGCACCCTTCTTCAATTGGGTCCACCGCCACAATACGGGGGCGGCCTTCAGCTTTCTCGCGGATGTCGGCGGTTGGCAGCAGCCGCTTTTCATCGGACTGGCCCTGGTTATCTCGATATTACTGGTGTACTGGCTTTGGCGTTCACCACGCGTACTGAGTTATCGGCTCGCCCTCAGTGCGATCCTCGGCGGCGCGTTGGGCAATGTCGCAGATCGCTTGCGGTTAGGCTACGTAGAGGATTTTCTCGATTTTCACTATGCCCAGTGGCACTGGCCATCGTTCAACCTAGCGGACGTATGGATCTTCCTCGGTGTCGCCCTCTTTATTTGGGCGGAAATACGACATCAACCAGGCAGCCGCCGCCGCTGAATCGCCTAGCGTCTTCGCTATCGCATGCTTGACTTCCGGAATAGGCGCGTCCTGGGCCTTGATAAGGCGGCACGCCTTCATGAGCCAGCTGTACGTTCCTGATGCACGACTGCTGCCAAGGGCTCTGCTGCATCCTAACCAATCTGGAAGAGCGCACCCTGCTGGACCTGCTACCCGGTCGTCAGCAAGAGAGGGTGACAAGACGCCTCATGAGCATGGCCAACCGCCACCAGGTCGAGATCGTCAGCATGGACATGTGGAAGCCCTACCGCCGCGCCTTCCAGACGGTGCTGCCACAGGCCCGTATCGTGGTCGATAAGTTCCACGTCGTGCGCATGGCCAACGAGGCCTTAGAGAAGATCCGCAAAGGCCTAAGGAAGGAGTTGAAGCCCAATCAGCGCCGGACCCTCAAAGGTGACCGGAAAATCCTGCTGAAGCGCGCTCACGACGTTTCAGACCGCGAACGGCTCATCATGGAGACCTGGACAGGAGCATTCCCCCCAGCTCTTGGCGGCTTACGAGCACAAGGAGCGCTTCTACCATATCTGGGACTGTACCAATCGGCGTGGTGCCGAACAGGCTCTCGCCACCTGGATTGACAACATCCCTCAGGGGCAGAAGGAGGTTTGGAAGGATCTCGTCAGCGCCGTCAGTGGCTGGCGTGAAGAGATGCTGACCTACTTTGAGACCGACATCCCGATCACCAACGCTTTCACGTAGTCGATAAACCGCCTAGCCAAGGACAAAAACCGTGATGGCCGGGGCTATTCGTTCGAGGTAATGCGAGCCCGGATGCTCTATACCACCAAGCACAAGAAGAAGGCGCCACAAGTCAAGGAATCCCCGTTTCTGGGCAGAGCCACCATGACCTACAACATGGGACTCCCCGAGCCTGAGAAGAACTTCGGTGTCGATCTATCAACCTTCTGGAAGGACTAAGGGTTGGATGGGGCTGGAAGGCCCATCAACCACTTAATCCGGATACCCATTTAAAAATAGCAGGGCTACTTGGCGTCGGCTGTTTCCAATATGCCTTCGGTGGGCCTGCCCAGTGGTCTTGCCCACTCGCTCCTTTCAGACGACATCGTAACGTTACGATAACGTAGCGTTACGATGTTACGGTGCAGCCTCCTGTCCAGCCGCCGGCGCCTCCAGCAGTACTGAAGGCTCCACCCCCAGCGCCTCGGCCAGCTTGAAGATGTTGAGCAATGCGATGTTGCGCTGCCCACGCTCAACACCCCCCAGATAGCTGCGTGCCAAGCCACTTTCCAGTGCTAGGCGTTCTTGCGACCACCCTCTGGTCTTTCTGATTTCTATCAGCTTCAGGCCGAAGCGTAGTCGGGGATCAAGGGCCATATTTCTCTCTTCTTTAAAGAGAAATGACTCTATGAGTACCCCCTCTATAGGGCTACGCCCGATAAGTACCCGCACTATGAGTGACAATTGAATGCAGGCCCCATAAAATGGCCTCTATGAGTAACAAAATGGGGGAAATGACGTATGGCAAGCGTCTGGAAGACTGCGGGGGTGGGAGCGGCGGCGGGGCTGGCAGTTCCGGTGGCTGGGCTTTCAGGTCTTGCTGCCGCTGGTCTTACGCTGATTCTTGTACTGGCGATGATCGGCGTGGGGCCTGCGCGCCTGTCACAGGCATCGCTTTGGGGGCTGTTGACCAGTGAGCTGATGCTCTATCTACTGATTTCGCTGGCGATCTTCACGCTGTCCTTCCGCTTTCTGGCGCGCTTGCAGGCCCGCTGTCAGGCCCTTGTCGCCAGGATCAACGCCCAGCAGGGACTGTCATTCGATGCTGGACATCTCCTGGGTTATCCCGCACCGGCATTCCTTGTTTTTGACTCTCAGAATCGCAAGATCGCGGCCTGTGATGTGGTCAATGACGCATACAAACTGCACGACTTCTCCTGGCTGCTTGGTTGGCGGATGACCTGGCGCGAGGTCGAGAGCATGGAGATGAACGGCGGTAGCCGTCAGGTCAACGCCAGCGGCATGAGCGTGCCGACCTTCGAGCGCACGGTACGCGCGAAAGACTTCGCCATCGAGCTGCAAACCGCCGATCCGCAACGACCAGTGCTCAGTTTTCCCATGAGCCGTCGGGCGGCGGAAACCTGGTGTGCCCGGCTCAATGCCATCTTCAACGGATAAGCTCGCGAGGAACTGCGATGAAACACTACCGGAGCTTGCTGCTTCTGCCTTTTGTATTGACGGGCTGCGCCACAACCGACATGCAGGGGGCGCTGGATTCACTGAGCGGACTGGGACAATCCATTGGGACCAGTCTGTCGCAAGCGGCTACGCCCGCAAGCGCGGCAAACCGCAACAGCCTGCTGGGCACTCCACTGCATAACGCCTTGCGCCAGAATCTTTCTACCGACGGTCGCGCCCCGGAGTGGCCCAAGGTGGTGATCAGCAATCTGCAAATTCCGGCGGATCAGATGACCCTGACCCGTAGCCTCACGCTCAAAGCCAGTGATTGCATTCGCTTTGACGCAGTGCTCTGGTACGACGCCAAGCGCCCCGAGCGCTTCAGCAATCTGTCGCTTTGCGCACCGGAGTTGCCGAAACAGTCGAACAATTTCGTGCTGACCTGGAAGAGCTTTTCCATCTCCGGAAAAACCAGTGGTCAGGTTCGTAGCGATGGACCGATCCCACCGTACAGCAAGCTGCCCAGCGACCCGGCGATGGAGCGCTGGCTGATGAATCAGTTCGGCCTTTACTATGTCGGTTCACTGTTGACGCTGGTCGGCTATGACCCCAACTTCACGGTCGATGACCGCCGCTTCTGGATCAGGAACATCAAGGGATGAAAGCGTTGCTGCTGGCGGCCATGCCAGTGATGCTGATGGATGGCACTGCCCCAGACCTCAACCACTGGTTGCGGATCGAGCCAGCCATCGTCGCCGCCGTGGAATGCCGTCAAGCCTTGCCGTTGCACGTACTGGACGGCATTGCGCCCAATGCTCCCGGCAGTTGGTCGCTGACACCGGCACGCAGCTTCACAGTGTTCGGGTTGCCGGTGACGCGTATCGAGCTGTTCATCGACCCGGATGGTGAATTGGGTGCGAGCTATACCGCAGTGATCGAAAAGCGCAGCCTGGAACAGGTGCGCAAGCAACTGAAGCTTGCCAGCCAGCGCGGGCGCATCGGCCAGCTCTCGGCAGATCAGCCCAGCGCAGAGGTTCAAGTGACTTGCACGGTCGCCGCAACGGGGCAAGGGTGAGCATTCAGCGCATCCTCTCCGGCGGCCAGACCGGCGTAGACCGGGCGGCGCTGGATTTCGCCATTGCCCGGCAGATTCCGCACGGCGGCTGGTGCCCGGCAGGCCGACGGGCCGCTGATGGCGTACTGGATGCTCGCTACCAGTTGATGGAGACCGAATCCAGCGGTTATCGCCAGCGCACCAAACGCAATGTGCTGGACGCTGATGCCACACTGATCATTTACCGGGACAGGATCGAAGGTGGCAGCCTGCTCACTCGCGATCTGGCGACGGGACACGGCAAGCCGCTACTGCTGTGCGATTTGCATGACCCTGCAGAAGAGCTGTTGGCGGCATGGCAAGACTGGTTGCTTAGCCATCCCGTCGCTATTCTCAACATTGCTGGCCCGAGTGAAGCACGCAACCCCGGTATCTACCTGCAGGCGAGCGCACTACTGGAGCTTTTTTGGAGCAAGGAACATGAGCCGATCTGATGCCCGCTGCGCGACACCCTATATCTACTCGGGTGAGTTGCAGATCCGTCCCGAAGTGGATGCCGCGCTGGCTGCGCTGAAAGACAAACCCTACACCGCCATCCCTAGCTGGAAAAATGACGGAACCTGGGAGCTGTGGACGGTGGAAGGCGACGGCGAAACCAAGCCCTGCATCATCAGCGGCCCATCGACCACTTACCCCAGCGAGGCCGATGCACTGGCCGCCGGTGCGGCCTGGCTATCCGGACAACGCTGAGCAACCTCAATTCCATCCCTCGCTGACAAAGCCAACGCCACGGCGGCTGATCTCCACCAGCGGCCTGATGTCTTGCACCTGGACGACTCCTCGGTCATCACGAGCTGCCGAGCCCAAGGCCCGCTGCAGAACCAGACGCACACTGCGCGGCGGCAAGGCTTGCAGACGGGACAGGACATCATCATCCAGCCTCTCGGCAAAGGCGTTGCCCCAGCTCGACTCGTCGCGGAGCCGGTTGTAGATCGACTGCGCAATGCTTCTGACCTGCTCCGGCTTGGGCGGTTGAATGTGCAGCACTGTCAGCCGTGAGCGCAGCGGCCCTGGAATCGCTTCCAGCTCATTCGCGGTCGCCATCCAATTGACATGACTGGCGTCGATGGAGAAATCACGGATCGACAGGTCGATGAAATTCCGCGCACTGCGCGGTTCCAGCAAGGTATAGAGCGCCGCCAGCGGATCGTATTGCGGTCGCCCGTTGCTGGCCTTATCCAGCTCATCGAGCACCACCACCGGGTTAGCCAGCGGCTGGTAGGCCAGCAGCTCGAAAAGCTGGCCTGGCTCGGAATTGCTCCAGAACGATTCGGAACCTGCGAGCGGCGAACTCGATTGCGTGCTCGCCATATCGAAGACCCGAAACGGCAGCACGAGCTGATCGGCCAGCCAGCGTGCCGCCTCGGTTTTACCAATGCCCGCCGGGCCGACCAGCAACACGGCAGGCCAGGACACCCGGCCATCGCCGAGACTGGACAAGGCGAAGTGATCACGCATCAGCTCGGCCAGTTCATGGAAGTTTGGAAAAGCCAGCGCGAACTCATCCAGAAGGGTTTTCCAGTCCGAGGGCAGCAGGCCCAGCTGGCGGCTACCATGTCCCGCTCGCTTTATCCGCTCCGCCATCGCCTGCGCGCGCTTGAACTTGTCGTCGCCTTTCGGTCGGTGGCGATCCACGAACGCCTCCAGCCCAGCTTCATCGAGAAAGACGATGCTCGGCAAGGGCATTGATTTAGCGGTTTCTGTCGGCTGCTCCTGAACCTGCTCCGGTTTGGCCTCACTTGGGACGGGCTCATCTTCAACCGCTATGGCGGCGCGTACATCTTCGGTCGTCACCTTGCCCAGATCGTGCACCACCTGCTGTACCCCCTGTTCGACGATGAGCTGGCGGCTGCGGCGCACTTCTTCGGCAAACAATCCTTGGATGCCGTCATGTTGCGGGCAGCGTTGCGGACGGATGCCGTCCCCGACAACCTGTACACCGCAAACGGGGCATTTTTGCAGCGAAAGGTGCTTGGTCTGGGCAATCAAATCGAGCACGGCCGCTGCACGTTCGCTGTGGCGTCGCGGCGGCTGGTAATGAATGGCCAGGCGATCCCGGTTGCAGCTCACCGACAGTGAGCCCTTGCGTGCGAGCACTGCGGGTGGCAGCAGGTATTCCACTTGGGCAAACAGATGTGCCACCACGGCCAGATGCCCTGGCGCAGGTTCGACGATCTGCCGGACAAGCCAGAGATGCTGCGCCTTGAGTGCAGCAATGGCTGCTTCGTATTCCCGCAGGCGCAACGGACGGGCTTGCTTTGGCTTACGCATGATGGCCTCCCAAATAGCCTAACTATAAATTACTATAATAGCGGTTTGCGCGAATCGCCAAACTCCGCACGCTCGTCTTGTCGGCCAATAAGTCTTATAGTGATTTACAGTGAATTCACAGAGCCCGACATGCCAACCCTTGCCAACGAACAATTGCCAGCCCTTGCCGCCGCCTTGATACGACTGCGCGGGGAAACGCTGGGGCGGATCGCCGAAGCCACCGGTATCCGCGCCGCCAACCTCTCGGTCTGGCTGCGTGGCAAGGAACAGGTGATCTCCGCCAAACGTTTGGTCGGCCTGTTACATCACCTCGGTATGGAAGGCGGTCGCCTGCGTACTGATGTGTTGCACCCGTGGCAGGATCGCGGGGCGCTGGATGACAGCAGGCTCGTGCTAAGCCTGCTGCAGGCCAACACGCAGCCGGTGTGGTTGTTTCAGGATGAGCAGCCGGGGCTGATCAAGACGCGCTTTCTGTTGGCTGGCGATGTGCTGATCCGCATGGAGATCGAGCCGGGCGTCGATCAGGCCCTTGATCTGGTGACAGTCGTCAGGGTGGATCGTGTCATCACCACACCTACGGCATTGGCCGGGGTGCCAAGTGAATCACTTGAGTCAGCACGTAGCGCACTTTTGGCACTGGCGGAGCAGGCTGCTGCGGACGTGGGGGACGAAGAGCTGCTGGAAGGGCTGATGTTCCGTCTGAGCGAAACTGTTGATAGCAATATTGCTTCCCCGCAAGGTTGGCAACGATTGGAGCAGGCGCTGCGCTTTGCATTCAACGCAGGAGCACAACCTGCTGACATCGCCCGCGTAGTTGACGCCCATTTCCGCAGCGGCGGCAATGCGGACATGCCGCCAACTGAGTAGACAAAAAATGCGCTGTTTCCAGCCATCGGGTTTCCAAATCCTGCGGCGCTGATCGCAATGACTTTTAGCTGGTCACATGCCCCGTTACTCCCTATTTAGGCTTGCGTACATACTGATTGTGCATTGCGTTCTTTCCAACGCTCTGCTGTTCGGGCACATGGTCAGGCACCAGAAGTCCTATTTCCGATTGCGTACATACCAACATCGGCGGGCGTGCATTCCAAATCCCTTGACTGTTATTGCTTATCTTGTGCCCAGGCGAGGGAGTAACGTGGCATGGCGCTTTGTGACCAGCAAAAATTATCTGTGCGATCAGGTCGGGCTGCCGGCTAACTGTGTAAACAGTGTGGCGGCATGCTGGCAACAACGTGGCAACCTTGTGCGAACAATGTGTTGAATGGGTGGCAAGGATGGTGGCGACAATGTGGTCACCCTATGGCGACAGTGTGTAGCCATGGTGGTGACAGTGTGGTGCTGCGCCCTTTGTTACCACATTCAACTTACAGCGAACGCAGTCAAAGGCAATCGGGATGCTTCCACAGCACCTAAATGGTAGACTTCAGACGATTTAAGACGACTTTCAATCGCAACCTCCGAGCGCCATCGACATGAGCACAGAACCGTGGGTTACCGCCGAGCACGTCGCCCAGCACTTGGGCGTGGCCAAGGACACCGTGTACCGCTGGCGCGAGCGCAAGGGTCTGCCCGCGCACCGCGTAGGGCGGCTGTGGAAGTTCCAGCTCTCGGAAGTGGATGAGTGGGTACGAGCGGGAGGTGCCGATGAAGAATCGGGCGATGGGAGCGAACAAAAATGAATCCAGCAGGGGAAGGTGACGCGTGAGCTTGGAAGGGCAACTCCTTGACCAAAAGTCCTTGCGGGCCGTGACTGGCAAGACGGCGGACTGGAACGAAATTGCTAAGGATTGCATTGCCTTTGCCAATGCAACCGGTGGCCGCCTACTGCTGGGGATCGAGGATGGCCAGAGCGAGCCTCCCGCCGATCAGCGTGTCCCTCCAGACCTGCCTGACACATTGCGCCGCAAGCTGGCAGAGCGCACCGTCAACGTGACGGTGCTGCCGGATATCACTACCGCCCCAAATGGTGGCCAATACATCGAATTGCGAATTCCGCGCGCCATGGCCGTTGCGTCCACCACGGACGGCCGCTACTTCCTGCGCGTGGCCGATCAAAGCAAGCCCGTGACGGGCGATGACGTGATGCGCCTGGCCAGCGAGCGTTCCGCCTTGCCGTGGGAAACGCAAACCACCCTGCATGTTCCACGTACCGAGATTGATGTCGCCAAACGCGACAGGCTGCTCGCAGCCTTGCGCGCATCGGATCGCGTCAAGCCGTCCGTGAAAGAGAAGTCTGACGATGAGTTGCTCGATCACTATCAGCTCGCACAAGGGCCGAACCTCACCAATCTGGGCGTGCTCAGTCTCGGTCGCCAGCATCATCGTGCTCAACTGACCACCGCTCCGGTCATCCAGTTCATCAAGTACGACGAGCACGGACAGAAGGTCAACAAGCTGGTCTGGGACGACCACACGCAAAGCCCGATGGAATTGATCGAAGCGGTCTGGCAGGAGGTGCCTGACTTCCGCGAGCGCTACGAGCTTCCTGATGGCCTGTACCGTCAGAATGTGCCCGCTTTCGATGAGATCGTGGTGCGCGAACTATTGGTCAACGCGTTGGTACACCGCCCCTACACCCAGCGCGGCGACATCTTCCTGAACCTACATTCGGACCGGCTGGAAGTGGTCAACCCCGGACCTTTGCCGCTGGGCGTCTCGCCGCGGAACATCCTCCACACCACGGTACGCCGTAATGAACACCTGGCACGGCTGTTCCATGACTTGAAGCTGATGGAGCGGGAAGGCAGCGGCTTCGACAAGATCTACGAGGTTCTGCTCTCGCAAGGTCGCCCGGCTCCCGAATTGATCGAGACCCACGACCGCGTGCAGGTGACGGTGCGGCGCCGCATCCTCAAGCCCGAGGTCATCGACTTCATCGCGAAAGCAGACCAGACCTATCAGCTCACGCAGCGCGAGCGGATCGCATTGAGCCTGTTAGCGCAGCACGATGCGCTGACGGCACGCGAGCTGGCAACGTCGCTTGAGCTGCCATCGGTTGAAGCATTGCAACCCTGGCTCAAGCGCCTGCTGGACTGGCAACTGGTGCAAAGCGCTGGGCGTACCCAGGCCACGCGTTACTTTGTTGATCCAGGCCTGCTGCGCAGTCTCCAGTTCACCGGCGGGACCACTCTCAAGCGCATCGAGCCGCATCGCCTGGCCGCACTGGTGTTGGAAGACCTGCAACGCTACCCCAGGTCGGCCATCAGCGACATTCACCAGCGCGTTGGCGGCGAAATCCATCCCAAGCAGGTCAAGCGTGCGCTGGAAGAATTGATCAAGCGCGGGGAAGTCCGCTTTGAAGGCCGCAACCGCTGGCGGCGGTACTGGGCGGTGACATGAGCAGCCTATCGGACAAACTGAGTTTTATCGTCGATAGATGGGTGATAGATGCTGGGCGATACGTCGGCAACCACCTGAAGACGCAAGGATTTCTATCGATCCAAGGCGAAGAAAGCCGGGAGATAGAACGCGGCCCAATAGCCGCAACAACCCATTTCCTCCTGCTCAAGCATCCCGCCTGAGCAGGGCTCAACGAATCGAAACTGGATTTTAAAAATGACAAGCAACGAACAACGCGCCGCGCTGCAGCGCAAGATCTGGGATATCGCCAATGACGTGCGCGGTGCCGTCGATGGTTGGGACTTCAAGCAATACGTGCTGGGCACCCTGTTCTATCGCTTCATCAGTGAGAACTTCACCGACTACATCACCGGCGGTGACCCTGCTGTCAATTACGCCGCCATGGCGGACGATGATCCGAGGATCGCGGCCGCCAAGGATGACGCCATCAAGACCAAGGGCTATTTCATCTACCCCAGCCAGCTCTTCGTCAACGTTGCGGCCAATGCCAACACCAACGAAAGCCTGAACACGGACCTGGCCAACATCTTCAAGGCCATCGAAGCGTCGGCCAGCGGCTATCCCTCCGAGCATGACATCAAAGGCTTGTTTGCTGATTTCGACACCACCAGCAACCGCCTGGGCAATACCGTCAAAGACAAGAACGAGCGCTTGGCCAAGGTGCTCAAACGGGTGGCGGAACTGGATTTCGGCGGCTTCGACGCCAGCCACATCGACCTGTTCGGCGACGCCTACGAGTTCCTGATTTCCAACTACGCGGCCAATGCGGGGAAATCCGGCGGCGAGTTCTTCACCCCGCAGCAGGTCTCCAAGCTGATTGCCCGGTTGGCGATGCACGGGCAAACCAGTATCAACAAGATCTACGACCCGGCCTGCGGTTCCGGCTCGCTGCTCTTGCAAGCCAAGAAGCAGTTTGACGAACACATCATCGAAGACGGCTTCTTTGGGCAGGAAATCAACCACACCACGTACAACCTGGCGCGGATGAACATGTTCCTGCACAACATCAACTACGACAAATTCAACATCCAGCTCGGCAACACCCTGACCGAACCGCACTTCGGCGACGAAAAACCCTTTGACGCCATCGTCTCCAACCCGCCGTATTCGGTGAAGTGGATCGGCAGCGACGACCCGACACTGATCAACGACGAACGCTTCGCCCCGGCCGGTGTGCTTGCGCCCAAGTCCAAGGCCGACTTTGCCTTTGTGCTGCACGCGCTCAGCTACCTTTCCAGCAAGGGGCGCGCTGCTATCGTCTGCTTCCCCGGCATCTTTTACCGGGGCGGTGCCGAGCAGAAAATCCGCCAGTATCTGGTGGATAACAACTACGTCGAAACCGTGATATCGCTGGCGCCCAACCTGTTCTACGGCACCACCATCGCGGTGAATATCCTGGTGCTGTCCAAGCACAAGACCGATACCGACATCCAGTTCATCGACGCCAGCGACTTGTTCAAGAAGGGCACCAATAACAACCTGCTGCTGGATGAGCATATCGAACAAATCATGGCCGTGTTCGACAGCAAGGCCAACGTCGATCACTTTGCCCGGTCCGTGCCGTTCGAGCAGGTGGCGGCCAACGACTACAACCTGTCGGTCAGCAGCTATGTCGAGGCCAAGGACAACCGAGAAGTGGTGGACATCGCCCAGCTCAACGCCGAACTGAAAACCACGGTTGCCAGGATCGATCAGCTGCGCAAGGACATTGATGCCATTGTGGCGGAGATTGAAGGCGGGGAGTTGGAGGCATGAGCGGCAAGAACTATCTGGAGACGCTGCTGGATGGCGTTGCGGTGGAGTGGAAGGCGCTGGGGGAAGTGCTTGTTCGCACCAAGGGCACAAAGATCACTGCAGGTCAGATGAGGGAGCTCCACAAAGACGGAGCACCAGTCAAGGTATTTGCCGGCGGAAAGACGGTAGCATTTGTAGACTTCGGAGATATCCCAGAAAAGGACGTAAACCGAGAGCCTTCAATCATTGTTAAGTCTCGCGGCGTGATCGAATTCGAGTATTGCGATCAGCCGTTCTCACACAAAAATGAGATGTGGTCTTACAACGCTAGAGGGAAAGCGATCAACATTAAGTATGTTTATTACTTCCTCAAGCTAAACGAACCGCACTTCCAGAACATCGGCAGCAAAATGCAAATGCCGCAGATTGCAACGCCAGATACTGATAGGTTCGAAATCCCCATCCCCTGCCCGGATAACCCCAAAAAATCGCTTGAAATCCAGGCCGAAATCGTTCGCATACTGGACAGCTTCACCGAGCTGACCGCCGAGCTGACCGCCGAGCTGACCGCCCGCAAAAAACAGTACAACTACTATCGCGACAAGTTGTTGAGTTTTGAGGAAGGGGAAGTGGAATGGAAGACGTTGGGAGAGGTGGCGGAGTTTCGCCGAGGTACGGCAATTACACAGAAGCAAACAACACCGGGTGAAATACCGGTGGTTGCAAACGGACCGACGTCGACATACTTCCACGGAGAAAGTAACAGGGAAGGTGAAACCATCGTCATTGCTAGATCAGGCGCCTATGCGGGTTATGTGAGCTTTTGGAATCAGCCTATATTTCTGACCGATGCCTTTAGCGTTCATCCGAACGTGAACATCCTCATGCCAAAGTTTGTTTATCACGTGCTCCAAAATAAACAGGAGCACATTCACGCCATGAAGAAAGGAGCAGGTGTTCCTCATGTGCGCGTGAAAGAGTTCGAGTCATATGAGGTGCCTGTTCCATTACTAACCGAACAAGCTCGCATCGTCGCCATCCTCGACAAATTCGATACGCTAACCAACTCCATCACCGAAGGCTTGCCGCGCGAAATCGAGTTGCGCCAGAAGCAATACGCGTATTACCGCGACTTGCTGTTCAACTTTCCCAAACCAGAAACCGCTTCAGCCGCCAGTGCGTAAAGGGATACGCCCCATGCCAAGACACCCGCTCACACTGCGCGACCAAACCACGGAATTCCTGCTCTACACCGCGCCGAATGGCGCGATCAAGGTGGAGGTTCTGCTCGCCGACGAGACCATTTGGCTGACCCAGAAGCGCATGGCGGAGTTGTTTGGCGTAGGTGTCCCCGCCATATCCAAGCACCTGAAAAACATCTTTGAAAGCAATGAGCTAAACCCGGATTCAGTTATTTCCATTTTGGAAACAACTGCCGGAGACGGCAAAAAGTACCAGACCCAGTACTACAACCTCGATGCGGTGATCTCGGTGGGCTACCGTGTCAATTCGGCGCAGGCAACGCAGTTCCGCATCTGGGCTACGGCCTTGATCAAGGAATACATCATCAAGGGTTTTGCCATGGATGATGAGCGGCTGAAGAATGGCCGTTACTTTGGCAAGGACTATTTCCGCGAACTGCTGGAGCGGGTGCGTTCGATCCGTCCCAGCGAGCGGCGGATTTATCAGCAGATCACCGACATTTTTGCCGAATGCAGTATCGCATCGAATCTGATTTCGATCGCACCGTGAAAAAGCTGCTGCAAAGGAAGGGCGCCGAAGAATGAGTGACTACAAGACCATCGCCGAGTCCCGGAATTTCATTGTTCTGGACAAATACGAGCGGGAATGGAAGGTTGCCGAGGGCTACCAGAGCGAAAGCGACCTGGAGCGCGAACTGATCCAGGATCTGGTCAATCAGGGATACGAGTTCGCCTCGTCCATCAAGACGCCCGAAGCCTTGCTGGCCAACGTGCGCGTGCAGCTGCAGGCACTCAACGCCGTTCAGTTCACCGAGGGCGAATGGTTGCGCTTTGTGGAAACCTGGCTGGACAAGCCCAGCGAGGGCATCGTTGAAAAGACCCGCAAGGTTCACGACGACTACATCCACGACTTTATCTTTGACGATGGGCGCATCCAGAACATTTACCTGCTGGACAAGAAGAACATCGCCCGCAACAAGGTGCAGGTGATCAAGCAGTTCGAGCAGACGGGCAGTCATGCCAACCGCTATGACGTGACGATTCTGGTCAATGGTCTGCCGCTGGTGCAGGTGGAGCTGAAGAAGCGCGGCGTGGCGATCCGGGAAGCCTTCAACCAGGTGCATCGCTACAGCAAGGAGAGCTTCAACAGCGAACATTCCTTGTTCAGGTATCTGCAGCTGTTCGTGATCTCCAACGGCACCGACACCCGTTACTTTGCCAATACCACGCAACGCAACAAGAACAGTTTCGACTTCACCATGAACTGGGCGAAGGCGGACAACACGCTGATCAAGGACCTGAAGGACTTCACGGCCACCTTCTTCCAGAAGCACACCTTGCTCAATGTGCTGCTGCATTACTCGGTGTTCGATGTCAGCAATACGCTGCTGGTAATGCGGCCTTATCAGATCGCCGCCACGGAACGCATTCTGTGGAAGATCAGGAGCAGCTATCAGGCCAGGAACTGGAGCAACACGGAAAGCGGCGGCTATATCTGGCACACCACCGGCAGCGGCAAGACCTTGACCAGCTTCAAGGCAGCGCGCCTGGCCACGGAGCTGGACTTCATCGATAAGGTGTTCTTCGTGGTGGACCGCAAGGATCTGGACTACCAGACCATGAAGGAATACCAGCGTTTCTCGCCGGACAGCGTCAACGGCTCGGACAGCACGGCGGGCCTGAAGCGCAACCTGGACAAGGACGACAACAAGATCGTTGTTACCACCATCCAGAAGCTCAACAACCTGATGAAGAGCGAGGCCGACTTGCCCATTTACGGCAAGCAGGTGGTGTTCATCTTCGATGAGTGCCACCGCAGCCAGTTTGGCGAGGCCCAGAAGAACCTGAAGAAAAAGTTCAAGAGGTTCTACCAGTTTGGTTTCACCGGCACGCCCATTTTCCCGCAGAACGCACTGGGCGCCGAAACCACGGCCAGCGTGTTTGGCCGTGAGCTGCACGCGTACGTGATCACCGATGCGATCCGCGACGAAAAGGTGCTCAAGTTCAAGGTGGACTACAACGATGTGCGCCCGCAATTCAAGGCCATCGAGACCGAACAGGACGAGAAGAAGCTGAGTGCGGCGGAGAACCGGCAAGCCCTGCTGCACCCGGATCGCATCCGCGAGATCACCCAGTACATCCTGAACAACTTCCGGCAGAAGACCCACCGCCTGCAACCGGGCAACAAGGGCTTCAATGCCATGTTCGCCGTCAGCAGCGTGGATGCGGCCAAGCTGTATTACGAGTGCTTCCGGGAGTTGCAGAAGAACAGCGACAAGCCGCTGAAGGTGGCCACCATCTTCTCGTTTGCTGCCAACGAGGAGCAGGATGCGATTGGCGATATCCAGGACGAGAGCTTTGATGTGTCGGCCATGAACAGCAGCGCCAAGGAGTTCCTGAGCGCGGCCATCGCCGACTACAACGCGCTGTTCAAGACCAACTTCAGTGTGGACAGCAATGGCTTCCAGAACTATTACCGCGACCTGGCCAAGCGCGTCAAAGAACAGGATGTCGATCTGCTGATTGTGGTCGGCATGTTCCTGACCGGTTTTGATGCGCCCACGCTGAACACCTTGTTTGTCGACAAGAACCTGCGCTACCACGGGCTGATGCAGGCCTATTCGCGCACCAACCGCATTTATGACGCCACCAAGACCTTCGGCAACATCGTCACCTTCCGCGACCTGGAGCAGGCGACCATCGATGCCATCACCCTGTTTGGTGACAAGAACACCAGGAATGTGGTGCTGGAGAAGAGCTACAAGGAGTACATGGAAGGCTTCACCGATGCGGCCACCGGAGAGGCGCGCCGGGGCTTCATGGATGTGGTGCGGGAACTGGAAGAACGCTTCCCCGACCCTGCTGCCATTGAGAAGGAGGCGGACAAGAAGGCCTTCGTCAAACTGTTCGGCGAGTATCTGCGCGTCGAGAACGTGCTGCAGAACTATGACGAATTTGCCAGTCTGAAGGCGTTGCAGAGCGTCGATCTGACGGACCCCGCCGCAGTAGAAGCGTTCAAGGCCAAGCATTACTTGAACGATGAAGATCTGACCGCACTGCAAGCGATCAAGCTCCCGCCAGAGCGGAAAATTCAGGACTACCGCTCGACCTACAACGACGTACGTGACTGGCTACGCCGCCAGAAGGCAGGGGACGAGAAAGACAAATCCACCATCGACTGGGATGACGTGGTCTTTGAGGTGGACCTATTGAAGTCTCAGGAAATCAACCTGGACTACATCCTGGAACTGATTTTCGAGCACAACAAGAAGACCAAAAGCAAGTCTGAGCTGGTGGATGAAGTGCGGCGTGTGATTCGCGCCAGCCTGGGCAACCGCGCGAAAGAAAGTCTGGTGGTGGACTTCATCAACCAGACCGATTTGGACCAGATCGGCGACAAGGCCAGCGTAATTGAGGCCTTCTTCACTTTCGCTCAAGCGGAACAGCAGCGAGAGGCTGCAGAGCTGATTAGCGACGAGGGCCTGAACGCAGAAGCCGCCAAACGCTATATCACCAACTCACTGAAGCGCGAGTTCGCCACCGAGAATGGCACGGAGCTCAATGCGGTTCTGCCTAAGATGAGCCCATTGAACCCGCAATTCCTGACCAAGAAGCAGACTGTCTTCCAGAAGATCGCTGCCTTTGTTGAGAAGTTCAAGGGTGTAGGCGGGCAACTATAAGCACTCGATTATCAGGGAGGAGAACATGTGGCATGACAACGAAACAACCACGGACTACTTGAACTTCGGCGTCGTTGCGGATGCCTGCGCAAAGCTTCTGCAGCAGGCCAACGGCCAGCCCATTTCTATTGGCGTATCCGGCGGCTGGGGCGTTGGGAAATCCTCATTGGTACGCATGGTCGCGTCACGGCTGAACGTCGACGCAGATCCCGACAAGAATACGTACGTGGTGGTCACCTTCAATCCTTGGCTGTATCAGGACTTTGAGGGCGCACGTAGTGCTCTTCTTCAAATGGTCGGTGATGAAGTGTTGCGCCGAGCTGCCGCTGACGAGGGACTGGTGAAGAAAGCCAAAAGGCTTCTTCAGCGCATCAATCTGTTGCGAGTTGTTCAACTCGGGGGCGAAGCGGCGGCAACGATCGCCACAGGCATTCCGATTGGCTTGATTGGACGTGCGCTCGCAAAGTTTGGCTTGAGCGACGAACAGGGAGAGGCTGGCGACGACCGGGCCGAGAAGGATGAGGATTGGGGGGTACTGAAGCCTGCCGAGCCGGTCTCTCTACCAGGCGAAATTCAGGCATTTCGAGACGCACTTGAGGAGCTTCTGGAGGAGCTGAAGATTACCCTTGTCGTGTTCGTGGACGACCTTGATCGTTGTCTCCCGCAGACGGCCATTTCGACACTTGAGTCCATTCGCCTGCTGCTGTTCCTGAAACGCAGTGCGTTTGTTGTCGCTGCCGACAACGAGTTCATCCGAGGTGCTGTGCGAGTGCACTTTGCGGGGACGGGCATCAGCGATGAGGTTGCGACGAACTACTTCGACAAGCTTATCCAGGTCCCGCTGCATGTGCCAAGGCTAGGGGTGAACGAGGCAAAGGCCTACCTGGCGTTGTTGCTGCTGGAGCGGGCCGTTGCTGACGGCCAGTTCGTCGATGGTCAGTTCACTCGCGCGGTTCAGGCCGTCGCTGAACGCCTCAAGACCAGTTGGCGCGGTGATGCGGTGACGCTGGAATTTTTGAAGGGCCTCATCAACCCTCAGAACGCTCACTTGGTCGAGCTGATGGAATTGGCCGAGGGGTTGGCACCGCTGCTCACGAGTTCGAGCAAGGTAAACGCCAATCCGCGCCTGATGAAGCGGTTCCTCAACACTGTCTTTCTCCGGTCAGCCTTGGCCAAGCCTCAGGGGATTGAATTGGACCTCAAGGCTTTGGCCAAATGGCACCTGTTGGAGCGCTGCGACGAAGCCTTGGCAAACGCACTTGCAGGCCGGGTCACTTCCGCGACGGAAGGACGTGTTGATGCCATTCGACTGGCTGAACAGGCCGCCCGAGAAGGTGGAGCCTTGCCTGAGCCCTTCAAGGATGAGTTCTTCCATAGGGAGTGGCTTGGGCTTGCGCCTGCGCTCGGCGAAATGGACCTGCGCCCATTGCTCCACCTGAGCAGGGACTCCGCGATGCGGGACTTCGGTGACGACAGCTTGACGACCGAAGGCCGTGCTTTGCGGGATGCGCTGATGGTTGCGACCAGCGCAAATGAGCCGCTGACACAGGCAATTCGAGCAGCTGGAATGAGTCAGGCTGACGCGGTAATGGCCAAGGTGTGGCAGCTGAAGTCACCAAAGCGAAACTGGCGACAAACCGAAGATGTTGTGCCATTGCTGGAAATCTCCAAGATCTTTCCTGACCTTGGTGCAAAGGCCGCCGCGTTGCTGGCCCAGGCGCCCATCAAGGAGGTCGGTCCAGGGCTCGTCCCTCTCCTTTATGAGCAGACGTGGGCTCGCCCTGTGCTCGATCAGTGGCATGCCTCCGGTGATGCTTCCAGACCGGTCAAGCAAGCCATTGAACAAGCCAGGAAAGGAGCGCGCTGATGGGAACGTCAACATCAAGCAAAGGTGGTGGCTCCCGCTCCCCATTTGATCCTGAGTGGCTGTCGCCGCCCGAAGGCGGCAATGGCGGAGACAGTCCTGCGCCTGGTGATGGCGAAGGCCCTCCTACAGCTGATGCCAACGACGCCAACGCTGACGGGCAGGGCGACGCGGCTGGCGGTGAAGAAGGTGATGTGACCGGGCCTGCACTAGCACCTGATCGCCGTTTTGCACCCGCACGTTCTGGCATGTCGGCATTCCTTGGTGGCGGGGGGCGCGAAGCTTTGCGCAGTGCGACCAAGAGCATGGTCAGCAAGGGAATGGGCGGCCCGCGACGAGCAGCGGCCACCATGAGAGCGACGGCTCAGGGGGCCGGCCAACTGGGGCAATTTCTTGCGTCCGCACGGGATGCCACGGACCCACGAGTTGTCGACTGGGTCCATCGGGTTCGCGCCCAGAACCTTTCAGCAAACGACCTCGTCCTGGAGGTGGTCAAAGAAGTTCTTCCGAACACAGGAAGTGTCGACGAAGAATCCATTCGGAACGCTGCGGCAGAAGCGCTTGGTCAGCTGTATGAGGTAGCCCCTGAAGTCGACATCTTCAATCTGACAGATGCACAAATCGGCGACCTCATCGGCTACATCGTCGCCAACGACCTATGTAATCGCGTTGACCTGCAACTGGGTCAAACATACGAGAAGCTTAAGTTCGACACGCGGCAAATCCAGCTGTATCGGAACGACATCAAGGAATATGTCAACGCGCAAGTCAAGGTGGTTCTTGACCGACAAGGACCACGCGGGATTGACCATCAACGACTTGCCAGTGAAGTCTTGGCCTCAACCCTTGAGGTATTTGTCGAATGAAAGTTCTATGTACAACACCTGACTTCTTGCCTGCGCACCTCGATGCTGGAGAACTCGCATTTACCTACTTCAAGAGCGCCCGACGCCCTGGGGTTGGCACCATCGCGAAAGGATGGCGAGGTTCGTTGAAGCGGCGCGGGTTCGCACCGAGCGCTCAGGTCTGGGACTTCGTTCAGTTCTGCCTAGCAGTTTGCGCCGCCGACTTGGCCTGTCTTCGAAGCACGAGTGCGGATGGCTGGACGCGCGTGATTGAGCTCACTGTCGGCCTGCATGAGCCACTGCGCTGGCTGCCTTTCCAAGAACAACTTGAAGCACTTCTCAAGGTTCTCACTGGCGACTACTGGAAGCTCCATTTCGTAGCTGGCGGAGCAGCGCCACCGGATGGCAGGCCCGTCGCGACTGCGCACGACTGCGTGTCCCTGCTATCAGGCGGCCTCGATAGCCTCATCGGGGGGATAGACCTCGTTGCACAAGGTCGCCGCCCGATGTTTGTGTCGCAGCTGGCCCATGAGGATTCTCAGCGTCAGAGGAATTACGCAGCGCAGCTTGGCGGTGTGGGGTCTCACTGGCAATGGAGCCATGGGATCAGCTTTAGCGGCCAACGTGAGACTTCAACGCGCGCTCGGTCTCTGGCCTTTTACGCGTTCGCGGTGCTGGCTGCCTCGCGGGTTGCCGCCGATCCTGTCCAGGTGTTTGTTCCAGAAAATGGATTCATTTGCATCAATCCGCCTTTGGTGCCAGGACGCGTCTCTAGTTTGAGCACCCGGACCACGCACCCGCAGTTCATCGCAATGTTGCAGAGCGTGTTGGACGGATTGGATGTGCCTGTTCGGCTTGAACTTCCCTATCAGTTCAAAACCAAAGGCCAGATGCTCAACGAGTGTCTCAACCAGCCTCTGCTTCAGCAGTTGGCGGCGGACTCCACGAGTTGCGGCCGTTTTCGCACCTACAACCGAAAGCACTGCGGCCGGTGTGTTCCTTGCATGATTCGCAAAGCCGCTTTTATCGCCTGGGACCCTGCCCGCGATACAACCGAGTACGTACACCGCTCGTTGGCCGACGCGAACAAGACTAGCGGACCTGATGACGCGATGGCTGCAGCCCTTGCCGTACTCACGGCCCGGCAGAAGGGCTTGGACCGATTCCTGGGGGCCTCTCTGGCATTTGCCGAGCCCGCTGCCAGATTGGCATACAGGAACGTACTTGCTAATGGCCTGAATGAGCTTGAAGCCTTGCTACAGAGGGATGGCGTACTGTGATGGATTTCCACTGCCACCTTGACCTCTATCCGAACGCTCGCGAGGTATTCAAGGAAGCTGCGCAAAAGAATGAATTCACATGGCTGGTGACTACCAGCCCAAAGGCCTTTGTTGCGACTGCGCGTGTGCTTACCGGCGCAGCGAATGTACTCGTCACCCCAGGACTTCATCCAGAGATTGCGCACGAGCGTGCCGGCGAGCTCGACCTTCTGTTGACGCAAATGGGCGATGTCACAGCCGTTGGCGAAGTGGGCCTTGATGGCTCGTCTCGCTACCGCAAGAGCTACGATGTTCAGCGCGGCCTATTTGAGGCCATCATTGAACGTAGCTCGGCACTGGGCGGTCGTGTGCTCAGCATTCATTCACGCCAAGCTGTAAATGACGTACTGGCTGTTTTGGATCGACATGCCAGATTTGGAACCGCAGTAATGCACTGGTTCACAGGGACGGTGAAGGAGCTGCGAGCTGCGGAAGAGCGTGGCTGCTGGTTCAGCATCGGGCCGGCGGCATTTGCATCGAGTAGTGGCCGGGCTTTGGCGGCGAAGCTACCGCGGCACTTTGTTGTTCCCGAAAGTGACGGCCCGTTTGCACAGGTCGATGACAAGCCAGTTCCACCCTGGAGCGCAGACCTCACAGCTAGGCACCTAGGACAAGCATGGGGCATTTCCACCCAGGAAGCAGCAATTTTGCTGAGCGAAAACTCTCATCGTCTTTTGAGACTAATACGGCAATACTAATTTCCAGCTTTTAGCATCATTGGCCATGTTGGAGAATTTGGTTTTTTAACACTAATAACTCGTCTGATCTTGGTAGTGATTCAGCGAGTCGACGTTCAAAAGCAAGCGCTTTTTTGCCTTCCTTTAGTAGCCTTCGGCAATGGCTCCATTCAACGACCTGGCCATTGTTGAGGATAGTCAGCATGGTACAGAGCATGGCAAGAGTCATACTTTGCGAAAGATCCGGCAGAAAGTGTTGCACGCCCTCGCTTTCCTCGCGGTGCGACACATCATCTTGGTCGATTTTCTGAAAATCATTGTTGATCTTGCAGGCGACTCCCAGCTTTTCCAATTTCTTCAGAAAGATCGCGCCCTGCAGTCGTAGCAAAAACCGCTCAGATGTGCCAGCGGGCGTCTGACGCATAGCGCCTATCAGGCCATTAATATCAGCAGCCAGCTGTCGCATCAGTTTCTTTTGCTGTTGCAAAGGCATGCTGTGTTGAAAGGCATCATCGAGCAGCAGTTCATCTATTTCCGAAAGCAGTGCAATGCTATTGGCAACCCGGCGATAACTATCGGCCAGTTTTTCGAGCTTGCGTATCCTAGGGCTATGTGTCTCCACCGAACAGTTGTTGGTGCCGAAGAGGGTGAGTTCAGCTAATTCCTCAAAGAAGCTCGACTGAGTTTCTTGTGGCAGCGCCTTGAAATCGCGATGTTGCTGAATTTTTGCAATCAGGCGCTCTCTGAATAGTGAGCGTCCTGCCTCCGTGTCCGGCAGGTATTCACTGTGTTCTACTGACTTCACCTGTGCTCTCCCGCTTCCAGATTTCGAGCTTGTCTGCCCATGCCTGCATCATGTCTCGCCGCTCTTCGAGGTAGGTGGCATGGTTATAGGTGCGGCGTACCGAGTTGGGTTCCGCATGGGCAAGCTGCGCTTCGATGGCGTCGGCGCGATAGCCTATTTCATTCAGCCGGGTGCTGCCCGTGGATCTGGTGCCGTGCGGGCTGTAGGTGCCGCTCCAGCCCAGCACCTTGAGCGCCTGCCGGATCGAATGCACCGACATCGGCCTGTTGCGGTCATCCCTGCCGGGAAATAGGTGCGTCCGATCACCGCTGATGGCGTGCAGGCGGCGCAACATCTCTACGGCCTGCGTTGGCAACGGCACTACATGTTCACGGCGGGCTTTCATGCGCCGGGCTGGGATCGTCCAAAGCGCGGCATCGAGATCGAATTCAGCCCATTCCGCTTCTGCCGCTTCGCTGGGACGCGCCAGTGTCCACCACATCAACTGGATGCAGAAATTGACCTGATAGCCGCAACGGTGGTTGTCGAAGTCGTTGAGCAGCTTGCCGATCTGCGCGGTGGTCAGTGCCGTCTTGTGTTGCGTCTTGTTGGCGGGCAAAGCCTTGCGGACGGGCCAGACGGGATCGTTGTCTGCCCGCAAGGTGGCAACTGCCAGCTCGAAGACACCGGACATGGTGCGCTTGGCTTCCGCAGCGACAGTCGGCGCACCGCGTTTCACGGTCTTGGTAAGGATGTCGAGAACGTGCGCAGGGGTGATGTCGCGCACCGGGAGCTTGCCGATGCTGGGGAAGACCACCCGCTCCAGCATGTCCAGGCGGCGTTTCTTGGTGATGTCCTCCCAGTCCCGCAGAGCCAGCCACTCTTTGGCGACGGTCTCGAAGGTATTGGCGGAATCCTCTTCGCGCTTGAGGCGCTCAAGCTGCCGGTGCTGGACGGGGTTGATGCCCTGCTTGACCAGCTTCCGCGCTTCCTCGCACTTGTCCCGCGCTTCGGCAAGGCTGACGGCAGGGTAGTCGCCCAGCGCGAACCACGACCCCTTGCCGCCCAGCTTGAAGCGGTAGCGCCAAGCCTTCACCCCATTGGGCTTCACTTCAAGGTAAAGGCCGCGAAGGTCATTCAGGCGGTAGAGCTGCTCCTTCGGTTTGGCAGCACGGCAGTGAGCATCTGTAAGCATGGTGTCACGGGGTCGGCAAGAAGGGGTGATGGATGGATCATATACACCTTATTTTGCTAGGTCTAATTTTCGTATACACCTACGTAGTCACTTTCCGCGGGCAAGGCCGGGCGATCTCATGCAACCCATGGAAACGAAGAACCCCGGATTTTCCGGGGTTCTGTCGCTGCTTCAGGGCTTCAAAGTAATCTTGTGAAATCCTGAGAAATGGCTTGTTTGGGTCAGACGTTGAAGCGGAAATGCATCACGTCGCCGTCCTTGACGATGTACTCCTTGCCTTCCAGGCGCCATTTGCCCGCTTCCTTGGCGCCGGCTTCGCCCTTGTAGGCGATGAAGTCGTCATAGGCGATGACTTCGGCGCGGATGAAGCCTTTCTCGAAGTCGGTGTGGATCACGGCGGCGGCCTGCGGAGCCGTGGCGCCGACCTTGACGGTCCAGGCGCGGACTTCCTTGACCCCGGCGGTGAAGTACGTCTGCAGGTTGAGCAGCTCGTAACCGGCACGGATCACGCGGTTCAGGCCCGGCTCGTCCATGCCCATGGTCTCGAGGAACATCTGCATCTCTTCCAGATCGTCCAGTTCGGCGATCTCGGCCTCGATCTTGTTGCACACCGGCACGACGATGGCGCCTTCTTCCTCGGCGATGGCGTTGACCACGTCCAGGTGCGGGTTGTTCTCGAAGCCGTCCTCGGCGACGTTGGCGATGTACATCACCGGCTTGGTGGTCAGCAGGTGGAAGGACTTGGCCAGGCGCTTCTCTTCGTCGCTGAAGTTCTTCAGCAGGGAGCGGGCCGGCTTGCCCTCGGTCAGGTGCGGGATCAGCTTTTCCAGCAGCGCCTTCTGCGCCACTGCTTCCTTGTCGCCGCCCTTGGCGGTGCGGGCGACGCGCTGCAGCTGCTTCTCGCAGCTGTCGAGGTCAGCCATGATCAGTTCGAGGTCGATGATCTCGATGTCGCGCTTGGGGTCGACGCTGTTGGCGACGTGGATGACGTTCTCGTCTTCGAAGCAGCGCACCACGTGGGCAATGGCGTCGGTCTCGCGGATGTTGGCGAGGAACTTGTTGCCCAGGCCTTCACCCTTGGAGGCACCGGCGACCAGGCCGGCGATATCGACGAACTCCATGGTGGTCGGGATTACCCGCTCCGGCTTGACGATGGCGGCCAGCGCGTCGAGGCGTGGATCGGGCATCGGCACGATGCCGCTGTTCGGCTCGATGGTGCAGAACGGAAAGTTCTCCGCTGCGATGCCGGACTTGGTCAGCGCGTTGAACAGGGTGGATTTGCCGACGTTGGGCAGACCGACGATGCCGCAGTTGAATCCCATGGTGATCTTGCCTCGGAGTTAGGTTCAGGCCTTCTGGCTGTGCAGGCGCTGCATGGCGCGCGTCCAGTCGCCGGCCAGGATTTCCGGCACGATGTCCAGCGCGAAATCGATGCTGGCGTCGAGCTTTTCGCGCTCGGCCTGCGGCGCGCGACCGAGCACGTAACCGCTGACCAGGCTGGCGTGGCCGGGGTGGCCGATGCCCAGGCGCAGGCGGTAAAAGCCGTTCTGGTTGCCGAGCTTGGCGATGATGTCGCGTAGCCCGTTGTGCCCGCCATGGCCGCCACCGAGCTTGAGCTTGGCAACGCCGGGGGGCATGTCGAGTTCATCGTGGGCGACCAGGATGGACTCGGGAGGAATACGGTAGAAGCCAGCCAATGCCGCCACCGCCTGACCGCTGCGGTTCATGTAGGTGGTGGGAATCAGCAGGCGAATGTCTTCGCCGCGGTGGCTGAACTTGCCGACCAGGCCGAAGTACTTCTTGTCGGCACCCAGGTGCACGCCCTCGCGGGCCGCCAGGCGCTCAACGAAAAGGGCCCCCGCGTTATGCCGGGTCTGGTCGTATTCAGGGCCTGGATTACCCAGGCCGACGATCAGTTTCACGGCAGTCACGACAGGGGCCCTTCCTCAGGCGTGCGCGAGATTACTCGGCAGCGCCTTCTTCCTTGGTGTCATCCTTGTTCACGCGCGGAGCATGAACGTTGGCAACCGGCAGGTCGCTGCCGTGGGCCAGGGAAACCAGCTCGACACCCTTCGGCAGCTTGAGATCGGTCATGTGCAGGACCTGGCCGACTTCGACGTTGGCCATGTCGACTTCGATGAACTCAGGCAGATCCTGCGGCAGGCAGGACACTTCCACTTCGTTGATGTTGTGCAGGATTTCGCCACCCTGCTGCTTCACGCCCACGGAGCTTTCCTGGTTGATGAAGTGCAGCGGAACGGTAGCGGTCAGCTTCTGGCCGGCAACGACGCGAACGAAGTCGGCGTGCAGGACGAAGCTCTTGGCCGGATGACGCTGCAGTGCCTTGATCAGCACGGACTCGTTCTGGCCGTCGACGTTCAGGCTCAGCACGTGGCTGAACGACGCTTCGTTTTCCAGCAGCTTGGCCAGCTCTTTGGCGAGGATGCTGATGGACAGCGGGGCCTTGTCGCCGCCATAGATCACGGCGGGAACCAGGCTGGCGTTACGACGCAGGCGGCGGCTCGCACCTTTCCCCAGGTCGGAACGCACTTGGGCATTCAGGGTGAAATCGGTCATTTCAGTTCTCCAGTAACAACAGGTCCCGTGGCGCTTGCGACCAGCGCGCGGGCTGTTGGGCAAAAAGCCCCGCGGATGCGGGGCACATACATCGGTGCGCGCTCCGCCTCAGCGGAACATCGCACTGATCGATTCGGCGTTGCTGATGCGGCGGACCGCTTCGGCCACCACTGGCGCGATGTCCAGCTGGCGAATGCGGGTGCAGGCTTGCGCGGCGGCAGACAGCGGAATGGTGTTGGTGACCACCAGTTCGTCGAGCACCGAGCCCTCGATATTTTCGATGGCGCGACCGGACAGGATCGGGTGGGTGCAGTAGGCGTAGACCTTTGCCGCCCCGTGCTCCTTGAGCGCCTTGGCGGCGTGGCACAGGGTGCCGGCGGTATCGACCATGTCGTCGACCAGGATGCAGGTACGACCGTCGACGTCACCGATGATGTGCATGACTTCGGACTGGTTGGCCTTCGGTCGACGCTTGTCGATGATTGCCAGATCCACGCCGAGCGACTTGGCCACGGCACGGGCACGGACCACGCCGCCGATGTCGGGCGAGACCACCAGCAGATTCTCGAAGCGCTGGGCCTGGATGTCGTCCACCAGCACCGGCGAGCCGTAGATGTTGTCCACCGGCATGTCGAAGAAACCCTGGATCTGGTCGGCGTGCAGGTCGACGGTCAGTACGCGGTTGACTCCGACGACGTCGAGCATGTCGGCGACGACCTTGGCGCTGATCGGTACGCGGGCCGAACGCGGGCGGCGATCCTGGCGCGCATAACCGAAGTAGGGCACGACAGCCGTGATGCGAGTCGCCGAGGAGCGGCGGAAGGCATCGGCCATGACCACCAGTTCCATCAGGTTATCGTTTGTCGGCGCGCAGGTCGGCTGGATGAGAAAGACATCCTTGCCGCGAACGTTTTCGTTGATCTCTACGCTGATCTCGCCGTCGGAGAACTTTCCGACATAGGCATCACCGAGGGGAATATGCAGCTGACGCACGACGCGCCGTGCCAGGTCGGGGTTGGCGTTCCCCGTGAAGACCATCATCTTGGACACGCGCAGTACCTGCCTGAGGGTGGGTCCGATGAATAAAAAGCTGTTCAAAAGGCGAGCTCTTGAACAGCTTCGGGAATATGGCAGGGGCGGCTGGATTCGAACCAACGCATGGCAGGATCAAAACCTGCTGCCTTACCGCTTGGCGACGCCCCTGTGATGTCAACTGGATGCGCTGCAGCTGTACGTTTCCCGAAGGGGTTAATGGCAGGGGCGGCTGGATTCGAACCAACGCATGGCAGGATCAAAACCTGCTGCCTTACCGCTTGGCGACGCCCCTGTAACGTACAACCGGATGCTAGGCATCCCCTTCCTGCTCCAATTTCTCGAGCATGCGGTGCAGCATCGAAACGTTGCTGCCTCGCGCCACGAAGCTTGGCAAAGTGGCTGGAAGTTGGCGGCGGACTTTATCAGCCTCGCCTTCGTTTGGGAAGCTCCCAAACACACAAGCTCCAGTGCCAGTCATCCGAGCCGGAACGAATTTGTTCAATAGGCTCAACGCGTTACGCACCTGGGGGTAACGCTTCTCGACGACCGGCTGGCAGTCGTTATGACCACCCCCTGCAAGAAGGCTGCGAACTGTAATTGGCGGGGTATTACGTGTCAACTCCGGGTCGGAAAAAATTTCTGCTGTACTAACAGAGACTTGCGGTACGGCGACGAGATACCACGGCTCCGGCAGCTCAACGGGCTGCAGGCGCTCGCCGACCCCTTCGGCGAATGCCGCATGGCCCCGTACGAAGACCGGCACGTCGGCGCCAAGCGAAAGGCCCAGTTGCGCGAGGCGATCCAGGTCGAGCCCCAGATTCCAGAGCCGATTCAGGCCGAGCAGGGTGGTCGCGGCATCGGAGCTGCCGCCACCGATACCGCCGCCCATGGGCAGGCGCTTGACGAGGGTGATGTCGGCGCCCGGTACATCATCACCTTGCTGCTGAAGGAGACGGGCGGCGCGGACGATCAGGTTGCTCTCGTGATCGACGCCCGGCAGGTCACTGAGCAGTCGAATCTGGCCATCTTCGCGTCTGGCGAAGGTCAGTTCGTCGCCATGGTCGAGGAATTGGAACAGCGTCTGCAGTTCGTGATAGCCGTCCTCGCGCCGGCCGAGGACGTGCAACATCAGGTTCAGCTTTGCCGGCGCCGGGAGGGTGAGGGGCGTCGGCATCAGCGGCCCAACTGGCGCGGCTGCCAGTCCTTTATGACCAGTGTGACCTGCAGGTCGCGGCCCTCGAGGCGTATGCGCTCGGGCAGTGCGTAGCCGTCCTCGTTGCGGTAGGCGAGGTAGTTGACCTGCCAACCATCCTGCTCCAGGCGCGCCAGGCGGCTCGCGCCGTCCAGGCTCAGGCGGCTGCGGCTGTCCGGTGCGGGCAGGCCGCGAACCCACCAAAGCAGGTTGGAAACCGGCAGCTGCCAGCCCAGCTGGCGTTCGACCAGTGCTTCGGGCGAGTCGGCCTGATAGCGACCCTGGCCGGCGATCTCCAGGGTCACGGCATCCGGCCGTCCGGTCAGGCGGGTGGCGCCACGACCGAGCGGGCCGGACAGACGAATATCGAAGTAGTCCTGACGTTGTAGCCAGAACAGGGTGCCGCTGCCTGAGTCCTGCGGGGCGCGAATACCGATCTTGCCGCTGATCTGCCAGCCATCGATCCTGGCGATCTGGGCCTTGTGGTGACGCCAGTCCGCCGTATTGCCGGCGCCCTCGACGGATTCGCGCGGGCCGATGCCGGCGCAACCGGCGAGCAGGAGGCTGAGAAGCGCGGGCAGCAGGTAGCGAAACAGGGGCATGGGTCAGGGCTTCTCCGAATCGGTCAGGCGCTGGATGGTGTCGCGCAGGATCTGGCTGTCGGGCTGCTTTTTCAGAGCTTCGCTCCAGAGCTTGCGGGCTTGCTGGTGCTTGCCGCGCGCCCAGAGCACCTCGCCGAGGTGGGCGGCTACTTCGTGGTCCTGGAATTCGGCATAGGCACGACGCAGCAGGCGCTCGGCTTCGTCCAGGTTGCCGAGGCGATAGTTGACCCAGCCGAGGCTGTCGAGGATGGCGGGGTCGTCAGGGTTGATCTGGTAGGCCTGCTCGATCAGGCGCCGCGCTTCCTCATGGCGGTCGGTGCGATCGGCGAGGGTGTAGCCCAGCGCATTGAGCGCCATCGCATTATCCGGCTCGCGTTCGATGATCGCCCGCAGGTCGCGTTCGAGCCCGGCCAGGTCGCCGCGCTTTTCCGCCAGCATCGCACGGGTATAGAGCAGGTTCAGATCGTCCGGGTAGGCCTCCAGGGCGTGCTCGACAAGCGTCCAGGCCTGTTCGACCCGGTCATGCTCGGAGAGTGCTTCGATTTCGATCAGGTAGAGCTGGATCGCATAGTCGGGCTGCTCGTCCCGGGCCTTGGCGAGTACGGTCGAGGCCTCGCGGTCGCGCTTGGCGCCAAACAGCAGCTGCGCCTGCAACAGCTTGGCCGGCAGGTATTCATTGCCCGGGCCGACCTGCTCGAAGGCTGCGAGTGCCTTGGTCGTGCGCCCCAGTGCCTGATAGGCCCGGCCCAGGTTGAACTGTGCGGCATCCACATGGCTGCCACGCTCGACCAGCTCTTCGAGGTAGACGATGGCCTCGCGCCAGGCTTCGGCTTCCATGCAGACCAGTGCCATGGAGAAGCGCAGGTCATCGTCGGTGGGGTTCTGCTGCACGAGGGTGGCGAATTCGCCCATTGCCGCTTCCAGGCGATTCTGCTCGACCAGCAGCCGTGCGTAGGTCAGGCGCAGGCGCTTGTCTTCGGGGTACTGTTCGAGCGCCCGCTCGAGCACGGCCAGGGCCTCCTTGCTGCGGTCCAGGCTCTGCAGCAGGCGGGCGCGCAGCAGTATCGACGGGACCTGTTGCTGCTCGCTGGTTTGCTGTTCAAGCAGGCTCAGCGCCTCCTCCTGGCGACCGTCCTGCTGGAGCAGTACGGCTTTGCCGAACGCGAGCTGCTCGTTGCCAGGGTTGCGCGCCAGCAGGCGATCGAAGCTCTGTAGCAGCCCGGCCCGTGTGTCCGGGTCGCTTTCGGCAGCCGACAGGGCAAGGAAGTCGAAATGAGTGCTGCCCTGGCCCTGCAGCACCTTTTCCATGAAGCCCATGGATTCTTCATAGCGCCCGGCGCGGGCCAGCTGGATGGCGGCGGCCCGCTGCGCGTCGAGATTCTCCGGTGCGTTGCGCGCCCAGACGAGGGCGGTGTCCAGCGCCGCCTGATCGGCTCCCAGGTATTCGGCTATACGAAACGCCCGCTCGGCGACGCCTGCATCCTGTGTCGCATGCGCCTGCTGGACGTAGTTACCCAGCGCGATGTCGAAGCGGTTGCGCTGGCCTGCCAGCTCGGCCACCAGAAGCGCATACAGCGTGTCTTCGCTGAACGAGCCCGCAGCGGCCTGTGAAGAGCGGGCCGGGCCTGGCTCGGACTGCTCCTGCACCGGCGGGCCGCTTTGCGGCTCGTCGTGGAGTAGCGTCTGGCAGCCGCCGAGAAACAGCAGGGCAGAGAGGGCGAGGAGTCTATTCATAGGTGCGGGGGCGGCTTTAATGCGGTCGCGGCATGATGACACAAGCGACAGGGCAAGCACATGGGGCGGCACGGGGCGGCCCGAGCGCGCAGTACGCAGCGTTCGACAATCCCGGACACAGGTTGTTCTGGCTCGGGCGAAGTAGGAGAATTGCGCGCTCCGTTTTCTGATCAGCGACCCCGCATGGCTTTTCTCGCGCTTGGTATCAATCACAAGACCGCTTCGGTGGACGTGCGCGAGCGCGTGGCCTTTACCCCGGAGCAGATGGTCGAGGCGCTGCAGCAGCTCTGCCGCGTCACGCCGACGCGAGAAGCCGCCATTCTGTCGACCTGCAACCGCAGCGAGCTCTATCTGCATCAGGATCAGGCCGAGGCTGACTCCGTGCTGGCCTGGCTGGCCAATTATCACCGGCTGAACCTGGACGAACTCAAGGCGTGCGCCTATGTCCACGTCGATGAACAGGCCGTGCGACACATGATGCGCGTGGCCTCGGGTCTCGATTCGCTGGTGCTCGGCGAGCCCCAGATCCTCGGTCAGATGAAATCCGCCTATGCCGTGGCGCGTGAGGCAGGCAGCGTCGGTCCGCTGCTGGGGAGGCTGTTTCAGGCCACCTTCAGCACGGCCAAGACCGTGCGTACCGATACCGCCATTGGCGAGAACCCGGTTTCCGTCGCCTTTGCGGCGGTGAGCCTGGCGCGGCAGATATTCAGCAATCTGCAACGTAGCCAGGCGCTGTTGATCGGCGCCGGCGAAACCATCACGCTCGTCGCCCGGCATCTGCACGAGCAGGGGGTGAAGAAGATCGTCGTCGCCAACCGTACGCTCGAGCGCGCCAGCGCCCTGGCGGCTGAGTTCGGCGCACAGGCGATCCTGCTGGCGGATATCCCGCAGGAATTGCACAACAGCGATATCGTCATCAGCTCTACCGCCAGCCAACTGCCGATCCTGGGCAAGGGCGCGGTCGAGCAGGCGCTCAAGCAGCGCAAGCACAAGCCCATGTTCATGGTCGACATCGCCGTGCCGCGCGACATCGAACCGCAGGTCGGCGAGCTCGACGACGTCTATCTCTATAGCGTCGATGATCTCCACGAAGTGGTCGCCGAGAACCTCAAGAGTCGCCAGGGCGCGGCTCAGGCCGCCGAGGAGCTGGTGGCGGCCGGCACCAGCGACTTCATGCTCAGGCTGCGCGAGCTGGCGGCCGTGGACGTGCTCAAGGCCTACCGGCAGAACGCCGAGCGCATCCGCGACGAGGAGCTCGGCAAGGCGCAGCGCCTGCTGGCCAACGGGGCGAGCGCCGAGGAGGCCTTGGCGCAGCTGGCGCGTGGGCTCACCAACAAGTTGCTGCATGCGCCGAGCGTGCAGCTGAAGAAACTCTCCGCCGAAGGTCGCGTGGAGGCACTGGGCGTGGTCCAGGAGCTTTTCGCACTTGGCGACGGCACGGACAATCGATGAAACCTTCTCTGCTCAACAAACTCGACGGGCTGCAGGATCGCTTTGAGGAACTGACGGCGCTGCTCGGCGATGCCGAGGTGATCAGCGATCAGGCGCGCTTTCGCGCCTATTCGCGGGAGTACGCCGAGGTCGAACCGGTGATCGGTGCCTATCGCCAGCTGCGCAAGGTCCAGGCCGATCTCGAGGGCGCGCAGGCGCTGCTCAAGGACAGCGATCCGGATCTGCGCGAGATGGCCGAGCAGGAAGTCGGTGAAGCACGCGAACAGCTGGACGTGCTCGAGGCCAGCCTGCAACGCATGCTGCTGCCCAGGGACCCTAACGATTCACGCAACGTGTTCCTCGAGATCCGCGCCGGTACTGGCGGGGACGAGGCAGCGATCTTCGCGGGCGACCTGTTCCGCATGTATTCGCGCTATGCGGAAAAGCAGGGTTGGCGCGTCGAAATACTCTCCGAAAGCGAGGGTGAGCATGGCGGCTACAAGGAAATCATTTCACGGGTCGAAGGCGACAACGTCTACGCCAAGCTGAAGTTCGAATCCGGTGCGCATCGCGTGCAGCGTGTGCCGGAGACCGAGTCGCAGGGGCGCATCCATACCTCGGCGTGCACCGTGGCGGTCTTGCCCGAGCCCGACGAGCAGGCGGCGGTGGAAATCAACCCGGCCGAGCTGCGCATCGATACCTATCGCTCCTCGGGCGCCGGTGGTCAGCACGTCAACAAGACCGACTCGGCAATCCGCATCACTCACCTGCCGACCGGCATCGTCGTCGAATGCCAGGAAGAGCGGTCGCAGCACAAGAACCGCGCCAAGGCCATGGCCTGGCTGGCAGCCAAGCTGCAGGACCGCCAGGATGCGGCGGCGCACAAGGACATCTCCGAGACCCGCAAGCTGCTGGTCGGCTCCGGTGACCGTTCCGAGCGTATTCGTACCTACAACTTCCCGCAGGGGCGGGTGACCGACCACCGCATCAACCTGACGCTTTACTCGCTGAGCGAGGTGATCGCCGGTGCGGTGGAGCAGGTGATCGAGCCGCTGTTGCTCGAGTACCAGGCCGACCAGTTGGCCTCTATCGGCGACTGAGCGATGGCCTCGATTCAGTCGCTGCTACAGAACGCCGAGCTGCCCGGCTCGCCGAGCGCGCGCCTCGATGCCGAATGGTTGCTCGCCGCCGCGCTGGGCAAGCCCGCGACCTACCTGCGGACCTGGCCTGAGCGTGAGGTGCCTGCCGAGTGCGCCGAGCGCTTCGCTGGCATGCTCGCCCGGCGTCGCCAGGGCGAGCCGGTGGCCTATATCCTCGGCCGCCAGGGCTTCTGGAGCCTGGATCTGGAGGTCGCGCCACATACGCTGATACCCAGGCCAGATACCGAGCTGCTCGTCGAGACTGCCCTTGCGTTGCTGCCGGACGAGGCCGCACGGGCGCTGGACCTTGGCACCGGTACCGGGGCGATTGCCCTGGCCCTGGCCTGCGAGCGGCCAAGCTGGCAGGTTGTCGGTGTGGATCGAATTGCCGAGGCCGTGGCCCTGGCCGAGCGCAACCGCCTGCGCCTGCGCCTGGGCAACGTCGCCTTCAGCCAGAGCCATTGGTATCAGGCACTGGCCGGGCAGCGCTTCTCGCTGATCGTCAGCAATCCGCCCTATATCGCGGCGAGCGATCCGCACCTGGGCGAAGGCGACGTGCGCTTCGAACCGCCGAGCGCGCTGGTCGCAGGCGCCGACGGGCTGGACGACATTCGTAGCATCATCGGCGGTGCTGCGCAGCATCTCCTGCCGGGTGGCTGGCTGCTGCTCGAGCACGGCTACGATCAGGGCGACGCCGTGCGTGCGCTGCTGCAGGGCGCCGGCTTCGTCGAGGTCCGCAGCTGTCGTGATCTCGGTGGGCACGAGCGTGTCAGCCTTGGCCGTTTGATTGGGCAACCTAGCGAGGCACCGCATGCTCAGTGACGAAGAACTGCTGCGTTACAGTCGGCAGATCCTGCTCAAGCAGGTCGATGTCGAGGGCCAACTGCGGCTCAAGGCCAGCCGGGTGCTGGTGGTCGGGCTCGGCGGGCTCGGTTCGCCGGTGGCGCTCTACCTGGCGGCCGCCGGCGTCGGTGAACTGCACCTGGCCGATTTCGACCGCCTCGACCTGACCAACCTGCAGCGCCAGATCGTGCATGACAGCGCCGCGCTGGGACAGCACAAGGTCGACTCGGCCATGGCCCGGCTCGAGCGGCTCAACCCCGAGATCACTCTCGTCGCGCATCGCGTCGCGATGGATGCCGATACCCTGACGGCTGCCGTGGAGGCGGTCGATCTGGTGCTCGATTGCACCGACAACTTCGCCGTTCGCGAGGCGGTGAACGCGGCGTGCGTGGCTGCGCGCAGGCCATTGGTCAGCGGCGCGGCGATTCGCCTCGAGGGCCAGTTGTCGGTGTTCGATCCGCGTGACGCTTCGAGCCCCTGCTATCACTGCCTTTACGGCCACGGCAGCGAGGCCGAGTTGACCTGCAGCGAGGCCGGCGTGCTGGGCCCGCTGGTGGGGCTGGTCGGCAGCCTGCAGGCGCTCGAGGCGCTGAAACTGCTGGTCGGTTTCGGTGAGCCGTTGGTGGGGCGGTTGTTGTTGATCGATGCCTTCTCGACGCGCTTCCGCGAGCTGAAGGTGCGCCGGGACCCGGCCTGTACGGTCTGCGGTAGCCATGCCGGCTGATGCGGCCGCGCCCGTCGGGGTCTTCGACTCCGGTGTTGGTGGCCTCTCGGTGCTGCGCGAGATTCGGCAGCGTTTGCCGCACGAGGCGTTGCTCTATGTAGCTGACAGTGCGCACGTTCCCTATGGCGAAAAGACACCCGATTTCATCCGCCAGCGCTGTCGTGCCATTGCCAGCTTTCTCCTCGACCGGGGGGCCAAGGCGCTGGTGCTCGCCTGCAACACGGCCACCGCGGCCGGCGTGGCCGAGTTGCGCGAGTTGTATCCGGAGGTGCCCATCGTCGGTATGGAGCCAGCGGTCAAGCCTGCCGCGCGGGCGACACGTAGCGGCGTGGTGGGTGTGCTCGCTACCACCGGAACACTGAAAAGCGCGCGTTTCGCCGCCTTGCTCGACCGCTTTGCCAGCGATGTCAGGGTGATCACCCAGCCCTGTCCGGGCTTGGTGGAGCGCATCGAGGCGGGCGATCTGCAGGGACCGGTCACACGCGCGCTGCTTGCCGGCTGGGTCGAGCCGCTGCTGGCGCAAGGCTGCGACACGCTGATTCTCGGTTGCACGCACTACCCATTCATCAGGCCGCTGCTCACTGAGCTGGTACCGCAGGATGTTCAGCTGGTCGATACCGGTGCGGCGGTGGCGCGCCGGCTCGAGCAGTTGCTTGCTTCCAGTGGCCTGCTGAACCACTCTCAACGGCAGCAGCCGGCGCGCTTCTTTTCCAGCGGTGCGCCGGGCAGGCTGGCCGAGGTATTGCCTTTGCTCTGGGGCGATGAGGCAGACGTACAGGTTTGCCCGGTCTAGGAACTCCTGCCGACGCGACGCCTCAGAATCAGAGCTAACCTAAAACCAACGGTTATAGAAATAAGGAAGTTACGGATGAACAAGCTGATCTCTCTCGGGCTGGCTGCTGCGCTGGGTGTCATGCCGTTCGCCGGTGCTCATGCGATGGGCATTACCGGCGCCGTGGGCGCTACGGGCGAATCGACGATGACCTATCGTCTGGGCCTCCAGCACGATTTCGGCAAGAGCTGGTTCCAGAGTTCCACCGGCCGGCTCACCGGCTACTGGGATGCCGCATATACCTACTGGGAGGGCGACGAAACCTCCGCCAACCACAGCCTGTCGCTGGCGCCGGTATTCGTTTACGAATTCAACGGTGACTCGGTTCGCCCGTACATCGAGGCGGGTATCGGTATCGCCGGGTTCGAGAGCACCGAAATCGAGGATCGCGACCTGGGCTCGTCCTTTCAGTTCGAGGATCGGATCGGCCTCGGCCTGCGCTTTGCCGGTGGCCATGAGGTCGGCATCCGGGCGCTGCATTATTCGAATGCGGGGCTGAAGAACCCCAACGATGGCGTGGAGAGCTACGCGGTTCACTACCGCATGGATTTCTAATCAGCGTTCAGCCGGCGAGCGGAGCGGATGCCGCTCGCCGGGTGCCTCAACTCAAAGCGTTTCGTCCAGCTGCTTGTTCTTCCAGCCTTCGGCACCGGGAAGCAGCACGTTCAGCAAGAGCGCCACGATGGCGGCGAGGGAGATGCCGGAAAGGCTGAACTCGCCGTTGCCGACGACCATCCCGCCAATCCCGAACACCAGGGTCACCGAGACGATGATGAGGTTGCGTGCCTCGGACAGATCGATCTGGTGACGGATCAACGTGCTCAGTCCGACTACCGCGATGGAGCCGAACAGCAGGCAAAGAATGCCGCCCATCACCGGCACCGGAATACTCAGCAGGGCTGCGCCGAACTTGCCGATGAAGGCCAGCACGATGGCGAATGCCGCCGCCCAGGTCATGATCTTCGGGTTGTAGTTCTTCGTCAGCATTACCGCGCCGGTAACCTCGGCATAGGTGGTGTTCGGCGGGCCGCCGAAGAGTCCCGCGGCCGATGTGGCCAGCCCGTCGCCCAGCAGTGTGCGGTGCAGCCCGGGGTTTTTCAGATAGTTGTTGCCCGTGACGCCGCCGATGGCGACCACGCCGCCGATGTGCTCGATGGCGGGAGCCAGCGCGACCGGCACCATGAACAGAATGGCGCCAAGGTGGAACTCCGGCGCGACGAAGTTGGGGACGGCAAGCCAGGGTGCGGCGAGCATGCCGCTGGTATCGACCACGCCGAACGCCAGTGCCAGCGAGTAGCCGACGAATACGCCGGCCAGAATCGGTACCAGGCGGAACAGCCCCTTGCCCAGGACGGCCACCAGCAGCGTGGTAAGCAGCGCCGGCATCGAGATCAGCATGGCCGTGCCGTAAGGCACCAGTTCGGTCGCGCCGTCGCCGGATTTACCCATGGCCATGTTGACGGCCACCGGCGACAGCGCGAGGCCGATCGAGATGATCACCGGGGCGATCACCACCGGCGGCAGCAGGCGGTCGATGAAACCTGCGCCCTTGATGCGCACCGCGAAGCCCAGCAACACGTAGACCAGGCCCGCCGCAACCACGCCGCCGAGCACGGCGGGTAGGCCGAATTCGCCCTTGGCCGCGATGATCGGCGCGATGAAGGCAAAGCTCGAGGCCAGAAACACCGGAACTTGCCGCCGGGTGACCAACTGAAACAGCAAGGTGCCCAGGCCTGCAGTAAAGAGGGCGACGTTTGGATCCATGCCCGTGATCAGCGGCATGAGGACCAGCGCACCAAAGGCGACGAACAGCATCTGTGCGCCAGCCAGTACCTGGCGGGCCAAGGGCTCCTGAGTGCCTGTCATGCTCAGACGTCCTTCTGCTTGGTGCCGAAGATCTTGTCGCCGGCGTCACCGAGCCCCGGCACGATATACCCGTGCTCGTCGAGTCGCTCGTCCACTGAAGCGGTATAGATGGTGACGTCGGGATGCGCCTTGTCCACGGCGGCGATGCCCTCGGGTGCGGCGACCAGGACCAGTGCACGGATCTCGCGACAGCCCGCCTTCTTCAGCATGTCGATGGTGGCGACCATCGAGCCGCCGGTAGCCAGCATGGGGTCGATGATGATCGCCAGGCGCTGTTCGATTTCCGGAACCAGTTTTTCCAGGTAGGTCTGCGCCTGCAGGGTCTGTTCATTGCGAGCGATGCCGACAGCACTGACCTTGGCGCCGGGGATCAGGCTGAGCACGCCGTCGAGCATGCCGATGCCGGCGCGCAGGATCGGCACCACGGTGATCTTCTTGCCGGAAATCTTTTCCACCTGGACCGGGCCGCACCAGCCGTCGATGCTGTATTGCTCGAGCGGCAGGTCCTGGGTTGCTTCATAGGTGAGGATCGAGCCGACTTCCTGGGCCAGCTCCCGGAAGTTCTTCGTGCTGATATCGGCTCTGCGCATAAGGCCGAGTTTGTGACGGATCAGCGGGTGGCGGATCTCTCGAATAGGCATGGGGGGCTCCGGCGGGGTGATTAACCGGCGTAGAGTAAAGCATCGCCGGGCCACGGGCTATGTGGCTTGGCTCATCCGCGCGACTTGCCGCGTGAGGTTCGGGTGGGTATCTTGCCGCCCCTTCCTGGTCGGCTGGATTCGATGGCTTTCCTGACCGCTTGGTCAGCCATGGAGCAGCGTCTTTTACCGGCCGTGGCGCACATCAATTTCAGTGGGGAATCGCGATGCCTGTCGATCTCGAACATATCCGTCAAGTCATGGCAGAGAGCGACTGCCTTTACAGCGAAGCCGAGGTGGAGGCTGCCATCGATGCGGTCGCCGAAAAGATCAACGCGGAACTGGCCGAGCGAAATCCGGTGGTGTTCTGTGTCATGAACGGAGGGCTGATCTTCTCCGGCAAGTTGGTTACCAAGCTCAACTTTCCGCTCGAGCTGTCGTACCTGCATGCGACCCGTTACCGCAACGAGACCAGCGGCGGTGAGCTGTTCTGGAAGGCCAAGCCGGAAATCTCGTTTATCGACCGTGACGTGTTGATCATCGATGACATCCTCGACGAAGGGCACACGCTTGGCGCCATCATCGACTTCTGCCGCCACGCGGGCGCAGCTGCCGTGCACACCGCCGTGCTGATCGACAAGGATCACCAGCGCAAGGCGCGTCCGGATCTGAAGGCCGATTACGTCGGCTTGAGTTGCATCGATCGCTACATCTTCGGCTATGGCATGGATTACAAGGGCTACTGGCGCAACGCGCCGGGTATCTACGCGGTCAAGGGGTTGTAACGGCTGGTTTCCCGCTCCGCCCCTTCCGGGCGGGGCCGTTGGGCCGGCAGGCCTGTTTCCTTTCTCCCCACCTGTGGCCATGCGAAACGTAACGGTCGCAGTTCGTCCCCCTGTTTGGCTGCCCTCTGTGGTCCTTGCCCTGCGACCTTGGTTGGGGGTGGCGCTCACCGATATTGCTCTCCTCGCCACTTTCGTCACAGAAACCGCGACCTTGCATCCGACCGCTCTGCGGCGGGCTTTCCCGTTCGAAAGAGTGCGGCTAAGCTCAAGCGCAGTCGCCTAGTCGCGGCATTTTGATATTGCCCGCAAAGCCAGCGCCTAGCGGGCTTTTCATACTTAAGGATGACAAAGCAAATCAAACCTTAGTGCGCTTAACCCACTCTTTGCGTCTGGGTAGGGTTGACGTACTTCGAACCAACCAGGAGCGCCTCATGACAAAAACAACAAGGCAAGGAATCTTCCGGCCCACATCCCTTGCTCTCGCAATCGCGCTGAGCACTGCTGCACCGGCTTACGCGGTTACCTTCAATATCGGCGAGATCGAGGGGCAGTTCGACTCCTCCATGTCGATTGGCGCCAGCTGGGCGATGGACGATCCGGACATGGATCTGGTTGGTGCAGCCAATGGAGGAACTGGCTTTACTCAGACTGGCGATGATGGTCGTCTGAACTTCAAGAAGGGCGAGACCTTCTCGAAGATCTTCAAGGGCGTGCACGACCTGGAGCTGCGCTATCGCGACAGCGGCGCGTTCGTGCGCGGCAAGTACTGGTACGACTTCGAGCTTAAGGACGAGAGCCGCCTGTTCAAGGACATCAGCGACAGCAACCGCAAGGAAGCCGCCCAGTCTTCCGGCGCCGAGATCCTCGATGCGTTCCTCTATCACAACTATTACCTGGGCGAGCTGCCGGGCACCGTGCGGATCGGCCGGCAGGTGGTGAGTTGGGGTGAGAGCACCTTCATCGGCAACTCCATCAACTCGATCAACCCGCTGGACGCCGCGGCGTTCCGTCGCCCGGGCGCGGAGATCAAGGAAGGCCTGATTCCGGTCAACATGCTCTACGTCTCGCAGAGCCTGACCGACCGCCTGAGCATGGAGGCGTTCTATCAGCTGGAATGGGATCAGACGATTGTCGATAACTGCGGAACGTTCTTCTCGGGAGCTGATGTCGCGGCGGATGGCTGTGACAATAATTACAACGTCGGGCCGGCTGCGCTTGCCTCGACATTGAACGGGCCATTGGGAGGCTTCGCCACGGCCGCCGGCGTTTCCTATTCCGACGAGGGCGTGATGATCCCGCGCGGTGGTGACCGTGATGCTCGTGACTCCGGTCAGTATGGCCTGGCATTGCGCTGGCTTGGCGACAGCACCGAGTACGGTGCCTATTTCATGAACTATCACAGTCGTACGCCGATCGTGAGCACCCATACTGCCGGCCTTGGGACCTTTGCTGCTGCCCAAGGGGCTGGAGCTGCAGCCGGCCAAGCGGTAATCGAGTCGGTTGTGGCGCAGCTCGTGCAGGCAGGGATTCCGTTGGCTCAAGCAATTCCGATGGCTCAGCAGATGGCGGGAGGACTCGCTGCTCAGGCCGGCACCGCGATCGGCGGCGCGGTGTTGCTCGGCAACGGTCAGTACTACTTGGAATATCCTGAAGACATCCAGCTTTACGGTTTGAGCTTCTCTACGACGTTGCCCACCGGCACAGCCTGGTCCGGTGAAATGAGTTACCGGCCTAACGCGCCTATCCAGATCAATACCACCGACGTCACGCTTGAGCTAACTGACCCCACTCGGGCAGGGCTAGATAATCGCGGCTATAACCGCAAGGAAATCACCCAACTGCAAACTACCTTCACGCATTTCTTCGACCAGGTGCTGGGGGCGGAGCGCGTGACTGTGGTGGGCGAGATTGGTTACGCGCATGTTGGCGGACTGGAGAGTACAAGCGAGGTTCGCTATGGCCGCGACCCCAACTTCGGTACGCCTACCGACGCTGCCGCGCTGGCTGCCAACGGCTGGCATGGTTTCGTCACCGCCAACTCCTGGGGCTATCGCCTGCGCGCCATCGCCGACTACAACAACGTCTTCGCCGGCATCAACTTCAAGCCGAACCTGTCGTTCTCGCATGACGTCGACGGCTACGGCCCGAACGGCCTCTTCAATGAGGGCGCCAAGGCAGTCAGCGTAGGGCTAGATGCTGAATATCAAAATACCTACACCGCCAGCCTGTCCTATACCGACTTCTTCGGTGGCGACTACAACATGCTTACCGACCGTGACTTCCTGGCCTTCAGCGTAGGCGTCAACTTCTAAGGAGACAGTGTGCTGCCGGCGGCCGATGCCCGGTCGTCGGCCTAAAAATTTTCGGCCCGGTTGTCGAACACGATCAAGAGGAACTGGAACCTATGAAAACAACAAGAAAGCTATTCAGTGTCTTGGCCTTTTCCCTGCTCGCGAGCAGCGTGATGGCGGCGGTATCCCAGGAAGAGGCCGCGAAACTCGGCGACTCGCTAACCCCGCTGGGCGCGGAGAAGGCGGGTAATGCCGACGGCACGATTCCGGCCTGGACGGGTGGCCTTTCAACCGATGCGGCGCCACTCAAGGGCGGGCACCTCACCAATCCGTTCAAGAATGAGCAGCCGAAGTTCGTGATCACGGCGCAGAACGTCGATCAGTACAAGGACAAGCTGACTGCCGGTCAGCTGGCCATGTTCAAGCGCTATCCGGAAACCTACAAAATCCGGGTATTCGAAACCCACCGCAGCGCAGCGCTGCCCGATTCGATCTACGAAGCCGCCAAGAAGAGTGCGCTGAACGCCGAGCTGGTGGAAGGTGGCAACGGTATCGCCAACTTCACGGAGAGCCGCTACTACGCATTCCCAATTCCGAAGAACGGCCTGGAAGTCATCTGGAACCACATCACCCGTTACCGCGGCGGCAATGTGCGCCGCAACATCGTGCAGGCGACCCCGCAGACGAATGGCAGCTACACGCTGGTGCACTTCGAAGACGAAGTCGCGTTCCCCAGCGATATGTCCGATCTGGATCCGGAACGCGCCAAGAATGCGCTGCTGTTCTTCAAGCAGCGCGTGACCGCTCCGTCGCGTCTGGCCGGTAACGTGCTGCTCGTGCACGACTCGCTCGATCAGGTAAAGGACCCACGTCAGGCCTGGATCTACAACGCAGGTCAGCGTCGCGTTCGTCGCGCCCCGCAAGTCGCCTACGACGGCCCGGGTACCGCTTCGGATGGCATGCGTACCACCGACAACTTCGACATGTTCAGCGGCGCGCCGGATCGCTACGACTGGAAGCTGATCGGCAAGAAGGAGCTGTATATCCCCTATAACAGCTTCGATATCGCCTCCAGCGACCTCAAATACGACGATGTGATTAAGGCAGGCCACGTCAACCAGGACCTGGCGCGTTACGAATTGCACCGTGTATGGGAGATCGAGGCCAACCTCAAGAGCGGTGAGCGCAACATCTACGCCAAGCGTCGCTTCTTCGTGGACGAGGACACCTGGACGATCGTCCAGTCCGAGCTTTACGACGGGCGTGGTCAGCTTTGGCGCGTGGGTGAGGGCCATATGCTGCAGTACTACCAGCACAAGGTTCCGGCCTACGCCTTCGAGGCGCTGTACGACATCATTTCCGGCCGCTATATCGCGATCGGCATGAGCAACGAGGAGAAGCCGTTCGACTGGGGCTACAAGGCATCGGCCGGCGACTTTACTCCTGCAGCGTTGCGCAACGCAGGTGTTCGCTGATAGCGAGGTATCGCGCTGATGAATCGAGGCGGCCAATCGGCCGCCTTTTTTTGTTGTGCTGAGCCAGCGGTGCTAGGTTCGCAAGAGCCCCAGGTTGCGGCTGTGATCGACAAACCCTTTCGTTTGCGGCAGTTTTGCCAAGGACGACAGCTTGATCGGCGCCCAGCGCCGTCGGTTCGATGGACTGAACAATTCCAACAAGAGATGCTGCCATGTCCGTAAGCTTCCTGCCGGATGCCATGACTGGCGAGGCGCCAGCACAGGTGCCGGGGCCGGTGATTCCAAGGCTGCCGCCTGTTCACGTCGCGCGTCCGCGACTATCCGATGCGCTGCTTTCCTGTGATTGCCGCTTGCGACTGGTCTGTGCGCCGGCCGGCTTTGGCAAGAGCGTGCTGATGAGCGAGTGCGCCCGACAGGTGCCCGGCGACACCTTGCTGGTGTGGCTCGATATCGGCGGGCGCGCTCTTTCCGTCGACCAACTCTACGCGCGGCTTGCTGCCGCACTGGGACACCCGCCAGCGGCGGGGCAGTCACGCGAGGATGTCCTGCGGCTGTTGGGCCATGTGCGCCAGCCGCTCTGGATCATGCTCGACGACTATCCGCGCCAGCCAAGCCCCGAGTTGGACGAGTGCCTCGATATGCTGCTCGAATTCGGTCCCGAGTCGATCAGCTGGTGGGTAACCAGTCGCCGCCAACCCGCCTGGAAATTGCCGCGCCTTCTGCTTCAGGGGCATCTGTTCGAGTGCGAAGCCCAGGCACTCGCCTTTACCCCCGATGAGCTCGGGCAGTTGCTGCGAGCGCATCGTTTGCAGCTGCCGGGGGACAGTTTCCAGCAGCTGCTGCAGGGGACGGAGGGCTGGCCGGCAGGTGTCTGCCTGTTGCTGCTCAATGCCGATGAACAAGCCGTGCGCGAACGCCTGGTAGCCGGCACGCCATTGCTGCGTGACTACGTGCAACGCGAAGTGCTCGATGGACAGAGTGACGAGATCAGGCGTGCGCTGTTCGCGCTGGCGCGTTTGCCACGCTTTTCCGCCACGCTGTGCGATCACGTGCTCGACGGTATCGATGGGCGGATTCTGGAAACCCTGAGCACCTACCAGCTGTTCGTGCGCCAGATCGATAACTGCGGCGAGTGGTTTCGCCTGTGGCGGCCGCTGGCTCTACTGCTGCAGCGGCTGCCCGAAGCGGTTTCGTCCAGCCACATCCATCTGCGCGCCTGCCAATGGTTCGCCAGCCGCGACGAAATGCGCGAGGCGGTCGAGCACGCACTGTGGGCTGGCCAGCCGGAAGTGGCGGCCAACTATCTGCAGCGCTACGGCCAGGAGCAACTGCTGATCGGCGACAACGTGTCGCATTTTCTGAAATGGCGCAGCCAGTTGCCGCAGGATCTGTTCGTCAGCACAACGCGCCTGATCGTGTTGCAAGGCTGGGCGCTGATCGTTTCGGCGCGCCTGGATGAAGTAGATGAATGCCTCGCCGAACTGGCCAAGTTCTTTCCGCAGCCGGATGCGCGTCGCCAGGCCCAGCTGCTGGCGCATTGGCAGGCCCTGCGCGGTTTCGTGGCGCGCCTGAGGGGCGACCCCGCCGCCCGCGAGCATTGCTTGCAGGCGCTGGAGGTGCTGACCGATCATGCCTGGGCCCAGCGCGTGCTCTGCTATCAGACGTTGTGCCAGCAGGCTATGGCCGAGGGCTGTCTGGAGCTGGCACAGCATTACAACAGCGAGGGCATGAAGCTGGCGCGGCTCAAGGGCAGCGTCATCTACGAGACCATGCTGAATGTGGACCGTGTCCAGTTGCTGGAGCTGACCGGCGAGTTCGAACGGGCTGTCGGGGTGCTGGACGAGGCCATCAGAATGCTGCGCGACACCGTGCGTCACAGCCCGATTATTGGGCGCCTGCAGTTGCTGCAGGGACACCTGCTCGCGTATCAGGGGCTCGACGATCCGGCGCGCGAAGCATTCCAGAAGGGGCGGGTGGAAACCGAGACCTGTGGCGACTCCTACACCTTCTTCGGTTATGTCGGGCTTGCCGAGCTGGCTGCACGCAACCACGAATTCACTGATGCCTATCACTGGCTGCGGGAGGCCGAGCGGCTGACCCAATGGCGTCACGTTCCGGAGGCCCGCTTTCGCGGCATTCTGCGCTTGATGAATGGTGTCGCCTGGCTGCACCAGGGCGATCTGGCCAAGGCGCGCAGCGCCATGCAGCAGGTATGCGAGCAGTACGCCGAGGGTGGGCACCTGGCGCCTTCCGGTTTCTACGAGTTGCTGCCACGCGCGAGGCGTTACCTGGCACTGCTGGATCTTCTCGAAGGGCGCCCCGAGCAGGCGGCGGCCGCATTGCGGCAGCTGATCGACGAGAACCTGCAGGCGCAACGACTCGGTCTTGCCTGTGAATGCCGCTTCACCCTGGCCGAAGCCTTGTTTGACCAGGGCGCGCTGAGCGAGGCCGAGCAGGAGTTGCGCAAAGCCCTTGGCGAGGCGCTGCGCCAACAACTGGTCAAGCCGTTGTACGAACTCCATCATCGGCAGCCGCAGTGGCTGGCGCGAATCCTGCCCGCCGCAACCAAGGGTGAGAGCCTGCGGGATCGTTTGCTGCAGTACGAGCGTTCGCCGGAGGACATGGTCGTTGCCAACGATGACATGCTGCTGAGCAACCGCGAGCTGACGGTGCTCCGGCTGATCGCCCAGGGCTGCTCCAACCAGGAGATCGCCGAGCAGCTGTTCATCTCGTTGCATACCGTCAAGACCCATGCACGACGGATCAATACGAAACTCGGCGTGGCGCGCCGTACCCAGGCAGTTGCCAAGGCCAAGGCGCTCGCCTGGCTCTGAGCGCGCAGCAAGCCAGGCCGCCCGAGGTATCGACGGCCGCGAAAATCCGTTCTGTTGTTATTGGTTTACGGGCGGGGACGCCAGAGGGCGGGGCGCAGTTCGCCCGCCGTGGGCAAGGGAGGCTCGCCGTACTCGATCGCCAGGCTGAACTTCAGGCTGGTGATCAGGCGCTGCAGTTGCGTCTGATCGCGCCATTGCGCAGCGCTGATATACCGTTTGACCGCCACGCCTTGCGCCCCGGTCAGCGTCAGCAGAATGCTGCCGTCGGGTTTCTCGATACTGAAATTGACGTTGTAGCCTGGCTGAAAGGCGTCGCTGATCTCCTGAAACGAGCTTTTCATTGCGCAGTACCTGTGTGTAGTGGCTGCGACTAGAGACCTGCGGCAGTCGAGACAGTTTCATCGCCGGCTGCCGAGTGGTCCTGCACGGATGTCGCACCTCAGTCGGCTGTGCTGGAAAGCTCCGTCAGAACATCGGGGTTGCCCTTGAAGGCCTTGGCGAACACCTCTCGATTCTTCGCCATGAAGATGCCGAGCTCCTCGGCATGGCGCTCCTCGAGCGATGGCGCGGCGGCATGAAGCACTGCGGTGAGCGCTTCGGCCAGTTCCAGCATCTTGTCATGACGATCGGCTTCGGCTTTATCCATGAACAGGCGCTCCACATCCCGGCTACTGCGATAGACCACTTCGACGGCCATTGGCTACCTCGGTTAGGTTGGCAAATACTGTTTGTATATACAGCTTAATGGCCTTGCTGGCAGTTGGGAAGCCGCTGCGTGCCGGGGCTGCTCGGTTCAATCGGTAAATTCGCCCTCCAGGTCCGTGGCGCCAAAGCTGAGGGTACTGGCGCGATAGCCGCTGCGCAGGGTGGGAAGTGGCAGGCAGCTCTGCCAGCTGGCGCCTGCCTGCAGGTCGGCCGGAAGCGAGTAGTCCGGTTTCTCGAAGCTGCCTTGGGCGACATTCAGGCGTGAATTCGGTACGTAGGCGGCAATGCGCCAGCTGAGCTGGCTAACGCGCCTGTCGCTGTGATTGGTCAACCGTGCCAGCAAGGGGCGGGCGGCCGGGCATTGCCTGGGCTCGTAACTTATCGTCACCTCGAGCCGTTCGAGCAGCCGTGCCTGCTGGCGGTCCTGCAGGATTGCCCAGCCAACCACCAGCGCGAAGGCCGCCGCAGCGCCCAGCGATATGGGCAGCGCGCGCAGCGGGTAGCGCAGCAACAGGATGAACCACAGGAGGATGAGCAAGGCACCGATCAGCATGAGCGCTCCTTTGGCCAGAGCAGTGGCCCGCATGAGGGGCGGGCAACGTTCGCGCCGACAGACTAGTCGCGTGGCAGGCCATGCGCCGCAAGGCGCTCCAGTGCGGCCCGCAGTCGCGGGTCGTCGATACCTTCGGCGCTGGCTTTTATGTGTTCCGCCGACGCTTGGGAAATCTGCGTCGGCTGACGAGGAGCCGGCCTTGTCGGTTGCGGAGGCTGCACGCGGAACAGAATACGTTGCAGGCCGGCAAATGCCTCGTGCGTCTCCAGCTGGCGCTGCAGGCGACGCTGCTGATAACGCAGGCGCGTCGCCCAGTGCCCATCGGTGATGATCAGCAGCAAGCAGCCCTCGCGCCACGAGGCTACCCGGCAGTGAGGACGCGCAGCGGGTTGCAGCTGGCTTTCGACGATCTGCTGCAGCCGGTCGAGTCGTTGCGCTTCGCCGAAAAGCGCTCGCAGCGGCTTGGCTTCGCGCAGAAGAACCAGCGGGGGGCGTGCGGTGAGAGGGCGCAATGCCATTACGGTAGCGTCTCGAGGTTGCCGGGCTCTGGATGGTAGCAAAAGGGATGGGGCGTCGCAGGCTGGCGGCGGGCTGCCGCTGCGCAACCGTGCCGCTTTTCACGAGTACGTTTCCGAGTAGAATGCCCCCTTTGCACGCGGGGCCAGCCGGCGCCGTCGTGCCTCCATCCCCAGCATGGAAACCCTTTTCGATATGTTTGCGCCTTTATTGAAGAAACTCTTTGGAAGCAAGAACGAGCGTGAAGTCAAGCGCATGTTCAAGGCGGTGCAGGCCGTCAACGCGCTCGAAGAGCAGATGGTGTCGCTTAGCGATGAGCAGCTGCGAAGCAAGACCGAGGAGTTCAAGGCGCGTCTGGAAAAGGGGGAGACCCTCGACAAGATTCTTCCCGAAGCCTTTGCCGTCTGCCGCGAGGCGGGCAAGCGCGTCATGGGCATGCGTCACTTCGACGTCCAGCTCATCGGCGGCATGACCCTGCATGAAGGGCGCATTGCCGAAATGCGCACCGGCGAGGGCAAGACGCTGGTGGCCACGCTGGCGGTGTACCTCAACGCGTTGTCTGGCAAGGGCGTGCATGTGGTCACGGTGAACGATTACCTGGCCCGGCGAGACGCCAACTGGATGCGCCCGCTGTACGAGTTCCTCGGCCTGTCGGTCGGCATCGTGGTGCCGTTCCAGCCGCCGGAGGAAAAGCGCGCCGCTTACGCCGCCGACATTACCTACGGCACCAATAACGAATTCGGTTTCGATTATCTGCGCGACAACATGGCCTTCAGCATGGCCGACAAGTTCCAGCGGGAACTGAACTTTGCCGTGATCGACGAGGTGGACTCCATCCTCATCGACGAGGCGCGCACGCCGCTGATCATCTCCGGTCAGGCCGAAGACAGCTCCAAGCTGTACATGCAGATCAACCAGCTGATTCCGCGCCTGAAGCAGCACATCGAAGAAGAAGAGGGGGTCGTCACGCAGGAAGGCCACTATTCGATCGATGAGAAGACACGGCAAGTCGAACTCAACGAGGCCGGGCACCAGTACATCGAGGAACTGCTGACCCAGGCCGGTCTGCTCGGCGAGGGCGAGAGCCTGTATTCGGCGCACAACCTCGGCCTGCTGACCCACGTTTATGCCGGTCTGCGCGCGCACAAGCTGTTCCATCGCAATGTCGAGTACATCGTGCAGAACGGTCAGGTGATCCTGATCGACGAACACACCGGCCGTACCATGCCGGGGCGTCGCCTCTCCGAGGGGTTGCACCAGGCGATCGAGGCCAAGGAGGGTGTAAACATCCAGGCCGAAAGTCAGACCCTGGCTTCGACCACCTTCCAGAACTACTTCCGTCTCTACGCCAAGCTGTCCGGCATGACCGGTACGGCGGATACCGAAGCCTTCGAATTCCAGCAGATCTACAACCTGCCGGTGGTGGTCATTCCGACCAACCGGCCGATCGCGCGCAAGGACTACAATGATCTGGTCTACCTGACCCAGGCCGAGAAGTACGCGGCGATCATCACCGACATCAAGGAATGCCAGGCGCAGGGTCGACCGATACTGGTCGGCACGGCCTCGATCGAAAGCTCCGAATACGTTTCGCAGCTGCTGCAGAAGGAAGGCATCGCCCACCAGGTACTCAACGCCAAGTATCACGACAAGGAAGCTGAGATCATCGCCCAGGCGGGTAAGCCGGGTTCGGTGACCATTGCCACGAACATGGCCGGTCGGGGTACCGACATCCTGCTCGGTGGTAACTGGGAGGTCGAAGTCGCCAAACTCGAGGCCCCGACCGAAGAGCAGATTGCGCAGATCAAGGCCGATTGGCAGAAGCGTCACCAGCTGGTGATCGAGGCGGGTGGCCTTCACGTCATTGCATCCGAGCGTCACGAATCCCGTCGTATCGACAACCAGCTGCGTGGCCGTGCCGGCCGTCAGGGGGACCCGGGCTCCAGCCGCTTCTACCTGTCGCTGGAAGACAACCTCATGCGCATCTTCGCCTCCGATCGGGTGAAGAACTTCATGAAGGCGCTGGGTATGGAAGCGGGCGAGGCGATCGAGCACCGCATGGTCACCAATGCCATCGAAAAGGCCCAGCGCAAGGTCGAAGGCCGCAACTTCGACATTCGCAAGCAGCTGCTCGAGTTCGACGACGTGGCCAACGAGCAGCGCAAGGTCATCTACCACATGCGCAACAGCCTGCTGGCGGCCGACGACATCGGGCAGACCATTGCCGAGTTCCGCGAGGACGCGCTGAGCAACGCCATCAGCTCGCACATCCCGCCGCAGTCGCTACCTGAGCAGTGGGACATCCCCGGTCTCGAGGCGGTGCTCTACAGCGATTTCGGTCTGCGCCTGCCGGTCCAGCAGTGGCTCGACGAAGACGAGAAACTCTACGAGGAGACCTTGCGCGAGAAGATCATGCAGGCGCTGCTCGAGGCGTACCGCGAGAAGGAAGAGCTGGCGGGTGCCGAGGCCCTGCGCACGTTCGAGAAGCAGATCGTGCTGCGCGTGCTGGATGACCTGTGGAAGGACCATCTGTCCACCATGGATCACCTGCGTCACGGCATTCACCTGCGCGGTTACGCGCAGAAGAACCCGAAGCAGGAGTACAAGCGCGAGTCTTTCGCGCTGTTCCAGGAGCTCCTGGAATCGATCAAGCGCGACAGCATCCGCGTACTGTCCCATGTGCAGGTGCGCCGCGAGGACCCGGCCGAAGAGGAAGCGCGTCTGCGCCGCGAAGCCGAGGAGCTGGCGCAACGCATGCAGTTCCAGCACGCCGAGGTGTCAGCGCTCGAGGAATCGCAGGACGAGCCGGCTGAAGGCGAGCAGGACGGCGCGTCGAACGTCACGCCGATTCGCAGCGAGCCGAAGATCGGCCGCAACGAGCCGTGCCCCTGTGGCTCCGGCAAGAAGTACAAGCACTGTCACGGGCAGGTGCAATAGCCCCCCTGCCAGGCAGGTATCCGCGCCGCGACCGGCCAACCGCCGCTCGCGGCGTTTTTCTCTGTTGATCGGGCGGTCCGGGTGGGTCGCCACAAGTTGAGGAGTGCGTTCAATGGCTGTCGGTCTCGGTCCTCTACCCAAACTGCATCCGGTTCCAGGCTTTGCGCTCGGGATCGCCTCGGCGGGCATCAAACGTCCCGGCCGCAAGGACGTGGTGGTCATGCGCTGCGCTGAGGGCTCGCGCATTGCCGGCGTGACGACCACCAACGCGTTCTGCGCGGCGCCAGTGATCGTCACCCGCGAACGTATGCAGGGCGAAGTTCGCTATCTGCTGACCAACACCGGTAACGCCAACGCCGGCACCGGTCCGCAGGGCTTGGCCAATGCGCGCCGGACCTGCACGGCGCTGGCCGCGCTGACGGGCGTAGCGGAGGAGGCGGTGCTGCCGTTCTCGACTGGCGTCATCGGCGAGCCGTTACCGGTGGAGAAGATCGAGGCCGCTCTGCAGGCCGCGCTGGACGACCTGGACGAGGATCACTGGGCCCAGGCCGCCAGCGGCATCATGACCACCGACACGCTGCCCAAGGGCGCCAGCCGCCAGTTCCAGCACGACGGCGTGACCGTGACCGTGACTGGCATCAGCAAGGGCGCCGGCATGATCCGTCCGAACATGGCCACCATGCTGGGCTACATCGCTACTGACGCCAAGGTCGCCCGCGAAGTGCTGCAGGACCTGGTGCGTGATGCGGCAAACAAGTCGTTCAACCGAATCACCATCGATGGCGATACCTCGACCAACGATTGCTGCATGCTGATCGCCACGGGCCAGGCCGCGCTGCCTGAGATTACCGAGGCCTCCGGTGAGCTGTTCGGCAAGCTGAAGCAGGCCGTGTTCGAGGTGTTCATGGAGGTGGCCCAGGCCATCGTCCGTGATGGCGAGGGTGCCACCAAGTTCGTCACCGTGCAGGTCAACGGCGGCGGCAACCATCAGGAATGCCTGGATGTCGCCTACGCCGTGGCTCACTCGCCACTGATCAAGACCGCGCTGTTCGCTTCCGACCCGAACTGGGGGCGCATCCTCGCCGCGGTTGGCTATGCCGGCGTGCCGAACCTGGATGTCAGCCTGATCGACGTGTATCTCGGCGAGGTCTGCATCGCCAGCCAGGGCGGGCGTGCCGCCAGCTATACGGAAGAGCAGGGCGCGGCGGTCATGGCCCGCGAAGAGATCACCATCCGGATCGAGCTGGGCCGTGGTGACTGCAGCGAGACGATCTGGACCACCGATCTGTCCCACGAGTACGTGAAAATCAACGCGGAGTACCGCACCTGAGCAATCCGGCCGCTCAGCTAGCGCCTGCCGACCGGACCGAGGCCGGCAGGCTGGAGTCACAAGCGATGCAACGAATCCACGTGGCCGCCGCTGTCATTCGTGACGCACGAGGGCGCGTCCTGATCGCCAAGCGCCCCCTGGACAAGCACCAGGGCGGGCTCTGGGAATTTCCCGGTGGCAAGGTCGAGGCCGATGAATGCGTCGAGGTGGCACTCGCCCGTGAGCTGCTCGAGGAGCTGGGCATCAACATCACGCAGGCGCAGCCCCTGATTCAGGTGCGGCACGACTACCCGGACAAGCGGGTTCTGCTGGACGTGTGGGAAGTCACTGCGTTTGCCGGCGAGCCTCACGGCGCCGAGGGACAGCCACTGGCATGGGTCGAGCCGGGCGAGTTGGTGCGTTACCAGTTTCCAGCGGCGAACCAGCCGATCATTGCCGCCGCGCGGCTGCCTCGGCGTTACCTGATCACCCCGGACGGCCTCGCGCCGCAGCAAGTGCTCGACGGCCTGGCCCGGGCGCTGGAGGCGGGCATCGAGCTGGTCCAGCTGCGAGCTCCGTCGCTCTCGGCGCACGACTACCGGGCGCTGGCGCAGCGCGCCCAGGCACTGTGCGCCGGGCGTGCCCAGCTGATGCTCAAGGGGCCGCTGGAATGGGCCGAGGAGTTCCCGGACGCCGGCTGGCACCTGACAGCCCGCCAGTTGCGCGAGTGCATTGGCCAGGCGCGCCCCCTGGCGGCTGAGCGCTGGCTGGCGGCGTCTTGTCATGATGCGGACGAGCTGGCGGCGGCCGCGTCGTTGGCGGTAGATTTCGTCACGTTGTCGCCGGTGCACGCAACGGCCAGCCATCCGGACGCGCAGCCGCTCGGGTGGCCGCGCGTGGCGGAGTTGCTGCTAGGCTTCAACGGGCCCGCCTATGTGCTGGGCGGTCTGCAGCTGTCCGATACCGACCAGGCACGGCGCGTCGGCGCTCAGGGCATCGCCGCGGTGCGGGCATTCTGGCCGGGTTGAACTGCCGCGCTGCTGCCGGAGTCGATAGCCGGCCACTGGCGCGGGCGTTCGATAGGCAAAGACAATCGGCGCTATGCCCTTAATCAATTAACGACATGCCGTGGGCTGCGTTATCGTAGGCCCCGTCAAATTTCTGAACCCCCTAAAGGAGTTAGCAGATGTCCCTGATCAACACCCAGGTCCAACCGTTCAAAGTCAACGCCTTCCACAACGGCAAGTTCATCGAGGTTACCGAGGAGTCCCTGAAGGGCAAGTGGTCCGTGCTGATCTTCATGCCGGCTGCCTTCACCTTCAACTGCCCGACCGAGATCGAAGACGCTGCCAACAACTACGCCGAGTTCCAGAAGGCCGGCGCCGAGGTGTACATCGTCACCACCGACACCCACTTCTCGCACAAGGTCTGGCACGAAACTTCGCCGGCCGTTGGCAAGGCCCAGTTCCCGCTGATCGGTGACCCGACTCACCAGCTGACCCGCGCCTTCGACGTGCACATCGAAGAAGAAGGCCTGGCGCTGCGCGGTACCTTCCTGATCAACCCGGAAGGCGTGATCAAGACCGTCGAGATCCACTCCAACGAGATCGCTCGCGACGTCTCCGAGACCCTGCGCAAGCTGAAAGCCGCCCAGTACACCGCCGCTCACCCGGGCGAAGTCTGCCCGGCCAAGTGGAAGGAAGGCGAGAAGACCCTGGCTCCTTCGCTGGACCTGGTCGGCAAGATCTAAGGCCTACGCCTCGCCTGCTGTAGAAGGCACCTCCGGGTGCCTTCCCTATGACGCCTGGACGCGACCCGTCCGGGCGTTTTGCTACCTGTTACCCGATGAGGTGCTGTTGATGCTCGATGCCAATCTCAAGACCCAACTGAAGGCCTACCTGGAAAAGGTCACCCAGCCGTTCGAGATCGTCGCTTCGCTGGACGACAGCGCCAAGTCCGAGGAAATGCTCGCGCTGCTGAACGACATCAACGGCCTGAGCGACAAGATCAGCCTGAATACCGCCGGCAACGATGCGCGCCGGCCGTCCTTTGCCCTGGTGCGCCATGATCGCGAGATCGACCTGCGTTTCGCCGGCCTGCCCATGGGCCATGAGTTCACCTCGCTGGTGCTCGCGCTGCTGCAGGTTGGCGGCCATCCGTCGAAGCTGGCGCCAGAGCTGATCGAGCAGATCCAGGCGCTCGAGGGCGAATACCGCTTCGAAACCTACTTCTCGCTGTCCTGCCAGAACTGCCCGGACGTGGTCCAGGCGCTGAACCTGATGGCCGTGCTCAACCCCAACATCCACCACGTGGCCATCGACGGCGCGCTGTTCCAGGATGAGGTCGAAGCGCGGCAGATCATGTCGGTGCCGAGCCTCTACCTCAACGGCGAACCCTTCGGCCAGGGCCGCATGGGCGTCGAGGAGATCCTCGCCAAGCTCGACACCGGCGCCGGTGCGCGTGATGCCGAGAAGCTCAAGGCCAAGAGTGCCTTCGACGTGCTCGTCATCGGTGGCGGCCCGGCCGGCGCTGCGGCGGCGATCTACGCCGCGCGCAAGGGCATCCGCACCGGCGTCGCCGCCGAGCGCTTCGGCGGCCAGGTGCTGGACACCATGGCCATCGAGAACTTCATCTCGGTGAAGGAAACCGAAGGCCCGAAACTGGCCCGCGCGCTCGAAGAACACGTGCGCGAGTACGAGGTCGACGTGATGAACCTGCAGCGTGCCAGCCAGCTGATCCCGGCGGGCGACGACGGCCTGCACACCGTGCGGTTCGACAACGGCGGCGAGCTCAAGGCCAAGACCCTGATCCTCGCCACCGGGGCGCGCTGGCGCGAGATGAACGTGCCCGGCGAGCAGGAATACCGTGGCCGCGGCGTCGCCTACTGCCCGCACTGCGATGGTCCGCTGTTCAAGGGCAAGCGCGTGGCGGTGATCGGCGGCGGCAACTCCGGCGTCGAGGCGGCGATCGACCTGGCCGGCATCGTCGCCCACGTCACCCTGCTGGAGTTCGGCGAAAGCCTGCGGGCCGACGCGGTGCTGCAGCGCAAGCTGAAAAGCCTGCCGAACGTGACCATCCTGACCATGGCGCAGACCACAGAGGTCAAGGGCGACGGGCAGAAGGTCACCGGGCTGGTCTACAAGGACCGCCACAGCGACGAGGTCCGCGACCTCGAACTCGAAGGCATCTTCGTGCAGATCGGCCTGCTGCCCAACAGCGACTGGCTCAAGGGCACGGTCAACCTGTCGCGCTTCGGCGAGATCGAGGTCGACGCCAAGGGCCAGACCAACATCCCCGGCGTATTCGCCGCCGGTGACGTGACCACGGTGCCCTACAAGCAGATCGTCATCGCCCTCGGCGAAGGCGCCAAGGCCTCGCTGTCGGCCTTCGACCACTTGATCCGCAGCAGTGCCCCGGTGATCTGAGGCGCGAAAGCGGCATGAAAAAAGGGAGCGGACCGCAAGGCTGCTCCCTTTTTCGTCGAGCCGGGAACCCGGCGCAGTCCCGCCACCGGATAGATAACCGCCGCCTGCGGTCTAGATGGCTACACCGGCCCCAACAGCGGCTCGGGTGAAAGCGCATGCCGGCCACGATGGGCCGTGCACCTCGTCTTTACGCAGTCCATGGAGCTGTCTCGATGAGCAAAGAAGGTTCGGTGCGGGCGCCGCGCGGGGTGGTGCTGACCTATCCCAACCGACATCACGAGCCCCAGCACGAACGAAGCGTCCACGCCGCGCTGGCCGAGCGGCTGGCGGACTTGCTGGGTTACCACTACGGCGGCGACTACCGCCCCGGAACGGTACCGGGCGGGCACATCTACCTGGTGCCTTCGGGAACCATTGTCGGCAGCCAGGAGGCGCGCGAGCTCGGCCTGGAGGCTGAAACCGACCTGTTTGGCGGCTTCGTTCCGCATCCCTTCGTGCAGACCAAGGCGATTACCCATCCGCTGGTGCGCAGCGAGGCCGATGCGCCGGTGGGCTGGTCCAGGGACTTCTGTGCGCAGGTGCGCGACAGCGTCCTGCCCGGTTACAGCGCATTCACCCGTGATAATGCCCGGGATGCCGGGTTGCGCCTGCTGCATGAAGGCCCCGTGCGGATCAAACCGGTGCGCGCCACCGGCGGCCGCGGGCAGGTCGAGATCCACGACGTGGCGGCGCTGGATCAGGCGCTGGCGGAACTCGACGAGCGAGAACTGGAAACCTATGGGCTGGTGCTGGAAAGCAATCTCGCACAGGTGACCACGTTCAGCGTCGGGCAAGTGCAAGTCGGCGATCAGCTGGCCAGCTACTACGGCACCCAGTGTCTGACGCCGGATAACAACGGTCAGCAGGTCTATGGTGGTTCCGATCTGGTGGTGGTCAGCGGCGATTTCGATGCGCTGCTGCGCTGCGATCTCGACGAGGCGACTCGTCTGGCCGTGGAGCAGGCCCGGGTCTATGACCGGGCGGCGCGCAGCTGCTTTCGGGGCCTGGTCGCCTCGCGGCGCAACTACGACATCGCCCGCGGTGTGGACGCCCGAGGCCGGGCCTGTTCCGGCGTGCTCGAGCAATCGTGGCGCATCGGCGGCGCCAGCGGTGCGGAAATCGCGGCGCTGCAGGCGCTGCGCGCTGACCCCGACCGGGTCGTTCACGCGGCGACCCGCGAGCTGTATGGCGAGAGCCAAGCGATTCCATCGGATGCCGAAGTGCTGTTTCGTGGTGAAGACAGCGAAATCGGTTTCGTGACCAAGTGCGTGGTGGTGCGGCATGGCAGCGCATAGCGAGGCAATCGACATCCTGGTCGATGAGGAGCACATCGCCGGGACCTTTCTGACGCCACCGCCGCGTATGCCTGGAGTGCTCTTCGTGCACGGCTGGGGCGGCAGCCAGCAGCGCGACCTGGAGCGCGCGCGGGGCATCGCCGGGCTCGGTTGCGTATGTCTCTCGTTCGACCTGCGCGGGCACGGTCAGACCTTCGCGCAGCAGCAGACCGTGACGCGCGAGCAGAATCTCAACGACGTTCTGGCTGCCTACGACATGCTGGCGGCTCACCCGCATATCGACCCGGCGGCCATCGCCGTGGTCGGGACCAGCTATGGCGGCTACCTGGCTGCGCTGCTGACCGGCTTGCGCCCCGTGAAGTGGCTGGCCCTGCGAGTGCCGGCGCTGTATCGCGACGAGGATTGGGCGGTGCCCAAGCGCCAGCTCGATCGCGCAGTGCTCAATGAGCTGCGCACCAGTCGCGTGCTGCCGACCGAGAACCGGGCCCTGGCGGCTTGCGCGCGGTTCGAGGGCGATGTGCTGCTGGTCGAGTCGGAGAAGGACCACCTGGTGCCGCACCAGACGATCATGAACTACCGGGCCGCCTTCCAGAAAACCCACTCGCTGACCCATAGGATCATCTTCGGCGCCGACCATGCGCTGAGCCATGAGCGCTGCCAGGAGGCCTACACCTCGATCCTGGTCAACTGGACGACCGAAATGGTCATCGGCGCGCGCCTACACGAGCGCTCTGCCGGTGGCTTCCGCCCGGTCGGCGAGCCGCCGCCGGACTGAGTTCAGCGCGGCGGCGTAGGCGGTGGGTTGGGGCCGACGAAGCGGCTCCAGCGCCGGTCCAGCACCTGTTGCTTGAGCACCTCGAGCACATCGACGAGAACCCCCTCCAGGGCCAGGTCGGTGTTTTCGTCCTGATACACCCAGGCGTCGAAGCACTCGTCGGCCAGGCGATTGGCCAGCGCCTGGAACTGCTCGCCGCGCAAGCCCTCGACAGCTGCCCTGATCAGCCGCGTGACAATGTCTATGAGGGCGGTGTCCAGGCTGTCGGCCAGATGGCCACCGAGCGGCAGGCGACGCAGGCGGCGAATCTCCGGGGTGTCTTCCATGGCTTGGTGGATCAGCTGGCTGACGTACCCGTCGATGTCGCCGCGGTTATCGCGGTAGCCGCTCTCCAGCATGCTCTGCACGCGGCGCGCGATGTCGGCGATCAGCCGCTGCTTGCGCGGCCGGATCACCTCTTCGATCAGCCGGCGCGACAGGTCGTCGGTACTGCCGAGCTCCTGCTGCATGCGGCCGAACAGGCGCACCATCACCCGGTCGGAGAGTTCCTCGATCAGCAGCAGGTAATAGCGGTTGATCACCCCGTACAGCGCCCAAGTGCGCATGTCGATCACGCCCAGGCGCTGCAGGCGAATCAGCAGGGCGCCCACGCGCAGCACCCGCAGCCAGCGGAAACCGGAGAGCGGTATGCAGCCGAGCACGTCGTACCAATGGGCGAACGGGTAGTAGTACCAGCGCGCATAACGGCGCTCGAACAGGGCGATGGTCCAGCCGAGTAGCACATCGAACAGAAACACCGCCACGAAGGCCAGGTCGATGAGCGGAAAGTGGGCGTGAACACGCTGGTCGTAGAGGCGGTGGGCAGCCGGCGCCACCTCGGCGATCAGCTGGTTGATCTGCGGCACCGCGAACAGGCTGTCGAACAGGATCAGCCCCAGGTTGAGGCAAACCAGCGCCACGACCAGCGCTTCCCAGGCCGCATGCAGGCCCTCGCGGGTCCGCATGCGCCGGTCGAGCGGTGAATCAGGCGTGCGTCGCATCGGGCGTGGCGGCCTGCCAGAGTACCTCGGCGCAGCCCTGGCGGCGCGCGATCAGGCGAGCCGCGACGAACAGCAGGTCGGACAGGCGATTCAGGTAAGCCAGCAACACGGGCCGCAACGGCTCACTGGAACTGAGCTGTTGGCAGCGTCGCTCGGCGGTACGCGTCAGGCTGCGGCACAGATGGGCCTGCGCGATGAGGCGCGAGCCCCCCGGCAGGATGAATTCCTTGAGCGGGCCGAGTTCGGCATTCCAGCGATCGATCGCAGCCTCCAGGCGGGCGACTTCCGCCTCGTCGAGTGCCTGGTACTCGGGCATCGCCAGCTCACCGCCGAGGTCGAACAGGCGGTGCTGGCAGGGCGCGAGCACCGGAATCAGCTCATCGAGCGCCGGCCACTGGATCTGCGCTTCGGCCAGTTCGGCCAGCAGCAGGCCGAGGTGGCTGTTGAGGGTGTCGACCTCGCCCATGGCCTCGACGCGCGGATGGTCTTTCGCCACCCTGCGGCCGTCGCCCAGGCCGGTTTCACCGCGGTCGCCGGTGCGGGTGTAGATCTTGGAAAGTCGGTTGCCCATTGCATGTCCTTGTCAGCTGTTGGCCGGCTCGGCTGTGGCCAGCGGTAAACGCAGGGTGAAGATGGCGCCCTGGCCGGGTTGCGACTGGACTTCCATCTGCCCCTTGTGATTGTTGGTGATGATGAAATACGAAACGGAAAGGCCCAGTCCGGTTCCCTGGCCGACCTCCTTGGTGGTGAAGAACGGCTCGAAGATGCGCTTGCGCACCGCCTCGGGAATGCCGCCGCCGTTGTCCTCGACCTGGATCTCCGCCCACGGCGGGTGGAACCGGGTGCGCAGGATAATCTGTCCCGGGCGGTCGCGGTCCTGCTTCTGGTGAATCGCCTGCGCCGCGTTCTTCAGCAGGTTGAGTAGCACCTGCTCCAGCTCGTTGCCGATGCAGGGCACCCGGTCGACCCGAGGGTCGAAGTCGCGGACGATACGGATGGCCTTGAAGTCGAAGCTGTCGAGCAGGGCGAAGTCGTTGCCGGCGATCTCCAGCGCCTGCTCGATCAGCCCGGTGAGCTGGCATTCGGCGAGCTGGCGGTTGCTCATGCGGCTGAAACTGAGCATGTGGCTGACGATCTTGGCCGCGCGCGAGCCGGCCTGCTGAATGCCGTCGAGCATCAGCGGGATTTCGCGCTTGTGCAGGTAGCGGTTGACGGCATCGAGGTGCACGCCGGTCTCCTCGGCCACCTCGCGGTTACGCTCCAGTTCGGGCGACAGGCGCCGGCGGATGTTCTGCACGTTGTGCAGGATCGCGCCCAGCGGATTGTTGATCTCGTGCGCCATTCCCGCCGCCAGGCTGCCGACCGACAGCATCTTTTCCGACTGCACCATCATTTCTTCCAGTCCGATGCGCTGGGTGATGTCGTCGATGCGGATCACCACGCCGCGTCCGGCGGCCCCGCTCAGCGGATAGAAAGTAAGGGTGTAATGCCGCATTTCATCGTTGCGCGTCCAGGTGACCCGCTCGATGACCTCCACCTCGCGGCGTTCGGCGGTCCGGCGGATCTGCGCGAGGTAGGGTTTGAGCGGCTCGAAGGCGATGAAGATCGGCTGGTTCAGCGCATCGTCCAGGGGGGTGCCGGACAGCACGCTGGCTTCGCGATTCCACTGCGTGATGTAGAGCTGTTCATCGAGGGCGATCAGTGCGGACGGCATCGAGTCGATGATGCTGTTGAGGTAGTTCTGGAAACCGGTGAGTTTCTGCTCGATCTTGCTGCGTACCTGAACCTCCAGCTCCAGGCGGCGGTTGGAGTTGCGCGTTTCCTCGGCCAGCCCCTGGGCCTGACTGAAAGCTTCCTGGGCATCGTCGCGGGCACGCTTGAGCTGCTGTTCGCGTGCCTCGATGCGCGACAGCATGGTGTTGAACGCATCGCCCAGGCGGCCGATCTCGTCGCCGTTGCCCGGCGCCGAACGCAGGGCATAGTTTTCCTCGCGCGTGACCTGTCTGGACAGCGCCTCCAGGTCACGGATCGGTTGGGTGATCAGCCGACGGATCTGTCGTGCGACCAGCAGCCAGAGCAGCAGGCTGATCACCAGGATCGCCGCGCTGGCGGTAAGCGTGCCGGTGTAGAAGGCGCCCGGCAGTTCGCTGCTGATCACCAGCAGCAGATGGCCGGGTGCGCCCGCTGCCTGGGGCAGCTCGCTGAGAAAGCTGGCGCGGATCTCGCCGGCGCGCCAGCTGGCGACCTCGTCCATGCGTTCCGGCAGCGGCAAGGCTTCACCGCGCTGGAGTTGGGCGTAGCGGTTGCCACGGGCGTCATAGATGGCCGCAGCCCGCAGCGGGGGATAGCCGCCGAGGCGTTGCAGAAAGGCTTGGGCGTCTTCGGCAGAGGTAAGGATGTCCTGGCTCAGGTGCGGCATCGAGGACAGCGCGCCGATGGTGTGCATCGCCTGGGGCGCGACGCTCTGGCGGGAGATCCAGTAGGCGGCGCTGATGAAGGCGAGATTGGACACCAGCAGCACGGCGGCGAGCAGGACCAGCAGCGCGGTGAGCAGCTTGCGGCCGACCGGCAGATTGGCGAGACGCTGACGCAGGTTCATCGGCTTGGCCGGGTTGCGGAGGGAGCCTGCAGGGTACCGGCTGTGTCAGTCGGGCGGCAATCCAAGCGCGATCAGCTTCGTCTGCAGGCGCCGCGCGAGCGCCTGCAGACGAGGCAGGGCGAGGCCCTGCTGCGCACCGGTGCGGCAGGCATGGCCGAGCAGGTAACCGATCTCCGTGCGTCGCCGCGCGGCCACATCCTGCTGCATGGATGAGTAGTTGGCGGCAGTCGCCTCGATCACCCGCAAGACCTCATCGGCCAGCGCGTCGGCAGCCTCCGCCTGGCCGATCGCCGTTAGCAGGTGCCCGAGCTCCTCGCACAACGCCAGCACTTCGCTGCGATGCTCGAGCAGGCCGCCGTTGCGGCAGTCGTAGAGCACGGTCAGCGGGTTGATGGCGCAGTTCAGCGCCAGCTTGCGCCAGAGCCGGGCGAGGATGTCTGGCGTCCAGTGCGCGCTGATCTGCGCCTGTTCCAGCGTGTTCAGCCAGGCAGGCGGCTGTGCGTCCTGCGGATCGCCCAGCCAGTTCTGTCCCTTGCCGGCGAATACGACTTCGAAGGGCGCCTGGCGGTAGGCGCCCTCGGTGCTCGAGATGAACAGGCTGCGCGCCTGCGGCCAGCGCTCGGCGATGCGCTGCTGGCTGCCGAGCCCGTTCTGTAACAGCAGGATTTCGCCGCCCGCTGCGAGGCGATGAGCAACCGAGGCGACCGCCGCTTCGGCGTCATAGGCCTTGCAGGCGACCAGCAGGCGTGCGATGGGGAACTCTGCGTTCGGCAGCTCCGCCGGCAGGTTGTGCCGCTGCCATTGACCGCCCGTCTGCAGGGCGAGCCCGCCAGCAGCGCGATAAGCTACCAGTCGCGCCTCGTTGCGCAGGATCAGCTGCACGGCTTCACCGGCCTGGGCCAGCCGGCACGCCCAGAGGCTGCCGAGGCTGCCGGCGCCCAGCACATGCCAGGTCATGCCGGTTGCTTCAGGCGTAGCGGGACGATACGGCCGGTACTGTAGGCGCTGGGCAGCAGTGCGCCGGCCTGTTGCAACAGCTGTTCGGCATTGGTCGGCAGGCCGGAGGCATCCAGGGTGACCAGGCTGACCCCTGCCTTTACCGAAATGAAGCCTTCCTGGGTCTTGAAGGCCTTGAAATTGAGCCCTTCATGCAGACGCTTGAAACTGCTCGGCGAGCAGTTCTGCAGGTTGTCGACCTGGGCCAGCACGCCAAAATGCCGGTCGTCGATGCGCACCAGCGTATCGAGCGGGCGGACCAGCTGCTGCAGGTGCCGGGCCATCGCTTGCAGCAGCTCCTCATAGGTTGCCTCGCCATGCTGCGCCCGGAGCTCGGGGCCGTTCTGCAGGCCGATGTGCAGGTAACACAGGGCGGTGTTGCGGCTTTCCATCTGGCGCAACGTGGCCGCCAGGCGCTGCTCCAGATACCGGCGGTTGCCCAGCCCGGTAACCGCATCGACCTGATTGTGACGCTCCAGCGTGGCGACGTCGGCCGCCAGCTGGCGGTTCTCCTGCTTGAGCTGCTGCAGCGAGCCGCACAGGCGATCGGCGGCGAGCACGCGCGGCAGCAGCTGTTCATGCATCGCGGCCTTGCTGATGAAATCGTCGACGCCCTGATCGAATGCCTGGGCCAGCACCTCGACGCCGTCGCGCCCGGTCAGCAGGATGATGTAGGTGTAGTGACCGCTGCCGCCGTCGAGCTGGCGCACGCGAGCGGTGAGTTGCAAACCGTCCATTTCCGGCATCAGCCAGTCGGCCAGCAGGACGTGGGTCGGGCGTTCGGCCAGCTGACGCAGGGCGTCCTGGGCACTGCTGGCGAAGCGGACATCCCGGTAGCCGGCCTTGTTGAGCACGCGACCGATCATGACGCTGGAGAACTTGGCGTCGTCGACGACCAGGATTCCGAGTTGGGGGTTGGGCATGGGCAGACTCATCGAGAGGGGTGACATCCTTGTCGCTTCGCCGCGGGGCCAGCGGTCTCGTGTCGAGCAGTTATAATGACGGCGCATTCTCAACCGTCAAGCCAGGCGCGAGGGGCTTTGCCAACCGTCGCGCTACTGAATTGGAGAAGATTCAATGCCCTCGTTCGACGTGGTGTCCGAATTGGACAAGCACGAAGTGACCAATGCGGTCGATAACGCCATCAAGGAACTGGACCGTCGCTACGACCTGCGTGGCAAAGGCTCGTTCGAGCTGAAGGATCTGACCGTCCAGCTCACGGCCGAAGCCGATTTCCAATTGGAGCAGATGATCGAGATTCTCAAGTTGAGCCTCGTCAAACGCAAAGTGGATATCCAGTGCCTGGAGTTCAAGGATCCCTATGCCTCGGGCAAGGTCGTCAAGCAGGAAGTGACTATGCGCGAAGGCATCGACAAGGAGCTGGCGAAGAAGATCGTCGCGCTCATCAAGGACGCCAAGCTCAAGGTCCAGGCCGCCATCCAGGGCGAGCAGGTGCGCGTCACCGGCAAGAAGCGTGACGATCTGCAGGAGGCCATCGCCCTGCTGCGCAGCCAGGAACTGGGCATGCCGCTGCAGTTCAACAACTTCCGCGACTGATGACCTCGGCGGGGCGCGATGCCCTGCCAGGCGCCGGTATCGATGCCGGCGTTTTTGCATTGAAGGAGCAACCTTTTGGAATTGAACGTCGACTACCTGATCGATCTATCCGAGTCCTGGCTGCCGCTGGTCCTGCAGTATGCGGGGCAGCTGGGTCTGGCGCTGATCACGCTGGCGCTGGGCTGGTGGCTGATCAACGTGATTACCAGCCGCGTCGGGCGACTGCTGCAGCGACGCCAGGTCGACCCGACGCTGCACGGCTTCATCGGCAGCCTGGCCAGCATCGTATTCAAGGTGCTGCTGCTGGTCAGCGTGGCGTCGATGGTCGGGATCGAAACCACGTCCTTTGTCGCAGCCATCGGTGCGGCCGGCCTGGCCATCGGCCTGGCGCTGCAGGGCAGCCTGTCGAACTTCGCTGGCGGCGTGCTGATCCTGCTGTTCCGTCCGTTCCGGGTCGGAGAGTTCATCGAGGCGCAGGGGATCAGTGGCACGGTGGATTCGATCCAGATCTTCCACACCATTTTGCGCACGCTCGATAACAAGACGGTGATCATGCCCAACGGCAGCCTGTCGAACGGCAACATCATCAATTACTCGCGCCAGCCCCAGCGCCGCGTGGAGACGGCTGTCGGCATCGACTACAGCGCCGATATCAAGACCGCACGCCAGGTGCTGCTGGGTATCGCCGAGGACCCGCGCGTCCTGCGTGAGCCTGCGCCGGTGGTCGTGGTGACCGGGCTGGGCGACAACTCCGTGAACCTGGCGCTGCGCGTCTGGGTCGCCACCGCCGACTGGGGCGCGGTGAATGCCGAGTTTCTCGAGCAGGCCAAGGAGAAACTGGAAGCGGTCGGCATCGGCATTCCGTTTCCGCAGCGGGTGGTGCATCTGGTCCAGCAGTGAGCTGGCGCCCGAGCCCCAGGTCGGATTAAAAAAAGCCCGCATCGAGTGCGGGCTTTTTTTCAGCTGCGTTCGGACACCGCCGCGGTTTCTGCCTCGTTCGGTGGCAGGTTGCCGCGCCGCCATTGCCAGAGGATCAGCACCAGCGTCGGGATACCGAGCAGGGCGGTCACCAGGAAGAAGTCGTGATAACCGAGCTGCTCGACCATCACGCCCGAATAACCGCCCAGCAGGCGTGGCAGCAGCAACATCAGCGAACTGAGCAGCGCGTACTGCGTGGCGGAGAACTTCACGTTGGTCAGGCTCGACAGGTAGGCGACAAACGCGGTCGAGGCCAGGCCTCCGCTGAAGTTGTCGCAGGAAATGGTCACGATCAGCATGTTCAGGTTGGCGCCCATTTCGACCAGCAGCATGAACATCAGGTTTGTCGCTGCCGAGGCCAGGCCACCGATGAAGAGGATCGGCAGGATGCTGAAACGCACGATCAGCAGACCGCCGAAGGCCGCGCCAAGCAGGGTCATCGCCAGGCCGAACAGCTTGCTGACGCTGGCGATCTGGTCCTTGGAGAAGCCCTGGTCGATATAGAAAACGTTGGCCATCACGCCCATTACCGTATCCGACATGCGGTAGGTGGCGATCAGCCCGAGCAGCAGCAGGGCCTGCCAGCGATAGCGCAGGATGAAGTCGGTGATCGGCGTCAGCACCGGGCCCATCAGGATGCGCCCGGGCGCCGACAGACAGCCCGCGCAGATCAACAGATACATGGTGCCGCGCGGCCAGTAGCCGCCCCAGTAGGACTGGAACATGCCGGTGGTGGAGACGATGAGGATGATCAGTACGATCACCGACACCGCCTGGTGGACAAAGTCGAAGCGGGCGGGGCGCTCGCGCTGCGAGGCCTGGTGCAGCATCACCCGGACCGGTACCAGCAGCATCCGCCCCATCGGCGACAGGCTGCCGATGATGAACAGTGCGTACAGCGTGGCGCGCGGCCAGGCCTGGGCGATCAAGGCGTTGATCATTGCCGGAACCGAGATCAGCAACACCAGCAGCAGGCCGACGGCAGCCAGCTGGTGGTTGAAGCTGTAGCGCGGCGGAGTGCTTGGCAGCGGCGTGGCGACCTCCGGCTCGCTGATCACCAGGCTGGTGATCAGCCCGGGCACGATCAGCAGGGCGAAGGCGACATAGGTGGCTGCCCAGGCCGCATGGTCATAGCCGAGGCTGCTCGAGCCCAGCCACTCGGCAAGAAACAGCGCGCCGGCGCTGGCCAGCAGCATGGCGACGCGATAACCGGTCATGTAGCTGGCTGCCAGCGTCGCTTGCAAGCGGTCTTCGGCGATTTCCAGGCGATAGGCGTCGATCGCGATGTCCTGGGTCGCCGAAGCGAAGGCCACCGCCACGGCCAGGGCGATCAGCAGGGTGAGGTTGTGCTGCGGATTGCACAGCGCCATGCCTACCAGCCCCAGCGCGATCACCGCCTGCGAAAGGACCAGCCAGGAGCGCCGCCGGCCCAGCCGGCCGAGCCAGGGCAGGCGCCATTGATCAAGCATCGGCGACCACACCCACTTGAACGCGTAGGCCAGGCTGATCCAGCTGGCGAAGCCGATGGTCTCGCGCGACACGCCCGCCTCGCGCAGCCACACCGACAGCGTGGAAAACACGAGGATTGCCGGCAGGCCGGCCGCGAAGCCGAGCAAGAGCAGGGCAATGCTGGCGGGACTGGCGTAGGCGAGGATGGCAGAACGCCAGGACTCACGGGACATACAGCGGTTTTCTACGACGATCGGGCGAAGCGCGCACTCTAACCGCTCGACTCCGTCGAACGCCAGCCGTGCCGACGCATGTCCACGCGGTCCTTGACGATGGTCAGGCCTTCGGCGCGCAGCCGCGCCCGCTGCTCGGCACCGGCCGCCGAGCCGGCCGGCAGGCTGAGTCGGCCGCCGGCGGCGATCACCCGATGCCAGGGCAGGGTGGTGTCGTCCGGCAGTTGCGACATCAGCCGCCCCACCCAGCGTGCGGCGCGTCCGAGGCCGGCCAGTGCCGCCAGCTCACCGTAGCTGATCACCTTGCCCGGCGGAATCTGCGCCATGATCGCGTAGACGGCGCTGCGCCGTCCGGCCGGGTCGTCCGGCGAGGAAAAAGCAGAGAAGTTGTCAGGCATGGGGCCTCGCTTCGATCGGTCGCCGCTCGCTGAACTCGCATGCCGCCCGGCGGTCTCTGATTGCTGCAGCTGTGTGCATAGGGATAATGCCTCGCTTTTCCATTGCCCCCAACAAGTTGCCGTACTTCGATATGTTTTCCAGAACCCTGCTGTGCGTTTCGCTTTGTGCGTTTTCCCTGCCTGCTCTTTCCGACACCATCTGGCTGAAGAACGGCGACCGCCTGACCGGCAAGATCAGTGTGCTCGACGGCGGCAAGCTGCTCATCGAGACCGACTATGGCGGTTCCATTCCGGTCCAGTGGAAAAAGGTGCGAACCCTGCAGAGCGACCAGAAGCTGCTGATCAAGCTCGACGAGGTCACCGGCGAGGTGGCGCAGTCGATGCAGGCGGCCGAGGACGGCAAGGTTACGCTGACCAACGGTGGCGAGCCGCAGACCGTCGCGCTTGCCGACATCTCGCAGATCATTCATCCCAAGCCACTGATCCAGGATTTCCTCTGGGAAGGCAACGTCGATGTCGCGCTCGACTACAAGCGCGCCGAGAACGACACCGACGACTACGACATAGCGTTCGATACGAAGGCGCGCCACGGCCTCTGGCGGCACAACGGCAAGGCCAGCTACAACCGCGAGTACCGCGATGGCGTGACGGTGACCGACAACTGGGACGCCGAGTATGCGCTGGACCGTTTTCTCGATGACAAGTGGTTCTGGCAGGGCCGCCTGGACTACAAGCGTGACCAGATCGAGGACGTGCGCCGCCAGCTCACCGTGGGTACCGGTCCGGGTTATCAGTTCTGGGACAACGATCTGGGCGCCTTCTCGCTGGCCGGGCTGATCAACCGCAGCGACTACGAGTTCGCCGATGGCAGCAAGGAGAATTTCTACCTGCTGGCCGGCAAGTGGGACTACAACCGTTACCTGATCGGCAAGACCTTTGAGCTGTTCAGCACCGGCGAACTGGGCAAGCCGCTGGAGGACGTGGCCGACTACTCGCTCGATGCCGAGGTCGGCCTGCGCTACAAGGTCACCGACTGGGCCTCGCTGAACATGAAGGCCGAAAAGGACATCATCAGCGGTGCCGACAGTGACCTGGACGAGACCCGCTACAGCCTCGGCTTTGGTGTCGGCTGGTAAGCGCGGCGGGTCTCTGCGCTCTTGCGGCCAGGCCCGCCTGCGGCGGGCTGGCTGGCTCGCGTGGTGACATCGATTACAGGCGCAAGCCGCCGTCGAGTTCGAGAATGCGTCCGCTGTAGTAGTCGTTCTCGAAGATGAACGCCACTGCCTGGGCGATCTCCAGCGGCTTGCCCATGCGCCGGAGCGGAATACCGGCGGTCATCTTCTCCAGCGCTTCGGGCTTCATGCTGGCGACCATTTCGGTCTCGATGAAGCCAGGCGCGACGCCGGCCACGCGAATACCATAGCGCGCCAGTTCCTTCGCCCATACCACCGTGGCCGAGGCGACGCCCGCCTTGGCCGCCGAATAGTTGGTCTGGCCCATGTTGCCAGCGCGGGAAATCGAAGAGATGTTGACGATTGCGCCTTCGCACTTGAGTTCGACCATCTTCGCGGCCACCTCGCGGGTGCAGAGAAATACGCCGGTCAGATTGACATCGATCACCGCCTGCCATTGGGCCAGGCTCATCTTGCTGACCTGCCCATCCTTGACCTTCAGCAGCAGGCCATCACGCAGGATTCCGGCATTGTTGACCAGCCCGTGCAGCGCGCCGAAGTCGTTCACCACCTGGGCAACCATCGCTTCGACCTGCTCCTCGCTGGCGACATTGCACAGATAGGCACGTGCCTCGCCGCCGGCCTGCTGACAGGCGGCGACGGCTTCGCCCAGGCGCTCCTGGTTCAGGTCGACCAGCGCGAGGCGGGCCCCCTGGCCGGCCAGGTGTTCGGCCATCGCGCGTCCCAGGCCCTGGCCGCCGCCGGTGATGATGATGATTTTGTCTTTGAGCTGCATCCGAGCCTCCTGTTGTTGTTCGTTCCAAGCCTGCACGCGCCGAAACCGTTATGCTGGCGGCTTCAGACCTTTCGTGAGGATCCCGCCTTGAGCGCAGAATCCGCCAAGCATGCCCGACATCTGTTGCTCGAGGAATACCGCGGCGTGCTGTCCACGCAGTCGCAGACAATGCCCGGGTTTCCCTTCGGTTCGGTGGTGCCCTACTGCCTCGACGAGCAGGGCAGGCCATTGATTCTCATCAGTCGGATCGCTCAGCACACGCGCAATCTCAAGGCCGACCCGCGCTGTTCGCTGCTGGTTGGCGAGCGCGACGCCGAGGACGTGCAGGCCGCCGGCCGTCTGACCCTGCTCGCCGAGGCCCGTCAGCTGGTCGAGGCCGACGCCATCGACGTGGCCGCACAGCGCTACTACCGGTATTTCCCCGATTCGCGGGATTACCATCGGGTGCACGACTTCGATTTCTGGGTACTGCAGCCGGTGCGCTGGCGCTACATCGGTGGTTTCGGTGCCATTCACTGGCTCGAGCAGGTCGCCCTGGCCAATCCCTTTGCCGGTGAGGGCGGCGCGGTGGAACGCTCGATGGTCGAGCATATGAACGAAGACCATGCGGCGGCCATCGCCCATTACGTGCGCGAGGCTGGCCTGCCGCAGGAGCCCAAGGCCAGCCTGGTGGGCATCGACAGCGAGGGCTTCCATCTGCGCATCGGCCAGCGCCTGTTCTGGCTCGCCTTTGCCGAGCCCTGCGCGACGCCCCAGGCGGTACGTCAGGCGCTGGTGGCAATGGCGCGCGCGAGTCGTTCAGCTGGGCTTCAGGCTGGCGAGGAATAATCCGGTTACAGGCTGCAGGGGCGTCGGCTTGAATTCACCCGCTGCCGCCGTCATCTATCGCTCACTGGAAGCCGGTTGCTTCCGTCAAGGATTCTCGATGCGAATATTCATGTTGCTGTTCCTGCTGTTTCCGCTCGCCGAGCTTTTTCTGCTGATCAAGGTCGGCAGTGAAATCGGCGCGCTGGCCACCATTCTGTTGCTGATCATTAGCGGCCTGGCCGGCATTCTGCTGATGCGCCTGGCGGGCTTTGCCACCGCCTGGCGCGCCCGCGAACGGCTGGCGCGTGGCGAGCTGCCCGAGCGCGAGATGCTCGAGGGGCTGATGATGGCGGTCGGTGGTGGGCTGCTGTTCCTGCCCGGTTTCATCAGCGACGTGCTGGCGCTGGTCATTCTTTTCCCGCCGACCCGCAAGCTGCTGTTCGGCTTCTTTGTCCGGCGGCTCGAGGCTCAGGCCGAGCGCCGGCGCGCCTTTGCCGACGACCTGCAGGCACGCTCCGCGCCACAGCGACCGAATGTGATCGAGGGCGAGTACGAACGCCGCGATCGCGACCAGTGATCGTCCCGTCCGACCGGCATGCCTTGGCATGCCGGTTTTCTTTTGCGCGCCACGAAATTTTCATCGGCAGCCCTTGAAATACCCTGGCGCGCCCGCATGTAGCGGTCACCGCAAGGTCGCTGTCGTACCGACAGTCCGTTTTTCGCGGCTCGCTCCTGGCGAGTCGCAACCGGCGAAGCCGGTATTTGCCAACCCGCCGATGAAGATCATCGGCATGGAACCACTCTACTAGGAGAGATCGACAATGAAGCTTCGTCCTCTGCATGACCGCGTCGTGATTCGTCGCAGCGAAGAAGAAACCAAGACTGCAGGCGGTATCGTCCTGCCGGGTTCCGCTGCCGAGAAGCCGAATCAGGGTGAGGTCGTCGCTGTCGGCGCTGGCCGTCTGCTGGACAACGGCGAAGTTCGTCCGCTGACCGTCAAGGTTGGTGACAAGGTGGTATTCGGCCCTTACTCGGGCAGCAACACCGTCAAGGTCGACGGCGAAGACCTGCTGGTGATGAGCGAGAACGAAATCCTCGCCGTCGTCGAAGCCTGATTCGCGCAAATCTCCGTCTGATAATTCAAGAATTGAGGATCAATCAAAATGGCTGCTAAAGAAGTCAAGTTCGGTGACTCCGCACGCAAGAAGATGCTGGTTGGCGTGAACGTCCTGGCCGACGCGGTCAAGGCCACCCTCGGCCCGAAAGGCCGCAACGTGGTGCTGGAAAAGAGCTTCGGCGCTCCGACCATCACCAAGGACGGCGTTTCCGTTGCCAAGGAAATCGAGCTGAAGGATCGCTTCGAGAACATGGGCGCCCAGCTAGTGAAGGACGTTGCCTCCAAGGCCAACGACGAGGCCGGTGACGGCACCACCACCGCTACCGTTCTGGCCCAGGCGATCGTCAACGAAGGCCTGAAGGCCGTCGCTGCCGGCATGAACCCGATGGATCTCAAGCGCGGTATCGACAAGGCGACCATCGCCATCGTCGCCGAGCTCAAGCAGCTGGCCAAGCCGTGCACCGACTCCAAGGCCATCGCCCAGGTCGGCACCATCTCCGCCAACTCCGACGAGTCCATCGGCCAGATCATCGCCGAGGCCATGGAGCGCGTGGGCAAGGAAGGCGTGATCACCGTCGAGGAAGGTTCGGGCTTCGAGAACGAACTGTCCGTCGTCGAGGGCATGCAGTTCGACCGCGGCTACCTGTCGCCGTACTTCATCAACAAGCCGGACACCATGGTGGCCGAACTGGACAACCCGCTGTTGCTGCTGGTCGACAAGAAGATCTCCAACATCCGCGAACTGCTGCCGGTGCTGGAAGGTGTCGCCAAGGCCGGTCGTCCGCTGCTGATCGTGGCCGAGGACGTCGAAGGCGAAGCGCTGGCCACCCTGGTCGTGAACAACATGCGTGGCATCGTCAAGGTCGCGGCTGTCAAGGCACCGGGCTTCGGTGATCGCCGCAAGGCCATGCTGCAGGACATCGCCATCCTGACCGGCGGCACCGTGATTTCCGAAGAAGTCGGCCTGAGCCTGGAAACCGCTACCCTGGAGCACCTGGGTAACGCCAAGCGCGTCGTGCTGAACAAGGAAAACACCACCATCATCGACGGCGCTGGTGCCCAGGTCGACATCGAAGCTCGCGTGGCGCAGATCCGCAAGCAGATCGAAGACACCACTTCCGACTACGACAAGGAAAAACTGCAAGAGCGTCTGGCCAAGCTGGCCGGCGGTGTTGCCGTGATCAAGGTCGGTGCCGGTACCGAAGTCGAGATGAAAGAGAAGAAGGCCCGTGTCGAAGACGCCCTGCACGCGACCCGTGCGGCCGTCGAAGAAGGCGTGGTGCCTGGCGGTGGTGTGGCGCTGGTGCGTGCCCTGCAGGCCATCTCCGAGCTCAAGGGTGACAACGAAGACCAGAACGTCGGTATCGCGCTGCTGCGTCGCGCCGTCGAGGCTCCGCTGCGTCAGATCGTGGCCAACGCCGGTGGCGAGCCGAGCGTGGTGGTCGACAAGGTCAAGCAGGGTTCGGGCAACTACGGCTTCAACGCCGCGTCCGACACCTACGGCGACATGATCGAGATGGGTATCCTCGATCCGGCCAAGGTCACCCGTTCCGCGCTGCAGGCGGCTGCCTCCATCGGCGGCCTGATGGTCACCACCGAAGCCATGGTTGCCGAAGTGGTAGAAGACAAGCCGGCCCCGGCGATGCCGGATATGGGCGGCATGGGTGGCATGGGCGGCATGATGTAAGTCGCTGAGCCCTCGCTCCAGAAGAACCCCGCCTCGTGCGGGGTTTTTCTTTTTGTGGCGGATTGTTTTCAGGCAGACGACCGTCGGTCGCAAAGTTGGCGGCACGAAAACCCCTGGGCTAGGGTCAATAAAGCCCCACTCTCAAGGACTTGCGCGATGAAGCTTGAAATTGCACGAGGAGTTTTCCTCGTCGGCGCCCTTGGCGTCGCATCGCTGTGCTTCGCGGCGTGGAACCAGCCCTCGCCGGGCGTGGTGCGCGGCAACCTGGACCGCGACCATTGCCCGATACCCGCCGGCATGCGGGTCGAGACGCTGCAGGTTCGCCCCGACGCCGACCTGCTGCTGTTCCTCTACGGCATGTCCCAGCAACTGGGCGTGCGCGGCTGAACCAGCCTGCGCGCGGCGATCAACCGCCCAGGCGGGCGGTGACCTCGTTGAGCTGCGTGGCCAGGCCGTGGAGGTTGCGGCTGGCGCTCTCGGTGCGTTCGACGTTGTGCTGGTTGGCGTCGGCGATGGCGGTGATCTCGGTCAGATTGCGCGAGATGTCCTCGACCACCGACGTCTGCTCTTCTGCCGCCGTGGCGATCTGCCGGTTCATGTCGCGGATGGCTTCGACCGCCTGGCTGATCTGCTGGAGCGATTGGCCCGCTTCGGTCACTTGCGCGAGGCCAGCGTCGCTGTGCTGGCGCGTGTTGTCGATCGCGCTCACGGCATCCGTCGCACCGTTCTGGACGGCGGCAATGATCTGGTGAATCTCCGCGGTGGACTCGGCAGTCCGCTGCGCCAGGGTGCGTACCTCGTCCGCGACCACGGCAAAGCCGCGTCCGGCCTCGCCGGCACGCGCCGCTTCGATGGCCGCGTTGAGCGCCAGCAGGTTGGTCTGGTCGGCGATCCCGCGGATCACGTCGAGCACCTTGCCGATACGGCCGGTATCGTCTTCCAGCTGGCCGATGACCGCGCTGGTGGCGGCGATCTCGCTGCTCATACGGCTGATGGTGTCGATGGTCGCGTTCATCACCGCCTCGCTGCGATGCGCCGAATCATCGGCGGCGTCGGCTGCCTGGGCGGCTTCGGCGGCATGACGGGAGACCTCCTGCGCCGTCGCGGACATCTCGTGCATCGCCGTCGCGACCTGGTCGGTACGGCTGAATTGCTCGCGCGCACCCCCGGCCATCTGCGCGGCGATGCCGCTCAGCTCGCCGCTCGCGCCATCCAGGTCGGCGGAACTCTTGCGCAGCTGGGCAAAGGTGTCGGCAAGGAAATCGCGCAGCGTATTGGCGGCCCGGGCCAGTTGCCCAAGCTCGTCGCGCCGCGAGACGTCAAGTCGTGCGCCGAAGCGACCGTGGCTGAGTTCGGTGACATGGCCGATGAGCATGCCAATGGGGGCGATCAGGTTGCGGTTGACCAGCCACAGGCTGAGCAGGGCGACCAGCACACTGGCGATCAGCATCAGCAGCGGGCCGGCCAGGGCGGCTGTCTCGGCGCTGTCACGGATGGCGCTTGAGGATTGCGCGGCCTTGGCGGCGAGCTTGTCGACCAGCTCGCTCAGCTGGCTGCTGGTGGCACGGTCAATACCGGCGACCGCTCGATCGCCGGCCCGTGGATCATTGCCGGCGGCGGCGAACGCATCCAGCCCCTGGCGATAGGCCTGGCCCAGCCGGCCATGCTCGTCGCGCAGTGAACTCACGGTGGCGCTGAGTGCCGGGTCGTCGGCGACCTGCTGCAACAGCTCGCCGAGCAAACGCTGGACCTTTGCCTCCTGATCCTGGAACTGCTGCCAGTAGCGGGTACGCTGGGCGTCGTCCTGGCCACGCAGCAGCACGTTCTTCCACTCCTGAACCTGCGTCTTGAATTCGAGGTTGACCTGCTCGATCAGCTGCGATTCGCGGATCGGGCCGTCAAGCAGCTCGGCGAACTCGCTCACCTGGCGCGACAGCAGTTGGGTACACAGCAGGGCGATGCAGAGCAGCACCAGCAAGCTGCCGGCGATCAGGCCGAGCAACTTCGCGCGCAGCGACGTTTGGAACATGGAAACGAGACCTCGATACGTCTTGGAGGGGCGGCTGCCCGACGCAGAATGGGTCGGCCGGGCAGGCGGGAACTTGAATCAGGCCAGCCGCAGATGGTTGTCCCAGAGCCCGGCTGGCAGCGCCAGTGGCTCGGCGGCGATGCGCTCGCCTCGGCAATCGAACAGTCGACAGCGGCCTTGCCCGGAGCTGACGACGAAGCCGTCGGCAACGGCGGCAACGCCCGCGCAGTCCGGCAGGTGCACTTGCTGGCGCAGCGTCGCGCTGTCGAGGTCCCAGAAGAACACGCTATTGCCGCGCGGCGCGGTGACCGCCAGCAGGCGCAGCTCGTCGTGGATCGCCAGGCTCGCGGTGTACTGGCGCATGGTCTGGCGCACGTCCTCGCCCAGCGGGAAGGGCTGAAACGCCTGGCCGGGGCGCTTGATCGCGACCAGCGGCGCGTGATCGAGTGGGTCGCCCTCGTATTGCTGGCCTGAAACCACAGTGCCGTCGGCGGCCACGGCCAGGTGTCGTACGCTGTTCATCCGCTCCGGCAGTTGTTCCTTGCTGACCAGGGTGCCGTCCCGGCGCAGCAGCACCAGGCTGGGCTCCATCGCGTCGAGATTCATCATCTCGCGGCTGTCGGCTTCGGTGCGGATGCCGCCGTTGGCGATCACCAGCGTCTCGCCGTCCGGCATCCAGAGCAGCTGGTGCGGGCCGATGCCGTGGGTGGCATGCTCGCCGACGCGTTGCAGGCGCCGTTCCTCGACCCGGTAGGCGCCAAGCACGCCGCGGCCGGCATCGGTGGTGTCGTTTTCGGTGCTGTAGAACCAGTCGCCGCTGGCATGAAACACGCCATGGCCGTAGAAATGCCGGTCCGCGGGGGCGGCAAGCACCTGCAGCAAGGTGCCGTCGCGGCTGTCGAGCAGGTAGCTTTCACGGCTGGGCCGGCGCCCGACGAACACCACCAGCGGCAGGTGCGGATGGGCGTAGACGTCGTGGCAACGTTCCTTGACCGGCGTGGCGAACACGCGGCTGCCATCGAGGCGATAGCCAACGGCATAGTGGCGACCGTCCGCGCCGTCGCGAGCGGAGAAGAGCGTCGGTGCGTGGCCCTGGCGCGAGAGCGTCCAGCCACCGACGGCGCCTGCGGCGAGCAGGGCCGAGCCAAGGCCGAGCAGGGTGCGGCGCTTCATGCTCAGTCTCCGTCGTGGGCGTTGAAGCCGATCTGCACGCCGAGGGCGCGGGCCAGCTCGGTCTGGTGCAGGCGATGCAGCGCGTCGAGCTGCTTGTACAGCGCGGACAGCTGATCACGCCCTTCGGCCTCGGCGAGGCGCTCGGCAAAGGGGGGCTGCACGGCGGCGATCCCGGCTCGCAGTTCGGCGTAACCCTGGTCGATGCGTTCGGCGAGCGGGCTCTGGCTGTCGTCGAGCAAGGCGCGCAGGCCATTGCCCTGGTCGCCTTGCCAGAGTCGCTGCGCTGCGGCGAGCGCTGCATCCAGGCTGGCGAGGGTGGTGTCGCTGCGCCAGCCTTCGGCCTGGAACGGCTGCGGGTGTCCCTTGGTCTGCCGGCCGAGCGGGGCGCCGAGCTTCTTCTTCAGCCCGTCGAGCGCATTGACCTGCACGCGCAGCAACTCGGCGACCGCCTCGCGTGGCTCGGCATAGCGGCTGCTGGGAAACTCCAGCAATTGAGCGGCCATGCCTTCCTTGGCCTTCCACTGCTCGACGATGCCTGCCGAGAGGCGCTGCTGGTGCTCGCCGATGGCCACCAGCAAGGGGCAATAGCGCGCCCGTGTGGCAGGCTCGGAAATGGCCAGATCGGGATCGAACAGGATGTATTCGTAGGCGGTCAGCCCCTGGACGACCACGCTCGCTTCGTCGAGATCGGCGCGCGTCAGGTCCGGCTTGTCATCCAGCAGGCGATTGACCTGGCGTGCGACCAGGTTCTTCTTGTCCGGCCAGAACTGCACCTGCCAGGCCGTATTGCCTTCGCCCAACGGGCCGATCAGCAAAGGTTGCAGCCCGGCCCAGGCGGTCTGTGCCTCGACGAAGGCCTGCCGCGCCTGATCCAGCGGTTCGTTTTCGGCGCAGAAGGCGATGGCACTGGCGGCCAGGCGGCGGTCGGTTTCCGCCCAATCGACGTAGGCCGGCAGCAGCACCTGTTCGGTCAGCGCCTTGCTGGTTTCGGCGAACGGGTCGGCAGGGCTGCAGGCAGTGAGCAACAGGCTGCCGAGCAGGGCGCCGGTGATACCGCCAAGTACGGGTCTGAGTGCCATGGTTCCTCTTCAGGCCGGTGTTTCCGGCGGGCTGTGCCGCAGCGAGCGGGCTGCGGCGGGTGGGTCAGAGCGATTCCAGAAAGCGCAGCAGTGCGGCGCGTTCGGTCTGGTCGAAGGTCAGCACGGTCTGGCGCGCCGCTTCGGCTTCGCCACCATGCCAGAGAATCGCCTCCATGAGATTGCGCGCACGACCATCATGGAGAAAGCGGGTATGTCCGCTGACCGCCTGGGTCAGGCCGACTCCCCAGAGCGGTGGGGTGCGCCACTCGCGGCCGGTGGCCTCGAACTCCGGGCGGCCATCGGCGAGCCCATCGCCCATGTCATGCAGCAGCAAGTCGGTATAGGGGCGAAAGACCTGTCCTGCCAACTCCGGCTCGACACCGCTGCTGGCGGTGGTGAACTGCGGCGTATGGCAATTCTGGCAACCGGCGCGATGGAACAGGCGCTTGCCGGCCAGAACCTCGGGATGATCGACGTCGCGTCGCATCGGTACGCCGAGGTTGCGGGTGTAGAACAGAACCTGCGCCAGAATAGAGTCACTGACCTCCGGCTCGCCACCATGCGGCATCTCGGCACAGGCGCTCTGCGCATCGGTGCAGCTGCTGCCGCTGAACAGGCTGGTGCTCAGGCCCATGTCGTTGAAGAAGGCGTCGGCATTCTGCTGGTTCAGCGTCGGTTGCCCGGCCTTCCAGCCGAAGCGACCGATCACGGTGTCACCGCTGACCTGGTCGTAGACCCGGTTCGGTCGCCCGGAGATTCCGTCACCGTCTCGGTCCTCCGGGTCGGCATTGGCCAGCAGCGCCTGTTCCGGAATTGCCTCGAGCAAGCCCAGGCCGATCATCTGCGGGGCGGTGCGCAGCGAGAACAGCGTGTCGGGGTGCAGCGGGCCATAACCCAGCTCGCTGAGCTGCAGTATCGGTGAGCGCAGTTCGACCTCGTGACCATCGGCGAAGCGAACCCGCCGGGTCTCGTACCGCAGGCGCACGCGAGCCTCGGGGGCGATGCCGGGAATGGCCATGTCCTGTAGTTGGCCACCGTAGGTCGGCTCCGGTGCAATGCCCCGCTGGCGCACGACCTCGCTGTGCTCGGGCCCGGCGGGTATCGACAGGCGCACCAGCATCGACACGGCGCTGGTCGCGGTTTCATCCGGTGCATGCCCGCGACCATCCTTGATGTGGCAGCTCTGGCAGGCATTGGTGTTCAGTAGGGGGCCCAGTCCGTCGCGCGCTGTCGTCGACGCCGGTGCGATCACCCAGGGGTTGCGGAAGAAACTGTTGCCGACGCTGAAGTCCAGCCGGCGCATGGGAGAGAGATTCGCCGACGGCTGCGAGAAGGCGTTCTGATCGTACTGCCTGACGCTGGTCGCGCCGCCACTGAAGGCCTCGCCGGGTTCGGCCGCGGCGAAGCGATCGGGCGCTTTATCGCAGGCGCTGATTCCGAGGGTGACGAGAGCGGCGAGAGACAGACGAGCGAGGAGGGGCATGACGATCGGGGATGGCGAAACGAAGGCTTAATCTTAGCAGGCTAAGCGAGCTTGAATAAGAGCTGTTTTCATTTATCCAGGGCTTGCGCGGGGCAAGCGGGGGCGCGGATTGCCCGCACCCCCTGGCGGTTAGAACTGATGGTCGGCGGTATCCGGATTCAGGTCGGAGATGCCCAGCGCAGCGGCGGCCTGCTCGATGGCGGCAGTCTGCTTGACCAGCGCGGCGATGGCGTTACGCACCTTTTCCTGGCCCTCGGCGTTGTCTGCGGCGATCAGCTGGTCGAAGGCCTCGCCTTGCTCGGCGCTGGCGACAAGAACCTGAAGCTTGGCTTCGGTGCTCTCCAGATCGGTCTTCAATGTACTGTCGACCTCCGGGCTGTTGGCGGCTACTAGCGACGACAGGCTCGGGCCGGTCAGGGTGCTGCCATCGATACGCTGATACTCGCCCAGATACACGTTGCGGATGCCCTTGGCGTTGTAGAAGTGCGAGTTGTGCGTGTTGTCGCTGAAGCAGTCATGCTCGTCTTCGGTGGAATTCGCCTCCAGCGCCACCTTCATCCGCTCGCCGGCGAGCTCGCCGAGCGACAGGCTGCCCATGCCAAAGAGCATCTTGCGCAGGCCGTTCTTGGCAGGTTCGGCGAGCAGAGAGGCTCGGTAGTTGCCATCGTTGCCAGCCTTCCATTGCTCGACCATTTCGGCCAGGTCGCTGACCAGGAGCTCGGTCGCCGCTTTCAGGTAGGCGCGACGACGGTCGCAGTTGCCGCCGGTGCAGCCTTCGCCCTCTACGAAATCGCTGACCGGACGCTGGCCGGCGCCGGGGTTGGTGCCGTTGAGGTCCTGGCCCCAGAGCAGAAATTCGATGGCGTGGTAGCCGGTGGCGACGTTCGCTTCGGACCCCGCCAGTTCATTGAGGCTGGCCAGCTTCTCGCCGGTGATCTCGCTGATGTCGATCTTGTCTTCGCCGATCTGGATCTCGCGGTTGGCGATGATGTTGGCGGTGGCGCCCGGGTTGCCCAGGGCATGCTGGTAGTCGCCTTGCACGTAGTCGATCAGCCCCTCGTCCAGCGGCCACGCATTGAGCTGGCCTTCCCAGTCATCGACCACCGGGTTGCCGAAGCGGAACACCTCGGTCTGCATGTAGGGCACGCGCGCGGCCAGCCAGGCCTGCTTGGCGGCATCCAGCGCCTGCTCGTTGGGGTTGGCGAGCAGGGCGTCGACCGCGTCCTGCAGCTTCACGCCGGCGGCATGCGCATCGCTGAAGATCGCCAGCGCGAGATCGGCGTAATGTTCGACCACGGCCTTGGCTGCGGCCTGGTCGAGCTTGGCGGCCTGGTCGGCGGCCGGTGCCTGGGTGGTCGCTTCGGGCGCAGCGGTCTGGTTGTAGGGCTCTTCCTTCTCGCAGCCTGCCAGGGAGACAGCAACGGCCAGCAGGGTAACGGTTGCCCAAGTGGGGGTGCGTAGCATGAGCGGGGTCCTTTTGCGTTCGAACATCGGCCTCAGTCGAGGATGCCGTAGGGACAGTAATAATGCGAAAGATTTGCATTTTGTGCAAAGGCAATGCGTGAGCCGCCTCTCCGTCATCTTGCCGGCCGACCGTTAGAATGCTGGCCATTCGACTGCGCTGGAGGCGCCCCCATGAGTCTGACCACGGTAATCGTTCTCGTATCGGGATTCTTCATCGCCGCGTATGCGGTGATTCTCTACAACGGCTTGGTGAGGCTGAAACACGGGGTCGGCAAGGCGTGGGCGAACATTGATGTGCTGCTGCGCCAGCGACACGAGGAGCTGCCCAAGCTGGTCGAAACCTGCAAGCAATACATGCAGCACGAGCGCAACACGCTCGAGCAGGTGATCCGTGCGCGTGGCGAAGTGGCCAGTGCGCGCGAGCTGGGCGACATCGGCTCGCTGGGACGGGCCGAAACCGGCCTGCGGAGCAGTCTGGGGCGGCTCTTTGCGCTGGCTGAAAACTACCCGCAGCTGAAGGCCGACAGTAGCTTCGCGCACCTGCAGCAACGCATCTCCGGCCTGGAAAGCGGCATCGCCGATCGCCGGGAGCTGTACAACGAAGCGGTAAACCTGAACAACGTACGCATCGAGCAGTTTCCGGATGTGCTGCTGGCGCGGCTGTTCGGCTTCAAGCCGGCGTCTTTGCTCGAGTTCGGCGAGGCGGAGAAGGCCGACGTCAATCTCAAGACGCTGTTCGGCTGATATGGACCTGGGCGCGTTTCTGAGCCTGGCCATGGGCGCCTCCTTCTGCGTGGGCGGCGCGGTTCTTTGCATTGGTCGCTGGTCGCGTGTGCGCCATCTGCAGGACACGCCGACGTCGCGGATCCGCTCGGCGGCGCAGGGGTATACCGAACTGGTCGGAGTGCTCGGCGCGGCCAGTGAGAGCCCGTTGTTCGCCCCGCTGACCGGCGAGCCGTGCCTGTGGTGGCGTTACTGCATCGAGGAATACCGTGCCAGCGGGAAGCGCAGCAGCTGGGCCGTGATCGAGCGGGGAGAAAGCGAGGGCTGGTTGCGCCTGACCGATGCGACCGGCGAGTGCCTGATCGATCCGCGTGGTGCGGAAGTGCTGCCGGCCTGGCGGCGACGCTGGACCGGCGACCGTCGGCACCCGCGGGGCGGCGCACCGGGCGGCCTGCTGCAGCTGTTGGGGATGGGCAGCCGCTATCGCTATACCGAAGAGCGCCTGCACGCCGGTGAGCCGCTCTACGCCATCGGCGAGTTCCGCAGCGCTGGTGGTGGGCGGCAGGCGATGAATCTGGATGCCCTGCGCGCGGAGGTCATTCGGCAATGGAAGGGTGATTTTGCCGGCCTGCTCGCGCGTTTCGACAGCAATGCCGACGGCCAATTGGACGAGCAGGAATGGCGTCGGGTACGGCTGGCGGCAGGCCTGGAGGCGGAGGATCGCCAGCGGCAGGCGAGTCAGGAGCCGCTGCTGCATCGCCTGGGCAAACCGGGCGATGGCTTGCCGTTCGTGCTTTCCAGTCATGGCGAGGATGTGATCGCCCGGCGCTTCTATCTGCAGGCTGCCGGTGGGCTGCTGCTCTGCCTGGCCGGCGCAGTCTGGCTGGCCGTACACCTGGGGAGCGTTTACTGAGCGCTCAGGTCGTCAGCGCGCCGAGCGTGGCGGTACGCTGCAGCAGCGGAGTCAGTTCCTGCGGGGTGATGGGCTTGCTGTAGTAGTAGCCCTGGCCTTCATGGCAGCCTTCGCCGATCAGGTAGGCCTCCTGCTCCGCGGTTTCCACGCCTTCGGCGATCACCTTCATACCCAGACTCTTGCCGAGCTGGATAACCGCGCGAACGATGGTGGCGCCGCCTTCGTCGCAATGGATGTCCTGGACGAAGCTCTTGTCGATCTTGATCTTGTCCAGCGGCAGGCTCTTCAGATAGCTGAGCGATGAATAGCCAGTTCCGAAATCATCGATGGAAATCAGGGCACCCGAGCGGCGCAGGCTGTGCAGGTTCTCGGCGGCGGCCTGGATATCTTCCATCAGCCCCGTCTCGGTCACTTCCAGCTCCAGTGTCTCAGCCGGCAGCGCATAACGACTGAGCAACTGCTCGACCCGTGTCGGCAGCTCCGGGTGGTGCAGTTGGGCGGTCGACAGATTGACGGCCACGCGCAACCAGGTCAGCCCCTGGCTACGCCACTCTGCCAGCTGTCGGCAGGCTTCCTCGAGCACCCACTCGCCAATGGCGAGAATGCTGCCGTTCTGCTCGGCCAGCGGGATGAACACGTCCGGCGGAACCAGCTTGCCGTCGGGACGTTTCCAGCGAATCAGCGCTTCGACGCCAGTGATGCGCTGCTGCCGGTAGTCCACCTGCGGCTGGTAGACGAGGTAGAACTCGCCCTGCTTGAGCGCTTCGCTCAGCTCGGTCTCCAGCTCGCGGCGCTGGCGCATCTCCTTGTCGATGCTGGCGACATAGAACTGGTAGCGGTTGCGCGCGCGACTCTTGGCCAGCGTCATGGTCTGCTCGGCCTTTTGCAGGAGTTTTTCCGGGCTGTCGCCATCTTCCGGAAACAGGGTGATGCCAAGCGTCGCGCGGAGCCTGACCCGTTGATCGTTGAGGTCGATCGGCGTTTCCAGGTTGTCGAGCACTTTCTGCGCCAGCTCGGCTGCCTCGTAGGGCTCGTCGAGGTCGTCGAGCACCATGACGAACTGATCGCCGCCCAGGCGCGCCAGCGTGCCCAGATGTCCGCTCAGGTTGCCGAGCCGCTCGGCCAGGGCGACGAGCAGGCGGTCGCCGGCCTGGTAGCTGTAGCGCTCGTTGATGCCCTTGAAGTCATCGAGCCCGAGACAGAGGACGGCGACCTTGCGCTGTGTGCGGCGTGCCTCGTCGAGGATATGGTCCAGCTGGCGTTGCAGTTGCTGGCGGTTCGGCAGCCCGGTGAGCGCGTCGTACAGCGTCATTCGCTGCAGGCTGCTTTCGGCCTGCTGGCGCAGGCGCATGTTGTGCTCTATGGCGCCGAGCAGGCCGTTGGCGGTTTCGACCCAAAGCCCCAGTTCGTTGCGCTCGTGACCCTTGAGCAGCGGCAGCTTGTGCTCGCCGGGGTGGTCGGGGTTGATATGCGCCAGGTGTTCGATGAGCTTGGTCAGCGGGCGCGTCAGCAGCCACTCGTAGATCAGGTAGAGGATGATGCCCAGGGTCAGCGCGCGAAGGATGCCGACAAAGAAGATCACCACCGAGTCGCTGACGAATTCCTCGCCGTAGCGCGCCGTGTCCAGGGTGATCTGCAGATCGCCGTAATACTCGTTGTAGGGCGGCTGGCCGATCAGCGGCACCGAATACTGCTGGTCGGCGCCGAAGATCGCATCGGTCAGCTCGCGGGTGGCCAGCTTCATGGGCGGCCGGCTCTTGCTGGCCAGCGGTTCCTCGCCAGGGTGCCCGATCATGGCCCGGCGAATCGATTCGTGCTCGAACAGCCCTTCCATGACCTGCTGGCCCATTTCGCGGTCCAGGCTGTAGATCGCCTGGGTGGAGGGGGCGCGTGTCATGCGCAGGATGCGCTGGGCGTCGTCGCTGATGAGCTGGCGCGTCTTGTAGGCGCCGAAGATGATCTGCGCACAGCTCAAGGCAAGGCCGACGGCCAATGCCGACAGCAGTACTACTCGCAGTAGCTTTCTTGACAGGCTGTTGCGCAGTTCCAACTTCAAGGGAGTGACCTTAATTTCCGCGCCTGTGCACAGAGACGAGTATTGGCAGAGCGGTTCGTCTCGTCAAAAGCACGGCAATGGTTCGTATGGGAAAACCTCTTGTTGTTATGTGTTTGGCGCAAGGCGATACCCGGGCAGGATGCAGGGTAAAGTTTTCTGTGACCAGTCCTGTTAGCGGCAATCAAGCGCTGGTTCTTAAACGAAAAATGCCCGTTCTGACGAAACGGGCATTTTTCGGACGCTGGCGTCGCGGCGCGACGCCGAGGACTCAGGCGAAGTTCTTCGCGACGAAGTCCCAGTTGACCAGGTTCCAGAACGCTTCGACGAACTTCGGACGGGCGTTGCGGTAGTCGATGTAGTAGGCATGCTCCCACACGTCGCAGGTCAGCAGCGGCTTGTCGCCGGCGGTCATCGGGTTGCCGGCACCGATGGTGCTCGCCAGGCCCAGGCTGCCGTCGGACTTCTTCACCAGCCAGGCCCAACCGGAGCCGAAGGTGCCGATGGCGGTCTTGGTGAACTCTTCCTTGAACTTGTCGAAGGAGCCGAACGAGGCGTTGATGGCATCAGCCAGGGCGCCGGTGGGCTGGCCGCCGCCGTTGGGCGACAGGCAGTTCCAGAAGAAGGTGTGGTTCCAGACCTGCGCGGCGTTGTTGAAGATGCCGCCCGAAGAGGTCTTGATGATGCTCTCCAGATCCTTGCCTTCGAATTCGGTGCCCGGGACCAGGTTGTTCAGGTTGGTCACGTAAGCGGCATGGTGCTTGTCGTGGTGGTAGTCCAGGGTCTCGGCGGACATGTGCGGCTCGAGAGCGTTCTTTTCGTAAGGCAGCGGCGGCAATTCGAAAGCCATGTTGTATCTCCTACTCAGGTGAGGATTGGATGCGGCAGCTTGGAAGACGAGGCGACGCCTGCGCGTCGACCGATCAAGCGGAAGTCTGTAGCTTCCTGGGCTCGTCCGGCGTTCCTTCGCTCGCCACACGGATTGCGCAATCTCTGGCCGTCACGGCGGCCGAACAGGCGGGCTGGAGCGCGGCGCTCCGACCCGCAGGCCAGGGATCATAGCACCCGACCTGCGGCAAAACCACGCGGCAACTGTATGGGAAACCAGCTGCAATCGGCAGCGCCGATAGCGATGCCGACTGCACCCAGCGTGGACCTCGGCCACCGGCAGACGTTCCCGCCGAAGCGTCAGCCGGCGAAGGCCAGCTGCGCGGCGACCGCGAACATCATGCCGGCTACCCCCAGGTCGATCAGCCGCCAGGTCAGCGGCCGCGCCAACCAGGGCGCCAGCCAGGCGCCGCCGAGCGCGAGCATCGTGAACCAGGCCAGCGAGGCGCTGGCAGCTCCCGCGGTGTAGGCACCGGGCTCCGGCTGCTGCGCACCGAGCGAGCCGATCAGCAGCACCGTGTCGAGATAGACATGGGGATTGAGCAGGGTGACGGCCAGGGCTGTCAGCAGCACCGCGCGCAGCGAACGCGGCCGCGGCTCGTCGCCCTGTTGCAGGGCCTGTGGCCGCAGCGCACGCAGCAATGCCTGCAGGCCGTACCAGAGCAGGAATGCCACGCCGCCCCAGCGGGTCACGCTGAGCAGTGTCGGACTTTCGGCGAGCAGCGCGGCGAGCCCGAACACCCCCAGGCTGACGAGGACGGCATCGCAGAAGATGCACAGCACGGCCACAGGCAGGTGGTGCTCGCGGCGCAGGCTCTGCGCCAGGACGAAGGCATTCTGTGCCCCGATCGCGACGATCAAGCCGGCGGTCACGGCCAGCCCGTTCAGATAACTGCTCCAGAGGGTTCCCATGATGAAGACCTTGCACGAAACGAAGGCTGGCAGTCTGGGTGGCGCCGCCGTATAAGAGAAACGAATATTCGTTAACCCTCATTAGGAAAGCTGATGTTCGACTACAAGCTGCTCGCCGCGCTCGCGGCCGTTGTCGAGCAGGCCGGCTTCGAGCGTGCGGCCCAGGTCCTGGGCCTGTCCCAGTCGGCCGTTTCGCAGCGCATCAAGCTCCTGGAGGCGCGCGTCGGCCAGCCGGTGTTGCTGCGCTCGATGCCGCCCCGGCCGACCGAGCTGGGCCAGCGCCTGCTCAATCACGTGCAGCAGGTGCGATTGCTCGAGCGGGACCTGCAGAGCCAGGTCCCGGCGCTGGACGACAGCGACCTGCCCGAGCGGCTGCGCATCGCGCTGAACGCCGACAGCCTGGCGACCTGGTGGGCCGCAGCGGTCGCGCCGTTCTGCGCCGGGCATCGGGTGTTGCTCGACCACGTGGTCGAGGATCAGGCGGTCGGGCTCAAGCGCATGCGCGCCGGCGAGGTCGCCGCTTGCGTGTGTGCCGCCGAGCGGCCGCTGGCAGGCGCGCGCAGCCAGTATCTGGGGGCGATGCGTTACCGCGCACTGGCCAGCCCGGCGTTCATCGAACGGCACCTGGCAGGACGGCCCTCGGCCGAAGCCCTGGCCAAGGCGCCGGCCATCGTCTTCGGGCCGGATGATCGCCTGCAGCACCGCTACATCACGGCGGTGGGGGGCTCGGACGGCTTTATCCACCATCTCTGCCCGTCGTCGGAGGGCTTTGTCCGCATGCTGCAGAGCGGGCTGGGCTGGGGGCTCGTGCCGGAGCTGCAGGTGCGCGGCGAACTTGAACGGGGCGAGCTGGTCGATGTGCTGTCCGGGCCGCCGATCGACGTTCCGCTGTACTGGCACCACTGGCGCAACGGCGGCGCCTTGCTGGACGAGCTGACCCGGCACCTGGTGCGCTGCGCTGGCAGCTGGCTGGTGCTCGGCTGAGCGCCGCTCAGGCCAGTACGCGCTGGCCGCGGTAGATGCGTACCGTACCGGCAGTTGCCGGCGGTTCGGCCGGGCGCGCCCTTGGGGCGCTGTCGGTGAGGCTGGCCAGCTGGCGGCCGAGTGCCTGGGTCTGCTCATCGGCCGAGTGCAGGCAGGCGGCAAGCATGGCTGCGATCGCATCGGGCTGGTTCAGGTGAATCTCGATCTGCTGCTCGTCGCGCAGTCGGCGCCGCAGTTGGCGCATGCAGTCGAGAACCGCTTTGTTCAGTTCCATGTATTTCTCCGTGGGCCCGGTGGGCCGACATCCCTGTCGAGGGTGCTGTCCGCTGGCAAGGTGGCTACAGCAAAGGGCGTACCAGCCGCGAGGGCTGCAAGGATCGGCGGCAGCACCGCGGTCGAAGCCGCGCGGCATGCGGCCTGGCCTGGCTGATGCTCCATAGCCCGGACGAGCGGGCTGTCGGTTGTACGCACCGCGATGAGCAATGCGGGCCTTGATCTGCCTTATCTCGGTGCAGGGCGAGGCGGCGGCCTCGGCACTGCCCGGGCCTTGACTAACCGTTATACTGCGCGTCGATTTTTTCCGCGCGACGAAGGTATTCCATGCGCAACGATGCTCACGATGAAGTGGACCCGATCACCAGCCTGACCGCCGCGCGAGAGCGCGAGACGCCCTATCCACCGCCGGCGCTCGAGCCGATGCCGCGCCCTGCCATGCAGGATGAGGGTTCGCGCAGTCGCCAGCGCCGCCGCGGCGCGAGCACCGCACCGCTGTGGGCTCTGGTGGTGGCGCTGTTGATCGGCCTGGCGGGGCTGGGCTGGTGGAGCAACCAGCGTATCGGGGCGCTGGAGTTGCAACTGGTGGCCACGCAGGAGAGCTTTGCGCGCATCAGCGAGGATGCGGTCGGACGCCTGCAGGACATCAGCGGCAAGGTCGTCGCCGCCGAGTCGAGCGTCACCACCGAGAGCGAAGCGGTGAAGCTGCGCATCAAGCAACTGGAAAATCAGATGGTCGAACTCGGCCGCAAGCAGCAGGCCTTTGCGACGGAGCAGCAGAGCCTGCTGGGGCGTCAGGGCAACCAGGACAAGCGCCTGGACGAGCAGGGTGCCAAGCTGGAGACGGCCGCCACCGGGCTGCGCAGCCAGCAGACCGAGCTGGCCCGCCAGGGCGATACGCTCAAGACGCTCGCCAGCGAACAGGCTTCGTTGAAAACGGCACTGGACGGGCAGACGAAACTCGCCGCAGCCGTCGACGCGCTGCGCAAGGATGTCGAGGCTCTGCAGCAACGGGGCAATCCCAGCCAGGCGATCAGCCGGCTCGAGCAGGATCTGCTGGTACTGCGTAGCGAGCTGGACAACCGGCCCGCCGCTGCGCAGGGCCCGACGACTGGCGAGTTCGACGCCTTCCGCGCGCAGATGACCCGCCACATCAACACCCTGCAGAGCCAGATCGCCAACCTGCAAGGCCAGATCGACGCCCGCTGAGGCCGGTCGGGGCAGCCGGCAGGCTGCCCCGACTGGCTTACAGATCCCAGCTGATCGACAGGTTCAGGCCCTGATCACGGTTGTCGTTGCCGCGATAGAGCAGGTCTCAGTCAGCGCACTCCAACATCCCGCGTTATCCCTTTTGTCAGTTGAGCGGACGGCAAATGCCGATCTTCTTGTCCTGGCTCAATGAAACGGCTGGTGGCTCCGTTACGATCGCACGCTGGCCGGATGCCATCATGCGAGACCCGTGTATGCGTAACAGGGAGTGTTACGAAATTGGCAAGGCCCCTTTGCGTTATTCCCTGCCGTGGGTAGAACAATAAAATGACTTCGCTGAGCGATCTGCTGCGTACCAGTCTGGCCACCCTGCTGCCGGGTGAGCTCAAGACCTCCGAACTGCGCCACTTGCTGGTGCCGAACCGCCACCCGCTGCTGCTCTGCCAGCGGCGCGCGATGATGATCGTCGACCGGGTACGGCTGTTCGCCTTTCTCTTCGCTGTGCTGACACCGCTGTGGTCGGTGATCGACCTGATGGTGTTCGATACCCAGCTGTGGCTGCGCCTGGCCGGATTCCGCCTGGCGGCCTGCCTGGCCTTCACCTCGCTGCTGGTGTTCTACCGGCCGAGCGGCAACCTGCTCGATGCGTATCGGGCCATTGCCATTCTGCTTGCCATTCCCACGGTGTTCTACATCGCCTCGCATACGTTGCTCGGCTCCTATCAGCTCGTGCAGTTCTCGGCGGTGGTCGGCGCCGGCTATGCCTTCCTGCCGTTCGTCCTGATGGCCGGGCTGACGATCTTTCCCCTGACGTTGCTCGAAAGCCTGCTGCTGGGTGTGGTGCTGCTGCTGGCACAGGCGCTGGCGGGTTACCTCAGCTGGGCGACGCTGAACTGGCCTTCGTTCGCCGGCGCGTTCTGGCTGCTGATCCTGATCGCCGGGGTGGCGAGCCTGGCCGGTATGAGCCAGCTCGCCTTCATGGTCGCGCTGGTACGCCAGGCCATCCGCGATCCGCTCACCGGCATCTTCTCGCGCGGCAGCGGTGAGGAGATTCTCAAGCTGCAATGGGACTCGGCGCGGCGCAACAACAGCGCGCTGGCGCTGGCGTTCATCGATCTGGATCACTTCAAGGCGATCAACGATCGCTACGGTCATGAGGCCGGCGATGAGGTCCTGCGCGATGCCGCGCGCGCGCTGCTCGGCACGCTGCGCGGTTCGGACAGCCTGGTGCGCTGGGGCGGCGAGGAGTTTTTGCTGATCATGCCCGAGACCGACATGCTCCAGGCCCAGCAGGCGTTGGCCCGGGTCATGCGCAGTGGGCTCGGCTTGCGCCCGGAAGGCACGCCGCTGACTGCGAGTATCGGCCTGGCCGAGCGACGCGCCGACCGCATCACCGATTGCCGCGAGCTGCTGGAGCTGGCCGACCGGCGCATGTACGAAGCCAAGCGCGCCGGGCGCAACTGCCTGCAGCCCGGCGGTCAGCCGCTGCTCGCTGCCGAGTCAGCCTGCCTGCAATCCGAACACGTGGCGTAGGTAGCTGACGAAGGCCGGGTCGCGACACATGGTCTTGCCGGGCGAGTCGGAGATTTTCGCCACCGGCTGCCCGTTGCAGGCGGTCATCTTGATCACCATGTTCGTCGGCCGCACGCCGGGTACATCGCAGGTCAGGCCGGTGCCGATGCCAAAGCTCGGCCGGCAGCGCCCGGCCAGCGCGCGGTAGATCTGCAGGGCCTTGGCGAAGTCCAGGCCATCGGAAAACACCAACTGGCGGGTCCGTGGGTCGATCCCCAGCTTGTGGTAGTGGGCGATGGCCTTTTCCGCCCATTCCAGCGGGTCGCCGGAGTCGTGGCGCAGGCCATCGAAGAGCTTGGCGAAGAACAGGTCGAAATCGCGCAGGAAGGCGTCCATGGTGATGCAGTCGGTCAGCGCGATACCCAGCGCACCGCGGTATTCACGGACCCAGCAGTCCAGCGCGGCTCGCTGGCTGTCGATCAGCCGCGGGCCGAGCTGCTGGTGCGCCATGATCCACTCGTGGGCCATGGTGCCCATCGGCCGCAGCCCCAGCGTGCGCGCCAGATGGACGTTGCTGGTGCCGACGAAGTGCCCGGGAAACAGTCCTGGCAGTTCGGTGGCCACCATCTGCTGCACGGCGTGGGAAAAGCGTCGCCGGGTGCCGAAGTCGGCCAGTGTGAAGCCCGCCAGTTCCTCGGCGCTGGCCTGCTCGCGCAGCCAGTCGCACTTTTCCACCAGGCGGTCGCGCACCTGTTCGAGCCTGACGTGCGGGTAGGCGGCGCGATTGCGCACCTCGCTGATGATCGCCAGCAAGGGCACCTCGAACAGGATCACATGCAGCCACGGCCCGCGAATGTGGATGATCAGTTCGCCGCCCTGGGTTTCGATGCCCAGGTAGCGCAGGTCGAAGCGAAACAGGCCGAGGAAACGGATGAAGTCCGGCTGCATGTAGGGGATACGCTCGAGAAAGGCGAGCTCCTCAGGCTGCATGCTCAGGTCGGCCAGCCGCTCGATCTGCTCGGCGATGGCGCCCAGGTGGGGCGTCAGATCCTCATCCGAACGGCAGCGGAAGGCCCATTCGACTTCGGCATTGGGGTAGTGATGCAGCACGGCCTGCATCATCGTCAGCTTGTAGAAGTCGGTGTCGAGCAGGCTCGGCACGATCTGGTCGGAAAACGCGCTGGGCATCGAAGCCTCCGTGCGGGAGTGAATGGCCGGCGCCGTCAGCGTTCAGCCGCCGCCGATGCCTTCGATGACCTTGCCGGTTCCGCCGCAGGTTGCGCAAGTCGTACCGTTACAGGTGCCGCTGCCCTGGCAGGCGAGGCAAAGGTTTTCACCGCTTCCCGGCGTGCCCGGTGCGCTCTGGTCGCCCGGCTTGAGCAGTGCAGGAGGGGCGTTGCGAATTGTCTTCTGCATGCCTTGATAGTGCTCGCCAAAGTTTCGCTTAAACGTGTCGAATAATTAGCGCTTATAACTTGACTGCTTGCCGCTGCGCTAATTAAGGAAAGTGCGGCCATAAATAAACATGGGGCAGGAGTCGATACTCATGCCCCATGTTTATCAACAGGTGTTACTTGCTGCTGCTGCGACCGCCGCCGTGGCTGTTCTGGCCACCTTTGCGCCCGGCTTCGGACGCCTTTTCCCGGTCGTTGGCGAAGTTGCCGCCGCTGTTGTGGCCGCCCTTGCGCCCGGCTTCTGACGCTTTTTCGCGGTCGTTAGCGAAGTTGCCCGGATTGTTGTTAGCCATGTCTTTTCTCCTCGATGGATAGAGAGACTTGCAGGGCCGGGAAGTGTTTCCCGGCCTACATGGAGTCAGAGCAAGCACCCTCACAGGAGTTTCACTACAAGCGCAGGCGGCAGACGAGTGGTTTTCCTTAGTTATCGTGCCGGTATGGCGCAATGCAATTGGATCTTCGAAGTTGCCTTTGCCTATATATACGGGCACCTCGAATAACGCGAGGTTTTCAGTGAATCCGACCGCCAAATGATGGCCATGATCGAATTCGGTTCGATTTCTGCGGCGAATCAACGCTTTCCTGGGCGGTGTCGCCCCGTTTTTCTTCCGAATCGCCCTCTGCAGCGGCGATTCGGCCCACTCCGGGCGTCAGAAGGCCTTGATTCCCGCCTTCTGGAAGTACACCAGCCGCTTCAAGTTGTAGCAGGCCGCCATCATCGTCATCGCAAAGTTCGCGCGCCCCTGTCCGATGGTACGGATCAACTTGCCGCCCATCTGCTCGATGCTCGCGAACACGTGCTCCACTCGGGCACGCGTCTTGGCGATGCGGTGGTTGCGCCGTTGCTGACACTCGGAAAGGGGCTTGTTGCGGTACCCCTTCCTCTGGATCTGATTACGATAGCCGTGATCCTTGAGCCAGCCCTCCCGGTCTGCGCTGGTGTAGCCTCGGTCCGCATAGACATCGCGGCTCGTGTTGCTCCGGTCGATGAGCGCATCGAAGTGCTTGCTGTCATGGACGCTGGCCGTATCAGTCTCAACTTTGCGGATGATCTTGTACTTCTTGTCCACGTTGATCGAGAGCTTGTAACCGAAGTGGTTCTTGCCGTGCTTCTGCGTCCAGGTGGCATCCGTATCCTTCTGGCGCCGTTTGGCCGGCTTCCAGTCAGCCGGCATCGCGCCTTCCCTGACCAGCTTGTTCTCCTCACGGCTGTTACGTTGCTTGGGAGCAGGCACCAGCGTGGCATCGACGATTTGGCCGCCGCGGGCGATGAATCCGTGCCGGAGCAGTTGGGCCGTGACACCGTCGAACAGGACCTTCGCGCCGGCGTCGCCGATGCGGTTCTCGAACGTCCACACGGTCGTTCGATCCGGAATATTGACCGCGCTGGCCAACCCGCAGAATCGCTTGTAGCTCATCCGGTCAAGCAACTGGTACTCCATCTGTTCATCCGACAGGTTGTACAGCCGCTTCAATACCAGAATCCGCACCATCGTCTCGGTCGGATACGGCGGGCGACCGCCTTGCGGACTCACCGGACGCGGCGCTACCCGATCGACTTCCGCCGCAAGTGCCGCGAAATCGATGTACGACTCGATCTCGGCCAGCGGATCTCCAAGCGTGTCGATCTTCTTCCGATGATGTTCGTCAGCGAACAGGTCCGTCTTGATGGCAGTGCGCTTCTTCATGGCTGGTGTCAGAGAACGAAATCAGGACAACGCAATTTTACCAATCGCAGGGGGCCGAGGTTTTTCGAAGTGCCCTTCACTTGTGTTACTCGGCGAAGATGGCCTTATAGAAACGCATAGCGCCATCCCAGGAGCGGGCGGCAGCCTCTTCGTCATAACCAACCGGCATGCCGAACTCCTCGGCGATCTTGTCGGCACCCGGGTTGGTAAATGAGTGCAGTACTCCGGGGAAACTCACCAGTGTCAAATCGACTTCGGCATCCTGCATCTCTTTGACCAGGCTCGCCACCTGATCCGAGGGGACCAGCTTGTCGGCACCGCCGGTATACACCTGGACCCTGGCTTTTACGGACCCGGGCTCAGCCTGGAGGGGGCTGCCGAGCGCACCGTGGAAGCTGACAACGCCGTCCAGATCAACACCCATGCGCGCCATGTTGAGAACAACGGCACCGCCAAAGCAGTAACCTTGTGCTGCAATTCGGGACGCATCAACACTTTCGTGGTTCTTCAGGATGTCCATCGCCTTCATGAAGCGTGCCTTAACCTGGTCCATGTCCCTGGTGGCTTCCTGCATGAATTTCTGGGCAGTATCAGGGTGGTCGGCTTGTTTGCCAGAGCCATACATATCCAGTGCAAACGCTGTATAGCCGGCGGAAGCAAGCCGTTCTGCCTGATTTCGCGCGAATTCATTGTGCCCCCACCATTCATGGACAACCAGAACCCCCGGACGCTTCTGCCCGAATTCATCATCCCAGGCCATGTAGCCGGTGAAGGTCTCGTCGCCGACTTGATATTCGATGGTTCTGGTTTGCGTTTCTGCCAGTACCTGCGTACTTGCAACAGTGAGTGACAGCGTGGCTGCTGCCAGTGCTGTTTTCAGGGTGCTCATCATCTGTTTGCTCCTTTTCGCTCGTTATGAGTCAATTTGCGTAACGATTATGTACGGGTAGATATCGACCAAAGCTCACAGGAAATGTCGCCGGGTGAGCGAACACGAATTTAATCGCTCGCTCAAAGCGCGATTCCTGTCCCGTCGTTACTGGCAGCGGGCGCGCAGCAGTCGTGTTGCGGCATCAAACACGGCGGGCTTTTCTTCTGTCCGCGCTGCGAGATGAGCACCTTCCAGTGTGGCCAGGGTGGCGTGCGCCTCATCGGTCGGATCCTGGATGGCCGAGATTGACCCATCCCTTTGCCCAAGTTCGAACGTGGCCATCAACCACCGTAGGACCATTGCTCGGACATCGCCGACTTTGGCGATAACCGCATCGCACAGGCTTGCGCGACTGATTGAAAAGGCAACACACAGGCACACGGTCTGGCCATCATGCAGCGCCGAGCGATACAGGGCAATCAACGCCTCAAGGCGTGCGCCGGCGTTGGCATGAGCTACCTCTATCTCGGCCAGGCCATGCTGCAGGTGGGTCCGATAGCGCTCGATCAAGGCTTCGGAGAGTTTCGCCTTGGTGGGAAAATGATAATGGATGGAAGCCTTTCGAATGCCGATAGCCTCAGCCAGATCCGCATAGCTGAACCCGTCAAAGCCCCGTGACCGGACGCTGTGTTCGGCAAGATCCATCAGAGCGGTTCTGGTATCCCGATTCATGGTCATTTACCTGTCTATGTGGTTCGCTCTCGCCGTTTCCGGGCCTGAAGCCCCCCCCTTGGGCGTTAACCGAGAGGGGCTGCCTCATGCCCAGGAACTCTCTGCCTATATCGCGAGTGCACAGCCCCCGCCAACCCTGATCCGGGCTGCTATACAGACGGTGCCCTGGCAAATCGCAGATGCCCGGTCTTCATCCAGAGCTTCGCGCCGTCGCCCCCGGCCCGCGCGGACAGCCGTTGCCCTTCGGGCAGCCGCAACCAGTCATGCTTGCCCAGCACCACGCCGTCCACCGTGACCACGCCATTGATCACCAGCAGCTCGATCCCGCCACGTGCCCCCGAGGTGAGCGTCGCACCCGCCTCGAGTTGGCTATAGGTGACGATCTCACGGTCATCCTCATGCAGCCTGGCAGTGGCAACGCCATCCACCGGGGCGTCCAGTTCGGCTTCCATATTCTTGCTGAACTGTGCGCGGTCGACCAGATCGAACTGCCAGAGTTTTACAAAGATCGTGCATCCCTGGTCAGAGCCTGGCGTATGGGAAGTGGTCGGGGGATTGCGCACATAGGTGCCGGCCGGAAAGTCGCCGTGCTCGTCCTGGAACACGCCATCCAGGACGATGAACTCCTCACCCCCGGCATGACTATGCGCCGAGAAATGGCTGCCCGGCGCATAACGCACGATGGTCGTGGCGCGGGCCACTTCACCCCCGATCCGGTCCAGCATGCGCCGTTCCACCCCTTTCATTGGCGAGGGTTGCCATTCAAGCTGCTCTGAATGCATGACAACCGGCTTAGAGAAATCCGCATTGATCTCCATGAGATCGCCTCCTTTCACGTCTTCCACGCCTGTATTCAAGCCGAAGGACTCGGATCACCCGGCAATCGACGGACGGGCTGCGATTTTTGCGCGCCAGGCCTGGAGATTGTTCAGGGACTCGGGGATTTCAATCTTGGCGAACTCCGCAAAACCCAGGCCGGCAAAGGCGGTGATGTCCGCGATCGAGAAGCTGTCGCCAGCAATAAACTCATTGTCCGCCAGAACGCGGTCCAGGTAGGCCATGGTTGCGCAGGCGACTTCCTTCTGCTTGTTGCCCCATTCAGGGCACTGCCAGGTCTCCAGAACCGGACCAAGCCCCGGGGTCGCGTGATGGAAATAGGCGCCCACCGCGTTCATCAGACCGTTCTCTGCGCGCAGATTCATCATCGAGATACGAGCACGCTCCTTCGGGGTTGTGCCCATGAGTGACGGCCCCTCGAAAACGCCGTCGATATATTCCGTGATGGCGTTGCACTGGGCGATGCAGGTGCCGTCGTCTAGCTCCAGCAAGGGCACGGTGGCATCCGGGTTCTTTGTTCTGAATGCCTCGGAACGGTGCTCGCCGCCCATCACATCCACCGGGATGAATTCCACCTGATTCGTTGCGCCTTTTTCTGCCAGGGCGATGCGAACGCGGAGCGGGTTTGGGAAGCCTTCGGTATCGTAGATTTTCATGGAATTGACCTCTGTCGGGTTTAATAGACCAGAAGCATATTACCTATCAGCAGGTAGATAAACAAGAGAAACAGCATGGTGCTTTGCCAGGACTACCTACAAAGAAGTTAGACATGCATCGTAGTTTGGATAGGTTGGGCTATCTCTTGAGTGGAGATTATCTGAACGCCCCGCGCATGGCCCTGCGTGGCGACCGCAGCCACTTCATCTCGCTGGACAAGGTGATCCGCACCATGCGCCAGACCAGCGCCGACATGAAGAGCAAGTACAAGGAAACCGCCCGCGGCGGGCTGGCGGTGAAGGGCACCTCGAATAACGCGAGGTTTTCAGTGAATCCGACCGCCAAATGATGGCCATGATCGAATTCGGTTCGATTTCTGCGGCGAATCACCGCTTTCCTGGGCGGTGTCGCCCCGTTTTTCTTCCGAATCGCCCTCTGCAGCGGCGATTCGGCCCACTCCGGGCGTCAGAAGGCCTTGATTCCCGCCTTCTGGAAGTACACCAGCCGCTTCAAGTTGTAGCAGGCCGCCATCATCGTCATCGCAAAGTTCGCGCGCCCCTGTCCGATGGTACGGATCAACTTGCCGCCCATCTGCTCGATGCTCGCGAACACGTGCTCCACTCGGGCACGCGTCTTGGCGATGCGGTGGTTGCGCCGTTGCTGACACTCGGAAAGGGGCTTGTTGCGGTACCCCTTCCTCTGGATCTGATTACGATAGCCGTGATCCTTGAGCCAGCCCTCCCGGTCTGCGCTGGTGTAGCCTCGGTCCGCATAGACATCGCGGCTCGTGTTGCTCCGGTCGATGAGCGCATCGAAGTGCTTGCTGTCATGGACGCTGGCCGTATCAGTCTCAACTTTGCGGATGATCTTGTACTTCTTGTCCACGTTGATCGAGAGCTTGTAACCGAAGTGGTTCTTGCCGTGCTTCTGCGTCCAGGTGGCATCCGTATCCTTCTGGCGCCGTTTGGCCGGCTTCCAGTCAGCCGGCATCGCGCCTTCCCTGACCAGCTTGTTCTCCTCACGGCTGTTACGTTGCTTGGGAGCAGGCACCAGCGTGGCATCGACGATTTGGCCGCCGCGGGCGATGAATCCGTGCCGGAGCAGTTGGGCCGTGACACCGTCGAACAGGACCTTCGCGCCGGCGTCGCCGATGCGGTTCTCGAACGTCCACACGGTCGTTCGATCCGGAATATTGACCGCGCTGGCCAACCCGCAGAATCGCTTGTAGCTCATCCGGTCAAGCAACTGGTACTCCATCTGTTCATCCGACAGGTTGTACAGCCGCTTCAATACCAGAATCCGCACCATCGTCTCGGTCGGATACGGCGGGCGACCGCCTTGCGGACTCACCGGACGCGGCGCTACCCGATCGACTTCCGCCGCAAGTGCCGCAAAATCGATGTACGACTCGATCTCGGCCAGCGGATCTCCAAGCGTGTCGATCTTCTTCCGATGATGTTCGTCAGCGAACAGGTCCGTCTTGATGGCAGTGCGCTTCTTCATGGCTGGTGTCAGAGAACGAAATCAGGACAACGCAATTTTACCAATCGCAGGGGGGCCGAGGTTTTTCGAGGTGCCCTGTTGTCACCCGGCGTCTCGTCGAGATCCAGGCGGAAGGCCTGCCCGCGCGCCAGCTGCACCTTGCCCTCGGCGAAGCGGCCGACGCGCAGCTTGGGGCCCTGCAGATCCATGAGGATGCCGATCGGGCGGCCCAGTTCACGTTTGACCTGGCGGATCCAGCCGAAACGCTCGGCGTGGTCGGCGTGCTCGCCATGGCTGAAATTCAGGCGGAACAGGTTCACGCCAGCTTCGACCAGCGCGCGCACATCGTCGGCGCAGCGGGTGGCCGGGCCGAGGGTGGCGAGGATCTTGACCTTCTTGTCGGGTGTCATGGCAGGCTCGCAGGAGCGCCTCAGGCGCTCGGTGGCAGGATCAGGATGGCGCGGAAATCGTTGACATTGGTGCGTGTCGGGCCGGTGACGATCAGGCTGTCCAGCGCGGCGAAGTAGCCATAGCCGTCGTTGTTGGCCAGTGCATCGGCCGCGCGCAGGCCCAGCGCCTCGGCGCGGGCGAAGCTGTCCGGGGTCATCAGCGCGCCGGCGTTGTCCTCCGAGCCGTCGATGCCATCGGTGTCGCCGGCCAGCGCGTAAACGCCGGGCAGGCCTTGCAGGGCTTCGGTCAGGCCGAGCAGGAACTCGGCGTTGCGCCCGCCGCGGCCGTTGCCGCGCACGGTGACGGTGGTCTCGCCGCCAGAGAGGATCACGCAGGGTGCGGCGATCGGCTGGCCGTGCAGCACCACCTGGCGGGCGATGCCGGCATGCACCTTGGCCACCTCGCGCGCTTCGCCTTCCAGATCACCGAGGATCAGCGGGGTGATACCGGCGGCACGGGCCACCTCGGCTGCCGCATCGAGCGACTGCTGCGGCGTGGCGATCAGCTGGAAGTGGCTGCGCGAGAGCATCGGGTCGCCGGGCTTCAAGGTTTCCGAGCGCGGGTCCTCGAGCCAGGTGCGCACGTTGGCCGGCACCTCGATGTGGTAACGCTCGAGAATCGCCAGCGCCTCGGCCGACGTGGTCGGGTCGGCGACGGTGGGGCCGGAGGCGATCACCGTCGCTTCGTCGCCGGGCACGTCGGAAATCGCATAGGTGTACACGCTGGCCGGCCAGCAGGCCCTGGCCAGGCGCCCGCCCTTGATCGCCGAGAGGTGCTTGCGCACGCAATTCATCTCGCCGATGTGGGCGCCGGAGCGCAGCAGCGCCTTGTTGATCGCCTGCTTGTCGGCCAGCGAGATGCCTTCGGCCGGCAATGCCAGCAGCGAGGAGCCGCCGCCGGAGAGCAGGAAGATCACCCGGTCGCTTTCCTCGAGGTTGCTGACCAGGCCCAGTACGCGGCGGGCGACGCGCTCGCCGGCGTCGTCCGGCACCGGGTGCGCGGCCTCGACCACCTCGATGCGCCGGCAGTCGGCGTGGTGCTCGTAGCGGGTCACCACCAGCCCGGACAGCTCGCCCTCCCAAACCTTTTCGATGGCTTCGGCCATGGCCGCGGCCGCCTTGCCGGCGCCGATGACGATGGCGCGGCCGCTGCGGTCTTCGGGCAGATGGTCGGCCAGCACATGGCGCGGATGGGCGGCTTCGATGGCGCTGTCGAACAGCTGGCGCAGCAGGGCTTGGGGATCGATGGGCATCTCTGGCTCCTTGGTCTTTTCTTGCAGAGGGCCGATTGCAGACCTTAACGCTCGGGCACGCAAGCGCTGAGGACTGAAATCGACCGCGCCCGGCATTCGAGCCGTGACATCTCCTGCCGGGCAGGTCGAGGTGCCACCCGGAGGTGGCGGATGAACCAGGCGCTGCGCAGGTTCCTGGTCGTGGGGGGACGCTGTGATTCCGGCCCCGCGCAGCGCTGGCTCAACCCTTTGAGCACCGCGGCACCTTGTGCCGCGACTACCACCGCCGGATGGATTGCTGTCTGTCTGAAGGCGGTCGTCGCAGATTCGGGTGCAGCGGGCTCGAAGCGGGTCAGTCCTTGCGGATCGAGAAGTTGGCCATGTGCTCCAGGCCCTTGATCAGCGCCGAGTGGTCCCAGCCGCTGCCGCCGATCGCCGCGCAGGTGCTGAATACCTGCTGGGCATTCGCGGTGTTGGGCAGGTTCAGGCCCAGCTCACGCGCGCCGTTGAGGGCGAGGTTGAGATCCTTCTGGTGCAGGGCGATGCGGAAGCCCGGATCAAAGGTGCCCTTGATCATGCGCTCGCCGTGTACCTCGAGGATCTTCGAGCCGGCGAAGCCGCCCATCAGCGCCTCGCGCACCTTGGCCGGATCAGCCCCATTCTTCGCGGCGAACAGCAGCGCCTCGGCGACCGCCTGGATGTTCAACGCGACGATGATCTGGTTGGCCACCTTGGCCGTCTGGCCGTCGCCACTCTCGCCGACGCGGGTGATGTTCTTGCCCATCGCCTGGAACAGCGGCAATGCACGTTCGAAGGCCGCTTCGCTGCCACCGACCATGATCGACAGGGTGGCGGCCTTGGCACCCACTTCGCCGCCGGATACCGGAGCGTCGAGGTACTCGGCGCCGGTGGCCTTGATCTTCTCGGCGAACTGCTTGGTGGCGGTAGGCGAGATCGAGCTCATGTCGATCACCACCTTGCCGGCACCGACGCCGGCGGCCACGCCGTCGGCGCGGAACAGCACGTCTTCGACCTGCGGGGTGTCCGGCACCATGACGATGATGAACTCGGCTTCCTGGGCGACTTCCTGCGGGTTGGCCAGGCCGATGGCGCCGGCTTCGGTCAGTTCGGCCGGGGCCTGATCGTGGTGCTGGGACAGAAAGATCTGGTGGCCGGCTTTCTGCAGGTTGATTGCCATGGGCTTGCCCATGATGCCGGTGCCGATGAATCCGATTTTAGCCATGAGTGTTCTCCTCGATTCTGTAGGGGGCAGGCCGCGCAGCGGCCTGCGTTGCCGGGTGAGCGTGTCAGATGGCGTTGTGGCTCTTCAGCCAGCCGAGGCCGGCCTCGGTGGTGGTGGCCGGCTTGTATTCGCAGCCGACCCAGCCCTGGTAGCCGATGCGGTCCAGGTGCTCGAACAGGAAGCGGTAGTTGATCTCGCCGGTCCCCGGTTCGTGGCGGCCGGGGTTGTCGGCCAGCTGCACGTGGTTGATCGCCGCCAGGTTGCTTTCCATGGTCCGCGCCAGATCGCCTTCCATGATCTGCATGTGATAGATGTCGTACTGCAGCGAGAGGTTGGCGTGGCCGACCTTGTCGCGCAGCTCCAGCGCCTGTGAGGTGTTGTTGAGGAAGAAACGCGGGATGTCGCGGGTGTTGATCATCTCCATCACTAGGCGAATGCCGGCCTCCTCGAGCTTTTGCGCGGCGTAGCGCAGGTTCTCGATAAAGGTGATTTCCAGCTTGCCGAGGTCGGCACCCTTGGGAACGATGCCGGCCAGGCAGTTGACCTGGGTGTTGCCCAGTACCTTGGCGTAGGCGATGGCCTGGTCCACGCCGGCGCGGAACTCCTCGACCCGCTCGGGGAAGATTGCGATGCCACGCTCGCCACCGGCCCAGTCACCGGCCGGCAGGTTGAACAGCACCTGGGTCAGCTTGTTGGCATCCAGCCGGGCCTTGATCTGCTCGGCCGGGTAATCGTAGGGGAACAGGTACTCGACACCGGAAAAGCCGGCCTGGGCGGCAGCGGCGAAGCGGTCCATGAAGTCCTGCTCGGTGAACAGCATCGACAGGTTGGCGGCAAAGCGGGGCATGGTTTTCTCCTGATCTGTAGGGATCACATTCGGTTCTGCATTGCGGTGGCGTGGTGGCCACCCTGGGTGTTGCGTTTGCGGTGGATATGCTTCGCGATATCCACTCTACGGTTGCACTGCGCTGGCGTGGCGTAGGGTGGATAACGCCGCTTGCGGCTTACCCACCGTGTCGCATGGCTTCAATCCAGCAACCCAACCGCCGTCGGCGCGTCCTCGCGGCAGCTGGCCAGCGCCTCGAACTCGTTGATTGCGTCGATCTCGGTGCCCATGGCGATGTTGGTCACCCGCTCGAGGATCACCTCGATCACCACCGGCACCTGGTGTTCGGCCATCCAGGCCTGGGCCTGCTCGATGGCCGGGCGCAGGTCTTCCTGCTTGAACACGCGCAGCGCCTTGCAGCCCAGGCCCTCGACCACCGCGACGTGATCGACGCCGTAGCCTTCCATGCCGCTCTGGTCGGCATTGATGTTCTCGAAGCCGAGCTGCACGCAGTAATCCATGTCGAAGCCGCGCTGCGCCTGGCGGATCAGCCCGAGGTAGGCGTTGTTCACCAGGATGTGCAGGTAGGGCAGCTTGAACTGCGCACCGACGGCCAGTTCCTCGATCATGAACTGGAAGTCGTAGTCGCCGGACAGCGCCACCACCTTGCGCGCCGGGTCCGCGGCGACCACGCCGAGCGCCGCCGGAATGGTCCAGCCGAGCGGGCCGGCCTGGCCGCAGTTGATCCAGTTGCGCGGCTGGTAGACATGCAGGAACTGCGCGGCGGCGATCTGCGACAGGCCGATGGTGCTGACGTAGCAGGTGTCCTTGCCGAAGGCATTGTTCATGCACTGGTACACGCGCTGCGGCTTCATCGGCACGCTGTCGAAGTTGGTCTTGCGCAACATCGTGCGCTTGCGTTCCAGGCAGTCGGCGGCCCAGGCGCGGCGATCCGGCAGACGGCCTTCGGCCTTGCGCGCCTTGGCCACGTCGACGAACAGCTCCAGCGCGGCGCGGGCGTCGGAGACGATGCCGTAGTCCGGCGCGAACACCCGACCGATCTGGGTCGGCTCGATGTCGACGTGAACGAAGGTGCGGCCCTTGGTATAGGTCTCCAGCGAACCGGTGTGGCGGTTGGCCCAGCGGTTGCCGATGCCGAGCACGAAGTCGGATTCGAGCAGGGTCGCGTTGCCGTAGCGGTGGCTGGTCTGCAGCCCGCACATGCCGGCCATCAGCGGATGGTCGTCGGGGATCGAGCCCCAGCCCATCAGCGTCGGGATCACCGGCACGCCGACGGTCTCGGCGAACTCCACCAGCAAGGCCTCGGCTGCGGCGTTGTAGATGCCGCCACCGGCGACGATCAGCGGGCGCTCGGCGGCGCAGAGCATGTCGATGGCTTTCTCGATCTGCTTGCGGGTTGCCGCCGGCTTATAGACCGGCAGCGGCTCATAGGTGTCGACGTCGAACTCGATCTCGGCCATCTGCACGTCGAACGGCAGGTCGATCAGCACCGGGCCGGGGCGGCCTGAGCGCATCACGTGGAAGGCCTGCTGGAACACGCGCGGGACCAGTGCCGGCTCGAGTACGGTGACCGCCCACTTGGTGACCGGCTTGGCGATGGACTCGATGTCCACGGCCTGGAAATCTTCCTTGTGCAGGCGGGCACGCGGTGCTTGCCCGGTGATGCAGAGGATCGGAATGGAGTCGGCGGAAGCCGAGTACAGGCCGGTGATCATGTCGGTGCCGGCCGGGCCGGAGGTGCCGATGCACACGCCGATGTTGCCTGGCTTGGCACGGGTATAGCCCTCGGCCATGTGCGAGGCACCCTCGACGTGACGGGCAAGTACGTGACGGATGCCACCATCGGCCCGCAGGGCGGAATACAGCGGGTTGATCGCCGCGCCGGGAATGCCGAAGGCGGTATCGATGCCTTCCTTGCGCATTACCGCGACGGCGGCATCGATTGCTCTCATGCGGGCCATGGTTCTTCCTCCTGATTCTTGGAATCTGTTCACGATCTGCTGCGCGTCGGCCCTGCTGCGTTAGGAGCAGATCGCTAGCTCGCTGGATCGTGGCTGTCTTTTTATTCGATAGTTTTTCTACGTGGCCCAAGCATGCCGCCCTGTATTCTGTGGCGGAATTGGCCGAGACTTCAGTTCTGTCGATATCAGGAGTATCGAATGGATCGCTATACGACCCTGCGCAGCTTCGTGCTGGTGGCCGACTGCGGCAGCTTCGCCGCCGCCGCGCACAAGGAGAACGTCACCCCGGTGGTCATGGGGCGGCGGCTGGATGCGCTGGAGCGGCATCTGGGCGTCAAGCTGATGCACCGCTCCACCCGCGGCCTGTCGCTGACCGATCTGGGCGAGCAGTATCTGGAGCGCGCCCGCGGGCTGCTCAAGGACTTCGATGAGGTGGACGCCAGCATCAGCCACGACCGCACCTCGGTCCGCGGCCACCTGGTGGTGTCGGCGCCGGCGGCATTCGGGCGGCGGCATATCGGCCCGCACGCACCGGCGTTCCAGGCGCGCTACCCGGACCTGCAACTGTCGTTCAACTTCACCGACAGCGTGGTCGACCTGGTGCGCCACGGTTACGACATGGGCATTCGCATCGGCGAGGTGACCGACCCCAACTATGTGGCGGTGCGGCTGTTCCCGAACAGGCGGGTGGTCTGCGGCTCGCCCGAGTACTTCGCCCGCCACGGTACGCCGACGACGCTGGAGGAACTGACCGAGCACAACTGCCTGGCTTTCAACCTGCAGGGCGGTCAGCAGCGCGGCTGGACTTTTCTGCGCGACGGCCGGCAGGTGGCCATACGCGTGGCCGGCAATCTGGACTGCAATGACGGTGAGCTGTTGTTCGACTGGGTCAAGCAGGGCCTGGGCATCGGCTGGCGCTCGACCTGGGAGATCCAGACCGAGCTCAAGCGCGGCGAGCTGGTCACGGTACTCGACGAGTACGCATTGCCGGCCTACGACATCCAGGCCGTCTACCCGCAGCAGCGCTACCTGCCGGCCAAGGTGCGTTTCTTCATCGACTACCTGAAGGACATCTACAACGCACCGGGCTACTGGGAAGTGCGCTGAGCGGCTCAGTTGCCGCGGTAGGTGGAGAAGCCGTAGGGGCTCGGCAGCAGCGGGATGTGATAGTGCTCGACGCTGCCATCGGCTTCGAAGATCACCGGAACTTCGGGGAAAAAGGTGCTGGCCTTCTGCGTGGCGAACCAGTCGCCGGTCTTGAAGGTGACGCGGTAGGTGCCTTTCTCCAGCGCCTTGCCTTCCGGGTAGAGCGCCGTGATCCGACCCTGCGCGTTGGTCTCGCCGCTGTTGAGTGATTTCCAGGTGTCACCCTGACGTTGTTCCAGGGTGACGCGCACGTCCGGCGAGGGCAGGCCGTTCTCCAGGTTCAGCACGTGCACGCTGAGTGGGTTGCCAGCTGCGAGGGTGAGACCGGACAGGCCGCTGAGCATCAAGCCGGCGGCGATGGAACGTAGTGCTTTCATGGTGTTTTCCTTTTCTTCAGTGGGAGGAGGGCAGCAGTTTTTCGATGGCGGCCACGGCGCAGGCCTCGTCGTTCCTGGCACCGCCGGCACCGGCCACGCCGATGGCACCGATCAGCTCGTCGCCGACTTTCAGCGGCACGCCACCGCCGAGCAGCAGCAGTTCGTCCAGGGTGTTGAGGTTGGCGGCATCCGGCGTGGCGGCGGCGCGCTCAGCGAACAGGCGGGTCGGTGTCTTGCTCGACAGCGCGGTGTAGGCCTTGCGCTGCGCCGCGAGGGTGTTGTGCGGGCCGACGTTGTCGTCGCGGCGCAGGGCAACCAGGTTGCCGCCGCGATCGACCACGGCGACCACCGCGGTGCGGTTCTGCGCATGGCAGGCGTCCAGAGTCTGCTGGATCAGGCCGTCGGCCAGCGCCAGCGAGACGTTCTGCTGGGTGATCGGTGTCGGCGTGGCGGCGTTGGCGCTCAGGGCCGGGGTAAGCACTGCCAGGGCCAGCAGTGACAGTGTGGCGGCGATACGCATATCGGTTTCCTTGGGTGGCTGAGCTTCGAGGCGCATGCTGCCGCCCGCCGCCCGCCGCCCGCCGCCCGCCGCCCGCCGCCCGCCGCCCGTCAGAACCGTTGCCTGCGCATTACGCTTTTGTAATGGCTGACAAGTCCTTGGCCCCATAACCTATGCGCCATCAATGAGGTAATCCGATGCGAATTCTGGTGGTGGAGGACGAGGCCAAGACGGCCGACTACCTCAAGCGTGGGTTGGAGGAGTCCGGCTACCGGGTGGAGGTCGCGCGCAACGGCGTCGACGGCAAACACCTGATCGAGGAGGAAACGTTCGATCTGGTAATCCTCGACGTCATGCTGCCCGGGCTCGATGGCTGGCAGCTGGTGCAGGTGGTGCGCCAGCGCTCGGCGCACACGCCGGTGCTGTTCCTCACCGCCCGCGATGCGGTGGAAGACCGGGTGCGCGGGCTGGAACTGGGCGCCGACGACTACCTCATCAAACCCTTTTCCTACGCCGAGCTGCTGGCGCGGGTACGCACCCTGCTGCGGCGCGGCCCGCCGCGCGAGGTCGAACGTTTCCACGTCGCCGACCTGGAGCTGGACCTGCTGCGCCGCCGCGTCACCCGTCAGGGCGAGCGCATCAACCTGACCAACAAGGAGTTCGCCTTGCTGCACCTCTTGCTCAGCCGTCAGGGCGAGGTGCTGTCCCGCGCGCAGATCGCCTCGCAGGTCTGGCAGATGAATTTCGACAGCGACACCAACGTGGTCGACGTGGCGATCCGCCGGCTGCGCGCCAAGGTCGACGATCCCTATCCGCTCAAGCTCATCCACACCGTGCGCGGCATGGGCTACGTGCTGGACCTCTCGGCATGAGTCTGTTGCCACGCTCGCTCAGCCTGCGCCTGGCGCTGGCCTTCGCCCTCGTCGCGGTGGTGCTGCTCGGGGCCATCGGCCTCTACCTGTACCGCTCGCTGGCGCGCGAGATCGTCTGGCGCGACGACCAGGCGCTGCTCGGCCGGCTGGAGCGCATGCAGGCACTGCTGGATGACAGCGCCAGCATCGACGCGCTGCGCCAGCGGCCGCAGCTCTACGAGAACATGCTGGGCAACCGCGACAGCCTGCTCTGGCTGCTGGATGCCCAGGGGCGCGCGCTGATCGAGATCAACCCGGCGCGGCTGCCCATTCCGCCACTGCCGGCCGGCGACGCTGCGGCGCTGCAGGATATCGGCGAGGCGCGGCTGGCCTGGCGGCGGCTGCCGGGCGAGGCGGGGTTGACGCTGGTGGCCGGGCGCCTGCTAGCCGAGCGCGAACAGATGCTCGCGGCCTACCGTGTGAAGCTGTGGTGGGCGCTGAGCCTCGGTGCGCTGCTGGCGTCCGTGCTCGGCTGGCTGATCAGCCGGCGCGCGCTACGCCCGGTGCGCCAGCTGACGCGTCAGGCCCTGGCGATCAATGTGCAGCATCTGCACCTGCGCCTGGACGACTCGACCGTGCCGAACGAGCTGGAACCGCTACGCGTGGCGCTGAACCAGATGCTCGACCGGCTGGAACAGGGTTTCGCCCGGCTGTCGCGCTTCAGCGAGGACCTGGCCCACGAGATGCGTACGCCATTGGGCAACCTCATGGGCCAGACCCAGCAACTGCTGCACCGTGCCCGCGCGGCGGAGGATTACCAGGCACTGCTGGCCTCCAATCAGGAGGAGTACGAGCGCCTGGCGCGGATGATCGACAACATGCTGTTTCTCGCCCGTGCCGAGCAGCCGGCGGCGGCCATCGAGCGGCAGCGCTTTGCACTGCCGGCACTGGTCGAGCAACTGTGCGACTACTTCGAAGGCGTCGCCGAAGAGCGCGGCATCCAGCTGCTCGACGAGACCGAGGGTGAGCTGTGCGGCGACCCCGAACTGATTCGCCGGGCGCTGGCAAACTTGCTGGCCAACGCGCTGCGCTACGGCGCGGCCGACAGCCCGGTGCGCATCGTCAGCGGCTCAGAGGACGGCTGGCGGATGGTCAGCGTGATCAATCTGGGGCCGGCGATTGCCGCCGAGCACCTGCCGCGGCTGTTCGACCGCTTTTACCGCTGCGATCCGTCACGCGCCGAGCCGGGTGATTCCGGCGGCCTGGGGCTGGCCATCGTGCGCTCGATCGCGCAGCTGCACGGCGGCGAGGTGGAGGTGAGCAGCGACGCGCAGGCCACCGTGTTCACCCTGCGCTTGCCGCTCGGTCCCGACTGACGACATGGGGCGGACGGATGCGGGCCTGTGCGGTCACAGCTAAGGTGAACACTATCGGCTGAGCAGCGAGGCGCTTGTGGACCGCTTGAAAATCGCCACCTTCAACATCAACGGCATCCGTGCGCGCCTGCCCAACCTGCTCGAGTGGCTGGCGCGCGAGCAGCCCGATGTGGTCTGCCTGCAGGAGCTCAAGGCGCAGGATGCCGACTTCCCCATCGATGACATCCGTGGCGCCGGCTACGGCGCCATCTGGCACGGGCAAAAGTCCTGGAACGGCGTGGCCATTCTTGCCCGTGACAGCGAACCGCTGGAGATCCGCCGCGGCCTGCCCGGCGACCCGGACGACAGCCACAGCCGCTATCTGGAGGCCGCGGTGCACGGGGTGATCGTCGCCAGCCTCTATCTACCCAACGGCAACCCGCAGCCCGGGCCGAAGTTCGACTACAAGCTGGCCTGGTTCGAGCGGCTGATCGAGCACGCCGCCGGCTTGCTCGCCAGCGGGCATCCGGTGGTGCTGGCCGGCGACTACAACGTGGTGCCGACCGACGAGGACATCTACAACCCGCGCTCCTGGCTGAAGGACGCGCTGCTGCAGCCGGAAAGCCGCGAATGTTTCGAGCGCCTGCTGGCGCAGGGCTGGACCGACGCGTTGCGCGCCAGATACCCGGACGAGCGCATCTACACCTTCTGGGACTACTTTCGACAGCACTGGCAGAAGAACTCCGGGCTGCGCATCGACCATCTGCTGCTCAGCCCGGACCTCGCGCCGCGCCTGCAGGACGCTGGCGTGGATCGCTGGGTGCGCGGGCAGGAACATGCCAGTGACCACGCGCCGACCTGGGTCTTACTCGAGGCTGCGCCAGGGAAACGATAGCGCCAAACGGGTGGTCTGAACTTCGAGGGTGCAGTGGCCCCTTGCAATCAGAAGCGCTACGTAAAGTGCCGACCCGTTCGAGGCAGCGCAGGAGGGAATCATGGTGGGTGAGGAATCGAATCCGGAGGAGGCGACCGAGCGACGGGGGCCTTTCTCGGTGCTGGAGTTCGAGTCCAGCAACATGACCATAAGCGAGATGCTCGCAGAGGCCCTGCATGCGGTCAGGCTGCACCTGGATATGGATGTGGCCTTTATCGGCGAGTTTCGTGAAGGCCAGCGGATCTTCCGCTATGTGGATGGCCGCGCCAGCCCGCTGCCGATCGCCGAGAACACCGGCAGCCCGCTGGACGAGACCTATTGCCAGCGTGTCGTCGACGGCCGCCTGCCCGAACTCATTCCCGATACCGGCCAGCTGCCGGCCAGCGCCTTTCCGCATACGCCTGGCGTGGTAGTCGGCGCACACCTCGGGGTGCCGATCCGTTTCAGCGACGGCAGCCTGTTCGGCACCTTCTGCTGCTTCAGCAGCCAGCCCGACCACACGCTGAACGTGCGTGACCTGCACACGCTGCGCCTGTTCGCCGGTTTCGCCGGCAAGTTGCTGCAACGCCAGACCAGCCGTGCGCGAGTGCAGCGAAGCAAGCTGGCGCGGATCGAAGAGACCTTGCGCTCGCAGGCCTACCACGTGGTCTACCAGCCCATCGTCCAGCTCGAAGCCGGTACGGCACTGGGCTACGAGGCGCTCGCGCGCTTCAGCGGCGAACCGCTGCGCTCGCCGGACCGCTGGTTTCTCGAGGCCGGCGAGGTCGGCCTGCAGCGCGAGCTGGAGATCGCGCTGATCGTCGAGGCGCTCAAGGGGCTCGAGCAGTTGCCAGGCGACAGCTATATCTCGCTCAACGTCTCGCCGGAGACCATCATCGGCGGCCAGCTGAGGCCGGTGCTGGAAGAGCAGCCGCTGGCGCGGCTGATGCTGGAGATCACCGAGCATGCCTGCATCTGCGACTACGAGCGGGTCGAGGAAGAACTGCGCCCGCTGCGCGAGCGCGGCCTGCGCCTGGCGGTCGACGATGCCGGTGCCGGCTATGCGAGTTTCCGCCACATCCTCAGGCTGCGGCCGGACGTCATCAAGCTCGACGGCAGCCTGATCAATAACCTGGACGGCGACAGCAACTGCCGGGCGCTGGCGGCCGCGCTGATCCGCTTCGCCGCGGAAACCGGCAGCAAGGTAGTTGCCGAAGGGGTGGAAACCGAGGAGGAGCTGGCCGTGCTGCGCACGCTCGGCGTGAAAAAGGCCCAGGGTTATCTGCTCGGCCGCCCGGCGCCGCTGGGCGCGGCCAGCTAGGTGCGCTCGGTGACTTCGCAGCCCTTGAGCACCAGGCGGATGATGGTTTCGGCCGCCGCCTCGTAGTCGCTGTCTTCGAGCGCCGCCTTGCCGGTCACGGTGGAAATCTGCCAGTCGAAGTCGGCGTAGGTCTGGGTGGCCGCCCAGATGCTGAACAGCAGGTGGTTGGGGTCGACCCTGGCCATCAGCCCGGCGTCGATCCAGCGCTGGATGCAGGCGATATTGTGCGCCGCCTGGGCGTTGAGCTGGGCCACGCGTTCCGGCGACAGATGCGGCGCCCCGTGCATGATCTCGCTGGCGAAGACCTTCGATGCGTAGGCGTGGTCGCGCGAGATGCGGATTTTCGTGCGGATGTAGGCGCGCAACACATCGCCCGGTTCGCCGGGCTCGTTGAACGGCGCGGATGCTTCGAGCAGCGGCTCGACGATGCTTTCCAGCACCTCTCGGTAGAGGTTTTCCTTGGACTTGAAGTAGTAGTAGACGTTGGGCTTGGGTAGCCCGGCGCGGGCCGCGATATCGCTCGTCTTGGTGGCGGCGAAGCCCTTCTCGGCGAATTCTTCGCTGGCGGCACGCAGGATCAGTTCTTTGTTGCGCTCACGAATGCTCGACATGCGGACCTGCTTGGCTGGCACCGCCCGGCCAGGCGGCGTTGCGCGGCATGCTAGCACCCGCTTCTTCGGCCTCTCAACCGCACCGCCGCTCGTCGGGCGCCGCGTCGGTCGGCGGTTCCGCTATCAAGTTCAGCGGCGGCAGGCCGCTAAGCCTGTTTGCCTGTACTGAAAATTGTGTACAGTGATGGCCAAATGATGTGTACGAAATTACCCGCACGAGGTTGCCTCCATGCCGTTCTTCAAGCGCAGCATCCAGTGGCAGTTGATCCTCAGCATGGGCGCTGCCCTGCTGACGAGTCTGCTGATCGTCATTCTGGTCTACGCCTCTGCCGTCGAACGGCTGGCCGAGCGCTACCTGCTCGACGAGGCGTTGCCGGCCAACATCAACGCCATCGCGCATGACATCGAACGCACCCTGGCCGGCCCGATCACCGCGACCGCGGCGATCGCCGGCAACACGCTGGTGCATGACTGGCTCGGCCAGGGCGAGGACCCGCAGCAGGCCGCCGCCATTGCCCGCTACCTGCACGGCGTCAAGACGCAGCAGAACGCACTGGCCACCTCCATCGCCGTGCTCGACAGCGGGCACTACTATTCCGACGCGGGGCTCAGCCGCACGCTGTCGCGCTCGGCAGCCGCCGACGCCTGGTTCTACAGCCTGGTCGACGGCAGTCAGGAGCGCCGGCTGGAGCTGGACATCGACAAGGCGACCCGCCAGCCGACGCTGTTCATCAATCAGCGCATCAGCGCCGGCGGGCGTGTGCTCGGCGTCGCCGGGCTGGGCTACAGCCTGAGCAGCATGTCCGCGCTGATCGCCGACTTCCGCTTTGGCGAGCGCGGCGAGGTATACCTCGTCGGCAGTGACGGACAGGTCAAGATCCATCCGCAGAGCGAGCGCAACGGGCGTGCCGCGCTCACCGAGCTGACCGGCGCCGAGGCGGCCGGGCAACTGCAGTCCGGCAGCGGCGGGGTGGTGCGCTTCGAGCGCGACGGCGAGACCTTTCTGGCCATGGCCAAGCCGCTCGAAGGCCTCGGCTGGCAGCTGGTCGCCGAGGTGCCGGAGGCCGAGATCTTCGGCGAGGCACGGCGCACCCTGTGGACCACCAGCCTGATCGGCGCGGCCATTGGCCTGGCCTTTCTCGGCGTGATCGTGCTGCTGGCTCGCGGACTGGTACGGCCGATTCGGCAGGTCACGGCCGCGCTGGTCGAGATCGGCGGCGGTGGCGGTGACCTGACCCGTCGGCTCGACGAGAGCCGGGCCGACGAGCTTGGCGACCTGGCGCGAGGGTTCAACCGCTTCATTGCCAGCCTGCGCGGGTTGATCGGCGACGTGCTGAAGACCGGCGAGCAGTTGCGCACGGCGGTCGGCCAGGTTGCGCGGGTGGTCGACGACACCGCGATGCGCGCCGGGCGACAGCACGAGATGACCGACATGGTGGCTACCGCCGTGCACGAGATGGGCCTGACCGTGCAGGAGATCGCGCGCAATGCCAGCAACGCCGCGCAGGCGTCGCAGGGCGCGCGCAGCGAAGCGCTGGAGGCGCGCCAGGTGGTTGGCGAGTCCATTGCCCATATCGAGCGGATGTCCGGGCAGATCGGCCAGGCAGCCGGTTCGGTGACCGAGCTGGCGCAGCAGGTGGCTTCCATCGATCAGGTGCTGGCGGTGATTCGCAGCATTTCCGAGCAGACCAACCTGCTGGCGCTGAACGCGGCGATCGAAGCCGCCCGTGCCGGCGACATGGGCCGAGGGTTTGCCGTGGTCGCCGACGAGGTGCGGACCCTGGCCAGTCGCACCCAGGCCTCCACCGACGAGATCCAGCAGATGATCGCGCGGCTGAAGAGCGGTGCCGAGACCGCCGTCGGCGCCATGCACGCCGGCCAGGCGGCCACCGGCACCGGCGTGGCGGCCAGCCAGCGTACCGGGCAGTCGCTCGGCGCAATCACCGAGCAGGTCGAGTCGATCAGCGACATGAACACCCAAGTGGCTGCCGCGACCGAGGAGCAGAGCAGCGTGACCGAGGAGATCACCCGCAATGTGCAGGGTATCGCCGACCTGGCGCAGGCCACCGCGCGCGATGTTCAGGCCTGCCGCAGCGACTGTCAGGCGCTCTCGCAACTGGCCGTGGACCTGGGGCGGCAGATGGGAAGTTTCCGGTTGTAAGGGGCAGCGGCCGTGGCGCAGAACCTCCGTTTCTTGCGCGCCTGGTTTGGCCACTGCGGTTCGCGCAGCGTGATGGCGATTGGCGAGGCGCCTGCCGGCCTGGTGGAGCCTGGCGGGCGATGCGCGTTTTCCAATCGCCGACCCCATGTCGCTGGCTTCTTTCCGCGCGGGCTCCATTCGGCCTCCGAGGGGCCGTTGGCGTTGCCTGTCAGACCTTGCAAGGTGAGGTGAAGCCAAAACAGAGCGGAGCCTGGCGAAGTGCTCTGCTCGAACTTCTCGGTGACGCGGCCGCGCCCGCGCCAGAAGGCCGGGTGGTGCTGTGCACGGAAGACGTGAGGCGTGGAGGCCGAGCGAGTGACGATGGACGGCGCCGCGAGGCAAGGACGTCCCTTCGTGAAGGGGCCCCTGTGCAGCGCCGGAGCGGGCAATCGGGCCGTGAAATGGCGAGATCGTGCTGTCGGGCGTTTGCTCGTTTCGCGCCGGCCGGCGATCCGGAGCGATGCGCAAGTGGCTCGGCCGCAGAGCCGAGATCCGGGTTGGCAGCCCGCTCGGCACGCGTCCGATCCATCAGGCCGGCTGCGGCGCAACGCTCGCCGGTCCGCTACCCGTCTCGCTGCCACATCAGTCTTCAACCACAAAAAAGGGCGACCCGCGGGCCGCCCTTTTCGGTGTTGCCGCAGACTCAGAAATGCACCTTGACGATGGCGCTGAAGGTGTTCTGGTCGGTCTTGCCCACGAAGTTGCGGCTCACGAAGCCGCCATCCTCGATGCCGTACTTGTTGCTCCAGTAGTCGTACTCGATACCGACGTACAGCTGCTTCTCGCCCCAGTTCAGCGCCTTGCCCAGGTCGTACTTGATCTGCGGGGTGAAGTGGAAGTTGGCGTGGTATTCCTCGCCGCGCGAGTTGCGGTCGTTGTCCACCACCCAGTCGATGAAGCCGTCGATGAGGATGTCCGAGTTGCCCACCGGCAGGGTGTAGCCCCACACCGGGGTGATCTGCCAGACGCCATCGCCGGCGCGATCGCCGTCGGTGTTGCGGTTGTAGATGTTCAGCGAGAAGTAGTCGAAGCCCGGGATGTCGAGATCGAAGCCGGGGCCGATCAGGTAGCTCTCCACGTCGCCTTCGCCGAACTCGTAGGTCATGGCCAGCAAGACGTCCTTGACCGGACCGACGCTCAGGTCGCGCTGGAAGATCTTGCCGAACGACAGGCGTGGGGAAAATTCGCCGTAGAAGCTGCTGTCGTCGTTGCCGTTGTCGTTGCCCTTGCCGTTGTAGTGGATCGAGTCGACGAAGAAGAAGGTGTCGCCGTACTTCCAGCCATTGACGTGTTCGAAGGTCACGGTCTGCTGGATCGGCGAGTCGATCTTGTAGTTGTGCCCGTACAGGTAGGTCAGGCTGTTGTTCTGCCAGTACAGCAGGCCTTCGGCCATCGCCGGCGCGGCCAGCGTGCTGCCCGCCAGGGCCAGAGCGAGGGGAGCGGTCTTCAGGTGCATGGGGAGGTTCCTGTGGTTGCCAAGTGTCGTTTTTTGCCTCGCATTGTCTTGCAAGCGCAGCGAGGCGGGAAGCGTGCTGCGGCGTCAGCCCGGTGAACCTGCGTCGGTTCGGCTGAGGCATGGCGTCGCAGGCGACGGGCCGGTGGCGTCAGGCGGCTGAGGATTGTCCTGCAGCGCAGGCGGCGGACCGTGACGTCGGGCGGGCGCTGGACGGGCGAGCGAGGTTCGCGAAAGGGGCGACATGCGTCGGCTGGCAGGGATCTGCCAAGGGTGTGGAGTCATTGCTAAGCCTGCCAGTTGTTGTTGTGTGGTCGTGGGCTTGCGGGGCACGGCCACCGCTGCACGAGGCAGCGGCGCGGTGCCGATAACGTGCTGGACTATAGCAGGCTGTATTCAGCTATGCGAACAATTGAATTGCATTTTGTACACAATGATTCAGGCGTCCGGCTGCAGTTCGCGCGCGACGTTCTCCGCCAGGCCCGTGCCGGCCTCGGTCATCGTCAGGTAGGTCCGATCTGCACCGGCAGCCTGGATGCGCTCGGCGATGTCTTCGTACATCGCATGCGAGACGATCAACCCGGTGAAGCCGATGTCGCGCAGCTTGGTGGTCGAGATGATCTTTGCCTCGGCGTCGTTCATCGCCAGTACCACCGCCTTGACCTGGTTCATTTCCAGGGTCTGCCAGAACATCTGGTCCTCGGCGTCTGCGAAGAAGATATTGCGGCCTTCGGTGAGGTTGCGCTGGACCATCACCGGGTCCGAGTCGAGGCTGACCAGGCGGAAGCCCTTGCCTTGCAGGTGATCGTAGGCCGCGCGCCCGGTGCGCCCCATGCCCATCACCAGGATCTGCGCGGCGCCGAGCGACACCGGCTGCTCGTCCGGGTGGCGGATGTTGCGTTCCAGCGGGATCAGGCGGCGCGCCAGGCGATCGTAGAGCGGGTGCGAGAGGCGGTTGAGCTGCGCGGAAACGACGAACGACAGCGCCACGGCGACTGCGAGCGGCGTCAGCCATTGCGGCAATACCACGCTGGCGACGATCAGGCCGAACTCGCTGTAGTTGGTCAGGCTCGTGGCGCTGAGAAAGGCGCTGCGCGCGCGCAGGCGGAAGCCCAGGAAGAGAAAGAAGAACAGCACGCCCTTGAGAGGCAGCAGCAGTGCGACGACGGCGGCGAAGATCATCGCGTCGCTGTCGGGCAGGCCGCGGATGCCGATCTGCAGAAAGAAACCGACGAGAAAGACTTCCTTGATCGCCCACAGCGAGTTGGATAGCTCCGTGGCGCGCTTGTGCTTGGCCAGCATGGCGCCGAACGCCAGCGCACCGAGCTCGGAGCTCAGACCGACGCTTTCGAAGCCGACTCCGCCGACCACCAGCGCCAGCATCAGGCCGAGCAGCACCAGCAGCTCTTCGTGACCGGAATGGTCGAGCAGGCGGAACAGCAGCGGGCGCAGCAGGGGCAGCAGGAACACCAGCAGCGCCCAGGGCGAGGGGACCTGGCCGGCGGCCAGGCTCATGACCACCAGCGCGATGAGGTCCTGGATGATCAGCACGCCGATCGCGACCCGCCCGTGAAAGGCCTTCAGCTCCCGTTTGCCTTCCAGCACCTTGGCCGCCAGCACGGTGCTGGAAAACGACAGCGCGACGGCGATCAACAGGCTGTCGCGCCAGCTGGCATCGAAGATGAACACCACCGCCGGCAACACCAGCAGGCTGGAAATGGCGAAGTGCAGCAGGCTGCCGCCAATGACCTCGCGCCTGGCCAGGTTGCTGAGCTTGAGCTTGAGGCCGACGGTGAACAGCAACAGCAGCACGCCGAGGTGGGCCAGGTGCTGAAGGATCTCGCTGTCGTCCGGGCCGACGCCGATGCGCTCGCCGGCCGCGGCCAGGGCAAAGCCGGCGCCGAGGTAGCCGATCAGCGGCGGCAGGCCGATGGACCGGGCCACGAGGCCCAGAACGAACGCGAAGGCGATCCAGCTGGCTTCAATCATCGAGGGGCTTCCGGGACGGGCGGGGCGCCGAATTGTAACGGCCGGACGCCGGTTGTCGAGTACGAGCGGCCTACCGGTCCGCCGCGTTCGGGCGCTGGCCGAGCCGACGGCCCAGCGACGTGCGGCGGATCACCAGTTTTTCCAGCTCGGCGACCAGCAGCACGAGCAACCCCGCGGCGAGCGCCTGCAGCCACTGCAGGAGCGTCAGGTCGACCGAACCGAACAGCGCCTGCATCGCTGGCGCGTGGGTGAACGCCAGCTGCAGCGGCAGGCACGCTGCGATCGACAGCAGCACGTAGGGGTTGGCGGTCAGCCCGCGGCGATTCAGCACCGAGGCAAAGATCGAGCGGCTGCTGACCAGGTAGAAGATCTCGGCCATCACCACGGCATTGACCGCCAGGGTGCGTGCGGTCTGCACGTCGCCGCTGCGCTGCATTTCCCAGAGGAACACGCCCAGCGCGCCGATCATCATCAGCAACGAGACCATGACCACGCGCCAGGCGAAGAAGCCGCTGAGCAAAGGCTCGCTCGGTGGCCGGGGCGGGCGCGTCATGATGCCCCGTTCGGCCGGCTCGAAGGCCAGCGCCAGCCCGAGCGTGCTGGAGGTGACCAGGTTGACCCACAGTACCTGTGCCGGGGTCATCGGCAGCGCCAGCTCGAAGAGGATCGCGGCGATCACCACCAGCGCCTCGCCGCCGTTGGTCGGCAGCGAGAACAGCACGAACTTCTTCAGGTTGTCGTACACCGCGCGGCCTTCGCGCACGGCTGCGGCGATGGTGGCGAAATTGTCATCGGTCAGCACCATGGCGGCGGCTTCCTTGGCCGCCTCGGTGCCCTTGAGGCCCATCGCCACGCCGACATCGGCGCGCTTGAGCGCCGGTGCATCGTTGACCCCGTCGCCGGTCATGGCGACCACTTCGCCGCTGGCCTGCAGGGCCTCGACCAGGCGCAGCTTGTGCTCGGGGCTGGCCCGGGCGAAGACGTCGACGTCGCGCACCACGCGACGCAGCTCGGCGTCCTCCATCAGCGCCACCTCGGCGCCGGTGATTGCCGCACTGCCATGGCCGATGTCCAGCTGCGCTCCGATCGCGCGGGCGGTTTCGGCGTGGTCGCCGGTGATCATCTTCACCTGGATGCCGGCGCGGTGGCATTCGTTGACGGCGGCAATGGCTTCCTCGCGCGGCGGGTCGATGATGCCGACCAGCGCCACGAGGCCGAAGCCGCCGTGCATATCGCTCGCCTGCAGATGCCCGCTTGCCGGTTCGGCACGCTTGCAGGCCAGGGCCAGCAGGCGCAGGCCGCGCGCGGCGATGTCGGTGGCCATGCGCCGCCAGTAGTCCGCGTCGAGCGGCTGCGCGCCGCTGTCACCGAGCTGGTGGTCGCACATCTCCATCAGCCGTTCCGGTGCGCCCTTGACGAACAGCCAGCAGGCGCCGTCGCTGTCGCGGTGCTGGCTGGCCATGAAGCGGTGCTGGGACTCGAAGGGAATCGAGTCGAGGCGTGGCCAGGCGGCATCGGCAATGTGCTGGGTGAAGCCGACCTTGCCGCCGAGCACCAGCAGCGCGCCTTCGGTGGGGTCGCCGTCGACCTGCCAGTGGCCGTCGCGTTCGTGCAGCCGCGCATCGTTGCACAGCACGCCGATGCGAATCGCCAGCGCCAGGGACGGGTAGTGGTCCGGGTCGATGATGCGCCCGTCGAGGGTGCAGTCGCCAACCGGCGCGTAGCCCACGCCGCCGACCTCGAAGCGGTGCGCCGCGCAGACGACGCGTTGCACGGTCATCTCGTTGCGCGTCAGGGTGCCGGTCTTGTCCGAACAGATCACCGTGACCGAGCCGAGCGTCTCCACCGCCGGCAGGCGCCGGATGATGGCGTTGCGCTGGGCCATGCGCTGCACGCCGAGCGCCAGGGTAACGGTCATGATCGCCGGCAGGCCTTCGGGAATGGCGGCAGCCGCCAGGGCCACGACCATGAGAAACATGTCCTCGGCGCCGTGGCCGCGCCAGAGCGTGCCGAGGGCGAAGGTGAGGGCACAGACGGCGAGGATGACAAAGGCCAGCACGCGGCCGAAGCGGTCGACCTGGCGCAGCAGTGGCGTGGCCAGTTGGCGGATGTCGGTCAGCAGGCGATTGATCTGGCCGAGTTCGGTATCGCTGCCGGTGCCGACCACCAGGCCCGTCGCTTGGCCGTACACCACAAGGGTGCCGGAATAGGCCATGTCGTAGCGATCACCGAGCGGTGCGCTGGCGGCGACCGCCTCGATGTGTTTTTCCACCGGCAGCGATTCGCCGGTCAGCGCCGCCTCCTCGACACGCAGCTCCCTGACCGTGAGCAGGCGCAGGTCGGCCGGCACGCGGTCGCCGGAGGCCAGTAGCACACGGTCGCCGGGCACCAGCTCGGCGGCGTCGATCTGTCGGCGGCTGCCGTCACGGATGACGGTGGCCTGGGTCGAGAGCATGCCGCGAATGGCATCCAGCGCCGCTTCGGCCTTGCCTTCCTGGATGAAGCCGATCACGGCATTGATCACCGCGGCCGCCAGCAGCACGGCGGCGTCCACCCAGTGCTCGAGCAGCGCGGTGATGACCGAGCTGGCGAGCATCACGTAGAGCAGGATGTTGTGGAACTGCGCGAGCAGGCGCATCAGCGGGCTGCGGGTCTTCGGCGGGGCGAGGCGGTTGGCGCCGTAGCGCTGCAGGCGTGCGCGCGCCTCGTTCTCGCTCAGGCCGCTTGGGCCGGTGTCCAGTCGCCGGGCGACTTCCTCGGTGGGCAGGCTGTGCCAATCGGTGCGTGGAGCGCGGCTTGCATCCTGGCTGGAGCGGTCTTTCATCGAGACACCCTGGGCGGCAACGGCGTGATCGCAGACGTCTCCAGCCTAGCCAAGCGTGACTGGCGATGGCTGACTTCAGGCAAACCGGGGGCATTTTCGAGGCGGTGAATTTGTAACAGCCGACGAACGCGGCGGGGGGCGGGGTGCTGCGAGGGAGGCGCCGGGGCGTGACCCCGGCGCTTGCGCTCAGTCGATGTGGGCGCCCGTGGCGATCCAGCTGGCGATGAGGTCACGCTCGTCCTGGGTCATCTGGGTGATGTTGCCCAGTGGCATGATCTGGCTGGCGACGCTCTGGGCGTGGATCTTCGCGGCCTGCTGGCGGATCTGCTCGGGCGTGTCGAACATCACCCCGGCCGGTGCGCTGGCGAACATCGGGCTGCTCGGCTTGGCCGAGTGGCAGACGGCGCAGCGCTCTTCGATGACCTTGTTGACCTCGGCAAAGCTCGGCGCCTGGCCTTGGGCCTCGACCGTGACGCTGGCCTGCTCCGGCGAGGTGGCGGCCAGGTTCGGCGCGCTGTTCGGGCGGTTCGGCGAGGTGACGAAGGCCAGGCAGATCATCCCCACCGCGGCGGCGGGCAATGCCCAGGCGAAGCGGTTGCTCTCGTGGCGGGTGTTGAAGAAGTGGCGCACCAGCACCGAGAGCGCGGCCAGGCCGGCGAGAATCAGCCAGTTGTACTGGCTGCCGTAGGTGCTCGGGAAGTGGTTGCTGATCATGATGAACAGCACCGGCAGGGTGAAGTAGTTGTTGTGCCGCGAGCGCAGCAGGCCCTTGGCCGGCAGCACCGGGTCGGGCGTGCGATTCTGCTCGATGGCGGCGACCAGGGCGCGCTGGGCCGGCATGATGATGCGGAACACGTTGCCGACCATGATGGTGCCCATCAGCGCGCCGGTGTGGATGTAGGCCGCGCGGCCGCTGAAGATCTGCGAATAGCCCCAGCAGGCGGCGATCACCAGCACGAACAGCACCAGGCCGAGCAGCGCGGGGGTCTTGCCCAGCGGCGAGTCGCACAGCAGGTCGTAGACGAACCAGCCGACGATCAGCGAGCCGAAGCCGATCGCCACGGCAGTGGCGGGCGCCAGCTCGCTGCCCGGTGCGATCAGGTACAGGCTCGGGTTGAGGTAGTAGACCACCAGCAGCAGGGCCACGCCCGACAGCCAGGTGGTGTAGGCCTCCCACTTGAACCAGTGCAGGTTCTCCGGCATCTGCGGCGGGGCGAGCTTGTATTTCTCCAGGTGGTAGATACCGCCACCGTGGATGGCCCAGAGGTCACCCGACAGCCCTTCGCGCGGATTGCTGCGGTTGAGGTTGTTCTCCAGCCAGACGAAATAGAAGGAGGCACCGATCCAGGCGATGCCGACGATCATGTGTATCCAGCGAATTCCCAGGTTCAGCCATTCGGTCAGATGTGCGTCCACGTTGATTACCTCTTGTACGGCGGCTGCAGCTGCCGTCCTTTCTTCTTATGGGTATCGGTCCGAGTCACCGCGCGCGGTTGGGCTCAGCGCGAAACCTGTTGGGGGTCGAGGAGGAGTTGCTGATCCTCCGTGAAGAAGTACTCGTCGCAGTTGTTGCCAGAACCGCTGCGATCGACCACCAGGAATTCATCCCGCTTTTCGATCGTCAGCACCGGGTGGTGCCAGACGCCGCGGTGGTAATTGACGCCCTGCCTGCCGTTGCTGCGGAAGGCGCGGACGTGGCCCGGTACAGGTGCATCGCCAAGTGGCGCGACCACGACCAGAAAGGGGTGGCCGAGCAGCGGCACGAAGGCCTGGCTGCCCAGCGGATGACGTTCCAGCATGCGGATGACCAGCGGCATTTCCAGCGCTTCGGCACTGAAGATGCTGATGATCGCCCTGTCCTCGGGTTCGGCCGTCTCGACCGTGGCCAGCTTGTGATAGCGGCGGGTCGAGCCGTTGTTGATCATGAAGAACTCGCTGCCTTCGGTCTCGATGACGTCGCCGAAGGGGGCGAAGGCTTCCTTGGTCAGTGGCTCGATGGTCAGGGTGCGCATGGTTTGCTCGTTCAGTTAGTGGATGCTTTTCATTATTCGCCGGGGCCGCCCCCTCACCCCGGCCCTCTCCCCAAGCGGGAGAGGGGGCACAAGGTTGAGCCCTGCGCCGCGCCAGTTCCCTCTCCCCTCTGGGGAGAGGGTCAGGGTGAGGGGATCCGATCCCGCTCCTTACTTCGCCACCTTGCCGAACAAGCGCAGCCGGCTGACGCCGCCGTCCGGGAAGATGTTCAGGCGCACGTGGGTCACCGGGCCGAGCTTGGCGATCTGCTCGACGAACTCGTGCTCGGCGTGCATGGAGAGCTTCTGGCTCGGCAGCAGTTCACGCCAGAACAGGCTCTGGGTCTCGATCTGGCTGTCGGTGCCGCCTTTGACGTAAGCCGCCTGGATCGAGCAGCTGTCCGGGTAGTTGCCCTTGAAGTGCAGGGTATCGACGACGATGCGCTCGATCTCGCCCGGGTGGCCGAGGGCGACGATCACCCAGTCATTGCCGGGGGTGCGACGGCGGGCGGTTTCCCAGCCGTCGCCCATGTTCTCGCCACGGTTGGGGTTGAGGATGTTGCTCATGCGGCCGAAGTGCTCGTCGGAGCAGGCCAGCGCGCGGCCACCGTTGAGGGCGGCGGCGAGGTCGATCTGCTCGTTGTCGCCGATGCTGCTCCAGTCGCGGTACGGAATGCCGTGCACGCGCAGACGGGCGACGCCGCCGTCCGGGTAGATGTTGAAGCGCAGGTGGCTGACCGGCTTGTCGAAGGCGATCTCGTGGTAGTGATGGCTGTTGCCCTTGAGCTCGACGGCCGGCAGGACTTCGGTCCAGACGGTGTCGTCGTTCGGATCGCCTTCAGCGACGAAGCAGGCTTCCAGCGAGGCCGACGGCGGGTAGTTGCCGGTGAAGTGGCTGGTGTCGATGTCCACGCCCTTGATCCAGCCCGGTACGCCGAGGCGGATCACCGCATGGTCGTAACCTTCGAAGCGCTTGCGGCGCGACTCCCAGCCGTCCATCCACTTGCCGTTGTCATCGAACACGCCCTCCTTCCATACGGCCGGCGTCGGCTGGAACAGCCGGTTGACGTCGGCGAACCAGTCGTCAGTGACGGAAATGGCGCGGGTGCCCAGGCGGGCGTCGGCCAGGTTGACGTATTTCTCGAAGGGTACGGCGTAAGCTTTCATGGACTCGTCTGCCTTGGATGAGAAGCGGTTTCTGTCATTACTGCCTTTGTTGCGGTTGGTGCTCGTTACATCGCCTGCAGGCGGAACAGGGCGATCTTGTTGATTTCCGCCAACGCCCGGGTGAATTCCTGTTCGGGGCTGTTGTGGATGCGTTCTTCGAACGCGGCGAGGATCTGGTGCCGGTTGCTGCCCTTGACCGCCATGATGAAGGGGAAGCCGAACTTCGCCTTGTAGGCGTCATTCAGTTCGGTGAAGCGGGCGAACTCTTCTGGTGTGCATTCATGGATGCCGGCACCGGCCTGCTCGGAGGTGCTCGATGCGGTCAGCTCGCCGCGGATGGCGGCCTTGCCGGCGAGATCCGGGTGGGCGTTGACCAGCTTCAGCTGGGTGTCGTGGTCGGCGGCGAGCATCGCCTGGGACAGGCGGGTGTGCATCACCTCGACATAGTCCAGCGTCTCGTCGACGCCGGCGCCGTAGACCGTCTCGGCGACCCAGGGCGAATGCTCGTAGACATCGGCGAAGGCGGCGACGAAGGCGTCGCGGTCAAGGGTCGAGGGCTTGATCGTCTTGAACGGGGTCATCAGCTGCGCTCCGCGGTCATGGGGTGGGTGGCGTGCCAGTGGCGTGCGATGTCGACGCGGCGGGCGAACCAGACCTTTTCATGACCCTTCACGTAGTCGATGAAACGGGCCAGCGCGGCCATGCGCGCCGGGCGGCCGAGCAGCCGGCAGTGCATGCCGATCGAGAGCATCTTCGGCGCGCCTTCGCAGCCCTCGGCGTAGAGCACGTCGAAGGCGTCCTTCAGGTAGCTGTAGAAATCGTCGCCGGTGTTGAAGCCCTGCACCTGGGTGAAGCGCATGTCGTTGGTGTCCAGCGTGTAGGGGATCACCAGGTGCGGCTTGACCGGCGCCGAGTCCGGGTCCCAGTAGGGCAGGTCGTCGTCATAGGTGTCGGAGTCGTAGAGGAAGCCGCCTTCCTCGCGCACCAGACGCCGGGTGTTGGGGCTGGTGCGGCCGGTGTACCAGCCCAGCGGGCGCTCGCCGGTCAGCTCGGTGAGGATGCGGATGGCCTCGAGCATGTGCTCGCGCTCCTGGGCTTCGTCCATGTACTGGTAGTCGATCCAGCGATAACCGTGGCTGCAGATCTCGTGGCCGTCGGCAACCATCGCCTTGATGACCTCGGGGTGGCGCTGCGCGGCCATGGCCACGGCGAAGATCGTCAGCGGAATCTCGTGCTGCTTGAACAGCTTGAGCAGACGCCAGACGCCGGCGCGGCTGCCGTATTCGTAGAGCGATTCCATGCTCATGTGGCGCACGCCCTGCAGCGGTTGCGCGGAGACCATCTCCGACAGGAAGGCCTCGGATTCCTTGTCCCCGTGCAGCACACAGCGCTCGCCGCCTTCCTCGTAGTTGAGCACGAAGGACAGGGCGATACGGGCCTCGCCCGGCCACTGCGGGTGGGGCGGGTTGCTGGCGTAACCGATAAGGTCGCGTGGGTAGTCGGCGCTCACGGCAGGGTTCCTATGTGGCGGGTCGCTTGGGTGCGACCGGATGGCTTGATTGTATACAAAATGAAATGCGCTCTGTAAACCACTAAAGGGCTTCATTTCGTCTTTTAGCTACCGGCCCTGCCTCGCCTGCTTTTCCATCAAGCCCGTAAGGCGGGTGGTGTTCGCCTTGTAGTGAAGCAGGAAGCACGGCAGGCGTGGAAGTAATTTATGTATACAAAAATATCGATTATTGTCTTGAGTATGGTCGGGCGCTTTGGCTATGCTCGGGCTATTACAAACAAGCGGAGGTGCCCGTGGGACGTCTGACCACTCACGTACTCGATGCTGCTCACGGCTGTCCGGGCAGTGGTATCAAGGTGACGCTGTTTCGCGTCGAAGATCAGCAGCTGACTGCCGTGGCGACGCGCGAGACCAACGCCGACGGCCGCTGCGACCAACCGCTGCTCGAGGGCGATGACTACCGCTCGGGCGTCTACCAGCTGCATTTCCAGGCGGGGGACTACTACCGCCGTCGCGGTGTGACACTCGGCGAGCCGGCGTTTCTCGATGAAGTGGTGCTCAGGTTCGGTATCGATGCCGGGCAGGATCATTACCATGTGCCGTTGCTGATTTCCCCCTATAGCTACTCGACCTATCGGGGCAGCTGACCGGTTCCCTTCAGTGCAGACTCTCTGGAGTCCCTTTACCCGCCTTATGGCGGGTTTTTTATGGGGAGTAATGTCGCCGGGAAAAACCAGGGGATGGAAAGCCGCGCAGCGTTTGGCTCCTGGGGCGGCGCGCACGCTTGTGTCTGGCAAGGCGCTTTCCTCGTCTCGGGCTACAGGTTGCGCCTCGCACGGCGCCTCACTTTTCTTTGCACGCGGATCGCCGCCCGGCGCAAAGAAAAGTAAGCAAAAGAAAGCGCGCCCCTTCATCCGGGTCCGGGAGCTACGCTCCCGGACTTCCCTCCTTCCGCCAGCACTCCGAGGACCGGCGTAAAGGGCCATCCCTGGCCCTTTATCGCGGGGACGCCTAGTTCTCTCGCGGCATCCATGCCGCTCGCTCCCCTGCGTGCTGGCCCCACTCGGCCGTCTGTAAGGGGAAGAGTGGTGTCGCCTGCTGGGCCGTGCATGAAAAAGCAAAGCGAAGCCAGCCGCTGCTCTTTCAGGCGACTCGGATCGGAACCCCCTTCAGGAGGCCGAACGCAGGCGTTGCGCAGGGGGACGCGAGGCATGGACGCCGAGCGAGTCACGAAGGGGCAGGGATGCCCCTTCGTGACGTGCCCCCGGAGCGGTGCCGGAGTGAGGGAAGTCTGGGCGCGCAGCGACCAGACCCGGATGTCGGGGTCGCCTTCTCTTTGGTTACTTTCTCTTGGCCAGACAAGAGAAAGTGACGCGCCGTGCAAGGCGCAACCTGTAGCTCGGGCCGAGGAAAGCGCCGTGCCGGACACAAACCTACACGTCACCGGTGGTGGAAAACGCTATGCAATTTTCCACCCTGCGGATCTCTTCGGCACCCGCCCCTCAGCGGCTGATCAATGAAGCCGCCCCCGCGCCGCCAAACAGCGCCGCGCTGGTGCGGTTGAACCACACGTGCCCGCGGCCGGTGCGCAGATAGCGCGCCGCCCCTTGCGCGCCCAGGCCATAGGCCAGCTTGCAGCAGAGGTCGAGCACCGCCCAGGTCAGGATCATCACCAGCAGCTGCGGCAGCAACGGCTGCCCGGCGCTGAGAAACTGCGGCAGGAAGGCGGCGAAGAAGAGGATGTCCTTCGGGTTGCTGCCGCCGAGAATGAACGCGCGGCCGAACAGCCGGCTGAAACGCGGAGCGAGGGCCGGGGGTTCGATTTCCCGCGCGGCCGGCGCCTGGCGGGCCTCCTGCCAGCTCTGCCAGGCCAGGTAGAACAGGTACAGCGCACCGATCAGCTTGAGTGTGCTGAACAGCCTTTCCGAGGCCATCAGGATGGCGCCAAGGCCCAGCGCCGAGGCGCTGAGCAGGAGGATCGAGGCCGTGACCCCGCCGAGGAACGCCGGCCATGAGCGGCGCACCCCGTAGTTCAGGCTGTTGCTGATCATCAACAGCGACAGCGGGCCGGGGATCAGGATCACCACCAGCGCCGCACTCGCATACAACAACCAGGTTTCCAGACTCATCACACCCTCCTGACAAATGAAAAAGCCCCGCCGCAATGCGACGGGGCGGCGATGCGCGCCTCGTTCAGAGGAACGCGAATTTGGCGATGAACACCACGCACAGCACGTACAGGCTCAGCGATACCTTGTCGCGCTGCCCGGTCAGCAGCTTCAGCGTGGCATAGGTGAGAAAGCCCAGGGCGATGCCGTTGGCGATGGAGAAGGTCAGCGGCATCATCACCACGGTGACGATCGCCGGGATGGTATCGGTATGGTCCTTCCAGTCGATGTGGGCCATGCCGCTCATCATCAGCATGGCGACGTAGATCAGCGCGCCGGCGGTGGCGTACGCGGGGATCATGCCGGCCAGCGGGGCGAAGAACATCGCGGCGAGGAACAGCGCGCCGACGGTGATCGCGGTCAACCCGGTGCGGCCGCCGGCGGCGACGCCCGAGGCGCTTTCCACATAGCTGGTCACTGGCGGGCAACCGACGAAGGCGCCGACCACGCTGGAGGTGCTGTCGGCCTTCAGTGCCCGCGAGAGGTTCTGGATCCGGCCGTCCTCGTCTACCAGGTTGGCCCGGTGGGCGACGCCCATCAGAGTGCCGGCGGTGTCGAACATGTTCACGAAGAGGAAGGCCAGGATCACGCTGATCATCGCCACGTCGAAGGCTCCGGCGATGTCCATGGCCAGCCAGGTCGGCGCCAGGCTCGGCGGCATCGACACCAGCCCGTTGTATTCGACCAGCCCCAGCGCCCAGCCGATGCCGGTGACGACCAGCATGGCCAGCAGGATCGCGCCGAACACGTTGCGGTGGCTGAGCACGGCGATCAGCAGGAAACAGATGCCGGCGAGCAGCGCAGAAGGTTCACCGAAGGAGCCGAGCGTCAACAGGGTCGCCGGGCTGTCGACGACGATGCCGGCGGTCTTCAGGCCGATCAGCCCGAGAAACAGGCCGACCCCGGCGCCCATGGCGAAGCGCAGGCTCATCGGGATGCTGTTGAGCAGCCATTCGCGGATCCGCGACAGGCTCATGAAGACGAACAGCACGCCGGAGATGAACACCGCACCCAGCGCGATCTGCCAGCTGTAGCCCATCTCGCCGACTACGGTGTAAGTGAAGAAGGCATTCAGGCCCATGCCCGGCGCCAGCCCGACCGGCCAGTTGGCATACAGCCCCATGAGAAAGCAGCCCAGCGCCGCGCCGATGCAGGTGGCGACAAAGGCGGCGCCATGATCGACGCCGGCATCGGCCATGATGTTCGGGTTGACGAAGATGATGTAGGCCATGGTGACGAAGGTCGTCAGGCCGGCGAGCAGTTCGGTACGCACGCTGGTGCCGTGTTCGCTGAGCTTGAACAGGCGATCGAGCAGGCGCGGGGACGAGTGCGGCAGGGCAGCGCTCTGGTGCTGCGACTTGGTGCTTTGCATGGGTGTTCCTCATCGTTCTTGTTGTCGATCACCCGGAGCGGTGCTCCCGAGGGCTGGGTGACGTGCGCGCCCTTCGCTTCCTGGTTAGTTGACCAAGAGGTCAGAAAAGGCTCTCGGCGATTATGGAGTTGTATACAAAAAATGCAAACAGATATCGGGCCATTGATCCTTTCGTTTGGCGTGAATAGCGCCATTCAAGGGCTGTGGAGGGTGAATGTGCATACGCGGTTGTGCACAACAAAACAGAGGGTTGCGACAAAATTTCGCTTCGATCGGCTGCCGGTTCGTTCGCAGACACAGTAAAGTGATGACCTCTCGACCCCTCGGATGCGAGCCCTCGATGAATGACCAGCTGCAGCCCCTGAAAAAGCCGACGCGCGCCACGAAGCGAACCGGGACGCAGGACGACATCGTCTACGCCCATATCTTCGATGCCATTCTCGAGCAGCGCCTGGCGCCGGGGACCAAGCTCAGCGAGGAGGCGCTCGGCGAGATCTTCGGCGTCAGCCGCACCATCATCCGGCGCGCCCTGTCGCGCCTGGCCCATGAGGGCGTGGTGTTGCTGCGGCCCAATCGCGGCGCGGTGGTCGCCAGCCCGAGTGTGGACGAGGCGCGGCAGATTTTCTTTGCTCGCCGCCTGGTGGAAAAGGCCATCACCGAGCTCGCCGTGCAGCATGCCACCACCGAGCAACTGGCCGAGCTGCGGCAGATGGTCGAGGACGAACGTGATTGCTTCGATCGTGGTGATCGTGGCGCTGGTATCCGTCTGTCCGGCGAGTTCCACCTCAAGCTGGCCGAGGCGGCGAAGAACGCGCCGCTGGTGAGCTTCCAGCGCAGCCTGGTCTCACAGACCTCGCTGATCATCGCCCAGTACGAAGGCGGCAGTCGCTCGCACTGCTCCTACGACGAGCACAACGAGCTGATCGATGCCATCGCTGCGCGCGACAGCGACAAGGCGGTGCGCCTGATGATGCACCACATGGACCACATCGACAGCAAGCTCAACCTCGAGGAAGAGGGCGCTTCGGGCGACCTGCACGCGGTGTTCTCCCACATCGTCGCGAAGAAAAAGACCCGCGCGTAGGGAGGATGGCCGCAGCCATCCACGTGGTTCGGTGGTCGGTCTGGCTTCGATATCCGGTTGATGCCCCCGCGTGGAAAACGGCGTTGCGGGTTTTCCACGCTACATCCGGCGCAAATCCGCCGATGGCGCGGCATCGTAGGGTGGATGGCGGCAGCCATCCACGCGGTTCGGTGGTCGGCCAGGCTTCGATATCCGGTTGATGCCCCCGCGTGGAAAACCGCTTTGCGGGTTTTCCACCCTACATCCTGCGCAAACCCGCCGATGGCGCGGCGTCGTAGGGTGGATGGCCGAAGCCATCCACGCGGTTCGGTGGTCGGTCTGGCTTCGATATCCGGTTGATGCCCCCGAGTGGAAAACCGCGTTGCGGGTTTTCCACCCTACATCCGGCGCAAATCCGCCGATGGCGCGGCATCGTAGGGTGGATGGCCGCAGCCATCCACGCGGTTCGGTGGTCGGTCTGGCTTCTATATCCGGCTGATGCGTCCGCGTGGAAAACCGCGTTGCGGGTTTTCCACCCTACGTCCGGCTCGTGCTAACCCTTGCGGTGCACCGATTCGCCGGCGGCGAAGGTCTCCTTCACCGCGCGGTCGTCGCCGAGGATGGTCAGGGCGAAGAGTTTTTCTTCCAGGGGCCTGGCCTGGCGCAGGCGGTAGTCGATCAGCGGCGTGGCCTGGTAGTCGAGCACCACGAAGTCGGCGTCCTTGCCGGGCTGCAGGTTGCCGATCCGATCGTCCAGATAAAGCGCGCGGGCGCCGCCCAGGGTGGCGAGATACAGGGATTTGAAGGGGTCGAGCTTCTTGCCCTGCAGCTGCATCACCTTGTATGCCTCGTTCAGCGATTGCAGCTGCGAGAAGCTGGTGCCGGCGCCGACATCGGTGCCCAGGCCGACGCGCACGCCGAAGCCCTCGACCTTTTCCAGATCGAACAGCCCGCTGCCGAGGAACAGATTGGAGGTGGGGCAGAACGCCACTGCCGAGCCGGTCTCGCCCAGACGCTGGCATTCCTCGTCGCACAGGTGCACGCCGTGGGCGAATACCGAGCGCGCGCCGATCAGGCCGTGGTGGTCGTAAACATCCAGGTAGCCCTTACGCTCGGGGAACAGCGCACGCACCCATTCGATTTCCTTGCGATTCTCGGACAGGTGAGTGTGCATGTAGAGGTTCGGGTATTCCTTGAACAGCTGGCCGGCCAGGGCGAGCTGCTCCGGGGTGCTGGTTGGCGCGAAACGCGGGGTGACGGCGTAGTGCAGGCGGCCCTTGCCATGCCAGCGCTCGATCAATTCCTTGCTGTCGGCGTAGCCGGTTTCGGCGGTGTCGGTGAGGTAGTCCGGGGCGTTGCGGTCCATCAGCACCTTGCCCGCGATCATCCGCAGGTTGCGTTTTTCGCAGGCTTCGAAGAAGGCGTCCACCGACTCCTTGTGCACGCTGCCGAATACCAGCGCCGTGGTGGTGCCGTTGCGCAGCAGTTCGTTCAGGAAGACCTCGGCGACCTCGCCCGCGTGGGCCTTGTCGGCGAAGGCGCGTTCGGTGGGAAAGGTGTAGGTGTCAAGCCAGTCGAGCAGCTGCTCGCCATAGGAGGCGATCATGCCGGTCTGCGGGTAGTGGATGTGGGTGTCGACGAAGCCGGGGGTGATCAGGGCATTCGGGTATTCGACCACCTCGGTGCCGGCCGCCAGCGTCGGCAGCAGCTCGGCGGCGGGGCCGATCTGCGCGACCTTGCCGTCGGCGACGACCAGCAGACCGTCCTCGAAGTACTCATGGGACCGCTCGATACCCACCTCGCGCGGGTCGGCGAGGCAGTGGAGCAGGGCGGCACGGTAGGCTTTGGCTTGAGGCATGAAGATTTCTCGAAAGATCGTTATGTGTTGGCTGTGCGGCAGGTCGTGGTATGCGCAAAGGCTTCACCTGTAGGAGCCAGCTCGCTGGCGAAGGGGGCCATTCGCGAGCAAGCTCGCTCCTACAGCGGCGTCGCGGTTCAACCTGCCTGCGAACGCCGTGATGCCGGCACGAGCATGGGTACCGGCTTTTCACCGTCGTCGGCTTTCTCACCAAAGCTGGCGTTGTAGGTGGCGATCACCTCGCCGGCGATGGACACGGCGATCTCCACCGGCAGCTTGCCCTTCACCTCGGCGATGCCCATCGGGCAGCGCATGCGCTGCACGGTCTCCGGCTGGAAGCCGCGGTCCCGCAGGCGGTGTTCGAACCTGGCGCGTTTGCTCTTGGAGCCGATCAGCCCGTAGTAGGTGAAATCGTTGCGCGAAAGGATCGCGGCGGTCAGTTCCAGGTCGAGCTGATGGTTGTGGGTCATGACGATGAAGTAGCTGCCGGCGGGCATGTTATCCACTTCCTCGACCACATCGTCGTTGACCACCTTTTCCACGCCGCGCGGAATCTCGGCGGGGAACTCGTTATCGCGCGAATCGATCCAGCGCACCTTGCACGGCAGGCTGGCCAGCAGCGGCACCAGCGCGCGCCCGACATGCCCGGCGCCGAACACGGCGATATGCGCCTGCGGCTGGCCCATGGGCTCGAACAGCAGCACCGTGGCACCACCGCAACACTGGCCGAGGCTGGCGCCGAGGGAGAAGCGCTCGAGGCGGGTGTCGCGGCTGCGGCTTTCCAGCATTTCGCGGGCGATCTCCTGGGCCTTGTACTCCAGGTGGCCGCCACCGATGGTGTCGTACAGGCGCTCACGGCTGACCACCATCTTCGAGCCGGCATTGCGCGGCGTGGAGCCGCGCTCCTCGATGATGGTCACCAGCACGCTGGGTTCGCCTTTTTGTTGCAGCTCGGCGAGTGCTTCGATCCAGGACAGGTTGCTCATGGCTTGACTCTTCGTAGGGCGGAAAACCGCGAAGCGTTTTCCACCGGAACATTCGTAATGCGGCCGTGGTGGACAAGCAGAGCGTTGTCCACCCTACGGGTCAGTGCGCGGTTTCCACGGCGGGCTCCGTTGGGGACACCGCCGCCTGCTTCAACCTGCGCATCTGCTCCACGCCCCAGAGCACGCGTTCGGGGGTCGCCGGCGCGTCGATCTGCGGCTGCGCCTTGTAGTCTGCCAGGCTCGCCACCGCATCCTTGATCGCGCACCAGACCGAAATGCCGAGCATGAATGGCGGCTCGCCCACGGCCTTGGAGTGGAACACGGTGTCTTCGGGGTTCTTGCGGTTCTCCACCAGCTTGACCCGCAGATCCAGCGGCATGTCCGCCACCGCCGGGATCTTGTAGCTGGCCGGGCCGTTGGTCATCAGCTTGCCCTTGTCGTTCCAGACCAGCTCTTCCATGGTCAGCCAGCCGAGACCCTGGACGAAGCCGCCCTCGACCTGGCCGATGTCGATCGCCGGGTTCAGCGAGGCGCCCACGTCATGCAGGATGTCGCTGCGCAGCATCCTGTATTCGCCGGTCAGGGTATCGACGATCACTTCCGAGCAGGCCGCGCCATAGGCGAAGTAGTAGAACGGCCGCCCGCGCGCCTGACTGCGGTCGTAGTAGATCTTCGGCGTGCGGTAGAAGCCGGTGGACGACAGCGAGACCTGGCCGAAATAGGCCTGCTGGATCAGCTCCTCGAAGCTGATGTACTGGTCACGCAGGCGCACCTGGCCGTTCTTGAACTCGACGTCTTCCTCGAAGATCTGCCACTTGCGTGCGGCGAACTCCACCAGCCGCTGCTTGATGGTCTGCGCCGCGTTCTGCGCCGCCTTGCCGTTGAGGTCGGCGCCGCTGGAGGCCGCCGTCGGCGAGGTGTTGGGCACCTTGTCGGTGTTGGTGGCGGTGATCTGGATGCGCTCGATATCCACCTGGAACACCTCGGCCACCACCTGGGCGACCTTGGTGTTCAGGCCCTGGCCCATCTCGGTGCCACCGTGGTTCAGGTGGATGCTGCCGTCGGTGTAGACGTGCACCAGCGCGCCGGCCTGGTTGAGGAAGCTGGCGGTGAAGCTGATGCCGAACTTCACCGGCGTCAGCGCCAGGCCCTTCTTCAGGACCGGGCTCCTGGCATTGAACGCGCGGATCTCTTCGCGTCGCTTGGCGTAGTCGCTGCTGGCTTCCAGCTCGGCGGTCATCTCCTCGAGCATGTTGTGCTCGACGGTCTGGTAGTAGTGGGTGACGTTGCGCTCGGTCTTGCCGTAGTAGTTGCGCTTGCGCACCTCGAGCGGGTCCTTGCCCAGCTCGCGGGCCACGGCGTCCATGATCTCCTCGATGGCGACCATGCCCTGTGGGCCGCCGAAGCCGCGGTAGGCGGTGTTCGAGGCGAGGTTGGTCTTGCAGCGATGGCCATTGATGGTGGCGTCGCCGAGGTAGTAGGCGTTGTCGGAGTGGAACATGGCGCGGTCGACGATCGAGCCGGAAAGGTCCGGCGAGTAGCCGCAGTTACCGGCCAGATCGATCTCGATGCCGTGCAGCAGACCGTCATCGTCGAAGCCGACGTCGTACTCGACGTAGAACGGGTGGCGTTTGCCGGTCATGGTCATGTCTTCCATGCGCGGCAGGCGCATCTTGGTCGGCCGGCCGGTGAGGCGCGCGATCACCGCGCACAGGCATGCCGGGCCCGCGGCCTGGGTTTCCTTGCCGCCGAAACCGCCGCCCATGCGGCGCATGTCGATGACGATCTTGTTCATCGGCACGCCGAGCACTTCGGCCACCAGCTTCTGCACCTCGGTGGGGTTCTGCGTCGAGGTGTAGACGATCATGCCGCCGTCTTCGGTGGGCATCACCGAGGACACCTGGGTCTCGAGGTAGAAGTGTTCCTGCCCGCCGATGTGCAGCGAGCCGGTCAGCCGGCGCGGCGCGGCCGCCAGTGCGCTGGCCGAGTCGCCGCGCCGGTGGGTGTGGCTTTCCAGCACGAAATGCTTCTTGTGCAACGCCTCGACCACATCGAGCACCGGCTCCAGATCCTCATATTCGATGATCGCGGCCATGGCCGCCTGGCGTGCGGTTTCCAGGCTGTCGGCAGCCACGGCGAGCACCGGCTGGCCGATGAACTCGACCTTGCCGTCGGCCAGCAGCGGGTCGCCGGGCATCACGGCGCCAATGTCCAGCTGGCCCGGCACGTCCTTCGCGGTGATGGCGATGGCCACCCCCGGAATCTGGTAGCAGGGCGCGGTGTCGATGCCGACGATGCGGGCATGGGCGCGCTCGCTCATGCGGGCATAGACGTGCAGCTGGTTGGGGAATTCCAGGCGGTCGTCGACATACACCGCCTCGCCGGAGACGTGCTTGGGCGCGCTGTCGTGCTTGACGCTCTTGCCCACGCCAGTGACCAGGTCCGCAGTGAAGAGGGCGGCGATTTCTTCTTGAGTGCGTGCAAGGCTGTGGTTAGACATAAGCGGTCACCCTCGTCTCGGTCGTCGGCGCTTGTTGTTCGAGGAAGCATTTGCGCAGCAGGTTCTGTGCGACCAGCAGGCGGTATTCGCGGCTGGCGCGGAAGTCGGTCAGCGGGGTGAAGTCCTCGGCCAGCGCATCGCAGGCGGCCTCCACGGTCTGCTGGTTCCACGGCGCGCCGGTCAGCGTCGCCTCGCAAGCCGCGGCGCGCTTGGGGATCGCCGCCATGCCGCCAAAGGCGACGCGGGCTTCGGCGATCACGCCGTCGGCGATCTTCAGGTCGAAGGCGGCACAGACAGCGGAAATGTCGTCGTCCAGGCGCTTGGATACCTTGTAGGCGCGGAACAGGCGATCCGCCGTCGCGCGCGGCACCCGCACCTTCTCGATGAACTCGCCGGGCTGGCGTGCGGTGACCTTGTAGTCGATGAAGAAATCCTCGAGCGGCAGCGTGCGCACGTTGGCGCCGTGGCGCAGAACGATCTCGGCGCCGAGGGCGATCAGCAGCGGCGGCGAGTCGCCAATCGGCGAGGCGTTGCCGATGTTGCCGCCCAGCGTGCCCTGGTTGCGGATCTGCAAGGAGGCGAAGCGCTGCAGCAGCTCGCCGAAATCCGGGTACTCGGCGGCCAGTGCTGCGTAGCAGTCGGTCAGCGGTGCGGCGGCGCCGATTTCGATATGGCGGTCGGTGAGCTGGACCTGCTTCATCTCGGCGATCTGGCCGACGTGGATCATCACCGGCAGCGCGCGATGGAACTGGGTCACCTCCAGCGCCAGGTCGGTGCCGCCGGCGAGCAGTCGGGCTTCGGGGTTGGCGGCGTAGACCTCGGCCAGTTCGGCGACGGTCAGCGGCGACAGGCAACGCTTTTCGCCGTCGCTGAGCTCGGCCATTTCACGCGGGGCGATGGCCTTGAGCTGGGCGATGGTCTCGGCTTCGCGGGCATCGAACTGGTCCGGCTGCTTGCTGCAGCAGGCCTGCTCGGCCGCTTCGAGGATCGGCCGGTAGCCGGTGCAGCGACAGAGGTTGCCGGCCAGGGCTTCGTGCGTCTGGTGCGGGTCGTATTCGTTCACCGCGCCGGCGTTCTTCTGCAGGGCGAACAGGCTCATGACGAAGCCCGGCGTGCAGAAGCCGCATTGCGAACCGTGGCAGTCGACCATCGCCTGCTGGACGCTGTGCAGCCGGCCCTGGTCCTTGAGGTCTTCGACGCTGATTAGCTGCTTGCCGTGCAGCGCGGAAACGAAGGTCAGGCACGAGTTGAGGGTGCGATAGCGCAGGCGGTCGCCCACCAGTTCGCCGACCACCACGGTACAGGCGCCACAGTCACCGGAGGCGCAGCCCTCCTTGGTTCCGGTCTTGCCACGATGCTCGCGCAGGTACTGCAGCACCGTGGTGTTGGGATCGAGCGCGCGCTCGCTGCGCAGTTCTCGATTGAGGAGAAACTGGATCAAGGTAGACCTCCGTTTTCTTGTTCTTGGCTCGGGTATCGCCTGAGCCGGGAACTTAGTCATATCTGACTTCGTGGTCAAGAAAAATTGACTCAAAAGTCAATGTGGCGGACGAGCGCACCTGACGGCGGTGCGCCACGCCCGCAGGCAGCGGTCCCCAGTCTCAAGTAAAGCCCGCTCAGACCGCTTCGGCGCTCGTCTGGCGACGGTAGGCATAGGTATCGGCGAAGCGCGAGAGCATGTAGGCCGCGCAGGTGGTGGCAGGGTAGCGCGGCGGGTTATCGGCTGCGTGACAGCCGGGCAGGCAACTGATCTCGGTATCCGGATGCGGCTCGGCGAAGAACGGCATGGAGTAGCGGTCCACGCCCAGCGGGCTGATCACGCGATGGGGCGTCGACTTGTAACGGTCGTTGCTCCAGCGCGCCATCATGTCGCCGATGTTGACCACGTAGGTGCCCTCGATGGGCGGCGCGTCGATCCACTCGCCGCGGACGTTTCGTACCTGCAGCCCGCCGGCCTGGTCCTGATGGAGCAGGGTGACGCAGCCGTAGTCGGTGTGTGCGCCGGCGCCTTGTTGATCGGCGCTGGTGGCGGTCTGCCGGGGCGGGTAGTGGATCATGCGGAACACGCTGATCGGCTCGACGAAACGTTTATCGAAGAAGTCCCGCTCGAGGCCGAGCGCCAGAGCCAGCGCGCGCAGCAAGGTGCAGGCCAGCGCCTGCATGTCGCGGTAGTGCGCTTCCATCAGCTCGGCCCAGCCGTCGAGCCGGGCCGGGTGCCGGTTGGGCCCGCGCAGCGGTTTGCCGGCCAGTACCTCGGGATGGTCGGCAGGCATATGGAAACCCATGTCGAAGGTTTCCTTGAGGTCGCACGGCTGGGCCGGGTCGAGCTGCTCGGTGGCGATGGCACCGTAGCCGCGGTGGTGCGGGCTCTTGGTGATGTCGATCTCGAGCTTGATCTCGGCGGGCAGGGCGAAGAAGCGCCGGGCGTAGTCGTCGAGCCGGGCGATGCGTGCGGCGCTGATCGGGTGGCCCGTGATGTAGAAGAAGCCCCACTCGCGGCAGGCGCGGTCGATCGCCTCGGCAACGGCCAGATGGCCGGCCTCGTCGGCGTGGTACAGCGGGGCGATGTCGATGATGGGCAGTGAGTTCATGGATGACTCCAGGGAACGGCGCCGCCGGTCTTCTCGTACCGGCGGCCTTCGAGGGCAATGCCCCCTGCGTGCGGTTCGCCAGGTGGCGGGACGGCTCGCGAGAGTTCGCAGTGCGCCGGCCGGACCGGCGCAGGTGACGCTTACTTCGGCATTTCAGCCTTCACGCCTTCGACGTAGTAATTCATCGAGGCGAGGTCCTTGATGCTGGCGGTTTCGCCCTCGGCGATGCGCACTTCGCCAGCCTGGTCCTTGATCGGGCCGGTGAACGGGTGGAACTCGCCGCTCTTGATGCGGGCGATGATCTGCTCGGCTTCGGACTTCACATCCGCGGGCACCAGATCGCTGATCGGCAGGCTGATGCTGTCCTGGGCCAGACCGCCCCAGAAGTCCTCGGATTTCCAGTTGCCGGCCATTACCGCTTCGGCGGACTTGGTGTAGTGCGGGCCCCAGTCGTTGACGATGGAAGTCAGCACGGCCTTCGGCCCGAAGTGCTGCATGTCCGAGGCGTAACCGACGGAATAGACGCCACGGCGCTCGGCGGCCTGGATCGGTGCCGGGCTGTCGGTGTGCTGGAAGATCACGTCCACGCCCTGGTCGATCAGCGCGTTGGCGGCATCGGCTTCCTTGCCCGGATCGAACCAGGTGTTGACCCACACCACCTTGATCTCGGTGCCGGGGTTGTACTTGTCCAGCGCCAGCTGGATCGCGTTGATGTCGCGGATCACTTCCGGAATCGGGAAGGAGGCGATGTAGCCGACCTTCTTGGTCTTGGTCATCTTCGCCGCGAGGAAGCCGCCGACGTAGCGGCCCTCATAGGAGCGGGTCAGGTAGGTGCCGACGTTCTTCGCTTGCTTGTAGCCGGTGGCGTGCTCGAAGGTGACCTTGGGGAATTGCTTGGCGACCTTGATCGTCGGGTTCATGTAGCCGAACGAGGTGGTGAAGATCAGGTCGTAGCCGCCCTTGGCCATGTTGCGGATGACCCGCTCGGCGTCGGCGCCTTCGGGTACGTTCTCGACGAAGCTGGTCTGTACCTTGTCGCCCAGTTTTTCTTCCATGTACTGGCGGCCCTGCTCGTGCTGGTAGGTCCAGCCATGGTCGCCGATCGGGCCGATATAGACGAAACCAACCTTCAGCGGGGCGGCGGCCGATGCGCTGAGGCTGGCCGTCAGGCCGATGGCTGCGGCGAGGGCGCGCAACAGGGTTTTTCGGGTGTGTTTCTGCATGGGGGTGGCGCTCCTGATGGCTTTGCTGGCAAAGCTCGTTTATGACTGGGAGCGCTGTAGCAAAAAGCTGACCAACCGGACAAAAATCGCTGGCGCGCGGCCAGGAATGGCGACTGCCCCGGACCCTCCGCCGCATGAGAGGTTCGCCTTGGTGCGTCAGGCTCCAGCCGTGCCCAGGGAGGGTGCGCAGGGTGGGCGTATGCCATGCATCCGCGTGGCTGGCTTCGGCCATCCACCCTACGGGCATGAACGTGTCACCCCGTAGGGTGGAAAACGCGCGAAGCGCTTTTCCACGCGGGACGTTTACGGATAGGCCTCGTCTGCTTGGCCGGATGTGGCATCCGCGTGGATGGCTTCGGCCATCCACCCTACGGACATGAGGGTGCCACCCCGTAGGGTGGAAAACGCGCAAAGCGCTTTTCCACGTGGGACGTTTACGGATAGGCCTTGTCTGCTTGGCAGGATGTGGCATCCGCGTGGATGGCTTCGGCCATCCACCCTACGGACATGAGGGTGCCACCCCGTAGGGTGGAAAATGCGCGAAGCGCTTTTCCACGCGGGCCGCCGCTTCAGCCGGCGATCAGTTGCCGGGCCGCCTGGCTGTGCTCGGCGATCAGGGCGGCCACGTCGAGCCCTTCGATCTGGCCGTCGATCACCCGCCAGCGCCCGCCGACCATCACCCGGTCGGCCCGGTCGGCCGCGCACAGCAGCAGCGCGGCGATCGGGTCGTGGCTACCGGAGAAGCGCAGTTCGTCGAGCTTGAACAGGGCGAGATCGGCCTGCTTGCCGACCGCCAGTTTGCCGATGTCGCGGCGCCCGAGCAGGCGTGCCGAACCGCGGGTCGCCCAGCCGAGCACCTTCTCTGGCGTGATCTTCTCGGCGCCGTAGCGCAGGCGCCCGATGAACAGCGCCTGGCGCGCCTCGAGCATCATGTTCGAAGCATCGTTGGAGGCCGAGCCGTCGACGCCCAGGCCGATGATGGCGCCCTGGTCCTCGAGTTCCAGCGTGTGGCAGATGCCCGAGGCCAGGCGCATGTTGGAGCTCGGGCAATGACAGATGCCGACGCCGGCCGCCCCCAGGCGGTGGATCTCCACCTGGTTGAAGTGGATGCCGTGGGCCAGCCAGGTCCGCGGGCCGAGCCAGCCGACGCTCTGCAGGTAGTCCACGGTACGCATGCCGAAGCGCTGCGCGCAGAACTCCTGTTCGTCCAGCGTTTCGGCCAGGTGGGTATGCAGACGCACGTCGCGCGCCTCGGCCAGCTCCGCGCAGGCACGCATGATGTCGGTAGTCACCGAGAACGGCGAGCAGGGCGCCAGGGCGATCTGGATCTGCGCACCGTCGCCGCGCTCGTGGTAGCGGTCGATCAGCCGCTCGCTGTCGGCGAGGATGGTTTCGGCGTCCTGCACCACACTCTTGCAGGGCAGGCCGCCGTTTTCCTTGGACAGGTTCATCGAGCCGCGCGTCAGGGTCGCGCGCATGCCCATCGCGCGTACTGCCTCGACCTGGATGTCGATCGCTTCCTCGAGGCCGGCGGGGAACAGGTAGTGGTGGTCGGCGGCAGTGGTGCAGCCCGACAGCAGCAGCTCGGCCAGCGCCACCTGGCTCGCCAGCTCCAGCGCCCGCGGCGTCAGCCGCGCCCAGACCGGGTAGAGGGTCAGCAGCCAGTTGAACAAGGGCTCGTTGACCACCGGGCCCCAGGCGCGAGTGAGCGTCTGGTAGAAGTGGTGGTGGGTATTGACCAGCCCCGGCAGCACGACGTGCTCGCGGGCATCGAACGTCTCGCTCACCGGCTGCGCGGGCGAGGCCCCGGCGGCGAGCATTTCGACGATGACGCCGTTCTCGACCACCAGCCCGCCGGGGGCGTGGGTGTCGTTGGCGGTGAACAGGGCAAGGGGATTCTTGATCCAGATACGGTCAGCAGGCATGGCCGGCTTTCTCCTGAGGGTTGAGTTCAGAGTAGCCAGCTCAGTTATGCCCTGTCTGCTGATCCAGGGGGCGCGGGCAAGCCGTGCGCCGGGGAGGAAGATAAAGGGTTTGGGGTGGGTTTGTCACAGGGGGTTGAGTCTCTGCCCGCGAATGGTGGCGTGCGGTGTTTGCTCAGGGGGCGGCGCTTTCGCCCGGCATGGGCGATAGGACGTACCGGCTCGGGCGCCTCGTTTTATCTCGCCAGCAAGCTCTCGTGGGGTGGAAAACCGCGGCGTTTTCCACCGGGGTGGCGCGTATCTGAGCGCCTGGCGTAGCGCTTTCCTCGGCGGGGACTACCGGTTGCGCCTCTTACGGCGCGTCACGTTCTCTTTTCTGGTCAGAAGAGCCGTAGGGTGGAAAACCGCGCAGCGTTTTCCACCGGGGTGGCGCGTATCTGAGCGCCTGGCGTAACGCTTTCCTCGGCGGGGACTACCGGTTGCGCCTCTCACGGCGCGTCACTTTTTCTTGTCTGGCCAAGAAAAAGTAACCAAAAAGAAGGCCACCCCTGCATTCGGGTCTGGTCGCTTTGCGACCAGACTCCCCTCACGCCGGCGCCGCTCCGGGGCACGTCACGAAGGGGCGTCCCTGCCCCTTCGTTCCTCGCTCGGCGTCCATGCCTCGCGTCCCCCTGCGCAACGCCTGCGTTCGGCCTCCTGAAGGGGTAGGGGGGGCGAGTCGCCTGAAGGAATGCGGCTGGCTTTGCTCGGTTTGCCTTTTTGCTCTTCGTTTTACTGCGCGGCCTGGCGGGCTGCACCCGAGTCCACCTTCAGGAGGGTGAGAACCGTAGGGTGGAAAACCGCGCAGCGTTTTCCACCGGGGTGGCGTGTATCTGAGCGCCTGGCGTAACGCTTTCCTCGGCGGGGAGTACAGGTTGCGCCTCTCACGGCGCGTCACTTTTTCTTGTCTGGCCAAGAAAAAGTAACCAAACAGAAGGCCACCCCTGCATCCGGGTCTGGTCGCTATGCGACCAGACTCCCCTCACGCCGGCATTGCTCCGGGGGCACGTCACGAAGGGGCGTCCCTGCCCCTTCGTTCCTCGCTCGGCGTCCATGCCTCGCGTCCCCCTGCGCAACGCCGGCGTTCGGCCTCCTGAAGGGGGAGGGGGGGCCGAGTCGCCTGAAGGAATGCGGCTGGCTTTGCTCGGTTTGCTTTTGCCTTTCGCTTTACTGCACGGCCTGGCGGGCAGCACCCGACTCCCCCTTCAGGAGGGTGAGCGGAATCGTTGCGAAAGGGCTGAGGTGCCCCGCTTAAAGGGCCACGGATGGCCCTGTGAACCGACTCCCGGAGCGGCGATGAGCGAACGAACCCTGCGCGTGCAGGGCCGGATGCAGGGGGCGCTTTCCTCGTTGCAACCTGTAGCACGCGCGAGGAAAGCGCGGCGTTAGTCATGAACCTGAATGCCGCCTGTGGTGGGAAACGCTGCGCGGTTTTCCACCCTCCGGCTCTCATCCAGCCCGCCGAAGACGAGTCGCCACGAGAGGCGCGACCCACAGCGCAGGCCGCGCGCATTGCCACAGCGCGCGGCCCCTCGCGCCACAGCACTGCCAGCACGCACGGCCAACCCGGCATCGGCCGCGCCGTCAGCGCAGGCGCAGCGCGTCCTACCAGGCCAGTCGCTCCCCCTGGTAATCGATGTACCGATGCCCCCCTTGCCCGATCGCCTGGGTCACCTGCTGGACCATCCCGCGGGCGCTGGTCTCCACGTCCAGCGGTGCCTGGTCGCCGCCCATGTCGGTCTTCACCCAGCCCGGGTGCATCGACAGCACCGTCAGGCGGGTTTCGCCCAGCCCGGCGACGAAGGTGCGCGTCAGGTGATTGAGCGCCGCCTTGCTCGCCCCGTAGAGGTCCATGCCCATGCCGGGGCCGGTTTCGACGCTGCCGAGGATCGAACTCATGAACACGACCACGCCCTGCGCCGGGTCGACCAGCGGCAGCAGGCGTTCGGCCAGGCGTACCGGGGCCACGGCGTTGGTGAAGAACAGCTCGCCGACTTCCGCCTGGCTCGCCGCGGTAGCCGGCTTGCCCTGCGGGCCGGCGATGCCGGCGTTGACGTAGAGCACATCCAGGCGGGTGCCGGCGAGGCGTTCGGCCAGGCGTTCGAGGCTGGCGGCATCGTCCATGTCCAGTGCCTCGATGCGCACGCCGCCCAGCGCACGCAGCGCCTCGGCACGCGCCGGGTCGCGCACGGTGGCGATCACCTCCCAGCCTTCGCTGCTGAACTGCCGGGCCAGGCCCAGGCCGAGGCCGCGCGAGGCGCCGATGATGAGGACGGTTCGGGTCATGCTGGGTCTCCTGAAAAAGGCTCGGTCAGGCAGTCTGGCCCAGCACCGCGGCTTTGGCGAGCCGGGTGCCGTCAGTGCCCGATCTTCCACGGCTGCCCAAGGGAGACCGGCGCGAACAGCCGCGTGCGGATCGCATCACGCGAGAGCAGCACCAGCACCAGGATGGTCGCCACGTAGGGCAGCATCGCCAGCAGATTGCCCGGGATCGCCAGGCCGATGCCTTGCACGACCAGGTGCAGGATGCTCGCCAGGCCGAACAGATAGGCGCCGAGCAGCACGCGGCCGACGCGCCAGCTGGCGAACACCACCAGGGCGAGGGCGATCCAGCCACGCCCGGCGGTCATGTTTTCCGCCCACATCGGTGTATAGGCCAGCGACAGGTAGCCACCGGCGAGCCCTGCCATGGCGCCGCCGAACATCACCGCCAGGGTGCGCACGCGCAACACCGGCAGGCCCATGGCACTGGCGGCGTCCGGGTTTTCGCCGACGGCCTGGATGATCAGCCCGATACGGCTTCTGAGCAGCACCCAGGCGACCAGGGCGAAGAGTGCGAACGACAGGTACACGAGCAGGTCCTGGCCGAACAGCATGCGGCCGATCAGCGGCAGGTCGCCGAGCAGTGGAATGGCGATCGGCTCGAAGCCGGCCAGTGGTTTGCCGACCCAGGCGGCGCCGACGAACGACGACAGGCCGACGCCGAAAATGGTCAGCGCCAGGCCTGTGGCGACCTGATTGGCGGCCAGGCCGAGGGCGACAAAGGCGAACAGCAGCGACAGCAGCACGCCGGCCAGGCAGGCCATGAGCACGCCAAGCCAGAGGTTGCCGGTGGCGAAGGCGGCGATGAAACCGACCACCGCGCCGAACAGCATCATGCCCTCCTGGCCGAGGTTGAGTACGCCGGTCTTCTCGCAGACCAGCTCGCCGAGTGCGACCAGCAGCAGTGGCGTGCCGGTGCGGATCATTGCGTAAAGGATGTTGGTCAGCAGGTCGAGATCCATGGGGAATCCTATGTGTGGGCCGTGGCAGGCGTGCGCTTGCTTGCGAAGCGGTAACAGCGGTCGCGTGCAGGGCCGCGCCCGCAGATTCGTGTTCAGGCCGGGGCCTCGGTGGCAATCGCGCGCTTCGTCCAACTCCACTTCAGCCGCGGCGTGTAGCGAATCAGCACGTCGCAGGCGAGCAGAAAGAACAGCACCATGCCCTGGAACAACTGGGTGATCGATTGCGGCAGGTTGGCCGCCATCTGCGCGTTCTCGCCGCCGAGGTAGAGCAGCGCCATCAGCAGGCTGGCGCAGACGATGCCGAGCGGGTTGAGCCGGCCGAGAAAGGCCACGGTGATCGCCGCATAGCCGTAGCCCGGTGACACCTGCGGCACCAGCTGGCCGATCGGCCCGGTGACTTCGGCGACGCCGGCCAGCCCGGCGAGGCCGCCGCTGATCAGCAGCGCAATCCATACCAGCCTGCTGTCACGGAAGCCGACGAAGCCGGCGGCCTTGCGATCCAGGCCGAGCACCTTGATCTGGAAGCCGAGAAAGCTCCTGTGCAGCAGCACCCAGACCGCAACCAGCGCCAGCAGCGCAAACCAGAAACCGGCGTGTACGCGCAGCCCGTCGATCAGCTCGGGCAGGCGCGTGGCGTCGCCGAACATCGCCGACTCGGGGAAGTTGTAGCCGTCCGGGTCTTTCAGCGGCCCGTGCACGGCGAACAGCAAGAGATTCAGCGCGATGTAGTTGAGCATGATGCTGGTGAGGATCTCGTTGGCGTTGAAGGCCGTCTTCAGCCAGGCACAGAGGCCGGCCCAGGCGGCGCCGCCGAGAATGCCGAGCAGCAGCGTCAGCAGCAGCGCCAGGCGCGAATCCCAGTCGGTGATGTGCACGGCCAGCGCACTGCCGGCCAGCGCGCCGATGAGCAGCTGGCCCTCGGCGCCGATGTTCCAGATGCGCGCCTGGTAGACCACCGCCAGGCCCAGCGCGCAGAGCAGGATCGGCAGCGCTTTGACCAGCAGTTCGGAAACCCCGTAAAGATCGCTGACCGGGTCGAGCAGCAGCACCTTGAGCGTTTGCAGCGGGGGGTGGCCGAGCAGGGCGAACAGCAGGGCGCCGCTGGCGAGCGTGAGCAGGGCGGCCAGCAGCGGGGAAAGCCAGAGCATGGCGCGGGACTCGGCCCCGCGCGGTTGAAGGGTGATGGGCATGGCGGGGCTCGTCAGGCAGCGTTGAAAAGGGTGGGTTGGTCGAACTGGCCGGCCATCCAGCGCCCGACGTCGGCCGGCGTGCAGGCGCGTGTCGGGTGTTGCGGCGAAAGCCTGCCCTCGCACAGGGCGGCGAGGCGGTCGCTGATCTGGAACAGCTCGTCCAGATCCTCGGAGATCACCAGGATCGCCGCGCCGGCATCGCGCAGCGCGATCAGCGCGCGATGGATCGCGGCCGCGGCGCCGGCATCCACGCCCCAGGTCGGGTGGGCGGCGATCAGCAGCCTGGGCTGCTGAAGGATCTCGCGGCCGAGGATGAACTTCTGCAGGTTGCCGCCCGACAGGCTGGCCGCGGGGGCGTCGGCGCCCGGCGTCTTTACCGCGAACCGGCTGATCACCTGCTCGGCGAAGGCGCGCACCTGCGTGCGCTGGATCAGCCCGTGACGCAGCATGCCGGCCTGCTGGTAGGCGCTGAGCAGGCCGTTGTCGGCCAGGCTCATGCCCGGCACGGCGCCGTGTCCGAGGCGCTCGGCGGGGACGAACGCCAGCCCGTGGCGCCGACGCTGGTCGGGGCGCAGGTGGCCGACCGGCTCGCCGAGAAAACGAATGCGTTCGGCATCCGTACCCTGCAGCCTGCGCTCGCCGCTGAGCAGGGCGAGCAGTTCGTCCTGACCGTTGCCGGCGACCCCGGCGATGCCGACGATCTCGCCGGCGCAGACCTCCAGGTCGACGTCCTCGAGCGAGACGCCGAACGGATCGGCATTGGTCCAGGCCAGGCGCTCCAGGCGCAGGAAGGGCGCGCGCCCCTCGGCCTTGGGGTATTCGGCCTCAAGTCCTTCGGCGTCGCCGACCATCAGCCGGGCCAGCGCCAGGTCGCTGCACTGGCTCGGCACGCAGCTGCCGGAGACACGCCCGCCGCGCAGCACCGTGGCACGCCCGCAGAGCGCACGAACCTCGCCCAGCTTGTGGCTGATGAACAGCACGCTGCAGCCCTCGGCGGCCAGCCGTCGGAGCACGGCGAACAGCTCCTCGGCCTCTTGCGGGGTGAGCACCGAGGTCGGCTCGTCGAGAATCAGCAGGCGGATGTCCTGCATCAGGCAGCGCACGATCTCGACGCGCTGGCGTTCGCCGATCGACAGACTGTGCACCCGCCGCTGCGGCTCCAGCGGCATGCCGTAGCGTTGTGAAACCTCGCGGATTCGGGCTTCGAGCTGGCGCGGCGTACCGCCGTCGGGGCCCAGCGCGAGGGCGATGTTCTCGGCCACGGTCAGCGTCTCGAACAAGGAAAAATGCTGGAAGACCATGCCGATGCCGCGGGCGCGCGCCTGGGCCGGGTCGCGCATGCTCACCGGCTCGCCTTCCCAGACAATGCGCCCGGCGTCGGGCTGCACCACGCCATAGATGATCTTCATCAGGGTGCTCTTGCCGGCACCGTTCTCGCCGAGCAGGGCGTGGATCTCGCCGGGCTGGATCGTCAGGTCGATACGGTCGTTGGCCAGGCAACCGGGGTATTGCTTGGTAATGCCGCGCAGGTCGAGGCGGGCGGTGGATGTGGCAGACATGGTCGGCGCTCGTGACAGAGGATGAGCCGACAAAAGCAAAAAGCTGGCCACAAGGTCAGGAAATCCCGGAGCAGGGGCACTCCGGCCTGGGCGGCGTGCAGGAGCGGACCGGCACTTGCCGCTGGCGTGCTGCCTGCTGGTGCGGGGCGCGGGGCGGCCCTGCACCCGGACGGTGCAGGGCGTTCAGCGGCCGAGCAGCGGGCGGCCGCGCCTGCGCAGCGATGCCTCAGTCGCGGACGGCGACGACCTGCGCAAGCTCGATCCGCCCGTCTTCGAGGTTGCGCCGCTGGTTCTGTGCCATCGCCTGGAAATCGCTGCCCAGCAGCAGGTGAAAACCCAGCGGCGGCAGGCCTTCGCGCGCGATCCGTTCGGCCAGCGCGGTGAACCAGGCACGTGCGGTATCGGTGGTGTCGACCCAGTCGGCGATCCTGAAGCCGGCATCTTCGAGCAGGTGCCGCAGTTCGTTGGGCGGTACCAGGAAGCTGGTCTCCGGCGTGCGTGCCCAGGGCACGGGAAACAGCACCGGCCCGCCTGGGCCGGCGAGAATGTCGTAGATCGCCAGCGTGCCGCCGGGCCTCAGCACACGGTGCATCTCGCGGTACAGGCGCGGCTTGTCGGCGATGTTCATCGCCGCGTGCTCGCTCCAGACCACGTCGAAGGTGGCGTCTTCGAATGGCAGGGCGGTCGCGTCGCCCTGGCGGAACTGCACGAGATCGCCAAGCCCTACGGTTGCCGAAAGCAGGGTGGCGGCACGGCAGTACTCCTCGGTGAGATCGACGCCGATGACCCGGCAGCCGAACTCGTTGGCCAGGCAGCGCGCGGTGCCGCCAATGCCGCTGCCGACATCCAGCACCTGCTGTCCGGCGTGCAGCCCGGCCGCCCGGGCAAGTTCGAGCGTCGCCGCCCTCCCGCGGATGTGAAAGGCATCGACAGGCGCCAGGTCCTCGGGCTTCAGCCGATCCCTGTCCTTGCCTGCCTTTTCCAGTGCCGCGAGGATGGCATCGCCCAGGTCGGCGGCGCGGTAGTGCGCCTGGACGGCATCGTGGATCGGGTTCGACATGGCCAGGGTTCCTCGCTGGCTGGCATGGCTATGAGCCGTTAAAGCGTAGCCTGGCGCGTCTATCACAGCCGTGTCGAGCGCTTGGTGGCGGCGCCATTGAGGGTGCCGCTACGGCGGCTCGGCGAAGCGGCGGGCGCAGCCTTGCTTCGAATGCCGGCTGGTCAGTCGCGCCTGGCTTGCAGGCTCAGCGCGGTCACCGTGATCAGGATCAGCGTCGTGCCCAGTACCTGCGCGAGCTCCAGGCGCTCGCTCAGCACCAGCACGCCGAACAGCGCAGCGGTGACGGGTTCGACCATGGCCACCACGGAGGCTACCGCTGGGGCTGTGTGCTGGAGCCCCTGGAGGTAGAGCACGAACGACAGCCCGGCGCCCAGCACGCCGAGCGTCATGAACAGCGGCCAACTGGGGGCCGCCGGCACGGCGGCGATCTGTGCCGCGTCGGCGGGCCAGACGAGCAGCCCGACGAGCACCGCGAAGGCTATCGCCAGGATCGCCTGTGGGCTGCCGTGTGGCGCGGCGTACTTGAAGCCGAAAATGAACACGGCATAGGACAACCCCGAAAGCAGGCCGGCCCCCGCGGCGATGGGCGTGACCTCTGCGGCGCCGGCCTCGTGGATCCCCGTGAGCAGCACGATGCCAAGCATGACCATGGCAATCGCGGCCCATTTGCCGCGCGTGGGTCGCTCGAGCCGGCAGGCGAAGGAAACGAGGTAGACGAACACGGGAGCCGAGTACATCAGGGTCGCCGCCACCGCGACGCTGCCGTGCGCGATGCTCAGGAAATAGAACGAGAAGTTGCCGGCGACGCCGAGCCCGGCGACGACCGCCCAGCACCACAGGCGCCCGCTGGTCAGGCCGCTTCCGCCCGGACGCAGGGCAAGCCAGAGCAGGACCACCAGCAGGCCGATCGCGCCGCGGTAGAGCGAGACCACCAGCGGGCTCCAGCCTTGCGCCGTGAGCATGCCGCCCATGCCGCCCGACAGCCCCCAGCATAGCGCCGCCAGCACGACCAGCAGCGGCCCGCGGCTCGCCGAGGCGCTGCGTTCGGTGGCGGGTGAGTGCTGCGTCATCATGTAACCCCGTGTTTTCAGCTCAACTTCCCGGCGCAGCAGCGGCGGGGTGTTCTCTCTGAGTGGGGCCTGGCGTCCGTTCGGTTCCATGAACGGCGGCCTGAGCCGCTGCGGCCGCTGGCGCCGCGGTGGCCACCTGGTGGTAAACCGGGCGCCTGTACCGGGATGGCCAGGCGCTCGATGAACTCGGCTTTCCGCCGCGCAACAAGCGGCAAGCATTGCCGCTTGGATCGTTGCCCGGGCTGTTTCATGATCAGCCTTTGCCTGTCGCCTGGTGGCCTGCATGTCTCGATTTTCACGCCCCTCGGCGTCGGCGCTCGGGCGCTTCCTGCAGCTGGGCGGCACCGGGGCGCGGATCGCCGGGGCCTGCTCGTGCAACGCATTACGCCCGGGCGGGCGCGGGTCGACTGGGAACCGGTCGGCGCGTTGCTGGGCGATGCGCTCGGGCAGATGAAGGGGCCGGTCCTCAAGCTCGGCCAGCAGGCTTCGCAGTGGCAGGACGTGCTGCCCGGGCCGGTCAGCGCCGCGCTGGCGCGCCTGCAGAATCAGGTGCCGGCGCTGCCGTTCGGCGCGCTGGAGGCAAACCTGCAGCGGCTCTATGAGGGGCAGCTGTACGCGCTGTTCGAGACGATCGAGGCACAGCCGTGCGCGGCCGCTTCGCTGGGCCAGGTGCATCGCGCGCGCGATCGGCAGGGCAGGGCGCTGATCCTGAAGATCCAGTATCCGGGCATCCGCAGCATCTGCGACGCCGATCTGCGGCAGCTGCGTCGGCTGATGCCGCTCGGCCGTCTGTTCGGCACGCCGCCGGCGCGGCTGGAGGCCGTCTACGCCGAGCTGCAGCGAGCCATCGACGAGGAGCTGGACTACGACCGCGAGCGTTGCCACCTCGAGGCCTTCGGCCGCCACTTCGAAAGCTGGCCGGATGTCCGTATGCCGTTCGCCGTGGCAGAACTCTGCCGGCCGGGCGTACTGGCGCTCGAGGAGCTGCCGGGCCGCTCGTTCGCAGACATCGAGCAGGCACCGGCCGAGCTGCGCCAGCGCCTGGCCGAGACGCTGTGTCGCTGGTTGGCCGAGCAGGCCTTCGGCCTGCGGCGGCTGCATACCGATCCGCACCCGGGCAACCTCGCCTGGCGCGAGGCGGGTGAGCTTCTGGTCTACGATTTCGGCAGCGTGCTGTGCGTCGAGCCGCGCCTGCTGGAGGGTTATGTTCGGATCTTCGAGGCCCTGCGCGGGCCGTCGGGCGAGGCACTGGAAGCGGGCTTTCAGCTGCTCGGCGGCCGCCAGCCCGGTAGTGCGCCGCCGCACGGGCTGTATCGCCGCATCCACCTGATGCTGCACCCCTTGCTGCAACCCGGCGTGCACTGGGACTTCCGCCAGGCGGCGCTGCACCAGCGCCTCTCCGAGCTGTTTCCGCTGCTGATGTCTGCGCTCGGCAGCCTGCAACCGGCCTCCGGCACGCTGCTGATCAATCGCACGCTGGAAGGCCACTACTGGAACCTTTACCGCCTGGGCGCCCGCCTGCCCATCGCCGATATCCTGGCCGGACATATCGAACGCTGGCAGCAGGACGCACGGCACCCGCAAACCTGATGACACTGGAGCACGAAATGCAGATGCAGTCTTTTCCTTCGGGCTATCGCGCCCTCGTCATCGGTGCATCCGGTGGCATCGGCGCGGCGCTGGTCGCGGCCCTGCGCGAGGACCCGCGTTGTGCGCAGGTGGTCGAACTCGGTCGCGCGACGCAGCCGGCGCTCGACCTCGCCGAGCCGGCGAGCATCGAGCGGGCCGCGGCGGAGCTGGCCGGGCAGGGGGCGTTCCAGCTGATCGTCAATGCTGCCGGCGTGCTGCACGGCGAATCCTTCATGCCGGAGAAGCGCCTGGCCGATCTGAACCCGGCGCAGTTGCTGGCCACGTTCCAGGTCAACACCTTCGGCCCTGCGCTGCTGCTGCGCTACTTCTGCGGGTTGCTCGACCGTCAGCGCGGTGTGCTGGCGATGCTTTCGGCCAAGGTCGGCAGTATCGGCGACAACCGCCTCGGTGGCTGGTACAGCTACCGCGCCTCGAAGGCCGCACTGAACATGCTGATCAAAACGGCAGCCATCGAGGTGCGGCGCAGCCAGCCGAACGCGGTGCTGCTGGCCTTGCACCCCGGTACGGTGAACTCGGCCCTCTCGCAGCCGTTTCGTGGCGCCGAGATCGGCCGGCCGGCGGCCGTGGCGGCTCACGATCTGCTGCGGGTGATCGACAGCCTTGGCCCCGAGGCGAGCGGCAGTTTTCACGCCTATGACGGGCAGCCGTTGCCCTGGTAGCGGCCATGCCGGTATCCGCTGGCAGAGCCGGCGGGCATGGCGCCTCGCCGGCCACGTGCGGCCGGTGAGCTGAACTTGTGCCGCGCCGCCGCTCCCTAATGGAAACCCGGTCCACTGGAGCCTGTGCGGTTTCCCAGGATTTTTCTGCTTGGCGTGCTGCTGTTTCTGTTCACCGCGATGGATATCACCAAGACCACGCTGTCCACGCGTGGCGGTGGCCTGCTTACCAACGCCGTCGCCCGCTCGGTCAGGGCCTGTTTCTTCGTCGCTGCGGACTGCAGGGGAGAGTCGAGACTGCTCGAGTACAGCGGGCAATGCGTGTTGCTGGCGGTGCTGGCCAGCTGGATTCTGGCGCTCTGGGCGAGTCTGTTCCTGGTCCTGGCGTCCAGCCCCGGCTCGGTGATTTCAAGCAACACCCGAATGCCGGCGGACCTGTGGGAAACGCTCTATTACGCCGGTTTCACCCTTTCGACACTGGGTGTCGGCGACTATGTCGCAGCCGGCGATGGCTGGCGGGTACTGTCCAGTGCTGCGGCGTTCTGCGGCCTGACCTTCATCACCGCCGCGATCACCTACATCGTTCCGGTGCTGTCGGCGGTAAACCTGCAGAATCAGCTCGGCTTGCTGATCAACAGCCTGGGGCGATCGCCGCAGGAGCTGCTGATCAACAGTTGGAACGGCGCGGATTTCTCCGGCTTCTACGACAACGCGGACAAGTTGCGCGAACTGCTGGTACAGCACACGCTCAACCACCATGCCTATCCCGTCATCCATTGCTTCCACAACTGCGATGCACAAAGGAGCGTCGTTCCGGCGCTGGTGATCCTCGACGAGGCGGTGCGAATGCTCGAAAGCCTTCCGCCACAGGTGCCGCAGAACCGCCTGAAGCGCCGGATGCTGCGCAAGGCGCTCGACCGCCATATCGAAATGCTGCAGAGCCACCCGGCCGATCCGCAGGCCGTTCGGGCAGAGCCGCCAGCGGACCTGGCGCCGCTGAAGGCCGCTGGCATCCCCATCGACGAGTCGGCTTATCGGCCATGCGAGCAGGCGGCAGCGGCACGCCGCGAGGCGCTGGGCGCCTTGCTCGTCGCCGACGGCTGGAACTGGCGGCACATCTACCGGCAGGCCGCTGCGCCAGGCTGAGGCGATCGCGGTCGCGTTTTGCCAGAGGCCAATGACGAGCGCCGGGCGGCATGCCAGCCGACACCGGCGCCGCGCCCTGCACGGTCAGGTGTCGCTGCCGACCGGGATCTCGAAGGCAATGCTCCAGTTGTGCAGCGGGTAGGGCTTGTCCACCAGCGCGGGGATGTTTTCCTCGGGCTGCATGCCGGGGCGGAACTCATAGTTCGATTCGGCGCGCAGCGTGTCGCTGTCGCGCAGCTGCCCGGCGCCGCCGACACCGAAGCTGGCATAGCTGACGCGCGGCTGGCCGACCATCGGCCGCGCGGTGCGCAGGCGCACGATGGTGTCGGCGGCCAGGTCCACCGCCTCGATGGGCACCTCGCCCTTGTCGTCGTGGAGCATGAAGCCCTTGTTCTTCACTTCGCGCGCCTGGTGGCCGAGGTAGGGCTCGTCGAACACCAGCGGTGGATGCGGCACCTGGAAGTCAATCAGCACCTGGCGAGCCGAGCCGGTCGCGCTGCGTGGGGCCAGCGGCACCCAGCCTTTGCGCTCGACGACCACGCGCTGATAGACCTTGCCGAGCATCTGGCCGAACCAGCGATAGCCGTTCGCCGACAGGTGCACGCCCTTGTCGGTGTAGGGGTAGACCGGCCCGACCAGGTACCAGCCCGGCTCTTCCTTGGACAGCTCCCACTGGGCCATGCCGACCGCCAGCGAGCCGTCCTTCACCGACGACTTGGCATCGGTCTGGTAGCTGAGAAACGCCGGCGGGCGCTGCTGGCCGCTGATCGCCATGGCGTCCATGTCCAGGTCGTCGCGCAACCGGCGCAGCTTGTCCTTGTAGTAGGCCTTGTCGTTGCGCCCGCCATTGGTCTCGCTGTAGTCGTACTCGCCCTGCAGCCAGAAGATCGCGCTGACCGCGTAGCTGCCGCCTTCGGCACCGGCGACGCGCTTGGCTTCGCGCATGGCCTGGGTGGCGCGCTCGTACTCGCCGGTGCCGTCGCGTTTGGACAGCTGGGCGATCGAGCGGCCCGAGGTGGCCGCGTTGCTCGCCAGCAACAGGTGCTGCGGGTCGGCCTTGAGCTTGTGCTGCTGCAGATACAGGCGGCGCGCGAGGTTGAGTGCGCCGACTTCCACCGACTCACCCTCTTCCTGGGCATGCGCGTCCAGCTGCCGCACCTCCGCGCTGGCCAGCAGCTGCGCGGCGTCGCTCTTGCGCTGAACCACCGCGCGCAGCGGCGTGAAGGTCGGTTGGCCGACAGGCGCGAACTTCGCCCCGCTGAACGCCGCCGAGCGGGTCGCCTGGCCCAGCATCAGGTTGTCGTAGCGCGGCTCGACCGACAGGGCCGGCCAGCCTTCGGCGGCCGAGGCCAGCGACTGGCCGTAGGTGATCACGTGGTTGTAGCGGCTGGTCAGCGGCTCGCTGTAGCGATTCTCGGCGGCGAGGCGCTCGGCGGTTTCGCGTTTGTTGCGCGCATCGCGCGTGCGCAGGTCGTCGGCGCTGGCCGCGAGCGGCGCGGCGAGCAACAGCGAAAGGGTGAGGGCAAGGGGCGGGCTGCAGCGATCCATAAAGCAACCTTGTCGAATGATCGGGTGTTTTTCGACGCTTTTCGCTGGCACTAGTTCGATTGCTGCTGGCCTTGTTGATGGCTATTGGCCTGCACCGAATGGGTGCAAATCAACCTCAGAAACAATTTGACGCATCCGCCAGGCAGGTCTAGATTCGCTTCCCGTATCACTAATGAGAACAATTCTAATTTAGATTAATGGTGGAGGAAGCGGTGAACGCACTCGCTCACGCGGTTGCCCCGATGGCCCAGGCAGGGCCGACAGTGGCGCTTGGTTTCAGATTCTATTCGCCGGTCGGCGGTCTCGAAGCCGCGGGCTGCCTGGAGACGATCGACCAGCCGGCCGGCGACGCAGGCGAGGCGCTCGGCGCGGCCCTGCATGACGCCTTCGGCCGGGCCCGGGCTGCCGGGCTCGACAACCCGACCGCCGTCGGTGTGATCCCCTTCGACAAGACGCAGCCCTCGCGGCTGTTCATTCCCGAACATCTGGTCAGGCTACCGCCGAGCCCCGCGCCGACGGCAGTCTGCGGCTTGCCCTGCGGGCAGCCGCGCAGCTGCCAGGCGCAGCCCGATCGCGCCGGGTTCGAGGCCGGCGTGCGCCAGGCGCTCGAGCACCTGCAGCGCGGCACCTTGAGCAAGACCGTGCTGGCGCGCCTGCTGCGCCTGGAGTTCGAGCGCGCGCCCTGTGTGCCGACGCTGTTCCAGCGCCTGCGCCGGCAGAACCCGGAGGCCTATCACTTCTGCGTCGGGCTGCCCGAAGGCGGTGTGCTGGTCGGCGCCAGCCCGGAGCTGCTGCTGCGCAAGGACGGGCGGCAGGTGCTGACGCATCCGCTGGCCGGTTCGGCACGGCGCCAGCGCGACGTCGATGCCGACGACGCCGCGGCCGATCGCCTGCTGGCCTCGGCCAAGGATCGCCACGAGCATCGCCTGGTCATCGAGCAGATCCGCCGGCAACTGGCACCGCTGTGCGAGCGCCTGGTCATTCCGGCGCAGCCGTCGCTGTTCGCGACGAGCAAGCTGTGGCACCTGGCGACCCGTATCGAAGGCCAGCTGCAGGCCGAGCAGTCGGCGCTGACATTGGCCTGTCGCCTGCACCCGACGCCTGCGCTGTGCGGCTTTCCCACCGACGTCGCCAAGCGTCTGATCGGCGAACTGGAGCCGTTCGACCGCGGCGTGTTCGGCGGCATCGTCGGCTGGTGCGATGCCGCCGGCAACGGGGAATGGGCCGTGGCGATCCGCTGTGGCGTGATCGAGCGGCGCCAGGTGCGGCTGTTCGCCGGCGCCGGCGTGGTCAGCGCGTCCTCGCCGGAACAGGAATGGCAGGAAACCACGACCAAGCTCGGCACCATGCTGGCGGCCTTCGGGCTCGAGGGGGGCGCGGCATGAGCCTGGTGCCCTTCACGCCCTGGCCGCAGGCCTTTGCCGAGCGGTATCGCCGCGCCGGCTACTGGCTCGGCGAGCCGCTCTGCCACCTGCTCAGCCGCCAGGCGCAACAGCGGCCTGCAGCGACCGCGGTGCTCGACGGCGAGCGCCGGCTCAGCTACGCCGAACTCGAGGCGCTGTCCGGCAACCTCGCCCAGCGCCTGGCCAACCAGGGGCTGGGCTGGGGCGACCGCGCACTGGTGCAGTTGGGCAACCAGGCGGAGTTCTATGTGGTGTTCTTCGCCCTGCTCAAGGTCGGTGTGGTGCCGGTCAATGCGCTGTTCAGCCACAACCGCGTGGAGCTCAGTGCCTATGCCGAGCAGATCCAGCCGCGCCTGCTGATCGCCAGCCGCGCGCACCCGCTGTTCGCCGACGACGCCTTTCTCGACGCGCTGATGACGCGGGTGCCGACCCTCGACAGCGTGCTGCTTGCCGGTGCCGACGACGCGATGATCGACCTGCGCGCCTGGCTCGACCCGGTGGTGCCCGAGCGGGCGCCGTGCCCGACGCCGGCCGGCGAGGTCGCGTTCTTCCAGCTTTCCGGCGGCAGCACCGGCACGCCGAAACTGATCCCGCGCACGCACGATGACTACTACTACAGCGTGCGGCGCAGCGTGGAGATCTGCGGCTTCGATGCCGACACGCGCTACCTCTGCGCGCTGCCCGCCGCGCACAACTTCCCGCTGAGTTCGCCGGGCGCGCTCGGTGTGTTCGTTGCCGGTGGCTGCGTGGTGCTTGCGCCCGACCCCGGGCCGGCGACCTGTTTTCCGCTGATTGCGCGGCACCGGGTAAACGTCGCCGCACTGGTGCCGCCGGCCCTGTCGCTCTGGCTGCAGGCCGCGCCACGCCATCGGGCGGAGCTGGCCTCGCTTTCGCTGTTGCAGGTCGGCGGCGCGCGCCTGCCCGAAGCTCAGGCGCGGCAGGTGCCGGAGCGTCTGGGGTGCCGCCTGCAGCAGGTCTTCGGCATGGCCGAAGGGCTGGTGAACTACACCCGGCTGGAGGACGACGACGAACGAGTCTTCGCCACCCAGGGGCAGCCGATGAGCCCGGACGACGAGCTGCGGGTGGTCGATCGCGATGGCCAGCCGGTGCCTCCCGGCGTGACCGGCGCGCTGCTGACACGCGGCCCTTACACCATCCGTGGCTACTTCCAGGCGCCCGCGCACAACGCCAGCGCCTTCGATGCCGAGGGCTTCTATCGTTCCGGCGACCTGGTGCAGCAGCGGGCCGACGGCTATCTGGTGGTGGTCGGGCGCATCAAGGACCAGATCAACCGCGGCGGCGAAAAGATCGCGGCCGAAGAGGTGGAAAACCTGCTCCTGGCCCATCCGGCCGTCACCCATGCGGCGCTGGTCGCCATGCCCGACGAGGCCATGGGCGAGAAGAGCTGCGCATTCATCGCCAGTACCGACCCTGCGCTCAAGGGCTCACAACTGCGCCGCTTCCTGCGTGAGCAGGGGCTGGCCGACTACAAGCTCCCCGACCGCTTCGAGCGCCTCGCAACCTTGCCCACCACGGCGGTGGGCAAGCTCGACAAGACCCAGCTGCGCCGGCTGCTCGCTGCCCGGCGTTGTACCCCCGAATAAGGATTTCGTTGATGGCCATTCCCTCGCTCATGCCCTATGCCGTGCCTACCGAATGGGCGGCCAACCGCGTCGACTGGACGCTGGAACCGGCGCGCGCGGCGCTGCTGATTCATGACATGCAGGACTACTTCCTCGACTTCTGGGGCGCGGACAGCCCCTTCGTCGCCGCATTGGTCGAGCGCCTGGCGGCGCTGTGCGCGCATTGCCGGGCGCTCGGCATTCCGGTGATCTACACCGCGCAGCCGGGCGAGCAGGCGGCCGCCGACCGCGCGTTGCTCAACGACCTGTGGGGCCCGGGCCTGACGCGTGCACCCACGCGCCAGGGTATCGTCGCCGGGCTGGCCCCGCAGGCCGGCGATACGGTGCTCGCCAAGTGGCGCTACAGCGCCTTCCAGCGCTCGCCGCTCGAGCACCTGCTCGCCGAGCTGCGTCGCGACCAGCTGATCATCGGCGGCGTCTATGGCCACATCGGCTGCCTGATGACCGCCTGCGACGCCTTCATGCGCGACGTGCAGCCCTTTCTCCTGGCCGATGGCATCGCCGACTTCAGCGCGGCCGAGCACCGCATGGCGCTGGACTATGTCGCCGGGCGCTGCGGCAAGGTGCTCGCCTGCCGCGAAGTGCTGAGCCTCGGCAGCAGGGGCGCATTCAGTCGCGAGGCGCTGCAGGCGCGCCTGCTCGAGCTGCTCGATGAGGTGGACGAGCCGTTCGATGCCGATGCCAACCTGCTCGACTATGGGCTCGATTCGATTCAGGTCATGACCCTGCTCAGCGAATGGCGCGAGCGCGGCCTGGAGCTGACCTTCACCGACCTGGCGCGCACGCCGACGCTCAATGGCTGGTGGGCGCTGATCCAGGCGCAGGGAGGTGCCGCATGATTGCGCTCGGCGTGCCGCAGCAGGGGCTCTGGTCGGCCTACCTGCTGAACGAGGACCGGGCGATGTTCAACACCGCCGAGTGCATCGCCTTTGCCGGCAAGGTGCGGACCGAGGTCTTGCTCGAGGCGCTGCGGGCGGCGGTGGACGACTGCGAGGCGCTCTGCGGACATTTCGTGCGCAGCGGCGACGCCGCCTTCTTCCAGCCCGCTGCGCTGCCGCTGGAGGTGCAGCGCCTCGCCATCCCTGCCGAGGCGGACGCCGAGGCCTGGGTACGCGCCTGGGCGCTGACCGACATTCGCCGGCCGCTCGAGCTGGAAAGCGGCCGGCCGTGTCGCTTCGCCCTGCTGCAGGGTGAGGCGGGCGACTACCTCTACAGCTGTGTGCACCACATTGCGCTCGACGGTTACGGCAGCAACCTGCTGTTCCAGCGCATTGCCGAGCACTATGACGCGCGGCTGCGCGGCGTAGCGGTACCGGCCAGCCGTTTCGGCCAGCTGGCCGAGGTGCACGCCGAGGAGGCCGCGCGCAGCGCCGGCGGGCAGCTGGAGCAGGCGCGGCACTATTGGTGCGAGCAGCTGGCCGGGCTGCCCGAGCCGGCGAGCTTCAGTGACCGCGTCGCGCCGATCGCCGCGGCCTTCCTGCGTCACACGCAACGCCTTCCCGCGCCGCTCTGGGAAGGGTTGCAGGCCTACGCCGCGGAACAGGGCATCGGCTGGGCCGATCTGTTGCTGGCCGTGCTCGCCGCCCAGCTCGGCCAGGCCAGCGGCAGCCCGGTGCAGGTACTGGGCCTGATGGTGATGAATCGCATCGGCTCGGCCTCATGCAACGTGCCCAGCATGCAGATGAACATCGCGCCGCTGGTGCTGGCGCTGCCAGAGACGGCAGACCTGGCAGCCTGTGTGCGCCAGGTCGCCCGGCAACGACGCCGCGACCGCCGTCACCAGCACTATCGCTACGAGGCGTTGCGGCGCGATCTCGGCCGGGTCGGCGGCGAGCAGCGGCTGTTCGGGCCGCTGGTCAACATCATGCCGTTCGACCGCCCGCTGCAATACGGCGACCTGGCTGCGCGGACGCTGAACCTCAGTGCCGGCCCGGTCGAAGACCTCACCCTGGAAGTGCTGGTGGGCGCCGACGGCGTGCCGGAGTTCGCCTACGACGCCAACCCCGCCTGCTATTGCCAGGCTCAGCTCGGCGAGCTGCAGGACGAGCTGTTCGGCCTGTTGGCTTACTGGCTGAGCGAGCCGCAGCTGGCGCACGGAGAGGCCCTGCAGCGCTTCTTCGCCGCGCGCCGTGCCGGGCACCTGTTGTGCGCGCCGGCTGACGAACGTGCCGCGCTCGATGCCGCGCTGCCGGTGCTCGATGCCGTGCGCGGGCAGGCGCAGGCCGCCCCCGGGCGCATCGCGCTGGAGCAGGGCGACGTGCGCCTGACCTACGCCGAGCTGCTGGCAAGGAGCGAGCAGGTCGCTGCGGCGTTGCAGGCGGCGGGCGTGCAGCCGGGCGAGCGGGTCGGGGTGATGCTCTCGCGCACCCCGGCGGCCATCGTCGCAACGCTGGCGGTGATGCTCGCCGGCGCCGTCTATGTACCGCTCGATCCGGCGCAGCCTGACGAGCGCCAACGGCTGATCTGCTCGGCGGCAGCGCTCGCGCGGGTCGTGACCGAAGCGGCTTACCAGCACCGCCTGGCCACGGTCTTCGACGGCCCCATCGACCTCTTCGGGCCGCTGGCCGAGGGTGGGCGGCGCCCGCTCGCCCCGGCCGCGAGCGAACTGGCCTACCTGATGTTCACCTCCGGCTCTACCGGCACGCCCAAGGCGGTGGCCGTAGGGCACCCTGCGCTGGCGAGCTTCGTGCAGGGCGCGCGCCTGCGTTATGGCATCCAGGCCGGCTTGCGCGTCTTGCAGTTCGCGCCGTTCAACTTCGACGCCAGCATCGAGGAGATCTTTGTCAGCCTCGCTGCCGGCGCCACGCTGGTGCTGCGCGACGACGCCCTGCTCGAATCGGTCGGCGCCTTCGTCGAAGGGCTCGAAACGCTGGCGATCGATGTTGCCGACCTGCCCACGGCCTTCTGGAACGAATGGGTGGTCGCCCTGCGCAGCGGCCAGGTCGGCGTGCCGGCCGCGCTGTCGACACTGATCATCGGTGGCGAGGCGGTGCACCCCGAACAGCTGGTGGCCTGGCAACAGGTGGCGGGCGGGCGCGTCCGGCTGATCAACACCTATGGCCCGACCGAGGCCACGGTGGTGGCCACCAGCTGTGATCTGCAGGGCTACCCGGCCGACGGCTCGGCCTTGCCCATCGGCTATCCGCTGGCCGCTGTTGCGGCGTTGGTGCTCGAGCGCGGGAATCGTCCGGCTGGCGAGGGCGAGCTGGTGCTGTGTGGTGCCCAGCTTGCCGAGGGCTACCTGAACAGCGACTCGCCGGCGTTCGGCGAGCTGCACATCGGCGATCGGCCGCAGCGCGTATATCGCACCGGCGACCGTGTGCGGCGCGTCGGCGAACGGCTGGTTTACCTCGGCCGGCTGGACAACGAATTCAAGATCAGCGGATACCGCATCCAGCCCGGCGAGGTGGAGGCGGCGCTGCTGGCGCTCGACGGTGTCGACGAGGCCTGCGTGATCGGCCTCGAACTCGAAGGCGGGTTGCGTCGCCTGGTGGCTTTTGTCGGCGGGCCATGCGACGACCTGCGCGGCCTGCGCCGGGCGCTCGCCGGGCGCCTGCCGGCGGCAATGGTGCCGAGCGACTGGCGTCACTACCGGCTGCTACCGCGCACGGCCAGCAACAAGCTCGATCGCCGGCGCTTGCGTGCCGACTACCTCGAAGGCGCGCGTGGCGAGACGCTCGACGATGCCACCCAGCGCCGGGTCGCGGCGATCTGGCAGCAGATCCTCGGCGTCGGCGGCCTCGGCGTGCAGGACAACTTCTTCGAGCTCGGCGGCCAGTCGTTGCAAACCATCCAGATCGTCAATCGCCTGGCCGCCGAGTTCGGCATGGCGGTCAAGGTTTCGGATGTCTTTGATCACCCGGTGCTGGGCGACTTCTGCCGGTTCCTCGATGGCCGCCTGCGACAGCCCGAGGAGCAGGTGGAGCTGGTCTGGTGAAGGAGCGCCGCGCATGAACGAACGGATGGATTTCACGGGGCGCCGCATCTGGGTCACCGGTGCCGGCCGCGGCATCGGTCGCGCCGTGGCCGAGGGCTTTGCCCGCCTGGGCGGCGAGGTCGAGGGCTTCGACCTGGCGTTTCCCGAGGCCGGTTATGGCTTCGCCACCTATCGGCTCGACGTCGGCGATCCGCAGGCGGTGCAACAGACCTGCCGGGACCTGCTCGGTGAGCGCGAGGGCATCGACGTGCTGGCCAGCGTCGCCGGCATCCTGCGCCTGGGTGCGCTCGAGGCCCTGAGCCTGGAGGACTGGGATGACTCGCTGCGGGTCAACCTCAGCGGGCCGTTCTACTTGCTGCGCGAGTTGATGCCACGTTTCAAGGCCCGCGGCCGCGGCGCCGTGGTGGCGGTCAGCAGCAACGCGGCGCGCGTGCCACGCATGCAGATGGCCGCCTACGCCGCCTCCAAGGCGGCGCTGACCAGCCTGGTGCGCACCGCCGGCCTGGAGCTGGCGCCGCACGGCGTGCGCTGCAACCTGGTCTCGCCAGGTTCGACCGATACCCCGATGCAGCGGGCCATGTGGCCCGACGACCGCGGCCGGGCCCGGACGATCGCCGGCTTTCCCGAGCAGTTCAAGCTGGGCATCCCGCTGCAAAAGATCGCCACGCCCGAGGAAGTGGCCCACGCGGTGCTGTTCCTCGCCTCGGAACTCGCCAGCCACATCACCCTGCAGGACATCGTCATCGACGGCGGCGCCACCTTCTAGGAGACCTCATGCAAGAGAACATCGTCGGGCTGCTCAAGCACCTGCAACGAAACGGCGTGCAACTGGCGCTCAATGCGCAGGGCCAGTTGGTCTCGCAATCGGCGCGCGAGGCAATCACCGCCGAGCTGGGCGAACTCATCCGCCGCCATCGCGACGCCATCGTGCGCTGCCTGCGGGCGCGCCAGGCGTTCGAGGCGCCGATCGCCGCGCGCGGAGCCACTGGTGGGCCGTTGTCCTCGTCACAGAGCGGGTTGTGGTTCATCGAGCAGTACGAGGAGCGCTCGCACCTGTACAACATGCCGGTGTTCTTTCGTCTGCGCGGCGCGCTCGATGTGGCGGCGCTCGCGTTTGCCTTCGATGCACTGGTTGCCCGTCATGCCAGCCTGAGGACGCGCTTCGTGCGCGACGAGGCCGGGCACGGCCGGCAGGAGATCCTGCCGCACCGCGGTTTCGCCTTGCAGCAGGAGGATTACCGCGCGCTGCCCGAAGCGGTTCGCGAGGCGCGGGTCGCCGAGCGGGTGCGGGCGGAAATCGAGCGGCCGTTCGACCTCGCCAGTGGCGAGCTGACCCGCGTACACCTGCTGCGCCTGGCCGAAAGCGAGCATGTGCTGCTGATCAACCAGCACCACATCATCTCCGACGGCTGGTCGGTGAAGAATCTCTTCGCCGAGCTGAAAACCGCGTTTCTCGCCTATCAGAACCGCGAGCCGTTGAGCTGGAGCGAGCCGGCGCTGAATTTCATCGACTACGCGCACTGGTTCAATTCGCCGAGCTTTCGCCAATACCACGATGAATACCGCGCGTTCTGGGTCGAGCGCCTGCAGGGCATCCCCGAGGTGCACAGCCTGCCGCTCGATCACCCACGCCCGGCGCGCCAGGGCAGCGCCGGGGCCGTGGTCTTCAGCCGCCTGGACAACGCCCGCTGGGCGCGCTGGTGCGCCCTGTGCCGGCGCTACAACACCTCGCCGTTCATTGGCCTGCATGCGCTGTTCGCCCTGTTGCTGGCGCGCCACAGCGGCGAGCGCGACATCGTCGTCGGCACGCCGCTGGCCTACCGTGAACGCCCGGAAATCGAGGGGCTGCTGGGCTTTTTCGTCAACACGCTGGTGTTGCGCACCCGCTTGCCGGAGCGCCAGCGCTTCTGCGATTACCTGCTGCAATGCCGGGAAGACGATCTGGCTGCCTTCGACCACCAGCTGTTCCGCTTCGAGGCGCTGATCGAGGCGCTGGGGCTGGCGCGCCACACGGCGATCAATCCGGTCTTCCAGATCATGCTGGTGTACCAGGCACGGGTGGATTTCGACGACCTGATCCCCGGTTGCAGCGCGCTGGAGGAAACCTCTCCGGCGCTGCCGGCCAAGACCGATATTTCGGTCAAGGTGACCGAGCTGATGGACGAGGTGCGCATCGACTGGCTTTACGCCACGGCGCTGTTCGAACGCGCCACCATCGAAGACTATGCCGCGCGGCTGCTGTGCCTGCTCGATGCGGTGCTGGAAGACCCCGAGGCCGATATCTGGCGCCTGCCGATGACCCGCGCGGCGGATCTGGCCGCGCTCGACGCCCGCGTGCAGGCATTGCCCAGAGGCTACCCGGCAGGCCAGACCGCGCTGGGCGCGTTCGAGGCGAGGGTGCGCGCGCAGCCGGATGCGCCAGCCCTGTTCGCTGGCGAGCCGATCAGCTATGCCGAGCTGGATGCGCGAGCCGGCCGGCTGGCGCACTGGCTGGTCGGGCAGGGCGCCGCGGGGCGTCGGGTCGGCATCCTGGCACGTCGCGAGAACGCCTTTGCCGAAGCGCTGCTGGCGGTCTGGAAGGCGGGGGCGGCCTATGTGCCGCTCGACCCTGCGCAGCCGGCCGAGCGCATCGCTCATATCGTCGCCGACGCCGAGCTGGCCCTGGTGCTTGGCACCGGCGAGGCGGTGTTCCCGTCCGTCGCGGTGCGTTGGGTCGACATTGGCGCGCCGGCCCTGCTGGCCCAGCTGGCGAGCTATCCGTCTCGTTCGCCAGCGCTCGAGGCGGACCCGCAGGCGTTGGCGCAGGTGATCTACACCTCCGGTTCCACCGGCCAGCCGAAGGGCGTGATGATCGAGCACGGCGCCTTGCTCAATCTCTTGCGCGATCACGGCCGGCGCCTGCAGATCGGCCCCGGCGACCGCATGCTCGACTGCATGTCGCTGTCCTTCGACGCCGGCAACATGTGTGCGCTGCTGCCGCTGGTGCACGGCGCGGCGTTGCTCTGGGCCGAGCCGGACGAGCGCCTGCTCGATGCCATCGCGGCGAGCCGCGCCACGCACATGATTTTCGCCACCGCCGTGCTCGCAGCCTTGCCCTACAGACGCTTGCCCACGCTAAAGGCCGTGGGCTTCGGCGGCGAGGCGTGCCCGGCCGCGCTGGTCGAGCGCTGGGCCGGGGAGTTCCGCCTGATCAACATGTACGGGCCGACCGAGGCGACCGTCACGGCGTTGACCTGCGAGTTGGCTGTGGGCGCGCGGCCGAGCATCGGCCAGCCGATCGACGGCATGCAGGCGCTGATTCTCGACGAGCAGGGCCAACCCTGCCCGCCGGGCGTGCCTGGCGAGCTGTGCCTGGCCGGGCTGGGCCTGGCCCGCGGATATCTGAACCAGCCGCAGCGCACGGCGCAGGCGTTTCGCATGCATCGGCTCGCCGGTCGTGAGGTGCGGCTGTACCACAGCGGCGACCGCGCACGGCAACGAAGCGATGGATGCTTCGAGTACCTCGGGCGGCTCGACGAGCAGATCAAGCTGCGCGGCTATCGCATCGAGCCTGGCGAGATCGAGGCGCAACTGACTGCCGCCTGCCCGGCCCTGCGGCAGGTCAAGGTGGTGCTGGCCGGAGAAGGGCGGCGCCAGGCGCTGGTGGCCTACGCGGCGGTCGATGCCACGCAGCGCCCGTCGGCCGATGCGCTGTTGCAGGACGTGGCGCGCCGTCTGCCCGACTACATGGTGCCGGCGCGCCTGGTGTTGCTCGAGCAGCTGCCGCTGACCGCCAACGGCAAGCTGGACGGGCGTCGCCTGCCCGCCGTCACGCTCGACACCGAGCCGGCGGTGCCAGCGGCCGGCGCGCTGGAGGCCGAGGTACTCAGGCTCTGGCAAACGGTGCTGGAGCGCCCCTGCGGCGTGGAGTGCGACTTCTTTGCCCTCGGTGGCGACTCGATTCTGAGCATCCAGCTGACTACCCGCCTGCGCGAGGCTGGGCATGCCTGCAGCGTGCGCGAAGTGTTCGAGGCGCGCACGGTACGGCGACTGTGCCGCGTGCTGGGGCAACCGCGCGAGGTGCAGGCGGTGGTCGCCGAACAGGGCGTGCTCGATGACCAGCCCTTTGCCCTGCAGCCGATTCAGCAGTGGTTTTTCGAGCAGCCCTTCGCCTCGCCCCAGCACTGGAACCAGGGCGTGGTGGTCAGCCTGCCGGCGGCAGTCGGCGTCGCCGAGCTGATGGACCTGATGCGAGCCCTGCTGCAGCAACACGATGCGCTGCGCCTGGCGGTCACTCCGGACGGGCAGCGTTACCTGCCGCATGTACCGCTTCGGCGCCCGGCCGAGCTGGACGCCGCCGAGCTCGGTGCGGAAGGCTTGCAGGCGGCCCTTAGTGCGCTGCAGAGCCGGATGCAGCCCGAGCAGGGGCGCACCTTGGCCTGGGCGCTGATCGAGCAGCTGCCCGGTGGCGGCCGCGGGCTGTTCGTCGCCTTTCATCACCTGGTGATCGATGCCGTGTCCTGGCGCATCCTGCTCGACGACCTGGCTCGCCTGGCCCGCGGCGAAGCGTTGCCGCCGAAGACCAGCAGCTACCGCCAGTGGGGCCGAGCGCTGGAGGCCTATGCGCAGCGTGCCGAACATCAGCTCGACTACTGGCGTGCCCTGGTCGCGGGCATGCCACGCCAGGCGCCCCCCGGCTGGCCCCGTACCACGCAGGCGCAGCAGCATGCGCTCAGGCTCGATGCGGCGCTCAGCGCGCGGCTGAGCCGGGACATCGCGCGCCGCCACGGTGCCGACCTGCGCGAGCTGCTCCTGGCGGCGCTGACCCGGACCCTGCATGAGCTGGGCTTCGGGCCTCGGCAGTGGATCATGCTCGAGGGCCACGGGCGCGAACCCATCGACCCGAGCCTGGACCTCAGCCGTACCCTGGGCTGGTTCACCAGCCAGTTTCCCGTCGCCCTCGACGACCGGCCGGACTGGGCGGCGCTGGTTGCCGAGGCGGTGGCCTGCGTGCGCGCGGTGCCTGACAAGGGCGTGGGCTATCTGCCGCTGCGCCAGCGCTGGCGCGAGACGCTGCCCTTGCCGCTGATCGCGCTCAACTACCTGGGCAGCTACGGTAGCGGTGGCGGCGACTGGCAAGCGCTGCCGCTGGCGCCGGGGCGGCCGAGCGCTACGGACAACCCGTCGGCCGAGCTGGTCAGCCTGCATGGCGGCCTGTTCGATGGCTGTCTGGTGCTGCGGCAGATCGGTTGCCTGCAGGCGGAGGCGAGCGAGCGCCTGCTCGATCGTCTGCGCGGCAATCTGCTGGCGCTTGCCGAGTCCGAGGAGCCGTCCCATGCCTGTGCTTGAGCGGCAATTCAGCGAGCGCTTCCTGCACAGCGCCGGCCGCCCGGCCCTGGGCTGCCTGGGCGCCTGCTTCAGCTATGCCGAACTACAGGCGCGAGTGGCCGCCATCGCCGTGCAGCTGCGCGGGTGCGGGTTGGTGGCCGGTGATCGCGTCGGCCTGCATCTGGCGCGCTCGCCCGACCTGGTCGCCGCCGTGCTGGCCTGCCTGCGCGAAGGGTTGTGCTTCGTCCCCCTGGAGCCGGAATTCCCGTTGCGCCGGCTGCACGCCATCGCCACCGAAGCGCAACTGGCGCTGGTGCTGCAGGACGAGCCAGTGGCATTTCCGGTGCCGACCTGGCGGCTGCGTCCGGGGCTGTCGGGCGAACTGGAATGGCCCGAGCAGGACGAGGGGCTGCCGGCCTACATGATGTTCACCTCTGGCTCGACCGGCCGGCCCAAGGGTGTGGTCATCGGCCGCGCCGCGCTGGCCGGTTTCCTCGATGCGGCGACGCGGCGCATCGACCTGTCGCCTGCCGCGCGCTGGCTGTTCATCACCACGCCGGCGTTCGATATCTCGCTGTTGGAGATGCTCGGCCCGCTATGGGTCGGCGGCTACGTGGAGGTGGCCTGTGCGCCCGGAAACAAGGACCCGGTCGCGCTGGCCGCGCTGCTAGCCGCGCGCAGTGACCTCGACGTGTTGCAGGCCACCCCGGCGTTCTGGCGGATGCTGTTGGCGGCGGGCTGGCCGGGCAACCGGCGGCTGCTGGCGCTCTGCGGTGGCGAGGCCCTGGACGCGACCCTGGCCGAGCGCCTGGCCGGCTGTGTCGGGCAGCTGTGGAACTGCTACGGGCCGACCGAAGCAACGGTCTGGTCGATGATGGCCAGGGTCGAGTCGCCACCGGCCACCGGCGGCGTGCCCCTGGCCGGCACGCTCGACGGCTATGGTCATCTGGTGCTCGACGAGGCCGGCTGCGAGGTGCAGATCGGCGACGAAGGTGAACTGTGCATTGCCGGTCGCTCGCTGGCCGAAGGCTATTGGGCGCGCGACGAACTCACTGCCGCCGCCTTCATCGATCACGCGGGGCGGCGGCTGTATCGCACCGGCGACCGCGTGCAATGGCTCGGTGCGGACCGTTTCGCCTATCGCGGCCGCCAGGACGACCAGATCAAGTTGCGCGGCTTTCGCATCGAACTCGGCGAGGTCGAGGCCGCATTACGGGCAATTGCCGGCGTTCGTGACGCGGCGGTGAGGCTGCTCGGCCGCGGCGAACAGGCCGGGCTGGTCGCTTACGTGGTGCCGGTGGCGGGCGCTGAACTCACGCGGGTTGGCATTCGCCGGGCGCTGCTGCAGCAGCTGCCGGCCTATATGGTTCCGGCGAAGATCATGCTGCTCGACGACCTGCCGAGAACGGCCAGCGGCAAGATCGATCGCAAGCGCCTGCCGGAACAAGTATGAGAAGAAGAAATCGAGGCGGAGCCGAACTGGCGGCGCCCGCCTCGATGACGTGGTCGTTCGGCCTGGCTTCGAGGCGCGTTCGGGCGTCAGACGAAGGCCGGTCTCGGCGCGCCGTCTTGAGCCGCCAGGCGCGCGGCCTCACGGTTGGCGTCCAGCGCAAGCCAGTCGGAAACCAGGGCCGGCACATCCTTCTTCATACCAAGGATCTGCATATCGCGACAGCTTGTCCGAAAGGTCAAGAACTAAGGGGGCGCAATGAGTACTGGCTATTAGCGCAAATCCCTCGCCGTCTAAATTACCTTCCAATGTCTGATCATGCCTATCGTGAAGCAGATACCGTAGGCCGGCAAAGGGGCGGCCATCTCCGTGTTCATCTACCAATCGAAAGCTGACCTTGTGATTCTGTAGCGGACATTCGAGGCCCTCCTTGGCCGTGCTATTCATCCCTGTTTACTCCTTGCAGTTTGGGTATACGGTGCAATCTAGGCCGTTCATTTTGAATTTTTTAAATACAGGTGGTTTTTGGCATCGTTGCCATCCTGTTTTGGGTAGGCAGGGCTTCCATCCTGTTGGCGTATTTATCCAAGTGTTTTTCCGAGATGGGCGCTCCGCTGAGTTGACTTTAAATGACAGCTGAACATGTTTTGCTGGAAGTTCAAGGCGGGGTAAATACGCCCCTGCATTTTCGCAGATCAGCAGTTTGCTGATCTCGCCTTGTCTGGATTGCGCTCTACTAAGTTGAAAGAGCCATGTACATTCCGCCGTCTTGCTCAATGTACCGCTTGCGTCGAAGCCTGGAGCGCCCTCAGGCAAGGTGTCGACCAGTAACAGGCCACCGTTGTCATAGGTGCGCTGCCAATCCTTGTCGCCGTAGCGACCGTGAATGAACAGACCGACGCGTGCCAGCTGCATTGCGCAGAGGCCATCGCGGTAGCTGACCGGGATCCGGAATCGATACGCGTGAGGTGTGTCTTCGAAGTCGCGCTGGAAGGAACGCGTCTGGCTACGGCCATCGCAGCCGTTGGTGACGCTGTAATGGGCCTGCGCCTTTATTGCGAAGTCGGCAGGAAGTTGGCCTTCTAGCGTGAAACTCTGGCCTGTAAGCGGGGCGAGCGAGCCGCAGCCGGAGAGAAAACTGGCGAGCAGGCCAATTGTCAGCAGGTCCGGTATAGGGCGGTGTATAGGGGGCTGACGGGTGCTGTTGGTTTTTTTCATCCGTGATCACTCTGTACAGTTTGGGTAAACGGTGCATTCACGGTTATTCATCCTGAATTTTCGAAAGAGGGGGCGTGCTGTACACAGTTCTTCGTAATGTGTGCCCCATCGTCCAGTGCAGGGTTTCCAGCCGTGTGATGTTTCTAACCAGTACCCTCGCAAATAAGGTTTTTCTTTAGTGTTGGTTTCTATGTTGAGCTTAACGGTTTTGTTAGTTAATTCACTATATTCCAGGTAGGCTCCTGCGTTATTGCAACTCAATAGTTTGCTTACTTCGCCCTTTCTGGAGCGCGCCTTGCTTAGTTGAAAGAGCCATGTGCACTCCGCCGTTTTGCTCAAGGTGCCGCTCGCGTCGAAGCCTGGAGCACCCTTGGGCAAGGTGTCGACCAGTAACAGGCCACCGTTGTCATAGGTGCGCTGCCAATCCTTGTCTCCGTAGCGACCGTGAATGAACAGACCGACGCGTGCCAGCTGCATTTCGCAGAGGCCATCGCGGTAGCTGACCGGGATCCGGAATCGATACTCATGAGGCGCGTCCTCGAAGTCGCGCTCGAAGGAGCGTGTTTGACTGCGGCCTTCGCAGCCATTGGCCACGCCGTAATGTGCTTGGGCCCTGATTGCGAAGTTGGCGGGCAGTTGGCCTTCGAGCGTGAAGCGGTTGCCAGTAAGCGAGGCGCAGCCGGCTAGCATGCTGTAGCTCAGGCCGATTACGAGTAGTGAATGGACATGGCGGAGGGGGTTTGGCGAGACTGGCCGCGGTTTCGGTGCGACGGCAGTATTGATTAGATCCGAAGTTACGCGACGAATCTCCTGCTCGTATTGATTGAAAAAATATGGAGAGTACTGGCGCTGTGTGCCTGTTGATCGACAGGAGATCCACAACATATTAAAAAAGAAGTAACCCGTCTCGATGATGCTTATTGTCATCCCTGATTATTCCGTGCAGTTTTGATAGACGGAGCATTCCCGGCTTTGCATTTTAAATTTTTGGAAGGTTGGTGGGCTTTGACAGCTTTGCCAACCTAGTTTAGGCAGGCAGGGCTTCCAGCCTCCGCGAGTTTTTATCCAGGTGTTAACTTTTGCTGGTTCTTCGTTCTGGCTTAACTTAAATGACAAGCTAACAATTTTGTCCGGTAATTCGCTTGTAACTAGGAATGCGCCGGCGCCTTTGCAAGATAGTAATTTGTCAATTTCGCCCTTGCGCGATATCGCCGTGCTCATTTTGAACAGCCATGTGCACTCCGCCGTTTTGCTCAAGGTGCCGTTCGCGTCGAAGCCTGGAGCACCCTTAGGTAAGGTGTCGATCAGTACCAGGCTGCCGTTGTCGTAGGTGCGCTCCCAATCCTTGTCTCCATAGCGACCGTCAATGTACAGGCCAACACGCGCCAGCTGCATTTCGCAGAGGCCATCGCGGTAGCTGACCGGGATCCGGAATTGATACGAGTGAGGTGTGTCTTCGAAGTCGCGCTCGAAGGAGCGTGTTTGACTGCGGCCGTCGCAGCTATTGGCCACGCCGTAATGTGCTTGCGCCCTGATTGCGAAGTTGGCAGGTAACTGGCCTTCGAACGTGAAGCTGTCGCCTGAGAATGAGGGCAGCGTTCCGCAGGCGGTGAGCAAGCTGCCGATTAAGCTGGCTACGAGCACGTGTCGGAAAGGGGGGGACATATGCAGAGTTTTCGTATAAGTGACCAGGTTTCTGTGCTCGCGGCTATCTTTAAATTGCCTAATAGTTATGTGCAGTTTGGATAAAAAATGCATTCATGGCCGTTTAGCTGGAATTTTTTAAAATTTGGGGTGGCTTGGCAGCGTTCTGACTGCTCGGTCCCCTTGCATGGGCGCCAGCCATTATCTGTTTTTATCCACCTGCGGTTAACTGATGGCTCTTCTTCTGCGTTTACGGTGAAAATCAGGCGAACCATTTTGTTAGGGAGATCATTGCTTGCTAAGTAAGCTCCCGCATTTTTGCAGTTCAGCAATTTACTGATCTCGCCTTCTCTAGAACGGGCTCTGCTGAGTTGAAAGAGCCATGTACATTCCGCCGTCTTGCTCAATGTACCGCTCGCGTCGAAGCCTGGAGCGCCCTTAGGCAGGGTGTCGACCAGCACCAGGCCGCCGTTGTCGTAGGTGCGCTGCCAATCCTTGTCGCCGTAGCGACCGTGAATGAACAGACCGACACGCACCAGCTGCATTTCGCAGAGGCCCTCGCGGTAGCTGACCGGGATCCGGAATCGATACTCATGAGGCGCGTCCTCGAAGTCGCGCACGAAGGAGCGTGTTTGACTGCGGCCGTCGCAGCTATTGGCCACGCCGTAATGTGCTTGGGCCCTGATTGCGAAGTTGGCGGGCAGTTGGCCTTCGAGCGTGAAGCTCTCGCCTGCAAGGGGGGCGAACGAGCCGCAGCCGGCGAGGAGGCAGGCGACTAGGCCGATGGTCGTCAACTGCGGGGCATGGTGGGTCATGGGTGACTTGGCTCCAGGCGGGCGACCGATCTCTGGCAGCGATCGAAGTGTTGCGCGGGGGACTCGGTGGCTTGAGGCGTCCAGAACGGTTGCGCTGCCAGGGCTGGCTGCACGCGGCACTGCAGCAGGAAGCGTTGCTGCTCGGGCGTGTGCCATCCCCACTGCTCGGCCTGGGTCAATTGCTCGTCGAGCCAGTCATCCAGCATGACCTGCTCGGCCAGCGTCGTGGTATGGGCGGGGTGCTCCTGCCAGAGCCACTGCAACAGGTTGTGATGGCGGATTTGCCGCGAGACGTCCGCGGGCTCTGGGAGTTCGAGCCAGGGTATTGCGAACGGGGCGGGGCAGGGGCCGGGGCTGGGGTTGTCGAATGTCGTCCACGCGTGTCCGTCCCAGCACAGTGCGCTGGCTAGCGGTCCCAGCAGCGGAGCGCGCTGTTCGGGTGCCAGGGCGCCGAGGTGTCGGGCGATGACGCGGTTGTCCTGAAACCGGTACAGGGCACGCTGGCCTTGGTCTTCGATCAGCATGCGTGCCTGCCAGTGGTCCTGCAGGGTGTGAAGGTCGATCCGGTCGGCACTGGCCAGCCACCCCCAGTTGCGTTCCGGGGCATCGAGCAGCGGCTGGAGTGCAGCGACGTCCGCTTCGCTCAGCTGGATCAGCCAGGGACCGGCGTCCGCCAGGTCGGCGAATGCGGTGCCTCTGTATAGGTTGAGGTAGTCGTGCATCAGGTCGGCCGCGAACAGCTCCCTGATGGGGTCGGGTTCCGCCAGGCTGTCGACGATCAACAGCAGTTGCCGTTGTTGCTGCTGTTGTTCATCCAGCCACCGATCCACGTAGTCGTTCATCGGGCCGCTCCCGTGTCGCAAAGGCCTTCGCGGCACGCCTCGCAGAGCGGGCAGCGGCTGGCGCCGAGCTGGCGGGCCTTGCGGGCGATCTGCAATTGGGCATTGGCCAGTGCGAGCTTCGGACGAGCGCCGGCCTGGTCCGTATCGGCGGCGTTGGGCCTTGCGGGAGCCTGTACCTGGATGCCTGCGCCTTTCCCGGCGGCACCGCCGAAGTTCATCCGGATGGTCGAGCCGCTTAGCGTCACCCCGCTGGGGTCGAGCTTGAGAAAGCTGCCGCCGCCTGAGGCGCTGAGTTCTATGCCGGCGTCGATGACGACCTTGCTGCCGGCGTAGTAGTGAATCTCGTTGCCGGCTTCGACGAATTGCCCGGCGCCGATCTTCAGGTGCTGGCTGTTACCGATGGTGAGATGGTCGTTGGCGCGGACTTCGGTCTTGCGGTCGGCGTGGGTGGTGCGGTGTTCTTCGGCCTTGAACTCGCTGTGGCTGTTGGCCTCGACGGTGTCGTGGCGTTCGTGGCCGACGCGGATCTTCTGGTCGTGCTCGATGTTCTCGTCCCAGTCGCGCTGGGCGTGGAGGTAGATCTGCTCTTGGCCCTTACGGTCTTCGATGCGCAGTTCGTTGTAGCCGCCACCGCCGGGTGAGCTCAGCGTTTTGAACACGGTGCGGGTCTTGTTCGCCGGCAGCTCGTAGGGCACGACGTGCTCGGCGTGATACAGGCAGCCGGTCACCAGCGGTTGATCGGGATCACCTTCGAGAAAGGTCACCAGTACTTCCATGCCGACCCGCGGAATCGCGATGCCGCCGTAGCGGTCGCCGGCCCAGCTGGAGGAGACGCGCAGCCAGCAGCTGGTCTTGTCGTCGGCCTGGCCTTCGCGGTCCCAGTGGAACTGGACCTTCACCCGGCCGTACTCGTCGCAGTGGATCTCTTCGCCGGCAGGTCCCGTGACGACGGCGGTCTGGCTGCCGAGGACCTTGGGTTTCGTGTGGCGCAGGGCCGGACGGTAGGGAACGGTCCAGGGCGTGGCGGTGAAGTGGTTGCGGTAACCCTGGTGGAACTCGGTGGCGGCCAGTTTCCCCTCACCCCAGCCCTCTCCCCGGCGGGGAGAGGGGGTTGCACTGTGCAAGTTGGGCGCGCTGGTGATCGATTCCTCCAGCACCTGCGGCTGCTTGCCTTCGTGGAGCACCTCGTCCAGCAGCCAGAGCTGGTTCCAGTCGGCCCTCGGATGCTCGGTCAGCTCGAGGAAGTGACCGCTGACCAGCGAGGGCTGATCGCTCTCGCCCTCGGCCCGTTCGTAGTCGTGGCGGTGGCGTTCCAAGGCGCGTTGGGCCAGGTGCTTGCCGCGGCTGCGGTCGACGAAGCGGCCGGGGTAGTCGTAATCCTCCAGGTCCGGCTGGAAGTCACTCTGAAAGGCGGCCTCCATGGTCAGGCGCGGTTTCTCGAAGTCGTAATCCCGACGGGTCACGCGGCTGGTGCGAGTCTCCAGGCGCAGGCCGAAGCGCTTGACGACCGGCTGATCGGCGACCAGCCCGGAATCCTGCTGATAGGCCACTGGCGCCAGCGTGGGGAACACCGTCTGGTCGTCGCCGAACACCAGCACATGGCCGTCGGCGCTGTGCTGGAAGTGATAGTGGATGCCTTCCTCTTCGCAGATGCGCTGGATGAAATGCAAGTCGCTCTCGTCGTACTGCACGCAGTACTCGCGTTCGGGATAGACCACCGGGCCGAGGTCGAAGCGATGGCCGACGCCGGCGAGGATGCCGTACTCCTCGAGCACCCGGGCGACGATCTGCGGCACGGTCAGGTGCTGGAAAATGCGCTGGTTGCTGCGGTGTGCGAGGTAGGCGAGCTGCGGCACCAGTGTCAGGCGATAACGGGTCAGGCGCCGGCCGGACTCACCCTGGGCGATGCGATGGACCAGGCCGTGAATGCCGCCGCCGTCCGGGGCGAAGGCGAGAAACGCCGGCTGATGCAGCAGCGACTCCAGCTCCAGGTCGGGGCGTTCGCTGACCAGTTCGACCTCGAAGGCGAAGGGCGTCGAGAGCGCCTCGCGGCCGCGGAATTCGAGCACCTGCAGGTCATGCTCGACAGGCAGCTGCAGGCTGAAATGGGGGTGGTTGGCCGGGTTGAACATTCCTTGTTCCTCCGTCAGTCCGTTGAGCGGTAAGCGGCCAGCTTTTTACGGCGGGACGGCAGCGGCAGAGCGTACCGGTCGAGGTTTGCGCGGCTCCCGCAGGCCGATCCGTGACCTGTCGCACAAAGCCAGGGCTGTCACCGGCCCGCCGATGCATCCTCGACTGGCTGGGCGTCCTCCTTGCCGAGCAGAGTCTCGACGTCTTCGATCACCTGCAGGGCAGCCAGCGGACCGCCGACAGAGGTCCACAGCGAACCGTCGACCGTGCCGAAGCGCTTTGCCTGGATCGCCGTCAGCCGCCCGAAGGCAGGCGTCCGCTCGGCCTGGCGCATGGCTTCTACCGCCTCGCCGCGGGTGGCAAGGGTACCGATGACCAGCCAGTCGGCGTCGAGCAGTTCTAGCGATTCCAGGCTGAGGGCCATCGAGTGTGTATGGCCGGCGTCCTGTTGGTGCGCCGGGCGACGCAGGCCGAGGTCTTCGATGATGGTGCTGGCGAAGGCATCCTTGAACATGTACGACGGGCCCTTGGGATTCCAGCGCACGATGCTGACGGTTTCGCCCTGGTGCGCCGCGAGCCTGGCGCGTGCCTCGGCGACCCGCGCATCGTAGCGCGCCAGCGCCGCCCGACCCTCGGCCTCGCGCCCGAGGATGCTGGCGGTGCGCCGCATGCTCTGTTGCCAGGGCTCACCCCAGCTGTAGCTGACCACGGTAGGGGCGATTTCGTTGAGCAGCGCCAGCTGTTCGGGCTTGGCCGGCCCGGTGAGGATGAGGTCCGGCTGCAGCTCGAGCAGCGTTTCCAGATTCGGGTTGTCCAGTTCGCCGACCGTGGGCAGCTCGGCCGGCAGCCTGTCGCTCAGATAGCGCGGCGCCGCGGCCTGGCCGCGACCGTTGCTGGTGCCCACAGGTGTAAGGCCCAGGCTCAACGTCGTGTCCAGATCGATCTCGCTGAGGGTGACGATACGTTCAGGGCGATCGGGTACCTCGATCTGGTTGCCCAGCGCATCGGTGACCTGTCGGGCCTGGGCGGGCAGGGCGAGCAGGCCGGCGAGCAGCACGGTGACGAGATACGGGAGCGGGTGGTGCTTCATGGCAGCGGTTCCTCTTCTCTTGCAGGTTCCAGGGTGGCTTCGGTGCGCGCTGCCGTGCCGCGCCGCCGACGCGGCACGATCACCGGTGCGCCGTCGTCTGGCGCGGGCACCACGTCGACATCGGTGCCGTAGAGGCGATCGATCAGTGCCTTGGTCATCACTTCGCGGGCCGGGCCGATGGCTTGGATACGGCCGTCGGCCAAGGCGATCACTTCGTCGCAGTAGCGCGCGGCGACACCCAGGTCATGGATGACGATGAGCACGGTGCGCCCGGCCGCGGCGATGCCGTGCACGGCCTCCATCACCTCGGCCTGGTGGCCGATATCCAGTGCGCTGGTGGGCTCGTCGAGCAGGATCAGGTCGGTGTTCTGCGCCAGGATCATCCCCAGCCAGGCGCGCTGCGCCTGGCCGCCGGAGAGCGAAGCGGCGCTGCGCTGCCAGATCGGCGCCAGCTGCATCGCCTCGCGGGCACGCGCGACCTGGCGGGCGTCTTCTTCGCTCCACTGGTTGAACCAGCCCTGATGCGGGTGGCGACCGTACTGCACCAGTTGTTCGACGCGAATCCCTTCGACCATGACCGGCCGCTGCGGCAGAAAGGCCAGTTGCCGGGCCAGGGCCTTGGTCGAATAGCTCGCCAGTGGCTTGTCGTTCACCCGAACCTCACCGCGCTGCAGGGGCAACTGGCGGGCCAGCAACTTGAGCAGGGTGGACTTGCCGCTGCCGTTCGGGCCGACGATACCGATCAGCTTGCCGCGTGGCAGGCTGAATGACACATCGTCGAGCACCGCTTTATCGCGGTAGGCGAAGTGCAGGTGGTGTGCGTGGAGAATCGTCATCAGTCGGACTCGCGTCTGTCCCTGAGCAGCAGGCCCAGCAGCAACAGGCCACCGAGCATGCGGGTCATGGTTCCGGTCGGGATTTCTTCAGGCTGCGCCAGCAGACGCACCAGGGTGTCGCTGCCCAGCAACAGTAGGGCGCCACACAGTGCGGCCAGCCAGATCGGCGCGAGATTGCCGCGCGCCAGCCAACTGGCCAGGATCGGCGCAGCCATGGCGATGAATACCACCGGTCCGCCGATCGCGGTGCCCAGTGCTGCCACCAGAATGGCTAGGCCAAGCACGCCGAGCTGGATCAGCGGCACGCGAACGCCAAGGTTCTGCGCGGTGGCGTCGCCGAAGCGCAGCAGCGCCAGTGGCCGTGCCAGCCAGGCCATCAGCGGGCACAGCGCAAGGAGAAGCGCGGCGATGGGCAGCACGGTGCGATAGCCGGTGCCGGCGAAATGGCCCATCGACCAGAGATAGATGCTGCCCAGGTGCACCAGGGGCCGGGTGGACATGGCGAAGTCGCCGATGGCACCGAGCAACTCGGAGACGGCAATGCCGATGATGATGAACAGGTAGCCCTGTTCGCCGGGGCGGCGACAGAGGGTGAAGAGCGCGGCCGCCGCCAGCAGTGCCCCCAAGGGTGACGCCCACCACGGCCAGTCGCCGAGGGTGAGGTAAAGGGCGAAGCCGATCACGGCGAGCGAGGCGCCTTCATTGACGCCGACCATGTCCGGCGTGGCCAGGCGGTTGCGCACCAGGGTCTGGATCAGGCAGCCGGCCATGCCCATTGCCAGCCCGGCAACGATGGCGGCGGCCACGCGCGGCAAGCGAATCTTGAACAGCAGGATTTCCTGCATCCGGCTGCCCTGGCCCAGCAGCGTCGCCAGCGCCTCGCGCGGGCCGAGCTGACCGCTGCCCAGGCTGAGGGCGAGCAGCGCCAGGCCAGCGAGCAGGGCCAGGATCGCCAGCGTCAGCAGCCAGCTGCGGCGATGCAGCAACACGTTGATGGAGGCGATGCGCGGGTTCCAGGTGCCGGTCGGCGCGGGCAGGCGGGACATGGCTTTACCTCACCGTGAGCAAAGAACGGAAACCGCCACGCAGCACGATGGCGATCAGCGCCGGCGCGCCAAGGGCGGCGAGCAGCGTGCCCACCGGCAGCTCGAACGGCTGGATCAGCCAGCGCGCCAGGACGTCTGCGGCCAGTAGCAGGAGCATGCCGAACAGCGTCGAGAACAGCAGTTGGCGCAGCAGTGCCACCGGCTCGAGCAGACGTGCGCAGTAGGCGGCGAGGAAACCGAGAAAGCCGATCGGCCCGGCCAGCGAGATGGCGCAGGCGGTCAGCAGGGTCGAGGCGAGCAGCACGCCCAGCCGTACCCAGGTGGTGGAAATGCCCAGCGCGCGGGCCTGGCTGTCGCCCATCTGCATCAGCGTCAACTGCCGGCAGAGCAGCGCGGCCAGTGCCAGGCCGGCGGCCGCGAAGGGCGCCACGACCGAGACGGCCTGCAGGCTGGTGGCCGACAGCGAGCCGAGGTTCCAGAAGCGGAACTGCTCCAGCGCCACGCGGGTGGACAGCAGCAGGTAGTTCGACAGGCCGCCGAATACCGCGCCCAGCGCCACGCCGGCGAGGATCAGCTTGAGCGGGCTGGCCTGGCCGAGCAGCAGGCCAACGCCGAGCACCACCAGATTGCCGGCCAGGGCGCCGGCGCCGGACCACAGCAGGTAGCCCTGGGTGGATTCGACGCCGAAGTAGATCAGGCCCACTACCAGGCCCAGCACCGCGCCGGCGTTGACGCCCAGGAGGCCGGGTTCGGCCAGCGGATTGCGCGTCGCGCTCTGCAGCAAGGAGGCGGCGATCGCCAGGCTGCCGCCGACTACCAGCGCGCCCAGGGTGCGCGGCAGGCGCAGGCTGTCGACGACCATGGCGAGCTTGTCATCGGCCAGCCGCTCGGGTTGGCCGAGCAGATAGCCGAACACCTCGCCGGCACCGTAGACGCCGGCACCGATGCTCAGTGATGCGGCCAGCAGCAACAGCACGAGCCCGGCGGCACAGAGCAGGGCGAATCGCTGGAAGGCGGGCATCGAGTCGGTACGGGTCATCGGGCGGCGCTCGGGTTGTGCCGAAGCCCGGCGACCTTGGCGGCCGGGCGATGGCGGGTCAGAGGTCGTAGCTGAAGCCGACGAACAGCGTGCGGCCCATCAGGATGTTGTCGATGGATTGCGCCACGTCGTCACGCTTCTCGTTGGTCAGGTTGTTCATACCGGCGCGCAATGCCAGCTGCGGAGTGGCCTGATAGCGCGCGCCGAGGTTGAGTACATGGAAGGCTGCGCTTTCCACGTTCGGCTCGGCGGCCGAGACGTAGAGCAGCTGGCTGCCGGTGTACTGGTAGTCGAGGTTCATCGCCAGGTCGTTTCGTACCTGCCAGTCGACGCCCAGGTTGGCGACATGCTGCGGGGTGTTGCGCAGTTGCTCGTCGGTGTCGCGGTCTTCGGCGTCGGAGTAGGTGTAGTTGCCGCGCAGGCCGATGCGGTCGCTCAGCGCATAGCGGCCCTGCAGCTCATAGCCCTGGACGCGCGCCTTGCTGACGTTGCTGTAGGTCATCACGCTCGGCCGATAGCCGGCGCGCCAGCTATCGGTGACGATCATGTCCTCGATGTCGTTGTGGAAAAACATGATGCCCGCCTCGATGCGCTCGTTCTGGAACAGCGTGCCGAGCTCGTAGCTGGTGGCGGTCTCGGGCTTGAGGTCCGGATTGCCGACCAGGGTGCACATGCCGCGGCAGGCCAGCACCCCGTAGGACTCGTCGAACTGGTAAATGCTGGGGGCACGGAACGACTTGCCGGCGCCGCCCTTGATCACCCAGTGGTCGGTCAGGTTGTAGACGCCGTAGGCGCGAGGACTGAATTCGCCGCCAAAACTGTCGTGGTCGTCCCAGCGGCCGCCGAGGGTCACGTCGAGCCTGCCGAGCGAGAATTCGTCCTGCAGGTAGACGGCCTTCTGGTCGACCTCGGTCTGTGTGCCCAGATTCTGGTTGTGCTCGAGGGTCGTGCGCCGATATTCGCTGCCCAGGGTCACGAGATGGTCGCCGAGAAAGGCGCTGACCTGGCCGTCGAGCGTGTGGTTGCGCTGCTGCACGTCGCCCTTGACGCCGCGCAGGTTGGTCATGATCGCGGAGTCGTCCATCAGGTCGACGTCCTCGTAGTAGTAGCGCACGCGGGTGTCGAAGCCGTCCCACTTGCCGCTGTGGCCAATGCCCAGGCTCCAGCGCTCCATTTCCTGCACGTTGGTGACGACGCTGCCGTAGTTGTTCCAGTCAGCCTCGCGGTCGTCCTTGCGGTAGGTCAGGTCCAGGTCGACCGTCTGGCGCTCGTCCAGCAGCCAGTTGAGCGACCCGAACAGGCTGCCGTTCTGGCGTTGCTCGGCGGCATCGGTGTTCGGGTTGACCGTCTGCTCGGACAGCCAGGCGGCCTGGTCGGTCTTCTCCACGATCAGGTTACCGCGCAGCCTGTTTTCGATCAGTGCGCCGCTGGTGTAGGCGCTGACGGTATGGCTATCGCCCGATTGCCCCTCGGTCGGGTGTTCATAGGTGTAGGCAAGCCCGGCCTCGGTCCGCTCGGTCGGCTGGCGCAGGATCACGTTGACCACACCGCCCAGCGCGTCAGCGCCGTACAGCGAGGACATCGGCCCCCGGATCACCTCGATGCGCTCGATGGCGGCCATCGGAATCGAGGACAGGTCGAAGTCGTTGGCGTAGTTGGAGGTCAGGGCGTCACGCGAGTTGACCCGCCGGCCATTGACCAGCAGCAGCGTGTAGTCCGAATCCAGGCCGCGCAGGCGAATCTCCTTGCGCCCATAGGTAGACGACGGGTTGATGTGCACGCCCGGCAGGTATTTCACCGCGTCGGCCAGGCTGTACACCGGCAGCTTGTCCAGCTCTTCGCGGGTGACCACGGAAACGCTGGCCGGGGCGCTGAGCTCGCTGTGGGCGGTCTGGGTGGCGGTGATGACTTCGTTCTGCAGCGTTACGGGCCCGTCGGCGAGGGCGAGCATCGGCAGCAGGCCGCCGAGCAGGGTCAGGGACAGGTGCCGGGGGCGGCTGATAGTGCTTACAAAGGGCATTGCATACTCCGTTGCGGTTCGAATGATGCGGATGTAAGGCTCATCAGGTGTGCTGCTGCAGGCTCAGGCCTGGCTTGTCGTTGTAGGGGCGGTTGCTTGCGCCCTGCGGCGCAGTGCGTCGAGCAGCGCCAGGACGCCCGCGCCTGCCGCCAGGCCCGCCAGGGCATTGAGCCCGGCGAGTCGTTCGAAGCCCAGCAGCGCGCCAGTGGCGTCGGTGCCGAGGTAACGGGCCGAGGCCAGGCTGCCGAGCCCGGCCGCGACGTTGGAGACGGTGCCCTGCAGGGCCATGAAGGCAGCCCGCTGGTTGGGTGCGGGTATGCCGGCGAGGATCGTCGTGGTGCTGCTGGTACGCAGCGCGCTGAGCGCCATGAACAGGGCAAAGGTCACGAACAGCGGCAGCGGGGCGAGCAGTACGAAGCCGAGCAGTGTGACCAGCGCCAGCAGGCCACTGCTGGTGAGTGCGACGGCGGCGGCATGGCCACGGTCGATCAGCCCGCCGCCGATACGCATCGAGGCGATGCTGGCCAGCCCGCCGCATAGATACAGCAGCCCGAGCTGGTCGCGGGCGAACCCCAGGTTGAACTCGAAGAAATTGGCAAAGTGCGGCACCAGCAGGAAGTGTCCGGCCATCTGCAGCGCCACCAGGGCCAGCGCACCCAGGCACAGCGGTGTGCGCAGCAGCGGCAGCAGGCTGGCGGCAGCCCGCGGGTGGCGTGGCGGCGAGGGGAACAGCGCGATGCAGGCGACCGCCAATGCCAGGCCCAGGCCGCCGAACAGCAGGAAGGGCATGCGCCAGCCCCACAGGCGGGACAGCTCCAGCGCGGCGGGCGTCACCAGGATCGCCGCCAGGGAGAAGCCCATCGCGACATGGGCGAGCTTGCGGCCGCGCTCGGCTGGCGGGATCAGGTCGAGCATGCTCGCCATGAGCACGGCGCCCATCGGGCCGGCGACCAGACCGGAGAGCACGAACAGCAGGATCAGCTGCCCGGCGCTCGTCACCCCGGCGCAGGCGAGCAGCAGGGCGAAACGCAGTGCCAGCAGCACCACCAGCGCGCGCTTGCGCTCCAGCCGATCAAGCCAGGCTGCGCAGGCGGCCGCGCTCAGCGCCGAGGCCAGGGTAGCGCCGCCAGCGATGTAGCCGATGTGCTCGGCGGCCATGCCCAGTTCGCGGACGAAATCCGGGCCGAGCGGCATCACCATCATCAGGCTGCCGATCGACAGCATGTTGATCAGCATGGCCAGCTGGACGGGCTGGGTAGATCCCGGATTCATCGGCTTCCCTTCGCTCCTTGGAGTGGCGCCGTATGGTAGGGCGAGGTTAATACGATTTCAAATACAAATATTTCGCATTAGCAAATAATCGATATGAGCCGATTGGCCTGGCGGGTCCGGGCGGTACAATGCGCGCCCTTCCTGGCAACGCACCGAGCAGCAGCATGACCCCAACGGCCCTCGAAACCCTGCGCCAGCACCTGGTTGGCGCGCTGGACGCTGCCCCCGACGAGGCCCGGCGCTTGTTTCACGGTCGCGGCCGTTGCTGGCCGGAGCTCGAGCAGATCACCGTGGACTGGCTGCAGGGCATCGTGCTGGTGGTGCTGTATCGCGAGCCCGCCAGCGAACAGCTGCAGGCGTTGCAGGCGATGCTGCTGGCCTTCGCGCAGTCGCCCGAATGGCAGCGCCGCGGCGCCCATACGCTGCTGCTGCAGCACCGCTACCGGCCGGACAGCCCGTGCGACTGGCTCGTCGGTGAGCCGCGCGAGCAGTGGCCGGTGACCGAGCATGGCCTGCGCTATCTGCTCGACCTGGGGCGCAAGCAGAACAGCGGGTTGTTTCTGGACATGCGACTGGGCCGCTGCTGGGTGCGCGAGCATGCGGCGCAGCAGCGCGTGCTCAACCTGTTCGCCTATACCTGCGCCTTCTCGGTTGCGGCGTTGGCCGGTGGCGCGCGGCACGTGGTGAATTTGGACATGGCCAGCGCGGCTCTGGCGCGTGGGCGGGAAAATCACCGGCTCAACGGCCAGGCGCTATCGCAGGTCAGCTTTCTCGCACATGATCTGCTCAAGTCGTGGGGGCGGGTGCGCAAGCTCGGTCCCTACGATCTGGTGATCATCGACCCGCCATCCTTCCAGAAAGGCAGCTTTGCGCTCGGCCGCGACTACGCCAAGGTGCTGCGGCGCCTGCCGGAACTGGTGGCACCACGCGGGCGGGTACTGGCCTGCATCAACGATCCGGAGGTGGCGCCGGGCTTTCTCATCGACTGCATGCAGGCCGAAGCGCCGGCGTTCGAGTTCCAGGAGCGCCTGGCCAATCCGCCGGAGTTTCCGGATATCAGCGCCGACAGCGGGATGAAGGCGCTGGTCTTCTGCCGTCGCGACTGATCAATCCTGCGCGCGGGCGCAGTTCGGCTCGACGGTAAAGGTCTTGCCCGAATCCACCGGGCCGAGCTTTTCCAGTGTGCGGCGACCGAGCAGTACCGGGTAGTTCATGTCGTCGCGGTCGTTCAGCGAGAACTGCTCGTTGAGCAGCTGGTCGCCGATGCACACTTTCATTCGCACAACCGGCCGATCCTCGGTGCCGCCGGCGCCGCGTACGGTCAGCTCGCGCTCGAGCTTGCGCTCGATGCGCGACTTCACCAGCTTGCCCTTCTCGATGTCTTCCAGGTCCATGTCGAAGCGCACCCACTTCTGGCCGTCCTTTTCGAAGTACTCGACATCCTCGGCATGCAGCGAGGACGTCAGCGCGCCAGTGTCGAGCTTGAACTTCACCATGACCTGCTCGGGGTAGACGAGGCCGCGCTCGACCCAGCCCAGGGGCGTGAGCGGTGCAGCCGACAAGGCGGTGCTCTGGCAGGCCAGGGCGAAACCGGCGGCGAAAAACAGGGTTTGGCTCAAGGGGCGTCGTCTGGATGGCATCGATAGTTCGTCTCTTCGGAGTGGAGGGGAAGCGTCAGTGTTGCAGCTCGGCGATCAGCGCCTTCATCTCGGCGATTTCCTCGCGCTGGGTCTTGATGATGCCGTCGGCGAGTTCACGCACGCGCGGGTCGTCGATGTCGGCGCGTTCGCTGGTGAGGATCGCGATCGAGTGGTGCGGGATCATGGCCTTCATCCACGACACCTGGTCGACGGTCGCCTGGCTGCGGACCAGCCCCAGCGAGACGGCGAACACCGCCGCGCTGCCGAGCAGAATGGCGATGTTGAGGTTGCGATTGCGGTACATGCCGCGCATGAACAGCAGCATGACGATCGCCATGGTCGCCCCCATCAGCAGCGCCATGTAGGCGCGCGTCTCGCTGAACAGCACGTGCTCCAGGCGGTAGGTGTTGAGGTACATCAGGCCGAACATCACCAGTGTCGACGTGGCGATCATCGCGCCGAAGCGTAGGTAGGGCTGCATGGTCGTCTCCTGTGCCGTTTGGCTGCACTTGCTTAAGACGACCCCTAAAGCGCGCCGACGTTCGCTGCCCCTGGCGACCGGCGGCGCGATCGCTCAGCGGCCCGAGGCCGGCGGCGTCAGGCCGCAGCCCTTGAGCACGACGTGAACGAGCGTCTCGGTGGCATGGGCGAAATCGGCCTTGGTCATGCGCTTGCCGGTGACGCGGCGGATCTGGTCGGAGAAGTCGGCGTAGTGCTGGGTGCCGGCCCAGATCAGGAAGATCAGGTGCATCGGGTCGATCGCATCCATCTTGCCGGCCGCGATCCAGGCGTCGATCACCGAAGCACGGCCGCGGAACCAGTTGCGATAGTCCTGGTTGAAGTGCTCGGACAGGCATTCGCAGCCGCTGATGACTTCCATGGCGAAGATCTTCGAGGCCTGCGGGTGGCGCCGCGAGAATTCCATCTTCAGGCGGATGTAGCGCGCCAGAGCGGTGGCGGGATCGTCATCGACGGTGAGGTCGTCGAACGCGGTATCCCACAGTTCGAGGATGTGCCGCATCACCTCGATGTAGAGGTTCAGCTTGTTGCTGAAGTAATAGTGCAGGTTGGCCTTCGGCAGGCCGGCGCGCAGGGCGATGGCGTTCATGCTGGTGCCCTTGAATCCGTAGCGGGCGAATTCCTCGGCCGCGGCGGCGAGGATGGTTTCCTCGTTCTGCTGGCGGATGCGGCCGGCGGGTTTGCCGCTCGCAGCGTAGAGCGGCGCGGAAGCGTTGTTGTTGTTCATCGTCCCTCGTCCCAGAGCGCGGGCCCGGCCCGCCGTTGCAGGTTGCCGCAGGCCCGGTGGGCCGCGGCCATTCTCGGCCTGTTCGCCTTGTGGCCGAGCGCGAGGATTCTGCACGGTTTCGCCGCGCCCTGCAGCCGTTACGGTCTGACGCGGCGCCGCAGGGCCGGCGGCGATGGCTGCTAGAAGTGCGCCTTGACGATGAAGTTGGTGACGTTGTTGTCGGTGTTGAAGGCGCTGCTGTCCTCGATGCCGTACTTGTTCGACCAGTAGTCGTACTCGATACCGACGTAGAGCTTGCCCGGGGAATAGTCCAGGGCCTTGCCCAGGTCGTACTTGAGCTGCGGATTGAAGTGGAAGTTCTTCGCCAGGTAATCGCCCTTGGCCTTGGAGCCCGCGTCGTTCACCACCCAGTCGATATAACCGTCGAACAGCAGGTCGGACTTGCCGAGCGGAATGGTCACCGCCCAGGTCGGTGTGAGCTGCCACTGGCCACCGGGCTGGCCGGTGATGCCGTCGGGCTTGCGATAGTAGGTATTCAGCGAGAAGCGGTCGAAGCCGGGAAGCGCCAGGTCCACCGCCGGGCCGAGCAGGTAGTTGCGATTGCGCCCTTCGCCGCGTTCGTAGGTGGCCGACAGCAGGATGTCGGTGACCGGGCCGAAGGACAGGTCGCGCCCACTGAGCTTGCCCAGCGACAGCCGCGGGCTGAATTCACCGTAATAGGTGTGCCCGTCGCTGCCGGAAAGGCCGTTGAACCACTTGTTGTCGACGAACAGGAACACGTCGCCCCAGGTCCAGCCGCTGGCGTGCTCGAAGGTGAGCGTCTGCTGGATCTCGCCGGCATCGACGGCGAAGTTCTTGCCGTACAGGTAGGTCAGGCTGTTGTTCTGCCACAGCAGGGGGCTGGCCATGGCTTGGCTGCCGCCCAGCAGGCCGGCGGCAAGGGTGGCGGTGGCGAGGTATCGATTCATCGGGGCTCCTTTGGCGTGTTGTGCCGCTCTGATAGTTGTCCGAGCGGTCAGGCTTTGGTCTGTTAGCAAGCGCCACGCCAGATCGGTCCCGATGGTCTCGTTGTGCAGTCAACCTGCTGAATCGAAAGGTGAAATTGAGTTCGCTGGAATGCGTGCGCGGGTGCCTTTAGCTGACCGCTTGGTCAGTTTGCTTCAGTTTGGCGCGCCGTGGATGGTGCCTGCACGCTGATATCGCAGCAGCAGGCCCTTGCGGCGCCGCGCCGGTGTCGAGGCGGGGCGGGCGCAAGTGCTTCGCCACCGGGTTGGCAGAAACGAAACTGCCGGCACGAGGCCGGCAGTTCGTCTGGGGAGATGCGATCAGTTCTGGGTGACGATCGCCAGGTTGTTGGTGCCGTTCTGGTTGATGTAGGCGCTGTTGCCGTAGCCGCTCTGCATGGCGATGGCATCGTTGCCGTGGCCAGCCTGGACGACATTGGCCAGATGGCTTTCGCCGTTCTGGGTCACGTTTGCGTCGTTCCATACGCCGTTCTGGTACACGCGCGCCAGGTTCAGTTCGCCATCCTGAGCGATGTCCACGTCGTTGCCATGGCCCAGGCTGTGGCCCTCGATGCGGTTGTCGCTGCCTTCCTGGGTCGCCACCAGGTCGTTGTGGCCGCCGTCCTGCAGGAAGTTCAGGCTGTTGGCCTTGCCGCGCTGCTCGACGTCGGCCTCGTTGCTGTGGCCGTCCTGAACCAGGTTCGCGTACTGGTTGCGACCGTTCTGATAGACATCGGCCTCGTTGTCCTCGCCGCTCTGGTTGGTGTAGGCGGTGTTATTGCCGCCGAACCAGCCGTTGGTCTGCACGATGCTGCTGTCGTTGCCGGTGCCGGACTGATTGATGAAGGCGTTCTGGTCGTTGCCGCTCTGGTCGACGCGCGCGACGTTCTCGTCACCGATGGAGCTGACGTAGGCTTCCTGGCGGGCGCCGGTCTGCAGGACTTCGGCGTCGTTGAGGTTGCCCAGTTGCTCGACTTCAGCGGTCGAGTAGCGGCTGCCGGCCTGCTGCACGTAGGCGGTGTTCATGTCGCCATCCTGGAACACCGAGGCGCGGTCATCCCAGCTCAGCGTCTGGACGACCTGCGAGTCGTTCCAGGCGCCATTCTGCTCCTGCCGGGTTTCGCTGCCCTGGGCCGCGGTCTGCGAGCTGAAGGCGTCATTGCCGATGCCATGCTGGTCGATGTTGGCGCGGGTGAACGCGGTCGCCGTCTGGTCGATGCGCGAGTCGTTGAATTTGCCGTTCTGATCGCTGGTGGCAACGCTGCCCAGGTCAGCGCTCTGCCGGGTGTTGGCCAGGTTGTGGCTACCCGATTGCTTCTGATCCGCCAGGCTGCCGGTGCTGAATGCCTGGTCGACATTGGCCTCGTTGCCGTGGCCGGTCTGGAATTGCACCGAGCTGGTGCCGAGGGTGTGCGTCTGGCTGGCGGTGGCCTCGTTGAAGTTGGCCAGCTGAGTCTGGCTGGCGCTCGAGCCGGTGGAGTCGGTCTGCTCGATCAGCGCGTCGTTGGCATAGCCGGACTGGTTCTGGCGGGCCATGTTGCCGAAGCCGCCGTCCTGCATCACCTCGGCGACGTTGTCGATCCCGAGCTGGTTCTGCTCGGAGGTGTTGCCCGCCGCCAGGGCCTGGGTTGCGGCGAGGGCCAGCATGGCTGCAACGAGGGGTTTGATCTTGAACATTGTTATCTCTCCATGGATTGAGGTGCTGCGGTACTTCCCTATCAGCGGTACTGGCGAACCATTACCGTCAGACCCGAGCCGCGCTGGTCGACACTGGCGCCGTGACCCGAACCGAACTGTTCGATCTGCGCCTGGTTGCCGTTGCCCCGTTGCGAGACGTGCGCGGTGTTGTCGGAACCGAACTGGTCGATTTCCGCGTTGTTGAAGCTGCCGGCCTGGGAGACCCAGGCGCTGTTGCCGTGGCCGAGCTGGTCGACGGACGCCGTGTTGGCGTAGCCGCTCTGCAGGATGTAGGCCTCCAGGTCCGAGCCGCGCTGGGCGATCTCGGCGAGCAGTTCGCTGCCGCGCTGATCGACCATGGCCAAGGCGGCGCCCGGCTGGCTGGCGGAGGTGTGGCGGCTGCCGGCCAGTTCGCTGGGGGCCAGATCCAGATCGGCGGCGAACACTGCCTGGCAGGTGGCGAAGCCTGCGGCCAGCAACGCGGGCAGCAGGAGGCGTTGGGCAATCCCTTGCGCGGTTTTCATGAGGCATCCCTGGCAAAAACCTGATGTGGTTAATCCTTGACCGGGGGCGCCAATCGGAAAATCCATCCAATGATTGAAAATGCATGCCGAAAGACGCTTTGCCGGGCCCGGCCGAAACGACAGAAGGCGGCCTGCGAACCGGACGATGAGGTCCGGTCGCAGCCGCCTTCCGAAAAATCCCCGAGGGGGATGGGGTTTCGCGAGATGCCTGTTGCAGCCGGGGTCGCGGTCGGGGCTGGCGGCGCCGACCGCTGCGCTCAGATGGCCGCCGGTTTGCCCAGGTACTTGGCCAGGGCCGGGTGCTCGGTGCTGCTGCCGTCGGCGGTCTGCCACAGCCTGCGGTCGACGCCCTGGGCAATCAGGTGGGCGACGGCCGACTCGATCGCCGAGAGCACGCACAGCTGTGCGGGCTCGTTGGTGGTGTAGCCGGCTTCGGCCTCGAGCAGCTCCTTGAACTCGATGAACTTGTAGACGTTGGCGCTACGCCCGACCGAGAAGATCGTCTTGGTGGTCATCACGTTGGACAGCACGCGGCCGCTGCGCACGTCCACTGCCCGCAGGTTGACCGTCACCTGGTCGACCCGGTACTCCTGCGAGACGCCGATCCCAAGGTAGCGCGCGCCCGCGCCGCCGCTGCGCACGTTGGTCTCGTAGGCGACGATGGCGCCCTCCATGATGATGTTCGCCGCCAGCAAGGACGGCAGCTCGGCCTGGATGTTGGGGGCCACGTCCGGCTTGGCCTGCGAGGCGCGAATGATCTTGCGCTCGGTCAGCACGTTCTGCAGGCCTTCGCGCTCGAGCACGACGAACCAGCCGCTGGCCTGCATGGCATCGACCAGCATGCTCGCCGCCCCCTGGGTCACGGCGGTGGAGAACGAACTTGCCGGGTTCGGCTTGTACTGGCCGGTCTGGTCACGGAAACCGTAGACCGCGGCAACCAGCGGCCCTTTCGGGCGCGGCAGGGCGAGCAGATCCTGATAGGTCGAGGTGCGTGGTGTGAGGGTTGGTGCCTGGGCGTCGGCCGGCATCGGCTCGCGTACCGAGCACCCCTGAAGTAGCGCCATCATCCCGATGGCAATGAACAGGCTTCTCATGGCCTTTGGCTCTCCGTGCGCGTTAGCGATAGTCGCTGTAACCGTCGACGATGATCTCGGAGATCTCTCCGGTCAGCTTGTCGGTGATGTTCACCGTCAGGTTGCCCAGGTCGTCGTTGACGATGTGGATGATGAAGTCGTCGGTGGTCAGCACGCCTTCCTTGCCCTGCTCGATATTGCTCAGCATCTGCGACAGCAGGCGCGACTCCAACTGGCTGGTGAAGCGATCCAGCGCGCTGCCGGACAGCGCCGAGCGGTCGATCGCGTCGGGGTCCTTGTGGTCGTCCTGTGCCTGGGCGTTGCCCAGCAGCCAGGCCCCGTTGAGCGGGCTGCCGCCGAACGAGGGGTTGACCGGGGTGTACACCAGTTCCGTGGCGCTTGCGCCGTTGGCCAGCAGCAGACCGGCAAGCAGGGTGCCGGCAAGTGGGATGTGCCGTTTCATAACTCGTCCTTGGCTAGGTCAATGTTGTCGTCGAACAGCGCTTCGATCTTTCGGCGGTTGATTTCCTCGAGGACGAAATCCGCCGCGGCATAGGCCGTCGCTTCCATGTCCGCCACGTTGGGCTGCAGGAAGCGGCGGTACAACGTCTGGTTCTCGTGCTCGACCCAGATCAGCACGCCCCAGCGCGCCGAGGGGCGTTCCTTGACCGCCAGGTTGAAGTCCATCCGGCTGGTGTCGTTCAGTCGTTCGCAGAACTTGACGTAGAACTCCTGGCCCGAGCGGGTGATGGTGCCGTTGGTGATCAGCCCCTGGAGCTCGGCCTCGTCGGCCTGGGCACCGAGCGCGCCGAGCAGCGTCAGCAGCAGGAGCAGGCGTTTCACAGGCTTGGCTCGCAGACGTAGGCCAGCACCATCGAGGCGCCCTGGGCGCGATTGCTGGCACCGAGCTTGCGCAGGGCGTTGTGGATATGGCTCTTGATGGTGTGGGTGCTCAGGTGCAGCGAGCGGCCGATCTCGGCATTCGACAGCCCCTTGCCGGCCAGCGCGAGGATCTGCTTCTCACGCACCGTCAGCTGGTCGATGCCCTGGCTGATCGGGGTCAGCTGGCGATAGCGCGACACCAGGCGCTCGGTGAGCCCGCGCGGCAGCCAGTCGTTGCCGCCGAGCAGCTTGTGAATGCCGACCGTGAAGCCCTGTCGCGAGGTGCCCCGGTAGAACACGCCGCGCACCCAGGGGTGGGCCTCGACCAGCGTTTCGGCCTGCTCCGGCGCGGCGTTGACCAGCGCCAGCGGCGTGTACTCGGCGCGGCGCAACAGGCGCATCGCCTCGTCCGGTGTGTAGCTGGCCGGATCGAGCAGCACCAGGTCGCAGCGCAACTGGTCGGCGCGTGGCGAGGTGCAGCGCTGCAGTCGATGATCGAGGGTGCCCTGGAGGTGCTGACGCATGGCGCTTTCCAGCAGTTCGCTACCCGAAAGCAGAAGCAGACGTGGGCAGGCCGGCATGGCCGCCGGGAAGGCGTTGGAGTCGTTCATTCGCATGTCCCTTGTCGAATCGGACGATCGATTGTTTGCACCTCCGGTCCGCTGGAGGTGGCTCATTGACATTACGAAATGCAGCTTAGTTCACGGCTGTGACAATAAATCAGCTTTTTCATGTCTGTTCGTCAGTTTTCCGACGAGCGTGATGGCCGGTCAATCAATCCAAGGATTGATTCGCCCGTACCGCAGTGAGCTGCTGCTAGTCTCTGCAGTCGGTTCGTTCAAGGAGGCGCAGCCATGTCTGACCCGGTGTTCTGGGGCGTGTTCTTCTCCGCGGCGCTGGCGCTGAACCTGTCGCCCGGGCCCGATCTGCTCTACGTGCTCTCGCGCACCCTCACCGGTGGCCGTCGACTGGGCATGGTCAGTGCCCTGGGCGTGTGCAGCGGGGCGATGGTCCATGTGTCTGCCGCTGCCTTTGGCCTGTCGGCGATCCTGGCGACCTCGGCGCTGGCGTTCTCGGTGGTCAAGTATCTCGGCGCGGCCTATCTCATCTATCTGGGCGTCCAGGCGTTGCGCTCGGCGGGCAAAGGCATCACGCGCCTGCCCGAGACACGGGGCGCCAGCAGCGCCTGGCAGGCCTATCGCCAGGGCGTGCTGGTGGATCTGCTGAATCCGAAGGCGGCAATCTTCTTCATGGCCTTTCTGCCGCAGTTCGTGCGGCCCGGCCATGGCACGACCGCGCTGCAGCTGTTCTGGCTGGGTTTTCTGGTGGTCGTGGTGGCGATCGTCGTCGAGGGCTCGCTGGTCGTGCTGGCCGCGCGGGCCAGCCGCCTGCTGCGCGGCCAGCAGCGCGTGGCGGCCTGGCTCGATCGGCTGCTCGGTTCGGTGCTCGTGGGGCTCGGCGTACGCCTGGGCCTGAGCGAGCGCATCTGAGGTCAAACAGAGGAAAGAGCATGTCCTGCAATGGTTCCGCAACACCGGCGATGCTCGCTTCACCCTGGCCGTTCGGCCGGGAGGGGCAGGCATGACGCGCCCGTTCTGTCTTCTCGACGGCACTCCGGTGTCGCCGGTTGGCCAGGGCACCTGGCATATGGGGGAGGTGCGCGCCGAGCGCGATCGCGAGGTCGCCGCGCTGAAGCTCGGCATCGAGCTGGGCATGACGCTGATCGATACCGCCGAAATGTATGGCGAAGGCGGTGCCGAGACGGTGGTCGGCGAAGCGATTCGCGACCGTCGTGAACGCGTCTATCTGGTCAGCAAGGTTTATCCGCACAACGCCGGCCGCCGCGGTGCCATCGAGGCCTGCGAGCGTAGCCTGCGGCGGCTGGGCACCGATTGCATCGACCTCTATCTGCTGCACTGGCGCGGCGGCTACCCGCTGGCCGAAACCGTGGAAGCCTTCGAACAGCTGCGTGCGACCGGGCGCATCCGCGCCTGGGGCGTGTCCAACTTCGACGTCGAGGATCTGCTGGAACTGCCACACGACAGCCGGTGCGCTACCAACCAGGTTCTTTACAACCCGGCCGAGCGCGGTATCGAGTTCGACCTGTTGCCCTGGTGCCAGGCACACGATATGCCGGTCATGGCCTACTGCCCACTCGGCCAGGGCGGTGCCTTGCTGCGCAATCCGGCGATCGTGGCCGTCGCCCGGCGCCTGGGTGCGCAACCGGCGCAGGTCGCGCTGGCCTGGGCGCTGCGTCAGCCGGGCGTGCTGGTGATTCCCAAGGCCAGCGATCCGCAGCATGTGCGCGCCAATGCCCACGCGGCGCGCCTGCAGTTGAGCGATGAGGATCTGGCCACGATCGACGCCGCGTTCGCCGCGCCGCAGCGCAAGGTGCCGCTGCAAATGGTCTGAGAGCGACGGGCGGCGTGAGTGTTTGCCGGTGCCGGGTGGTCAGCCTAAGACCAATCAACGGCAGGAGGAACACGCATGACGTCCCCTTCACTCGACGGCACCGTGGTGGTGATCACCGGCGCCTCCAGCGGCATCGGCCGCGCCGCGGCCCAGGCTTTCGCCCGGCAGGGCGCGCGCGTTGTCCTGGCGGCGCGCGACCGCCAGGCCCTGGAGGAAGTCGCCGCTGAATGCCGTGGCGAAGGTGCCGACGCCCTGGTGGTGCCGACCGACGTTGGCGTCGCCGACGAGGTCGAGCGGCTGGCCACGGCCGCGGCGGAGTTCGGCCATGGGCGCATCGACGTCTGGATCAACAACGCTGGTATCGGTGCCGTCGGCGCCTTCGACGAAACGCCGCTGGAGGCACACGAGCAAGTGGTGCAGACCGATCTGCTCGGCTACCTGCGCGGCGCGCATGCGGTGCTGCCCTACTTCAAGCAGCAGAGTGGCGGGGTGCTGATCAATACGCTTTCGGTGGGCAGTTGGGTCGCGCAGCCCTACGCGGTGGCCTATTCGGCGAGCAAGTTCGGCCTGCGCGGCCTGACCCAGGCACTGCGCGGCGAGCTGGTGCAGTGGCCAGGCATTCATGTCTGCGACATCTATCCGGGCGTGGTCGACACGCCAGGCTTTCGTGATGGCGGCAACTACACCGGGCGCGCCCTGGTGCCGCCGCCGCCGCGCTACGATCCGCGGCGTGTCGCCGAAGCCATGGTTCGGCGCGCCTTGCACCCGCGTGACACCACGCCGGTGGGGGCCACTGCCAGCCTGCTGCGGCTCGCTCACGCGTTGACTCCGGGCTTCGATCGCCTGAACGGCTTGCTTACCGGGATGGCGCTGCGGCGGGCGAATCAGGCTGCGCGCTCATCCGGCAATCTGTTCGATCCACCGGGCGGGGATCGGCGCATCGATGGCGGCTGGCGGACGGCCGAAGGGCCCGACAAACGCCTGCTGTTGGCAGGCGGCCTGCTGTTCGGCGTGGTCGGGGCGCTGCTGCTGCGCAGGCGACGCTGAGCTCAGCGCGCGCGTGTGGCGGCGCTCACACCCTCGAGGGTGGCGAACGACGTGTCCTTGGCGGTCAACAGGAAGTCGCGCATGAACGGCGAATCGAGCATGTCGGCGCGGATTGCCGCGTACAGCGTGGCGAACAGGCCGCGCTCGCCCAGCCGCTTGGCGGTGACGTAGCCGCGCGCGCTGTACTCGTGCAGCGCCCAGTTGGGAACGCAGCACACGCCGCGCCCCGAGGCCACCAGCTGCATCATCATCACGGTCAGCTCGGAGGTGCGGACCTGCGCCGGTTCGACGTCGGCCGGTTCGAGGAAGCGCGTGAAGATGTCCAGCCGGTCACGTTCGACCGGGTAGGTGATCAGCGTTTCGTTGGCCAGGTCCTGCGGCTGGACATAGGCGCGGCTGGCGAGCGGGTGCTGGTTGGCCACCGCCAGCAGGGCTTCGTAGGTGAACAACGGCACGTAGGTGATGCCCGGCAGGTCGACCGGATCGGAGGTGACCACCAGATCCAGGTCGCCGCGTGCCAGCGCCGGCAGCGGCGCGAAGGAAAAGCCCGAGGCCAGGTCCAACTCGACTTCCGGCCAGGCGTCGCGGAACTGGTCGATGGTGGGCATCAGCCACTGGAAACAGCTGTGGCATTCGATCGCCATGTGCAGGCGCCCGGCCGTTCCGCCGGCCAGTCGCGCGAGGTCACGCTCGGCGCCACGCAACTGGGGCAACAGTGAGTCGGCCAGCTGCAGCAGGCGCAGACCGGCACTGGTGAAGCGCACCGGGCGGGTCTTGCGCACGAACAGTTGCAGGCCGAGCCGTTCCTCGAGCTCCTTGAACTGATGGCTCAGGGCTGACTGCGTCAGGTGTAGCCGCTCGGCAGCCTCGACCAGGCTGTCGGTTTCGCGCAGCGCATGAAGCGTTCTCAGGTGACGGATCTCGAGCATAAAGCCTGTCCTTGCTATGCGAGCGAGGCTGCACGCGGTTCTCGGGCCGTCGCGCGGCGCGCGCCTTCATGAATAGAGCTCAACGGGGCTGAAAGTGTGTCGCAGCCTCGGGGCGCTGTCGAGCGCCGCCAGCGTCATGAATGGAATCGAAGTTCATGTTTAGTAAGTTGAGTTTGTTTCAGTTTGGCAGGCGGCCGAGAATTTGCGCATTCATCTGGACGGAATTGGAGTTGGTCATGGTTGTTGCGCATTCCCTCGGCTTTCCTCGCATCGGCAAGGATCGGGAACTGAAAAAAGCTTTGGAAAGCTATTGGAAGGGCGAGCTGGACGAGGCGGGGCTACAGGCGGTGGGTCGCGAGCTGCGCGCCGCACACTGGCAGCTGCAGGCCGAAGCGGGGCTCGATCTGCTGCCGGTCGGCGACTTCGCCTGGTACGACGGCGTGCTGGCCCATTCGCTGATGTTTGGTGTGATCCCCGAGCGCTTCCGCCCGGCCAGTGGCAAGCCAGGCCTGGATACGCTGTTCGCCATGGCCCGGGGCGTTTCCAAGAGCTGCTGCGGGGGTGGCGCGCAAGCACAGGAAATGACCAAGTGGTTCGATACCAACTATCACTACCTGGTGCCCGAGTTCACCGCCGAGCAGCAGTTCGAGCTGTCCTGGGAGCAGCTGTTCGAGGAAGTGGACGAGGCGCTTGCGCTCGGGCATCGGGTCAAGCCGGTGGTCATCGGCCCGCTGACCTATCTGTGGCTGGGCAAGGTACGGGGTGGCGAGGCCTTCGATCGGCTCGAGCTGCTCGAGCGCCTGCTGCCACTGTATGGCCAGCTGTTCGAGCGTCTGGCCGGACAGGGCGTGGAGTGGGTGCAGATCGACGAGCCGATCCTCGCCCTCGACCTGCCGCAGGCCTGGAAGAACGCCTTCGAGCGCGGTTACAACCTGCTGCAGCGGGCGCCGCTGAAGAAACTCGTGGCGACCTATTTCGGTGGTCTGGAAGACAATCTCGGTCTCGCCGCGGGGCTGCCGGTCGACGGGCTGCACATCGACCTGGTCAGAGCGCCGGAACAGTTCCCGCTGATTCTCGACTGGCTGCCGGCCTACAAGGTGCTCTCGCTTGGCGTGGTCAACGGGCGCAACGTCTGGGCCTGCGATCTGGAGCGCACCCTCGCGCTGCTGCGCGAGGCGCATGCCCGGCTGGGCGAGCGCCTGTGGGTAGCGCCGTCGTGCTCGCTGCTGCACAGCCCGGTAGACCTGGCGCGTGAGCAGCATCTGGACGAGGAGCTGCGCAGCTGGCTCGCCTTTGCCGTACAGAAGTGCGAGGAGGTGGCGGTGCTCAAGCAGGCGTTGCTGCAGCCCGACGCTGCCGTGGTGCAGGCGGCCCTGGACCGCAGCCGCCGCGTGCAGGCCAGCCGTGCGGCGTCCAGCCGGATCCATCGCCCGGATGTGCAGGCGCGCCTGCAGGCGATCCAGCCCAGCGACTACCGTCGTGCGTCGGCATTCGCCAGCCGTATCGAGCAGCAGCGCGAGCAGCTGAAGCTGCCGCCGTTCCCCACCACCACGATCGGTTCGTTCCCGCAGACTGCGGCGATTCGCCTGGCACGCCAGGCCTACCGGCAGGGCAAGCTCTCGGCCGGTGATTACACCGAGGCCATGCAAACCGAGATCCGCCATGCCGTCAGCATTCAGGAACAGCTGGGGCTGGATGTGCTGGTGCACGGCGAGGCCGAACGCAACGACATGGTCGAGTACTTCGCCGAGCAGCTCGAAGGCTATGCCTTCACCCGCTTCGGCTGGGTGCAGAGCTACGGCTCGCGCTGCGTCAAGCCGGCGATCATCTACGGTGACCTGAGCCGCCCGGCGCCGATGACGGTGGACTGGATCCGCTACGCCCAGCAGCAGACCAGCAAGGTCATGAAGGGCATGCTGACCGGCCCGGTGACCATGCTGATGTGGTCGTTCCCGCGCGAGGATGTCAGCCGCGAAGTGCAGGCCCGACAACTGGCGCTGGCGATCCGTGACGAGGTCTGCGACCTGGAAGCGGCGGGCATTCGTATCGTGCAGATCGACGAAGCGGCGTTCCGCGAAGGTCTGCCGCTGCGCCGGGCGCAATGGCAGGGCTACCTGGACTGGGCGGTGAATGCCTTCCGCCTCTGCTCCAGCGGGGTAGGCGACCGCACGCAGATTCACACGCACATGTGCTATAGCGAGTTCAACGACGTGATCGAGTCGATCGCCGCGATGGATGCCGACGTGATCACCATCGAGACTTCACGCTCGCAGATGGAGCTGCTTGAAGCGTTTCGCGCCTTCGACTACCCCAACGACATCGGCCCGGGCGTCTACGACATCCATTCGCCGCGCGTCCCGGACGTTGGCGAGATGGTCGCCCTGCTGGAGAAGGCGGCCGAGCGGATTCCTGCCGAGCGGCTGTGGGTCAATCCCGACTGCGGGCTGAAGACGCGCGGCTGGCCGGAAACCGAAGCGGCGCTGGTCAACATGGTCGCCGCAGCGCGTCAGCTGCGCGGGCGGCTGGCCGGCGCGGCGGCCTGAAACGCGCCGCGCGTCAGGCGCGCAGGCTCTGATCGAAGCTGACCAGATGCGCCGCGGTCTGGCTGTCCAGGTAATGCTGCAGCCGATCGCGGCCACTTCGGTCGATCGACAAACCCAGCTTGCTGCGCCGCCAGAGAATGTCCTCGGCGGTCTGTGCCCATTCTTCGGCCATCAGATAGTCGACTTCGTGCGCATGCAGGCCGGCGCCGAAGTGCTCGCCCAGGTCCTGCACGCCATCGACCCCTTTGAGCAGCAGCCAGCTGCGACTGCCGTAGCTGCTCGCCCAGCGCTCGGCCAGGCGCTCGTCGAGCCAGGCGTGGCTCAGGCACAGCGCTTCGGTCAGCTCGCGCACGTTGCGCATGTCCTCGCCGCCGGGCAGCGGCGCATGGCGGGTCCAGGCCGGCTGCATGTGCGGGAACCAGGGCGCGAGTTCGGCGAGCGCCGCTTCGGCCAGCTTGCGATAGGTGGTCAGCTTGCCGCCGAACACCGACAGCAGTGGCGCGTCGTGCGCCTGACGCGAGAGCTCGAGGGTGTAGTCACGGGTAATCGCCGCTGGCTCGCTCGACTCGTCATCGCACAGCGGGCGTACCCCGGCATAGCTGTGGCAGATGTCGGTACGCTGCAGCGGGCGCTTGAAATGCTCGTTCACCACAGCCAGGAGGTAGTCGATCTCCTGCTCGGTGACGCGAACCTGCGCCGGGTCGCCGTGATATTCGCGGTCGGTGGTGCCGATCAGGCTGAAGCGGTCCAGATAGGGAATCACGAACACCACGCGGCGATCGCGGTTCTGCAGGACGTAGGCATGCTCGCCGTCGTACAGCCGGGGCACGATCAGGTGGCTGCCCTGAATCAGGCGGATGCCATGCGGCGACGACAGCCGCAGGTCGTCTTCGATGAACTGCGCGACCCAGGGGCCGGTGGCGTTGACCAGGGCGCGGGCGCGAATCGAGTAGCGGCTGCCATCGGCGCGCTCCAGGTGCAGGTGCCAGAGCCCCTTGCTGCTGCGTGCGCTGACGCAGCGGGTGCGGCTGTGCACATGAGCGCCGTGCTCGCGGGCGGCAATCGCATTGACGACCACCAGTCGTGCGTCGTCCACCCAGCAATCGGAGTATTCGAAACCATGGTCGAGTTCCGGTTTGAGCGGGCTGTCGGCGCCGAACCGCAGGCTGCGTGAAGCGGCCAGTCGCTCGCGCTTGCCCAGATGATCGTAGAGAAACAGGCCGGTGCGGATCAGCCAGGAGGGGCGCAGGTGCGGGCGATAGGGCAGGATGAAACGCAACGGCGTGACCAGATGCGGGGCCTTGGCGAGCAGCACCTCGCGTTCGGCCAGTGCCTCGCGCACCAGGCGCAGCTCGTAGTGTTCGAGATAGCGCAGCCCGCCATGCACCAGCTTGCTGCTTGCCGACGACGTGTGCTGCGCCAGGTCGCCCTGTTCGCAGAGAAACACGGCCAGCCCGCGGCCAGCGGCATCGGCGGCGATCCCGACGCCATTGATGCCTGCGCCAATCACGGCCAGGTCGTAGACCTCGGCTACCGGTGCGAGGAGCTTGTGCTGCATGGTCCGTCTCCTTTGTGTCCGATGGCCATGGCCGGGCAACGCGGCGCCGATGCCGGCTCGACGCGGCTGGGCTCAACGCCTAAGGTAGCGGCATTTGACCTGATGGATCATTACAGAACATGACACCGGCGATCGACCTGTTGAAAAAGAACCGCGCCGAGCACCGCGTGCACAGCTATCAGCATGACCCCAAGTCCGCGTCCTATGGTCTGGAAGCCGCTGAAAAGCTGGGCCTGGATCCCGCGCGAGTATTCAAGACGCTACTCGCCAGCACGGAGCGCAACGAGCTGGTGGTGGCCGTGGTGCCGGTGGCCGGCACGCTCGACCTGAAGGCGTTGGCGCAGGCGGCGGGCGCGAAGAAGATGGAGATGGCCGACCCGGCGGCGGCCCAGCGGGCGACCGGCTATCTGGTTGGCGGCATCAGCCCGCTGGGGCAGAAGAAGCGCCTGCGTACCTTCATCGATGTTTCGGCGCGCGCGCACCCGACGGTCTATGTCAGCGCCGGGCGCCGTGGTCTGGAAGTGGAGCTGGCCGCCGAGGTGCTGGCCGAGCACACCGCGGCCAGCTTCGCCGACATCGGCCGTAGCTGAGCATGGCTCAGAGCGGCGGCAGCTGCTCGCTCAGGTCGGTCGCATAGATGCCGGGAATGTGCAGGTCGCTCTGCACCAGTTGCTGGCCTTCCATCTGCGGCTGGGTTACCCAGGTCAGGATGTCGTAGTAGCGGCGGATGTTGGCGACGAAGTGCACCGGCTCACCGCCACGGGCATAGCCGTAGCGGGTCTTGCTGTACCACTGCTTCTGCGCCAGGCGCGGCAGCATCTGCTTGACGTCGAGCCATTTGTCGGGGTTCAGCCCCTCGGCTTCGGCGAGCTTGCGGGCGTCTTCCAGATGGCCGGCGCCGACATTGTAGGCCGCCAGGGCGAACCAGGTGCGGTCGGGCTCCTGGATGCTCTCGGGCAGGTTGTCGCGCACCTTCAGCAGATACTTGCCGCCGCCGCGAATGCTCTGCATCGGGTCAAGGCGGTTGGTCACACCCATTGCCTTGGCCGTGCGCAGCGTCAGCATCATCAGGCCGCGCACCCCGGTCTTGGAGGTGGCCTCGGGCTGCCAGTGCGACTCCTGATAGCCGATCGCCGCGAGCAGGCGCCAGTCGATGCCGACTTCCCGGGCGGTTTCGCGAAAGGTCTTTTCGTAGCGCGGCAGGCGTTGTTGCAGGTGCTTGGCAAAGGCATAGGCACCGACGTAGCCGAGCACGTCGACATGGCCGTAGTAGCGTTCACGCAGGCGCTGCAGCGTACCGTTGCGCTTGGCCTTGTCGATGAAGCTATTGGCCGCCTGCAGCAGGCTGTCGTCCTCGCCCTTGCCGAATACCCAGGCCAGGCTGTTCGGCTCGCCGACGTCGAAGCCGGTGCGGATGTTGGTGAAGTAGACCTGATTCATCGACAGCTCGTTGGACTCCACCAGGGTCAGGTCGAGCTGGCCCTCGTCGACCATGCGCAGCAGGTCGACGACTTCCACGGCGTCGGACTCTTCGTAGCGCAGCTCCGGCAGCTGGGCCTGCATGGCGGCGAGCTTCTCGGCCTGGCTGCTGCCCTTGAGCACCATGATGCGCTTGCCGACCAGGTCTTCGGCTCGCGTCGGGCGGCGCTGGCCGTTGCGGTAGACCACCTGGGTGGTGACATCCAGATACGGGTGGGTGAAACGGGCCAGGTGCTGGCGGCCTTCGGTGGCGGTCAGGCCGGCGGCGGCCAGCGACGGGCCGCCGGGGCGGTTGAGGCGGGTAAAAATGTCTTCGAGGTTGTCGGCGGTTTCGATCTGCAGCTCGACGCCCAGGTCGTCGGCGAAGCGCTTGACCAGTTCGTACTCGAAGCCGGCTTCGCCGTTGCGGTCCTGGAAGTAGGTGGCGGGACTGTTGCGGGTGATCACGCGCAGCACGCCTTCCTCCCGAACGCGCTCCAGATCGCTGGGCTTTTCGGCGCAGCTTCCGAGCATCAGGAGGATTCCGGTCGCCAGCAGCCAGGAGGCCCAGCGGTTGCGGAACGCGGTTTGAGCAAACATCGGCGCAGTATACGCAAAGGCGATCGGCCACCATATCTGGACAGCCGGGCGCGCGTCTGCTAGTGCAGGCGGCCGGCAAGGCGCGCGGCGCTGCCGGAGCGGCGACAATTCCCGCCTGTGGCGGGGCGCGGCGGGCCTGGCTGCGGATAGGCGCATGCGGCGAAGCGTGACGCGCACCTCGTAACCGGAGGTGACGGTGGCTTTGCCTGGAAGTGTTTCGCCTTGTCCGACCCGGGCCGAGTGGCGACAATCGCGCCCGTCCATCCGGCAGGCGACACGCGCGAACAATGAGCGGCGAGCAACTCAAACCCTGGTACGTCTATCTGGTCCGCGCGGCTAACGGAGCGCTTTATTGCGGCATCAGCGATGATGCCGAGCGTCGCTTCGCCGCCCATCGGCAAGGCCGGGGGGCGCGTTTCTTTCGTTCGAGCCCGGCCGTTGCCCTTGTCTACACCGAGCGCTGTGCGAGCAAGGGCGAAGCCCTGCGCCGCGAACTGGCGATCAAGCGGCTGACCAAGGCGGCCAAGGAAGCACTGGCCCGGCCGGCTTCGTCCGGTGAATGCCCGGGCAATCAGCACAACGGCTAGGCTCGTTCGGACCTGGCGGCTAAGCTCTGACGACTCATCCATCGGCGGAGCCGGCCATGCACGAACTCATCCTGCACCACTATCCCACCTCGCCATTCGCCGAGAAGGCGCGTCTTCTGCTGGGCTTCAAGCAGTTGTCGTGGCGCTCGGTAACCATTCCGCCGGTGATGCCAAAGCCGGACCTGACCGCCCTGACCGGCGGTTATCGGCGCACGCCGGTGCTGCAGATCGGCGCGGATATCTATTGCGACACCGCCCTGATCGCGCGTCGCCTCGAAGCGGAAAAGGCCACGCCGGCGCTGTTCCCCGAAGGCCAGGAGTTCGTTGTCGCGGCGCTGGCGCAGTGGGCTGACTCGGTGCTGTTCCTCAACGCGGTGAGCCTGATGTTCCAGCCGGCCTCCCTGGCGCTGCGCTTTGCCGAGGTGCCCAAGGCCTTTGCCGAGGCGTTCAGCAAGGATCGTGCGCAGCTGTTCAGCAGTGGTTCGGTGAGCCGGATCCCGCTGGAGCAGGCAAAGAACGACTGGCCGACCTTCATGGCCCGGCTGCAGCAGCAACTGGCGCGCGAGGAAGGCGAATTCCTGTTCGGCTCGGCGCCGTCGCTGGCGGATTTCGCCGTTGCGCACTGCCTGTGGTTCCTGCGCGCTACGCCGGTGACCTCGGTGCTGGTCGACGAGCATGCGGACGTCGTCAGCTGGCTGGACAAGGTGCTGGCGGTCGGTCACGGCTCATTCAGCGAGATGTCTTCGGCCGAGGCCGTCGACGTGGCGGCAGCGGCCGAGCCGGCTGCACTGCCCGAGCAGGCGTTCAGCGAGCCCAATGGGTTCACCCTGGGCCAGCGGGTGGCCGTGGCGCCGGTCGATTATGGGGTCGACCCGGTCGAAGGCGAGCTGGTGTTCGCCGGGGACGAAGAGATCATCGTGCGGCGGGAGGACCCGCGGGCCGGGCAGGTGCAGGTGCATTTCCCCCGCGTCGGCTATCGGCTGGAGGCGCGCTGACACCTGGCGAGGCCGCCTGCTGCCGGCTGCGTTGCGCCGCGAGCTGACGGAAGTAGGCGAGGCGCTCGTAGCACAGCGTCAGCTCGCCGCCGATGCGGTTGAACCAGGCGTCCGGTGCGCCGCAGCTGGTCAGACGCAAGACCAGGTCGCGTGGCAGTTCGAAGGTCTCGCTGGCCCGGCGCGCGACCGCTTCGAGCTCGCCTGACGCCCGCACCTTGGCCAACAGCTCGGCGCCGCCGGCCAGATGTCCGGGTGGCGGGTCGTAGATCACCGTGATGCGATGGCGTACCGGCTCATCGACCGGCCGCCGATAGTAGTCGCGAAACCACGCGACCGCCTGCGCGACCTGCTGGTATTCGTCCGTGCAATACAGGGCCCGGTCGATCGGCAGGCCGCTGACCTCCAGCACCCATTCGTGCCGATCCGGGTCGCTGCCATAGGCGAGGCAGGCGATGTTGTAGAAGCGCTGCGCGTCCAGGGCGTGGCTGTCCCACAGCGGAACTTCGTCCGCGCTGCCCTTGGCGTTCTGCCACTCCAGGCGCCAGTAGTCGGCGACATCCATCAGCTTGTTGTAGAAATCGGCCTCGTGCTGCTCGCGTTGCAACAGAAACAGCCCCATGAACCCGAGCTGGTCGGCGGCGTCCTCCTCGCGGCCGAGGACTGGAATCTGCAGCTCGCTGATCAGCAGATGTCCCATTTCGTGCATCAGGGTGAATTCGGCGTTGGCCACGGTGAAGCGCACCTCGTCGGCTTCGCTTGCCTGGCCTGCGCTGCAGAACAGCCAGCCCGTCGCCAGCAACAGGACAGCCAGCGGGCGCCTCATGGAATGGCGTCCAGGTCGTGGTGGTCGAACGGTGCCGGGCGCCTGGGCCAGTCGAGCGCCAACTGCTCGAAGGCCTTGGCCAGGAGGCTGGCGACCAGCAGGTCGCGTAGCCAGCGGTGGTCGGCGGGTATCACGTACCAGGGCGCGGCGTGGCTGTCGCTTTCGATCAGCACCTGCGCCCATTCGGCCTGGCGCGCGGCAAAGCTGCGATGGCCGAGCAGGTCGCCGGGGCTGAGCTTCCAGCGCTTGTCGGGCGCATCCAGCCGGCGGTGCAAGCGGCGCTTCTGCTCGGCATGGGAAATCTGCAGATAGCACTTGAGTGGGCGGATGGCCGCGGTTGCCAGCTGCTGTTCGAAGTGCCGCACTTGCTCCAGGCGCAGCGGTACGTCCTCGGCGCGGCACAGGCCGTCACGGCGGTCGCTGACCAGGCTCTCGTAGTAGCTGCGGTTGAAGACGCCGAGTTGCCCGGGCGTCGGCAGTGCGTGGCGATAGCGCCAGAGAAAGCCATGGGCCTGTTCGTCCGGCGTCGGTGGCTGAAAGCCCGTGACCTTCAGGGCGATCGGGTCGAGTCCGGCCAGCACCCGCCGGATCACGCCGTTCTTGCCGGCACAATCGGGCCCCTGCAGGACCAACAGCAGGGCGTCCCGACGATTGGCCCAGAGCATGGTCTGCTGTTCGCGCAGCCAGGGTTTTAGCCGGGCGAGCCGTTCGAGTGCCTGCTCACGGTCGAGGCCGAAGCGGCGTGCCGGATCGCCGGCGAACGGTGCCGCCGGGTCCAGCCGGCAGGCGTCGAGCACGTCATCGGGCAGGCGCGCCACGGGCGATCTATTCCTTGCGCCGCTTGAGCTGATCCTTCAGCTGAGTGGGCAGCTGGCGAATGATCAGCATGTCGCGGGCCTCGTCGTACTCGATCTTGGAGCCCAGCAGGTGCGACTCGAAGCTGATCGACAGCCCCTCGGCGCGCCCGGTGAAACGACGGAACTGGTTGAGGGTGCGCTTGTCCGGCGGGATCTCTGGCGACAGGCCGTAATCCTTGTTGCGGATGTGCTCGTAGAAGGCCCGTGGGCGCTCCTCGTCGATCACGCCGGACAGTTCCTCGAGCGTCATCGGCTCACCGAGCCGGGCCTGGGCGCTGGCGTAGTCCACCAGCGCGCTGGTCTTTTCGCGCGCCTGTTCCTCCGGCAGGTCTTCGCTTTCGACGTAGTCGCTGAAGGCCTTGAGCAGGGTGCGGGTCTCGCTCGGGGCGTCGACGCCTTCCTGGCAACCGATGAAGTCGCGGAAGTATTCCGAGACCTTCTTGCCGTTCTTGCCCTTGATGAAGGAGATGTACTGCTTTGACTGCTGGTTGTTTCGCCATTCGGAGATATTGATCCGCGCGGCGAGATGCAGTTGCCCGAGGTCCAGGTGCTTGGCTGGTGCCACGTCCAGCGCGTCGGTGACGGTCACTCCTTCGCTGTGGTGCAGCAGCGCGATGGCCAGGTAGTCGGTCATGCCCTGCTGATAATGGGCGAACAGCACGTGGCCGCCAGTAGACAGGTTCGACTCGTCCATCAGCTTCTGCAGATGCTCGACCGCCTGCCGGCTGAAGGCAGTGAAGTCCTGGGCGCCGTCCAGGTACTGGGCCAGCCAGCCGCTGAACGGATAGGCGCCGGACTCCTCGTGGAACAGGCCCCAGGCCTTGCCCTGCTTGGCGTTGTAGCTCTCGTTGAGGTCGGCAAGCAGGTTCTCCATCGCCTGCGACTCGCCGAGCTCGCTATCGCGGGCATGCAGGGTCGAGGCTGAGCCGTCGGGTTTCTTGTCGATCAGGTGGACGATGCAATGGCGGATCGGCATGGTGATCTCATGTTGGGCAAATCAGATGCGGGCAGTTTAACCGAGCTGACCGGCGGCGGATGAGTGTTCCCTGGCCGGGATGTCCGAGTAGACTGGTCGTCTTTTTCTCAGGAAAACGATCATGGCAATGAACTGGCGTACGTGCGGCTGGTTGCTGCTCGGGGCTTCCCTGATTCTGGCGATCTCGCTTGGCGTGAGGCATGGCTTTGGCCTGTTTCTGGCGCCGATGAGCGCCGAGTTTGGCTGGGGGCGGGAAACGTTCGCCTTCGCCATCGCCCTGCAGAACCTGGTCTGGGGACTGGTGCAGCCGTTCACCGGCGCGGCAGCCGATCGCTTCGGTGTAGCGCGCACCGTGCTGATCGGGGGGCTGCTCTACGCGGCGGGCCTGGCGCTGATGGCGGCGGCCGATACTCCGGCCTCGCTGAGCCTCAGCGCAGGCGTGCTGATCGGCCTGGGGCTTTCCGGTACATCGTTCTCGGTGATTCTCGGTGCGGTCGGCCGCGCCGTACCGGCCGAGCAGCGCAGCATGGCCATGGGTATCGCCAGTGCAGCCGGCTCCTTCGGGCAGTTCGTCATGCTGCCGGGGAGTCTCGGCCTGATCCAGTGGCTGGGCTGGTCTACCGCCTTGCTCGCGCTCGGCATGCTGGTGGCATTGATCGTGCCTCTCGCAGCGATGATGCGCGGCCAGCGTGAGGCTCCGGGAGCGCCCGGTGTGCAGCAGTCGCTTGGCGAGGCTTTGCGCGAAGCGGCGGGGCACTCGGGCTTTCGCCTGCTGGCGCTGGGCTTTTTCGTCTGCGGCTTTCAGGTGGTGTTCATCGGCGTGCACCTGCCTGCGTATCTGGTCGACAACCACTTGCCGGCGCAGGTCGGCACCACCGTGCTGGCGCTTGTCGGGCTGTTCAACGTGGTTGGCACCTACACCGCCGGCTGGCTGGGCAGCTGCTATTCCAAGCCTCGGCTGCTTGCCGGCCTGTACCTGATTCGCGCGGTGGTGATCAGCCTGTTCCTGCTGGCGCCGCTGACGGAGTGGTCGGCCTATGCCTTCGGGATCGCCATGGGGCTGCTATGGCTGTCGACCGTGCCGCTGACCAACGGCACGGTGGCGACGCTGTTCGGGGTGCGCAACCTGTCCATGCTCGGCGGCATCGCATTTCTGTTCCATCAGTTGGGTTCGTTCTTCGGCGGTTGGCTCGGTGGCTGGCTGTATGACCGCACCGGCAGCTACGACCTCGTCTGGCAGATCGCGATTGCGCTGAGCCTGATGGCGACGCTGCTCAACTGGCCGATACGTGAGCAGCCGGTGGCCCGCCTGCGCGAGCCGGAGCTGGCGTCGTGAGGCTGTTCTGGCCGCTGCTGGCCGCGGCCCTGGCCTTGCTGGCGCTGCTGGCCTGGTGGGGTTGGCAGCGCGGCGGCTTGGCGCTGCTGCAGTTGGGGCTCGGTACTTGCTGAGCAGTTCGTCGCCATTGGGCGAAAAACGCGTCAGGACGGGAATCAATCGGGGTTCATGGGCTCCAACAAGCGAGACGGGCAGCGGAGCTGTCGTCGAATCGTAACCGAAGCCATGTAAAAAGCTGCCGAGCAGTTTTTTGGAGCCAGAAATGTCCACCCTCACCGAACTCGCCCAACACATCGCCAAGCTCTACCCGCTGCAGGACAAGCAGGCCGGCAAGCGCTACCGCGTGGTAGGCGAGCTGGCCGGCATGACCGAACTCGAAGAGATCAACGGCGAGCCGCGTTACATCCAGACCCTGGCGCTGAAAAACCCGCAGCGCTGGGAAATCGCCGTCTGATCGTCAGCTTCGCCCGACGTCAGCCTTCGGCGCGCGCGTGCGGCTGGCGAGCCACGCTGCCCGGCGGCCGGCATCGAGATAGCTCCAGGCCACGAAACGGCTGCGCTTCTGGCCCTGAGCCATGTCGACCACGCGAACGTCCCGAGCGCCCAGCTTGTTCAGGCGGGTCGCCAGCGGCTCGACATTGCCGCCCTTCGAGACGAGCGTACTGAACCACAACACCTGATCGGCAAAGGCCCGGCTCTCGTCGGCGAGGCGGGCGACGAATGCCGCTTCGCCGCCATCGCACCAGAGCTCTGCCGCCTGACCGCCGAAGTTCAGCACCGGCAGCTTGCGCTTGGGATCGAGTTTGCCGAGATTGCGCCATTTGCGCCGGCTACCGCTGCTGGCTTCGGCCGCCGAGGCGTGGAACGGCGGGTTGCAGAGCGTCGCCTCGAACCGATCGCCGGCGGCGAGCAGCCCGGTGAAAATCTGCTTGGGCTCGGCCTGCCGGCGCAGCGCGACTGCCCCGGTGAGCCGATTGGCGCGGATGATGTTGTCCGCCGATGCCAGCGCCGTGGCATCGATGTCCGAGCCGGTGAAGCGCCAGCCATATTCACGATGACCGATCAGCGGAAAGATGCAGTTGGCGCCGGTGCCGACATCCAGCAGGCGAATGAATTTGCCACGCGGTATGTCGCCGCCGTTGTCTTCGGCCAGCAGATCGGCCAGGCCGTGGAGATAGTCCGCCCGTCCCGGTACCGGCGGGCAGAGATAGCCGGGCGGTATATCCCAGTGTTCGATGCCATAGAACAGCCGCAGCAGCGCTCGATTGAACACCTTGACCGCTTCCGGATCGGCAAAATCGATGCTCGGTTTGCCATAGGGGTTGAGAATGACGTAGTCGCCCAGTGGCGGGCAGGCGGCGATCAGGCGGGCAAAGTCATAGCGGCCGCTGTGGCGGTTACGCGGATGCAGGGCGGCCTTGCTGGTCGGGCGGGGTGATTTGCTGGCAGGCATGGGCGTCGGCGGTACGGAGCGGGCGGCTATTGTCCCATATGTCCGACGGCTGTCGACGCCCGCCTGCGGCCTGTCGGGGCTAGCGAACGCGCGGCACCATGAGCATCCACAGCAGCCCCCAGAGCAGCGCACCGGCGCCGAGCCAGAAGGCGCTGTGCAGGCTACCGCCCTGACCGACCCAGAGGCTGGTCAGCCAGGGGGCCGCCAGTTGGGTCAGGCTATAGAGTGCAATCAGGGCCGCCGACAGGCGCGGCCCCTGATGAGGATGCAGTGTGCGGGCCAGGCGCTGGGTCAGCAGCACGGTGCCGAGGAAGGTCCCGCCGACCAGCACCGCGCAGAGCAGGATGCCGAGAGCGCCGGGCAGCAACAGGGCGGCGAGCACGCCGATCAGCTGGGCCAGATAACTCAGCCTGAGCGCGATGTCGTCGCCCAGCCGTACGCCCAGTCGATTCCATAGCCAGGGTGAGGGCAGGGTGGCGACGGCGACCACCAGCCAGCTGCTGTCGATCAGAAAGTCGCCCGGCTCGACTTGCAGGCGCGCAACCATCGGCAGAAAGGTCATCGGCAGGATGTAGCCCATGCCGGCGCCGGCATAGGAGAGAAACAGCGGCGTGCTCGAGCGATCGAGCAGACGACCGCTGGGGCTCGCATGGCTGGTCGTTTGGGGCGCCTGGTCGGGCATGTCCAGCCGCGCCAGCTGTCGCCAGCCCCACCAGGCCAGCGGCACCGACAGCAACGCGGCCGGCCACCAGCGATCGGCGCCGGACAGCAGGCCATCGCTCAGGCTGACCAGCAGGCTGGAGAGGATCAGGCCGACGCAGACCCCGAGATACACCAGGCCGCTGGACGAGGCACGCTGCTGGCGCGCCAGCCATTCGAGAATGAGTGAAGGGCCCTGTACGAACACCAGGCCGTTGGCGATCCCGTTGGCCAGCCGCAGGGCGGCCAGGGCGTCGGCCGAGTCGGCCTGGGTCTGCAACAAGCTGCTCAACACGTGCAGCAGCAGAGCCCAGGGCAGCGAGCGGCGGATCTGCGCGACGCTGTGCCAGCGCAGCGCGAGCAACGCACCGATCAGATAGCCCAGATAGTTCCAGCTGGCGATGCTGGCGCCCTGCTGGATCGTCAGCAGGCCGTCCTCGACGAGCCAGGGCAGCAGCGGGGTATAGACGAAACGGCCGAGGCCGTGCACGACGAGCAGCAGGATGGCCCCGGCAAGCAGCACCGGGAAAAGAGCAGGGCGTTGAGACATCGTTCGTTCTTATCCGTTTTTCGGCCGAGCTTACCGCGTGCCCGGTCCCAGCGGCCATGCCACTTTCGCGGTGCGCGGCCTTAGAACGGGAACAACAGCGGTATCAGCCCCACTGCGAGCAACAGCACGAGGAGGGTGAACGGCACGCCGACCCGGACGAAGTCGGCAAAGCGATAGCCGCCCGGGTTCAGTACCAGGGTATTCACTGGTGATGAAATGGGCGTCATGAAGGCTGCCGAGGCCGCCAACGCCACGGTCATCGCGAAGGGGTAAGGCGAGGCCCCCAGGTGCTCGGCAGTAGAGATGGCCACGGGCGCCATCAGCACCGCCGTCGCCGTGTTGGATATGAACAGGCCGGTCAGCGCGGTGATGATGAACAGGCAGGCGAGCAGTGCCAGCGGGCCTGCATCGCCGAACAGGCCAATCAGACCGTCGACCACTAGGGCGATGCCGCCGGTCTTCTGCAGCGCCAGCGCAAAGGGCAGCATGCCAACGATCAACACCAGGCTCTGCCAGTGGATGGCCTTGTAGGCGCTGTCCATGTCGATGCAGCGGAACAGGCCCATCAGCAGGCAACCGATGAGCGCGCAGAGCACGTTGGGCAGCGTGCCGCTGACCATCAGGCCCACCATCACCGCGACCGCAAGCAGGGCGAACGGCGCCTGCCGCGCCGCCGGCGCGACATCGTCGACCTCTGCCGGCAGGCTGAGCACGAGAAAGTCGCGGCTCAGCCCCTGCAGGCGATGGATGTGCTTCCAGCTGCCGGCCACCAGCAGGGTGTCGGCCGCCTTGAGCTTCTCGTCCACCAGCAGACCGTCCAGCGCCCGCTGCTGGCGACGCAGCCCCACGACGTTGAGCTTGTGACGGCTGCGAAAGCCGAGCTCCTGAATGGTCTTGCCCGGCAGACGCGAGTCAGGAGGCAGAGCCACTTCGGCGAGGCCAAGTTCCTGAGCGTGGTCGCGGTAGTAGGAGTTCGACAGATGCAGCGGCTCCAGCCCTAGTTCGTCAAAGGCGCCGAGCAAACCGATGGCGGGGCTGGCGATATCGGCCAGCAGCACGTCGCCGACGAGCAGTTCGGTGTTGCTGGTGGCCATCAACAGCAGTCGGCGAAAGCGATGCTGGCGCTCGATTGCGATGACGTTGATGCCGTACTGCTTGCGCAATTCGAGGCCGTCGAGGATGCGATTGGCCAGCACCGAGCCTGGCCGCAGCCGCAGACGGCGTTCGCGCTCGGCCAGGTGATAGGCGTCGCAGAGATCGGCGAGCGACAGGCGCGGCGTGGCCGCACGTTGCTGGGCTGGCCGGTCCAGCCAGCGTCGGGCCAGCAACATGTACACGATGCCGAGCGCCAGCACCGCCAGCCCCAGAGGAGTGAAGGAAAAGAAGCCGAAGCCCTCCAGGCCTGCGCGCCGCAGCTCGCTGTTGACCACCAGGTTGGGCGGCGTGGCCACCAGAGTGAGCATGCCGCTGATCAGGCCGGCGAAGGCCAGCGGCATCATCAGGCGATTGGCTGCCGACTGCGTGCGTGCGGCGATCCCCAGCACCACGGGGATGAAGATCGCGACCACGCCCGTGGAGCTCATCACCGAGCCGAGCCCGGCGACGGCGAGCATCAGCAGGACCAGCAGACGGGCCTCGCTGCTGCCGGCGCTGCGCACCAGCCAGGCGCCTAGGCGATAGGCGATGCCGGTGCGCACCAGGCCATCGCCAATCACGAATAGCGCGGCGATCAGCACCACGCTCGGGTCGCTGAAACCGGCCAGTGCCTCGTTGACCGAAAGCACGCCGGACAACGGCAGGGCGATCATGGCCAGCAGCGCCACCACATCCATGCGCGGTCGATTCAGAACGAACAGGATGACGCAGGTGGCGAGCAGGACGAGGACCAGTAGCAGATCGCCGTTCATGGCTCAGGGGTAGCCGAGCAGGGCCTTGATCTGTGCCAGATTGGCTTCGACCCAGCTCCGATCGATCGGCCCCCAGTCGCGGATCTCGTAGTGTCCGGCGTTGTGTCGCTCGCCGGCGTCCTGGTGGAACCGGCAGTCGATATCCAGTTCCGCCAGGGCGGCGAGCGTGTCCTGCGCGGTACGCCGCGGCATGCCGGTCGCCTCGGTCAGCGCCGGTACGCTGGTCGCCGTGCCGCTGTCGATCAGCCAGGCGACGTAGAGACGGCGGTAGAAGCTCGTACGAGTCTTGCTGACGGTCATGATCGTGTCCCTGGCCGGTTGACGCTCAACTCAGCAACAGCATGCCGATGTAGGTCGCCGCGCCGGCGGTATAGCCGAGGAAGGCCAGCAGGCTGACACGCTTGAGATACCAGATAAAGCTGATCTTCTCCATGCCCATGGCGGCCACACCGGCGGCCGAGCCGATGATCAGGCTGCTACCGCCGGTACCGGCACAGTAGGCCAACAGCTCCCAGAAGGTGCCGTCGACGACGAACTGACTCAGCCAGCCGGTTTCATGCGGCGCAGCGGCTGCAAGTATTTGCGGGCTGACCAGCGGGTACATCTTCATCGCGCCGGCCACCAGCGGCACGTTGTCCACCACTGCCGAGAGCAGACCGATCGCGTAGTTGATGGCATAGACGTTGCCCAGCGATTCGCGCAGCAGGGTAGCGACCTGGGTCAGATGGCCGGCGGTCGCCAGGCTGGAGACGGCGAGCAGGATGCCGAGGAAGAACAGTACGCTCGGGGTATCGACCTTGCGCAAGACCCCGACCACCGACAGCGGATGCTTGTCTTCGGCGTTCTTCTTGCGGTGCACGATTTCGGTCGCTACCCAGAGCACGCCCAGGCCGAACAGGATGCCCATGTACGGCGGCAGATGAGTGACGGTCTTGAATACCGGCACGAAGAGCAGTGAGCCCAGGCCCAGCGCCAGAACCAGGTTGCGCTCGAAGACGGTGGTCGACGGTGGCTGCTTCTCGGCCAGGTGCGCGCGCGGGCGCGGGCGCGGGGCCTCGCCGCGCAGGCTGAAAGTGAGGATCAGCAGGGGCACCAGCAGGCAGATCAGGCTCGGCAGGAACAGCCCGGTAATCACCCCGGTCGCCGAGATCTGCGTGCCGATCCAGAGCATGGTGGTGGTGACGTCGCCGATCGGCGACCAGGCGCCGCCGGCGTTGGCGGCAATCACCACGACGCCGACATACAGCCAGCGCTCGGGACGGCCGCGGATCAGCTTGCGCAGTAGCGAGACCATGACGATCGTGGTCGTCAGGTTGTCGAGCACGGCGGACAGGAAAAAGGTGATCAGGCCGATGATCCACAGCAGATTGACGCGCTTGCGGGTCTGGATGCGGTCGGTGATGACCTTGAAGCCTTCGTGCGAATCGATGAGCTCGACGATGGTCATGGCACCGAGCAGGAAGAACAGGATCTCGGAGACCTCGCCCAGGTGGTGGCGCAGGGCTTCGACGACTACCACCGACGAATCGGCCGGGTCATGGCTGCCGTGCTCGAGCAGCGGCAGGATCTGGTCCGCTCCCAGTACCAGTACGGTCCAGGTAAGAACGGCGGTGAGGATGGCGGCCGCGGCCTTGTCGATCTTCAGGGGGTGTTCGAAGGCTATGCACAGATAGCCGATGACGAACACTACTGCCATGAGCACATACATCGGTGGGTCTCCATTTCCAAGAACCGGCTCGAGCGTTTCACTCGATGCTGGCAGACCTGCGGCCGATGGCTGGCTGGCGAAACAAGTCGGAACCGATGGTTGCGGGCCGGGGCCGGCGAAAACGGTTATGGAGTCAGCGACGTCTAAGAGGCGTTGTCGTTGAGTCGGAGCTCATTTCAGGTTGCCGAGCGGCTGTGCATGCCGTGCGTCTACCAGATGCAATAGGGTGTTTCGGGTGCGGCGGCATAGTGTAACAGCCGGAGCGGCTGTTACTTGTCATCGATCAAGACCGCCGTGTTTGCCAGGCGAGCCCCGGCGGAGGGCTCGCCCGTGCGAGGTCACAGGCTGGCGATACGCGCGCGCTGCTCGACCAGCTTGGCACGCGCCTGCTCGGCCTCGGCCAGCTTGGCGCGCTCCTTGTCGATGACCTGCGGCGGCGCCTTGTCGACGAAGCCGGCGTTGGCCAGCTTGCCGCCGACACGCTGGACCTCGCCGTCCAGGCGCGCGATTTCCTTGTCCAGGCGCGCCAGCTCGGCATCCTTGTCGATCAGGCCGGCCATCGGCACCAGCACCTGCAGGTCGCCGACCAGGGCAGTGGCAGCCAACGGGGCGTCTTCACCCTGGCCGAGCACGCGAATGCTCTCCAGCTTGGCCAGCTTCTTGAGCAGCGGCTCGTTGTCGGCCAGGCGTCGCTGGTCTTCGGCCGAGGCGTTGCCCAGCACCACGTCGATACGCTTGGCCATGGAGATGTTCATTTCGCCGCGGATCTGGCGAATGCCCAGCATGAAGGCCTTGACCCACTCGATGTCGCCTTCGGCGGCTTCGTCGAGGCGCTCCGGGTTGAACTCCGGCCAGGGCTGCAGCATCAGGGTCGGACCGGACTTGCCAGCCAACGGTGCAACGCGCTGCCAGATTTCCTCGGTGATGAACGGCATGAACGGGTGAGCCAGTCGCAGTGCCGTCTCCAGCACGCGGACCAGGGTGCGACGGGTGCCGCGCTGGCGCTCGGCCGAAGCGTTCTCGTCCCACAGTACCGGCTTGACCAGCTCCAGGTACCAGGCGCAGTACTCGTCCCAGATGAACTCATAGAGTGCCTGGGCGGCCAGGTCGAAGCGGAAGGCCTCGAGCTGACGATTGACCTCGGCTTCCGTGCGCTGCAGCGAAGAGATGATCCAGCGGTCGACCGAGGACAGTTCGACCGCCTCGCCACCCACCCCGGTGTCCTTGCCTTCGGTGTTTTCGAAGACGAAGTTGGCCGCGTTCCAGATCTTGTTGCAGAAGTTGCGATACCCCTCGACACGGCCCATGTCGAACTTGATGTCGCGGCCGGTAGAGGCCAGTGAGCAGAACGTGAAGCGCAGGGCGTCGGTACCGTAGCTGGCGATGCCTTCGGGGAATTCGGCCTTCGTCTGCTTGGCGATCTTCTCGGCGAGCTTGGGCTGCATCATGCCGCTGGTGCGCTTTTGCAGCAGGGTTTCCAGCTCGATGCCGTCGACGATGTCCAACGGGTCGAGCACGTTGCCCTTGGACTTGGACATCTTCTGGCCTTGCGCATCACGCACCAGGCCGTGGACGTAGACGGTCTTGAACGGGATCTGCCCGGTCAGGTGGGTAGACAGCATGATCATCCGGGCGACCCAGAAGAAAATGATGTCGAAACCGGTGACCAGTACGTCGGTCGGGTGGAAGGTCTTGAGGAAGTCGGTCTGCTGCGGCCAGCCGAGGGTCGAGAAGGTCCACAGGCCCGAGCTGAACCAGGTATCCAGCACGTCCTCGTCCTGGCGCAGCTCGACGTCGTTGCACAGGTTGTACTTGTTGCGCACTTCCACTTCGTCGCGGCCAACGTAGACGTTGCCGGCTTCGTCATACCAGGCGGGGATGCGATGGCCCCACCACAGCTGGCGGCTGATGCACCAATCCTGGATGTCGCGCATCCAGCTGAAGTACATGTTTTCGTACTGCTTGGGCACGAACTGGATCTGCCCGCTCTCAACCGCGCGGATGGCCTTTTCGGCGAGCGGCTTGGTCGATACGTACCACTGGTCGGTCAGCCAGGGCTCGATGATGGTGCCCGAGCGATCGCCGCGCGGTACCTTCAGTGCGTGGTCGTCGATCTTTTCCAGCAGGCCCATGGCCTCGAACTCGGCAACGATGGCCTTGCGCGCATCGAAGCGGTCCATGTGCGCATAGCCATCCGGCAGGCTCGGGTCGATGCGGTCGTTGACGCTGCCGTCGATGTTGAACACCTGCGCGCGGGCCAGTACGCAGGCGTTCTGGTCGAAGATGTTGATCAGCGGCAGGTGGTGGCGCTTGCCGACTTCGTAGTCGTTGAAGTCGTGGGCCGGAGTGATCTTCACGCAGCCGGTGCCGAACTCGAGGTCGACGTAGTCGTCGGCGACGATGGGGATCAGGCGGTTGACCAGCGGCAGCATGACGTGGCGGCCAATCAGATCCCTGTAGCGCTCGTCCTCGGGATGAACGGCGACGGCGGCATCGCCGAGCACGGTTTCCGGGCGGGTGGTGGCGACCACCAGGTAGTCCTTGCCATCGGCGGTGCGCGCACCGTCAGCCAGCGGATAGCGCAGGTGCCAGAGGTGGCCCTTCTCGTCGTGGTTCTCCACTTCCAGATCGGAGATCGCGGTGTGCAGCTTGGTATCCCAGTTGACCAGGCGCTTGCCGCGATAGATCAGCCCGTCCTCGTGCAGGCGGACGAACGCTTCCTTGACCGCTTCGGAAAGACCGGCGTCCATGGTGAAGCGCTCGCGGGACCAGTCGACCGAGGAGCCCAGACGGCGGATCTGCCGGGTGATGTTGCCACCCGACTCCTCCTTCCACTGCCAGACCTTTTCGAGAAACTTCTCGCGCCCCAGGTCATGACGGCTGACACCCTGCGCGGCCAATTGGCGCTCGACCACCATCTGCGTGGCGATCCCGGCGTGGTCCGTTCCCGGTTGCCACAGCGTCTTGCGCCCTTGCATGCGACGCCAGCGAATCAGCGCGTCCATGATCGCGTTGTTGAAGCCGTGGCCCATGTGCAGGCTGCCGGTGACGTTCGGCGGCGGAATCATGATGGTGTACGGCTCGCCCGAGCCCTGGGGCGCAAAGTAGTTGTTCGATTCCCAGGTCTGGTACCAGGAGGTCTCGATGGCGTGCGGCTGGTAGGTCTTGTCCATGCGGCGGGACCCTTAAGAACGGCTGATCGGAAAAACGCGCAAGTATAAAGGCAAAACGCCCCGGCGCAGTTCTTGGAGGCGCTTTTTGCCGAGCGGGCGCCGCGAATGCGGCGCGAGAGTCGAACGTCGCCCTGGCTCAGGAGCGCGGCGCGCGGATCAGCTGATCGACTCGGCTTTGCAGGCGGCGTTTGAGCTCGGCTTCGATCTGCGGCACGAAGTCGTCGATGACCTCCTGCAGGATCAGATTTGCAGCGGTGCGCAGCTCATGGTCGAGATGGCGTTCGGCGAGCGAGCGAAACGCGGTACGTACGGCCGGCTCCCGGGGCTCCGTGGCTTGCGCGGCGGCCGGCTGCGCTGGCTGGGCAGGCTCGACGACGTCGCGCAGGGTCGGGATGGCGTCGGCATCGAACTCGCTCGGGGCAACGTCGTCGCTGTCGAGCAGGGCGCGAATCGACTCGAGGTCGTGGAGCAGTTCGGCAGGCTTGCTGGGCGTTTTAGGTGTCATCGCAGTGCGGTCCGGGTGGCGCGTCCGAGCGGGTTCAGAGTTCGACCCTTTTGGGGTCATAGCCGTGCCGCCGATACTGGCGGAAGTTGTCACGGCTGAGCGCCAGGCGTTCCGGTTCCTGGTTGACGATTTCGATCACCCGGCTGAACTGGTCCAGATGTGTCGACAGGGTGGGTGCCAGGTTCACCAGCAGGCCCTGAGGCTGTGCCGGTACTTCATCACCTCCGAGCACGACCGGCGATTGCGGATCGTCGATGAAGCGATCGTGCGGGATGAAGCGTTCGGCGCGAAAGTGCCACAACAGATCGTCGAGCGCGTCGCGCTGCGCGTCATTCTCGCAGCGCACGAAGACCCGCATGCCATGCTGCCAGCCCTTGGCGGCGAGCTGGCAAGCCACGCGCAGGCGGCTGGCCGGTTCGGCATCGGGCAGCACGTAGAACTCGACGCGCGTCATGGTCGTGCGCCGGAACGCGCGGCGATCCGGTTAAGCATTCAGCCCACCTGGTCCAGCAGGTATTGGGTGAGCAGCGGTACCGGCCGGCCGGTCGCGCCTTTCTCCTTGCCGCCGCTGACCCATGCGGTGCCGGCGATGTCCAGGTGCGCCCAGGGGTAGGCCTTGGCGAAGCGCGAAAGGAAGCAGGCCGCGGTAATGGTGCCCGCCTTCGGGCCGCCGATGTTGGCGATGTCGGCGAACGGGCTGTCGAGCTGCTCCTGGTATTCATCGAACAGCGGCAATTGCCAGGCGCGATCCGCTGCGGCTTCACCTGCCTCGCGCAGCTGGTCGATCAGGTTCTGGTCGTTGCCCAGCAGGCCGGAGGTGTTGCTGCCCAGCGCAACGATGCAGGCGCCGGTGAGCGTGGCCACGTCGATCACCGCGCGTGGCTTGAAACGCTCGGCGTAGGTCAGGGTATCGCAGAGCACCAGGCGCCCTTCGGCATCTGTGTTGAGAATCTCGACCGTCTGGCCGCTCATGGTGGTGACGATGTCGCCCGGCCGCGTAGCGCCGCCACTGGGCATGTTCTCGGCGCAAGCCAGCAGGCCGACGAGGTTGATCGGCAGCTGCATTTCTACGACGGCACGGAAGGTACCAAGCACGCTGGCAGCACCGCACATGTCGTACTTCATCTCGTCCATGCCCAGCCCGGGCTTGAGGCTGATGCCGCCAGTGTCGAAGGTGATGCCCTTGCCGACCAGCGCATAGGGCTGCTCATTCTTCTTCGCACCGTTGTATTGCAATACCACCAGGCAGCCCGGCTGCTCGCTGCCCTGGGCCACGGCGAGGAAGGCACCGGCGCCGAGTTCGCGCAGCTTCTTCTCGTCGAGCACCTCGACCTTCAGCGACTTGTGGTTCTTGGCCAGTTGACGAGCCTGCTCGGCCATGAAGTTCGGGTGGCAGTGGTTCGGTGGCAGGTTGCCCAGGTCGCGGGCCAGCGCCATGCCGGCGGCGATGGCGCTGGCTTGGCGGGCGGCACGCTCGAAGCTGTCTTGTTGCGATTTTTCGCAGAGCAGGATGACCTTCTTCAGTGCGCGCGGATCGGCCTTCTTGCTCTTGAAACGATCGAACTGGTACTCGCCGTCAGCGAGGATCTCGACCAGCAGGCGTGTGGCGGCGTAGGCATCGCGATTCTTCACCTGCACGTCATGCAGCGCGAGCGCGGCGTCGCTGCCGCCGAGGCCTTTCAGCGCACCGGCAATCGCGCCGACGATCTTGCGCCACTGGCGCGTATCCAGGTCTTCCGTCTTGCCGGTGCCGACCAGCAGCAGGCGCTCGGCCTTGAGCCCGGGGATGTCGTGCAACAGCAGCGTCTGGGCAGCCTTGCCGCCGAGGTCGCCGCGCTTGAGGATGGCCGAGATGGCGCCTCCTGTCGCGAGATCGACGCTGCGGGCGTGCTCGCCAAGGCTGCGGTCGTCGCCAACGGGCAGAACCAGCGTGGCAGTTTTCAGCGAAGGCGCTTTGACGGTCTTTACAACGAATTCCATGACGGGTGTCCCCAAGACAAAGAGTCGGGTTTGCAGGATAATGCCGGGCTTGTTTTCCGGTGGTTCGTCTGCCGGGTCGTCGGCGCATCGTGCCCGGCGGCCTGCCGCGGCGGGCCGGTTACGGCGGCTAGTTTGAGCGTAGCCGCCGGAGCCTGACAACCCTGGAGTGTCCGGTTTGATCGTCTTTCGCTACCTGTCCCGCGAGCTGTTGATAACCCTCAGTGCCGTTAGTGCCGTGCTGTTGGTGATCATCATGAGCGGCCGCTTCATCAAATACCTGGCGCAGGCTGCACAAGGCCTGCTCGATCCGGGCGTGCTACTGCTGATCATGGCGTTCCGGTTGCCGGGTTTCCTGCAGCTCATCCTGCCGCTGGGGCTGTTCCTCGGCATTCTGCTGGCCTACGGCCGGCTGTATCTGGACAGCGAAATGACGGTGCTGTCGGCGACCGGCATGAGTCAGCGTCGTCTGGTGCTCTACAGCATGGCGCCGGCTGCGCTGGTCGCTGCGCTGGTCGGCTGGCTGAGCTTGGGCCTGGCGCCGCAGGGCATCGCCCAGGTCGACCGGATCCTCAATCAGCAGGATTCGTTGACCGAGTTCGACACCTTGATGCCGGGGCGCTTCCAGACGCTGCGCGATGGTTCGCGAGTGACCTATACGCGCGAATTGTCGGCCGATGGGCGCGAGCTCTCCGGCGTCTTCATCTCCGAAACGACCACGGCAACCCGTGCCGCCAAGGATCGTGGGGTATCGGTGCTGGTGGCCGAGCGAGGCCGTCAGGAGGTGCAGGACGATGGTAGTCGTTACCTGATTCTGGAGAACGGCTATCGCTATGACGGCAAACCCGGCCAGGCCGACTATCGAAAGATCCAGTACGACACCTATGGCGTCCTGTTGCCCAGGCCCGAGGTCAGTCTCGAGCTGAGCGAGCGCGAGGCGATGCCGACTCGCGAGCTGCTCGGTCAGGACGATGTCCGTTTGCGCTCTGAATTGCAGTGGCGGCTGTCATTACCCGTGCTGGTCTTCATCGTGACACTGCTCGCCGTGCCGCTGGCCAGGGTCAATCCGCGCCAGGGGCGCTTCCTCAAGCTCCTGCCGGCAATCCTTCTATACATGTCCTACCTGGCGTTGCTGATTGCGGCGCGGGGCGCGCTGGACAAGGGGCGTATTCCCATGGCGCTCGGGCTCTGGTGGGTGCACGGCGTGTTCCTCGGCATCGGTCTTTTGATGCTGTTCTGGGAGCCTTTGCGGCTCAGGTTCAAGAAGCGCCGCGCGGTGGAGGTGATCGGTGGCTAAGCTGGATCGCTACATCGGTGTGCACGTCTTTCTCGCCATTCTCTCGGTGCTCGGCGTCATCGTCGGGTTGGCTTTGCTGTTCGCCTTCATCGACGAGCTTGGCGATGTCGAGGGCGGCTACGGGCTGCTGCAGGCGCTCGAGTATGTGCTGCTGACAACGCCGCGCAGGCTCTACGAGATGTTGCCGATGGCCGCGCTGATCGGCTGTCTGATCGGCCTGGGCACGCTTGCCAGCAACAGTGAGCTGACCATCATGCGCGCGGCGGGTGTGTCGCTGGGGCGCATTGTCGTCGCGGTAATGAAGCCGATGCTGGTGCTGCTTCTGATCGGCGTGCTCGTTGGCGAATATGTCGCGCCGCGCAGCGAGGATGTGGCTCAGGCACGCCGCTCGCTCGCGCAGAGTGCGGGCGAGGCACAAAGCAGCAAGCGCGGTCTCTGGCATCGACAGGGCGACGAGTTCGTCCACGTCAACGCAGTACAGCCCGGCGGTGTATTGCTGGGTGTGACGCGTTACCGCTTCGACGACGAGCGCCGGCTGTTGTCGGCCAGCTTTGCCCGTCGTGCCGAATACCAGGGCGAATACTGGCAACTGACCGATATCGCGACCACGCATTTTTTGGGTGACCACACCGAGGTACGCAAGGCGTCAGAAGAGCGCTGGGACGTCCAATTGACCCCGCAATTGCTGGGCACGGTGGTGGTCGAGCCGGAGGCGTTGTCCATCACCGGATTGTGGCGTTACATCCACTATCTGGCCGACCAGGGATTGAACAATGGTCGCTACTGGCTGGCATTCTGGACCAAGACGCTGCAGCCACTGGTGACCGTCTCGCTGGTGCTGCTGGCGATCTCCTTCATCTTCGGGCCGCTGCGTTCGGTCACGCTCGGCCAGCGCATCTTTACCGGCGTGGTCGTCGGTTTCGTCTTCCGCATCATTCAGGATCTGCTGGGGCCGGCGAGCCAGGTATTCGGCTTCTCTCCGTTGCTGGCAGTCGTGCTGCCAGCGACGCTTTGTGCCTTGATCGGCGCCTGGCTGTTGCGGCGGGCGGGGTGATGGCAGGCCCCGTCTCCGGTCGGCGGCGGGGCTTACTTCTTGTGGATGTTCTTCGGTAGCTGCACGGCCTGACTTTCCGAATAGATGTCATGCCAGGTCCGCTTTTCCTTGTCCCATAGCATCCAAAGGAAGCCGAGGCCAAGGCAGAGCCAGGAGAGAATCGCCAGCAGAAAGCGCAATAACGCCTGCCAAAGGTCGATGGCGCTGCCATCCTTGTTCTGGATGCGAATGCCCCAGACCTGCATGCCGAGCGTCTGGCCGTTGTGGGTCCAGAACTTGGCGAAAAAGCCAAAAAGGCTGAACAAGAGAAGCGTCGACAGTAGCGGATCGATATCAAGCCCCCCGGTATCCGCCAGCGCTTTGAGTTGTACGCTGCCATAGAACAGGCGCAGCAGTACCTGCTGATAGAACAGGGTGACCACCATCATCAGGGCGATGCATAGCAGGCTGTCGTAGAACATCGCCGCGAATCGGCGGACGATGCCGGCGGCAGGGAATTGTCCCTGCGGGGTGAGCATGTGTTTGCGCATGTCGGGTCTCGAAAGGCTGGACGGCGCGTAGTGTACGAAAACCAGGCACAAAAAAGCCCCTGATGTTGCCATCAGGGGCTTTTCGGAGCTGAAGCTTAGCCCAGGATCTGAACCTGGTCGGCCTGCATGCCCTTTTGACCTTGCACTGCGACGAAGCTGACTTTCTGGCCTTCTTTCAGGCTCTTGAAGCCGTTGCCTTCGATCGCGCGGAAGTGCACGAACAGATCCGGACCGCTCTCGGGAGTGATGAAACCAAAACCTTTCTCGTCGTTAAACCACTTGACGGTACCGTTCTGACGATTCGACATATCTTTGTATCCTTGGAACTCAAAAGTAGATGTGCTTCCCGCGTGCAGGAAGCTGGAACTGGTTGCAAGGAGTAAGAGAGTCGAGCGGAGAGCGGATCTTCAGATCTACTGCACCAGGTCACGATTCAACAGCGACCCATGCAAACACAGTGGGCACACTCTACGCCAAGTCTTCGGGCAATCCAACCCCTCGGAGCGATGGAATTTGCCCGATAAGACTGCGCTTCGTCGGCGCTATGTGACTGGGCTGCAGACGGCGGCTGGCGCTCGTCGCAGTGCGCCATGCTCGATCGGGCGATGGTGCGGGCATGATCTGCCCGATGCTCATCGCAAACCTCGAGAGGCGCGTTACAACTGCATTTGCCTGAACGGCGTACTGACTCGACCGCCTGGGTCGATTGTTCGACCCGATCTACCACGATCGTTGATGCCAGGCAGCGGTGCTGCCATGAATCTGATGGTGCCCCGAGAGAGACTCGAACTCTCACGCTGTCGCCAGCGGCGGATTTTGAATCCGCTGCGTCTACCGATTCCGCCATCGAGGCACGAGGCGGCGCAGTATAGGGACGTTGCCAGTCAGGGTCAATCGCCTGCCGTGGTCAGCGCGGTGCGTTTCGGCTAAGCTTTGCGCCCCGTTGCCAACCCGATCGTTATGCAAGTCGCCGATTTCTTTTTTGAGCTTCCCGAATCGCTGATCGCTCGCTTTCCGCTTGCCGAGCGCCGCGCCAGCCGTCTCCTCGTTCTCGAAGGGCCGAGCGGTGCCCTTAGTCATCGCCGCTTTGCTGATCTGCTTGACTATGTGCGGCCGGGCGATCTGATGGTGTTCAACGATACGCGGGTCATTCCGGCGCGGCTGTTCGGGCGCAAGGCCACGGGCGGCCAGCTCGAGATACTGGTAGAGCGTGTGCTGGACACGCAGCGTGTGCTGGCTCATGTGCGTGCCAGCAAGTCGCCAAAGGCCGGCTCCAGCATCCTCATCGACGGCGGTGGCGAGGCGCAGGTCCTGGGGCGTCAGGAGAGTCTTTTCGAGCTGGGCTTTAGCGAGCCCGTTCTGCCGCTGCTCGAGCGCGTCGGTCATATGCCTCTGCCTCCTTATATAGATCGGCCCGACGAGGGCAGCGACCGGGAGCGTTATCAGACCGTTTACGCGCAGCGCGCCGGTGCCGTCGCTGCACCCACTGCGGGCCTCCATTTCGACGAGGCCATGCTCGCTGCGTTGCGAGAGCAAGGCGTCGCAACCGCCTACGTCACCTTGCATGTCGGTGCCGGGACCTTTCAGCCGGTGCGTGTCGAGCGCATCGAGGACCACCATATGCACAGCGAGTGGCTGGAGGTGGGGCAGGCAGTGGTCGATGCGGTTGCCGAATGCCGGGCGCGTGGCGGGCGGGTGATTGCCGTCGGCACCACCAGTGTGCGATCGCTGGAGACTGCGGCGCGCTCAGGTCAGTTGCAGCCGTTCGCGGGCGAGACCGATATCTTCATCTATCCGGGCAAGCCCTTTCATGTGGTCGATGCGTTGGTGACCAACTTCCATCTACCCGAGTCCACCCTGCTGATGCTGGTTTCCGCCTTTGCCGGTTATCGCGAGACGATGGCCGCCTACGCCGAGGCGGTCCGCGAAGGCTACCGCTTCTTCAGTTATGGAGATGCCATGTTCATAACCCGCAACCCTGCCGCGCGCGGCCCCGAGGATCGCTGATGAGCCGTACCTGTCGCATGACCTTCGAACTTCTGGCCACCGAGGGCAAGGCCCGCCGCGGCCGTCTGCGCTTTCCGCGCGGGGTCGTGGAGACACCGGCGTTCATGCCGGTGGGCACATATGGCACCGTCAAGGGCATGTTGCCGCGCGACGTCGAGGGAATTGGCGCTCAGATCATTCTTGGCAATACCTTCCATCTCTGGCTCCGCCCGGGGATGGATGTAATTCGCGAGCATGGCAGCCTGCATGGATTCATGCAGTGGAATGGCCCGATCCTGACCGACTCTGGTGGTTTTCAGGTCTTCAGTCTGGGCGCGATGCGCAAGATCAAGGAGGAGGGCGTCTATTTCGCCTCTCCGGTCGATGGCGCAAAGGTGTTCATGGGGCCGGAAGAATCCATGCAGGTTCAGCGTGATCTCGGCTCAGACATCGTGATGATCTTCGATGAGTGCACGCCCTATCCGGCGGATGAAGAGACCGCGCGCCGCTCCATGGAGCTGTCGCTGCGCTGGGCGAAGCGCTCGAAGGTCGCCCATGGTGATAGCTCGGCGGCGCTGTTCGGCATCGTCCAGGGCGGCATGCATGAGTCGCTTCGCATGCGATCGCTCGAAGGGCTGTGCGAGATCGGCTTCGATGGCCTGGCGATTGGCGGGCTTTCGGTCGGCGAGCCCAAGGAGGAGATGATCCGGGTACTGGATTTCCTTCCGCCGCAGATGCCGGCTGACAAGCCGCGCTATCTGATGGGCGTCGGTAAGCCGGAGGACCTGGTCGAAGGCGTGCGGCGCGGTGTCGACATGTTCGACTGCGTGATGCCGACGCGCAATGCGCGCAATGGGCATCTGTTCACCGAAAACGGTGTGGTGAAAATTCGCAACTCGGTGCACAAGCACGACAATTCGCCACTCGACGCTGAATGCGACTGTTACACCTGCAAACACTTCTCGCGAGCCTATCTGCACCACTTGGACAAATGCGGCGAAATGCTCGGTAGCATGCTCAACACCATCCACAACCTGAGGCATTATCAGCGGTTGATGGCTGGTTTACGCGGCGCCATCGAAGAGGGTACATTGGCTGCCTTTGTCGACGCCTTCTATGCCCGGCGCGGCCTGCCAACGCCGCCGCTCGCATGACAGATCCCACTAGAAAAGATCCTTTCTGCAACAGGAGTGCTACATGAGCTTTCTGATTCCCGTCGCCCATGCCCAAGAGGCCGCCGCCGCACCTGCCGGCACCGGTTTCGAGTGGGTGTTCCTGGTCGGCTTTCTGGTCATCTTCTATCTGATGATCTGGCGGCCACAGGCCAAGCGCGCCAAGGAGCACAAGAATCTCCTCGGTGGGCTGCAGAAGGGCGATGAGGTAGTGACCTCCGGCGGCATCGCCGGCAAGGTGACCAAGGTTGCCGACGACTTCGTCGTGCTCGAGGTCTCCGACAATGTCGAGTTGAAGTTCCAGAAGGCGGCGGTTGCCGCGACCCTGCCCAAGGGCACGCTGAAAGCCATCTGAGCTGACTTACTCAACATCTACGACGGGGCGCGCAAGGCGCCCCGCGTCATTAGACGGGCTGTTCCATGCTCAACAAATATCCTCTCTGGAAATACCTGCTGATCCTGGTGGTGCTTGCGGTGGCCACCATCTATTCGGCACCCAATCTTTACCCTGACGATCCTGCAATCCAGATCACTGGTGCGAGCACTGCCCAGGCCGTGCAGGCTGCGGATCTGGAACGGGCCAGCAAGGCGCTCGCCGAGGCGGGAATCGTCGTCAAGGCGACCAAGCTTTCCGAGACCGGCAGCCAGGGGCTGCTGCGCTTGCAGCAGCAGGATGATCAGCTGCCGGCCAAGGACATCGTGCGGCGCGCACTGGGCGATAGCTTCGTGGTGGCCCTGAACCTGGCCCCGACCACGCCCGAATGGCTGCGCAACCTCGGGGCGAGCCCGATGAAACTCGGGCTGGATCTCTCTGGTGGGGTGCACTTCCTGCTCGAGGTGGACATGCAGAAGGCCATCGATACCCGGCTGAATGTCTACGAGGGTGAGATCAAGAGCCTGCTGCGCAAGGAGCGTGTGCGCTATCGCAGCCTGCCGGGCCAGAAAGGCGTCATTCAGCTCGGCTTCGCTGACGAGGCGACCGCGAGCGAAGCGCAGGGCCTGATTCGCAAGAACTACAACGACTTCCAGATGAATGTTGCGCCGCGCAACAATCTGCAGGTGCTTACGCTCAACCTCTCCGAGGCAAAGCTCGCCGAGATTCGTGAATACTCGATCAAGCAGAACCTCACTACGGTTCGCAACCGGGTCAACGAGCTCGGCGTCGCCGAGCCGTTGGTGCAGCGCCAGGGTGCCAATCGGATCGTTGTCGAGCTCCCTGGTGTGCAGGACACGGCGGAAGCCAAGCGCATCCTCGGCAAGACGGCCAACCTCGAGTTCCGCCTGGCGGCGGAGCCGGATGCGCCGCGTGCGTCCACCGAGAGCTTCGAATTCCGCGAGCCGGGCCGGCCGCCGGTGGATCTCGAACGCACCCTGATCATCACCGGCGACCAGGTGACCGATGCTCAGGCCAGCTATGACGAGAACGGCCGGCCGCAGGTAAATATTCGTCTCGACGGTCACGGTGGTGACCTGATGAACCGTGCGACGCGCAACAACGTCGGACGCAGCATGGCGGTTATCTTCATCGAGCAGAAGCCGGTCACGCGCTATGTGCGCGAGGTGGTGGATGGCGTCGAGCAGGAAAAGCGCATCGAGACCTTCCAGGAAGAAAAGAAGATCATCAGCCTGGCAACGATTCAGTCGCCGCTCGGCAGTCAGTTCCGGATCACCGGTCTGGACGGCCAGGGTGAGTCGTCCGAGCTCGCTTTGCTGTTGCGCGCCGGCGGTCTGGCGGCGCCCATGTACTTCGCCGAGGAGCGCACCATCGGCCCGAGCCTGGGCGCCGAGAACATCGAGCTCGGCGTCGAGGCGGCTCTATGGGGCTTCCTGTTCGTCGCGCTGTTCATCGTGGCGATCTACAAGTTCTTCGGCTTGCTCGCAACGGCGGCCCTGCTGTTCAACATGATCGTACTGACCGCGCTGATGTCGATCCTCAACGCAACGCTCACCCTGCCGGGTATCGCCGGCATCGTGCTGACCATGGGCATGGCGGTCGATGCGAACGTGCTGATCTTCTCGCGCATTCGCGAAGAGCTGGCGAATGGCATGTCGGTGCAGCGCGCGATCCATGAAGGTTTCGATCGGGCCCTTTCGGCCATCGTCGACGGCAACGTCACTACCCTGTTGGTTGGGGCCATTCTGTTCGCGATGGGAACCGGGCCGATCAAGGGCTTCGCGGTGACGCTGTCGCTGGGCATTCTCACGTCGATGTTTACCGCTGTCATCGTGACGCGCGCCATGGTCAACCTGATCTATGGCGGCCGCGATCTCAAGAAGCTGTGGATCTAAGGGGTTGTGACGATGAAGCGCGTAATCAACTTCATGGGTATTCGTCACGTGGCGTTCGCCCTGACGGTGCTGGTGACCATTGTCTCGCTCGTTAGTCTGGTGACGAGAGGGCTGAATTTCGGCTTGGACTTCACGGGCGGCACGCTCATCGAGCTGAGCTACGAACAGCCCGTTGCGCTGGACACTGTCCGTGCGCAGTTGGGGGAGGCTGGCTACGGAAGTGCGGTCGTGCAGAGCTTTGGTGCGACCACCGATGTGCTGGTTCGCATGCCTGGCGATGACCCGCTGCTTGGTCAGCGTGTCGCCGAGGCGCTGCAGCGGGCCGATGCCGGTGCCTCGGTGGCGGTCAAACGGGTCGAGTTCGTCGGGCCTGCAGTTGGCGAGGAGCTGCGTGACCAGGGTGGGCTCGGCATGCTGCTCGCGCTGGCTGGGATCCTGGTCTACGTGGCCTTCCGCTTCCAGTGGAAGTTCGGTTTCGGCGCGGTGGTATCGCTGTTTCACGATGTCATCGTGGTGCTTGGGGTGTTCTCGCTGTTTCAGATCACGTTCGATCTGACCGTGCTCGCCGCGGTACTGGCCGTGATCGGTTATTCGCTAAACGACACCATCGTGGTGTTCGACCGTATCCGCGAGAATTTTCGCGTGCTGCGCAAGACCGAGCTGATCGACAACATCAACATTTCCACGACGCAGACGCTGCTGCGGACGTTGGCGACCTCGATCTCGACCATGCTCGCAATTCTTGCGCTGATGGTCTTTGGTGGCGAGAACCTGTGGGGTTTCTCGCTGGCGTTGATGGTGGGCGTTGGCGCGGGTACCTATTCGTCGGTTTATATCGCCAGCCTGTTCCTCATCTGGCTCAAGCTCACGCGCGATGACCTGATACCGCCTGCGGTGGAGGAAGTCGACGAGCGTCCATGAACTTCTCGCTGCCCTGCTTGTCCTAGCGGCGAGCAGGGCGCCGCCATATGGCGCAGGAGAAGTTGCGATGAACAAGTCGATGATGGTGGGTGCCGCGCTGGGCGCGGTGGTGGCGACGGCAGGTGGTGCGTTCGCCACCTACAGCCTGGTTGATCGGGGACCGCAGTTTGCCGAGGTGCTCGCGGTCGAGCCAATCAAGGAAACTGTCAGAACGCCGCGCGAAGTCTGTCGCGATGTAACCGTTACACGGCAGAAGCCTGTTCAGGATCAGCATCGTATCGCCGGTACGGCCGTCGGGGCTGTGGTGGGCGGCCTGCTGGGTAACCAGATCGGTGGCGGCACCGGTAAGAAGATCGCCACGGTCGCGGGCGCGGTAGGCGGCGGTTACGCCGGCAACCAGGTGCAGGAACGGATGCAGCGCAACAGTACCTACACCACGACGGAGACGCGCTGCGATACGGTCATGGACAGCCACGACAAGGTCGTCGGCTATAACGTCCGTTATGACCTTGATGGCAAAGTGGGCCAGGTCCGCATGGATCGTGAGCCCGGCGCACAGATTCCGGTAAAGGATGGCCAGTTGGTGCTGGCACAACAGTGATCGATGGCAGGTCGCTTCGGCGAGGCTGCTGTAAACAGAAAGCCCCGGTCACTTGGCCGGGGCTTTCTGTTTCTGCGCTAACGCTTCTGTATGGAGATCAGCGCTTCATTGAGGGCGTGAGATGCGGCTGGATAGCCGTCAGCACAGCTTTGAAGCATTTGACGTTGCCGGCGACGATCTGGCCCTTTTCGAGGAATTCGTGGCCGCCCGCGAAGTCGCTCACGAGTCCGCCTGCTTCCTGGATCAGGAGGGCACCAGCGGCCATGTCCCACTCGGACAGGCCGAACTCCCAAAAGGCGTCAAAGCGGCCGGCCGCCACGTAGGCCAGGTCGAGGCTGGCAGCGCCGGCACGGCGCAGGCCGGCGGTCTGTCCAACCAGGGCACGGAACATGTTGAGGTAGCTGTCGAGGTTGTCCAGCTGCCCATCGCGGAAGGGAAAGCCGGTACCCAGCAGGGCGCCTTCCAGGCTCTTGCGTGAGCTGACCCGCAGGCGGCGGCCATTCAGCGCGGCGCCACGTCCACGGCTCGCCGTGAATTCCTCCTGGCGCACCGGGTCGAGCACCACTGCATGTTCCAGGCGGCCACGATATTTGCACGCGATGCTGACTGCATAGTGAGGGACGCCGCGCACGAAGTTGGTGGTGCCGTCGAGTGGGTCGATGATCCACTGGTAGTCGGCGCCGTCGCCGCTGCCTTCGAGCGCGCCGCCTTCTTCGGCCAGAATGCCGTGGTTCGGATAGGCCTTGCGCAGCGCGTTGACAATGACCTGCTCAGCGGCGCGGTCGATTTCGCTCACGTAGTCCTTGGCTTCCTTCTCGTTCACCGAGATCACGTCCAGGCGCTCGGTGGAACGGACAATCAGTTCGCCAGCGCTGCGGGCGGCGCGCAGCGCGATATTCAGCATGGGCTGCATGAAACTTTACCTGGTCGTTTAAAGAAAGCCGGAAATCATATCAGGAAAGGCTCCGTACATGTAGCGCCCAACGAGGTGGTCGGTGCGGTACGCGGTGCGTGAGGCCGACGCTTTGCGGTAAGCTGCAGCGCTTCTTTTTCGGGCGGGAACGAAGGTGTCGTTACACAACATTCGAGTGGTGCTGGTCAATACCAGTCATGCCGGCAACATTGGCGGCGCTGCGCGCGCCATGAAGAACATGGGGCTGTCGCGCCTGGTGCTCGTGCAGCCAGAGGACTTTCCGAGCTCCGATGCGATTGCCCGCGCCTCTGGTGCAACCGATATCCTCGACAATGCCCAGGTGGTCGATACGCTTGAGGAGGCTCTGGCGGGCTGCAGTCTGGTGCTCGGCACCAGCGCGCGCGACCGGCGTATTCCCTGGCCGTTGCTCGATCCGCGCGAGTGCGCTTCGGTCAGTCTGGAGCAGGCGGGGCAGGGGGGGGAGGTCGCGCTCGTCTTCGGTCGCGAGTACGCCGGGCTGACCAACGAGGAGCTGCAGCGCTGTCAGTACCACGTGCACATCCCGTCCGATCCCGAGTTCGGCTCGCTCAATCTTGCGGCAGCGGTGCAGGTTCTGACCTACGAGGTGCGCATGACTTGGCTGGCAGCCCAGGGGCGGCCTACCAAGAGCGAAAAGCTGGAAACGACGGCCATGCTCGATACGCAACCGGTGACCGTGGATGAGCTGGAGCACTACTTCGGGCATCTCGAGCAGACGCTGATCGAGATTGGCTTTCTCGATCCGCAAAAGCCGCGCCACCTCATGCCCAGGCTGCGTCGGCTCTATGGCCGAAGCGGCATTACCAAGCTGGAAATGAACATTTTGCGCGGTATCCTGACCGAGACACAGAAGGCGGCCCGCGGCGAGCCGCACAAGCGGAGAAAGGAATGATGTTCGAACGCATGCGTGAAGATATCCAGAGCGTATTCCATCGCGACCCGGCGGCACGTAATGCATTCGAAGTGATGACCTGTTACCCGGGGTTGCATGCCATCTGGATCCATCGCGCGTCCCATTGGCTCTGGCAGCATGACTGGAAGTGGCTGGCGCGCATGTCCTCCAATCTTGCGCGCTGGTTGACCGGCATCGAGATTCATCCGGGCGCAAGAATCGGGCGCCGATTCTTCATCGACCATGGTATGGGCATCGTCATCGGCGAAACGGCCGAAATCGGCGATGATGTCACGCTCTACCACGGGGTCACGCTGGGGGGTACCAGCTGGAACAAGGGCAAGCGCCACCCGACCCTGGAGGATGGAGTCATCGTCGGGGCCGGTGCGAAGATCCTCGGTCCGTTCACGGTTGGGGCCGGTGCGAAGATCGGCTCCAATGCGGTGGTGACGCGCGCAGTTCCGGCCGGCGCGACGGCTGTCGGCATTCCCGGGCGCATTATCGCCAAGGCCGATGACGAGCAGGAAGCACGGCGCAAGGCCATGGCTGAGAAGATCGGCTTCGATGCCTATGGCGTCAGTGGCGATATGCCGGACCCGGTCTCACGGGCCATCGGCCAGCTGCTCGATCACATGCAGGCCGTCGAGGAGCGCCTCGAGGGTATGTGCGGTGCGCTGAAGGCCCTCGGCAGCGACTATTGCGCCAAAGAGCTCCCGGAGCTGCGTGACGAGGATTTTGCTGAAGTTCAGCCAAAGGAAAACGGTCCGTCGGCTTGAGCATCGCCGGCGCTGGGCTGCTATCATGCGCGCCGCCTGCATAGGGCGAGTGGTGATTGAGCGGCCCGGCTCGTTCAATACCCGACTATGGTAATAGGTCTTATAGTTGACCTTAATACTCGGGAATAGCATAATCGCACCAAACCGTGATGCCTGGTGCAAGCCGATGCGATTGACCACTAAAGGCCGTTATGCCGTTACCGCCATGCTTGATCTGGCGCTGCATGCGCAGCATGGTCCGGTATCCCTTGCCGATATTTCCGAGCGGCAGGGGATCTCGCTTTCCTACCTTGAGCAGTTGTTCGCCAAGTTGCGCCGCGGCAGTCTGGTGACGAGCGTCCGCGGCCCCGGTGGCGGTTATCAGCTGTCGCGAGACATGGCCGGCATTCAGGTCGCGCAAGTGATCGATGCAGTCAACGAGTCTGTCGATGCCACTCGCTGCCAGGGGTTGGGCGGATGCCACTCTGGCGATACCTGCCTCACTCATCATCTGTGGTGCGACCTCAGTCAGCGGATCCATGAGTTCTTGAGTGGCATAAGCCTGGCGGACCTGGTCAATCGCCAAGACGTACAGCAGGTTGCCCTGCGTCAAGATATGCGCCGGGCCAACGGGGGCGCTGCGCCTCTGGATAAGATCGAAACGTCGGCCGTTGAATGAGCCGGGCGTTCGCCTGATAGGAGACACTCCATGAAGTTGCCGATTTACCTGGATTATTCCGCGACAACACCGGTCGATCCTCGCGTCGCCGCCAAGATGGTCGAATGCCTGACCACCGAGGGTAACTTCGGTAACCCGGCGTCGCGCTCCCACCTGTTCGGCTGGAAGGCCGAAGAGGCGGTGGAGAATGCGCGTCGGCAGGTTGCCGAGCTGGTCAATGCCGATCCGCGGGAGATTGTCTGGACGTCCGGTGCGACCGAGTCGGATAACCTGGCCATCAAGGGTGTGGCGCACTTCTACGCCTCCAAGGGCAAGCACATCGTTACCACGAAGATCGAGCACAAGGCAGTTCTGGACACCACTCGCCAGCTCGAGCGAGAGGGGTTCGAGGTAACCTACATCGAGCCGGGCGAGGACGGCATCATCACGCCGGCGATGGTCGAGGCAGCGCTGCGTGACGACACCGTGCTGGTTTCGGTCATGCATGTGAACAACGAGATCGGCACGATCAACGACATCACTGCCATCGGCGAACTGACCCGGTCGCGCGGGATTCTCTTCCATGTTGATGCGGCCCAGTCCACTGGCAAGGTCGAGATCGACCTGGAAAAGATGAAGGTCGACCTGATGTCGTTCTCGGCACACAAGACCTACGGGCCCAAAGGGGTTGGCGCTCTGTATGTGCGTCGCAAGCCGCGTGTTCGCCTCGAAGCGCAGATGCACGGCGGTGGCCATGAGCGCGGCATGCGCTCGGGTACCCTGGCGACCCACCAGTTGGTCGGCATGGGCGAGGCCTTTCGCATCGCCAAGGAGGAGATGGCACAGGAGAACGAGCGGCTCCGCGGCCTGCGCGATCGGTTCCTGCGCAAGGTCGAGGCGCTGGAAGAGCTCTACATCAACGGCAGCATGACGGCCCGTGTGCCTCACAACCTCAACCTGAGCTTCAACTACGTCGAAGGCGAGTCGCTGATCATGGCGCTCAAGGATCTTGCGGTGTCGTCCGGTTCTGCCTGTACCTCGGCGTCGCTGGAGCCTTCCTATGTACTGCGCGCCCTTGGGCGTAACGACGAGCTGGCGCACAGTTCGATTCGCTTCTCGTTTGGTCGCTTCACGACCGAAGAGGAAATCGACTACGCAGCAAGCAAGGTTTGCGAGGCGGTGAACAAGCTCCGCGAGCTTTCGCCGCTTTGGGATATGTACAAAGACGGCGTCGACATTTCCAAAGTGCAGTGGCAAGCCCACTGAGCGGAACGCGAGCGTCTTAGAGAGAGGATTGCACCATGGCTTACAGTGACAAGGTCATCGACCACTACGAGAATCCGCGCAACGTCGGCAAGTTCGATGCGGAAGACCCCAACATCGGTACCGGTATGGTCGGCGCGCCCGCGTGTGGTGATGTCATGCGCCTGCAGATCAAGGTCAACGAGCAAGGCGTGATTGAAGACGCCAAGTTCAAGACCTACGGCTGCGGCTCGGCGATTGCCTCCAGTTCCCTGGCCACCGAGTGGATGAAAGGCAAGACCCTGGAAGAGGCCGAGTTGATCAAGAACACTCAGCTTGCCGAAGAGCTCGCCCTGCCGCCGGTGAAGATCCATTGCTCGGTATTGGCAGAAGACGCGATCAAGGCGGCCGTGCGCGACTATCGCGAGAAGAAAGGTCTGCTCTGAGGAGGTATCGATGGCTATCACCATGACGCCTGCGGCGGCATCCCACGTCCGGCGCTCCCTGGATGGGCGTGGCAAGGGCGACGGTATTCGGCTGGGTGTGCGAACCACTGGCTGCTCCGGTCTGGCCTACGTGCTCGAGTTCGTTGACGAGGCGGCGCCGGAGGATGTGGTGTTCGAGAGTCACGGCGTGAAGGTGATCATCGACCCCAAGAGCCTGGTCTATCTGGACGGCACCGAGCTCGACTTCGTGCGTGAAGGGCTGAACGAGGGCTTCAAGTTCAACAACCCCAACGTGCGCGGCGAGTGCGGTTGCGGTGAGAGCTTCAATGTCTGAGGCGCCTGTGGGTAGACCCTGCCATTTTGCGCTGTTCGATCTCAGCCCCGCCTTCGATCTCGACCTGGATCAACTCGCAGCCCGTTATCGCGAGCTGGCCAGACAGATGCATCCGGATCGTTTCGCCGATGCGAGCGAGGCTGAGCAGCGTCAGGCACTGGAGCGCTCGGCGAACCTGAACGACGCCTTCCAGACGCTCAAGAGTCCGACGCGTCGGGCTCGCTACCTGCTGGCGTTGGAAGGTCACGAGGTGCCGTTGGAAACGACGGTTCAGGATCCCGAGTTTCTTATGCAGCAGATGCAATGGCGCGAAGAGCTTGAGGATCTGCAGGATAGCGCCGACCTTGCCGGGGTGGCCGCCTTCAAGGCACAGCTCAGGCAGGCTCAGGCGGCGCTCAATGAGCGCTTCGCTGCGCTTTGGCAGGAGCCGGCCCAGCGCGAAGCCGCTGAGCGCATGGTTCGACGCATGCAGTTTCTCGACAAGCTTTCCCAGGAAGTACGCGAACTGGAAGAGCGTCTCGACGATTAACCCGCACGGCGCTCGTCGCCGTGCCCGACATCAGATAGCTATGGCCCTACTTCAGATTGCTGAGCCCGGACAGAGCCCGCAGCCGCACCAGCGCCGGCTGGCCGTCGGTATCGACCTTGGAACCACCAACTCGCTGGTTGCTGCCTTGCGTAGCGGTGTCACGGCTCCGCTGCCTGATTCGCAAGGCGAGGTGATCCTGCCGTCGGCGGTGCGTTACCGTCCTGATGGCGTGGAGGTCGGTGCCGTTGCACGTCAGGCGGCGGCCATCGATCCGTTCAACACGATCATCTCGGTCAAGCGCCTGATGGGGCGCGGATTGGCCGACGTCAAGCAATTGGGCGTCCAGCTGCCTTATCGCTTTGCCGAAGGCGAGTCGCAGATGCCGTTCATCGAGACGGTTCAGGGGCCGAAGAGTCCTGTCGAGATTTCCGCCGAGATTCTTCGCAGCTTGCGTCAGCGGGCCGAGCAGACACTTGGCGGTGACCTGGTCGGTGCCGTCATTACCGTTCCGGCCTATTTCGATGATGCCCAGCGACAGGCAACCAAGGATGCCGCGCGTATCGCCGGGTTGAATGTCCTGCGTCTGCTCAATGAGCCGACGGCCGCCGCGGTCGCCTACGGACTCGATCGTCAGGCTGAGGGCGTCGTTGCGATCTACGACCTGGGTGGGGGCACGTTCGATATCTCCATCCTCAGGCTGACCAAGGGTGTCTTCGAGGTGCTGGCGACCGGCGGAGACACCGCGCTCGGTGGCGACGACTTCGATCACGCGATCGCTGGCTGGATTCTGCAGCAGTCAGGTGGTTCCTCCGATCTGCCGCCCAGTGCGCAACGGGCTTTGCTCAGGGTGGCGTGCGACGCCAAGGAGCAGCTCAGCGACTCGGCTGCCGTCGAGGTCGCTTATGGTGATTGGCGGGGCGTGCTGACGCGTCAGGCCTTCGAGTCGCTGATCGAGCCGTTCGTGGCGCGCAGCCTCAAGGCTTGTCGTCGTGCGGTTCGCGACTCTGGGGTCGAGCTTGAAGAGGTTACCGCTGTCGTCATGGTCGGCGGCTCGACGCGTGTGCCCTATGTTCGCCGCATGGTCGGCGAGCTGTTCGGTCTCGAGCCCCTGACCGACATCGATCCCGACGAGGTCGTGGCCATCGGCGCCGCCATTCAGGCCGAAACGCTGGCTGGCAACAATCGCGATGGCGACCAGCTGCTGCTGCTGGACGTCATCCCGCTTTCCCTGGGGCTGGAAACGATGGGCGGGCTGATGGAAAAGATCATCCCGCGCAATACCACGATTCCCGTCGCCCGCGCGCAGGATTTCACCACCTACAAGGATGGCCAGACGGCCATGATGATCCATGTGCTGCAGGGTGAGCGCGAGCTGATCGCCGATTGCCGCTCCCTGGCGCGTTTCGAATTGCGCGGAATTCCGCCAATGGTGGCAGGGGCGGCGAAGATTCGTGTGACCTTCCAGGTGGATGCCGACGGCCTGCTGAGCGTCTCGGCGCGCGAGCTGTCCTCGGGTGTCGAGGCAAGCGTTCAGGTCAAGCCGTCGTACGGGCTGACGGATGGCGAGATCGCGCGGATGCTCGAAGACTCGTTCCGCAGTGCGGGGAGCGACAAGCAGGCACGAGCGCTGCGTGAACACCAGGTTGATGCCCAGCGCCTGCTCGAGGCGGTCGAGGCGGCGGTCGCGGCCGACGGCGATCGCCTGCTTGATGACGAAGAGCGCGTGGCGATCGAGGCGCAGATGGCCGAGTTGCGTGCGCTGCTCGATAGTCAGGACGCCGCCGCGATCGAGCAGCAGACCCGGCGCCTGACGCAGATTACTGATGCCTTCGCCGCGCGTCGGCTGGATTCCACCGTCAAGGCGGCGCTGGCCGGCCGGCGGCTCAACGATATCGAGGAATGATGATGCCGCAGATCGTATTTCTGCCCAATGCCGATCACTGCCCTGAGGGCGCTGTCATCGAGGCCAGTGCCGGTGAGACCGTGCTCGATGCCGCGCTGCGCAACGGCATCGACATCGAGCATGCGTGTGAGAAGTCCTGTGCCTGTACCACTTGTCATGTGGTGGTCCGCGAAGGGTTCGACTCCCTTGAGCCGTCCGACGAGCTTGAGGACGATATGCTGGACAAGGCCTGGGGGCTGGAGCCGCACTCGCGTCTTTCCTGTCAGGCGGTGGTCGCCGAGAAGGACCTGGTAGTCGAGATTCCCAAGTACACCATCAATCAGGTTTCCGAAGGTCACTGAGGCAGGGCGCAAGATGAGTCTGAAATGGAACGACGTGCTGGAAATCGCCATCCAGCTGGCCGAAACGCGCCCTGAGGTAGATCCTCGCTACGCCAATTTCGTCGAGCTGCATCAATGGGTCCTGGCGCTCCCGGAATTCGCCGATGATCCGCAGCGCGGCGGCGAAAAAGTCCTCGAGGCGATCCAGGCGGCCTGGATCGAGGAAGCCGATTAGTCGGAGCAGGGCAGCCGCCGACGTCGCAGTCGGTCAGTCGCCTGCCCTTATGTTTTGACCTGAACCCGCGTATGATTCGCGGGTTTATTCATTTGCATCAACCCATCTCTCTGGAGTCCATAAATGGCCCTGCAACGCACCTTCTCCATCATCAAGCCGGACGCTGTCGCCAAGAACGTTATCGGTGAAATCACCACTCGTTTCGAGAAGGCCGGCCTGCGCGTCGTCGCTTCGAAGATGGTTCAGCTGTCCGAGCGCGAGGCTGCCGGCTTCTACGCCGAGCACAAGGAGCGCGGCTTCTTCAAGGATCTGGTCGCTTTCATGACCTCCGGTCCGGTCATCGTTCAGGTTCTGGAAGGTGAGAACGCTGTCGCCAAGAACCGTGAGCTGATGGGCGCCACCAACCCGAAGGAAGCTGCCGCCGGCACCATTCGCGCCGATTTCGCCGTTTCCATCGACGAGAACGCCGTGCATGGCTCCGACTCCGAGGCCTCGGCTGCTCGCGAGATCGCTTACTTCTTCTCCGCCACCGAGCTGTGCGATCGCATTCGCTGAGTGAGCGCAGGTGAATCCAATGACTAGCGAAACCGGCAAGACCAATCTGCTGGGCCTGACCCAGCTGCAACTGGAACAGTTCTTCGAGTCGATCGGCGAGAAGCGCTTCCGGGCCGGCCAGGTCATGAAGTGGATTCACCATTTTGGCGTCGATGATTTCGACGCCATGAGTAACCTCGGCAAGGCCTTGCGCGAAAAGCTCAAGGCCTGTGCCGAGATACGTGGGCCCGAGATCGTCAGTGAGGACATTTCCAGCGATGGCACCCGCAAGTGGGTGGTTCGCGTGGCCTCGGGCAGCTGCGTTGAGACGGTCTACATCCCGCAAAACGGCCGCGGCACGCTTTGTGTGTCCTCGCAGGCCGGCTGCGCGCTGGATTGCAGCTTCTGCTCCACCGGCAAGCAGGGCTTCAACAGCAACCTTACCGCTGCCGAAGTGATCGGCCAGGTTTGGATTGCCAACAAATCCTTCGGCACCGTTCCGGCGAAGATCGATCGCGCCATCACCAACGTGGTGATGATGGGAATGGGGGAGCCGTTGCTCAATTTCGACAATGTCGTGGCAGCCATGCAGATCATGATGGATGACCTTGGCTACGGCATTTCCAAGCGCAAGGTCACCTTGTCCACGTCGGGCGTGGTGCCGATGATCGACGAGCTGGCGAAGGTGATCGACGTCTCGCTGGCCTTGTCGCTCCACGCACCGAATGATCCGCTGCGCGACCAGCTGGTGCCGATCAATCGCAAGTATCCGCTGGACATGCTGCTGGCAGCCTGCAAGCGCTATATCTCGCGGCTGGGCGAAAAGCGTGTACTGACCATCGAGTACACCTTGCTCAAGGGCGTGAACGATCAGCCCGAGCATGCCGAGCAGATGATCATCTTGCTCGCGGATATCCCTTGCAAGATCAATCTGATCCCATTCAATCCGTTCCCTCATTCGGGATATGAGCGGCCGAGCAACAATGCGATTCGCCGCTTCCAGGACATCCTCCACAAAGGTGGGCACAATGTGACCGTGCGTACCACCCGTGGCGAGGATATCGACGCCGCCTGCGGGCAGCTGGTCGGTCAGGTACTCGACCGCACGCGTCGCAGCGAGCGTTACATTGCCGTGCGTGAACTCCACGACGACTCCGCTACCGCGCGTTCTGTTTCGAATCGATCCTGAGGGGATATCGATGGCTCTGCGCCTTGCGCTGATCATTTTGTTCGCCGGCTGGATGGCCGGCTGCGTGTCGACGGGAAGCGTCGACCCGCTGAAAACCGAAGAGGGCCGTAGCCAGGCCCGTGACGCCTATATCCAGCTTGGCCTGGGTTATCTTCGCCAGGGCGCTACCGCCCGCGCCAAGACCCCGCTACGCAAGGCGCTGGAGATAGACCCGCATAGTGCTGACGCGCATGCTGCGCTGGCGCTGGTGTTCCAGACCGAGATGGAGAACGCGCTGGCCGACAAGCATTATCGCGAAGCGCTGTCGGCCCGGCGCGATGCCCGCATCCTCAACAACTATGGCAGCTTTCTGTTCGAGCAGGGCCGCTACCAGGACGCCATGGAGCGCTTCAGCCAGGCCTCCGAGGACAACATGTATCCCGAGCGCGCGCGGGTATTCCAGAACATGGGGATGACCGCGCTCAGGTTGTCGCAGCCAGAGGAGGCGGAGATGTACTTCAACCGCTCGCTGCGACTGGACAGCCGCCAACCCGGGGCTCTGCTCGAGCTGGCGATGCTTGCCTACGAGTCCGGCGAGTACGTGCCGGCCAAGCGCTATTACGATGATTTCAGTGCGCTGTCCGAGCAGAACGCCCGCAGCCTTTTGCTCGGCATTCGATTGGCAAACATCCATGGTGACCGGGATCGCGCCGCCAGTCTGGCCTTGCAGTTGAAACGACTGTATCCAGGCACATCCGAGTACAAGCAATTCCTATCGGAGCAACGATGAGTGCGCCTGAACACGAACCCATGAGCCAGATGGGGGGCAACCCGGGCGAAACCCTGCGAGTGGCTCGCGAGCAGAAAGGGTGGTCCCTGCAGTTGGTGGCCCAGCGGCTCAACCTGCCTACGCGGTCGGTCGAGCACATCGAGGCTGGCGACTTTGGTCGCCTGCCCGGGCATACCTTCGCCCGCGGCTACGTCCGGGCTTACGCCAAGTTGCTCGAGCTTGATCCCAATCGCCTGGTCAACGAGTTCGACCGCTACACCGGCACCGAGGCCACCGGCAGCAGCACGGTGCAGAGCCTGGGGCGCATCGAAGAGCCCGGCCGTCTCTCGCGCAGTGTCATGCGTGTGTTCGGTTTTCTTCTTCTTCTGTTGCTGGTCGGCGCCAGTCTCTACTGGTGGCAGGAACGTTCGGGACGTGACGACGCGGCAGCACCGGTAAGTGCCCTGGAACGCATCGAAGTCGAGAGTGCCGACGGCACGACCCAGGTCCATGTGCTCGAAGACCCGGACGATCAGGAGGTTGACGAGGGCGCGTTGCCTCTGTCGCCTGCGCCCGCAACGGACGACGCCGAAGTGCTCGCTGTCCCCGGCGCCGTGGAGGAACTGGCCAATGACCAGGCACAGGCCGCAAGCGCCGAGGCTGCGGCGGAGCCATCCAGCGTCGAGAGCTCCGCGGTAGATTCGCCTTCACAGCCGGTCGCCCCCCAGCCGGCTGAACAAGCTGAAGCCGCTTCGCCGGCGCAGGCCGAAATGGCTGCAGCAGAGGGCGCGCAGCAGTCCGGTGCTGCACAGTTGGAGGATGGTGAAGGCCGTCTGGAGCTTCGCTTCGTCGCTGACTGCTGGGTCCGCGTGACCGCAGCGGACGGTCGCCAGTTGCTCAGCACGGTAGGCAAGGCCGGCAGCGAGCGTACCGTCGTCGGAACGGCGCCGTTGAACGTGCACCTGGGCTTTGCGCGTGGCGCGGTATTGACCTATAACGGCAACCCCGTCGACGTCAGCCCGTTCATTCGTGGCGAGACTGCTCGCCTCACGCTCGGACAGTAACGATGCATAGTGAGTCGCCAATCAAACGCCGCCAGTCGCGCAAGATCTGGGTCGGCAATGTCGCCGTCGGAGGGGATGCCCCCATCTCCGTGCAGAGCATGACCAATACCGAGACCTGCGACGTTGACGCCACCGTGGCGCAGATCCGTCGATTGGAAGACGCCGGCGCGGACATCGTGCGCGTATCTGTCCCTTCGATGGACGCGGCCGAAGCCTTCGGCAAGATCAAGCAGCAGGTTCGGGTTCCTCTGGTGGCGGACATCCACTTCGATTACCAGATCGCCTTGCGCGTGGCCGAACTCGGCGTCGATTGCCTGCGCATCAACCCTGGCAACATCGGCCGCGAAGAGCGCGTGCGTGCCGTGGTCGAGGCGGCACGTGACAAGGGCATTCCGATTCGTATCGGTGTGAACGCGGGCTCGCTGGAAAAGGACCTGCAGAAAAAATACGGTGAGCCGACTCCCGCGGCGCTGGTGGAATCGGCTTTGCGCCACGTGGAGCACCTGGACCGTCTGAACTTCCAGGACTTCAAGGTCAGCGTGAAGGCCTCTGACGTGTTCATGGCCGTAGAAGCCTACCGGTTACTTGCCACGCAGATCGAACAGCCGCTGCATCTGGGCATCACCGAGGCCGGTGGCCTGCGCTCGGGTACGGTGAAATCCGCCGTCGGCCTGGGCATGCTGCTCGCCGAAGGCATTGGTGACACCATTCGCATCTCGCTGGCGGCCGACCCGGTCGAGGAGATCAAGGTCGGCTTCGACATTCTCAAGTCGCTGCGTTTGCGCTCGCGTGGCATCAACTTCATCGCCTGCCCGAGCTGCTCCCGGCAGAACTTCGACGTGGTCAAGACCATGAACGAGCTGGAAGGGCGGCTGGACGATCTGCTGGTTCCGCTGGACGTGGCGGTCATTGGCTGCGTGGTCAACGGGCCCGGCGAAGCGAAGGAGGCCCATGTCGGCCTGACTGGCGGCAGCCCGAACAACCTTGTCTACATCGATGGCAAGCCGGCCCAGAAGCTCGGTAACGAGGCCCTGGTGGACGAATTGGAGCAGCTGATCCGGCGCAAGGCCGCGGAGAAGCTGGAAGCCGACGCGGCGCTGATCGCCCGCAGCTGATTTCAAGGATTACCTTTGAGCAAGACCCTGCAAGCCATTCGTGGCATGAACGACATCCTGCCTGCCCAGACTCCGGTCTGGCGTTACCTCGAGGGCACTTTCGCCGAGCTGCTGGAAGCGTACGGCTACAGCGAGATCCGTCTGCCGATCGTCGAGTACACCGAGCTGTTCGCGCGCGGCATCGGTGAAGGGACCGACGTCGTCGACAAAGAGATGTACACCTTTCGCGATCGCAACGACGAGTCGTTGACCCTTCGGCCGGAAGGCACCGCCGGCTGCGTGCGTGCTGTACTCGAGCATGGCATGACCGGTGGCGGTCAGGTCCAGAAGCTCTGGTACACCGGGCCGATGTTCCGTTACGAGAAGCCCCAGAAGGGTCGTTATCGCCAGTTTCACCAGATCGGTGTCGAGGTGTTCAATCAGCCCGGCCCTGATGTCGACGCCGAACTCATCGTGCTTACGGCAAGGCTGTGGCAGCGCCTCGGCATGGCCGATGCGGTCACCTTGCAGCTCAACAGTCTTGGTTCCAGCGAGGCGCGTGCACGTTACCGCGATGCTCTGGTCGCCTATCTGCAGCAACGCTTCGATCAGCTGGATGAGGACAGTCAGCGCCGGCTGAGCACCAATCCGCTGCGCATCCTCGATAGCAAGAACGCCCAGACCCAGGCGCTGCTGGCCGATGCGCCAACTCTGGCCGACTACCTGGACGAAGAGTCGCGGGCGCACTTCGAGGGACTCAAGGCACGCCTCGACGCCGTTGGTATCGCCTATGAGATCAATCCCAAGCTGGTGCGTGGCCTGGATTACTATGGCCGTACGGTTTTCGAGTGGGTCACCGACAAGCTCGGCGCCCAGGGGACCGTCTGTGCGGGCGGGCGCTACGACGGGCTGGTCGGCCAGTTCGGCGGCAGGCCGACTCCAGGTGTGGGTTTCGCCATGGGGGTAGAGCGCCTGGTGCTCCTGCTGGAGACGCTGGAGCTGGTCCCGGCGAGCCTCTGCCGTGAACCCCACGCCTACATCTGCGCCTTCGGCGAAGCAGCCGAGCTGAGCGCCCTGGCGCTTGCGGAGCGGTTGCGCGACGCGCTGCCCGGATTGCGCCTGCTGGTCAATGCCGGCGGTGGCAGCTTCAAGAGCCAGTTCAAGAAGGCCGACAAGAGCGGCGCACGTTTTGCGCTGATTCTCGGAGAGAACGAACTGGCGTCACGCATGGTAGGGTTCAAGCCGCTGCGCGACGACAGCGAACAACAGAACATTGCCTGGGATGCTCTGCCCGAGCGTCTGGCTGCCTGCCTCGAGCAGGGCTGAACTAAGCGAATGGAAGGAGTGACGGTGTGACCTCGGGTACCGAAGAAGAACAACTCGCGCAGATCAGGGAATGGTGGCAGCGCAACGGTAAACCGCTGCTGTTCGGTGGTGCGCTGGCCCTCGTGCTGGTGTTTGGCTGGCAGGCCTGGCAGAACCGCCAGGTCGCTCAAGCCGAGGCCGCGTCTGCACTTTATCAGCAGCTTCTGGTCGCTGCGCTTGAAACGGCCGAGCCGGATACCGCCGAAGTGGCGCGTCTGGGAGGCGAACTGAAGAACGAATTCGGCGGTACCCATTACGCGCAATTCGCCAGCCTGTTCATGGCGAAGGTGGCGGTTGAGAGCGGGCGCCTGGATGAAGCGGCCAGCGAGCTGCGTAGCGTTGTCGACAAGCCGGTCGACAAAACTCTCGAGGAGCTGGCGCGCCAGCGTCTGGCTCGTGTGCTAGCGGCGCAGAAAAAGGCCGAGGACGCGCTGCGCCTGCTCGATGGTGACGCGGCGACCGGTTTCGCCGCCAGCCGAGAAGAATTGCGTGGCGACCTGCTGGTCCAGCTTGGTCGTGACGACGAAGCCCATGCTGCCTACACCAAGGCCAAGCAGGCGGCCGCCGAAGACGGTGCCATCGGCGGACTGCAATTGAAGCTCGACGATCTGGCCAAGGGAGACGCGTGATGCGCTTTAAGATTGCCGCGCTGTTGGCGGCTGCCGTATTCGCGGCCGGTTGCAGCAGCAACAGCAGCAAGGAGCCGGAGCCGGCCGAGCTGGTCAAGTTCGATGCCGAAATCCAGCTTGACAAGGTGTGGAGTCGCAGCATCGGGGACGGGCAGGGGGACACCTACAACCTGCTGGTGCCAGCGGTGTACGGCGAGCAGATCTACGCCGCCGACGTCGATGGCCTGGTGGTCTCGATGGATCGCACGACGGGCAAGGTCAACTGGAAGCAGGACCTGGACGTATCCATTTCCGGAGCGGTGGGCGCTGGCTACGGCCTGGTGCTGGTGGGCACGCTTTCCGGCGACGTGATTGCGCTGGATGTTTCCACCGGCGAGGAGCGCTGGCGCAGCAAGGTCAGCAGCGAGGTACTGTCGGCGCCGGCAATCAACGGCGACATCGTGCTGGTGCAAACCCAGGACGATCGCCTCATCGCGTTGGAAATGGACACCGGCGCGCAGCGCTGGAGCTATGAGAGCGCGCCGGCTGTGCTGACTCTGCGCGGTACCGGAGCGCCGCTGCTGACCAATCAGCTGGCTATTGCCGGTCTCTCCACCGGCAAGGTCATTGCGCTGGATACCCGACGCGGGCTGCCGGTCTGGGAGCAGCGCGTTGCCATTCCGCAGGGCCGTTCGGAGCTTGAGCGCGTCGTCGACATCGACGGCGGCCTGCTGCTTTCCGGCGGTACGCTGTATGTCGGCACCTATCAGGGGCGCGCGGCGGCGCTCGATGTGGAGAGTGGTCGCGTGCTCTGGCAGCGTGATGCCTCGACTTATTCGGGCGTGGCGCTGGGTTATGGCAGTGTCTATCTGAGCCTGGCCGATGGCACGGTCGAGAGTGTCGACGAACGCTCGACCACCGCGCTGTGGCGTAACGAATCGCTGGCCCGCCGGCAGCTGTCGGCGCCGGCGGTGTTTTCCAGTTATGTGGTGGTGGGTGACAAGGAAGGTTACATACACCTGCTGAGCCAGGTGGACGGGCGTTTCGTGGCCCGCGAGCGGATCGACAGCAATGGCGTGCGCGCACGTCCGGTGGTCGATGGCGATTGGCTGTACGTCTACGGTAACGGGGGCAAGCTCGTTGCAATGACCATCCGCCGCGCCGACTGATCGGTCGAGTGCTGGCCGCCGGTAAACGGCGGCCACCGAATTTTGTGGCCGCTGCCTTGCAGCGGCCTTCGTGTTTTCTGAAATATCGTAGTGGAGAGCCGCATGGTTCCCGTAATAGCCCTGGTGGGGCGGCCGAACGTCGGCAAGTCCACCCTGTTCAACCGGCTGACCAAGAGCCGTGACGCCATCGTTGCCGAGTACGCCGGCCTGACCCGGGATCGCCAGTACGGCGAGGCCAAATGGCAGGGGCGCACCTACATCGTCATCGACACGGGTGGCATCTCTGGCGATGAAGAGGGCATCGACGCAAAGATGGCCGAGCAGTCGCTGCAGGCCATCGAAGAGGCCGACGCCGTGCTGTTCATGGTCGACTCACGTGCCGGCCTGACCGCAGCCGACCAGTTGATCGCCGAGCACCTGCGCAAGCGCAACAAGCGTTGCTTCCTGGTGGCCAACAAGGTGGACACGGTCGACCCGGACATCGCGCGCGCCGAGTTCAGTCCGCTGGGGCTGGGCGATGCACTGCCGATTGCCGCTGCGCATGGCCGCGGCATCGGCCAGATGCTCGAGCAGGCGCTGGGCATGTTTCCTCGAGACGATGCCGGTGAAGAAGCGCCAGGCGAACTGGAAGGCGAAACGGGTGAAGTCGAGCCGCGTCCGCGTCTGGAACCGGGGCCAAGCGAGAAGGAAGGCATCAAGATCGCCATCGTCGGCCGCCCCAACGTCGGCAAGTCGACGCTGGTCAACCGCATGCTCGGCGAGGAGCGGGTGATCGTCTACGATCAGGCCGGCACCACGCGCGACAGCATCTACATCCCCTTCGAGCGCGACGAGGAAAAGTACACGCTGATCGACACCGCCGGCGTGCGCCGCCGCGGCAAGATCTTCGAGGCGGTGGAGAAGTTCTCCGTGGTCAAGACGCTGCAGGCGATCCAGGACGCCAACGTGGTGATCTTCGTCATGGATGCCCGCGAAGGTGTGGTCGAGCACGACCTCAACCTGCTCGGCTTCGTGCTCGAGACCGGCCGGGCGCTGGTCATCGCGCTGAACAAGTGGGACGGCATGGACCAGGGCGAGAAGGACTACGTGAAGACCGAGCTGGAGCGCCGGCTGTTCTTCGTCGACTTCGCCGACATCCATTTCATTTCCGCCAAGCACGGGACCGGCGTCGGGCACCTGTACAAGTCGGTACAGGCCGCGTTCAAGTCTGCGGTCACTCGCTGGCCGACCAGCCGGCTGACGCAAATCCTCGAGGATGCGGTTCAGGAGCACCAGCCGCCGATGGTCAACGGTCGGCGCATCAAGCTGCGCTATGCGCACCTCGGTGGAGCCAACCCGCCGCTGATCGTCATTCACGGTAACCAGGTCGAAGCGGTACCCAAGTCCTACACCCGCTATCTTGAAAACACCTATCGGCGGGTGCTCAAGCTGGTGGGCACGCCAATTCGTATCGACTACAAGGGCGGCGAGAACCCCTACGAGGGCAAGAAGAACACGCTGACCGACCGCCAGGTCAACAAGAAGCGCCGGCTGATGTCGCACCACAAGAAGGCCGAGAAGAAGCGCCGCGACAAGAAGCGGTGAGAGGCGGCCCGGCGGTTGCCGGGCGCACGCGCAACCTTGCTGGCGGGCATTGCCCGCCTCTGGATTGACGGATGATCAGCAGCAAGCTGCCGGACGTCGGCACGACCATCTTTACTACCATGTCGCAGCTGGCCGCCGAGACCGGTGCGCTCAATCTCTCCCAGGGCTTCCCCGATTTTGACGGGCCGGACGCTCTGCGTGAGGCGGTCGGGCGGCACGTGATGAGCGGGCACAACCAGTACGCGCCAATGACCGGTTTGCCGCAGCTGCGTGAGCAGATAGCCGGCAAGGTCGCGCGTCTGTACGGCCGTCGTGTCGATGCCGCGACCGAAGTGACTGTCACGCCAGGCGCGACCCAGGCGATCTTCTGTGCGATCCAGGCCGTGGTCAGGCCCGGCGACGAGGTCATCGTCTTCGACCCCTGCTATGACAGCTACGATCCGGCCGTCCGCCTCGCTGGCGGCGCCTGTATCCACCTGCCGCTGGCGCTGCCGGACTTCGCCATCGACTGGCAGCGCCTGGCCGACTCGATCGGCCCGCGCACGCGGATGATCGTGCTGAATACGCCGCACAACCCCAGCGGCGCGCTGATCGGGACTGAAGACCTGGATCGCCTCGCTGCGCTGGTGCGTGGCCGCGATCTTTACCTGCTCAGCGACGAAGTCTATGAGCATCTGGTGTTCGACGGCCGCGAACATGCCAGCGTGCTGCGCCACGAGGAACTGTACCAGCGCGCTTTCGTGGTCAGCTCGTTCGGCAAGACGTATCACGTCACCGGCTGGAAGACCGGTTATGTGGTGGCACCCGCGCCGCTCACGGCCGAGCTGCGCAAGATCCACCAATATGTCAGCTTCACCGGGGTGACCCCGCTGCAATGGGCCCTGGCGGATTACATGCTGGCGCATCCCGAGCATGTGCAGGAGCTGCCGGCCTTCTACCAGGCCAAGCGTGACCTGTTCTGCGACCTGCTGGCTGGCTCGCGCTTCGCCTTCACCCGGGCGGCGGGCACCTATTTCCAGCTCGCCGACTATTCGGCGATTCGCCCCGAGCTCGATGACGTCACCATGGCTGAGTGGCTGACCCGCGAGCACGGCGTGGCAGCCATCCCCATCTCGGTGTTCTACCAGCAGCCGCCGGAAGGCCTGCGACTGGTACGCTTCTGCTTTGCCAAACGGGAGGAGACGCTGCGTGAGGCAGCGCAACGACTATGCGCGATCTGAACGACTTGCCCGACCTCGAACTGGCGCTGATCCAGACCGAACTGGCCTGGCAGGACGCCAAGGCCAATCGCGAGCGCTTTGCCACGCTGTTGGAGCAGGCGCGCGGCGCCGATCTGGTCGTCCTGCCCGAGATGTTCACCACCGGCTTCTCGATGGATTCGGCCGCGCTGGCCGAACCGGAGGAGGGCCCGACCTATCACTGGCTGCGCGAGCAGGCCGCGCGCCTGGACGCGGTGGTGACGGGCTCGGTGATCATCGAAGCGGCTGATGGCAGCCATCGCAACAGGCTGCTCTGGGCCCGCCCGGACGGTGAGGTCCTGCACTACGACAAGCGTCATCTGTTCCGCATGGCCGGCGAGCACAAGCATTACACCCCGGGCATGCAACAGGCGCTGTTCGAGTTGAACGGCTGGCGGGTACGTCCGCTGATCTGCTACGACCTGCGCTTCCCGGTCTGGAGCCGCGATCCGCATGGCACCGACCTGCTGCTCTACACCGCCAACTGGCCGGCGGCGCGGCGCGACGCTTGGACCCGCCTGCTGCCGGCGCGCGCCATCGAGAACCTGTGCTTTGTCGCTGCCGTCAACCGCGTCGGCGAGGATGGCAAAGGCTATCCATATAGCGGCGACACGCAGGTGCTGGATTTCAAGGGCGATACGCTGCTGGCCACAGGCGACGGCGACGGCGTGTTCCGTTGTACGCTGCGCGCGCGCGATCTGGCAGCCTTCCGCGAGCGCTTTCCGGCCTACCACGATAGCGACGCTTTCGAGCTTCAGCTCTGAGGCGGAGGCGATCTGCCCTGTTCATCCAGGTGGACGCTGCGGACCAGATAGGCCTGCTTGTGGCCCCGCCGTTCGTAGTCGTGCATCGCCCGTTCGGCGCTGCTGAGTTCGGCGAACCGGGCCATTTCGATTTCGTTGCCGTTGTCGTCGATGCGATAGAGCAACCAGGCCAGTCGTTGCGCAGTCTGCTTCATCGACGCAAGTGGCGCGACTGTGCCACGCGTCGGCGCCACAGCCAGGCATAGATCAGTAGATTCGCCAGCAGCACCACGCCGGCGAGCACATACTGCACGGGCAGGCTGAGCCAGCTGGGGTAGAGGGCCGGCAGCAGGTAGTGTTCGATGAAGCCCTCGCTGTAGCCGGTATCGCCGGAGATGCTTCTCAGTCGCTGCTCCCAGTGCGTCAGTGGGCAGCCGTGATCGGTTATCTCGACAAAGATTGCCCAGGCGGCGGCGGGTAGCTGCACGGCCAGCAAACGAGGTTTCCACGCGGCCAGCAGGCCGCCGAGCAGGGCGAAGAGCACGAAGCCGAGATGCAGGACGAGCAGGCTGTCGGCGGCGAGTCGGTAGAGCACGTCAGCGCGCCTGCCGCGTGCCGCCGGCGCGCTCGATTTCGGTGATCTGCCGGTTCTGCAGTCCAGCCAGGGCAAGGAGCCCGAAACACGCGCCGATCAGCGCCAGGAACATGTCCGACTGGGTGTCCCAGGGGTCGCCCTGGGTGCCGAGGAAATCCACGGCGCCACCGCCGGCCAGCAACGCTACCCACCATTCGATCAGCTCGTAGAAGGCACTGATCGCCAGCGCCACGCAGATGGCGAGAAACCCCAGCATCGGCCCCGGGCGCAGGTAGCCGTTGCGCAGGAGGATCTCGCGGGCGACCAGCATCGGCACCAGGCCCTGCATGAAGTGGCCGAGCTTGTCGTAGGGGTTGCGTGCCAGCTGCAGCGCATCCTGGACCCAGAAGCCCAGGGGCACGCGGGCATAGGTGTAGGCACCGCCGAGAATCAGGACCAAGGCATGAAAGGCGATCAGCAGATAGAGCAGGCGCGTGAGTGGGAAGCGCCGATAACTCAGTGCCAGCACGGGGGCGGCGATGAGCACAGGCGCTACCTCGAGCAGCCAGGTTGCACGGTCATAGGGCGCGATGGCCGACAGCCCCAAGGCTGACGCGACAATCAGGCCCAGTACCGCCAGCAGTCTGTGTTGTGCCATGCGTTCCCTGCCGCAGATGAAGTGCGCACAGCATGCCGCCGTCCCCGGCGCCCGGCAAGCGGCCCGTTCAGCGCACGGCCAGGCGCTCCTGCGGCGTGCATTGGCGCAGGTCCACCTGGCCGACATGCGGGTTCGCATTGCCCTGGATGCAGGCGATCCGACGATTGCGCCAGCGTTCCCATTCGTTGACCGGATATTGCCGATTCCAGATGTCGAACAGCCGGCGATCCTGTCGCGACAGGCGCAACCCGTAGCGCTCGCTCATGTACAGGTAGGTACGCGCAATGGCCCCGCGGCTGTAGTCGGCGGGCATCGCCGTGCCTTGCTTGAAGTTCACCACGAAGGGGCAGGCGCCATACTGTGTCGGCTTTTGCGCGAGCATGCCGAAGCCGAAGTTGCTGCGGTCGCCATTCACCTCGCCGACTACCGGTACGAGGTTGTGCAGGTCGGCTTCGGCGCGGCTGAATAGCGGATCGTGGCGGGTGCAGTGCTTGCGTCCGCCATCTTGCCAACATTGGCGCTGATGGCCGATGACCCAGGCCGGCACGATGTGCTCCCATTCGACCCGCGCCGCGCGCTGCGGCTGTTTGCGCGGACGGTAGCCGCAGCTCTGCAGGTCGATGCGCTTGCCGCGAAAGCTACAGCCGCAATAGAAATCCACCGGGCGTTCGGCGTAGATATCCCACGCCAGTTTCTTGGCTTCACGAAAAGTGCGTGGAGCGTCGGCATGGGCCTGGAGCAGGGTGAGGCAGGCAAGCAGGAAGAGGGTGATGCGTGGCATGCAGTTCTCGACGACAGACTGAGAAACGCATCCTTGCGTGGGGCCGGCATCTTATCCTGTTTCGTAAGAAAATCCTTTTTAATCAGACGGTTGGGATTTCTGTGCGGCCGATGGCGTTGATCCGCAGAGAGGCCAGGATCAACCCGCCGCCGATGGTGAGGAGGATCAGATCGGCTTTGCTGTCCCAGAACAGCAGATTCAGCACCAGCCCGACGGGTACCGAGAGGTTGTTCATCACAGCCAGGGTCCCGGCATCGACCTGCGTCGCGCCCTTGTTCCAGCAGAACTGACCGACCGCTGTGGCCAGCACGCCCATCCACAGCAGCACGGCCCATTGCAGGTCGGTTGTCGGCAGGCGCGTCGGATCGCCGAACGCCAGCCAGGCCGGCAGCACCACGGCCAGAGCGCCGAGGAAGAAATAGCCGAAGCGTCGGTGCAGCGGCACCGCGGACGGGAACCGCCTGGCCAGGTGCCGGTAGCCGACCTGGCCTGCGGCAAAGGTGAAGTTGGCCAGCTGCATCAGCAGGAAGCCGCCCAGAAAGCCGCTCGAAAGCTGGTCGTAGCGAATCAGCCCGGCACCGACCACAGCCACCGTGGCTGCCAGCAGCGCCCAGGGATTGAAGCGGCGCTCGAGCGCGTCGTCGATCAACGTCACGTGCAGTGGAGTCAGCACGGTGAACAGGAGGATTTCGGCAACACTGAGCAGGTTGAAGCTCAGGTACAGGCAAATGTAGGTGACGCCGAATTGCAGGGCACCTACCAGCGTCACGCCGGCCATGAAGCGCGGCTCGACCCCGCGCCAGCGAGTCAGCGGCAGAAACACGGCAGCGGCGAGCAATACGCGGGTCAGCACGGCGAAATAGCTGTCCACCTGCCCGGCCAGGTGTGCACCGATGAGGTTGAACGACACTGCCCAGAGCAGCGTGACGAAGATCAGGTAGCCCATAGGCCCTCCGTTGCGAAGGGCCGCGACCTTAGCCGTTCCGGCCGGACGGGGGAAGCCCTGTGCCGGAACCGCAGCGATCAGGCGTCGAGCGTCGCCATGTCGATGACGAAGCGATACTTCACGTCGCTCTTGAGCATGCGCTCGTAGGCTTCGTTGATCTGCTGCATGCCGATCATCTCGATGTCCGAGACGATATTGTGTTCGGCGCAGAAGTCGAGCATCTCCTGCGTCTCGGCAATGCCGCCAATCAGCGAGCCCGCGATGCGGCGGCGCTTGAAGATCAGGCCAAAGACGCTGGGCGACGGATGCGGCGTTGCCGGCGCACCGACCAGGGTCATGGTCGCGTCGCGCTTGAGCAGGTTGATGAAGGCATCGAGGTTATGCGGTGCAGCGACGGTGTTGAGGATGAAGTCGAAGCTGTTCACGTGTGCCGCCATCTCGTCGGCGTTCTTCGACACCACCACTTCCTTGGCCCCCAGGCGCAGGGCGTCCTCGCGCTTGTCCGGGCTGGTGGTGAACAGCACGACGTGCGCGCCCATGGCGGCGGCGATCTTCACCGCCATGTGGCCGAGCCCGCCGAGCCCGACCACGCCGACCTTCTGTCCGGGGCCGACCTTCCACTGGCGCAGCGGCGAATAGGTGGTAATGCCGGCGCAGAGCAGGGGTGCGACCGCGGCGAGGTTCTCGGTATGGCTGATGCGCAGGACGAACTTCTCGTCCACCACGATGTTGTCCGAGTAGCCACCGTAGGTATTCTCGCCGCCACCGAAGGCTGGGCCGTTGTAGGTGCCGACGAAGCCCTTCTCGCAATACTGCTCCAGCCCTTCGTTGCAGGACGCGCAATGCTGGCAGCTGTCGACCATGCAGCCGACGCCCACGGTGTCGCCCGGCTTGAACTGGCTGACCGAACTGCCGACCGCTACCACTCGGCCGACGATCTCGTGACCGGGGACCGACGGGTAGAGCGTGTTGTTCCATTCGTTGCGTGCGGTGTGAAGGTCCGAATGGCAGACGCCGCAGTAGAGGATCTCGATCTGTACATCGTTGGCGCCCGGTGCGCGGCGCTGGAAGCGGTACGGCGCGAGCGGACTGGTAGCGTTCTGGGCAGCGTAGCCTTTGGCCTCGAGCATGATGCGTCTCCTGCATGCGTGGAAAGGGAGGGCAGTCTAGCAGCGACCGCGGTTCCTTCACAAACGCCGAAGCGAAGCGTGGCGGGCCGTCGCGCAGGTACGAAAAAGGGGACGCCTGGCGTCCCCTTTGTTCAACGCCCGCTTCAGGCCGCCTGGCTGGCCGAATCCCGCAGGGCGCGGTTCAGTGCACTGAACAAGGCACGGATGCTCGCCGTGGTGATGTTCTCATCGACACCGATGCCATGCAGCGGACGCTGGCCATCCAGGCGTACTTCGATGTAGGCCGCAGCCTTGGCGTTGCTGCCGGCACCGATGGCGTGCTCGTGATAATCCATGATCTCCAGTTTCACCGGCAGCGAAGCGACCAAGGCTTCCAGCGGGCCCTTGCCGATACCGCGCCAGTGCTGAGCCTGGCCGTCGGCGAGCACCTCCACATCGAGAGCGCTGGTGCCGTTCTCTTCCTGCAGGCGATGGCTCTTCAATGCATAGGGCGCGGTGGCCTGCAGGTATTCGCTTTCGAGCAGCGCGAAGATCTGCTGGGCGGTCATCTCCAGGCCGAGGCGGTCGGTTTCCTTCTGCACCACCTGGCTGAACTCGATCTGCATACGCCGCGGCAGGCTGATGCCGTACTCCTGCTCGAGCAGGAAGGTGATGCCGCCCTTGCCGGACTGGCTGTTGACGCGGATCACCGCCTCGTAGCTGCGGCCGATATCGGCCGGATCGATCGGCAGATAGGGGACTTCCCAGACGGCGTCCGGCTTCTGCTGGGTGAAACCCTTGCGGATCGCGTCCTGGTGCGAGCCGGAAAAGGCGGTGTGTACCAAGTCGCCGACATAGGGATGGCGCGGGTGCACCGGCAGCTGGTTGCATTCCTCGACCACCTTGCGCACCGCATCGATGTCGGAGAAGTCGAGCTGCGGGTCGACGCCCTGGGTGTAGAGGTTCAGCGCCACCGTCACCAGGTCGACGTTGCCGGTGCGCTCGCCGTTGCCGAACAGGCAGCCCTCGACGCGGTCGGCGCCGGCCATCAGGCCCAGTTCGGTGGCCGCTACACCGGTGCCACGGTCGTTATGGGTATGCAGGCTGACCAGCACACTGTCTCGCCGGTCGATATGCCGGCAGAAATACTCGATCTGGTCGGCGTAGATGTTCGGCGTGGCGGCCTCCACGGTGGCTGGCAGGTTGAGGATCAGTTTCTGCGCGGGGGTCGGCTGGAAGACCTCGATCACCGCATTGCACACCTCCACGGCGAACTCCGGCTCGGTGGAGCTGAAGATTTCCGGCGAGTACTCGAAACGCCAGGCGGTGCCCGGATTTTCTGCGGCCAGGCGCTTGATCACCTTGCCGGCGTTGACGGCGATCTGCACCACGCCGGCCTTGTCCTGATTGAAGACGATGCGGCGGAAGCTCGGCGCAGTGGCGTTGTAGTAATGGACGATGGCCTGCTTGGCGCCCTTGAGCGACTCGAAGGTGCGGGTGATCAGGTCTTCACGGGCCTGGGTCAGCACCTGAATGGTCACGTCGTCCGGAATGTGGCCGCCTTCGATCAGCTCGCGGACGAAGTCGAAGTCGGTCTGCGAGGCGGACGGGAAGCCTACCTCGATTTCCTTCAGACCGATGGCTACGAGCGTCTTGAAGAAGCGCATCTTCTTCGCCGCGTCCATGGGCTCGATCAGCGACTGGTTGCCGTCCCGCAGGTCGGAGCTCAGCCAGATCGGTGCCTGATCGATCACCCGGCTTGGCCAGGTGCGATCGGGAAGGTTGATCGGGGTGAACGCGCGGTATTTGCGAGAGGGATCCTTGAGCATGGTCATGGCGTTTTCCTGAAGTCACGGGCGTCGCCTGCAGGCGGCGGGCCAATTGTTCGGTTGCGGATGGTGCGAAGTTAGGCGTTGGGTGAGTTTGTTTGCAATAGCTATGAAAAAAATGGTGAATTCTGCTGTTTATCGTTCTGGCTCGACATAAAAAATAACTTATTTGCCTTTTTACGCAATTTCGTTGGCTGGGTATGTTGCGGCCACATGCCGCAGCCAGGGGCGTGCCGGGCATGCGATCATCGGCCCGCTTCGCGAAGGAGCGTTTTTTGGCAACGCAAGGTGCAGTGGTGAAACGACGGGCCTATTCGACAACGAGCATCTGGCTTGGCCTGTTCGCCATGCTGATGATCCATGTCGGCCCGCTGTACTCGGCCTTGCAGATCGCCGGGCGGCACGCCGAGCCCAGCATGGCGGCCGAGCACGCCGGCCATGGCGGGCACTCGATGCACGCGCAGGCTGGCCATGACCCCAACGCCTCCTTCCATCACCGTCAGGCACGCTACGGCGAGCCACAATGGCTCGCCGCCCTCGAGTTGTGTGGCTACTGCGAGCTGCTGACCCTCAACCCACCGCTGACTCTGGCCGTCGATCTGGCGCTGCCTGAGCATCGCCCCGCCCATTTCGAGCCGCTGCCCGTTGCGCCGTTGGTCGAGGCGCCGCGCCATAGTCGCGGCCATCCGCGAGCCCCTCCGGTTTTCCACGCCTGATCTGCCGGGCCGTAGCCTGCGGCCGTCCAACAATCAGTAGTGGAATCAGCTATGTCCAAGAAGCTTTGCGACAGTCGCGCAGGTGCGCGCCTGTCCACCGGATTTTCCGTTCGCCCGAGCCGCCTGCACTGGCGCCTGGCCCATCTGACCTTTCTCGGCCTGGCAGCCGGCGGCGCCTTCGCGGCCGAGGCCGACGAGCACGCCATGCATGCGGCGCACGAGCAGGCTGTCGAGCTGGCGCCGCTGGTCGTGACCGGCGTGGCGCAGACTACGCCGCTGAAGGTGGTCACCGATCCCAAACTGCCGCGCCAGCCGGTGCCGGCCAGCGACGGTGCCGACTATCTGAAGACCATCCCGGGTTTCTCCGCGGTGCGTAACGGCGGGGTCAACGGCGACCCGGTGTTCCGCGGGATGTTCGGCTCGCGCCTGAAACTGCTGTCCAATGGCGGCGAGATGCTCGGTGCATGCCCCAACCGGATGGATTCGCCGTCGTCCTATATCAGCCCCGAGAACTTCGACCGGCTGACCGTGATCAAGGGGCCGCAGACAGTGCTCTGGGGGCCTGGCGCTTCTGCGGCCACCGTGCTGTTCGAGCGCGAGCCCGAACAGTTCAGCGAGCCGGACTGGCGGCTGAACACCAGTTTCCTGACCGGCTCCAACGGTCGCTTCGACCGCATCCTCGATGCCGCCGCTGGGGCGGAGCAAGGCTACGCAAGGCTGATGGCCAACAGCTCGCAGGCCGACGACTACGAGGATGGTAGCGGCGACACCGTGCCGTCGCGCTTCGACAAGTGGAACACCGATGTGGCGCTCGGCTGGACGCCCGATGCAGACACGCTGCTCGAACTCACCGCCGGCCGCGGTGACGGCGAGGCGCGCTATGCCGGTCGCGGCATGGACGGCAGCCAGTTCAAGCGCGAAAGCCTGGGCCTGCGCTTCGAGAAGACCAACATCGGCGAGACGTTCTACGGGCTGGAGGCGCAGGTCTACTACAACTACGCCGACCACATCATGGACAACTACAGCCTGCGCGATTTCGTGCCGTCGATGATGATGCCCAACCCGACGCTGTCGCGCGTCGACCGCCGCACGCTGGGTGGCCGGCTGGTCGGCACCTGGCAGTGGAGCGACGTCGAGCTGAAGGCGGGCGTCGATGCGCAGCGCAGCGAGCACCGCAAGGTGATGAATCCAGCCGGTGCCGCCAACCAGATGGTCCAGGCGGCCGGCAGCGATGCGCTGCCTTGGGTGCCGGATGCCATGCTGCATAGCTACGGCGCCTTTGGCGAGCTGACCTGGCAGCTCAACGAGCGCAGGAAAGTCATCGGTGGCCTGCGCCTGGACCTGCACGAGGCGACCGACGAGCGCGAGTTCTTCCGTAGCCACGACACCTCGAGCATGCCGATCGTCTCGCGCGACTGGGACAACCCCACCGCCGGCGAGACCCGTCGTGACACCCTCTACAGCGGCTTCCTGCGCTACGAAGAGCGGCTCGCGGAGCTGCCGGCGACCTGGTACGCCGGCCTCGGCCACGCCGAGCGCTTCCCCGACTACTGGGAGCTGTTCGTTTCCAACCCCGGCCCGGTCGGCACGGTGCAGCCGTTCGATTCGGTGCGCCCGGAGAAGACCACGCAGCTGGACGTCGGCCTGCAATACAGCCAGGGGCCGCTGGAGGCCTGGGTATCGGCCTACGCCGGGCTGGTCGAGGACTACATCCTGTTCAGTTACGTGCCAGGCGTGATGCCGAACATGATCCGCGCCGAGGTCAGCAACATCGAAGCCACCATCGCTGGCGCCGAAGCCGGTCTGGCCTATCGCTTCACCTCGAACTGGAAGGGCGACGCCAGCCTGGCCTATGCCTGGGGCGAGAACCGTAGCGACGGTCGGGCGCTGCCGCAGATTCCGCCTCTGGAAGGGCGTCTGGGCCTGACCTACGAGCGCGACAACTGGAGCACCACCGGTCTCTGGCGTGTGGTCGCTTCGCAAGGCCGGGTAGCCGAGAACCAGGGAACCGTGGTCGGCAAGGACTTCGGCGAGAGCGCCGGTTTCGGGGTGCTGTCACTCAACGGCGCCTATCGGCTGAACGAGACGGTCAAGCTCAGCGCTGGCGTCGACAACCTGCTCGACAAGACCTACAGCGAGCACCTCAACCTCGCTGGCAGCGCAGGCTTCGCCGACTATGGCCTGGATGCCACGAGTCGGATCAACGAGCCTGGGCGCACCCTCTGGGCGCGTGTCGACCTGAGCTTCTGAGCCGGCAGGCAGCGCGGGCTTCGGCCCGCGTTGCTCTCGTAGGCTGGCGCTGGGGCACGGGCGACCGGGTTCACTGGCGCTGGTCTCATGGACGAGGCAATGGGCAGCGCCGGGGTGTGCGTGAACCCGTGCCCCAGCGCCAGCCTACGATCCCTGCGCCTGGCTTCGGTCAGGCGCAACCTCTTGTATGCGAGGCTGCGGCCGGTTTACGGCATCGCACCAGTCGCGTATGTCGCCGCCGGATGGATGCTGGAACACCCGCAGACCGAACTCCGGCAGGATCGCCAGCAGGTGATCGAAGATGTCCGACTGGATCGCCTCGTACTCCGCCCAGGCGACGGTGTTGGTGAAGCAATAGATCTCCAGCGGGAGGCCGTCGGCGGTCGGGCTCAGCTGCCGCACCAGCAGCGTCATGCGCTGATGCACCCCGGGATGGCTGCGTAGATAGCGTTCGACATAGGCGCGAAAGGTGCCGATGTTGGTTACGCGGCGCGTGTTGACGGGCTCCTGTCCCCGTTCGGCGAGCTTGGCGTTCCACTCATCGATCTCTTTGCGCTTGTTGACCAGGTACTCTTCCAGCAGGTTGAAGCGGTAGAGCCGCTTGCGTTCCTCGGCGTCGAGGAAATGCACGCTCTGCTGATCCAGGTAAAGGCTGCGCTTGATCCGGCGGCCGCCACTTTCCTGCATGCCGCGCCAGTTCTTGAACGAGTCGGAAATGAAACGCTTGGTCGGAATGCTGGTGATGGTCTTGTCCCAGTTCTGCACCTTGACGGTATGCAGGGCGATGTCGATGACATCTCCGTCGGCATTGAGCTGCGGCATTTCCACCCAGTCGCCGACGCGAATCAGGTCATTGGAGGTGATCTGCACACTGGCGACCAGCGACAGCAGGGTGTCCTGGAAGATCAGCATCAGCACGGCGGCCATGGCGCCCAGGCCGGAGAGCAGGATCAGCGGCGAGCGGTCGATCAACGTGGCGATGATGAGAATGGTGGCGATCGCGTACAGCCCGATCTTGACCACCTGCAGGTAGCCCTTGATCGGGTGGATGCGCGCATCCGAGCGCCGCTGGTAAAGCATGTTGACGATGTCCAGCACGCCGCCGAGCGCCAGCGCGACGGTCAGTACGATGAAGCCGCCACACACGTTGCGCACCACCGTGACCGCGGCTTCGGGCAGGCCGGGCACCGCATGCACGCCGGTGGAGAGCACCAGCGCCGGCACGATGTTCGACAGCCGCTTGATGACGCCGAAATCCTCGATATCGCTGGTGCGCGCATGACGCAGTAGCTTGTACAGCCCGCGCACCAGGATGCGTTTGACGATCCAGTTCGAGACCCAGGCGGCAAGCACCAGTGCGGCGCTTGCCAGGAGCGTCTGCAAGTACGGGTGGGCATCGAGCCAGTCGAGCCAACCGGTCAGTTCTTCTGTCGGCATTCAGCTTCTCTCAGGTGGCGGGCAACCGGCCCGGACGCGGCGCGACCCTAGCAAAACCGGCCTGCGGACGAAACCGCAGGGCATGCACTAGCTCAGCGAATGAACTCGCGGCTGATGGACTTGAACAGCTCGGTGCCGGCCTGCTCCAACCATTCGAAGGCGACCATCTCGCGCGAGACGATTTCAGCGCCGGCCTGGCGCATGCGCGCCAGGGCCAGCGTCTTGTCGCTGGCGCGGCGCGAACTGACCGCTTCCTCAACGACGAACACGCGATGGCCACGCTCGAGCAGGTCGAGCACCGACTGCATCACGCAGACATGTGTTTCGCAGCCGCAGACGATGAACTGGCGGCGCTCGCCGCCGGGACGCTTGAACAGCTCGCCGTCGCCGGTGGCCGAGAAGTGCAGCTTCTCGACGATGGCCTCGGCCGGTACGCCGTCACGCAGGGTTGCCACGGTCGGCCCGAGGCCCTTGCTGTACTGCTCGGTCAGCAGCACCGGCACGCCCACGCGGGCAGCGATCTGCTGCAGCCAGGCGCTGTGTTCGACCATCGCCTGGCCGTCCAGGATCGCCGGCAGCAGACGCTCCTGGATGTCGATGATCAGCAGGACGGATTCCTTGGCTCGGATGCGCATGGGGGTCTCCTTTGCTTCAGCGCTTGAAGGCGCCAATGAAAATGGATGGGTCGACGCGAGCGTCATTGAGGCTGACATTCCAGTGCAGGTGCGGGCCGGTGGCGCGGCCGGTGGCGCCGACCTTGCCCAGTACCTGGCCGCGCGCCAGGTGGTCGCCTACCTTCACCGAGGTGCTCGACAGGTGGCAGAACATGCTGATCAGACCCTGCCCGTGATCGACGAACACGGTCTTGCCATTGAAGAAATAGTCGCCGACCAGCGTTACCGTGCCGGCAGCCGGCGCCTTGATCGGCGTGCCGGCGGGAACCGCGAAGTCCAACCCCGAATGAGGGTTGCGCTCCTGGCCATTGAAGAAGCGACGCAGGCCGAAGGGCGAGGACAGCGGTCCGTCGACCGGGCGATCGAACAGCAGGTTGCTTGGCTGCGCGGCGCTGAACCCACGGTAGGCGCGGGTCTGCTCGGCCAGCTCGCGCTCGATGCGCTTGAGGTCGTCCGGGTTCGGATCGACCTGGCGCTGATTCTTCAGCGTGATGTGCTGGGCCCGATACTCGCGTGGGCCCACTTCAAAGGTGACCGGCCTGCCGTCGACCAGCAGCTGCTGGGTGCCGGCTGTCGTGCCGAGCGGGATGCCGACGATGGCGATCCAGCGCTGGCCGTCCTCGCGGATCGTCAGGACGGGTTTGCCGTCATAGCGTGCCTGTGGTGCCTGCGCGTCGTTGCCGAGGCCGACCACGGCGACCCCGCCGGGCACTGGCTTGTCGAGCAGGCGGGTGATGAACCCCTCGGCACAGGCGAGGGCCGGAAACAGCAGGGCGAGCAGAAGGAACAGGCGACGCAGCATGGGTACTCCGGGGCAGGCGGGGCGTCCATCCTCGCGCACTTGCGCCGGCTGGCGAAAGCCCGTCGCGCTTCAGAGTAGCGGCAACGTGGTCGGTTGCAGATGGTTGTCCTCGACGCGCACGTCCAGTTCGCCTTCGCCCAGGCGTGCCTTAAGGCGCTGGCCCGGCTGGGTCTGCTCGGCGCGGCGGATTGCCCGGCCGCGCTCGTCGAGCAGGATGCTGTAGCCGCGGCCGAGCGTGGCCAGCGGGCTGACGATATGAAGGGTCTGGGCGAGGCCTTGCAGGTGCTGCTGGCGCGTGCCGAGCGCTGCGCGCATGGCGCGGGGCAGGCGCTGGGCGAGATGTTCGAGGCGTTGGCGCAGCAGGTGCAGGCTGCGCCCCGGGTGCTGCGCTGCCAGGCGCGTTTCCAGCCGGGCCAGGCGCTCTTGCCCCGCACACAGCCGGCGATCGATGGCGCGCAGTAGCCGTTGTTCAAGGTCGTCGATGCGTTGGGCCTGTTGTTGCAGGCGCTCGCCGGGATGGCGCAGCCGGCGGCTCAGGCCGTCCAGGCGCAGCGTCTCGTGACGCAGGCGCTCGCGCATGCGCAACAAGAGACGTTGTTGCAGAGCGCTCAGGCGCTGCTGCAGGTCGGCACTGCTGGGCGCCAGTAGCTCGGCGGCGGCCGACGGTGTCGGCGCACGCACGTCGGCGACGAAATCGGCGATGGAAATGTCGGTCTCGTGACCCACGGCGCTGACAATCGGTGTCCGGCATGCCGCCACCGCGCGTGCCACCGCTTCCTCGTTGAAGCACCAGAGGTCTTCGAGCGAGCCGCCGCCGCGCGCGAGAATCAGTGCGTCGAAGCCCTGCGCATCGGCCAGCGCCAGGGCGCGGACGATCTGCGCGGTGGCTTCGCGGCCCTGCACGGCGGTGGGAATCAGGGTCAGCTCCACCTGCGGCGCGCGGCGGCGGAAAACCGAGACGATGTCGCGGATCACTGCGCCGGTCGGCGACGATACGATGCCGACGCGGCAGGGGTGGGCCGGCAATCTGCGCTTGCGCTCGGCAGCGAACAGCCCCTCGGCCGCGAGCTTGTCCTTCAGCGCCTCGAAAGCCAGACGCAACGCGCCATCGCCGGCCGGCTCGACACTGTCGAGAATCAACTGATAGTCACCGCGGCCCTCGAACAGCGAGACCTTGCCGCGCACCTTGACTGCAAGCCCGTCGCGCAGGGCCTGACGCACCCGCAAGGCGTTCTGCCGGAACAGCGCACAGCGCACCTGGGCGTTTTTGTCCTTGAGCGTGAAATAGACGTGGCCGGACGCCGGGCGCGCCAGGTTGGAAATCTCGCCCTCGACCCAGATCTGCGCAAAGACGTCCTCGAGTAGCAGCCGTGCACGGTTGTTGAGCTGGCTGACGGTGAGAACTTCGCGGTCGAGGTTCAGGCGCTGGAAGGGATCGTTGAGCATGGCGGCGATGATAAGCCCGTCCGGCGCCGGCGCCTACCGGAGCCATGTCGGGCGGCGCTAAGATGCGCGCCTTTTTTCGACGCCGCCCGCCGCGTGGCTGGCCAGGGGATGACCGTGCAGCCGAACCAGATCATCGTGGTGCCAAGAATTTCCAGCGTGCCGGGGCGCGAGGCGCGGGCGCGCAGGCTGCTGCGCTGGCTGGTCGAGCGGCGTATCGTCGAGGCCTTGCCGACCACCTGCGGGCCTGGAGCGCGGACGATGGCCTATGCAATCGGCGATGGCGCTCGGCAGGTCGTCGAGCATCCCGAGCGGCTGCCGTTCGGCCTGGCGATCAATGGCCTGGAGATCGTCACCGAGCGTTGCATCTATACGCCGACCTGCGATTTTGCCGAAGAGGCCGGTTGCCCCCAGTGCCGGCGGGAGATTGGCACAGTGTTGTTTGACAGCCTGGAAGTGTGGATGCCCGGCGAAACAGACAACTTCACTTGCCCGGAATGCGGCTTCGAGGACGATATCAACGGCTTCCTGTTCATTCCGGCCTGCGCCTTTTCCGATCTGGCGTTCGTCTTCAACGGCTGGGCCGACGTTGGCTTCGTACCGGCATTTGTCGAGGCGTTCGCCGAGCGGCTGGGCTTCCCGTGCGCACAGGTGCGAGTCGACGGCTGAGTCCGCCGAGTCACAACCGGACTGCGCGTTGAGCGCGGCGGGGTCGATGGGTATAATGCCGCGCTTCCTTTTTCCCGCCTGGGAGCCCCCGCCATGCTGCGTATCAGCCAAGAAGCCCTGACTTTCGATGACGTTCTCCTGATCCCGGGATATTCCGAGGTCCTGCCCAAGGATGTCAGCCTCAAGACCCGCCTGACCCGCGGTATCGAGCTGAACATTCCGCTGGTCTCGGCGGCCATGGACACCGTGACCGAAGCCCGCCTGGCCATCGCCATGGCGCAGGAGGGCGGCATCGGCATCGTCCACAAGAACATGAGCGTCGAGCAGCAGGCGGCCGAGGTGCGCAAGGTCAAGCGCCACGAGACGGCCATCGTTCACGACCCGGTCACCGTCTCGCCCGATACCAAGATCAGCGACCTGCTGCGCAAGGCCCGCGAGCTGGGTTTCTCCGGCTTTCCGGTAGTGTCCGGCAAGGAACTGGTGGGGATCGTCACCGGCCGTGACCTGCGCTTCATGCCCAACACCGGCGACACCGTGGCGGCAATCATGACCCCGAAGGATCGACTGGTCACGGTCCAGGAAGGCACTTCGCTCGAAGAGATCAAGGCTAAGCTGTACGAGCATCGCATCGAGAAGATGCTGGTGGTCAACGCCAACTTCCACCTGCGCGGCCTGGTCACCTTCCGTGATATCGAGAAGGCCAAGAGCTACCCGCTGGCCTCGAAGGACGAGCAGGGCCGCCTGCGCGTGGGCGCCGCAGTCGGTACCGGCGCCGATACCGAAGAGCGCGTCGCGGCGCTGGCCGCCGCTGGCGTCGACGTGGTCGTTGTGGATACCGCCCATGGCCATTCCCGCGGCGTGATCGATCGCGTTCGCTGGGTCAAGGAAAACTTCCCGCAGGTACAGGTGATCGGCGGCAACATCGCCACCGCCGAAGCCGCGCTTGACCTGGTCAAGGCCGGCGCCGATGCGGTCAAGGTCGGCATCGGCCCGGGTTCGATCTGCACCACCCGCATCGTCGCCGGCGTCGGCGTTCCGCAGATTTCCGCCATCGCCAACGTCTCCGCCGCGCTGGAAGGCACCGGTGTGCCGATGATCGCCGATGGCGGCATCCGCTTCTCCGGCGACCTGTCCAAGGCCATCGTCGCTGGCGCCAATGCGGTGATGATGGGCTCGATGTTCGCCGGTACCGAAGAGGCGCCGGGCGAGGTCGAGCTGTTCCAGGGACGCTCCTACAAGGCCTACCGCGGCATGGGCTCGCTCGGTGCCATGGCCCAGGCGCAGGGCTCCTCGGACCGCTACTTCCAGGATTCCTCGGCCGGTGCCGAGAAGCTGGTTCCCGAAGGCATCGAGGGCCGTGTGCCGTACAAGGGCGCGCTGTCGGCGATCATCCACCAGTTGATGGGCGGTCTGCGTGCTTCGATGGGCTACACCGGCTCGGCGACCATCGATGAGATGCGTACGCGGCCGCAGTTCGTGCGCATCACCGGTGCCGGCATGGCCGAGTCGCACGTGCATGACGTGCAGATCACCAAGGAAGCGCCGAACTACCGCGTCGGTTGAAAAAACGGTATGCCCGTCGCGCGACGCGGCAGATCGGTTTCTGGAATGTGAACAACGGGGCTGTTCGATCAGCCCCGTGTCATTTGCGAACACCACGAGAGATGCCCCCATGGCTCATCCTGACATCCACGCCCACCGCATCCTGATCCTCGACTTCGGTTCCCAGTACACCCAGCTGATCGCCCGTCGCGTGCGCGAGATCGGCGTGTATTGCGAACTTCATCCCTGGGACATGAGCGACGAGGACATCCGTGCCTTCGCCCCGCGCGGCATCATCCTCGCCGGTGGGCCCGAGTCCGTGCATGAGCAGGGCAGCCCGCGCGCACCGCAGGCGGTGTTCGACCTCGGCGTGCCGCTGTTCGGCATCTGCTACGGCATGCAGACGATGTCCGAGCAGCTCGGCGGCAAGGTACAGGGCTCGGATGTTCGCGAGTTCGGCTATGCGCGCGTCGATCTGGTCGGCAAGTCGCGGCTGTTCGATGGCATCGAGGATCACATGGACGACGACGGCGTGTTCGGCCTCGACGTCTGGATGAGCCACGGCGACAAGGTCACCGACATCCCGCAGGGTTTCCACATCCTGGCCAGCACGCCGAGCTGCCCGATCGCCGCGATGGGCGACGACACCCGCGGCTACTACGGCGTGCAGTTCCACCCCGAAGTGACCCACACCAAGCAGGGCGGGCGCATCCTGTCGCGCTTCATTCTCGAGATCTGCGGTTGTGAAGCGCTGTGGACGCCGTCCAACATCGTCGAGGACGCTATTGCTCAGGTGCGTGCCCAGGTGGGCGACGCCAACGTACTGCTCGGCCTGTCCGGCGGCGTGGATTCCTCGGTGGTCGCGGCGCTGCTGCACCGCGCCATCGGCGACCAGCTGACCTGCGTATTCGTCGACAACGGTCTGCTGCGCCTGCACGAAGGCGACCAGGTGATGGCCATGTTCGCCGAGAACATGGGCGTCAAGGTCATCCGGGCTGACGCCGAGGCGCAGTTCCTGGCCAACCTCGAAGGCGAGGCGGACCCGGAGAAGAAGCGCAAGATCATCGGTCGCACCTTCATCGACGTGTTCGATGCCGAGGCCAGCAAGCTGCCGAACATTCAGTTCCTCGCCCAGGGCACCATCTACCCGGACGTGATCGAGTCGGCCGGTGCCAAGAGCGGCAAGGCTCACGTGATCAAGTCGCACCACAATGTCGGCGGCCTGCCCGAGGAAATGAACCTCAAGCTGGTCGAGCCGCTGCGCGAATTGTTCAAGGACGAGGTACGCAAGATCGGCCTCGAACTCGGCCTGCCCTACGACATGGTCTACCGCCATCCCTTCCCGGGCCCGGGCCTGGGTGTGCGCATCCTCGGCGAGGTGAAGAAGGAATACGCCGACCTGCTGCGTCGCGCCGACGACATCTTCATCAGCGAGCTGCGCAAGGCTGACTGGTACCACAAGGTCAGCCAGGCCTTCGTGGTGTTCCAGCCGGTCAAGTCGGTAGGGGTGGTCGGTGATGGTCGCCGTTACGCCTGGGTCGTGGCCCTGCGCGCAGTGGAAACCATCGACTTCATGACGGCACGCTGGGCGCACCTGCCCTACGAGCTGCTGGAAAAGGTCTCCAACCGCATCATCAACGAAATCGAAGGCATCTCGCGCGTCACCTACGACGTCTCGAGCAAGCCGCCGGCGACCATCGAGTGGGAGTGATCTGACGCATCAGGGCAGCCAAGGCTGCCCTGATGCTATCGGGGTCGTAGTACCAAGGGGGAGGTTCAATGGCTTTCACACGCAGGCAGGTCCTCGGCGGCCTGGCCGGTCTCGGCGTGCTTGGTCTCGGCGTTGGCGGTGCACGCTATTGGCTGGGCCGCCCTGCGGCTGGTGCCACGCATGACTACGAGCTGATCGCCGCGCCGGTCGACGTCGAGCTGGTGCCCGGGCGCGTCACGCCGGCGTGGGGCTATGGTGGGCAGGCGCCTGGTCTCGAGCTGCGTGGACGCCAGGGTGACTGGCTGCGGGTGCGCTTCACCAATCTCTTGCCGGAGCCGACCACCATTCACTGGCACGGTATCCGCCTGCCGCTGGAGATGGACGGCGTACCCTACGTCTCGCAGCTGCCGGTGCTGCCGGGAGAGTCGTTCGAGTATCGTTTTCAGCTTCACGACGCCGGTAGCTTCTGGTACCACCCGCACACGTCCAGCGGCGAGCAGCTGGGCCGCGGCCTGGTCGGCCCGCTGATCGTCGAGGAGCGCGAACCCAGCGGCTTCGCCCATGAGCGGACCCTGAGCCTGAAGAGCTGGCACGTCGACCAGCAGGGGGCCTTCACCGATTTCAGCGTGCCGCGCGAGGCGGCGCGGGGCGGCACCCCGGGCGTGCTCTCGACGGTCAATGGCGAGCACCTGCCGACGCTGGATCTGCCAGCCGGACAGATCGTGCGGCTACGCATCCTCAACCTCGACAATACGCTGACCTATCGGCTCAACCTCTCCGCTGGCGAGGCGCGGATCTACGCGCTCGACGGCAACCCGGTGGCTCCTCGTCCACTCGGCAAGGAATACTGGCTGGGGCCGGGCATGCGTCTCGAGCTGGGGCTGAAGGTGCCCGAGGCGGGCACCGAGCTGTCGCTGCGCAACGGGCCTTTGCGCCTTGCCGCATTGCGTGCCGTGGCCAGCGAGCAGTCGCCCGGAGGCTGGCCGGCTGCACTGCCGGCAAACCCGATCGCCGAACCGGACCTGGATCGCGCCGAGACGCTGCGTTTCAACTTCGAATGGGCCGGTGCGCTTTCCACCGACCTGCAGCAGGGTGGGGCGTTCAAGTTCTGGCAGATCAACGGCCAGGCCTGGGACATCAACGACAAGAGCTGTGCCGAGCGACCGATCGCGACGCTGCGCCACGGCGGGCACTATATCTTCGAGCTGCGCAATCTCAGCCAGTACCAGCATCCGATCCATCTGCATGGCATGACCTTCAAGGTGATTTCCTCCAACCGCCGACGTATCGAGCCCTGGTACACCGACACCTATCTGCTGGGCAAGAACGAGACCGCGCGGATCGCATTGGTGGCGGATAACCCCGGCGTGTGGATGTTCCATTGCCATGTGGTCGATCACATGGAAACCGGCCTGATGGCCGCCATCGAAGTGGCCTAGCACGGCGGGACCGGCGGATGAAACGAGTGCAGATCATCGACCGCAGCGGCGACGAGGGCTTCATGCGCGAGGCCCTTGCGCTGGCCGAGCAGGGCGCCGCGCTGGGCGAGGTGCCGGTGGGCGCCGTGCTGGTGCTGGACGGCCAGGTCGTCGGGCGCGGTTTCAACTGCCCGATCTCGCGACACGATCCGAGCGCGCATGCCGAGATGGTCGCCATCCGCGATGCTGCGCTGCGTCTGCAAAACTATCGCCTGCCCGGCAGCACGCTGTACGTCACCCTGGAGCCGTGCAGCATGTGCGCCGGGCTGATCGTGCATTCGCGCATCCAGCGTGTGGTCTACGGCACGACCGAGCCAAAGGCCGGCGTGGCAGTCAGTCGCGGGCAGTTCTTCGACCAGGCGTTTCTCAATCATCGGGTACTGGTCGAAGGCGGGCTGCTGGCCGAACAGTGCAGCGAAATGCTCAGCCAGTTCTTTCGCCAGCGCAGGCAGAACGGCCGGGACGCCTGAGCGTCAGCGGCTGCTGTAACGGCGAACGCCGGCCTCGGGCAAGGTCTGGTGGGCAGCAACACTGCCCTGGGCCGGGAACACCACCAGGTGGTCGGCCGCAATGGCGATGCCGACTTCCTGGCCTGGCAGATAGTCGGTATGGCTGGCGAAGATGCCTTCGAGCTGGTTGCCGGTTGGCAGTTGCAGGCGATACAGGGTCGATGCGCCGAGGAACGTCTTGCCGACGATCAGCGCACGCAGCGGGCTGTCCGGCCGGTAGACGATATCGTCCGGACGCAGCAGTACATCTACCGAACTCCCGGCCGGCCAGTTGTAGGCGCGGTTGCCGCGGATCACGCCAAGCTCGGTCTGCACTGTTTCCGGGTCGAGCAGCTGGCCGCGGATGAAGTAGCCCTGGCCGATGAAGCTCGCGACGAAGGGGGTCAGCGGTTCGTGATAGAGGTTGAACGGCGTGTCCCATTGCTCGAGGCGGCCGTCCTTGAACACGCCGACCTGATCGCTGACGGCGAAGGCTTCCTCCTGATCATGGGTCACCAGAATCGCGCTGGTGCCGCGCGCCTTGAGAATCTCCCGGACCTCCAGGCTCAGCCGGCGGCGCAGTTCGACGTCCAGATTGGAGAACGGCTCGTCGAGCAGCAGCAGCTCGGGTTCGGGGGCTAGTGCGCGCGCCAGTGCGACTCGCTGTTGCTGGCCGCCGGAGAGTTCGTGTGGGTAGCGTCGCGCCAGTGGGGCGAGATGCACCAGTTCCAGCAGTTCGCTGACGATACGTTGGCAGTCCGCATGCTTGCGAATGCCAAAGGCGACGTTGTCGAAGACGGTCAGATGCGGGAACAGCGCATAGTCCTGAAAGACCATGCCGATGCGGCGCTTCTCCGGGGCGAGGGTGTGGCCAGGGCGCGAGATGACTTGCCCGGCCAGCTCGATCTCGCCCTGCTGGACAGCCTCAAAGCCGGCGATGGCTCGCAAGGTGGTGGTCTTGCCGCAGCCGGATGGGCCGAGCAGGCAGCCGATGTCGCCGCGGTTCAGGTGCAGGTTGAGGTCGCTGACGACGCGCTGCTGCCCGCCGTAGCCACAGGCCAGGTCGCGCAGCAACAGCAGGGGGGCGTGGCTCATGCGTGGTAGGCGGGTTCGACGAGGAATTCCAATAGTGCCTTTTGCACGTGCAGGCGATTCTCGGCCTGGTCCCAGGCGAGCGAGCGGCAATCGTCGAGCAGGTCTTCGCTGATCTCCTCGCCACGGTGGGCTGGTAGGCAGTGCAGGAAGATCACGTCCGGTGCGGCGGCATCCAGCAAGGCGCGGTCGACCTGGTAGGGGCGGAAGGTCGCCAGGCGCGCTTCTGCCTCGTCTTCCTGGCCCATCGAGGCCCACACATCGGTGCTGACCAGGTGAGCGCCGGCAACCGCCTCGCGCGGGTCGCGCGTGACGCTGACCCGGTCGCCGGCCAGCGCAAGCAGCTCGGCCTTGGGCTCATAGCCTTCGGGGCAGGCCACGCGAAGCTGGAAGTCGAACTGGATCGCCGCTTCTATATAGGTGTTGCACATGTTGTTGCCATCGCCGACCCAGGCGACGGTCTTGCCGGCGATGCTGCCACGCTGTTCCTGGAAGGTCTGCATGTCGGCCAGCAGCTGGCAGGGATGCAGATCGTCCGACAGGCCGTTGATCACCGGGACCCGCGAATTGGCGGCGAACTCGGTCAGCGTAGAGTGGGAGAACGTACGGATCATCACGGCATCGAGCATGCGCGACATGACGATCGCCGAATCGCCGATCGGCTCGCCGCGACCGAGCTGGGTGTCGCGCGGCGAGAGAAAGATCGCCTGGCCGCCGAGCTGGATCATGCCGGCCTCGAATGACAGCCGCGTGCGGGTCGAGGCCTTCTCGAAGATCATGCCCAGCACCCGATTCTTCAGTGGCTCGAAGAGAATGCCGCGCTCACGCAGATCCTTCAGTTCGATGCCGCGACGGACCAGGCTATGCAGTTCCTGGGGCGTGCAGTCCATCAAAGAGAGAAAATGCCTTGCGCTCATATCAACTACCTTTCATTGCCGCAGTTTGCGGTCCGAAGGCTTTTCCGGGGAAAACAGAGGGACCGACCACTGGGGGTCGTGATGACCTGGCGAAACGGGAAAGGCGAGATCTTATCCACAAAAGCTGCAGGGGCGCAAACGCCGGTTTACGGCGCCTGCGCGCGTCTGACAGGCGCAACGCTGCGCCTCGTTCGATCGACAAAACCGACTTCGCCACTCGGCTTTGACCCGGCTTATGCTCTACAATGCGCGGCAACCGTGTTAGCCGAGGTACCTCATGGACATCATCGAAACCATCAAAGAACAGATCGCCAACAACTCCATCCTGCTCTACATGAAGGGCTCGCCGAATGCGCCGCAGTGCGGTTTCTCTGCGCGTGCCAGCCAGGCGGTGATGGGCTGCGGCGAGAAGTTTGCCTACGTGGATATCCTGCAGAACCCGGAAATCCGCGCGAACCTGCCCAAGTACGCCAACTGGCCGACCTTCCCGCAGCTGTGGGTGAACGGTGAGCTGGTCGGTGGTAGCGACATCATCCTCGAGATGTTCGAGAAGGGTGAGCTGCAGACGCTGATCAAGTCCGCCGCCGGCAAGGCCGACGCCTGAGCCTCGACCGGCCCGAGGCACCATCCATCTGGTGCCCCGGCCAATAAAAAACGCCATGCCCTTGCGGACATGGCGTTTTTTTATTGCGGTGGCTGGCGGTCTCAGTCGTCCATCTGCGATTGCAGATAATTCTCCAGCCCAACCTTGTCGATGAGCCCGAGCTGGGTTTCCAGCCAGTCGATGTGCTCTTCCTCGGATTCGAGAATGTCTTCGAGCAGCTCGCGGCTGCCGTAGTCGCCGACACTCTCACAGTAGGCGATGGCAACCTTGAGGTCGGCGATGCCGCTCTGCTCGAGCTTGAGGTCGCATTCGAGCATCTCGCGGGTGTTCTCGCCGATCAGCAGCTTGCCCAGATCCTGGAGATTGGGCAGCCCCTCGAGGAAGAGGATGCGTTTGATCAGCTTGTCGGCATGCTTCATCTCGTCGATGGATTCATCGTACTCGTGCTTGCCCAGGCGGCCGAGCCCCCAGTCCTCATACATGCGCGCATGCAGGAAATACTGGTTGATGGCGACCAGTTCGTTGCCAAGGATCTTGTTGAGGTGCTGAATGACCAGCTTGTCGCCTTTCATGGTCGCAATCCCGTCGAAGTCAATGAGAGGTTTGCCGCAGTCTGGCCACGAAGCACAGGCCTGTCAAACCTAACTCCTTGAAAGCAAAGGCTAATAAGGGAAACGAGAACGCTTGCGTTCTGCGATTGAGCGCTAATGCGTTGATTGCAGGCAGAAAAAAGCCGGGCAATCGCCCGGCTCTTCGGTGATCCGCTGGTCAGGCGGGGTAGAACATCGGTGCGGACAGCGCCGGCTGTGCGTTCTGGACGTCCGCCAGGGTTTCGCGCACCACCTGTTTGGCCAGGCAGGCGCACTTGCCGCATTGGGTGCCCACGCCAGTGCTCTCACGCACCTCGCGGTAGCTGCAACAGCCTTCATAGATGGCCTCGCGAATCTGGCCGTCGGTGATGCCCTGGCAAAGACAGACGTACATGCGAACTACCCGTGGGTCGATTGATGAAGCGGATGCTAAATAGAATGAGAATGATTGTCAAAGGTCTTCATCGTTCGGGCCGCTCCGTCGGTCGGTTTGCCGGAGGCAGCAGTGCTGTCGTTATAGTGGCCACCGCGTCGAAACGTTAGAATCGGCAGCCCTTCCCTGATTGCTTCTTTCCGGCCGATTCCCCGGTCTGGAGGCGTGCGGTGCCGTCATGCAGTTGAGCGTTCCCACCCTCATCGTCGTCGATCTCTACGTACTGTTGCTGGTTGCGCTGCTGATGTTGTTCGCCTGGCGCAGTGGGCGGCGCGAATCCACGCTGGGCTACCTGTGCCTCACGCTTTTCCTTGGTGTCGCATCGACGGCGCTCGGGGCGCTACGCAACCTCGGGATCGACTACGTGCCGATCGTCCTTGGCAATGTCCTGCTCGTGCTGGCGATGGCCTTCAACTGGACGGCCATGCGTGTGTTCGCTGGCCGCCGTCCGCAATGGCGGGGGATACTCGTCGGCCCCGCGGTGTGGGCCGCGATGTGTCTGTTGCCGGCGTTCTACGGCACGCTACGGTTGCGCATTGCGCTGCTTTCGGTGTTCACCATCATCTATATCGGTCTGGCGATGGTCGAGCTGTGGCGAAGCCGCCGGGCCATCCAGGTTTCGCTGCGCCCGGCGATGGCGCTCATGGCCGTGCATGTCGTGCTGTACGCATTGCGCATCCCCCTCGATAACGGCCAGCCGTTCGAGGGGACGCAGCATTTCAACTTCTTCGCCGTGGTGATCTTCGAGACCATGATGTACGCCGTCGGCATCGCGTTCGTCACGCTGGCCATGGTTCGTGAGCGTGCCGAACTCGAGTACCGGCAGGCGTCGCTGAGCGACCCGTTGACCGGCATCGGCAACCGGCGCGCCTTCATCGAGCATGGCGAGCGGCTACTGCATCGTTGCCGGGAAGCAGGCCAGATGGTGACCTTGCTGTTGTGCGACCTCGACCAGTTCAAGCGCCTCAACGACACGCTGGGCCATAAGGCCGGCGACGATGCGTTGATCGGCTTCTGCCACGTCGCCAAGTTGCGGCTGCGTCGGCATGACGTGTTCGGGCGCATTGGTGGCGAAGAGTTCGCCTGCCTGCTTGCCGATGCCGGGACCGATGTCGCTCATGGCGTCGCCGAGCGTATCCGCGGCGAGTTCGCGGCGCTGCCTTTCAGTCGCGCCGGCATGCTCAGCGTGAGCATCGGCATCAGCGATACCGGGCGGTTCGGCTACGACCTCGATCGGCTGCTGTCCGAAGCGGATCGCGCGCTCTACCAGGCCAAGGCCGGCGGGCGCAACTGCATCCGGGTTGCCGCGTAGCCTGGCGAGCCGGTGCCCCTGCGGTTTGCTAGACTGCGGCACCTTTTTTCGGCGGCGACCCCTTCATGGCTCTGCAAGCGACCCCCTATAAAGTCGAACTCAACCTGACCGATCTCGATCGCGGCGTCTACGAGACCCTGCGCTTCACGGTCGCGCGTCATCCGTCGGAAACCGAAGAGCGCCTCGGCGTTCGCTTGATCGCCTATGCGCTGTGGTACGACGAGCAGCTGGGCTTCGGTCGCGGCCTGTCGGATGTCGATGAGCCGGCGCTGTGGCAGAAGAGCCTGGATGAACGGATCCTGCACTGGATCGAGGTCGGACAGCCGGATGCCGAGCGCATCACCTGGTGCTCGCGGCGTGCCGAGCGGGTTAGCGTGCTGGCTTACGGCAATCTGCGGGTATGGCAGACCAAGGTGGTCGATGCGGTCAAAGGGCCGAAGAATGTCAGCATCGCTGCGCTGGCTTCCGAGGCGCTGGAAACGCTGACCCGCGATCTGCCGCGCTCCATCCAGTGGAGCGTGATGATCAGTGACGGCGCACTGTTCGTCACCGACGAGCGCGGCCAGCACGAAGTGCCCATGCAGTGGCTGCTCGGCGAGCGCGGCTGAACGATCTGTCGGCCGGCGCCAAACGACCCGGTCAGGGCTGACCGATTCGGGTATCCTCTGCGGCTTTTCTTGCCGGTGCGCTCGTGCCGGCTCGCTGCTCCGGAACCACACGATGCGCATCGAACCCCGCCCGCTTCCCGACACGCTGCCCGACCTGGGCGATCTCCCGCCATTGCTGACCCGGCTCTACGCGGCACGCGGCGTGACCTCGGCCAGCGAGCTGGACAAGGGCCTGGCGCGGCTCATTCCTTATGCGCAGCTCAAGGGCATCGAGCAGGCCGTCGAACTGCTGGTCGAGGCACTGGAGAAGCGTCAGCGAATCCTGTTCGTCGGTGATTTCGACGCCGACGGAGCCACCGCCAGCACGGTCGGCGTGCTCGGTCTGCGGCAGCTGGGCGCGGCGCACGTCGATTACCTCGTTCCGAATCGCTTCGAATACGGTTACGGGCTGACGCCCGAGATCGTTGCCGTGGCCCTCGAGCGCGGGCCCGACCTGCTGGTAACGGTCGACAACGGCATCTCCAGCGTCGACGGCGTGGCGGCGGCGAAAGCGGCCGGCTTGAAGGTGCTGGTCACCGACCACCATCTGCCGGGGCCCGTGCTGCCCGATGCCGATGCCATCGTCAACCCGAACCAGCCCGAATGCCGGTTCCCGAGCAAGTGCATCGCTGGCGTCGGCGTGATCTTCTATGTGCTGCTGGCATTGCGCGCCCGGCTGCGCGAGCGGGACTGGTTCGTTCGTCACGGCTGGGCCGAGCCGAATCTGGCCGAGCTGCTCGATCTGGTGGCCCTCGGCAGCGTCGCCGACGTGGTGCCGCTGGACGCCAACAACCGCATCCTCGTCCATCAGGGCTTGGCGCGCATTCGCGCCGGTCGGGCCCGGCCGGGGCTACGGGCGATCCTCGACGTCGCCGGACGTGACCATCGGCGCATCACCTCCACCGATCTTGGCTTCATTCTCGGGCCGCGCCTCAATGCCGCCGGGCGTCTGGACGACATGAGCCTGGGCATCGAGTGCCTGCTCTGCGAAGACGAGGCGCTGGCGCGCGACATGGCCGTACAGCTCGACGAGCTGAACAAGGATCGCAAGGCCATCGAGCAGGGCATGCAGCGCGAGGCGCTCGCCCAGCTCAAGGACCTGCCGCTCGAGGAGCTGCCGTTCGGCCTGTGCCTGTTCGAGCCGGACTGGCACCAGGGCGTGATCGGTATCCTCGCCTCGCGGCTGAAGGAGCGCTATCACCGCCCGACCATCGCCTTTGCCGATGCTGGCGACGGCCAGCTCAAGGGCTCGGCGCGTTCGGTGCCCGGATTTCATATCCGCGATGCGCTCGACGCGGTGGCGGCTCGTCATCCCGGTTTGATCAGCAAGTTCGGCGGGCACGCTATGGCCGCCGGGCTGTCCTTGCCGCAGGAAAACTTCGGCGCCTTCGCCGCGGCCTTCGACGCCGAGGTGCGGCGCCAGCTCTGCGAGGACGACCTGACCGGCCGGCTGCTCACCGACGGCCAGCTCGGTATCGAGGAGTTTCACCTGGAGCTGGCCCGCGCGTTGCGCAATGCCGGGCCCTGGGGACAGCATTTCCCGGAGCCGATGTTCCATGGCGTATTTCAGCTGGTGCAGCAGCGCATCGTCGGCGAGCGGCACCTCAAGCTCGTACTCAGGAGCGAATGCGGCTCGCTGACGCTGGACGGCATCGCCTTCAACATCGACCGCGACATCTGGCCGAACCCTTCGGTGCGCTGGGCGGAACTGGCCTACAAGCTGGACGTCAACGAGTATCGCGGGCAGGAAAGCGTGCAGCTGATGGTGGCGCATATCGCCCCACGTTGAGGCCATTGCCCGGCTGAATCCGCCGATATTTCGCCCACTCCGTTCGATTGTCCCACCCGCGGCGCGCGCCTAGAGTGCAGGCACAACAAGAACGACGGCGGATAGCGAAATGAGCGATACCAGCGTGCACTACCGTGCCTGTCACCTGTGCGAGGCCATCTGCGGCCTGGCCATCGAAACGCGCGATGGCGCGATCGTCTCGATCAAGGGCGACGCGCAGGACCCGTTCAGCCGCGGCCATGTCTGCCCCAAGGCGGTGGCGCTGCAGGATATCCAGAACGATCCCGACCGCCTGCGCCAGCCGGTGATGCGGGTGGAGAACCAGTGGGTGCCGCTGGAATGGGACGAGGCCTTCGCCCTGGTGGCCGAGCGGCTGGCGGGCATTCGCGAACGCCACGGCAACAACGCCGTCGCCATCTATCAGGGCAATCCGAGCGTGCACAACTACGGGTTGATGACCCATAGCAACTATTTCCTCGGCCTGCTCAAGACTCGCAACCGCTTCTCGGCGACCTCCGTCGACCAGCTGCCGCACCACCTGACCAGCTACCTGATGTATGGCCACGGCCTCTTGCTGCCGGTGCCGGATATCGACCACACCGATTTCATGCTGATCCTTGGCGGCAACCCGCTGGCCTCCAATGGCAGCATCATGACCGTGCCGGACGTGGAAAAGCGCCTGAAGGCGCTACGCGCACGCGGCGGCAAGTTGGTGGTGGTCGATCCGCGACGCAGCGAGACGGCGGCCATCGCCGACCAGCACCTGTTCATCCGGCCCGGGCAGGACGCGGGGTTGCTGCTGGGCATCCTGCATACCCTGTTCGAGGAAGGTCTTGCCCGCGGCAGCCACCTGCCGGTCGACGGGCTCGACGCGGTGCGCGCCGCCATCGCGCCGTTCCCGGCCGAGGCGATGGCCGCGCGCTGTGGTATCGCCGCCGAGGACATCCGCCAGCTCGCGCGGGACTTTGCCGCCGCCGAGCGGGCCGTGTGCTATGGCCGCATGGGCGTCTCGACCCAGGTCTACGGCACGCTCTGCCAGTGGCTGGTGCAACTGATCAATCTGCTGACCGGCAACCTCGACCGCGTGGGCGGGGCACTCTGTACCACACCTGCCGTTGACCTGGTGGAAACCGCCTCGCCCGGGCATTTCGGGGCTTGGCGCAGCCGCGTCTCGGGCCTGCCCGAGTACGGTGGCGAGCTGCCGGTGGCGGCGCTGGCCGAGGAGATGCTCGCGCCGGGCGAGGGCCAGGTCCGCGCGTTGATTACCGTGGCCGGCAACCCGGTGCTGTCGACGCCCAACGGGCGCCAGCTCGAAGAGGGGCTGGAAGGCCTCGAGTTCATGCTTAGCGTCGATTTCTACGTCAACGAAACCACCCGTTACGCCGACATCATCCTGCCGCCGACCGCCCCTCTGGAGCACGATCACTACGACAGCACCTTCAACCTGCTGGCCGTGCGCAACGTCACCCGCTTCAACCAGGCGGTGCTGCCGCGCCCCGATGGTGCATTGCACGACTGGGAAATCTTCGTCGGCCTGGCGCGCGCCTTCGCTGCGCGCACCGGGCTCGAGCTCAAGCCGACGCTGGCGCCGGAGCAGATGATCGACCTCGGGCTACGGGCCGGGCCGCATGGCGAAGGTTCCGAGCGCCGGCTGAACCTGGCCGCCCTGCGCGAGGCGCCACACGGTATCGATCTCGGTGCGCTCGAGCCGAATCTCGCGCGCCGGCTGAAAACCGAATCTCGTCGCGTCCAGGCGGCCCCGGCGCTGCTGCTGGCCGATCTGGAGCGATTCGCCGCCGACAGTGCCGGCAGCCAGTCGACTGGCTTGCTGCTGATCGGACGGCGCCACGTGCGCAGCAACAATTCCTGGATGCACAACTACCGGCGCCTGGTGAAGGGCAAGCCGCGGCATCAACTGCTGATGCACCCGGCCGACCTGGCCGGTCGCGGTCTGAGCGACGGCCAGCGGGTACGGGTTCGCTCGCGGGTCGGCTCCATCGATGTCGAGGTCGCGGCCAGCGACGAGCTGATGCCCGGCGTGGTCAGCCTGCCGCATGGCTGGGGGCATGACCGCGGAGGCGTGCGCCTGCAGATCGCCGGTGAGCTGCCAGGTGCCAGTGCAAACGACCTCACCGATGAGCGGCTGTACGATGCGCTGTCCGGCAACGCGGCGCTCAATGGCGTGCCGGTGGAGGTCGCGGCGGTCTAGCACCCGCTGAAAGTCGGGCTGGGTTTTCTCGGCGAAACGGTCTGTACTCAGGGGTGTCCATACGAACGCCCCCTGTAGTCGAGGTTTCCATGACCCAGCTCTTCCAGCCGTTGACGCTTCGCCAACTCACGCTTGCCAATCGAATTGCCGTCTCGCCGATGTGCCAGTACTCGGCCGAGGGCGGCATGGCCAACGACTGGCACCTGGTGCACCTGGGCAGCCGTGCCGTCGGCGGCGCAGGGCTGGTCCTCATCGAGGCCACCGCGGTACGGCCGGAAGGGCGCATCTCGCCGCAGGACCTGGGCATCTGGAGCGACGAGCACATCGAGCCGCTGCGGCGGATCACTCGCTTCGTCGAGGCGCAGGGTTCGTTCGCCGGTATCCAGCTCGCGCATGCCGGGCGCAAGGCGAGCAGCTGGCAGCCCTGGCTCGGCAAGCGCGGCAGCGTGCCGATCGCCGAGGGCGGCTGGGTGCCGGTCGGGCCGTCGAGCATTGCCTTCGATCCGCAGCATGCCGTGCCCGAGGCGCTCGATGCGCAGGGCATCGCAGCGGTGGTGCAGGCATTCGTGCAGGCGGCCGAGCGCGCGCTGGCGGCGGGCTTCAAGGTTGCCGAAATCCACGCGGCGCATGGCTATCTGCTGCATCAGTTCCTGTCGCCACTGTCGAACCAGCGGCAGGACGAGTATGGCGGATCGTTCGACAACCGTATCCGTCTGCTCCTCGAGGTGACCGAAGCGGTGCGGGCCACCTGGCCGGACGAGCTGCCTTTGTTCGTCCGGCTGTCGGCCACCGACTGGGTCGCCGACGGCTGGAACCCGGACGAAACCGTCGAGCTGGCGCGGCGGTTGAAGGCGCTGGGGGTCGATCTGATCGACGTGTCGTCCGGCGGCACCGCCGCCAACGCCGAGATTCCGGTCGGCCCGGGCTACCAGACGCAGTTCGCCGAGCGGGTGCGCCGCGAGGCGGATATCGCCACTGGCACCGTGGGGCTGATCACCGAGGCGGTGCAGGCCGAGCATATCCTGCGTACCGGCCAGGCCGACCTCATCCTGCTGGCGCGCGAGCTGCTGCGCGATCCCTACTGGCCGTTGCATGCCGCCGAGCACCTGCGGGACAACTCGGTACCCTGGCCGGCCCAGTATGTTCGCGCGGCACACCGCGACACGCCGATTCGCCAGGTGCCCGACGCACAGGGTTGATCCGTTTATTTCAGGAGTCGCTGCATGAACACCACAGGTTTGCTCGATCAGCTGCTCAAATCCGGCAAGGCGCTGCTCGATCAGAAGTCGGGGCAGGGGGCGCCGGCCCCCGCGGGAAAAGCCGGCAATGGCGGGCTCGAACGACTGCTCGGCGGCCTGGGCGGCGGCTCGCTGGGCGGTCTGCTCTCGGGCGCCGGGGGCGGGGCACTGGCTGCCGGGGCGATGGGCGCGCTGCTTGGCAACAAGAAGGCGCGCAGGTTGGGCGGCAAGGTGGCCACTTACGGAGGGCTGGCGGCCCTTGGCGTGCTCGCCTACCAGGCCTACAGCCGCTGGCAGGCGCAGCAGGCCGGCGTACCCCAGGGCGAGCCGCAAACCATCGACCGGCTGCCCGCGAGCGAACAGGTGGAGGCGCATAGCCAGGCGATTCTCAAGGCGCTGGTGGCTGCGGCCAAGGCGGACGGACATGTCGACGACCGCGAGCGCGGTTTGATCGAGGCCGAAATGGCCAGGCTGTCCGGCGATCACGAGCTGCAACAATGGCTGGACATCGAGCTGCGCAAGCCGCTGGACCCTGCGGACGTGGCCGCCGCGGCCGGGACGCCGGAGATGGCCGCCGAGATGTATCTGGCCAGCCTGCTGGCGGTGGACGAGGAAGCATTCATGGAGCGCGCCTACCTCGACGAGCTGGCGCGACAGCTCGGCCTCGACGCAGGGCTGAAAGCGGAGCTGGAAAGCCAGGTGCGTGCCGCCTCGGCGTGATCGCAGGTCGGCCTGCCGCTGGGCCGCCGAGGCTCTCGGCGGGCTGTCGGCGTCGGGCGGCTGGCGTTATACTCGCGGGCTTTTCGAATCCGTCCGCTGGAGAGCCGAACGCCATGGAAATCAACCCGATCCTCAACAGCATCAAGGACCTGTCCGAACGCACTCAGTCCATTCGGGGGTATCTTTGACTACGATCACAAAGCTGATCGTCTGACCGAGGTCAACCGCGAGCTGGAAGACCCGAACGTCTGGAACAACCCCGAATACGCACAAAACCTCGGCCGCGAGCGCGCCATGCTGGCGCAGATCGTCGAGACCATCGACGATCTCACCGGCAGCCTCGCCGATTCCCGCGACCTGCTCGACATGGCGGTCGAGGAGAACGACGAAAGCGCCGTGGCCGATATCGAGAGCGAAATCCAGCGCCTGCGCGAGATTCTCGAGAAGCTCGAATTCCGCCGCATGTTCAGCGGCGAGATGGATCCCAGCAACTGCTACCTCGACATCCAGGCCGGTTCCGGCGGTACCGAGGCGCAGGACTGGGCGAACATGCTGCTGCGCATGTACCTGCGCTGGGCCGACAAGCATGGTTTCGACGCCGAGATCGTCGAACTGTCCGAAGGCGAGGTTGCCGGCATCAAGGGCGCGACCCTGCATATCAAGGGCGAGTACGCCTTTGGCTGGCTGCGTACCGAGATCGGCGTGCACCGCCTGGTGCGCAAGAGCCCGTTCGACTCCGGCAATCGCCGTCACACCTCGTTTACCGCGGTGTTCGTCTCGCCGGAGATCGACGACAACATCGAGATCGAGATCAACCCTGCGGACCTGCGCATCGATACCTATCGTTCCTCCGGTGCCGGTGGCCAGCACGTCAACACCACCGATTCGGCCGTGCGTATCACCCACGTGCCGACCAACACCGTGGTGGCCTGCCAGAACGAGCGCTCGCAGCACGCCAACAAGGACACCGCGATGAAGATGCTGCGGGCCAAGTTGTACGAGCTGGAAATGCAGAAGCGCAATGCGGCGTCGCAGGCGCTGGAAGACTCCAAGTCGGATATCGGCTGGGGCCACCAGATCCGCTCCTACGTGCTCGACCAGTCGCGCATCAAGGACCTGCGGACCGGCGTTGAGCGCAGCGACTGCGACCGCGTGCTCGACGGCGACCTGGACGAGTACCTCGAGGCCAGCCTGAAGCAGGGTCTGTAAGCCGGGGTGGGGCGCCGACAGCGCCCATCCCATGACAACGTATTGATCAGCCTACCTGAGGGTCCGCGGACCCGAGCGACCGGAAAACACCGACCATGAGCGAACAACCGCTGAACGAGCATGCCATCCACGAGGAAGAGAACAAGCTGATTGCCCAGCGCAAGGAAAAGCTCGCCGCGCTGCGCGAGAAGCAGCCGATCGTCTTCCCCAACGATTTCCGCCGCGATGCCCTGGCGGGTGATCTGCAGAAGCAGTACGCCGAGGCCGGCAAGGAGGCGCTCGAAGGCCAGCAGATCAAGGTCAGCGTCGCCGGCCGCATCATGCTCAACCGCGGTGCGTTCATCGTCATCCAGGACAGCAGCGGGCGGATCCAGCTCTACGTCAATCGCAAGACCTTGCCGGAAGAGACGCTCGAAGCGATCAAGCACTGGGACATGGGCGACATCGTCGCGGCCGAGGGCACGCTGGCGCGCTCCGGCAAGGGTGATCTGTACGTCGACATGCAGAACGCTCGCCTGTTGACCAAGTCGCTGCGTCCGCTGCCGGACAAGTTCCACGGCCTGACCGACACCGAGCAGCGCTACCGCCAGCGCTACGTCGACCTGATCGTCAACGAGGATGTGCGCCAGACCTTCCGCGTGCGTTCGCAGGTGATCGCGCACATCCGCCGCTTCCTCAACGAGCGCGGTTTCCTCGAAGTGGAAACCCCGATGCTGCAGACCATTCCCGGTGGCGCCGCGGCCAAGCCGTTCGAGACGCACCACAACGCACTGGACATGGCCATGTTCCTGCGCATCGCGCCGGAGCTGTACCTCAAGCGCCTGGTGGTCGGCGGCTTCGAGAAGGTCTTCGAGATCAACCGCAACTTCCGTAACGAAGGCGTCTCGACCCGGCACAACCCCGAGTTCACCATGCTCGAGTTCTACCAGGCCTACGCCGACTACGAAGACAACATGGACCTGACCGAGGCGTTGTTCCGCGAGCTGGCGCAGGCCGTGCTCGGCAGCACCGACGTGCCCTACGGCGACAAGGTGTTTCACTTCGGCGAGCCCTTCGCGCGGCTGTCGGTGCGCGATGCGGTCCTGCAGTACAACCCGGACATCAGCGAGGCCGATCTCGAGAACCTGGAGACCTGCCGCGCGCTGGCGAAGAAGGCCGGTGCCAAGGTCCTCGGCCACGAAGGGCTGGGCAAGCTGCTGGTGATGATTTTCGAGGAAACCGTCGAGCACAAGCTCGAGCAACCGACCTTCATTACCCGTTACCCGTTCGAGGTTTCGCCGCTGGCGCGCCGCAACGACGAGGATCCGAGTGTTACCGATCGCTTCGAGCTGTTCATCGGCGGCCGTGAAATCGCCAATGCCTATTCCGAGCTCAATGACGCCGAGGACCAGGCCGAGCGCTTCCACGCCCAGGTCGCCGAGAAGGATGCGGGTGACGACGAAGCCATGCACTTCGATGCCGACTTCGTCCGTGCGCTGGAATACGGCATGCCGCCGACCGCAGGTGAGGGCATCGGCATCGACCGCCTGGTGATGCTGCTGACCAACTCGCCGTCGATCCGCGACGTGATTCTCTTCCCGCATATGCGCCCAGAGGTCTGAAGCCGGGTACGGGGCGGGGCGCTGGATGCGACCCCTGTCCCGTCGCGGCGCGGCCGGAGTTGCCGGCGGCGGCGTCGGCTCGTATACAGCCTCGATGATGCGCATGAGGAACCACGATGAACACGCGTGACAACCTGGACGACTATCAACGCATCGTGCGCGACCTGTCCGAGCGCATTGTCGTGGCGCAGACGCCGGTGCGGGTGCTCGACGCGGTCAAGTGGGAAGACGACATCCGCCAGCGCTTCTTCCAGGCCAAGGGGCGCGAGCTGCCACCGGTTGACCGTGCCTATTACGAGGCGCGGCCGCTGGCCTACGACTCCAGCGCGAAAAAGCAGGAATTCCAGGACATCGAGCGCGACATCACCCGCCAGCTCGGTCAGTTCAACCCGGTCGGGCAGATCATGCGGCGCATGTGCAAGGAATACCGCATGGTCATCCGCATGCTCGAGGCGCGCGGCACCGCGGACTTCGGCATGATCTCCCAGGAGCTCTACGGCGCGGCCTCCGACGCCTTTCACGCCGGCGACCCGACGCTCGCCGACCTCGGCCTGATGCTCTCGGACTACCTGAACAACATCGCCGACCGCGGCGACCTCAAGGACGAGCCGAAGACGCTCAATGCCCAGCAGGCCGTCGAGCTGCTGCAACGGCGCCTGGATGCGGTGTTCGGCGAAGGCGAGGGGGTGATCCGCGTGTTCGAGTCCGACGGCATCCTCGCCGATGCCGCGGCGGGCGCCGACTACATCAAGATCCGCAGCGACGCGCTGTTCAACGAGCGCGACATCCGCGCGCTGGAAGTGCACGAGGGGCTGGTGCACGTCGGCACCACGCTCAACGGCCAGAACCAGCCGATCTGCACCTTCCTGGCCAAGGGCCCGCCGTCCTCGACGGTGACTCAGGAAGGCCTGGCAATCCTCATGGAGGTGATCGCCTTCGCCTCCTACCCGACGCGCCTGCGCAAGCTGACCAACCGCACCCGGGCGATCCACATGGCCGAGGAGGGCGCTGACTTCCTCGAGGTGTTCGCCTTTTTCCGCGACCAGGGCTACGCCGAGGACGAGTGCTACAGCAATGCCAGCCGGGTGTTCCGTGGCTCGACGCCGGCCGGCCTGCCCTTCACCAAGGACCTGTCCTACCTGAAGGGCTTCATCATGATCTACAACTACATCCAGCTCGCGGTGCGCAAAGGCCGGCTGGAGCAGATCCCGCTGCTGTTCTGCGGCAAGACCACGCTGGAGGACATGCGCACCCTGCGCCAGCTGGTGGACGAGGGCATGGTGGTGCCACCCAAATACCTGCCACCACAATTCCAGGACCTCAATGCGTTGTCGGCCTGGATGTGCTTCTCCAACTTCCTCAACCACCTGAGCCTCGACCGCATCGAAGCCGACTACGCCAACATCCTCTGAGCCGGCCCGGCGCAGCGCACGAATCAATCATCACGCAAGGAAGCGTAACGACATGGAAAACCCCGTCTTCGCCCGCCGCTCCAGCCCGCTGGACCGCACCCTTTCGGCTGGCGCCTACAACCTCGTCATCGGCCTGACCCTCTGCTGGGGTTTCTGGGTCAACTGGTGGATGGTCGGCAACATTCCCGTCGAGTCCATTCGCAGCATCCATCCCTGGCTGTTCTTTGGCGCCTACTTCGCCAGCTGTCTGAGCGGCGCCTGGCTGTTTCATCGTTCCAACCAGCCCTGGGTCAGCTTCCTCGGCTACAACCTGGTGGTGGTGCCGTTCGGCTTGATCGTCAATCTGGTGGTCAGCCGCTATGACGGCGCATTGGTGCATGAGGCGATCCGCATCACCGCGCTGGTGACACTCGGCATGATGGCGCTCGGCGCGCTGTTTCCGCGCTTTTTCGCCAGCATCGCCGGTGCACTGACGGTGGCGCTGCTGCTGGTGATCCTCGTCGAGCTGGTCGAACTGTTCGTCTTCGGCGTTCATCACGGCGTGATCGACTGGATCGTGGTGCTGATCTTCTGCGGCTATGTCGGCGTCGACTGGGGGCGGGCGAACCGGATTCCCAAGACCCTGGACAACGCCATCGACAGCGCCGCCGCGCTCTACATGGACATCATCAACCTGTTCCTGCGTATCCTGCGCATTCTCGGGCGCAAGTAGGCGAGGGCTGGCCGGGCCGCTCCCGCTGCGCCGCAAACCACAGGATCAGGAGCTAGCCGTGGCCAGCCATGAACTCGAATACGAAATCCTCGGGCAATCCGCGCAGAGCGTGGAAATCCTTCTCGACCCCGGCGAGACGGTAATCGCCGAGGCCGGCGCCATGAACTACATGACCGAGGGTGTGCGCTTCGAGGCGCGCCTGGGTGATGGCTCGGCCAGCGGTGTGCTCGGCAAGCTGTGGGGCATGGGCAAGCGCATGCTCACAGGCGAGTCGCTGTTTCTCACCCATTTCAGCAATGAAGGCACCGGCCAGGCGCGGGTCGCTTTTGCCGCGCCGTACCCCGGTACCGTGGTGCCGGTCGATCTCCGCGGGCATGGCGGGCGCCTGACCTGCCAGAAGGACAGCTTTCTTTGCGCCGCCTATGGCACCCGCGTCGGCATCGCGCTGAGCAAGCGTATCGGCGCCGGATTCTTTGGCGGCGAGGGCTTCGTGCTGCAGCGTCTGGAAGGTGACGGCCTGGCGTTCCTGCACGCCGGCGGCACGGTCATTCGCAAGGAGTTGAACAACGAAACGCTGCGCCTGGATACCGGGTGCCTGGTCGCGTTCAGCGAGGGGATCGACTACGACATCCAGCTCGCCGGCGGCCTCAAGAGCATGCTGTTCGGCGGTGAGGGGCTGCTGCTGACCACGTTGCGCGGTACCGGCAGCGTCTGGATCCAGAGCCTGCCGTTCTCGCGCCTGGCCGAACGGGTCTACGAGGCTACGGTGCAGGCACGCGGCGAAACCCGCGCTGGCGGTAGCTGATGCCCGGCTTTGTGCCTGTTACGCTAGCGCTTCTGTTTTTTCCTTCGAGATATCCATGTCCGAACGCAACCCCATTCCACTGATTCTCACCGCTGTCGGCACGGTCGCCCTGACCGTCGGCGTGCTCTGGTACTACGGCTACCTGCACTTCGCCAAACCGCAGGATGCGCTGCTGCTCTCCGACTTCACGATGCTCAAGACCATTCCGGGCGAGGATTACAAGGTGTCGCTGCAGCCGGCCGATCAGGTCGCGCAGTGCATCGATGGCGTGCTCGTGCTGTTCGATACCCAGCAGAAGGGCTTGACCGGCGTGCTGGTGGACAACAAGAAGCGCGCGGTGCGTTGTACCGAGCAGTCGCTGTCTTCGGCGCAACCGGCGCAACCGGCGCAATGAAGCCTGAAATCTGGCGTGGCGACATCACCCGGCTGGAGGTGGACGCCATCGTCAATGCCGCCAACTCCAGCCTGCTCGGCGGTGGCGGCGTGGACGGCGCCATCCATCGCGCGGCCGGGCCGGAACTGGCGCAGTTCTGCCGTGGGCTTGGTGGGTGTGCAGTAGGCGAGGCGAAGCTGACGCCGGGTTTCGCACTGGCCCCGCGGTGCATCATTCATACGGTGGGCCCGGTCTGGCGCGGCGGTACGGCCCACGAGGCCGAGCAGCTGAGCGACTGTTACCGCAACAGCCTGGCGCTGGCCAAGGCGCACGGGGTGGCAAGCATCGCGTTTCCGGCGATCAGTTGCGGCATCTACGGCTATCCAGCCGAGCAGGCGGCTGCCATTGCCGTGCGCGAAGTCTGCACCGGCTTGCGTGGCGGGCTGGTTCAGCGGGCGGTGCTAGTGGCATTCGACCGCGAGATGGAAGAGCTCTACCGGGCCCTGCTCGGTTGAGCAATCTGGGGTGCCGACCCGCCATCAATCGCGCATGAAAAAGGCCCGGAGCGCTGAGCGTGCCGGGCCTTGGTCAGGACGAGATCAGCGCATCGACGAGCGCGGCTCGACCGGCTGATTGTCGTTGGAGATGGTTACCTCGACACGACGATTCATGGCGCGGCCCGATGGGCTGTCGTTGCTCGCCACCGGATAGGCCTCGCCGTAGCCCTGCGAGACGATCCGCTGCGGATCGACACCCATGCGAATGAGCGCCATGCGCACCGCGTCGGCGCGGCGCTCGGACAAGCGCTGGTTATAGCTGTCCGAACCGGTGCTGTCGGTGTAACCCTCGACGATTACATGCCGTTCCTTGTTCTGGTTGAGGAAGTCGGCCAGCTTCTGCACGCTGCGCAACCCGCCGGGTTTCAGCTCGGCGCGGTCGAGGTCGAACAGTACGTCGCCAAAGGTCACCAGGGTGCCGCGCTCGGTCTGCTTGGCCTGCAGATCCTCCTGCAGCTTGCGGATCTGCGCATCGCGTGCCTGCAGGCGCGCTTCGGCGCGCTGGGTCGAGGCCTTTTCCAGATTGCGCTCGGCATCGCGCAGCGCAATGGTCTGTTCGGCGAACTCGATCCGCCGCTTCGCCAAGTAGGCCAGCTGGTCGACCTTGTCTTCGTCGGCGTCCTCCAGATAGGCCTCGTTGGCCTTGTCCAGGGCCTTGCTGGCGTCCTGGGTCTCGAGTGCCGCCAGCTCGGCCGAGCGGGCATCGCTCTGCAGCGAGGAGAAACTCGCGCGGGCTTGTTCCAGGTTCTCGTTGGGTTGCGAAGCGCAGGCCACCAGACCGATGCTCAGCGCCAGCAAGGTAGGGACGGTAACTAGCTTGTGCATGATGGAATCCTCTGGCTGAAAGGTTGAACGGTCAGCGATCACTGCATGCCGCGCATGCTTTCTTCACGCAGTACTTCGATCCCCTCGCGGGCGTCCTCGACGGCTTTCTGCGCCTTGGCGGCACGCGCCTTGCGCTCAGCCACGCGGGCATCCCACTCGGCCTGTTCCGCCAGTTTGCGGGCCTGCTCGTATTCTTCCTTCTGCATCGCCAGTTCAGCCTGTCGCCATTTCTCCTGGGCGGCGCGCATCTCCACCGGGGCGTACTGGGTGCCGCCGGCACTGACCGCTTCGCGCACGGCCGATTCGGTTACGGCGAACTGCTCCTTGGGGGGATTGCCGGCGCAGGCGGTCAGCAGCAGACCGCCGAGGGCGATTGCGGTCAGCTTGGGTAGCTGAAAACGTGAAACGGAATTCTCGACGCTGTTTGTCTTCATGGTCAGTCTCCTACTGGAATTGCCTGACAAAAAAGTGCTGCACGGCTTCGCGGTGCGGTTGTGTCAACCGTTTGCCAAGGCCGGACATAATTTGTGAAAGCAACGGACGCCGATCGTTCAGTTTGATGGCACGTTCCGGCCCTTCGCCGATCAGTCAGGGAGGGCCGGCCTAGAGCGTTTGCCGGGCTGTGCCGGTTCACGAGGAGGGCTGCGACTGCTCCTGTTGCAGGCGGTGCAGGTGCTGGCGTGAGAGCTCGAGGAAACGCGGCGTAGGCCCGATGTCCTCGTAGATCGGATCGCCCTGTTCATCGGTGGCGATGACCTGTGGGCCCGGCACGTAGGGCAGGCTGCTTTCGACAGCTTCAAGCGCTGCACCGACGAGTTCGCCGAGCAAGGTCTCGAGGCCGCGCTTGGGGTACATCTGTGACAGCGCGGCCAGCCGCGCCGCGCTTTCCAGGTCCAGCGCCACGCTGTAGCGCGTGGCGGCCAGGGGGCCGCGCGCTTCGCGTTCCCAGGTACTGACAAGTTCGGAAATCTTCATGTGGGCTCCACGGGCTGGCGAACAAGGGACGCGCCCAGGCAGGCTTGCCAGAGACAGCGCATGCTGGGCACTCTGATGACCGTCTATGTTCAGCGTAGTCCGGCCCCGGTTTTTTCACAGCGCGGCCCGCCTTGCAGGGCGGGCCAGGAGGCGACGATGGCGACGATCGATGCACGTCTGCGCGAGACCGTTCACCTGCTCGGCGAGCTGCTCGGGCGTACCATTCGCGAGCAGCACGGCGACAGCTTTCTCGACAAGATCGAGCGGATTCGCAAGGGCGCCAAAGCCGCCCGGCAGGGGTCGCGCGAGGGCGCTACCCAGCTGGGCGAAACCCTCGACAGCCTTGATGAGAGCGAACTGTTGCCCATGACCCGGGCGTTCAACCAGTTTCTCAACCTGGCCAACATCGCCGAGCAGTACCACCGCGTGCGGCGCCGGCAGGCCGATGAATCCGAGCCCTTCGAGGCGACGGTGCTGCCGGATCTGCTGCAGCGGCTGAAGGCTGCCGGGCATGGCGCCGATTTCATTGCCCGTCAGGTCGGGCGGCTCGAGGTCGAGCTGGTGCTCACCGCGCACCCGACCGAAGTGTCTCGCCGCACCCTGATCCAGAAATACGACGCCATTGCCGCCGAGCTGGCTGCCCGCGACCACACCGACCTGACCGACCGGGAGCTGGCTCAGATCGAGCTGCGCCTGCAACGCCTGATTGCCGAGATCTGGCACACCGAGGAAATCCGGCGCAACCGGCCGACGCCCATCGAAGAGGCCAAGTGGGGCTTCGCTGCGATCGAGAATTCGCTGTGGCAGGCGGTGCCGAACGTGCTGCGTCAGGTCGACGGCGTGCTGTTCGCCGCGACCGGCCTGCACTTGCCACTGGAGGCTGCACCGATCCGCTTCGCCTCGTGGATGGGCGGCGACCGCGATGGCAACCCGAACGTCACCGCGGTCGTTACCCGTGAGGTGCTGCTGTTGGCGCGCTCGGTGGCCGCCGAGCTCTATCTGCGCGACGTCGAGAATCTCATCACGGCTCTGTCGATGCAGGCGGCCAGCGACGAGCTGCTGGCGCAGAGCGGCGAGAGTGCCGAGCCGTATCGCGCCCTGCTCAAACCGTTGCGTGAACGCCTGATGGCAACGCGCGACTGGGCGGCGACCGCTGCAAGTACGGGGCAGCGACCTTCGCCTGCCGTGTTGAACGACACCGACGAGCTACGCAAACCGCTCGAGCTCTGCTATCGCTCACTGCATGCCTGTGGCATGGGCATGATCGCCGACGGTGCGCTGCTCGACTGCCTGCGCCGCACAAGCAGCTTCGGTCTGTCGCTGGTGCGTCTGGACGTACGCCAGGATGCCGCGCGGCATGCCGCCGCGCTGGGTGAAATCACCGAATACCTTGGCCTCGGGCGTTACGACCAGTGGGACGAGGCGCGTCGTCTGGCATTCCTCCAGCAGGAACTCGACAGCCGCCGCCCGCTCTTGCCTTGCAATTTCCGCCCCTCGGGCGAGACGGCAGAGGTGTTGGCGACCTGCCGGGTGGTGGCCGAGGCGCCAGCCACTTCCCTGGGCTCCTACGTGATCTCGATGGCACGTGCGGCCTCGGATGTGCTCGCCGTGCAGTTGCTGCTCAAGGAAACCGGCCTGGAACGGCCGATGCGCGTGGTGCCGTTGTTCGAGACGCTGGACGACCTCAACCACGCGGCGCCGGTGATCGATCGCCTGCTCGGGTTGCATGGCTATCGGCGCCGGCTGCACGGCCCGCAGGAGGTCATGATCGGTTATTCCGACTCGGCCAAGGATGCCGGGACCACGGCCGCAGCCTGGGCACAGTACCGGGCGCAGGAGGAGCTGGTCGAAGTCTGCCGCCAGCATGGCGTCGAGCTGCTGTTGTTCCACGGCCGCGGCGGCACCGTGGGGCGCGGCGGCGGGCCGGCGCACGCGGCGATTCTCTCGCAGCCGCCGGGCTCGGTGGCCGGGCGCTTCCGCACGACCGAGCAGGGCGAGATGATTCGCTTCAAGTTCGGCTTGCCGGACATTGCCGAACAGAACCTCAACCTCTATCTGGCTGCGGTGCTTGAGGCGACCCTGCTGCCGCCACCGATGCCGCGGCCGGACTGGCGCGCGCTGATGGACCGCCTCGCCGACCAGGGCGTGCACGCCTACCGCGACGTGGTCCGCGACCATCCTCAGTTCCTGGCGTATTTCCGCCAGGCCACACCGGAGCAGGAGCTCGGCCGCTTGCCGCTGGGCAGTCGGCCGGCCAAGCGCCGGGAGGGCGGTATCGAAAGCCTGCGGGCCATTCCCTGGATCTTCGCCTGGACGCAGACGCGACTGATGCTGCCGGCGTGGCTCGGTTGGGAGCAGGCATTGAGCGCGGCGCTGGCGAGCGAGGAGGGCGAGCGTCTGCGTACCATGCGCCGCGAGTGGCCATTCTTCTCTACCCGCATCGACATGCTGGAGATGGTGCTGGCCAAGGCCGACGCCGAGGTGGCGCGGCGCTACGACGAGCATCTGGTGGAAGCTTCGCTGCAGCCGCTGGGCGAGCATTTACGTGACCGATTGTCGCAGGCCGTCGAGGTGGTGCTCGAGCTGACCGAGCAGTCCGAGCTGCTTGATCACAGCCCGCAGACGCAGGAGGCGTTCAGCCTGCGCAACACCTACCTGGACCCCTTGCACCTGATGCAGATCGAGCTGCTGGCGCGTTCCCGGCAGCAGCAGAATCCGCCGGAAAGCCCTCTGGAACAGGCTCTGCTGGTGAGCGTCGCCGGCATCGCCGCGGGCCTGCGCAACACGGGGTAGCCGCGGTTCAAGACGGCGCGAGGAGGGCATTTTGCTGGGCTGTGAACCTCGCGCTGCAGCCCGTCGGGCAGGCCGTTAGGCACCGATCGCGGCTATTTTGTGACCGCTTGTGCCCTTTCGGTGCGCTGTGTATCGTGGTCAACCTTTTGTCGCATAGCGGCACACCGGATTCTTTGATTCGTCAGCCGACGTTGCTGGCGACATGCCTTTGTAAATCTTCGAGGACTCATCCATGCGTGTGATTCTGCTGGGAGCGCCCGGTGCCGGAAAAGGCACCCAGGCACGCTTCATCACCGAAAAGTTCGGTATCCCGCAAATTTCCACTGGCGACATGCTGCGGGCAGCGGTCAAGGCGGGTACTCCGCTCGGTCTGCAGGTCAAGGACGTGATGGACAGCGGCGGTCTGGTGTCCGACGAGATCATCATCGCGCTGATCAAGGAGCGCCTGGCCGAGCCCGACTGCGCCAACGGTTTTCTGTTCGACGGTTTCCCGCGCACCATCCCCCAGGCCGAGGCGCTGAAAGCCGCCGGCATCAAGCTCGACCACGTGGTGGAAATTTCCGTGGATGACGAGGAGATCGTCAGCCGCATGTCCGGTCGCCGGGTGCATCCGGCTTCGGGGCGCGTCTACCACACCGAGCACAATCCGCCGAAGGTGGCAGGCAAGGATGACGTGACCGGCGAGGAGCTGATCCAGCGCAAGGACGATGCCGAAGAGACCGTTCGCCACCGCCTTGGCGTGTACCACTCGCAGACCAAGCCGCTGGTGGACTTCTACCAGCAGCTCGCGGCGGTAGAGGGTACGCCCAAGTACAGCCGCATCGAAGGCGTCGGCTCGGTCGAAGAGATCACCGCCAAGGTGCTCGCCGCCCTGAGCTGATCCATCGGTCAGCGTTCGAAACGGCCCGCTTGCGGGCCGTTTTTCGTTGCAGGCCCCGTCTGCAGTCTGCTCGCCGTGCAGGGCTGGGGTACAATCGCCGCCCCTCTCTCCCACCCGGATATTCGCCGATGCCCACGCTGCTGGCCCTGGATACCGCCACCGAAGCCTGTTCCGTTGCCTTGTTGCACGAGGGCCGTACGCTGAGTCGCTACGAGGTGATTCCGCGGCTGCATGCGCAACGCCTGTTGCCGATGGTGCGCGAGGTCATGGACGAGGCGGGGCTGGCGCTCAGCGCGCTGGACGCCATTGCCTTCGGACGTGGCCCGGGCGCTTTCACCGGGGTACGCATCGCCATCGGCGTTGTACAGGGGCTGGCGTTTGCCTTGCAGCGTCCGGTGCTGCCGGTGTCCGACCTGGCCTGCATCGCTCAGCGAGCCTGGCGCGAGCAGGGTGCGCGGCAGGTTGCCGTGGCCATCGATGCGCGCATGGACGAGGTCTACTGGGCCTGCTATCGCGAGCAGGGCGGCGAAATGCAGCTGGCTGGCCTCGAGGCGGTACTACCGCCCGAGCAGGTCGCATTGCCGCGTGAGGCCACCGGCCACTGGTTCGGGGCTGGCACCGGCTGGGGCTATGCCGGGCGCCTGCCGGTGCAGGCCGAGGGGCACGATGCCACGTTGCTGCCCCATGCCCAAGACCTTTTGCAGCTGGCCTCGTTTGCCTGGCAGCGGGGCGAGGCGGTGGACGCCGAGCAGGCTCAGCCGATCTACCTGCGCGACAACGTCGCGACGCCCAAGGCGCACCCTTGAGCGCAGCCATTGTCAAAGCCGGTGCCGCCCGCTAGAGTCGCCGGGCTCTCTCAACAGGTTGCATGATGCGCGTCGCTGGCCTTCCCGTTCCCGCCTACCCTCTTGATCGTTCTGCCCGGCCGGGCAGCGCGCCGGCGGTCTATCGGGATACCCAGGCGCAGACCGAACGCTGGCGCGAGGCCGAGTCTGGCGCAACTCGCAATGACACGCCGCGGCCCGCGCCGGAGCCCAGGCGTAGCGAGGCCGACGCCTTTTCCCTCGAGGTCTATCGCCCGATCCGCTTCGAAGCGCAGCCCGAGCGACCGTTGTCCAGCCGTGCCGCCACGGCACTGGCCAGCTATGCCGTCACCGCGAGTTTCCCCATCGATCCGGATGCGGCCGAGGTGCTCGGCCTCGATCTCTACGCCTGACCGGTGACGCTGCCTTACTTCCTTGGCTGTCCCTCGTGGAATGAGCCCGCCTGGCGCGGCACGCTCTACACGCCAACGCTCGCGGCGGCCGGTTTTCTCGCCCGCTACTGCGAAGTCTTCAATTGCGTGGAGGGAAATACCACGCTTTATGCCTGGCCCTCAGCGGACAAGGTCAGCCGTTGGGCGAGCCAGATGCCGGAAGGGTTTCGCTTCTGCGCCAAGCTGCCCCGCGAGATCAGCCAGGCGGCCGACCTGCGTGACGTGCTGCACTTGGCCGGTGATTTCCTCCGGTTGCTCGCGCCGCTGGGGCGGCGGGTCACGCCGCTCTGGCTGCAACTGCCGGCCAGTTTCGGCCCGCGGCGCATCGCCGAGCTGGCTGTTCTGGCGGATGCGCTGGCCGTGCCGCTGGCCGTCGAGGTGCGTCACCCGGCGTTCTTCGCTCGCGGGGAGGAGGAGCGGGCCCTCAATCGCCTGCTTCATGAGCGCGGCGTGGAGCGTATCTGCCTGGATACGCGGGCCCTGTTCAGCTGTGCGTCGCCGACGCCCGCGGTGCAGCATGCGCAGCGCAAGAAACCGCGCTTGCCTCCACGACCGGCGGCATTCACGGCGGCGCCGCAGGTGCGCTTCGTCGGGCATCCGGACCTGCCGGCCAATGATCCGTTTCTCGCGCCCTGGCTCGACAAGGTGGCGGCGTGGATCGACGAAGGGCGTACGCCCCACGTCTACCTGCATACGCCGGACAACCGGCTGGCGCCGGAGCTGGCCTTGCGGTTCCATGCGGGGCTGGCCGAGCGTCTGCCCGGCTTGCCGCCGCTGCCTTCGCTCGGCGAAGGCGCGCAGCTTTCCCTGATCGACGGCTGATCACGTCTTGTAACCACTGCCGGCAAACTCGCGGCGCCCGCCGTTGCCAACAGAACATGAGCATCGGTCGCGTCGTTTTCTTGTTCTTCGTTCTGCTGGTGGCAGGCCTGGTCTACGCCGTGCGGGCAGGGCACGTGGATATTCCGCCGCGCTGGAACCCCTGGGCGCCGCTGGATCTTCGCGAGCCGCCAAACTGGCTGACGTCGCTGAAGCTGCGCCGTCTGCGCGAGGATCGCGAGCTCTGCGAGCAGGCGCTCGCCACCGCCGAGCTGCGCTACGCAGCCGTACCCGACCGGACACCGGAGCCGCGCTGCCCGATCGAGAATGCCGTGCGCGTGCAGGCCGGCGATGTGCGCTTCAACGGTGCCTTTCTGGCGACCTGTCCGCTGGCGGCCGCCTACGCGCTATTCGAACGTCATGGCCTGCAGCCCGCCGCCCAGGCGGTGTTCGGCCAGCCCGTGACGCAGGTCGATCATTTCGGCAGCTTTGCCTGCCGCAACATCGCGCGCAGCAATCGTCGCAGTCAGCATGCCAGCGCCAATGCTCTGGATCTGGCCGGCTTCCGCCTGGCCGATGGCACGCGTATCACCGTGGCGCGCGACTGGCAGGGCGACGATGCCAAGGCGCGATTCCTGCGCGAGGTTCACGCAGCGGCGTGTCGCACCTTCAATGTCACTCTGGGGCCGGGCTACAACGCGGCGCATCACGACCACTTTCACGTCGACATGGGTGGGTTTGGCGTGTGTCGCTAGCGCATGGCGGCGGGTCGCTCTGGCACAATGAGCGGCTTTCCCGCCCAGGCCGCGATGTCATGACACTGCCGAAGATCCGTATCGAACCGCTTGCGCCTCCGTTTCGTGAAGAAGCCGCCGCCTGGGCGCAGCGGCTCGGGTGCAGTGCGGCCGAGGAGGACGCCGAGTTTGCCCTGCAGGTCGGAGCGGACGGGCTGCAGCTGCAGCTGCTCGGTGAGCAGGCGCCCGGGCCGGTGCGTGTGGATTTCCTCGAGGGCGCGGCTGCGCATCGGCGCCAGTTCGGCGGCGGCAGCGGGCAGATGATCGCCAAGGCCGTGGGCATCCAGCAGGGCATACGGCCAAGCGTGCTCGATGCCACCGCCGGTCTTGGTCGTGATGCTTTTGTGCTTGCGACTCTGGGCTGCTCGGTGACGCTGATCGAGCGTCAGCCGATCATCGCGGCGCTGCTGGCCGATGGCCTTCGGCGTGCCGCTGTCGATGCCGAGGTGGGGGCGATCGTCGCGCGCATGGAGTTGCTCGAAGGCAACGCCATCGAGCGGATGGCTGACTGGCAGAGCGAACCACCCCAGGTGGTCTACCTCGATCCGATGTTTCCCCATCGCGACAAGAGCGCTCTGGTGAAAAAGGAGATGCGCCTGTTCCGCCCCTTCGTCGGCGATGACCTGGACGCACCCGCGCTGCTCGCGGCGGCCCTGGCGCTCGCCAGCCATCGCGTGGTGGTCAAGCGCCCGCGCAAGGCGCCGATCATCGAGGGGGCGAAGCCAGGCTACAGCCTCGAAGGCAAGTCCAGCCGCTACGACATCTACCCGAAAAAGAAGCTGGGTAGCTGATGGCCGCTCAGGCGCCGGCAGCCGGCCGCGTCGCACGCAGGAAGAACGCCACGGCGTCGGCAACCTGAGCCTGTGCCTCGGTCGCGTCCGGCTCGACGTCCTGACCGATCAACAGGCGGAAGTGCAGGCCGCCCTTGATCAGTGAGCAGAAATGCTCGGCGGTGCGCAGCGCGTCGGGCGCATGCAGCAGGCCGCGGGCATGCGCCTGGCCAAACAGCTGCTCGAGATCGTCGATCAGCTGCTGTGGGCCCGCCTCATAAAACAGCCGGACCAGCGCCGGGTTCTGCGTGGCCAGGGCGACCATCACGCGATGCAGGCCGATCGATTCGGGGCTGTTCACCAGCGCCTGAAAGGCCAGGCCGATCTCCAGTAACTGTTCGGCGATCGGGCGCTGCGCGTCGAAACCGAACAGCCGCCGTGGCAGCCGGGTTTCGCAGGTCGATTTAACTGCGGCGCAGAACAGCGCCTCCTTGTCCTTGAAATGGCTGTACAGCGTCAGCTTGGAAACGCCGGCCTCGCTGGCAATCGCCTCCATGCTGCTGCCCTCGTAGCCATTGCCGAGAAAAAGCAGGCGTGCAGCGTTGAGAATGGCCTCGCGCTTGGCGAGGTCCTTCGGCCGGCCGGGGCCGGTAGCGGGGGAATGGCGCTCGATCATGGTTGCTATTAATACTGGACTGGCTGGTACGGCATTTTTACTATACCGGCCAGTATAAGTATTCCCGCCGCCCGTGCGACAGAGCGAGAACCCACCGTGCGCCATTCCTTCCTCACCTTAGCTTCCGCTGTTGCCTTATCTCTTGGTCTTTCCGCTTGCGGCAATGGCGAGCCGGTCGAACAGCCGCCGCGCCCGGTGATGGTCGTCCAGCCGCAGCCGGCCGCGGAGGCCAGTGAGCACTATCCCGGCGAGGTACACGCGCGCTACGAACCGGAGCTGGCGTTCCGCATCGGCGGCAAGGTGGTCGAGCGTCTGGTCGAGGCCGGCGATCGGGTCCGCAAGGACCAGCCGTTGGCACGCCTGGATCCGCAGGACGTGCGCCTGCAACTCGAGGGGGTGCGCGCCCAGCTATCGGCCGCCGAAGCGAACCTGCGGGTGGCCAAGGCCGAATACGATCGCTACAAGGCGCTGCAGGCGCGCCAACTGGTCAGCCAGTCGCAGTTCGACAGTGCCGACAATGCCTATCGCGCCGCCACGGCGCGGCTCAAACAGGCCCGCGCCGAGTACGACGTGGCCAGCAATCAGGTCGACTACGCGGTGTTGCGTGCCAGCAATGACGGCGTCATCGCCCGCCGCAGCATCGAAGTCGGGCAGGTCGTGGCGGCCGGGCAGGCCGCGTTCGTGCTGGCGGCAGATGGCGAACGGGAAGTGGCGATCAGCGTGCCGGAGCAGACACTCGAGCGCTACCGCATCGGCCAGGCCGTCGAAGTCGAACTCTGGTCTTTACCGGGGCAGCGCTTTGCCGGCCATATCCGCGAGTTGTCGCCGGCCGCCGATCCCGGTTCGCGTACCTATTCGGCCCGCGTGGCCTTCGATCAGGCCGATGTGCCGGCCGAGCTGGGTCAGAGCGCCCGGGTGACTATCGTGCGCGACGAAGCGGTGCCGCTGGCGGTGCCGCTTTCGGCCGTGAGTGCGGAAAGGGGGCAGGCGTTCGTCTGGCGTTTGACCGCCGACAACCGCGTGGCTCGGGCGCCGGTACGCACCGGGCCGTTCGGCGAGCGCCTGGTGCCGGTCCTCGAAGGTCTCGGCGCGGATGACTGGGTCGTGCTGGCTGGCGTACAGCTGCTCGAGGAAGGGCAGGAGGTTCGCCCGGTCGACCGTAACAACCGCCCCGTCGAGCCAGGCCGCCAGGAGTAAGTCGCGATGCGCTTCAACCTTTCCGCCTGGGCGCTGCAGCACCGCCAACTGGTCGTCTATCTGATGCTGCTGGTTGCGGTCGTCGGTGCGCTGTCCTACAGCCGGCTCGGCCAGAGCGAGGACCCGCCGTTCACCTTCAAGGCCATGGTGATCCAGACGCAATGGCCAGGGGCCACCGCCGAGGAAGTCTCGCGGCAGGTCACCGAACGGATCGAGAAGAAGCTGATGGAGACCGGCGAGTACGAGCGCATCGTCTCGTTCTCGCGGCCTGGCGAGTCGAACGTGACCTTCATGGCGCGCGACTCGATGCGCTCGAAGGACATTCCGGAGCTGTGGTACCAGATTCGCAAGAAGATCGGTGACATCCGGCATACCTTGCCGCCGGGCGTCATCGGTCCGTTCTTCAATGACGAGTTCGGCACCACATTCGGCAATATCTATGCGCTGACCGGGCCGGGCTTCGATTACGCGGTGCTCAAGGATTACGCCGACCGCATCCAGTTGCAGCTGCAGCGGGTCGCCAACGTCGGCAAGGTCGAGCTGATCGGCCTGCAGGACGAGAAAATCTGGATCGAGCTTTCCAACGTCAAGCTCGCCACCTTGGGCGTGCCGCTGGATGCAGTGCGCCAGGCGCTGGAAGCGCAGAACGCGGTGAGCGCCACGGGCTTCGTCGAAACCATCAGCGACCGCGTGCAGCTGCGCGTGACCGGCAGTTTCGAGACGGTCGAGCAGATCCGCGATTTTCCGATCCGTGTCGGCGGGCGCACGTTCCGCATCGGCGACGTGGCCGAGGTACATCGCGGGTTCAACGATCCGCCGGCGCCGCGCATGCGCTTCATGGGCGAGCCAGCGCTCGGTATCGCGGTTTCGATGAAGAGCGGTGGTGACATCCTCATGCTCGGCGAGGCGCTGCAGGCGGAGTTCGCCCGGTTGCAGCAGGAGCTGCCCGCCGGCATGCAGCTGGACAAGGTGTCGGACCAGCCGGCGGCGGTGAAGACCAGTGTCGGCGAGTTCGTCAAGGTGCTGGTCGAGGCGCTCGCCATCGTGCTGCTGGTGAGCTTCTTCTCCCTCGGCCTGCGCACCGGCCTGGTGGTTGCCCTGTCGATTCCGCTGGTACTGGCGATGACCTTCACGGCGATGCACTACTTCGGCATCGGCCTGCACAAGATTTCGCTCGGTGCACTGGTGCTCGCGCTCGGCCTGCTGGTCGACGACGCCATCATCGCGGTGGAAATGATGGCGATAAAGATGGAGCAGGGCTTCGATCGGCTGAAGGCGGCCAGCTACGCCTGGACCAGTACGGCTTTTCCGATGCTGACCGGTACGCTGATCACGGCGGCTGGCTTCCTGCCGATCGCCACGGCCAATTCCAGCACCGGCGAGTACACCCGTTCGATCTTCCAGGTGGTGACCATCGCACTCGTCGCGTCCTGGGTCGCCGCGGTGATGTTCGTTCCGTTGCTCGGTGAACGCCTGCTGCCGGACATGGCGGCCAAGGCAGCGCGCAAGCACGGAGAGGGCGAGGATCTGCACGACCCTTACGCCACGCCCTTCTACCGCCGCGTGCGAGGCATCGTGGCCGCTTGCGTGCGCCGCCGCAAGACAGTGATTGCGCTGACGCTGGTGGCCTTCGTCGCTTCGATCGGTCTGTTCCGGCTGGTGCCGCAGCAGTTCTTCCCGGCCTCGGGGCGCCTGGAGCTGATGGTCGACCTGAAGCTAACCGAGGGCGCCTCGCTCAAGGCCACCGAGGCCGAGGTGCAGCGTCTCGAAGCGTTGCTGAAGGACCGCGTCGGCATCGACAACTACGTGGCCTACGTCGGTACCGGCTCGCCGCGCTTCTACCTGCCGCTGGACCAGCAGTTGCCAGCAACGAGTTTCGCCCAGTTCGTCGTGCTCACCGACAGCGTCGAGTCGCGCGAAGCGCTGCGCAGCTGGCTGATCGAACGCTTGCGCGAGGATTTCAGCAACCTGCGCGGTCGCGTCACGCGGCTGGAGAATGGCCCGCCAGTGGGCTATCCGGTGCAGTTTCGGGTCACCGGTGAGCACATCGATGTGGTCCGTGCGCTGGCGCGCAAGGTGGCCGCGCGGGTCCGGCAGAACCCGCACGTGGTCAACGTGCATCTGGACTGGCAGGAGCCGAGCAAGGTGGTCTGGCTGAACGTCGATCAGGACCGCGCCCGCGCCCTGGGCGTGAGCACGGCCGAGCTCTCGGCTTTCCTGCGGCGCACCTTTGTCGGCAGCAGCGTCAGCCAGTTCCGCGAGGACAACGAGCTGATCGAGATCCTCTTGCGCGGGACCGACCAGGAGCGCAGCGATCTGTCGCTGCTGCCGAGCCTGGCGATTCCCACGCAAAGCGGCCGCAGCGTGGCGCTGTCGCAGGTGGCGACATTAGAGTACGGATTCGAGGAGGGCGTGATCTGGCACCGCAGCCGGTTGCCGACGGTCACCGTGCGCGCCGATATCTACGACGAGCAGCAGCCGGCGACGCTGGTCGCGCAGATTTCACCGACGCTCGACGACATCCGTGCCGAGCTGCCCAGTGGCTACCTGCTGGAGATCGGAGGCACCGTCGAGGACTCGCAGCGCGGACAGAAATCGGTAAACGCCGGCCTGCCGCTGTTCGCCATCGTGGTGATGACCTTGCTGATGGTGCAGCTCAGAAGCTTCTCGCGCTCGACCATGGTGTTTCTCACCGCCCCGCTCGGGCTGATCGGCGTGACGCTGTTCCTGCTGGTGTTCCGCCAGCCATTCGGTTTTGTCGCCATGCTCGGCACTATCGCGCTGTCGGGCATGATCATGCGCAACTCGGTGATTCTGGTCGATCAGATCGAGCAGGACATCGGCGCCGGGCATGACCGCTTCAACGCCATCATCGATGCCACCGTGCGGCGCTTCCGGCCCATCGTGCTGACAGCGCTGGCCTCGGTGCTGGCGATGATCCCGCTGTCGCGCAGCATCTTCTTCGGCCCCATGGCGGTGGCGATCATGGGCGGGCTGGTGGTGGCCACGGCGCTCACGCTGCTGTTCCTGCCGGCGCTCTATGCGGCCTGGTTCAGGGTTCGCGAAGGGGAGCGCTAGCCCGGCCGGGCGCTAGACCCCGCCGCCGCGCGGCGGGTCAGAGGCCGGCTGCAGCCAATAGCTGCTCGGCGGCAACCTTGGCCTCGCGCGCCTGATCGCCGGGGCCCTCCATGTGCGCCATGGTCAGTGCGCCCTCGAGCAGGTATTGCAGTTGGCGCGCCAGCGAGCGCGGCTGTGCGGCGTGCATCCGTTCCAACAGGTCGTGCAGGTAGCTCTGCAGCTCCGCCTTGTAGGCCGCTGCGCAGCGATGGATCGGGTGGTCGTGCTCGTGGTACTCCGAGGCGGCATTGAGAAACAGGCAGCCGCAGAACGACTCGCGTTCGATCATGGCGTGCAGGCCGTCGAACAGCGCCAGCAGCGCTTCGCGTGGCGGCAACGCCGCGGCACGCTGGTGCAGGCGCTCGAGTATGACGCGGTGCCGTTCCTGCAGGACGGCAAGAATGAGTTCGTCCTTGGACTTGAAGTGCTTGTACAGCGTCATCTTCGCCACCCCGGACTCGCTCAGGATCCGGTCGATGCCCGTGGCGTGATAACCCTCGCGGTAGAACAGCTGCTCGGCCGTCCCCAGCAGTTGTTCGCGTTTGTTCGTGGCCATGGATGTCTCCTTATGCGCGCCATTATGCGCGGCGCCCGGATCCGCTCCAACGGACGCAGCATGCGAAACTGGATATTGCGATATACAGACAGGTCTGTCTATTATCGGTTCACAGTTTCTTCGAGGGCAGCGCGATGAACCGCCAACACAGCACCTGGCCCGGCGCCGGGCGCGATGACCAACAGGCCGGGCCGCGGGCCGCCGGGCGAAGAGGGTGCGGACAGATGCCAGGCCAACTGCTCTGGCTCGTTCTGCTGATGGCGGTGCTGGGGCAGGCCAGTGCCGATCCGTTGCGCTTCAGCCTGATCGAGACCGCCCGTAGCACGGGAACGGGTGAGTTCCGCTTGAACCGCAGTGGCTGGGCCGAGCCCGAGACGGTCAGCCATGTGGTCGTATTGATCGAGCACGCGGATGCGCGGCTCTTGTTCGGTACCGGCCTCGGGCGGCAGGTCGATGCGCAAATGGCGGCAGAGTTGCCCTGGAGGCCCAGGCGCTACGCAAGGGTGTGGCCGGTTCGCGACCAGCTCGAACGTGCCGGTATCGCCGTGGAGCGCATCCTGTTGTCATCCCCGCGCTGGGATCAGGCCTCCGGGCTGGCGGACTTCCCGGAGCTTCCCGTGCTGGCCAGCCGAGCCAGCCTCGACTATCTGGGCCGCGCGACGCCGCCCGCAGTGTTGCCCAGTCAGTTTCGCCACGCGGTGAACTGGACAGTGCTGGCATTCGACGACGGCCCCTTCGATGGCTACGCCATGAGCGCCGACCTGTTTGGCGACGGCTCGGTGGTGCTGGTGCCGCTGGCTGAGCACGGCGCACTCGGGTTGTTCCTCACCGTCGCGGATGGCCGCCGCTTTTTCTTTTCCGGCGACACGCTCGGCCGGGACACGCCAGCGGATGAGGCGGGCGGCCGCTCCGGGCTTCGCCTGCAGGCCGCCGCCGGCCTCTACCCGCGATGGGTCGAATGAGGGTTTGCCGGCGACGATCGCGCGCCCTATGGTGCGTCATGCAGGCGGACATCCCGGCCCGCCGTGGCATGTGAGGACGAGATGAGACTGCCGATTTTTCAGGTCGATGCCTTTACCACTGAACGCTTCAAAGGCAATCCGGCCGCCGTGGTACCGCTGGAGCGCTGGCTGGCCGACGAGTGCATGCAGGCGATCGCTGCGGAGAACAACCTGTCCGAAACCGCATTCTTCGTGCGCGAGGCGGATGGCGCGTTTCATATCCGCTGGTTCTCGCCGCTGACCGAGATCGACTTCTGTGGCCACGCGACGCTGGCAAGCGCGTTCGTCATCCTCGAGCAGGCGCTGGCCGTGGCGCCACTGACCTTCCGCGCCGCCGCGGTGGGCGATATCCAGGTCACTCGTCGCAGCGACGGCCTCTTGGAAATGAGCTTTCCGAACCGCGCGCCCGAAGCGATCGCACAGCCGCCGCAGGCGTTGCTCGAGGCGCTCGACGTCGTGCCCGAGCGGATCCTGCGCAATGCCCAGGCGTGGTTCGCCGTCTACGCCAATGAAAGTCAGGTGCGCAGCCTTAAACCGGACCTGCAGGCGCTCAAGGCTTTCGCGCCGCTCGATCTGGTGGTGACCGCCCCCGGGGACCGGCACGACTTCGCCTCACGCTATTTCTGGCCGGCCAATGGCGGGGATGAAGATCCGGTGACCGGCTCCATTCATGCCGGCCTGGCGCCGTACTGGGCCGAACGCCTGGGCAAGCGCTCGCTGATCGCGCTGCAGGCCTCGGCCCGCAGCGGGCAGCTCTACTGCCGCGTGGATGACGCGCGGGTGCACGTTGCTGGCGCTGCGGTGTTGTATCTGCAGGGCAGCATCGAAATCTGACCGCGGCCACTCGCCGCTCCGCCGGCATCCCCCGGGGCGGCGCTTGTGGCGCATAATGCGCGCCGCCAGAACCCGCGCAAGGAATCCAGCCGATGGTCGTCTTCGAAATCCAGCCGATGAGTGCCGAGCGTTATCGGCAGCAGACGAGGCGCAGCACGCTGATCGTCACCGCCACCTTTGCCGCGCTGGCGATGCTGCTGGCGGCGCTGGCCGTGCTGTTGTTCGGTGAACCGGGTGGCGACAACCTGCGCTGGAACGTCATCGGCGTGGCCCTGGGTTTGGTGCTGACCGTGCTGCTGGTGCGCCGGGTGTTCTGGGCACAGGCGTGGATGGCGGCTGCGGTCTATGGCTGGCGCCTCAAGCGCAGCTTGATGAGCGTCACCAACGTCATGCACCACGTCAAGGCAGGGGTGGCGGCGAATGACGAGCAGGCGATGAAGCTGCTGCGTTTCTATCATCTGGGCGTGACGCAGATGCATCAGCTCGACGGCAACCTGACCGCGCTCAGCGACATGGTCCGCGAGATCGACGCACACCGTGAGGCCATGCAGGCGCTGGGGCTGGATGTCGAGCAGAGCGCCTTGGACGATAGCTGGCTGGCGGCCGTGAAGCAGATTCCCGCCAAGCGCTGAGCGGAATACCTATCGATCGATTTGATGTGTTTGTGCTGATAATCGCGAACAAAGCTTTGTCTGACTGATAGATCATGCCTCCATCGCGGATCGACCCGTACGGTCCGCCACTGGAGGGCAGCATGATCGAACACCGTCCCCGCGCCGACCTCGGCGCCGCCAACCACGGTTGGCTGGATACCCGCCATCACTTCTCCTTCGCGGACTACCACGACCCGGCGCGCCAGCGCTGGGGCAAGCTGCGCGTCTGGAACGATGACAGCATCGCGCCGCAGGCAGGCTTCCCGCCGCACCCGCATCGCGACATGGAGATCATCACCTATGTTCGCCAGGGCGCGATCACGCACGAAGACAGCCTCGGCAACCGCGGCCGCACCGTCGCCGGGGACGTGCAGGTCATGAGCGCCGGCACGGGCATCGTGCACAGCGAGTTCAATCTGGAGGACGAAGAAACTCGTCTGTTCCAGATCTGGATCTTTCCGGAGCGTTCGGGCCTGCCGCCGTCGTGGGGAACACGGCCCTTTCCGGCTGGTGAGCGTGCCGGTGCCTTCGTCACCCTTGCCAGCGGTCTGCCGGGCGATGATGACGCCTTGCCGATTCGCGCCGATGCGCGGCTGGCGGCCGCCACGCTGGCGGCCGGGCAGAGCGCCAGCTATTCCATAGAGAGCGGCCGCAAGGTGTACCTGGTGCCGGCCAGCGGGCGCGTCCGGGTCAACGGCGTCACTGCGGCGGCCGGTGACGGGCTGGCGATACGTGACGAGGCGCAGCTGCTGGTCGAGGCGCTGGAAGATAGCGAGATCGTGCTGGTCGACGCCGGCTGAGCCGCTCGCGCGAGGGGAACGACCGACGCCGGGCGGTTTTCAAAACCCGGCATCCGCAAGCTGACTTATCCCGACAGAGGAACCACACCGATGGCAAAGATTCTCGTGCTCTACCATTCCATGTACGGCCACATCGAGACCATGGCCAATGCCGTGGCCGAAGGCGCTCGCGGCGTCTCCGACGCCGAGGTGACTATCAAGCGAGTTCCGGAAACCATGCCCGAGGAAGCATTCGAGAAGGCCGGTGGCAAGGTCGATCAGGCCGCGCCGGTGGCCAGCCCGGCAGAGCTGGCCGACTATGACGCGATCATCTTCGGTACCCCGACCCGCTTCGGCAACATGTCGGGACAGATGCGCAACTTCCTCGATCAGACCGGCGGCCTCTGGGCGCAAGGCAAGCTGCACGGCAAGGTCGCCAGCGTGTTCACCTCCACGGGCACCGGTGGCGGCCAGGAGATGACCATCACCTCGACCTGGACCACCCTGGCGCACCACGGGATGATCCTCGTGCCGACCGGCTACGGCATCCCCGAGTTCGCCGACATCTCCGAGGTCAACGGCGGCACGCCCTACGGCGCCTCGACGATTGCCGGTGGCGACGGCTCACGCCAGCCATCGGAAAAGGAACTGACCATGGCCCGTTACCAGGGCGAGCTGGTCGCCAAGGTCGCCCAGAAACTCAAGGGTTGAGGGGCCGGCAGGGCGGCTCGACAGCTGTCCGAGCCGCCTTGCCGCGTCTATAGCCAACCCCCCTCGGCGCGGTTCGGTGAGCGTATCGAGCCGGTTCGGCCTGCGGCGTGGCACTGCGTCAGTGCCGGTGCTCGCTGCCGTCGGCATGCCGATGGATTTCGCCGGCCTGCGGAGCCTCGAGCCCGGCGGGTGTCGGCTCGCTGGCGGGTGCGGCGTGATGCTGGTCGCTGTGGTCGTGCATGCCCGACTCGCCGCCGCCATGCTGATGGCCCCCGCTCGCCGCCACCAGGTCGCGGTACTGCTGCGCGTCGAGGCCTGGCATCTGTTCGAGAAAGGCGACCAACCCCCAGATGTAGTCGTCACCCATGCTTTGGCCCCAGGCCGGCATTCCGCTGGCCTTGATGCCGTGCTTGATGATCCAGAACGCCCGCGCCGGATCGCCACCATGGCCGTGCGCGGCCAGGTTTGGCGGCGCCGGATAGAGGCTTGCGCTCAGCTCGGTTTCGCTCAGGCCCGGCGCCAGGTGGCAGCCGACGCACATGGCCTGGTAGTTGCCCGCCCCGGAGCGAATCAGCGCCTGGTCGTCGAGCGCCGGCACTTCGATGTCGTGCGCACGCCGGGCGATCGAGCGCTCACGAACGATTTCCAGCACCGCCTCGACCGCTGCCGAGTGCGGTGCGTCGGCGGCGACGTTGATGGCGCCCGAATACACGGTCGCGGCTGCGGCGATGGCCAGTGCGGCGGCGGCCAGTGTCAGGGTCTTGATTGCTGTATTCATGCGTCAGGCTTTATTCAAAACCAGAATCGTACGCCGGCCACCAGACGGGTGTCGCTGAGATCCTCGTCTTCGTCACGCAGCAGGTCGGCCGTGTTGCCGTAGGCGCGATTCCAGCTCACGCCGACATAGGGCGCGAACTGGCGGCTGATCTCGTAACGCAGGCGCAGCCCGACATTCGCATCGCTGAGGCCGGAACCGACGCCGCGCGCCTCGTCGTTGCGCCCGTGCAGGTTCAGCTCCGCGGTGGGCTGCAGTACCCAGCGCTGGGTCAGCAGGATGTCGTATTCAGCCTCCAGGCGCAGTGCAGTCTGGCCACCCTCGCCGAGAAACGCGGTGGCTTCGGTTTCCAGACCGAACAGCGGCATGCCCTGCACGCCAAAGGCGGCCCAGGTCTGTGGCGAACCAGGCTTGAAGTCCTGACGCACGCCGGTGACGGTCTCCCACCAGGGGCCGATGGCGTGGCTCCAGAGCAGCTGCAGCTCGGCCTCCTCGGTGTGGCCATTGGTGCGCTCACCCTCGGAACGGAAGGCGAGGCGGTCGATATCGCCGCCATACCAGCCGGAAATGTCCCAGGCCAGCGTGCTGCCTTCGTCGGCGTCCTGCCATTCCAGCTGATCGGCTAGGAACAGGAAGTTGCTGCCGCCGCGATGCATCTCGTGGGGCGGCAGCTCTGGGAAGGCGGCTGTACGGTCAATATCGCGGATCGTCGGCACCGGCGCCCGTGATGCCTCGCCCGGCGGGATACCTGTGGCGGGCGGATGTGTCATCGAGCCGTGGCTGCCATGGTCCATGCTCTCCTGGCTCGTCGACGCGCGGTCCGAGGGGGCGCCAGGCATGGCGCCGTGGTCCGTCTGCCCGTGATCCATCGGCATCTGCTGCATCGGCGCGTCATGTCCGGCGTGGCCGGAGTGATCCATGGCCTGCTGGGCCTGCACTGTCGCGGCAGCGAGGCTCAGCGCGACCGCGACGGGCAGCGTCTCAATGCGCATGCTGGTTGCCCTTCTCGGCAGGCTTGGGCATGTCCTTCGGCATCGCGCCATCGTGGCCCATCATCTGGCCCTGACCCATGCTGCCGTGGTCCATCATCTGGCCATTGCCCATGTGCTGGTCGTGCATCTGCATCATCTGATCGTGGTCCATGCCCTGCATGCCGCCTTGCGCCTTGGGCTGGCTGGCCTGCGGCGCGGCCTGTTCGGCTGGTGCATTGGCGGGATGATGACCGTCGTGCTCGCTTTGCGCGTAGGCGGTGTTGAGGCTGAGCGCGGTGGTCAGGCCGAAGGCGAGCAGGGCGTGCAGTTTGATCGTGTTCATAGGTTTCTCCGTCATTCTTCTACGCGGACTTCACGGAACATTCCGAGGTCCATGTGCATCAGCATGTGGCAGTGATAGGCCCAGCGCCCGAGGGCGTCGGCGGTGACGCGGTAGCTGCGTTTGGAGCCCGGCGGCATGTCGATGGTGTGCTTGCGCACCTGGAAGTTGCCGTGCTCGTCCTCCAGGTCGCTCCACAGCCCGTGGAGGTGAATGGGGTGGTGCATCATGGTGTCGTTGACCAGCACGAAGCGCACCCGCTCGCCGTACTTGAGGCGGATCGGTTCGGCGTCGGCGAAGGGAATGCCGTCGAACGACCAGGCGAAGCGCTCCATGTGGCCGGTCAGGTGCAGTTCGATGGTGCGGCTCGGCTCGCGGCCATCCGGGTCAGCGAAGGTGCTGCGCAGGTCGGCATAGGTCAGCACGCGCCGGCCGTTGTCGCGCAGGCCGATACCGGGATCGTCCAGTTTGGGCACCGGCATCATGGTCTGCATGTCCACCAGCGGATTATCGGTTTCGCTGGCCGGATGCGCCTGCATGCCACTGCCGGACGAGCCGTGGCCCATGGCGGCGTGGTCCATCTGGCCCTGATTCATCGCGCCGTGACTCATGCCGCCGTGTCCGGCGTGAGGATCGTCACTCTGCGCAGGCGCAGCCGCCTGGCCATGGGCGGAATGATCGCCATGGCCCATGTCTTCCATGGTCAGTTCGGGGCGCGGATCGGGCTCGGGAACCGGCGCCTGCAAACCATCACGCACGGCCAGGGTGCCGCGGGCAAAGCCGCTACGGTCCATGGACTGGGCGAACAGGGTGTAGGCGTCCTGGCTGCCGTCCGGCTCGACGATCACGTCGAGGGTTTCCGCCACGGCCAGGCGCACTTCGTCCACCTGCACCGGTTCGACGTTCTGCCCGTCCGCGGCGACCACGGTGAGCTTGAGGCCGGGGATGCGGAAGTCGAAGTAGCTCATCGCCGAGCCGTTGATCAGCCGCAGGCGGATGCGCTCGCCTGGCTGGAACAGGCCGGTCCAGTTGCCGTCCGGTGCCTGGCCGTTGAGCAGGTAGGTGTAGGTGGCGCCGCTGATATCGGCCAGATCCGTCGGCGACATGTTCATCTTCGCCCAGGCCCAGCGTTCGCTGATGGTGTCGGTCCAGCCGTTGTCGGCGACATCGTCGATGAAATCGCCAAGCGTGCGCCGGCCCTGGTTGTAGTAGTCCGAGCGCTTCTTCAGCTTGGCCAGTACCCGTGCCGGGCTTTCGTCGGTCCAGTCGGAGAGGAACACCACGTAGTCGCGGTCGTAGGCGAACGGCTCCGGCTCCTCTGGGTCGATGATCAGCGGGCCGTAGACGCCGAGTTGCTCCTGGAACGCCGAATGGCTGTGGTACCAGTAGGTGCCGCTCTGTTTGACCTTGAAGCGGTATTCGTACATGCCGTCCGGGGCGATGCCGGCGAAGCTGAAGCCGGGCACGCCGTCCATGTTGGCCGGCAGCAGGATGCCGTGCCAGTGGATCGAGGTGTCGTGGGGCAGCCGGTTGCGCACGCGCAGGGTCACGGTATCGCCCTCGCGCCAGCGCAGCAGCGGGCCGGGAATGCTGCCGTTGATGGCCATGGCGGTGCGGCGCTTGCCGGTGAAGTCCACGCTCATGGAGTCGATGGTAAGGTCGAACTCGGTGCCGCTGAGCACCGTCGGCTGACCTGGGCTGGTCAGCGCCCAGACGGGCTGGCGCCACAGCCCGAGGCCGGCGACGGCACCGCCGGCAGCCAGGCTTTTGACGAAGGTGCGCCGGGATTGGTTGGCGTGCATGTGGATCCTTTGCGGGTTTGTTCTGGCACTGATTGCGCTGCGCTTAGCGCAGCAACAGAGCAACGATAACCGGGCCGAGCTGACCACTGGCTGAGCGGAACATTACGCTTCTGTCAGCTGGTGGCCGCCATGCGCGCGGCTAGAGCAGCTGTACGCCGAAGCGCCGCAGCAACAGCGCCAGCAGGCCGAAGCAGGCTACGGTGAGCAGGGCGCCGGCCAGCAGCGCGGGCCAGAAGCCCAGCCGCGCCAGCAGGCGTGGGAACAGCAGGAACATCGGCAGCGTCGGCAGCACGTACCAGAAGGTGTACCAGGCATGATTGGCGATCTTCTCCAGCGGTTGGCGCTCGACATAGAGCCAGATCATCGCCAGTACCGTGATCAGCGGCAGGGCAGCGAGAAAGCCGCCGAGCCGATCGCTGCGCTTGGCGACTTCCGATACCAGCACCACCACGGCAGCGGTAAGCAGGTACTTGGCGATGAGCCAGCCCATCGGCGTGCCCGCCTGCGGCTCAGCGCTGCAGCTGATCGCCCTGGTACTCGCCGAGCACCATGTCGCGCCCCTCGCGGGTCAGGCCGATGACCTGGTAACGCTGCTTGGCCTGGCCATAATCCATGCCGGGCGAGCCGGCGGGCATGCCCGGTGCGGCGACGCCGAGCAGGTCACCGCGCTGCTGCAACTCACGGATCGCCGCCACCGGCACGTGGCCCTCGACGAACTTGCCGTCGATCACCCCGGTGTGGCACGAGCCCAGCCGGGGTACGACCCCGAGGCTCTGCTTGACTGCCGGCATGTTGCTTTCCACATGGTCGCGCACCTCGAAGCCGTTGGCTTGCAGGTACTTGATCCAGTCCTTGCAGCAGCCGCAGTTGGCGTCGCGATGCACGTCGATGACCGTGGCGGCCTGGGCCATGCCCGACATCAGCAGGGCGGTGAGCGTGACGAGGTACTTGTTCATGCGCATTCTCCAGAGCGTGTGTCAGCGGCAGCAGCAGCCAGAGCTGCCGCCGCAGCCGGTTTTCTTCGCCGGCGCGGCGGGGGCCTCGGCGATGGGTTCTGCCGGGTAGCCGGCTTCGTCGAGGGCGGTAACCAGCGCCTGGGGCTCGGCGTCGCCGCGGACGCGGACGATACCGCTGGCCAGTTCCACGTCGACCTGTACGACGCCATCGAGCGCCGCAAGGGCGGCGTTGACATGGCGAACGCAGGAGCCGCAGCTCATGCCGGTGACCTTCAGCGTAGTGGTGTTCATGGCGATCTCCTCAGTGGCCTGGCTCGATGCTCGACCTTGACATCGTGGCAAGGTCAAGCCCTCCGTCAACATCGGCGTTGCGCAGGCGCAGCGCGTTGAACACCACCGAGGCGGAGCTGACGCTCATCGCCAGCGCGGCGATCATCGGCGATAGCAGGTGGCCGGTCAGCGGGTAGAACAGGCCGGCGGCCAGCGGGATGCCCAGGCTGTTGTAGAGGAAGGCGAACGTCAGGTTCTGGTGCATGTTGCGCACCGTCGCCACCGACAGGCTGCGGGCGCGCAGGATGCCCAGCAGGTCGCCCTTGACCAGCGTGACCTGGGCGCTGTTCATCGCCACGTCGGTGCCGGTGCCCATGGCGATGCCGACGTCGGCGCGCGCCAGCGCCGGTGCATCGTTGATGCCGTCGCCGGCCATCGCCACGCGGTGCCCTGCCTGCTGCAGGGTGGCGGCCAGGCGCTCCTTGTCCTGCGGCTTGACCTCGCCGTGCACCTCCTCGATGCCCAGCTGGCGCGCCACCGAGCGTGCGGTGGTCAGCCCGTCGCCAGTGGCCATGACCACCCGGACGCCATCGGCCTGCAGCCGCTCGACCGCCAGGCGCGAGGTGGGCTTGATCGGGTCGGCCACCGCCAGCAGCCCGGCCAGCGCACCGTCGACCGCCAGGTACATGATGCTCACGCCCTCGGCGCGCAGCGCTTCGGAGCGCTGGCGCAGCGCGCCGCTGTCAACGCCGCCTTCATCGAGCAGCGCGGTGTTGCCGAGCAGCAGCTGGCGACCGGCGACGCGCCCGCGCACGCCGATGCCCGAGGCCGACTCGAACTGTTCGACCGGGCTCAGTTGCATGCCGGTCGCGCGGGCGCGCTTGACGATGGCGTGGGCCAGCGGGTGCTCGCTGCCCTGGTCGAGGCTGGCCGCCAGTTGCAGCACCTCGTCCTCGCCGAAGCCGGGCGCTGCGACCACGCTGTGGAAGGCCGGGCGGCCCTCGGTGAGAGTGCCGGTCTTGTCGACGATCAGCGTGTCGATCTTGCGCAGGTTCTCGATGGCGCTGGCGTCGCGGAACAGCACGCCGCTGCCGGCGGCCTTGCCGGTGGCGACCATCACCGACATCGGCGTGGCCAGGCCCAGCGCGCAGGGGCAGGCGATGATCAGCACCGCCACCGCGTTGATCAGGCCGAACACCCAGCTCGGCTGCGGGCCGAACAGGCCCCAGCCGAAGAAGGTCAGCACGGCGATGGCGATCACGACCAGCACGAACCAGCCGGCGATCAGATCGGCCAGGCGTTGCATCGGCGCGCGGCTGCGCTGGGCCTGGGCGACCATCTGCACGATCTGCGCAAGCATGGTCGACGCGCCGACCTTCTGCGCTTCCATCACCAGGCTGCCGTGGGTGTTGAGCGTGGCGCCGATCAACGCATCGCCGCTGCGCTTGGTCACCGGCAGCGGCTCGCCGGTGAGCATCGACTCGTCCACCGCGCTTTCGCCCTCGAGCACGCGACCGTCCACCGGCACCTTCTCGCCGGGGCGCACGCGCAGGCGGTCGCCGAGGTGCACGTGGGTCAGCGCGATGTCCTCCTCGCTGCCGTCGGCGTTGATCCGTCGCGCGGTCTTCGGCGCCAGGCCGAGCAGCGACTTGATCGCTGCCGAGGTCTGCGAGCGCGCGCGCAGCTCGAGCATCTGGCCGAGCAGCGTCAGCGAGATGATCACCGCCGCCGCCTCGTAGTAGACGCCGATGCGCCCGTCTTGCAGAAAGGTCGCCGGGAACAGCTGCGGCGCCAGGGTGGCTGCCACGCTGTAGACATAGGCCGCGGCGGTGCCCAGGCCGATCAGCGTCCACATGTTCGGGCTGCGCTGGCGGATCGACTGCACCCCGCGCACGAAGAACGGCCAGCCAGCCCAGAGCACCACCGGCGTCGCCAGCAGCAGTTCCACCCAGTTCTGCGTGGCGCCGTGGAACAGCGCCAGCGAATGCCCGGCCATTGCCAGCAGGGTGACGATCACCGTCAGCGGCAGGGTCCACCAGAAGCGCCGGGAGAAATCGCGCAGCTCGGGGTTCTCCTGTTCCTCCAGCTCGGGGATCACCGGCTCCAGCGCCATGCCGCACTTGGGGCAGGTGCCGGGGCCGATCTGGCGGATCTCCGGGTGCATCGGGCAGGTGTACTCGGCGGCCGGGTCGGCCTCGACCGGCGCCGCCGCGGGCTCGGCGCCGGCATAGCGCTGCGGCTCGGCGACGAAGCGGTCCAGGCAGCGCTGGCTGCAGAAGTGGTAGTCGCGCCCGCCATGGCTGGCATGCAGCGGGCTGTCGCCGGCCACCGGCATGCCGCACACCGGGTCCTGTTCGGTCGCGGTTTCGGCTAGGTGGGGTGGCTGCGAATGGTGGGCGGGGTGGTGATGCGCGTGGGCGTGGTTGCCGGGCTGGTCAGCGGTCGCCATCGTGGCCTCCGTGTCTGTGGCCGAACAGGTGCAGTAGCGGGCAGAGCAGCAGGATCAGATAAGGCAGTGCTTCGGCGGTATGCGTCAGATGTTCGCGCACCAGGTAGAACAGCACGATCGAAGCCAGCATCAGCAGTGCGATGCCGGCGGGGCTGCGCCAGAAAGGCTGGGGAGTTCCGCTGCGTTGCATGGCCGGCCTCCGGGATGGATGCCTTCAAGATAGACCTCGCGGCCTTACATGGAGCTGATGGAAAGATTACGTTTCTGTCAGCTCATGGCGCGCTTGCCGCTGCGGCTGCCAAACTTCGCCCATCGCCGAGCCGAGGAACGGGACATGAAACTGCTGGTTGCCGAAGACGAGCCGAAAACCGGCACCTACCTGCAGCAGGGCCTGAGCGAGGCGGGGTTCACCGTCGACCGGGTCACGACCGGCACCGACGCGCTGCAACACGCGCTGAGCATGCCCTACGACCTGCTGATCCTCGACGTGATGATGCCGGGCCTCGATGGCTGGGAAGTGCTGCGCCTGGTGCGTGCCTCCGGGCGCGAGGTGCCGGTGCTGTTTCTCACTGCGCGCGACCGTGTCGAGGACCGCGTGAAGGGGCTCGAGCTGGGTGCCGACGACTATCTGGTCAAGCCGTTCGCCTTTTCCGAGCTGCTGGCCCGTGTGCGCACCCTGCTGCGACGCGGCAACGCGGCGGCCTTGCAGACCCAGCTGAAGGTTGCCGATCTGGAGGTCGACCTGCTCAAGCGCCGCGCCACGCGGGCTGGCCAGCGCATCGACCTGACCGCCAAGGAATTCGCCCTGCTGGAAATGCTCCTGCGCCGGCGCGGCGAGGTGCTGCCCAAGTCGCTGATCGCTTCGCAGGTCTGGGACATGAATTTCGACAGCGACACCAACGTCATCGAGGTGGCGATCCGCCGCTTGCGGGTGAAGATCGACGATGGCTTCGAGCCCAAACTGATCCATACCGCGCGCGGCATGGGCTACATGCTCGACGAGCCGGACCCGTCATGAAGCGGCTGTCGCTCACGGCGCGGCTGAGCCTGATGTTCATGCTCGCGGTGACCGGCGTGCTGGCGGCCGCGGGGTACTTCTTTCACCAGCTCAGCGAACGCCACTTCAACGAGCTGGACCAGCACACCCTGCACGAGAAGCTTCGCGCCGGCGAGGCGCTGCTCGGCGAGCTGCAGGCCGGTGATGACTTCGAGCGGCTGCGTCCACGGCTGCAGGCCCTGCTCGGTGGGCACAGCGAGATAAGGGGGTTCGTCTTCGATTCAGCGGGGCGCCAACTGTTTCCCGAGCCGCTGCCAGGCGGGGCCGACCCGCGCCTGCTCGCGCTGGCCGCCGAGCGCGACGGCGAGCTGTCGCTGGATGGGCGCCTCTGGCGCGCGGAGGTGACGCAGGTGCCGGTCGGTCAGACGGCGCTGACGCTGCTGATCCTGCTCGATGTCACCGTGCACAAGGCGTTCTTTCATACCTTCAGCGGCTGGCTGTGGGGTGCGCTGGTGCTCTGCGCGTCGCTCAGCGGCCTGCTTGGCTGGGCCCTGGTGCGCCGCGGCCTGCAGCCGCTGCGCGAGGTCACCCAGGTGGCCGCCTCGGTCTCGGCCAAATCCCTGCGCGAACGCATCCCCGACGACTCGATCCCGGCCGAGCTGCAACAGCTGGTGCAGGCCTTCAACGCCATGCTGGCGAGGCTGGAAGACGCCTTCGTGCGGTTGTCGAACTTCTCCGCCGACATCGCCCACGAGCTGCGCACGCCGCTGAGCAATCTGATGACTCATACCGAGGTGGCGCTGACCCGTGCGCGCACGGTGGAGGCGTACCAGGACAACCTGCATTCGAACCTGGAGGAGCTGCAGCGCATGTCGCGGATGATCGACGACATGCTGTTTCTGGCCAAGGCGGATAACGGGCTGATCGTGCCGGACGCCAAACCCGTCGCGCTGGAGGCGTTGTGCGCGCAGCTGCTGGACTATTACCAGCTCTCGGCGGACGAGCGCGGGGTGCGCTTCGAGCTGTCCGGTGCCGGTACGATTCAGGGCGATCTGTTGATGCTGCGCCGGGCGTTGTCGAACCTGTTGTCCAATGCGCTGCGCTACACGCCCGATGGCGGTGTGATCCGCCTGGCGATCGAGTCCGGGCCGGGCGAGGTCCGCTTGAGCGTGGCCAACCCCGGCACGACGATTGCGCCGGAGCACCGCGAGCGGTTGTTCGACCGCTTCTACCGCGGCGACCCGGCGCGCCGCGAAGGCAGCCCGAGCAATGCCGGGCTTGGCCTGGCGATCACGCGCTCGATCATCCAGGCGCACCAGGGGCGCATCCACTGCGATTCGGCCGAGGGCTGGACCACCTTCAGCCTGGTGTTTCCGCTGCGTCGCGCAGCGCGACGTTGAGCGATACGCAGAGGCCCTCGGCGCGGTTGTCGAAGTCGAGCGTGCAGCCGCAGCGCTCGGCGATGGCCTGGACGATCGCCAGACCCAGGCCGCTCCCGGCGCTGTTGGCGTGGCGCCAGAAGCGCCGGGTCAGGTGCGCAAGATGTTCGGCGGCGATACCCGGCCCGCGGTCGCATACCCGGAAGCGGACCTGCCCATCGGCGGGCTCCACGCACAGGCTCACCGTGGTGCCCGCCGCGGTGTGGCGCAGGGCGTTGTCCAGCAGGTTGCGCAGCGCGGCGATCGCCAGCACCGGCGGCATTGCCAGTGGCGTGTCGGGTAGCCCGGGTGCGAGCCGCAGCTCGATGGATGCCTGCTCGGCACCGGCGGCGTCCTCGATGGCCAGGCGCGCGACCTCGGCGGCCGAGCATTGCTGGCCGTCGTCGAAATCCAGACTGCCTTCCACCCGGGCCAGCAACAGCAGTTGCTCGAGCGTGCGCTGCAGGCGGTCGGCACCGGCCTCGGCGTTGGCCAGCGCCCGTTCGGCAGCGGCGCCTTCGGTCATCCGCGCGACCTGCAGGTGGGTCTTGATCGCGGTCAGCGGGCTGCGCAGCTCGTGGGCGGCATCGCCGGTCAATCGCCGTTCGCGCTCGATGGCCTGGGCGATGCGCTCGAACAGCTGGTTCTGCGTCTCGACCAGCGGCAGCAGCTCGGCCGGCAGGCCGGCGGTCGGCAGCGGCTCGAGCGACTCCGCACTGCGCCGGGTCAGCGCCTCGCGAATCCGCTGCAGCGGCGCCAGCCCGCGGCCCAGCCCCAGCCAGAGCAGGCCGAGGCTGCCGAGCAGGGCGAGTGCCACCGGCAGTGCGGCGGCCAGCAGTACCGAGCGCTTGAGCGTGGCACGTTCGTCCAGGCGGTCGGCCGTGGTGATGCGCAGCTCGCCCTGCACCAGGGTAAAACTGCGCCAGGGCACACCCTCGATCAGCTGAACGCGAAAGCCGTTGCGCTCGGCAGCCAGCTGCTGGTCAGGAGTGGCGTGGCTGCGCGCCAGGACTTCGCCACGCAGCGAGCTGACCTGGCAAGCCAGGCCGTTGGGGATGCCCAGTTGTTCGGCGCTCAGGCGCTGCGGCGGGCCGTCGCCGGGCATGGGGCGTGGCAGCTGCACCAACAGGCCGGCGACCATGCGGGCCGAGGCCGCCAGGCGCTGGTCGAGCGAAAGCATCAGCTGGTTGCGCAGGTCGACCAGCATCCAGGTCGCCGCCAGCATCCAGAGCAGGACGAAGGCGGTGCCGAGCATCAGGGTCAGGCGCAGGCGCAGGCTCATGGGAGGTCTTCCCCGCCGGCCGGGCCGAGGCGGTAGCCCAGGCCGCGCACGGTCTCGACGATGCCGCTGCCGAGCTTGCGCCGCAGATGGTGGATATGCACGTTCAGCGCGTTGCTCTCGACGTCATCGGCCAGGCCGTAGACCGCATCCTTCAGTTGATCGGCGCTGAGCACCCGGCCGCGGCTGTTGAGCAGCGCCTGCAGCAGCGCCTGTTCGCGGCGCGACAGGTCGACCGGGCGGCCGTCCAGGCGCGCCTCGCAGCTGCCGGGGTCGTAGCGGAGGCGGCCGTGCTCGATCTGGGTGACGGCACGCCCGGCGCTGCGTCGCACCAGGGTATGCAGGCGCGCGGCCAGTTCGCGCAGGTCGAACGGTTTGAGCAGATAGTCGTCGGCACCGGCGTGCAGACCGGTCACGCGGTCGCTGACCGCATCGCGCGCGGTGAGCACCAGCACCGGCAGGTCCAGCCCGTGCTGGCGCAGGCGGCGCAGCAGTTCGATGCCGTCCTCGTCGGGCAGGCCGAGGTCGAGCACCAGCACGTCGAAAGCGGCCGCGCGCAGCAGTGCTTCGGCCGCCGCGGCGCTGGCCACGTGATCGACGGTCAGCCCCTGGGCGCCGAGGCCGGCGACGATGCCGCTGGCGATCAATTCATCGTCTTCGGCGAGCAATACGTGCATGCATGGATCCGTGCAAAAAACCAAGTGTCGACCTTAGCGATTAAGGCAGCGTTATGCAGCCGCGGCGAAGCCGTTAATGGCGCGTTAATCGGTCGCCGGCATGCTGCACGGCGTTTTCGTGGTCTGTAAGGAATGTTCATGCGCGCCCTGCTGTTTTGCCTGTTTCTGCTTGCGCCCGGTCTCGCGCTGCCGGCCGGCGGCCTGTTCGGCGCCAGTGCGCAAACCGATTTCCTGCCGGTCGATGAGGCCTTCGCCCTGACCGTCAGCCCTGAGGAGTCGGGCGCCACGCGCCTGCACTGGCAGATCGCGCCGGGCTATTACCTCTACCAGCAGCGCTTGAAGTTCGACGGTCTGCCGGCCGAGCGCCAGCCGCCGTTGCCCGCGGGCGAGCCGCACAGCGACGAATTCTTCGGTGATCAGGAGGTCTATCGCGGCAGCCTCGAACTGATCGTCCCGCCGGGGGGCGAGGCAAGCGTACGTCTGGGCTGGCAGGGCTGTGCCGATGCCGGGCTGTGCTACCCGCCGCAGACCCGCGAGGTCGCGCTTGATGGTGCTGCCGCGGCGCCGGCACCTGAGGCGCAAGCCAAGGACCAGGCGCTGGCCAGCGGCCTGGCCAGCCAGACGCTCGCCTGGAGCCTGCTGCTGTTCTTCGGCCTCGGCCTGCTGCTGGCCTTTACCCCATGTTCATTGCCGATGCTGCCGATCCTCGCCGGCATCGTCGTCGGCGGGGGCGCCACGCCAAGGCGCGGGGTCGCCCTGGCCGGCAGTTACGTGCTCAGCATGGCGCTGGTGTATGCGGCGCTCGGCGTGCTTGCCGCATTGCTCGGTGCCAACCTGCAGGCGGCGCTGCAGCAGCCCTGGCTGCTCGGCAGCTTCGCTGCGCTGTTCGTCTTTCTCGCGCTGCCGATGTTCGGCCTGTTCGAGCTGCAGCTGCCGGCGGTGCTGCGTGATCGCCTGCAACGTGCCGGTGATCGCCAGCGTGGCGGCAGCCTCGCGGGTGCGGCGGCGCTGGGCGTGTTGTCGGGCCTGCTGGTCGGCCCCTGCATGACCGCGCCGCTGGCCGCGGCGCTGCTCTATATCGCGCAGAGCGGCAGCGCGCTACAGGGCGGCCTGGTGCTGTTCGTCCTGGGGCTGGGGATCGGCACGCCACTGTTGTTGCTGGTCACCGTCGGCAGCCGCTTCCTGCCGAAGCCGGGGCCCTGGATGGAGCGGGTCAAGGTGGCCTTCGGCTTCTTCTTTCTCGCCGCGGCGCTCCTGGTCGCGCGTCCGCTGCTGCAGGACTGGCAATGGCTCGGGCTCTGGGGCGCGCTGTTGCTGAGTGGTGCCGTCGTGCTGCTACACCTGGCCGGCCAGCTCGGGCGTGGCCAGGTGCCGTCGCGTGCGGCTGGTGTGCTGTGCGGCCTGTGGGGAGCGGCGATGCTGCTCGGTGCCGCGGGCGGGGCGAGCGACCCTTGGCGGCCGCTGGCGGTCTATGCCGGTGCGGCGCCGCTCGAGCGCGTCCACGAACAGCAGGCGCTGACCTTCAGCGAGCCGGCGGTGCTGGACCGCGAACTGGCGGCGGCGCAGGCGCAAGGCCAATGGGTGCTGGTCGACTATTACGCCGACTGGTGCGTGTCCTGCAAGGTCATGGAAAAGGAGGTGTTCGGCAATGCCGAGGTGCAGGCGAGCCTGGCGGGCGTGCGGCTGCTGCGCCCGGATGTCACCGCGAGCAACGCCGCCAGCCGCGAGCTGCTCACGCGCTATGGCGTGCTCGGCCCGCCGACCCTGCTGTGGATCGGCCCTGATGGCAAGGAGCGTCGTGATCGGCGCATCACCGGTGAGGTCGGCGCGCGGGAATTCCTCGAACACTGGAAGCAGACACGGGAGCAAGGTTGATGTTGACGCTGAACGTCGGGTCCCTGGCCCTGGCGATGCCGCATGTACTGTTGCTGGGCAGCCTGTTGCTGGCGACGGTAGTCGGTTGGTGGGTTGGCCGGCGCCATGGCTGCAATCCCGAGCGCCAGCTGTTCCACCTGTTGCTGGTGGGCCTGCTCGTTGCCCGGTTGGCGTTCGTGGTGCGCTATTTCGAGCATTTTCAGGGCGAGCCGTGGCGGGTGATCGACATCCGCGACGGCGGTTTCATCGCCTGGCCGGGGCTGCTGGCGGCGCTGGCGCTCGGTGCCTGGCAGGGCTGGCGTGACCGCGGGCTGCGCAAGCCGCTGGGCATCGCGCTGGCGACCGGCGTGCTGGCCTGGGGCAGCGGCAGCTACGTGCTGCATTCACTGGAGCAGGGCACGCGCCTGCCCGAGCTGGCGCTGCGCGACGCCGAGGGCCGCCCGGTGGCACTGGAGGACTACGCCGGCCAGCCGCTGGTGGTCAACCTCTGGGCAACCTGGTGCCCGCCGTGCCGACGCGAGATGCCGGTACTGGCCGAGGCTCAGGCAAGGGAGCAGGACACGCTGTTCCTGTTCGTCAACCAGGGCGAGGGTAGCGGCGAGATCGAGCGCTTCTTCGCCGCTCAGGGTCTGGCGCTGGACAATGTCCTGCTCGACAGCGGCGGCCGCCTCGGCCAGCACGTCGGCTCCACCGCGCTGCCCACCACGCTGTTCTACGACGCCGAGGGCCGCCAGGTCGGCAGCCATCTCGGTGAACTCTCCCGTGCCAGTCTGGCGCGGGCTCTGGAAGTACTGAAAGAGGAATCCCCGCAGTGATTCGAACCGCTCCGTTTCTCCTTGCCGGCCTCGGCCTGCTGGGCACTTCGTTCGTGCAGGCCGAACAGTGGCCGGAACCGATCCGCGCCGTCGAGGCGCGTGGCGCCCAGGTGGTAGGCAGCTTCGAGGCGCCCGGCGGGCTCAAGGGCTATGCGGCGCGCTACAACGGCCAGGGCATCGCCCTGTACCTGACGCCCGACGGCGAGCACGTGCTGATCGGTAGCCTGCTCGATGCCAAGGGCGACGATCTGTCTCGCGCTCCGCTGGAAAAGCTGGTCTACGAGCCGCTGGGCAAGGAAATGTGGTCGCGCCTGGAGAAGGCAACCTGGATCGCCGACGGCGAGGACGACGCGCCGCGCGTGGTCTACGTGTTCAGCGACCCCAATTGTCCTTACTGCAACATGTTCTGGAAGCAGGCCCGGCCCTGGGTCGAGTCCGGCAAGGTGCAGTTGCGCCATGTCATGGTCGGCATGCTGCGTGCCGACAGCCTGGGCAAGTCCGCTGCGCTGCTGGCGGCGAACGACCCGGAGGCGGCGCTGGAAGAGCATGAATCCGCCGGCAAGGCCAGCACGCTCAAGCCGCAGGAGAAAGTCTCGGCGGCGATGCGCCAGAAGCTCGACGATAACCTGATGCTGATGGGCGAGACCGGTGCGGCGGCGACGCCGGCGATCTTCTACATGGATGCCAACGGGCGCCTGCAGCAACATCAGGGCGCGCCGCAGCCCGATGCGCTGGAGCAGATCATGGGGCCACGCTGAGGCCGGTTCCTGAGGGAAGGGGTGCCTGGGTTGTTAGCGCGTTGGTGGGCTGAAGCCCACCCTACGATTTCGCGGCGGCTTTGGGGGTGGCGTGGAAAAGCGCTGCGCGCGTTTTCCACCCTACGTAGGGTGGATGGCCGAAGCCATCCATGCGGGCAGGCGACTCGGTAGCCGGTGGGTGGGCTGAAGTCCCCCTAGGATTCGGGGCGGCTCTGGGGGCGGTGTGGAAAAGCGCTGCGCGCGTTTTCCACCCTACGTAGGGTGGATGGCCAAAGCCATCCACGCGGGCAGGCGACCCGGTAGCTGGTAGGTGGGCTGAAGCCCCCCTAGGGGTTCGGGGCGGCTCTGGGGGTGGGCGGTGTGGAAAAGCGCTGCGCGCGTTTTCCACCCTACGTAGCGTGGATGGCCGAAGCCATCCACTCGGGCAGGCGATCCGGTAGCCGGTAGGTGGGCTGAAGCCCACCCCACGGTTCGGGGGGCGATGGGGGCGGTGTGGAAAAGCGCTGCGCGCGTTTTCCACCCTACGTAGGGTGGATGGCCGAAGCCATCCATGCGGGCAGGCGATCCGGTAGCCCGGTAGGGTGGGCTTCAGCCCACCGCGGATGTGCAGGCGGGAACGCCCGGATCACAGGTCTCAAAGCGCGCCGAACACCTTCTTCGCCAGGCTCGTGGCGGCTGCTGCCGGGTTCTGCCGGATGCTCGCCTCCTGCTCGGCGATTACCGTGAACAGGCCATCGAGCGCCTGCTCGGTGACGTAGCTCTCGATGTTGGCGTAGTTGCCGTTCAACGCGGCCGGCACCTTGGCCGCCACCGCGTTGTACTGCTGGGCCAGGCCGACCTGATCGGTGGCCTGCTTGACGATCGGCAGGAAGCGCGCGCGAATCTGCTCGCGGCTGGACTTGTCCAGGTACTGGGTGGCCGAGTCCTTGCCGCCGGCCAGGATCGCCTTGGCATCCTGCACGGTCATCTTGCGCACCGCATCGAGCAGCAGCTGCTGGGCTTCCGGCACGGCCTTCTCGGCGGCCAGGTTCATGCTGTTTTCCAGCTGCTCGACCTGACTGCCCATGCCGAGCATCTTCAGCATGCGCGATGCCTTGCCGATGTTGCCCGGCAGTTCGATGCGCACGTCCGGGTCGCTGCTGAAGCCGCCGGGGCGGCCGAGCTGCTGCACGGCGACCTTGGCGCCCTGGGCCAGCGCATCCTTGAGGCCGGCGCTGGCATCGCTCTGGGTCAGGTCCGCGAGTGATAGCGCATGAGCGCTGGCGGCCAGCAGCAAGCCGGCGGTGAGGGTGATGAGTCGACGCATGGCGGATTCCCCGATTTGAACTGTGGGCAAGTATGGCTCAGCTGGCCGGCGCTGCCGGTTCGTCATGACGCTCCAGTGCGACCTGGCGGATCGACAGCCGCACCTCGGCCGGCAGCACGCGCTTGGCGGCGCCTTCGGCGAGTTCGCCAAGCATGGCGTGGTAGCCCAGCTTGCCGGCTTCGTCGCGATGCACCACACCCTCGGCCTGCAGCGTGGCGATGAAGTGGCGGAACAGCGTCTTGTCGAAGAATTCCGGCGCGTTGAGCCCATGCAGGATCGACAGGCGCTGGGCCATCACCGTGCTCAGGTTCTCCAGTTCCTCGGCGCTGAGGCTGTACTGGCCGCTGTTGAGCAGCAGCGAGATGGCCATGTAGAAGCGCTGCAGGGTCTGCACGATGACCCGTGCCAGCAGCGTCAGCAGGACGAACTGGCGCGAACTTGGCGCCGGGCGCACGTAGCTGTCGCCATCGATCCTGAGCAAACCCTGCTCGACGAAGGCCGCCAGCCAGCGGTCGATCACCTCCGGCAGCTCCTCGACCTCCCAGCGGATGAACAGCTCGGCGCGCAGATAGGGGTACAGCGCTTCGGTAAAACGCAGGATCTGCTCGCGGCTGATCCGCGCGCTGCTCTGGAACAGGCTCGCCAGCAGCGCCGGCAAGGCCAGGATGTGCATCACGTTGTTGCGGTAGTAGGTCATCAGGACGGCGTTCTGCTCGTCCAGGTAGAAGATGTTGCCCAGCGCATCCTTTTGCTCGGCGATCAGCCCGAGCGCCTTGACGTAGGCGATCAGTGCCTGGCCGTCGCCGTCGGGCAGCGTCGTGTGCGGCGAGTAGGGCACCGCGCGCAGCAGGGTCTGGTAAAGGTCCAGCACCCGGGACAGCGAACGCTCGTCCAGCGCCTGGCGGTTGGTCGAGAGCATCGCCAGGGCCACCAGGTTGACCGGATTGATCGCTGCGGCTTCGTTCAGACGCTGGGCGATGCGCTCGGCCAGCCGGTTGGTGGTGTCGTTGAGCCAGGCGGGGCGGGCATCGGCGGCGTAGCTCTGCTGGCGCCAGCCGGGCTGCTCCTGCTCGAGGAACTCGCCGAGCTTCAAGGGCTCGCCGAAGTTGACCCAGACCTGGCCGAAGCGCTGCTTGAGCGCGCCGATGACCTTGAAGATGTCGAGGATCGATTCCTTCTTCTTCGCCGCGCCGCGCAGCTCGCCTAGGTAGGTGCGGCCTTCGAGCACCCGTTCGTAGCCGATGTACACCGGCACGAAGAGCACCGGCAGACGCGAGGAGCGCAGGTAGCTGCGCAGCGTCAGCGCCAGCATGCCGGTCTTGGGTTGCAGCATGCGCCCGGTGCGCGAGCGGCCGCCCTCGACGAAGTATTCGACGGGAAAACCGCGGGTGAAGAGGGTGTGCAGGTACTCGTTGAACACCGCCGTATACAGCGGGTTGCCCTTGAACGAGCGGCGCATGAAGAAGGCGCCACCGCGGCGCAGCAGCCCGCCGACCACCGGCATGTTGAGATTGATGCCGGCGGCGATGTGCGGCGGTGTCAGGCCGTTGCGGAACAGCAGGTAGGACAGCAGCAGGTAGTCGATATGACTGCGGTGGCAGGGCACGTAGACTACCTCGTGGCCGCGTACCGCCTCCTGCAGCGGTTCCAGGTGATTGACGCGAATGCCGTCGTAGATCTTGTTCCAGAACCAGGACAGCACCACCTCGAGGAAGCGCACCGCCGTGTAGGCGTAGTCCGAGGCGATCTCGTTGCCATAGCGCAGGGCCTTGGCTTCGGCCTTCTCGAGGGAAATCTTCTCGCGCTCGGCCTCGTCGCGGATCGCCTCGCGCACCGCCGGTGCATGTACCAGGCCCTTGACCAGGTTGCGCCGGTGCGAGAGGTCGGGCCCGATCACCGAGGTCTTCTGCTGGCGGAAGTGCACGCGCAGCATGCGATGGACCATGCGCAGCGTGCGCTCGTGGCCCTTGTTCAGCGCCACCAGTTCGTCGAGCTGGATCGGCGTGGAGAACTGCACCCGCGTCTTGCGGCCGAGGATGAGGATGCTCAACAGCTTGCGCAGCCGGCCGGTCACCGCCCAGCTGTCGGCGAACAGCAGCTTCCAGGGGCTCGTCTCGCGGTCCGGCGACTGGCCCCAGAACACGCTGACCGGGACGATCTGCGCATTGTCCACCGCATTCTGCTCGAGCGCGCCGACCAGCCGCACCAGCGGCGCAGGCGGTGTCGGCCGGCTGCGGCGGCCGAACCAGTCCGCCGCCGGGGCCAGAAAGAAGAATGCCGCCGGCTCCAGATGGTTGCCCACCGCCACCTCGGCCACCGGCCGCGGCAGCCCGGCCTTGCTGCATTCGGTATCGAGCACGGCGAGGTCGCTCAGCGATGCCCGCGGCAGCACGTAGAACACCGGCTTGCTGCGGTCGAGCTTGAGGGTGAAGGCGGACTGGTTGATGGTCTCCGAGCGCACCCAGAGATAGAGCACACGGCGCAGCAGGGAAAAGACCAGACGGCGAACGGGGGAACGAGTCATGCGGTGGATTCGGCTATGGAAGGGACAGGCCCTCGAAGGCGGCAAGTGTGCCGCAAGCACGGTGGGCGGGCAAAACCTGCGCGGCGCGGTGGTGGACCGGCAACCGGCCGGCGCGTGACCTGCGATGGCTCGCTAGGCAGCCGTTTCGAAGCGCGTCAGCGGGTACGAAGGCGGGCGCCGGCATAGGCGCCGGCCAGGAACAGCAGCGACCAGAGCAGCAGGAACACAAGGCCGACGGCCAGCAACGGGCCGATTGGCAGGAACAGTAGCAGGTACAGCACCTGACCGACGATGACGCCCAGGTACTGTGCCCAGAGCGGTCGCGGCACGATAAAACCGGCCAGCACGCCGGCGGTAAACAGCGCGCCACTGTAGTACAGACCGTCGCCGTCCCAGGGTTCGGCCTGACCACTGGCCCAGGGCGACAATGCCCAGATCAACGCGCCAGCGAGGGAGGCGATCAGCAGCGCCTGCGGCACTGGCCGCGCGCTAGGGCGCATCGGCCCGCCGCGCGTACCAGGCATGGATCAGCCCGGCCTGGTAGAAGGGCACCGGACTGGCAAAGCCGCCGGCCTCGATGATGGCTGCGACCTGCTCGGGGGGCAGTATCGCCACGTCACGGGCATAGGCTGCACGCATTTGTTCCAGGCCCGTCGCGGGAATGCCGGCGAGGGTCATCATGTTCAGCCAGGTTTCCAGCAGTGCCGCATAGGCCGGCGTGGTGACGTCCGCGGCCAGGTCAGAGCTGGCCAATAGTGCGCCCGGGCCGAGGCGGGCGGCTATGCCACGAAAGAAGCCGATACGTGCGTCGCGCTCGAGCATGAACTGGGATACCAGCAGGCAGGTTGCCGCGTCGAAGGGGGCCTGCTCGGGCAGTGTCTCCAGGTAGCCCTCATGGAACTGGCAGCGCTGTTCGATTCCGACTCGGGTTGCCTTGTCGCAGAGGACGTGCAGCATCGCGCCCGATGGCTCCACCGCGGTGAAGGTCCAACCGGGCCGGCACTGGGCCAGGTGCAGCATTTCCTCGCCGGTGCCGGCACCGATGCACAGCACTCGGGCCTCGGCCGGCAGCGGTGCGAACACCGCCTCCAGAAGAAAATGCAGGGCACCGCGAATGGGCGCGGTCCTGGCCCAGCGCTCGTCGTAGCGGGCGGCCTGTTGATCGAATACCGCTTTGATCTCGTCGCTGCGCATGGGGGCTCCGTGTGGGGTGGTATAGATCGCGGCTTCGCCGGCTGCCGCGGAATTCGCCGGAGGATTCATTCGGCAGGCAGGATGCCCTTGGCCCGTAGCGCGTCCAGTGCGATCCGCTGGCGCAGGGGCAGATCGGTCGCATCACGGGTGTCCAGGTTCAGCGCGAACAGCCAGGTCTGACCGCCGACTTCAACATAGCCGATGTACCAGCCGATGCCGGGCTGGCTACGAGCCGCCCAGCCGGTCTTGGCGTACAGGCGGTAAGCCGGGGTGCTGTCGGCGAGCATGATGGTCTTCAGGGTGTCGTAGTCGTTCGCCCGGTACGGCAGGCTGCGGGCGACCAGCTGGCGTAGCAGGCCTACCTGCTGCACGGCGCTGACCCGCAGCGAGCCATCGAGCCAGAACTCGGTGGCGTCGAAGGGGTCGCGTAGCTGCCCGTAATGCGCCTGGCGGATGTGGCGCGGATAGGCTGCCGCGCCCACTCGTCGGGCCAGCCTCTGGTAGCACCAGACGCAGCTGACCCTGAATGCGCTCTTCAAGGTCTGGTCGCGGTTCCAGTCCTCGATCTCGTAATGAGTGCCGTCCCAGGGGATGATCTCGTCCGCCCCGGCGATGGCGCCTTCCTCCAGCGCGATCAGCGTGTGCAACACCTTGAACGTGGAGGCGGCGGTGAACGGCTGGTTCGCGCGGGCCTCATCGTGAACGTAGCGCTGGCCGGTATCAGCCGATTCGATCACCAGCGTCCCCTCAACGTGGGCCTTGTCGAACAACCGCCCGATCTCGGCATCCTCCGCGAAAGTGACGCCGGAAGCGCCGAGCAACAGAAGCGCTAGCAACAGCCGAGGCATTGAAGAGTGTCCTTGGTGGGGGGATGAAAGTCCTGCTGTGCGCAGGCCGCTGCCAGCGGGGCCAGCCATTCGAGCGCGCTCAGTCAGCTGCAGTCAACGGCGCGGCGAAGCGCTCGCGCTCCAGCCGATACAGGCAGTGCCGGCGAAGCGGATGGCCGACGGGCAGCCCCGGATGCTCGAACGCCTCCGACTCGCGCATGCCAAGGCGCTCCATCACGGCACGTGAACGCCGGTTCTCGATCGCGGTGAAGGATACGATTTCAGAAAGATCGAGGCTGCCGAAACCGAACCCGAGCGCGGCCCGCGCAGCTTCGCTGGCCAGGCCCTGGCCCCAGTATGCCGCGGCCAGACGCCAGCCGATTTCCACGCACGGCGAGAATGGCAAGGCCGCCGAAGGCGTATGCAGGCCGACGAAGCCGATGAATGTGCCAGTAGCCTTCAGCTCGACGGCCCAGAATCCCCAGCCGCGTTCTTCGATCAGCGCCTGGCAGCGGTCAGCCATCGCGTCGCTCTCGGCCCGGCTGAGCAGTGCGGGAAAGTGCCGCATGACCCTTGGGTCCGCATTCATCGCGGCGAAGGGGGCACGATCGGCTGGCTTCCATTGCCGCAGGAGCAGGCGCGTGGTGTGGATCTCGTTCAGATCAGCCATTGCCGCGTTCAGTCCGGGGCTGTTTGCACCTTTCGCATGCTACCGGGATGTTCGAGCAGATGCTTGGCCACCGCCTCGTAGGCCGGCAGTGACGTCGGATCGTTCGCCGCATTGGCTGCAATCGGGTGGCTGGCGAAGCGCGCGATCACCATCTCCGCCTTCGGGTCGATATACAGCGCCTGACCATGAACGCCGCGGGCCATGAACGCACCGTGGTCGTTATGGGTGACCCACCACATGTTGCGATAGCTCCAGCCCTTCAACAGGCTGTAGCCGGCCTTCGCGAACTTTGCGCGATCCCCGCCGTGCCGAATATCGGCCACGACCTCCGCTGGCAGGATCTGAATGCCGTTGTAGCGACCTTCGTTCCGCACCATTTCGCCAAAACGGGCAAGGTCGCGCAGGCTGGTGTTCAGGCCGCCTCCGGCAAACGGCGTACCGATCGAGTCCACCGACATGTAGGCGTCCTGTTCAGCGCCCAGCCGGCTCCAGATTCGCTCCGACAACAGTTGGGCAACGTTGCGACCGCTGACTCGCGCGAGCACCCAGCCCAGCGCATCGGCATTCGCCGTGCGGTAATGGAAGGCTTCGCCGTGCTGGCCCTCCGGCCGAACGGTGGCCAGGAATTCATAGTAGGTGCGCGGGCCCTTGTAATCCGTCGGCTTTGGCAGGGGATTGCCTGCGGCTGCGTGGGCCCATACTTCAGCCTTGGGATCGGCGTAGTCCTCGCTGAAATGGATGCCGGTGGTCATGTCCATCAGCTGGCGCACGGTGGCGTTGCCGAACGCCGATACGGCCAGTTCGGGCACGTACTCAGCCACCTTGCGGGTGGGGTCGAGCTCACCTTCGGCCACCAGAAGCGCCGCCAATGTGCCGGTAAAGGTCTTGGTAATCGACATGGCGGCATGCTGCCCCTCGGGTTGCAACACGCCGAAGTAGCGCTCATACACCACCCGCCCTCGATGGAGAATGATGATCCCATCGGTGTAATTGGCCTGAAGCGACGCTTTCCAGGTCATTGGCGCGCCACCCCCAAGCGGGACGAAGGTCAGCGCATCGATGCCTTCGCTCGGGTTCGCTTCAAGCACGGTGGGCTCAGTCAGACCGCGTGACACATTGATGGTGGGCATCAGCTGCCGGAAGTTGGCGACACTCCAGCGCATCTGCGGGAAACGAAAGTAGCTGCCATCGTCGAAGCGCAGGATGCGATCAGCCGGCGGTGGCTAGCCAACCATCCAGCCCAGCGCCGCCGGATCGCTGGCTTCAGCGTCGGGATATCGCGCGGGCTCATCGCCGTGCGCTGAGCTGGCGAGCGCGCCGAGCAGACAATAGAGAGGGAGGCGGTTCTTGCTTGCGTTCGAACGACTTGACTTCACGGCTTGCCCCTTTGTCAGCCACCGGGCGCGACACCCTCGGGTGCCGCATTGAGATGACGCGAACCACTGTCGCGTCTGTTGCATCGAGACAACCAACGGCGGTGTCTGCAGGCCCGTCGTGTTCCCGGTGGCCCGGTCCGACCAGTGATGCGTGATTCAGCGTAGCTTCTTTCGACGCGGTGGCGCGGTTGCATTCGTCCGGTAGCTGTTCTTATAGTTCGGCCGGCATTTTTGCAGGGCCTGGGTCGGGTCGCGCGGCGGCACGCCAGGCCTCGTGCGCACCGGTGAGAGCCCATGATCGAAATAAGCAACCTGACCAAGCGTTTTGCCCAGCACACCGCGGTCGACGACCTGTCGTTCCAGGTCCGGCGCGGAGAGGTGCTGGGGTTCCTCGGCCCCAATGGCGCGGGCAAGTCCACCACGATGAAGATGCTGACCGGCTTTCTTGCGCCGACCTCCGGCACTGCCCGCATTCTCGGTCACGACATCCGTATCCAGACGCTCCAGGCCCAGCGGCTGATCGGTTATCTGCCCGAAGGTGCGCCTTGCTATGGCGACATGACGGTACGTGGTTTTCTCGAGTTCATCGCCGAGGTGCGCGGTTTCCGCGGCGCGGACAAACGTCAGCGGGTCGAGGCGGCTGTCGCCCAGGTGGAGCTGCAGAAGGTGCTGGGGCAGAGCATCGAGACCCTGTCCAAGGGTTTCAAGCGTCGCGTCGGCCTGGCCCAGGCGATCCTGCACGATCCCGAGGTGCTGATCCTCGACGAGCCTACCGACGGGCTCGACCCGAACCAGAAGCATCAGGTGCGCCAGCTGATCCAGGGCCTGGCGCAGGACAAGATCGTCATCATTTCCACCCATATTCTCGAAGAGGTGAGTGCGGTCTGTACCCGCGCCGTGGTGATCGCCAACGGCCGGCTGGTCGCCGATGGCACGCCGCTGGAACTGGAGAGCCGCTCGAAGTATCACCAGGCCGTCACGCTGGTCAGCGCAGGGCCGCTGGACGAAGCTGCCCTGGCGGCCCTGCCGGGTGCTGCCGGTGTCGAGCGCAACGAGCGCGAGCACAGCCTGACCGTGCTGGCGCAGCCCGGGCACGTGATCTTCCCGCAGGTCAATGCGCTGATTGCCGAGCGCGGCTGGGCGATCCGCGAGCTGGACGTTGAGCGCGGCCGTCTCGATGAAGTGTTCCGCACCCTGACCCGTGGAGAAGCCGCATGAGCCAGTTGCCCGTGATCTTCAAGCGTGAGCTGGCAAGCTACTTCGCCACGCCGCTGGCTTACGTATTCATCCTGATCTTTCTCGTGCTGTCCGGGGTATTCACCTTCTATCTGGGCGGTTTCTACGAGCGCGGCCAGGCTGACCTGACCCCCTTCTTCAGCTTTCACACCTGGCTCTACCTGTTCCTGGTCCCGGCGATCGCCATGCGCCTGTGGGCCGAGGAGCGCAAGTCCGGCTCCATCGAGCTGTTGATGACCCTGCCGATCACCCGCTTCGAGGCGGTGACCGGCAAGTTTCTCGCCGCCTGGGTGTTCGCCGGCCTCGCGCTGCTGCTGACCTTCCCGATGGTCGTCACGGTCAATTACCTCGGCGAGCCGGACAACGGCGTGATCGTCGCCGCCTACCTCGGCAGCTGGCTGCTGGCCGGCGCCTTCCTGGCGATCGGCTCGTGCATGTCGGCGCTGGCGAAGAACCAGGTGATCGCTTTCATCCTTGCGGTGAGCGTCAGCTTCCTGTTCATCGTCAGCGGCCTGCCGATGGTGCTCGATGCCTTCGCCTGGGCGCCGCAGTGGCTGGTCGACGCAGTGGCCTCGCTGAGCTTTCTGGTGCGCTTCGACTCGATCAGCAAGGGCGTCATCGACCTGCGCGACCTGCTGTATTTCCTCAGCCTGATCGTCGCCTGGCTGGCCGCCACCGCCGTGGTGGTCGACCTGAAGAAAGCTCAGTAAGGAAGCTGCCGACATGAAACGAGTGATCTATTCCGGTGCCGGCCTGCTGCTGATCGCGCTGGCGTTCCTGGCCTTCAACATTCTCTCGGGGCTGAGCCTGACCAACGCCCGGCTGGATCTGACCGAGCAGAAGCTCTACACGATCTCCGACGGCACCCGGCGGATTCTCGAAGGGCTGGATGAGCCCATCGAGCTGAAGTTCTTCTATTCCGACGAAGCCGCCAAGGACCTGGTGGCGCTGCGCAACTATGCACGGCGCGTCGAGGAGATGCTCCGGGCCTACGAGCGGGCCGCCGGCGGCAAGCTCAAGCTTCAGGTGATCGATCCCGAGCCGTTCTCCGAGGCAGAGGACCAGGCCGCCGGGTTCGGCCTGCAGGGCGTGCCGCTGGACCGCGGCGGCGACAAGGTCTATTTCGGCCTCGCCGGCACCAATGCCGAGGGCGCCAGCCAGACCATTCCGTTCTTCCCGCTGGATCAGGAAGAGTTTCTCGAGTACGAGATCAGCCGCCTGGTGCAGAGCCTGGCCAGCGCCAGGATGCCAGTGGTCGGGTTGCTCTCGGGGCTGCAGCTCAACGGTGGCTTCGACATGCGCAGCCAGCAGCCGACGCCGCCGTGGATGGTGCTCGAGGAGATTCGCCAGCTGTTCCATATCGAGAGCCTGCGCCGCGATATCGACGCCATTCCCGAGGACGTCTCGGTGCTGATGCTGGTGCATCCCAAGCAGTTGCCCGAGCAGACGCTCTACGCGGTGGACCAGTTCGTCATGCGCGGCGGCAAGCTGCTGGTGTTCGTCGACCCCTACAGCGAAGCCGACCCCGGCATGGGCATCGGCCCGGGCGAGCAGCTGGCCGAGGAGCGTGCTTCGGAGCTCGAACCGCTGTTCAAGGCCTGGGGGGTGCGTCTGGTACCGCAACAGGTAGTGGCCGACGCGGCGTTCGCCATGTCGGTAGGCGTCGGCGCCGAACGGCGGCCGGTACGCCACCCGGGTTGGCTGAGCCTGCCACGGCAGGCGATCGATTCGGACGACGTGGTCACCGCGCCGCTGGAGAGCCTGACCCTGGCCACCGCCGGCATGCTCGAACCGCTGGAAGGCGCCAGCACGCGCTTCACGCCGCTGCTGAGGAGCTCTGACCTGGCTGCGCCGCTGGAGGCGCAGCGCTTTGCGTTTCTCGAGAACCCCGAGGCGCTGCTGCGCGAGTTGCAGCCGACCGGCGAGCGCTATGTGCTGGCGGCACGCATCCAGGGCCCGGCGAAGTCGGCCTATCCGAACGGCATCGAAGGGCGCAAGGATGGCTTGAAGGAGAGCGAGGGCATCAACGTGATCGCCGTCGCCGACACCGACCTGCTCGCCGATCGCATGTGGGTGCAGGTGCAGGATTTCTTCGGCCAGCGCATCCCGCAGCCCTGGGCTGACAACGGCGCCTTCGTGATCAACGCGCTGGACAACCTCGCCGGCAGCGACGCGCTGATCAGTGTGCGCTCGCGTGGCCGCTTCACCCGGCCTTTCGTTGTCGTCGAGCAGCTGCAACGCCAGGCCGAGGCGCGCTTCCGCGAGAAAGAGGACGTGCTGCAGCAGCGCCTGGCCGCCACCGAGCAGAAGCTCGCCGAGTTGCAAAGCCCCGAGCCGGACAAGGCGCTGGAGCTGAGCGACGAGCAGCAGGTGGCGCTGCAGCAGTTCCTGCAGGAAAAGCTGGCGATCCGCAAGGAGCTGCGCGAGGTGCGTTACCAGCTCAATGCCGATATCGAGGCGCTCGGCCGTACGTTGAAGTTCCTCAACATCGCGCTGGTGCCCGCACTGCTGACGCTGGCCGCACTGGCGCTCTGGCTGTGGCGCCGCCGTCGCCGGGCGTGACAGGCTTGCCGGGCAGGGCGTCGCGCACGGCGACAACCTGCCCGGTGCGGGCTTTCAACCGGCAGACCTTGTTCCTATACTCGAACGCGGTCGTGAACGCGGGCAGGGTGACGATCCGGCAGGACGCGCCAGGCCAGCGGCGAACCGATACCGCCCCTTCGGGGAATAATAAAAAAGCGAGTTGGAGAAGTGTCAGATGGCTGAGCGCGAAGTCGGAACCGTCAAGTGGTTCAACGATGCCAAGGGCTATGGATTCATTCAGCGCGGCAGTGGCGCTGACGTGTTCGTCCACTACCGGGCGATCCGTGGCGAAGGCCACCGTTCGCTGACCGAAGGTCAGCAGGTGGAGTTCTCGGTGATCCAGGGCCAGAAGGGCCTGCAGGCCGAGGATGTTGCCGGCCTCTGACTCCGGCCGCTATAAGCACAAAGCCCGCCGTGATGGCGGGCTTTGTCGTTTCCGGGCGGTGATTTCGGGTGAGGGTGCACGGTGGGCTGAAGCCCACCCTACGGGAAGCGCAGCCGGGCGGTAGGGGCGGGTGGCGCTGGGGCTCAGCGACCAGGGGCCGGTCAGGCTGAGGTTGGCGGTGGGCTGAAGCCCACCCTACGGGATGCGCAGCTGGGCGGTAGGGCAGGTGGCGCTGGGACTCAGCGACCAGGGGCCCGTCAGGCTGAGGGTTGGCGGTGGGCTGAAGCCCACCCTGCGAAGGAGTACCTGGGCGGTAGGGTGGGCTTCAGCCCACCAGGAACCGGCGAGGCGGCGGTCCGGGGGAGCGGGCGCCTGCGACCCTGGCGCGCTCAACCCGTGCGCCAGACGATCTCCTGCTCGCCATCGGCATCGATGCGGATCCAGCGGTCGGCGTCGTCCTCGGCTTCGTCTTCGCTCCAGCCGCCCGGTGCGCAGCGGACCTGCACGCCGAGCGCCTGATGCGCCGCGCGGGCGCAGGCGATGTCGTCGGCCCAGGGCGTGGCGTCGCTTTCCAGCAGCAGGCAGTGCCACTTGCCGACCGCATTGGGCAGCCAGGTCACCGGAATGCCGGCGGCGCTGCACTTGAACGTCTGGCCTTTCTGCTGCCAGGGCGTACAGGGGCCGATGGCTTCGGTCAGCCACTGGCCGACGGCGTCCTGGCTGGCGTCCTTCAGGTAGATTTCGATGTCCGGTTGCCGCATCTGGGCTGCCTCGTATGAGTCGGTATCAGTCGCGCTCGATCCAGTCGTAGCGTATCGCAACCCGCACGGCGAGCGGTGCGTCGATCACCGCGGCGCGGCGTTCAGCGCTGGCGCGCCAGCCGTGCGGGGTCATCGCCAGCAGGTCGCTTCGGGCCTGGGCATCGTCGAGCTGCAAGTGGTAGGTCAGCGTCTCGCTGTGCGCCAGGTGCATGCCGTCGGGAATCAGCGCCAGGTGCTTCTCGTCGTCGTATTCGCGCACCTCGTCGTAGAGCCGTTCGCGCAGCTCCCAAAGGTGCTCGCGGGTCGGCCCCATGCGCAGCAGGCCGCCGCCGGGCGCGAGCAGACGTCGAGCCTCGGCCCAGTCCAGCGGGCTGAACACGCTGGCCAGCAGGTCGCAGCTGGCATCGGCCAGCGGCACGCGCGCCATGCTCGCCACCAGCCACTCCAATTGTGGCGCGCGCTTGCAGGCGCGCTTGATCGCTTCGCGCGAAATATCCAGCGCGTAGCCTTCGGCCGCTGGCAGAGCCTCGGCAAGCTGCGCGGTGTAGTAACCCTCGCCGCAACCGATGTCCAGCCAGGCGCGCGGCGCGCGTTCGGCCGCCAGTTCGGCCAGGCGCCGCGCCAGCGGCGCGTAGTGGCCGCCGTCGAGGAAGCGCCGCCGCGCCTCGACCATGGCCTGGTTGTCGCCCGGGTCGCGGCTGTTCTTGTGTTGCACCGGCAGGAGGTTCAGATAGCCCTGGCGCGCACGGTCGAAACGGTGGTTGGCCGGGCAGGCGACGCCGCGCTCGACCGCGGCGAGCGGCGCCTGGCAGATCGGGCAGGTCAGCATGCGAGCAGGCGCACCAGGGTCTGGTAGTAGATCTCGGCGAGCAGGTCGAGGTCGCTGGCCAGCACGTGCTCGTCGACCTGGTGGATGGTCGCGTTCACCGGGCCGAGTTCGACCACCTGGGTGCCGAGGGTGGCGATGAAGCGGCCATCGGAGGTGCCGCCGCTGGTCGACGGCGTGGTGTCGCGGCCGGTGACCGCGCGAATGCTCGCCGACACCGCATCGAGCAGCTCGCCGGGTTCGGTGAGGAACGGCAGGCCGGACAGCGCCCAGTCGACGTGCCAGTCCAGGCCGTGCTTGTCGAGGATAGCCGCGGTACGGCGCTGCAGATCCTCGACCGTGGATTCGGTGGAAAAGCGGAAGTTGAACACCGCGGTCAAGGTGCCGGGAATGACGTTGGTCGCGCCGGTGCCGGCGTTGAGGTTGGAGACCTGGAAACTGGTCGGCGGGAAGAACGCGTTGCCGTCGTCCCAGTGCTCGGCGGCGAGTTCGGCCAGTGCCGGCGCGGCGAGATGGATCGGGTTCTTCGCCAGGTGCGGGTAGGCCACGTGGCCCTGCTGGCCGCGCACGGTGAGGGTGCCGCCGAGCGAGCCGCGGCGACCGTTCTTCACTACGTCACCGACCAGCGTGGTGCTCGACGGTTCGCCGACGATGCACCAGTCCAGCCGCTGGCCGCGCTCGCGCAGGCGCTCGACCACCGCCTTGGTGCCGTGGTGCGCCGGGCCTTCCTCGTCGCTGGTGATGAGAAAGGCGATCTGCCCCTTGTGTGCCGGGTGGTCGGCGACGAAGCGCTCGACGGCCACGACCATGGCCGCCAGGCTGCCCTTCATGTCCGCCGCGCCGCGGCCGTGCAGCATGCCCTGCTCGTCGATGCGCGCGGCGAACGGCGGGTTGTGCCAGGCCTCGACCGGGCCGGTCGGCACCACGTCGGTGTGACCGGCGAAGCAGAGCACCGGGCCCTCGCTGCCGCGCAGTGCCCAGAAATTGTCCACGTCCTCGATGCGCATCGGCTCGACGGCAAAGCCGCAGGCGGCGAGCCGCGCGCTCATCAGCTGCTGGCAGCCTTCGTCCAGAGGCGTCACCGAGGCGCGATTGATCAGCTCGCAGGCCAGTTGCAGGGTCGGGGAAAGGGCAGGGGCGGTCATCGGTGCTCCGGTCGGCAGGGCGGAAAAGGCGGCATATTAAAGCAGAACGCCCGGCGACTGGGCCGGGCCTTGCGGGTGTTGCGGCAGGCTCAGGCGGGCTTGGCCTGCGCATGCTGCTCGGGCTTGGGCAACGACGAGAGCATCGCCATGGCCAGCGCCGCGACATAGGGCAGCGACTGGATCAGCAGCACCGCGACCCAGAACATCACATCCAGCCCCGGCTGCGGCTGGGTGATGGCGATGCCGAGCGCGGCGCCCCACAACAGCAGCATGACGAAGGCCTCCTCGCGCGCCTCCGCCAGCGCCAGCAACAGCCCGTGGTTGCTGCGCATCTTCGGCGTGCGGAAGAACGGGATGCTGCGCGTGACCATGCCGAACAGCACGGCCTTGGCGATGGTGTGCGACAGTGCCAGGCCGGCGATCGCCGCCGACGCCGCATCGCGCATATTCACGCCCACCGCACGGCGATAGAGGAACAGGATCTTGCCGAGCTTGAAGAAGAACAATGCCAGCGGCGGCAGGGCGAAGATCAACAGCGGCGGGTCGACCCGGTTGGGGACGATGATCATCGCCGCCGACCAGAGCAGCGCACCGGCGGTGAAGAAGATGTTCAACCCGTCGGCCACCCACGGCAGCCAGCCGGCGACGAAGTGGTAGCGCTGGCCGCGGGTCAGCTCGCTGCCCTTGCCGAAGAACAGGCTGGCCAGATGGCGCTTCATGATCTGCATTGCGCCATAGGCCCAGCGGAAGCGCTGCTTCTTGAAGTCGATGAAGGTGTCGGGCATCAGGCCCTTGCCGTAGCTCTGTTCGAAATAGGCCGCCGACAGCCCTTTCTCGAACACCCGCAGGCCCAGCTCGGCATCCTCGGTGATGCACCAGTCGGCCCATTTCAGCTCGTCGAGCACCTTGCGCCGGGTCATGGTCATGGTGCCGTGCTGGATGATCGCGTCGCGGTCGTTGCGCGTGACCATGCCGATGTGGAAGAAGCCCTTGTATTCGGCGTAGCAGAGCTTCTTGAACAGCGACTCATGCTCGTCGCGATAATCCTGCGGCGACTGCACCACGGCGATTTTCGGATCGGCGAAGTGCGGCACCATGTGGCGCAGCCAGTCGGGGCTGACGCAGTAGTCCGAGTCGATCACCGCGACCACCTCGGCGTCCGGATGGGTGCGCTCCAGCGCATAGTTCAGCGCACCGCCCTTGAAGCCGGCCAGTGGCGCGACGTGGAAGAAGCGGAAGCGCTCGCCGAGCGCTTCGCAATGCGCCTGCACCGGCTCCCAGACCGCGGGGTCGCGGGTGTTGTTGTCGATTACCAGCACTTCGAAATTCGGGTAGTCCAGGCGCGCCAGGGCGTTGAGCGTCTGCTTCACCATTTCTGGCGGCTCGTTGTAGCAGGGCACGTGGACCGACACCATCGGCCGGTAGCCGGTCTCGTCGGTCACCGGCAGGAACGGTCGCACGCGCTTGCGCTTCCACACCGTTTCGGCCAGCTCGTGGGCCTCGGTGAGCAGTACCACCATCACGCCCAGGGCACCGAGCGCCAGCAGCACGCCGACGGTCAGGCTGAACCAGGTGCTGTACTGCTGGCTGAAGTCGTAGGCGATCCACACCAGCATGGTCGCGGCGAGAAAGGCGACGATGGTGAGGAAGGTACGCCCGCGCTGGCGCAGGGCGCTGCCGTCGATCAGCAGCAGGGCCAAGGCGAGCAGCGCGAGGATGCCCGAGGCGCTGGCCAGCAGGCGCCACTGCGGGATTTCCACCACCGGCCCGGTGAGCGGGAACTTGGGTTGGCGCGCGGCGTTGTAGACGCCCCAGTAGGCGCCGACCGCACCTTCCTCGCCGGCCTTCCAGGGTTGGTCGAAGGCCTCGATGACGAAGTAGTTGAAGCCCTTGGCGTTGAGCTTGTTGACCAGCGTGCGCAGATAGATCGCCTGCTCGGCCTGGTCGGCCTCGGCGCCACCGCGGGTCCGGCCGTTGCTCGGCCAGCCGACTTCGGCCAGCAGCAGCGGTTTTTTCGGGAACTGTTTCTTCAGCTCGCGGGCCCGCTCGAGCACGAAGTCCACCGAATCTTCGCGCGGGATGAATTCCCAGTAAGGCAGCACGTGGGCGGCGATGAGGTCGACGTGGCGGGCCAGCTCCGGGTATTTCTGCCAGATGTGCCACTGTTCGGCGGTGGTCACCGGGACCTTCAGCGCGCTGCGCACCCGGTCGAGATAGCCGATCATCTGTTCGACCGTCACCTCTTCGCGAAACAGCGCTTCGTTGCCGACCACCACGCGGATCACGCTGCGTTCGTTGCGCGCGATCTCGATGCCACGCGCGATCTGCCGCTCGTTGGCTTCCAGGTCGTTGCTCAGCCAGATGCCGAGCGTCACCCGCATGCCGAGTTCCTCGGCCAGGTGCGGGATGTCACCGAGCGTGCCGTCGACCGAATAGGTACGGATGTTGTCGGTCTGATTGCTGAGCAGCTCGAGGTCGGCGCGGATCTCGTCGTCGCTCGGGTAGATGTTGTCCTGGGGCGACTGGTGCAGGCGGAACGGGGAAAACGAATAGCCGGAGATCTGGTCGGGCCAGTCCGGTGCATCCACCGGTTGGTTGAACCAGGCCCACAGGCCAGTGAACAGCGAGGCCACGGCCACGACCATGACCAGGTTGAGACCCAATTTGCGAGCAGACATCGGTGCGAAGTTCCAGGAGAAGGAACGAAGGGAAGGACCGGCGGACGCCGGCTGGCGCGCATCCTACTCTCGGCCTCGACGGCTGTATAGAGGGCCCGAAAAGGGCGCGCCGATTGCGATTCGGCAGCCCCGAACACCTATAATCGCGGCTGGTTTTCGGGGGGTGTGAGATGACGGTCGATGAGCAGCGTTTCGGCGGCATAGCCAGGCTTTACGGGCGCGACGGGCTCGAGCGGCTGGCCGCTGCGCACGTGGCGGTGGTCGGGCTCGGCGGGGTCGGTTCCTGGGTCGCCGAGGCCCTGGCGCGCAGCGGCGTCGGCGAGATCAGCCTGTTCGACCTGGACGATGTCTGCATCACCAATACCAACCGGCAGATCCAGGCCATCGACGGCGCCGTGGGCAAGCCGAAGGTCGACGAGATGGCCGCGCGCATCCGCGCGATCAACCCAGCCTGTCGGGTGCATGCCGTGGCCGACTTCGTCACCCGCGAGACCATGGCCGAGTACATCACCGAAGACCTCGACTGCGTCATCGACTGCATCGACAGCGTACCGGCCAAGGCTGCGCTGATCGCCTGGTGCAAGCGCCGCAAGATCCAGATCGTCGCCACCGGCGGCGCCGGCGGGCAGGTCGACCCGACACAGATCCAGGTCGCCGATCTGAACAAGACCTACAACGACCCGCTCGCGGCCAAGGTGCGCTCGCTGCTGCGCCGCGAGTACGGCTTCTCGCGCACACCGGGGCGAACCTACAGCGTGCCGTGCGTGTTCTCCACCGAACAGCTGCGCTACCCCAAGCCGGACGGCGGGGTCTGCCAGAGCAAGAGCTTCGTCGGCGAGGGCGTCAAGCTCGACTGTGCCGGCGGCTTCGGCGCCGCGATGATGGTCACCGCGAGCTTCGGCATGGTCGCCGCCGCACGCGCGGTGGACAAGCTGGTAGCCGGTGCGCGGCGGCCCAGCGAGCGCGCCGGGCGCGACTGATCGAGCGCACCGCGGCGCGCTACCGCTCGTCGTCAATGGCTGGCCAGCCGCTCTGCGACGCGCTTCGGGCAAAAGTTCCCGTGTCACAAAACCTTTACGCAACAGCCACTTGGCTGCAATAACCGCTCGCCAACATTCCCCCGCAACACAAAGAGCCCAACTCGTGTGTTTCCGACGCTAAACATAAAGGGGAATTTTGGATGATCCGCAAGCACTTCGCCGGTTTCGCTGCCAGCGCCCTGGCTCTGGCCGTTTCCGCCCAGGCTTTCGCCGGCACCGTCACCACCGATGGCGCCGATCTCGTTATCAAGACCAAGGGAGGCCTGGAGGTCGGGACCACCGACAAGGAGTTCTCCTTCAAGATCAACGGTCGCCTGCAGGCCGATGCCGACAGCTTCGACGGTTTCTACACCCAGAACGGCGAGCGCGCCGACGAGACCTACTTCCGCCGCGCGCGTCTGGAAATCTCCGGCGTTGCCTTCACCGACTGGGGCTACACCTTCAACCGCAACTTCACCAATGACTCGAGCAACTGGGACGAGCTGGCGATCCACTACAACGGCTGGGAGCCGGTGCAGCTGTCGATCGGCCGCATCAAACCGACCTTCGGCCTGGAAGAAGCGATCAGCTCCAAGTGGATCACCGCGATCGAGCGTTCCTCGATCTATGACCTGGCGCCCTGGCTGAACAGCCACGAAGATGGCGAAGGTGTCCGCCTGCGCACCACCGTCGGCATGTTCCACGGTGAGGCCGGTGCCTATCGTCAGGACGGCGGCGAAGGCGCCGACATGCTCGAGGACGAAGATGGCTCCAACAACACCAGCTTCGTGCTGCGTGGCGTGATCGCACCGATCGTCGAGAAGGACCAGGTGCTGCACCTGGGCGCGAGCTTCGGCAGCCGCGACGTGGAAGAAGGCTACCGCGAGCGCATCCGTCCGCGCCTGTCGGTGCGCGGCACCACCGAAGACAGCGCCAACGGCAACCGTGCCACTTTCGGCGGCACCATGACCGACGGCACCGATCAGGCCTGGGGCCTGGAAGCGGCCTACATGATCGGCCCGTTCTCGGTGCAGGGTGAATACCTGACCCGTACCGTCGATGGCATGGAAGGTTTCGAAGACCTCGAAGCCACCGGCTACAACGTGCAGCTGGCCTACACCCTCACCGGTGAGTCGCGCTCCTACAAGCTCGACGGCGGCAAGTTCGACAAGATCAAGCCGGAAAACAAGCGTACCGGCGCCTGGGAAGTCTTCTACCGCTTCGACGACATCACCGTCGACGAGACCGGTATCGCCCCGAGCGGTTATGTCGGTGCGCTGGACAGCGCAGAAGCCGGTGCCAAGACCCACACCATCGGTGTGAACTGGTACGCCAACGAGTCGGTCAAGCTGTCGGCCAACTACCTGAAGACCAGCGTCGACGACGTAGTCAACGCCAATGGCGACGACGACGGCGACGCCATCAGCCTGCGCGCTCAGTACGTGTTCTAACCGACACGTCGTTTCATCTCTTCATCCGTAACGCTCCCTTGAACCCCGCCGACTGGCGGGGTTTTTTTCGTCGCCGAGGCCGGGCAGACTGCGCGCATGCCCATCCAGACTCTTTCCCGGCTCGCGGATATTCCCGCCCAGCACTGGGACGCCTTGCTCGCGAACCGCCAGCCGTTCCTGCGCCACGCCTTTCTGTCTTCGCTCGAAGACAGTGGCAGCGTGGGTGGCCGCAGTGGCTGGCAGCCCGAGCATCGCCTGCTGCTGGATGCCGATGGCGTGCCGCGCGCCGCGTTGCCGCTGTATCGCAAGGCACACTCCTATGGCGAGTACGTATTCGACTGGGCCTGGGCCGATGCCTGCCAGCGAGCCGGCATTCGCTACTACCCCAAGCTGCTCTGTGCGGTGCCTTTTTCGCCGGTCGCCGGGCAGCGCCTGCTGGGTGATGCGCAGGCGGCGGCCGGAGTGCTTGACGAGCTGAGCCGCGGGCTCGACGCCGCCGGCCTGTCGGGGCTGCATCTGAATTTCAGCGAGCCGGCAGCCGATGCGCTGCTCGCCGGGCGGGATGGCTGGCTCGAGCGCATCGGCTGCCAGTTCCACTGGCACAACCGCGGTTATCGCGACTTCCAGGACTTTCTCGATGCCCTCGCCTCGCGCAAGCGCAAGCAGTTGCGCAAGGAACGAGAACAGGTGGCGGGGCAGGGGTTGGCGTTCGACTGGCGCAGCGGCGGGGAGCTGAGCGAGGCCGACTGGGATTTCGTCTACGCCTGCTACGCCAATACCTACCAGGTACGCGGCCAGGCTCCTTACCTGACGCGCAGCTTCTTCAGCCTGCTGGCCGAGCGGATGCCCGAGGCGATTCGCCTGATCTGGGTGCGCCAGGGCGAGCGGCCGGTGGCGATGGCGTTCTGCCTGTGCGATGACGACACGCTGTACGGCCGTTACTGGGGCTGCCTGGCCGAGTTCGACCGGCTGCACTTCGAGACCTGTTTCTACCAGGGCATCGAGTGGGCGATTGCCAGCGGCCTGCGGCGTTTCGATGCCGGCGCGCAGGGGGAACACAAACTTATCCGCGGTTTCGAGCCGGTGATCACCCGTTCATGGCATTACCTGGCGCACCCGGGATTGCGTGCGGCTGTTGCCGACTTTCTTGGCCAGGAGCGCGTCGGCGTACTGGCCTATCGGCAGGCGGCGCAGGCCGCGCTGCCGTATCGCCAGGGCTGAACGAAGCCGGCCGATGCGACCGGCTTGTGCCAGCCTCAGCGGCTGAAGGTTTCCTCGAGGAAGCGCCGCATGTCGTTCCAGGAGCGTTCGTCGGCCTGCTTGTTGTAGGCCAGATCGAGGCCCTTTTCCTTGAAGGCATCGGCGCCCGGGTTGGTGAAGCCATGCTTGGCGCCTGGCAGGCTGACGAACCGGTAGTCCGCGCCCGCCTTGACCATTTCCACGTTCAGCGCGGCAACATCGTCGGTGCTGACCATGCTGTCCTCGGCACCATGCTCGACCAGCACGCGCGCCTTGACGCTGCCCGGCACGGCGCGCGTCTCGGTGGCCAGTGCGCCGTGGAAACTCACCACGCCGGCCAGCGGCACACCCTGGCGCGCCATGTCCAGTACCACTTTGCCGCCGAAACAGTAGCCCACCGCGGCGAGCTTGCGGGTATCGGTCTGCTGCTGTTGACGCAGCAGGTCGAGGCCGGCGTTGAAGCGGCCCTTGGCGGCGTCGGCATCGGCCAGCGCGGCCTTCATGAAACTCATCGCATCCTTAGGATGCTCGGTGTTCTTGCCCTCGCCGTACATGTCGATGGCCAGCGCGCTGTAGCCGAGTTCGGCCAGGTCGCGAGCTCGGCGCTTGGCATAGTCGTTGAGCCCCCACCATTCGTGCACGACCACCACGCCCGGACGCGGACCCTCGATCGCATCGTCATAGGCGTAGTAGCCGATCATTTCGGTGCCGTCGGCAGCCTTGTAGGGGATTTCCTGGGTCTGGATTTCGGCGTGGGCAGCGACGCTGGCAGCCATGAGCAGGCCGAACAGGCAGTGGCGCATCGGGGAGTCTCCTTGACGGGCAGTACGGCAGAGTGAGGTGTCACAGAAGGATAGCGACTCTTCGACCCGTTGGCAGGGGAAGGGTTCTGGCGCCGATCGCCCGGCTTGCCAGGAGGTGGCGTGGATGACGGTGCACCTCATCCACGCGTGGGTTCGCCGGCTGCGAGGGCCGCCAGGCTCGGTGCCTTACGCCACGGGGCGCGTGGAAAACGCTTTGCGGTTTTCCACCCTACATCCGGCGCCTGCCGCTCGGGAGATCGGGCGGCGCTTGTGGGGGGCCGTAGGGTGGATGACGGCGCCGCCTCATCCACGCGTGGGGTCGCCGGCTGCGAGGGTCCGCCAGGCTCGATGCCTTACGCAACGGGGCGCGTGGAAAACGCTTTGCGGTTTTCCACCCTACGGTCGCGGCGCTGGCCGAGGGCCGGGCTCCTTACCAGCCCGGCACCCCCTTCATGTCCGGCAGGCGGTGGGCGATCCCTTTGTGGCAATCGATGCAGGTCGCTTCGCCGTTGGCCAGGGCGGTGGAGTGGAACTTGGCTGCACGCGGACTCTGGCGAGTGAAGTCCATGAAGTCGAAGTCGTGGCAGTTGCGGCACTCCAGCGAATCGTTGGCCTTGAGCCGCGCCCATTCGTGCTCGGCCAGTTCGCGGCGCTTCTCGAGGAACTTCTCGCGGGTATTGATGGTGCCGAAGATCTTGCCCCAGACCTCCTTGGAGGCCTGCATCTTGCGCGCGATCTTGTCGGTCCATTCGTGCGGCACATGGCAGTCCGGGCAGGTGGCGCGCACGCCGGAGCGGTTGGTGTAGTGGATGGTGTCCTTGATCTCGACGTAGACGTTGCTTTCCATCTCGTGACAAGAGATGCAGAACGCCTCCGTGTTGGTCGCTTCCAGCGCGGTGTTGAAGCCGCCCCAGAAGATGATCCCGGCGATGAAGCCGCCAAGGGTTAGCACGCCGAGGCTGTAGTGCACGCTGGGGCGACGCAGCACGCCCCAGTAGCGCTTGAGCATGGCCATTATCGACTTCATTCAGGCCTCCTCAGTTCTGCTTCCCGGTGGCGGGATTTTCCCGATACAGCAGGTCGTCGATGTTCTTGAACTGGTTTTCCACCAGCGGCTTGGCGTCGTGCTGGGGTACGTGGCACTGCGTGCAGAAATAGCGCCGCGGGGACACGGCGGCGAGCACCTGGCCGTCGCGGTCGCTGAAGTGGGTAATGCTGATCATCGGCGCTTGGGTCCGCGCGCTGGCCTCGCGGCTGTGGCACGACAGGCACTTGTTGGCGTTCTTGTCGATGGCGTAGCCGCGGATGGTGTGCGGAATGGTCGGCGGTTGCTCGGGATAGTTGCGTTCGCGGCGCAGGTCCTTGTTCTCCTCGTCGCGCAAGGGCGGCGGGGTGAACTCCTGGGTGAGGGTGCCGCCCGGACGGCGACCGTCCGGCGCCGGGGCATCGAGCGGGTAGTTCACGTCCGCGGCAACGGCCAGGCCGAACACCGCGAGCAGAGACAACGGCAGGAAACGGAATGTCATGTCGGCTCTCCTCAGGCGATGCTGACCACTTCGATCTTCACCGCACACTTCTTGAAGTCGGTCTGCTTGGAGATCGGGTCGGTGGCGTCGAGGGTGACCTTGTTGACCAGCTTGTTGGCATCGAAGAACGGCACGAACACCAGCCCCTGTGGCGGCTTGTTGCGCCCGCGCGTCTCGATGCGGCCCTGCATCTCGCCGCGCCGGCTGATCACCTTCACCACGCTGCCGCGGCGGGCGTTGAGCTTGCGTGCGTCCTCGGGATGCATGTACACCAGCGCATCCGGCACGGCCTGGTAGAGCTCGTCGACCCGCTGCGTCATGCTGCCGGTGTGCCAGTGCTCGAGCACCCGGCCGGTACTGAGCCAGAAGGGGTAATCCTCGTCCGGCACCTCGGCGGGCACTTCGTAGGGCAGGGCGAAGATGATCGCCTTCTTGTCGGCGTTGCCATAGAACTGCACGCCACTGCCTTTTTCCACGTAGGGGTCCAGCCCCTCGCGGTAGCGCCAGCGCGTCTCCTGGCCGTCGACCACCGGCCAGCGCAGGCCGCGCTCCTGGTGATAGGTATCGAACGGGGCCAGGTCGTGGCCATGGCCGCGGCCGAACGAGGCGTATTCCTCGAACAGGCCCTTCTGGATATAGAAGCCGAAGTCCTCGGCCTCATGGTTGCCGAAGCCCTCGGCGATTTCCTCGTTGGGGAAGCGGTCGACCTGGCCGTTGGTGAACAGCACCTGGTAGAGCGTCTTGCCCTTGAGTTCCGGCGCCTTGGCCAGCAGGTCGGCCGGCCAGACCTCGTCGACGGTGAAGCGCTTGGAGAATTCCACCAGCTGCCAGAGGTCCGAGCGTGCTTCGCCGGGTGCCTCGACCAGTTGGTGCCAGAACTGCGTGCGGCGCTCGGCGTTGCCATAGGCGCCTTCCTTCTCCACCCACATGGCGCTTGGCAGGATGAGGTCGGCCGCCTGTGCCGAGACGGTCGGGTAGACGTCCGAGACGACGACAAAGGTTTCCGGGTTGCGCCAGCCGGGCAGGACCTCCTGCATGATGTTCGGCCCGGCCTGCATGTTGTTGGTCACCTGCGTCCAATAGACCTTGAGCACGCCATCCTTGAGCATGCGGCTCTGCTCGACGGCGTGGAAACCGGGCTTTTCCTGGATGGTGCCGGCCGGCAGTTTCCAGATTTTCTCGCTGGTGGCGCGGTGCTTGGGGTTGGTCACTGCCATGTCCGCCGGCAGGCGGTGGGAGAAGGTGCCGACCTCGCGCGCCGTGCCGCAGGCCGAGGGCTGGCCGGTAAGCGAGAACGGGCTGTTGCCCGGCTCACTGATCTTTCCGGTCAGCAGGTGGATGTTGTAGATCATGTTGTTCGCCCAGACACCGCGCGTGTGCTGGTTGAAACCCATGGTCCAGAACGACATGACCTTGGTTTTCGGGTCGGCATAGAGCTTGGCCAGCGCTTCGAGCCGTTCTGCCGGCACGCCGCTTTCGCGCGCGGCATGTTCGAGCGTGTAGGGCTCGAGGAACTTGGCGTAGTCCTCGAAGCTCATGTCGGTCCAGGTATTGGCCACCCCGCGGTTCTCGGCCTTGAGCTCCAGCGGGTCGGTCGGTCGCAGGCCGTAGCCGATGTTGGTCGCGCCCTTGGCGAAGCGGGTGTGCTTGTCGACGAATTCCTTGTTCACCGCGCCGCTCTGGATGATGTGGTTGGCGATGTAGTTGAGGATCACCAGATCGGTCTGCGGGTTGAACACCATGGGGATGTCGGCCAGCTCGAAACTGCGGTGCTCGAAGGTGGACATCACTGCGACCTTCACGTGCGGCGCGCTGAGGCGGCGGTCGGTGACCCGCGTCCACAGCACCGGGTGCATCTCGGCCATGTTCGAACCCCAGAGCACGAAGGCGTCGGCCGCTTCGATGTCGTCGTAGCAGCCCATCGGCTCGTCCATGCCGAAGGTGCGCATGAAGCCGAACGCTGCCGAGGCCATGCAATGGCGCGCATTGGGGTCGATGTTGTTGGAGCGGAACCCCGCTTTCATCAACTTGTTGGCGGCGTAGCCTTCCCAGATCGTCCATTGCCCAGAACCGAACATGCCGATGGCCTCGGGACCTCCGGCCTTGAGGGCCGCCTTGTACTTCTCGGCCATGATGTCGAAGGCCTGGTCCCAGGTGACCGGCTCGAACGCGCCCTGCTTGTCGTACTGGCCGTTCTTCATGCGCAGCAAGGGCTGGGTCAGGCGGTCGGCGCCGTACATGATCTTCGACAGGAAGTAGCCCTTGACGCAGTTGATGCCGCGGTTGACCTCCGCCTTGATGTCGCCGTGGGTGGCGACCACGCGGTTCTCGCGGGTCGCCACCATGACGCTGCAGCCGGTACCGCAGAAGCGGCACGGTGCCTTGTTCCACTTGAGATTGGTGGCATCGGCCTCGGTGATCAGGTTGCTGGCGGTGCTGGCGATCGGCAGGCCGGCCACCGTCGCAGCGATGGCGGCTGCGTTGGCCTTGGCGAATTCGCGGCGAGTCAGGCTCATGGGGCTTCTCCTTCGAGGCTGAGGAGTTCTTCGTGATAGATCAGCGCGGCATTGAGCACGCCGGGCAGCTGCTGGATGTGCTCCAGCGTGGCGAGAATGTCGCGTTCGTGGTCCGCTTCGAGGACCACCACCAGCTTGCCTGCGGGGCTGTGCTGGTGAAGCTCGACGCCGGGCAGCAGGCCCAGGTTCGCTTTCACCGCGTCCAGCCATTGTGGCCGGCAGTGCACCAGCAGGCTGGCGATGTGCAGGGCTGTCTCCATGAAAGACTTCCAACCAGGTCGTGACGAGGTGCGCGGCGAGGGCACCGGTTCAGCTGGGCGTCGGCGCCCCGGGCTCAGCTCGCCGGGCCGGGCGGCCCGAAGAACATCTGCGTGATCCAGACGATGAAGCCGTAGCCGGCCACGAGCAGTACGCTGAGCATGGGGAAGAGGAAAACGATCAGGAAAACGAAGAGGCGGGTTTCTTCGCGCTTGCTGGAGGACTGTTCAGGCGTGTGTGTTGTTGTCATTGCCAAACTCCGAACCGGCGATACAGAGGGAGTCTAGTAAGGGACTCGGTCGGCGCCATTCGGTTCGGTCGTTGACCGACAGGCGGGGCGTTGGAATGGGCCCGCTGGCACGGACGGCTTTGGCGTGCGTCGGTGCCGCGAGCCTGATGTCGAAAGACAGACCGCGCGCCGCCATGGGCCAGCGTCTGGCGTTGCAGGCCTCTGTGGTGGCGTATATGGCCTCTTTGTGTGCTAGGCTCCGCGGCTTTTTTCCACTCTCTCGGCGACGGGAAACATGACGACCGACACCCTTCACACCCACTTGCGGCAGGGCACTGCGGCTTATCGCAGGGCCACGCTGGCGCTGTTCTGCGCCGGCTTCGCCACCTTTGCGATGCTCTATTGCGTGCAGCCGCTGTTGCCGTTGTTGGCAGCGCATTTCGCCGTGTCGGCGGCGACCAGCAGTCTGGCGCTGTCGCTGACCACCCTGTGCCTGGCGCTCTGTCTGCTGGTGTCCGGAGCGCTGGCCGAGAGCTGGGGACGCAAGCCGGTGATGGCCGCCGCGCTCGGCCTGGCCAGCCTGCTGGGCCTGGCCTGCGTGCTGGTGGAGTCGTGGAACCTGTTGCTGGTGCTGCGGGCCTTGCTGGGGCTGGCGCTGAGCGGTCTGCCGGCGCTGGCGATGGCCTATGTGGGCGAGGAATTCGACCCGCCTTCGTTGCCGGCGGCAATGGGACTCTATATCGGTGGAACGGCACTGGGTGGGCTGCTCGGTCGCCTGCTGTCGGGGCTGCTCAGTGACATCGGCGGCTGGGAACTCGCCCTGGGCGGCATCGCCGGACTCGGCCTGCTCGCGCTGGGCCTGTTCGTCTGGCTGTTGCCGGCTTCGCGCCACTTCAAGGCGCAGCCGCTCTCGCTTCGGGTGCTGCTCGGCAACTTCCGTTTGCATCTGCGCAACCCCAGGCTGCGCGGGTTGTTTCTCCAGGCCTTCCTGCTGATGGGCGGTTTCGTCGCCCTGTTCAACTACATTGGCTTCCGCCTGGCAGGCGCGCCGTTCGGGCTGTCTTCGACGGTCATCGGGCTGCTGTTCGTCGTCTATCTGGCCGGCATCTTCAGCGCCGGCTGGGCCGGACGGCTGGTGCCTCGCTTCGGCGCGCGTAACGTGTTGCGCGGTGGCGTCGGGCTGATGTTGCTCGGTGTGGCGCTCTGTGCCAGTGCCTGGCTGGCGGCGATCGTGTTGGGCCTGGGCTTGTTCACGCTGGGGTTCTTTGCCGCGCACGCGGTGGCCAGCGGTCAGGTCGGCATCCATGCCGAGGGCGCCAAGGCGCAGGCTTCGGCGCTGTACCTGTGCGCTTACTACCTGGGCTCGAGCGTGGTGGGTTATGTCGCCGGTTATGTCTGGGAACACGCCGGCTGGCTGCCATTGATGGCGGTGCTGGCGGCTCTGTTCGTGATCGCCGCCTGGCGCGCCCGCAGCCTGTAGGGTGGATAGCGGCGCAGCCTTATCCACGCGCCAGGTTCGGCTGACATCCGTTGCTTGGCATGTCGGAACGCGGCGGAAAACGCGTTGCGGTTTTCCACCCTACGCACTGGGAACATGCCGGCTGGCTGCCCTGTCGGCGGTGCTGGCGGCTCTGTTCGTGATCGCTGCCTGTAGGGTGGATAACGGCGCAGCCTTATCCACCTGCCAGGTTCGGCTGACTTCCGTTGCTTGGCATGTCGGAACGCGGCGGAAAAAACGCGCTGCGGTTTTCCAGCCTACGCAGCCTGGTTTTCGCCAGGGCGCTGGCTCATCACTCGACGCGCTGCTGGCCGCTGTAGGCGAGCGGGGCACGGCAGCTGCGACACAGATAACGACGGCCCTTGCGCACCAGCGCGTGGCGCTGGGCGGTGAACGGAAACTCCTGCTCGGGGCAGCGGCAACGGTAGATGTAGCGCATGCTGGGGCGGCGCTGGATCTCGTAGCTGTGACAGCGATCGGCTGGCAGCTCGTAGACGCCGCGCATGATCAGCTGCCACTCCTCGCCATGTGGCTGGATACGTGGGCCGAACATCTGGTGGGCGATGAGGTGGGCGACCTCGTGCGCCACGGTCTGGCGCAGGAAATGCTCGGTATTCTCGCGATACAGCTGGGCGTTGAAACGCAGCAGGTTCTGGTTCAGATGGGCGACGCCGGCCTTCTGGCCGCGCAGCTTGAAGCTCACCTGCGGCCGCTCGAAGCGGCGCGCGAAGAACTGTTCGGCAAGCTGGTAGCAGGCCTCGACACGCGCATGAAGTCGTTCGGGCATAGGGCACTCCTGGGGAGTGCCGCATTATGCCAAAGCGCTCGCCGTCGGACAGCGCCAGCGGACCGGCGTCACGTCACTCGTTCGGCCGTTCGTTGAAGCGGCGCTCGTTGTCCACGCCGCCCGGCGCTTCCTGCGGGCGGTTTTCCTCGAAGCCGTAGCTCTGGTTCTGCACACCGGAGCGCTCGTAGGTCGGGTCCAGCGCCAGCGACCAGAACAGGATCATCGGCACCTTGAGGTTGACCAGCACGAGCAGCCCGACGGCCCAGGTACTGACGCCGTAGAGAAAGGTATTGCGATCATCGATGCGCATGAACTTCGGCAGGCCGACGAACAGCAGATAGGTCGAATACAGCCCTGCGGCGACGAGCACGAGAACGGCCGTCCAGCGCGTCGGGTAAAGCGCGCCCAGGCCGGCGATGAAGAACGGTGTGATCAGATAAGCGATGAAGCCGACGCACTGGTTGAATGTCGGTCGTGCCTCGAAGCTGCGTGACATCCAGCGCAGAAAGAAGCCCATGATGAAGGTGCCGAGGATGATCGTCAGGTAGATCAGCCCGCTCAGCTGCAGGGCGCTGCGGGTGTCCAGCCAGATCCGCTCGTTCTCGACCAGGCTCCAGCCGACATAGCGCGTGCCGATGAACATGCAGACTGCAGGCAATAACGCCCAGAGCAGCAGATGGATCAGGTAGTTCGAGCTGTGCTTTTCCTCGTCGCGGCGGATGTCGGCCCAAGCCTGGTCAGGCCGGGTCATCAAGGTAAGAAAGTGAGGACTCATGAGCGATCTCCATCTGCCTGGAAAGGCCCGGCCGAGCGCTGCGCGTCGGCTGGCGTTCCTGTTTAGAACGGCAGATGCGCCAAGGGTTTCCGCCGCAAAGGGGCGGCCCCTGGCGCAGAGATCGGTGAAGCGGGCCGCAGGTCCCGGCCCGCTGATGTTTAGCGCACGTAGACCGGGCCCATGCCCATGCCCCAGACGATCACCGAGGTGGCGATGATGGCGACCAGCACCACCAGGCCAACCGCCAGCACCGAGCTGGAGAACATGAAGCCCTCATCGCTGGGAATGTTCATGAATTTCGGCAGCCCGACGTAGAGCAGGTAGGCCGTGTAGCAGACCGCCGCGGTACCGACTGTCAGTGCGACCCAGATGTGCGGATACAGCCCGGCAAGCCCGCCGACGAACAGCGGCGTGGCGGTATAGGCGGCGAACACGATGCACTGGGCCAGGGTCGGGTTGGCGTCGTAGGTCCGCGCCATCCAGTGGATGAAAGCGCCCATCACCGCGACGCCGGCAAGCATGGCCAGGTAGGACATCACCGCCAGTTGCATACAGCTGGCCTGCGTGAGCTTGACGGGCTCGCCGCCGCCGATGCTCCAGCCGACCTGCGTCGCGCCGATGAAGCCAGATACCGCCGGGATGGCGGCGAGCAGCAGCACGTGAGTCAGGTACATGTGGCTGATGGTTTCTTCCTCTCCGCGAATCGACTGCCACTCCTGACCGGGGTGGGCGAAAAGGCCCCATACGTGATTGATCATGCCGGCGTCTCCTCAATGGTGGTGAGGCCGCTCGCCTGGTTTGCCTTGTGCCGTGGCTTTTGGCTGCGACCTTATGCCGCAGTATAGGAGTGCGGCCCGCGCTTGCAGACCAGCGGATTAGAGCGAATGGGAGCTATGCGCTCAGCGGTAATAGCGCTCCAGAATTTCCAGCGCCAGGTTGATCGACTGCAGCCGCTCCGTACTGCCGCCTCGGTCCGGGTGATGCAGGCTGACCAGTTGCCTGTAGCGCTGCTTGATCATCAGTGCGGTCACCGGCTCGGCGACGCGGTCGAGCTCGAACAGCTCCAGCGCCGCCTGCTTTTCGTCACTGCCCTGCATGCGCGTCCAGAAGCTGGCCAGTAATCGCTCGACATCGTCCTCGTCGGTGTCGCGCAGGTTGCGCAGGTCCAGGTAGTAGTCGCGCAACGGATCGCGTTCGGCGAGCGCCGCTTCGCCGCTGCTATAGGGCAGCAGGCGGATCGCCATGGGATTGATCGACAGATGGGCGATGTCGGCTTCGCCCAGGCGGTCACGCAGCAGATAGAGCGCGTTGAATACCAGGAAATGTGTCCTGAAGAGCACCAGCTTGTCGGCCAGCGGCAGGTTCGGCACGTGCGTGCTGTGCCGCTGCTTGAGCCGCTGGATCAGCTCGTATTCGCTCAAGCCGTGCGGCTGCTCGCGCAGGAGCACGAGCAGCTGCTCGGGCAGGTCGAGGGAAGGGCAGAGGTCATCGTTCATGCGAGGACCCTAGCACGCGGGCCACCCCAGCGTGTGGCGCGGCGTCACAGCCGAGGGTGACGGTCGGGCTGGGGCGATGCGTGCTTTGCGCGTAAAATGCGCGGCTTTGCATTCCTCCGGACATCCACCATGGGCACCCTTTCGGTCAACCAGAACAAGCTGCAGAAGCGCATTCGCCGCCTGGCCGGCGAAGCCATCACCGATTTCAACATGATCGAGGACGGCGACAAGGTCATGGTCTGCCTGTCCGGCGGCAAGGACAGCTACACCATGCTCGACGTGCTGCTCTATCTGCAGAAGGTCGCGCCGATCCGCTTCGAGGTGGTGGCGGTAAACATGGACCAGAAGCAGCCGGGCTTTCCCGAGCATGTCCTGCCCGAGTACCTGAAGGCGCTGGGGGTCGAGTACCACATCATCGAGAAGGACACCTACTCGGTGGTCAAGGAGAAGATCCCGGAAGGCAAGACCACCTGCTCGCTGTGCTCGCGCCTGCGCCGTGGCACGCTGTACACCTTCGCCGACGAGATCGGCGCGACCAAGATGGCGCTCGGGCACCACCGCGACGACATCCTCGAGACCTTTTTCCTCAACATGTTCTACGGCGGCACGCTCAAGGCCATGCCACCCAAGCTGCTTTCCGACGATGGCCGCAACGTGGTGATCCGTCCGCTCGCCTACTGCAACGAGGCGGACATCGAAGCCTATTCGAAGATGAAGGAGTTCCCGATCATCCCGTGCAACCTCTGCGGCTCGCAGGAGAACCTGCAGCGTCAGGTGGTCAAGGAAATGTTGCAGGAGTGGGAGCGCAAGTCGCCGGGGCGCACCGAGATCATGTTCCGGGCGTTGCAGAACGTGGTGCCGTCGCAGTTGGCCGATCGCAACCTGTTCGACTTCAAGAGCCTGCGCATTGACGACAACGCCACGCCGCGCTTCGTCGAGGTGATGAGCCTGTAGGCCGGGCGCCGGAAGCGGGCGTAGGGCGGGCCTCAGCCCGCCATGCGCGTCCACGAGCTGGCGCGGTGGGCTGAAGCCCACCCTACGTATGAAGCCCCCCTAGCAAGCTTCTTCGCCAGGCGGGTTGAAAGCCGCACGCCCGGCGGGGTATGGTTCGGCCATCGTCTGGAGATCAGCATGTCCCTGAAACCCGTAGCCGTTCACGTTGTCGATGCCGGTGCCATGTGCGCTGCGCTCGTTCGTGGGCAGATTGCGGCTGCGGTCTATTACTTCTTTGGGTATTGGTTTAGCCATAGGCGCGCCTGATACCCCACAGGCGGCCTAGCAAGCAGGGTCGCCACCAGAGACGTTTTCCAAGAAACCCCCGGTCGGCAACCCGACCGGGGGTTTTGTTTTTTTCCGGCCATCACGGCCAACGCAACGAGGAAATGAGCCATGACTACTTACCGCACCGACCGTTACTACCGCTACGACTGGCGATTTAGCCGCTTCACCGCCGCCGCGCTCAAACCTCACGACCGAACACTCGACTAGCGCCGACGCGGGAAACCGCGCCGGCCGAAGGAATCGCCAGATCATGCATACCACCGCTACCGCCCAGAGCCTCATCGAGCCCAGTCCCAGCCAGGCTGGCGCCGCCCGCCGCAGTGCTCAACCCTTGCCCAGCCCCGCCGTCCTGCGTCAGCGCCTGCCCCTATCGGACGCGCTTGCCGCACGTGTACACGATGATCGCAACGCCATCCGCGCCGTGCTCGATGGTCGCGACCCACGCCTGTTGGTCGTCGTCGGCCCCTGTTCCCTGCATGACCCCGTCGCCGCGCTGGAATACGCCGAACGTCTCGCCGCGCTGGCACCGGAGCTGAGCGACCAGCTGCTGCTGGTCATGCGCGCCTATGTGGAGAAGCCTCGGACCACCGTGGGCTGGAAAGGCCTGCTCTACGATCCGCATTTGGACGGCCGCGGCGACATGGCCGAGGGCTTGCGCCTGTCGCGTCGATTGATGCTGGACATCCTCGAAGCCGGACTGCCGTTGGCCACCGAGCTGCTGCAACCGATGGCGGCCAGCTACTTCGACGATCTGCTTGGCTGGGCCGCGATCGGCGCGCGCACCAGCGAGTCGCAGATCCACCGTGAGCTGGTCAGCGGGCTGGACTTGCCGGTGGGCTTCAAGAACGGCACCGACGGCAGCCTGACCATCGCCTGCGATGCGATGCGCTCGGCCGCGCATCCCCATCGGCATTTCGGCATCGACGCGCTGGGCCACCCGGCGCTGCTGGAAACCCACGGCAACCCCGACACGCATCTCGTTCTGCGCGGCGGCCATCGCGGGCCGAATCACGATGCCGCGAGCGTGGCGCAGGCCCGGGCAGCGCTGGCCAAGCAGGGGATTGCCGTGCGGCTGGTGGTCGATTGCAGCCACGCCAACAGCGGCAAGGACCCCCTGCGCCAGCCGGCCGTGCTGGCAGAGGTTATCGAGCAGCGGCTGGCCGGCGATGTCAGCCTGCGCGGCGTGATGCTCGAGAGCAATCTGTTCGATGGTTGCCAGCCGCTGTCCGGCGAGCTGCGTTACGGCGTGTCGATCACCGATGGCTGCCTGGGCTGGATCGGCACCGAGCGGCTGCTGCGCGAAACCGCCGAGGCGCTGCGCGGCTGAGATGCGCGGGTGGCGGACGGTGAATGTGCGGATGGCGACGGTGCGGTTCTCTGCCCCGGGGCCTGGCCGGGCGCGTGGCGGAGATCGCTGCGCGAGAGGTCCGTTCTGTGCCGTAGGGCCGATGGCCGCAGCCATCTACCGGCTCCGCCGGGCAAGGATGTGCTGGCAGAAAGCCTCCGGCTCGGGCCCTGTCGGTGGCTCGCTGTGGAAAGATCGCCGTGCGTGCTTTCCACCCTGCGCCTTCGTCGGCAGGAGGGCCCAAGCCGCACAGCGGCGTGGCTTGATCGCAGCCGCGGTCAGCTGGGTGTCGGCGGTGCTTGCGGCCGGTCGTCATCCTCGGCACCCTTTGCCGTCGTTTGCTCAACCGAAAGGCCCGCCCATGCATGATTACCAGTGGCTGCACGAATACTGCCTCAACCGCTTCGGCTCGGCCGCCGCGCTGGAGGCACGGCTGCCGCAGCCGCACACTGCCGAAGAGTTGCGCGCGCTGCCGGACGACCGCTACCTGTCGTTGATCGCCCTGCGCATCTTTCGCGCCGGCCTGAAACACAGCCTGGTCGACGCCAAGTGGCCCGCGTTCGAAAAGGCGTTCTTTGGTTTCCAGCCGGACAAGGTCGTGCTGATGGGCGGCGAGCACATCGAGCGTCTGATGCAGAACGCCGAACTGATCCGTCACCTCGGCAAGTTGAAGAGCGTGCCACGCAACGCCCAGTTCGTACTCGACGTGGCGCGGGAGAAGGGCAGTTTCGGCAATCTGATCGCCGATTGGCCGGGCACCAACATCGTCGGTCTGTGGCGCTATCTGGCCAGGCAGGGCAGCCAATTGGGCGGCCTCTCCGCGCCGCGCCTGCTGCGCATGGTCGGCAAGGACACCTTCGTTCCCAGCAACGATGTGGTCGCCGCACTCAAGGCTCAGGAAATCATCGACAAGGCCCCCACCAGCCAGCGCGATCTGGCCACGGTGCAGGCCGCCTTCAACCGCTGGCAGGAGCAGAGTGGCCGTTCGCTCTGCCAGCTCTCGGCGATGCTGGCGTTCACCGTGAATCATTGATCGCCCGCTCCTGCGGCGATGCTGCGACGCTTTGCCTCGTTTCGCCGTTGCGGTGGCGGGCATAGAGTTCAAACATGACCAGCGTCAAGAAAAACCGCAGCCTGCTCGCCTGGATGTTGCTGATCCTCATCCTCGCGAACGCCTATGCCTGCGCGCTGGAACATGCCACTCACATCGGTTTTCGCCTGGCGCTGGGTGGCCCGGCGTTGTGCCTGTCAGACCCCGATGCGCCCGGCGCCGATGCGGCGCTTAGCCTCGGGCACGCGCATGAGTCGGCCGACATGCCGTTCGATTGCCCGCTGTGCAGCTCGCTGCTGCTGCTCGGCGCTCTTCTGCTGTGTCTGGGCTGGCTCGGCCGCCCCGCCAGGCAGCGGTTGCGGGCCGCAGACGGACCCTTGCGCACGCCACGTGCGCATTGGCCGTCGCTGAATCCTCGCGCACCCTGATTCGCTCCTGAACCTTGCCCGGTCTCCGGCGGCTTCGGCTGCCGGTTTGTCGTGCCGCGTTCGGCGTGGCTCACTCAGGAGAAACCAATATGACCGCGATGGAAAGATTTGCCCGGGCCGAAGGCCGCGCAGCCTATCGCCTGCCGTTTCCGGACTTCCCCAGCCATGCACGTAGCTTCGTGCATCTGGATGCCAGGCTACTGCCGTATTGGCATGCACTGTTCGATGTATGCCCCGGTTTGCTCAAACTGGACCCGCCCGACGGGCTGAACCTGTTTCGCCAGTTCATGACCTGGGCCTACGGGCGACAGCTGGCGCTCGACTGGACCCTTCACCTCAATGTCTGCCGCTGGTTGCTGGGTTCGCCCTACGGCAGCCGGGTCGACGACGAACTGGTCGACGCGATGCTGGTGGCGGCGGCGGCGCGCTGGGTCAGCAGCGATGAAAGCCCGGCGCTAGGCGTCGTGCTTGGTTGGCAGGGCGGGCCGTGCGTCTACGACTGGAAGCCGCGACTGCGGCTGGGCGGTCGTCAGCCGGCTGCCGAGGCCGAGGAGCTGCCGCCGTTGCCCTGGGATTTCGCCTGGTGTCCGTTGTCCAGCACGGGCGCGACGGCGTTCCGCCGCTGGCTGCAGGTGTCGTGATGCGACAGCCTGCCGCAGCAGGGCGGCTCTGTGGCGTGCGCTTTCCCATGGGCGGCGGCAGAGTCGGTCGACACCTGCCGGGCTATCTGGCGGCCGCGTTGATCTGGCGCAGTTTTGCCGCGGGTTGTCTGGCTGCCTTCGCCGGCCCGGCATCTACGCTTGTGCGGTCGGCTCCGCACGAGTGCGCAGGGCCTGCGGCAGGCTGTCGCAATTGTTGCCGTTTCGCCTGCGCCGGACACTGCGCCCGTCTGGTGCCGGAGCATTCCACGGCAAGGCGCGAGGCAAGGCGATTGAGCCGGGCAGCCATGGCCGGTCAAGGCCCTCGCCCCATCGGGGGCCGTCAATCGCAGACTGCGCATCGGCTCGCCGGGCGCAGCGGCGACGCGACGCGTTGAAGGAGCAAGAGGCATGTTCAAGTCATCCCTGCGACGCGATGTCGTCATCATCCTGCTGGTCAAGCTCGCCATTCTTATAAGCATAAAAATCATCTGGTTCGATGCGCCCAGCATTCCGCAAAACGGTTCGGCACGCGTGGCCGAGCACTTGCTTGAATCACGAAGCCAGAACTTCGAGGGAGGGCCGAGATGATCTCGGAAAGCGTTGTCGATCTATCCCGTCTGCAGTTCGCCATGACGGCGATGTACCACTTTCTGTTCGTGCCGCTGACGCTCGGGCTGGCGTTCCTGCTCGCCATCATGGAGTCGGTCTATGTAATGACCGGCAAGCAGGTGTACCAGGACATGGTCAAGTTCTGGGGCAAGCTGTTCGGCATCAACTTCGCCCTGGGCGTCACTACCGGGCTGACCATGGAGTTCCAGTTCGGCACCAATTGGGCCTACTACAGCCACTATGTCGGCGACATCTTCGGTGCGCCGCTGGCGATCGAAGGGTTGATGGCGTTCTTCCTCGAATCGACCTTCATCGGGCTGTTCTTCTTCGGCTGGGACCGCCTTTCCAAGGTGCAGCACCTGGCGGTGACCTGGCTGGTGGCGCTGGGTTCGAACCTGTCGGCGCTGTGGATTCTCATCGCCAACGGTTGGATGCAGAACCCGGTGGGCTCGGAGTTCAACTTCGAAACCATGCGCATGGAGCTGGTGGATTTCGGCGCATTGCTGTTCAACCCGGTGGCGCAGGTCAAGTTCGTTCACACGGTGTCGGCCGGTTATGTCACCGGGGCGATATTCGTGCTGGCGATTTCTTCCTTCTATCTGTTGAAGAAGCGCGACCTGGGCTTCGCCCGTCGTTCGTTCGCCATCGCCGCGGTGTTCGGCCTGGCGTCGACGATCTCGGTGATCATCCTCGGCGATGAATCCGGCTACGAAATCGGCGATGTGCAGAAGGTCAAGCTGGCGGCCATCGAGGCGGAGTGGGAGACCCATCCTGCGCCGGCCGGCTTCACCTTGTTCGGTCTGCCGAATCAGGATGCCCAGCGCACCGACTACGCGGTGAAGATTCCCTATGTGCTCGGGCTGATCGCAACCCGTTCGCTGGACGAGCAGGTCACCGGTATCAAGGATCTGATCGCCGACCACGAGCGGCGCATTCGCAACGGCATCCTGGCCTACGAGCGGCTGCAACGGCTGCGTGGCGGTGACAAGTCGGCCGAGGCGATTGCCGCATTCAACGAGGTCAAGGGCGACCTTGGCTACGGCCTGCTGCTGAAGAAGTACACCGCCGATGTGGTGGATGCCACCGATGAGCAGATCAAGCAGGCCGCGCTCGATACCATTCCTGACGTGTTCAGTCTGTTCTGGACGTTCCGCGTGATGGTCGCCTCGGGCTTCCTGATGCTGCTGCTATTCGCCCTCGCCAGCTGGGCCTCGATCAAGCGGGATGCGGAAAGCAAGCCCTGGCTATTGCGTTTCGCGCTGTTCAGCCTGCCGTTGCCTTGGATTGCCGCGCAGACCGGCTGGTATGTGGCCGAGCACGGCCGCCAGCCCTGGTCGATCGGCGAGGTGTTGCCGACGCATCTGTCCACCTCGACGCTGGCTGCGGGCGACATCTGGGGCTCGTTGATCGCCCTGGTGGGCTTCTACAGCCTGCTGTTGGTGGTGGAAATGTTTTTGATGATCCGCTTTGCACGCCTCGGCCCCAGCAGCCTGCATACCGGGCGTTACCACTTCGAACGTGGGCAGGCCGCAGCCGGCCAGGCGCCGAAATCGCCTGAGGCGATTGCGAGGCCTGTCGCAAAGGATGCCCCCACCGAACCTACCACCGTGTGAGGTAACGAAGATGTTCGATTACGAAGTGCTCAAACTCGTATGGTGGGTGCTGATCGGTGTGCTCCTGATCGGCTTCGCCCTGACCGATGGCTTCGACATGGGCGCCATGGCGCTGATGCCCTTCGTCGGCAAGACCGACAACGAGCGGCGCGCGGCGATCAATACGATTGCGCCGCACTGGGACGGCAACCAGGTGTGGTTCATTACCGCCGGTGGCGCGCTGTTCGCCGCCTGGCCGATGGTCTATGCGGTGGCGTTCTCCGGGCTGTACTGGGCCATGTTGCTGGTGCTGTTCGCGCTGTTCTGCCGGCCGGTGGGCTTCGACTATCGCAGCAAGGTCGAAGACCCGCGCTGGCGCAATGCCTGGGACTGGGCGCTGTTCGTCGGTGGTGCGGTGCCGGCGCTGGTGTTCGGCGTGGCCTTCGGCAACCTGTTTATCGGGCTGCCGTTCCAGCTCGACGAGCTGATGCGCTCGACCTACCAGGGCTCGTTCTTTGCGTTGCTCAATCCGTTTGCGCTGCTCTGTGGCATCGTCAGCCTGAGCATGCTCTGCGCTCACGGCGGTGCCTGGCTGATGCTTCGCACCGATGGCGCACTGGGCGAGCGCTCGCGCCAGGCGACGCGGTTGTGCGCACTGGTGTTCCTGCTCGGCTTCCTCGCCGCGGGTGCCTGGCTGGCGCTGGGCATTCACGGTTTTAGCCAGCTGTCGGTGAGTGACCCGGGCGCGGCGCTCAATCCGCTGCTGGACAAGCAGGTGGCGCAGGACAATGTCGGCTGGTTGGCCAACTACGGTCGCTATCCGCTGACCCTCATCGCGCCCATCGCCGGCGTGGTCGGTGCCTTGCTGGCACTGCTTGGCTCGACCCGCAACCACGGTGGCGTAAGTTTTCTCGGCACCAGCCTGATGATCGTCGGCAGCATCTGCACTGCCGGGTTCGCGCTGTTTCCGTTCGTTTTCCCGTCGAGCCTGGACCCGGCATCGAGCCTGACCTTGTGGGACGCGGTGTCGAGCCACAAGACCTTGGGGATCATGTTCGTGGTGGCGTGCATCTTCGTGCCACTGATCCTCTGCTACACGCTCTGGAGCTATGTGCGGATGTGGGGGCGGATCAACCAGCAGACCATCGAAGCCAATCCGCATGGCCTGTATTGAGATACCCGGCGTTTGCGCAACGCCGGTTCGCGGCGCACCTGCGCCGTCCTTAATTCAAGCGGGTGGGCAACGGCTGCCCTCGCGCAGAATTTCCGGCTTGTACGGCGCTGCCTGCTTCATCGGTGCCCATCCGGGCCAAGGAGAATGAACGATGTGGTACTTCACCTGGATTCTTGGCGTGTTGCTGGCCTGCAGCTTCGGCATCATCAACGCGCTCTGGCTGGAGGCAACCCAGGACCTCGATGCGCCGGCGAATGATGAACACGCCCGACGCTGAGTCAGCATTCGTGTACCGGCCGGCCGCGCGTACGCTGTCCTTGCTGCTGGCCAGCCCGCTGGCGCTGTTGCTGCTGATCCATCCGGCCGCGATGCTCGATGGCCAGGATGGCTATAGCCATCCGCAACTGCTGCTGGTGATGTGGGGCATCTCGGCGGGCTTCGTTCATGGCGTCGGGTTCGTTCCGACCAATCGCCCGGTGCGTTGGGGCCTCGGGCCGCTGCCGGCCTGGGGCCTGTGCGCGCTGGGCTATTGGATTCTGGCTCGAGCGCTGCTGGGGTAGCGGCGCTAGACGATTTGTCGCAGTTCATTCGTCACAATTGGACCAATGAAATTTGCTTATCGCCCCGATAGGCGGCATAGTCGCGCGATTCCAATTTCCAGACACGGTCGTGCCCATGCGCTCACGCTTCGCACCCCTCGTGCCTTTCGCACTCATCGCACTGCTGTCGGCCTGCGCCGGCCAGCAGCTTCAGCCCGAACCCGCGCAGCCCAGCGTTTCGGCGCGTGGCTCTGCCAGCACCGAAATCGACTTCGACGCCATCTTCGCCCCGGTGCATGCCGAACAGGCTTCGCCTGGCGAACTGCATGCCGACGGTGGCTATCAGTTGCCGCAGCTGGCCGACAGCGTGATCGAGCTTGGCTTTTCATTGATGGGCACGCCCTACCGTTACGGTGGCACGTCGGCCAAGACCGGTTTCGACTGCAGCGGCTTCGTCAACTTCGTTTTTCGCAAGGAAGCGGGCCTCGAACTGCCGCGCTCCACGCGCGAACTGATCAATCTCGACGCGCCCTTGGTCAAGCGCGACGAGCTCGAACCTGGCGACGTGGTGTTCTTCAACAATCGCGGCCGGGGGCGCGTCAGCCACGCCGGTATCTATATCGGTGACGATCGCTTCATTCATTCCGCCAGTCGTCGCAGTGGCGGCGTACGGGTAGACAGCCTGGACGACAAGTATTGGCGCAGCAGTTACCTGGAAGCCAAGCGCGTGCTCGCACTGGCGCCTGATCTGCCGAGCGCTACCGTTCACCGCTGAGCCAATTTCCCTTGCATGGGGTTGCACCGATCCAGCGGTGCCGGCAGAGTGATGGCTCATTTGCCAGGATCGCTCTGCCATGCCTCTTCCGGCTCGCCTCACGATCATTCTTCTGGCCGCGCTGCTGACCGCCTGCGCCGGTCGCAGCCCTGTCCTCGAGCCCAGCGGCGTACCGCCTGAACCCGTTTCCGCTACCGCTGCCAACGACGTACTGTTTCGTGCGCTGGGGCTCGTCGGTACGCCTTATCGTTATGGCGGCAACACGCCGGACAGCGGGTTCGATTGCAGCGGGCTGATCGGCTACGTCTATCGCGATGCCGCCGGCCTCGCTCTGCCGCGAACGACGCAGCAGATGAGTCAGGCCCAGGGCGCGAATGTGCGGCGTGAGGCGCTGCAGGCCGGCGATCTGGTGTTCTTCGCCACCAGTGGCGGGCGCCGCGTCAGCCATGCCGGAATCTACGTCGGCGAAGGCCGTTTCGTGCATGCGCCGTCCAGTGGCGGCACCGTTCGCCTCGACAGCCTGGGCAACCGCTACTGGAACAAGACTTATCTTGGCGCCAAGCGCGTGCTCGGCAACCCCGCGCTGGCACGCAACCCTTGAGGTCGCGGCTATGGCCAGCCCAGATTGAAGTGCGAGCCGAGGACGAAGTGATCGTCGAGCATGTCCCAGCGCTCCACGCAGACTTTCTTGGCCTCGCCGGGATGCAGCTTCAGCCGGTTGAACGAGTTGGGCGAGGTGCCGCGCAGGCGCGAGGATAGCGTCGTCCCGGCCTGAACCATCCAGATCTCCCGAGACAGCGCGGGATACTGCTTGGACAGGGGCAGCACGTAGGGCAGATGAATGTGCCCGCCCATCACCAGATCCAGACCACAGTCGGCCCAGCCCTGCAGCGCATCTGCTGCGCCATGCTGCAGGTTGCGCAGGTCGCTCGGCAGCATGGCGCCGAAGGGCTGGTGGGCGACGACGATGCGCAGCTTCTTGGCAGAGGTCGCCTGCAGACGGCGGGTCACTGCGGCTCGCTGCGCGGCGGTGATCGCGCCATCCTTGTGGCGCCTTGGGTGGGTGGTATTGAGCCCGATCACCAGGGCGTCGTCATTTTCGAACACCGGCTCGAGCTCATTGCCGAAGTGCCGGCGATAGTTGCGATACGGCGTCAGAAAGCGAGCGAACAGGTTGTACAGCGGGATATCGTGGTTGCCGGGTATGACCAACGTGCGCGGCACGCCATAGCCTTCGAGACGGCGGACAAAGGCCTCGGCGGCAGCGAACTGGCTGCGACGGGCGCGCTGGGTGATGTCGCCGGAAAACACCAACAGGTCGACCGCATGCTCGCGCACGTGCCGTTCGAGCGCCTCGACGACATGCGGCTGTTCGGTGCCGAAGTGAGCGTCGGAAATCTGCAGGATGCTGGTCATCGGCCGGACTGTTCCTTGGGTCTGCTGGCGGTCTTCGAATGATTGCTGTAGGGGCCCGATGGCAACCCTCAGCGGGCGCTGCCCTGTATTCGAAGCCGCCGGTCGATTCGATGTTCCCGGCATCGGCGCACCAGATGCAAGCGCAGGTTGCCGGAGCGATCAAGCCAGCAGGGCGACGGTCTTGATCTGGGCCCAGAGCGACAGCCCTGGCGCGATCCGCAGCTGATCGAGCGAACGCCTGGTGATACGGGCAAGCAGCGGCGTTCCGCCTGCTTCCAGGCGGACCAGTACGTGTGCTGGCGAATCGGCCGCGGCAATCGCTACCACGCGCGCGGGCAGCAGGTTGGTGATGCTGGTGCCCGCGGCGCGTTCCAGCGCAAGGCTGACATCCCGCGCATGCACGCGGAAGCGCAACCGGCTGCCGGGAGGCTCGTGGCGTCGAGCGACGAGCACCTCGCCACCTGCAAAGGCCAGGCGGGTGAGGTGGTAATGGTCGTCGTGACCGGCGACTTGCGACTCGACCACCACGCCGGCGTCTTCCTGCAGGGCGATCGGCAGATCCAGGCGCGCCAGGGTTGCCTGCAGCTCGCCCTGGGCGACGACGCGGCCCTGTTCGAGCAGTACCAGGTGATCGGCGAGCTGCGCGACCTCATCCGGCGAGTGGCTGACGTAGAGGATCGGAATGGCAAGCTCGCCATGCAGGCGCTCGAGATACGGCAGGATTTCACGACGTCGCGGCAGGTCCAGGGCGGCCAGTGGTTCGTCCATCAGCAGCAGACGTGGACTGGTGAGCAGGGCGCGGGCAATCCCGACGCGCTGGCGCTCGCCGCCGGAGAGGCGGGCGGGCATGCGTTGCAGCAGGTGCTCGATTCCCAGGAGGTCGATGGCCTGCTCCCAGGCGATGCGCCGGGAAGACGCAGCGACGCGGCGCATGCCGTATTCCAGGTTGCGGCGCACCGACAGATGCGAGAACAGATTGGCGTCCTGGAAGACATAGCCGATGGCGCGGCGATGCGTGGGGGTGAACCAGCCGCGTTCGGTGTCCTGCCAGCACTCGCCGTTGACCGACAGCTGGCCATACGCCGCCTGCTCCAGCCCGGCGACGCAGCGCAGGCAGGTCGTTTTGCCAGAGCCGGACGGGCCGAACAGCGCGGTAATGCCGCTACCTGGAAGCGCGAGGTCCACGTCCAGCGAAAAGCCGGAGTAGCTGAGGCGAAAGCGTGCCTGAATGCCTCGGCAGTCGTCCGGGCTCATCCCTGCCACCCCGCGCGGTCGCGTCCGCTGTAGAGAAACAGCAGCACGGCGAAGGAAAACAACAGCATGCCGCCGGCCAGCCAGTGCGCTTGGGCATACTCCATCGCTTCGACGTGGTCGTAGATCTGCACCGAAACCACCCGGGTCTGCTGCGGGATGTTGCCGCCCAGCATCAGCACGACACCGAACTCGCCGACCGTGTGGGCGAAGCCGAGAATGCTTGCACTCACGAAACCGGGGCGGGCCAGCGGCAGTACCACGCTGAAGAACCGGTCCCAGGGGCTGGCGCGCAGCGTAGCGGCAGCCTCCAGGGGCTGTTCGCCAATTGCCTGGAACGCATTCTGCAGTGGCTGGACCACGAACGGCATCGAGTACAAGACCGAACCCACCACCAGGCCGGAAAAGGTGAAAGGCAGTGTGCCGAGGCCGAGCGCCTGGGTCAGCTGACCGATGGCGCCTTGCGGGCCGAGCACGACGAGCAGGTAGAAGCCGAGCACGGTCGGCGGTAACACCAGGGGAAGGGCCACCACGGCGCCGATCGGCCCCTTCAGTGGTGAACGCGTGCGCGCCAGCCACCACGCCAGCGGTGTGCCGAGCAGCAGCAAGAGCAGGGTCGTCAGGCCGGCCAGCCTAAGCGTGAGCCAGATCGCAGCCAGTGCCGCGTCGTCCAGTTGCGGCATGTCAGGGAACCCGATAGCCGTAGCGCTCGATCACCTCGCGGGCTGCCGGTTCGCGAAGAAAGGCCAGCAGGGCGACAGCGGCGGGATTGCCGGCGCCGCGTTCGAGCAGAACGGCGTCCTGGCGAATCGGCCGATGGTAATTGCCTGGCACCAGCCAGCCGCCATCGGGTTCGCCGTTCCGAATGACCTGCGACAAGGCGACGAAGCCGAGCTCGGCGTTGCCGCTTGCCACGAACTGATGCGTCTGCGCGATGTTCTCGCCCTGGACCAGGCGTGCCCGCAGTGGCTCGGCGAGGCCAAGATGCTCGAGGGTGTCCATCGCCGCGACACCGTAGGGTGCGGTCTTCGGATTGGCGACGGCCAGATGGCGGAAGTCCCCGGTCTTCAGAGCGTTTTCGTCGAGGGCCTTACGGCTTGGCGACCAGAGCACCAGGCGGCCAATGGCATAGGTGAAGCGGCTGCTCTCAACGGCGTCGCCTTCCTGCGCCAGGCGTGCCGAGACCTTGTCGTCGGCAGCCAGCAGCACGTCGAAGGGCGCGCCATTGCGAATCTGCGCGTAGAACTTGCCGGTTGCGCCGAACGCAAGGCGCGCCTGATGGCCGCTGGCCTGCTCGAACAGCGCCGACAGTTCGCGCATCGGCGCGGCGAAATTCGAGGCGACGGCAACCTGAACCTCGTCGGCCTGGCAGGCGAGCGCTGGAAGCGCGGCCAGCAAGAATGCGGCAAGGACGTGGCGAAGGGACATGGGCGACTCCTTTCAATCGGTGGCGAGAATGACCTGCGAGGCCTTGATCAAGGCGGTGCAGGGCTGCCCGACGGTCAGTTGCAGCTCTTCGGCGGACTCGTTGGTAATCACCGCGCCAAGCGTGCGATTGCCGGGGAGGCTGAGCTTGACTTCGCAATTGACCGCGCCTGGCCGCAACGTGGTGATGGTGCCGTGCAGGCGATTGCGCGCGCTGATGCGGATCTGCGGGTCGGGTGAGAGCAGCACGAAACTTGCCTTGATCAGGGCGATCGCCGGGCTGCCAATGCCAAGCTGCAGTTCGTCGATGCTGTCGTTCGTCAGGGTGGCGGTGATCGTTTGTCCGGCTCCGATATCCAGTGTCACGCTGCCGTTGACGGCGCCTTTCTCGAGGCTGCTGACGGTGCCGCGTAACTGGTTGCGGGCGCTGGTTTTCATGGCAATGGCCTTGAGCAGTCGATCGATATCGTCAAAGTCCTCGATGCCCAGTGCGACCTGCTCGAGGAACCGTTCGTATTCGCGCTGCATGCGTCGCCACACGTGCAGCATTTGCCGGCCGAACTCGGTTAGCCGGGTTCCACCGCCGCCGGCACCGCCGGTCGAGCGCACCACCAGCGGCCGTTCGGACAGATTGTTCATCGCATCCACGGCATCCCAGGCGGCCTTGTAGCTGATGCCGGCTGCCTTGGCGGCGCGGCTGATCGAACCGGTCGCTTCGATCTGTTCCAGCAGGTCGATTCGCTTGCCGCTCAGATAGCCTTTGTCGCTGCGGTTGAAGCGCAGTTCGCCATCGATCTGCAGTGCGGGAGGGAGGCGTTTGCTGGCCATGCGGTGCTCCATCGGATTGGGCGCATTCTGGCCTCGTTATATTCGTCTGTATATAGCGCAGCCGAATTTCGGTTGGCTTGGTGGCGGAGGGTTTGCGGCAGCCCGCAACCGACGCTAGCTTGTGAGCAGACCGTTCGGAGGCATGGCTATGAGACATCGATTCTGGTTTGGCGCCTGTCTGGCTCTGGCGGCGGGTGCCGTACAGGCGGGCGAATGCCCGGCACTGCTGCAACATGAGTTACCCGAGTTGCGCTCCAAGGGGCAGGTCAATTTCTGCGAGCGCTTTGCCGGCAAGGCTTTGCTCGTCGTCAATACTGCGAGCCACTGCGGCTTTACTCCCCAGTTCAAGGGATTGGAGGCGCTTTATCAGCGTTACCGGGAGCAGGGGCTGGAGGTCGTCGGCGTACCGTCCGATGACTTTTTTCAGGAGGATGATGACGCCGCCGAAACGGCGAAGGTCTGCTACGTCAATTATGGCGTCACCTTCACCATGACAGCCGAGCAACCGGTGCGTGGCGATGATGCGACCCCGTTGTTCCGCGAGCTGGCCGAACAGGCCGGGCGCGCGCCGCGCTGGAATTTCTACAAATACGTGGTGGACCGCGAGGGGCGGGTGGTGGCGTCGTTCTCGAGCAAGGTCACGCCTGACGACCCGGAGTTGCTCGCCGCCGTCGAGAAAGCGCTGGGCAAATAGTCGTCTTGAAAGCAAAACCCCGGCCGAAGCCGGGGTTGATTGCATCAGAAGCGGTAACTCAAGGCAGCGCCGAAGCCGTGAGCGCTGTTCTCGTACTTCGAGCTGTAGCTCTGGCCGACAGCACCACCTGCATAGGTTTTGCTTTGGTCGATGCTGACTTCTTCTTCCATCAGGTAGGAGTAGGCCAGGTCCACGGTGATGTCTTCTGTCGGACTCCAGCCGAGACCCACGCTGACTGCCGTACGGTCGCCAGTGGGGATTCGCGGAGAGCGATGGGTGTTATTCGCCGGGCTCTGATCGAAGGCAAGGCCGGTACGCAGCGTCCATTGCGGATTCAGCTTGTAGGCGGCGCCCAAGGCGTAGGACCAGGTGTCATGCCAATCCTGCTCCTCGGTGATGGTGCCGAATTGGCCGGCCGCGGCCGCGCCCACGCCTTCGTTCTCCACGGTGATCTCTTCGAGCCGGCTCCAGCGCGTCCACATGGCGCCAGCATAGAGCGTCCAGTTGGCGTTCAGCTCGTGCGTGATGGAGACGTCCACGGATTCGGGGGTTTCGAGGTCCAGGGACGCATCGTATTCGCCGTAAGCGTTAATGCTCAAACCCGGGATGCCGTTGCCCAGCACCGGATCGCTGCCCGACACTTTGGTGTCGCCTTCGAGCTTGTAGTCCACGCTCGAGTGATAGGTGATACCGGCGCGCGTGTGCGGAGTGAATTCGTAGAGCAAGCCGGCGTTGAAGCCAAGCGCGGTATCGTCGCCCTCGATTTTTACCCGGCTGTCATTCGGGCCGGCGATACCCGGCACTGCGCTTTCCAGTTGACCGTCGATACGGTTGATGGTCGGGCCAAAGCCGATCGACAGTTTCTCGTTGAAGCGGTAGCTCACCGTTGGCTGGACGGTGATTACCCGGACCTCGCTGTAGTCGCCGAAATAACGACCCTGGAAGCCACCCTCATAGTCGGTGATCAGGCCGAACGGCACGTAGACGCCGACGCCCAGCGCCCACTTGTCATCGATCGGCTTGACGTAGTAGCCCATCGGGACGGCGGTCGTCGGCACCATGTCGCCATCGTTACTGCCGCTCGTGGGGCCAGCGGCCGGACCGAGGCCGTTGAAAAAGCTGCCGGAGGCATCGTCGATATCCGTCTTGGCATGAATCGCCGCCATGCCGAAGCTGACTTCCTCACGCTTGAGGCGAGCCATGCCCGCCGGGTTGCCGAACAAGGTGGTAGCGTCATCGGCAGACGAGGAGCGGCCGGCGAAGGAGGTGCCCATGCCACTGATGCTCTGCTCGTTGAGCGCGAAGCCGGAAGCCATCAGCTGGGTGGACATTGCACTTACGGCCACTGCGAGAGCGGTTTTCAACCATCTTGTTTTCATTGTGTACTCCTCAGGTAAAAGCGGCTCGGAACCTACCAACTTTGTCTGAGCAGCAGCAAACGAAAGAGTGCAATTTTTCGTAAATACGGCGACGATCGGTCGTAAATACCTGCAAAAGTCAAGGTGATTGTGAAACCGTCAATCCTCTTGGTGACCGATTGGTCAGGAATCGCCGCGTGCTACCGGTCGTGCGGGGTCTGTGATCCACTCGCTCCATGAGCCGGCATACAGGCGCGGCAGGCCAAGCCCTGCCAGGGACATGGCGAACAGATTGTGGCAAGCCGTTACGCCCGATCCGCAATAGGCAACGAGGGGCCGAGCGTCGCCGTCGCTGATCGATAGAAAGCGCTGACGCAGTTGGTCTGGGGCGAGGAAGCGCCCGTCGCCGCCGAGATTCTCGCTGAACGGTGCGCAGATGGCGCCCGGAATGTGGCCTGCCACCGGGTCCAGGGGCTCGACATCGCCACGGAATCGCGGCTGTGCTCGGGCGTCGAGCAGCTGGAAATCCGCTAGCTGTCGCGCCAGTTCTGTGGCTTCGATCAGCATCTGCGGGTCCGGCTGGCCGGTGAACGTTCCGCATTCTGCGGAGCACTCATGAGCCTCCAGTGGCAGACCAGCCTGTCGCCAGGCGGCAAGCCCTCCATCGAGCAGATAGACATCGTTGCGCTTGCCGAGCCAGGCCAGCAGCCACCAGGCGCGTGCGGCAAAGGCGCCGGGGCCGTCGTCGTAGAGCACGATGCGGCTGTCGTTGTCGACGCCGATTTCACGCAATCGGCGTATCAGCCGCTGCGGCTCCGGCAGCGGATGGCGCCCGGTCACGCCGGGCTCCACCGGGCCGGAGAGATCGCGCTCCAGATCCAGGAAGCGCGCGCCTGGCAGATGGCCTTCGAGATAGCTGCGCTGGCCATGGCTGGGGTCTTCAAGGGCAAAGCGGCAATCGATCAGCAGGCTCTGCGGCAGGCTGCCGGCCAGTTGCTGGGCGGTGATCAGGCGTGCAAGCGACATAGGGAGCTCCTCGGCAAGAGCGGAAACACTAGCAGGCCTCCGATGAGGCAGAAACGCCTGATGCCGGTAACTGGCGATATACTGCCGGCCTCGTTCGGCCGTGCGGCGGTCGTCCGCCGAAACAAGGAGGCCGAGTGGCCATCGAAACCCAATGGGTGCTGGATGATGAGCATCTGACCCGTCTGTGCGATGCCTGGCGGCAGCTGCCGTTCGTCGCACTGGACACCGAATTCATGCGTGTCGACACCTTTTATCCCATCGCCGGCCTGATTCAGGTGGGTGATGGCTGCTGCGCCTATCTCATCGATCCATTGCGGATCAGCGACTGGTCCGCGTTCTGCGGGCTGCTCGAGGACGAGCGCGTGACCAAGGTGCTGCATGCCTGCAGCGAGGATCTGGAGGTCTTGCTGCGGCTGACCGGCAGCCTGCCTTCGCCACTGTTTGATACGCAGCTGGCGGCCGGCTACCTCAACATCGGTTTTTCGATGGGCTATTCGCGGCTGGTGCAGGCGGTGCTCGGTATCGAGCTGCCGAAGGGGGAGACGCGCTCGGACTGGCTGCAACGCCCTCTTAGCGAAATGCAGGTGCGCTACGCCGCCGAAGACGCCCAGCACCTGGCTGAACTCTACCTGGCGCTGCTGCCCAGGCTGGATTCGAGCAAGCGTGCCTGGATACTCGAGGATGGCGAAGAGCTGGTCGCCAACCTGCGTCGTCATAGCGATCCGCTGGAGGCCTATCGTGAGGTCAAGCAGGCCTGGCGGCTCAAGCCGCAGCAGCTCGCGGTCCTGCGCGCCTTGACCGCCTGGCGTGAAAGCGAGGCGCGAACGCGCAACCAGCCGCGCAACCGTATCCTGCGTGAGGCGAGCCTTTGGCCGCTGGCGCGCACCCAGCCGAAGGATCTGGTTGCGCTGGCACGGATCGAGGATATGCATCCACGCACCGTGCGCCAGGATGGCGAGACGATTCTCGCGCTGATCGGCGAGGCTGCCGCGTCAGACGCGGCGACCTGGCCGGCACCGCTGCCTGAGCCATTGCCGTTGGAGGCCGGCGGCCTGCTGAAAAAACTGCGTGCGGTAGGCCAGCGAGAGGCTGAGCGTCTGGACATTGCGCCCGAGCTGATGCTGCGCAAGAAATCCCTCGAGGCGCTCATAAAGAGCGGCTATCCACAGGGTCCCTATCGCCTGCCCGACTCGTTGCGCGGATGGCGGCGCGAGCTCATGGGGCAGGCTCTGCTCGACGTTATGGAACATAAGCAATGAAATTGATCTGCTCGGTGTACAAGAGTCCGCGCAAGCGCGAGATGTATCTCTACGTGGAAAAGAAGGATGCGCTCAAACGCGTCCCCGAGGCTCTGCTGGCTGCTTTCGGCCCGCCGCAGCTGGCGTTCGATCTGGTCCTGAGCCCTGAGCGAAAGCTGGCCCGCGAGGACGTCGACAAGGTGCTGGCGAATGTGCGTGAGCAGGGCTACCACCTGCAGATGCCGCCACCGGAGGAGGAATACATCGAGCATCTGCCCGACGAGTTGCTGCGGATGAACGATCCCGTCTGAATCGCTCGTGAAATTGTTCTCACGCAAGGCCGGCTGGCAGACCAAGGCTATGCTTGCTCTGGGTTGGAACACTCGAGGAGAAGCACGATGGACGTCCGTTCGATTTTGCTGGGTGCGCTGATGCTGGGCGCGGCGGTAGGGGCCTCGGCGCAGGATGCCGCAACCGATGATTCCGCTTGGCAGAAGCACTGGCAGCAGATGCAGGAATATCGCCAGGCGTGGCGCCAGGCCAAGACGCCTGAAGAGCGCATGAAGTTGCGCGAACAGCACTGGCGGAGCATGCAGTCCGGCGCGGGAATGATGGGCGGCTGCCCGCTGGGTGGCCCCGGCGCCGGAGGCATGGGGATGCAGGGCGGCGCGGGCATGGGCCCGGGTGCGTTCGGCGGCGCACCGACCAAGGAAGTGCTCGACATGCGCATTCAGCGCATGGAACAGCTGCTCGAGCAGATGCGCAGTCATCGGCAGATGCTCGACAAGCAGTAGCGTGACGCAAGGTCACCGCACACTGACCATGGCAGGGTCACGCTTGGCCGTGCCATGGCCAGTCGCTAGACTTGCCTCTTTGCAATAGCGGTGACTAAGCATGGCGGCAAAGGTCGAACCTTTCTGGAAGCGCAAGACGCTGGCCCAGCTCGACAAAGAAGAGTGGGAATCGCTTTGCGATGGCTGTGGCTTGTGTTGCTTGCAGAAGCTGGAGGATGAGGAAGACGGCAGCGTCTACTACACCCGCATCGCCTGTCGCCTGCTCGACCTTCAGAGCTGCCGCTGTACCGATTATTCCAATCGACGTGCCAGCGTTCCGGACTGCATCGAACTCAGCGTGCGCGATGCGGCTGAGTTCAAATGGCTGCCGCCCACCTGCGCCTATCGGCTGGTAGGTGAAGGAAAGGATCTCCCTCTTTGGCATTACTTGGTCTGCGGCGACCGCGAGCAGGTGCATGCCGAGCGCATCTCCCAGGCCGGTCGCATGCTCGCCGAGGGCAGCGTGCCTGAGCAGGAGTGGGAGGCGCATCTGATTTTCCGCGCAGGGTGAATCCGTATCCCTCGCTAGCGTCATAGCTGAATCCACTCCCAGGAGTCATACCCGAATGCGCGCCCGTCTGCTGACGCTGTTTTCACTGCTGCTGTGTGTCGTCTCCGCCCAGGCGGCCCAGCGTGTCGATCTCGACTATCAGGTACGGCTTATGCCGCAGGACGACCAGGCGGAAGTCCGGTTGACTCTGGAACGGGGCGAAGTGATACGCAGCCTCGATCTGAACCTCGGTGATGAAGGGCGTTACAGCGATTTCGAGGCGGATGGGGAGTGGATTCAGGAGCAGGCCGGCCGCGGTGTCTGGAAGCCAGCGAACGGCAAGGCGCAGCTCAGGTATCGCGTTCGCCTCAGTCATCAGCGCGAGAATGGCCGTTTCGATGCGCGCATGACCGATAGCTGGGCGCTGTTTCGTGGCGATGATCTGGTGCCGTCGGCGCACCTGGACGAAGTCGATGGCACCGAGCTGGTGGCGCGCCTGCAGTTCGAACTCCCCGAAGGGTGGAAAAGCGTCGAAACCGGCTGGAAGCGCATCGGCAAGAACCGCTTCCGCATCGATAACCCCGAACGCATTTTTGATCGTCCGACCGGCTGGATTCTCGCAGGCAAGCTGGGCACACGTCGCGCCCGGCTAGGCGAGACCGATGTCACTGTGGCAGCGCCGGTAGGGGAGGGCGTGCGACGCATGGACATCCTGACGATGCTGACCTTCGTCTGGCCGGAGTTGCAGAATGTCTTCCCGCGCGACCCCGCCAAGCTGCTCATCGTCGGCGCAGGCGATCCGATGTGGCGCGGCGGTCTGTCCGGGCCCAACTCGCTCTACATGCATGCCGATCGACCACTGGTAAGCGAGAACGGCACCAGCTCGCTGGTGCATGAGTTGGTGCACGTCTTCAGTCGCATCAGTGATGCCGATCGCAGCGACTGGATCAGCGAAGGGCTCGCCGAGTACTACGCGATCGAGTTGGTGCGGCGCGCTGGTGGGCTCAGTGAGGATCGCTATCGGATCGTGCGCGAACATCTGGCCAAATGGAGCCGAGGCGTCAGCAGTCTGCGCACCGAGCACTCGACCGGGCCGGTCACGGCGCGTGCCGTGCTGATGCTGCAGGATCTGGATCGCGAGATTCGTCAGCGCAGCAAAGGGCGGCATTCGCTTGACGACGTGAGCCGCGGGCTGATGCGGTTGGACAAGGTCACCACGAACGACTTCATCGACATTACCGAAACCATGCTCGGCGGCGCGGCGAAGACACTCGACATGGACTTGCTGCGCTGACAGCCCGATGCGGGGAGGGGCAGGGTAGTGGTTGCCGGCCTCGCTCCGCACAAACGGTGCGTTCTGTCCCTGTCAGGCCTTGTCGAATCGCTTGATTCTCTTGCGCCGATCCCCTATACCCGGCGCGCAGGCCCGATATAATGGGGCCCTTTGCCGACTACCTGCTCGGGGTAGTTGTGAATCGCTCGGCGGTGCCGCCACCTCGTGGCGTTTTGCAGCCGTTCGGCCGCCGTCTTCTGGAAGAAATTATGAAAAGCGCAGAAATCCGTGAAGCCTTCCTCCGCTTCTTCGAAGAGAAGGGCCATACCCGCGTCGCCTCCAGCTCGCTGATTCCGGCGAACGATCCGACCCTGCTGTTCACCAATGCCGGCATGAACCAGTTCAAGGACTGCTTCCTCGGCCTGGAGAAGCGCGCCTACACCCGCGCGACCACCAGCCAGAAGTGCGTGCGTGCCGGTGGCAAGCACAACGACCTGGAGAACGTCGGTTATACCGCGCGCCATCACACCTTCTTCGAGATGCTCGGCAACTTCAGCTTTGGCGACTACTTCAAGCGCGACGCGATTCACTATGCCTGGGAATTTCTCACCAGTGACAAGTGGCTGAAGCTGCCCAAGGAAAAGCTGTGGGTCACCGTCTATGCCACCGATGACGAGGCCTACGACATCTGGACCAAGGAAGTCGGCGTGCCGGCCGAGCGCATGGTGCGGATCGGTGACAACAAGGGCGCCCCATATGCGTCGGACAACTTCTGGGCGATGGGCGACACCGGCCCCTGTGGTCCCTGCACCGAGATTTTCTTCGACCACGGCGAGCACATCTGGGGCGGCCCGCCCGGCTCGCCTGAAGAAGACGGCGACCGTTACATCGAGATCTGGAACAACGTGTTCATGCAGTTCAATCGCACTGCAGATGGTGTGCTGCATCCATTGCCGGCACCGAGCGTCGATACCGGCATGGGGCTCGAGCGCATTAGCGCAGTACTCCAGCACGTCAACTCGAACTACGAGATCGACCTGTTCCAGAGCCTGCTGAACGCCGCGGCTGATGCAATCGGCTGCCGCAACGAGGGGCAGGCGTCATTGAAGGTGGTTGCCGATCACATTCGCTCCTGCGGTTTTCTGATTGCCGATGGAGTGACTCCGTCGAACGAGGGGCGTGGCTATGTGCTGCGGCGGATCATTCGTCGAGCGTGTCGCCACGGCAACAAGCTCGGCGCCAAGGGCGCCTTCTTCCACAAGATCGTGGCTGCACTGGTTGCGGAAATGGGCGACGCATTTGCCGAGTTGCGCCAGCAGCAGGCGCATATCGAGCGGGTGCTGCGCAATGAAGAAGAGCAGTTCGCCAAGACGCTCGAACAGGGGCTGCGAATCCTCGAGCAGGATCTCGCTTCGCTCGAGGGTAGCGTCATTCCGGGGGCTGTGGTGTTCAAGCTGTACGATACCTACGGCTTCCCTGTCGACCTGACCAATGACATCGCTCGCGAGCGCAACCTTACATTGGACGAAGCCGGCTTCGAACGTGAGATGGAGGCCCAGCGCGAGCGGGCTCGTTCTGCCAGCGCCTTTGGCATGGATTACAACAGCCTGGTCAAGATCGAAGGTGAAACCGAGTTCCGCGGCTATCAAACGACGCGTGATGCCGGCAAGGTCGTCGCGTTGTTCAAGGAAGGCATGTCGGTACAGAAACTGACGGCGGGCGAGGAGGGCGTCGTGGTGCTGGATCGCACCCCGTTCTACGCCGAGTCCGGTGGCCAGGTCGGCGATTGCGGCTACCTTGCTGCCGAGGGGGTGCGCTTCGATGTTCGTGACACCACCAAGGCGGGCGCGGCGTTTCTGCATCATGGCGTTCTCGACAGTGGTTCGCTGGAAGTCGGCGCGCAGATCGAGGCGGTGGTGGATGACTCCGTACGCCAGTCGACGGCGCTGAACCACTCGGCGACCCACCTGCTGCATGCCGCGCTGCGCAAGTTGCTGGGCGAACATGTGAGCCAGAAGGGTTCGCTTGTCGACAGCCAGCGCCTGCGTTTCGACTTCAGTCACTTCGAAGCCATTCGCCCCGAGCAGATCAAGGCGCTGGAGGACCTGGTCAACGCTGAGATTCGCCGCAATACCGCCGTCGAGATCGAGGAAACGGACATCGATACCGCCAAGTCCAAAGGCGCGATGGCGCTCTTTGGCGAGAAGTACGGCGATACTGTCCGCGTTCTTTCCATGGGCGGCGGGTTCTCCGTCGAGCTTTGCGGCGGTACGCACGTTGCGCGTACCGGCGATATCGGCCTGTTCAAGATCATCAGCGAAGGCGGTGTTGCCGCGGGCGTGCGTCGCATCGAGGCGGTGACCGGGGCAGCGGCGCTGGCCTACCTGAACCAGGCTGAGGAGCAGCTTCGGGAGGCCGCCGGCCTGGTCAAGGGCAGTCGCGATAACCTGCTCGACAAGCTCGCCGGTGTATTGGAGCGCAATCGCCAGCTGGAAAAGGAGCTCGAGCAGCTCAAAGCGAAGGCTGCCAGCGCCGCGGGTGATGATCTGGCTGGCTCGGCGATCGATGTCGGGGGCGTCCGGGTGCTTGCAGCACGGCTGGACGGGCTCGATGGCAAGGCGTTGCTGGCCCTGGTCGATCAGCTGAAGAACAAGCTCGGTAGTGCGGTGATCCTATTGGGCGGTGCGCAGGAAGATAAAGTCGTGCTGGTGGCGGGCGTCACCCAGGATCTGACCACGCGCTTCAAGGCTGGCGAGCTGATGAAGCAGGCTGCGGCGGCAGTGGGCGGCAAGGGCGGTGGGCGTCCTGACATGGCTCAGGGCGGCGGCACCGATGTCGGCGCCCTCGACGACGCGCTGGCACTGGCGGCGAAGTTCGTCGAGCAGGGACTCTGAAAGAGGTGTTGCTGTATCCGCCGAGCGTCCATTCGCTCGGCGGGGGATGAATGACAGGTTCAATGAACGCCCGTTTGGGCATAGGCGGCATGAAATGGCTTTGATCGTACAGAAGTTTGGCGGTACTTCCGTCGGCACCGTCGAGCGTATCGAGCAGGTGGCAGAGAAGGTCAAAAAGTTTCGCGATGCCGGTGACGACATCGTGGTAGTGGTTTCGGCCATGAGCGGCGAGACGAACCGCCTGATCGATCTGGCCAAGCAGATCAGTGAGCAGCCGGTGCCGCGTGAGTTGGACGTCATGGTGTCCACCGGGGAGCAGGTCACCATCGCCTTGCTGGCCATGGCGCTGATCAAGCGCGGCGTACCGGCCGTGTCCTATACCGGTAATCAGGTGCGCATCCTGACCGACAGTGCCTTCACCAAGGCGCGCATTCTGCAGATCGATTCGCAGCGCATTCAGCGCGACCTCAAGGCTGGACGGGTCGTCGTGGTAGCAGGCTTCCAGGGTGTCGATGAGAAAGGCAACATTACGACCCTCGGCCGTGGCGGTTCGGACACGACCGGAGTGGCGTTGGCCGCGGCACTGAAGGCTGACGAGTGCCAGATCTACACTGACGTGGACGGCGTTTACACCACGGACCCGAGGGTTGTCGCCAAAGCGCAGCGGTTGGACAAGATCACCTTCGAAGAAATGCTGGAAATGGCTAGCCTGGGCTCGAAGGTCCTGCAGATCCGGGCAGTCGAGTTCGCTGGCAAGTACAGCGTACCGCTGCGGGTGCTGCACAGCTTTCAGGAGGGTCCGGGGACCCTCATTACCCTTGATGAAGAGGAATCCATGGAACAGCCCATCATTTCCGGCATCGCTTTCAATCGCGACGAAGCCAAGCTCACCATCCGTGGGGTGCCGGATACTCCCGGTGTGGCGTTCAAGATCCTCGGTCCGATCAGCGCCGCAAACGTCGAAGTCGACATGATCGTGCAGAACGTGGCGCACGATAACACCACAGACTTCACCTTCACCGTGCACCGTAACGACTATAACAACGCCTTGAAAATCCTGAACGCCATCGCTCAACAGATGGGGGCGCGCGAAGTCATTGGTGATACTGACATCGCAAAAGTGTCTATCGTGGGCGTCGGCATGCGCTCGCATGCCGGTGTGGCGAGTCGTATGTTCGAGGCGCTGGCCAAGGAGAACATCAACATCCAGATGATCTCGACGTCAGAGATCAAGGTGTCGGTGGTGATCGAAGAGAAGTATCTGGAGCTGGCTGTGCGCGCCTTGCATACCGCTTTCGAACTGGACGCGCCTGCTGGTTCGGCAGAATAGTCGTCAGAAGGCCCGTTTTAGCGCGCCTTCTGTCGTGTTGGCCTGCCGTCGAGGAACTTTAGCGTCCCGCGTGCTGGTCAATAGCTGGTGTAAGGCTTTTGGCTATATGTCTGACGGACAATATCCGTTTTTATTCTTTGCAGACTGCTTACTGACTGAATCCGTTTAAGGAGAAAGGAATGCTGATTCTGACTCGCCGGGTCGGAGAGACCCTGATGGTGGGTGACGACGTTACCGTCACCGTGTTGGGCGTAAAGGGGAACCAGGTACGTATCGGCGTGAACGCACCCAAGGAGGTTGCGGTGCATCGCGAGGAGATTTACCAGCGGATCCAGAAAGAAAAGGACCAGGAACCAAGCCACTAATTTTTATGTAATTTTTGGCTTTGCAAACGGGGTAAAGATCGGTATTATGCGCCCCGTGTTGCGGAGAGGTGGCCGAGTGGCCGAAGGCGCTCCCCTGCTAAGGGAGTACACCTCAAAAGGGTGTCGGGGGTTCGAATCCCCCCTTCTCCGCCATATTGCATGATCGGGTGGTTTGTCAGAGTGCTTTGTTGCTCTTGACGCTAAGGTTTACCACCCTATAATGCGCACCCTTAGCGCACTCATAGCTCAGCTGGATAGAGTACTCGGCTACGAACCGAGCGGTCGGAGGTTCGAATCCTCCTGAGTGCGCCATATCATGAAGCCTCGTTCTGCGGGGTTTATGAAGCCAGGGCGGTCTGGTTTAAAAAACGCACACGCACTCATAGCTCAGCTGGATAGAGTACTCGGCTACGAACCGAGCGGTCGGAGGTTCGAATCCTCCTGAGTGCGCCATTTGAAAAGGGCCTGCAGAAATGCAGGCCCTTTTTTATTGGCTAGCGCTTGGTGGTTACGCAGCCTTCGTTGTCGAGGGTGACGGTCCGGCTTCGTCCGCGCTCGCTCTCATAGCGCCACTGGGTCCTGCCGTTAGTTGTTGCCACTCTGTCAGGCGTGCCTAGGGCGCTCTGCACGTCCTCTTGGGTCATTCCAGGCACTATCCGTTTCTCGATGATGGCCCTTCGGCGATCTCTGCTGGTCAGCTGGCTTCCGCATTTGTCGTGATGAGTGCCGACGACTACGAGCTCTCTGGCTTCGCCTTGACTGGCGCGTGGCTTGCTTGAGGGCGCCCTGCGCCTCGGATTGCTGTGGTCGGTGCTGACGTTGCTGATCTTTTGCGGTTTGCCGATCATTTCTTCGGGACAGCCCTGCTGGCGAAAGCTGACATGGTTGGCGCTGTCGACGCAGCGGTAAACAGTGGTGGCATGTGCGCTGGTGCCTGCGCAGGCGAGCAGGCACCAGGCCAAAACGGTATGTCTTGGCATTCTCGTCCTCCTTGACGTTTGACTGGCATATCGAGCCTAGCGCTTCTTGCGTCGTGCGAGGGAGGGTGTCTTCGCCGCTCGTGATGACGTCGACACTGCAGGAGGCGGATTTGTGTTGCGCAACTACTTGTATTGTCACTGAAAGCTCGCATTGCTGAGCCGCTGCGGTGTTATCATTGCGCGGTCCGCCCCGTTGGGCTTGTAGAAACAAATCCCCCTCATGGACTTACCCAGTAGTCGTTCCAAATTCCTGCCTGCCCGCTTGATTGTCTGATTCTCCCGGCGTGCCCCAGAGCTGGGGGTGGAGTGCGCCATGACCGAAGTAGAAGCCAAGAAGCCACAAGAAACACTGCAGGATCGCCTGGCGCAGGTGCTCGAACTGCTGCATCGCCATGATCTTGCTGAGGCGCTCGCCCAGCAGCATGGCGGCGAATCACTGACGGATCCTGCTCAGATCGATGATCTCGCGCAGTTGCAGTTGAGGCTCGACGAGCTGCACCCTGCAGACGTTGCCCACATTCTCGAAGCGCTTCCGCTCGATGAGCGCCTCGCTGTCTGGCAGCTGGTCAAGACCGAGCGAGACGGCGATATCCTGCTTGAAGTGTCGGACGCGGTCCGTGAAACGCTGATCGCCGACATGGATGATCAGGAGCTTCTTGCGGCGGCCAAGGAGATGGACGCCGACGAGTTGGCTGATCTCGCGCCGGAGTTGCCTCGCGACGTCGTTCACGAGTTGATGGAAAGCCTGGACGCCCAGCAGCGCGAGCGCGTCCGCTCCGCGTTGTCCTACGATGAGGACCAGGTCGGCGCGTTGATGGACTTCGAGATGGTCACCATCCGGGAAGATGTCAGTCTGGAAGTGGTATTGCGCTATCTGCGTCGTCTCAAGGAGCTGCCAGGGCATACCGACAAGCTGTTTGTGGTCGATTACGACGGTGTGCTCAAAGGTGTTCTGCCGATAAAGCGGTTGCTGGTCAATGATCCCGAAAAACAAGTCGCCGAGGTGATGGCCACCGATCCGGTGACCTTTCATCCCGATGAAGATGCTTACGAGGCTGCGCAGGCTTTCGAGCGATACGATCTTGTTTCAACGCCCGTTGTCGATAAGGGGGGCAAGCTGATCGGGCGCCTGACCATCGATGAAATGGTCGACCTCATTCGCGAAGAGAGCGAGAGTGAAGTTCTCAACATGGCGGGCCTTCGCGAAGAGGAGGATATCTTCGCCTCGGTATGGAAGTCAGTGCGTAACCGTTGGGCCTGGCTCGCTGTCAATCTGGTCACTGCGTTTCTGGCTTCCCGTGTAATTGGGTTGTTTGATGGCTCGATCGAAAAGCTGGTCGCCCTGGCTGCGCTTATGCCGATCGTCGCGGGAATTGGCGGCAACTCCGGAAATCAAACCATCACCATGATCGTGAGAGCCATGGCGCTGGATCAGGTCGGTACAGGCAATACCCTGCGGCTGTTGCGCAAGGAGGCCGGCGTGGGGTTGGTCAACGGCCTGTTGTGGGGTGGGGTGATAGGTTTCGTCGCGTATTGGCTGTACGGTAACTGGGCGCTGGGCGTGGTGATGACTGCGGCAATGACGTTGAATTTGCTGCTGGCTGCGCTTATGGGGGTGCTGATTCCTATGACGTTGGCGCGACTTGGGCGAGACCCTGCGATGGGTGCGAGCGTCATGATCACTGCGATGACCGACAGCGGTGGTTTTTTCATCTTCCTGGGGTTGGCGACACTGTTCCTGCTATAGGTAGGTGTTTGGTCGCTAGCACAAAAAAGCCGGCGAACAACGCCGGCTTTTTTTATGTCTCGCGGCAGCGAGCCTGTCAGGCTTCGTCCTTGGCCAGCTCGGTATCTTGCGCAATCAGTGCGATCAAGGCGTTCTGCTGGCGGTGGGTGAGCTGGCGGAACCGCTGAAGCAGTTCGCGCTCGTGAAGACTCAGCTCAGGGCTATCGAGTCGCATGTTCAGATCATCATCCAGCGCGCCCTCCTGCAGAAGGCTCTGCTCGAGTCGTGCAATGATCTCTGAGTTCATGCTTCGGTGGTGGTTGCGTGATACCTCGGCGATACGCTCGCGCATGCCGTCAGGTAACCGAACCACAAATTTGTCAGCCGTGCGGCTGGAATAAACTGCCTGTTTCATTGGGCGCATAGTAAAACCGGTTAGTCAGGTTGCGTGGTAGCGAATTGCCGTGGAAGTCATCGGTCTGACAACCGCCCACCCGCGCTGTTCCGCTTGTCCTGAAAAAACTATAGATGGTCGGCTTGCTGACGCCAATTGTACGTCTTCAGCTTGATTAGTAAAGGCGTTTTGCTATCAGAAAGCCAATGTGTGACCGGCTGCCCATGCGCATGGTGCTGTTGCACTGCGTGCTAGCGCAGGATGGGATCGAACTTCACTCGACGCCCGATCAGCAGGCCGGCGAACGTCGAGAGACTGAATATCGCCATGCCGTACTGGCTGACAGCGCGAGCTGCTTCGCTTGGCGCCCAGAGTGCGGTCAATCCGCATATGGCCAACAGGACAAGGCTATAAGCCGCTAGCTTGGACATTCTCATTTTCCTCCAAGGATCGTCAGAACACCCAGCGCTGGGCTCTGGTGGGGGCGATGATGTGATCGCCGCTGAGATTGAATAGCTTGGCCGTGGGATGCCGATTCGGTTGGGGGGAGATCGAGCGTGCGTAGGTGGCGGCTGGGCTGGCGTTGGCAGCGTGCTTTTCGGCGGAGGGCAGCTGCAGGGCAAATGCCGCGGCAATCGAGACAGCTGTGGTGCTGATCAAATAAAGGGGCTTCGGCATCTCTGCGTTTCCTTCGCGATCGAAAGTTCAATGCGAAATGCATAGCAGGTGTTGTGCCAAGCAGTTTTATACGAAAAAAATGTTGTAAATCAATAAGTTATGCTTTCAGCTCTAGCGCCTGCGATTTGCACTTTGCAAGCTCTGCCTGATGGCTTCGTGCAAAATGCAAGGGGATAAATGACAGCCGGCGCGGGGCATGACAAACATGCCGGGGGTCGTTAACATGCGCCCCCGAGTCCCAGTAGCTCAATTGGATAGAGCATCCCCCTCCTAAGGGGAAGGTTGTGAGTTCGAACCTCGCCTGGGACGCCACTTGTTTCTCAAGTGCGCTTGAACGGGTTCGTCGGGGGAGGCTTGCCGCTCCCCTGGAGCGGCAGGCGGGTTCAAGCGAACGGCGCGTCGCTTTGTCGTCTGGCTTCGCGTTGCAGCTGATAGACGAAGCGTTCTATCTGGCGCTGAAGCAATCCGCTCATCTGATAAAAACGCATTCCGCAGAAAGTAGCGTCGCGGCGCTCATCATAGCTGACGTGCCGCAGTTCGACGGCGCACTTGGCTGGACCTGAGGGAAGCTCTGCGCAAAAGTCCGGGTAGACCTGCCCAGTCTGAAGACCGGTTTCGACGTTGCCTTTGAAGCTCATCTTGCAGCCTGTGGCTGAAAGATCGAGCAGTCGCCCGGTGAGTGTCCTGCTCAGCGGTGCGCCACCGAGCGTCGCGGTGATAGGTATCGAATCCAGCCGAGCACGGTACGCATTGCGGCGCTGATGATAGGTCAGCTCGTCGGGTAGTGGCGTCCAATAGCAGCGAGCCCCATCGTAGTCGGCTGGATGTACCGTTTGATGGTTTTTCCAAGAGAGGCGGGCCCCCTCATAGAAGGCTTCGGCTTCGAACGGCTCGCTGGCCATCATCAGGCGATCACCATCACTGGGAATGAGTTCGTCGAAAGCGAGCCAGCCCCTGTCACGGTGAAGATCGATTAAATAGCTCTGGTAGCGCTGATTGCGCTCCAGAAAGCGGATGCTGACAGGAACGTTGTTGTCCAGCAGCTGCTTGAGATTGGCCTGTATTTCGAGTGGGGCGGTCAGAACCTTCGGGGGTTGCGGACCGGCTTCGTCAAAGAACGGATTCGACACGTCCGCTGTTCTCCAGCACTAGGCAATGCTGCGTTACGGGCCTGGGCCCGAGCATCCTTAGAGTTGTAATGGTCACGCCTGGCTCAGCGGCCGGTGCTGGCTGCTTTTGGCGGTGGCGCCACGACGATTGTACAGGTCGGGCGTTTCGTTGCTGCCTTGCAGAATGGCGAGCAAGCTGCCGACGGCACCCTGATTGGCGCGAATCAGTCGCCCGTTGCGTTCGTTGGCGGCTTGGCAGTCTTGCAGCAGCGCCTCAAGCTCGGACGAGCGGGCCAGAATGGCGTCACCCTGCGAGGAGATCGAAGCAAACGCTTCCAGCCCGCTACGGTCGTTGCTCAACTGGCGCTCAGTGAGCATCCTGCTGCGCTCGACGCCATGCTGGCCGAGCAGCGCTAACAGAGGCTGCTTTTTCGTCAGAATAATTTCCAGCTCGGCCAGGTTTCGCTCGGCGAGTGCCGCGAGTTCGTGCTCGATCAGTTCGAGCAGTTGCTTGGCGGTATTGATGTCATCGACAAGTTGTTGCAGCAGATTTTCGTCGTGCATTTCGAACCTGGCTGGATCTACCTCGGGATTACTGCTGCGATTCGAAGGCGGTCAGCTTGGCGGCTAGGCGCTTCGGATCGATCTCATAAGTGCCATCGGAAATCGCTTGGCGAATGCGCTCGACACGCGCCTGGTCGACGACCGGCTGCTGACTGAGCTGCTCGGTGGCCTGCTGCAGCCGCTGCGCTTCCGGGCTCAGCTGTACCGGCTCGCCAGCTGCAGCGCCGGTCTCCTGGCTGCTCACCGCGTTGTCGGAAGGTTGCGTCGCAGTCGGGCGCTCACTGCCTTGAATCTGATTGCTACGGCTGGCGCCGGGACCGGCGGGGCCATTGGGTCTATTGAAGTCGATAACCATGATGCAAACCTCGAGAATCAGTACGCTTGCCTGGCTTTCGGCGTGGTGTGCTGAAACTTTAGTATTTTTTCTGGCGCCGCGGAGAAAAGCGTCGAGCCTGTGACGCGTTACATCGCGGCCTCGACCTGCCCGGGGCCGGTCACGCGGGCTCTGACTATACGCCCCGAGCGAAGATTCTTCACGCGGATCTGCTCGCCGGGCGCTCCGTCGGTTAACGCCTCGCCTGGCATACGCACATTGACCGATTGATTCCCGGCCGAGATAACGACCTGGTCGCCCCTGCGTATTACCTCGGCCAGCTCCAGCATTGCCGGCGTCAGCACCTGGCCTGGCTGCACGATGCGGGTGAGTTTGGTCCCTGCGACTTGCGCTGGGGTCGTCAGGTAACCCTGGGTGAGCAGAGAGATGTCGCGTTCCGCCTCATTGATATCGCTATCGCCAAGTGCCGCGCCGCGTTGGAGGGCCTTATTGGTAACCAGGACCTTGCGGTACAGCTTGACCTGGGCAGGGACGAACACTGACCAGGGAGAGCTACCGCTACAGCTGACTCTCAAGGTCACGCGGCCCACTGGCTGATCGGGGCTTTCCAATTGTGCGCTAAGGGGGGCGTCGCAATAGGCCAGGCGCAGGCGCGGGTCGAGACGGCTGAAGTGAATCTCCCGCCGGCCGTCGATGGCGCTACGCTGTAAATAATTGTCCACTGCTTGCTCAAGAAAGCTGCGGGCGGCGTCGATAAGTTGATCAGGATGAGTCATGGCTTCGGCGTGCGCGCCGTTGCTTGCGGTCAATAGCAGGACCAGCCAGGCGAGTATTTGCTTACGCCTGGAGGTTAGATGTCGAGAAATAGTCATTCGCCTGTTCATGCCGTGTTGGTTGCAAAGTACATGCCCGCGTGGCGAACGTCGTTCATTTGATCAGAGAGGTCACTGGCATGGCCGGTGTTTTGGATTCGGTTAATCAGCGCACTCAGCTGGTGGGGCAAAACCGGCTCGAATTGCTGCTGTTTCGCCTGGACGGCGCGCAGCTCTATGGAATCAACGTGTTCAAAGTCAAGGAAGTGCTGCCTTGTCCCAAATTGACCCATATGCCGCAGTCAGCACCCGTCATCCGCGGTGTGGCTTCGATTCGGGGTAGCACGCTGCCAATCCTCGATCTTGCATTGGCAACCGGCAAGTCCAGCCTTAAGGATGCCGGCAACAGCTTCGCCATCATTACCGAATACAACAATCGTACGCTCGGCTTCCTGGTGCGGTCCGTGGAGCGCATCGTCAACATGAACTGGGAAAAGATTCTTCCGCCTCCCAAAGGCGCCGGCCGCGACCATTACCTGACGGCTGTGACCCATATTGATGGTAGCCTCGTCGAAATCATCGATGTCGAGAAGGTGCTGGCGGAGGCAACGCCTGGATCCGATTCGATGCCGATGCCCGAGGTAGACTCCGACGTGCAGTCCAAGGCCGTTTCGTGCCGGGTATTGATCGTCGATGACTCTTCCGTCGCTCGCAAGCAGGTGACACGCTGTCTGCAGAACATCGGCGTGGAAGTGGTCTCCTTGAACGATGGTCGCGAGGCGCTGACTTACCTGAAGCGCATGGCTGACGAGGGGCGGGCTCCGGCAGATGAGTTTCTGATGCTGATCTCTGACATCGAAATGCCCGAGATGGACGGTTATACGCTGACCACCGAAATCCGCCGCGATCCACGCATGCAGAACATGCACGTACTGCTGCATACTTCGCTCTCCGGTGTCTTCAACCAGAACATGGTCAAGCGTGTTGGCGCAAACGACTTTCTGGCAAAGTTTCAGCCCGATGATCTCGCCGGGCGCGTCGTGGAACGAATCAGGCAGGCAGATGCAAACTGAGGCTGGGTCCTCGCATTCGACAGTGAGGCAATTTGGTGTCAGTTGATCAGGATTTCGAGCAGTTCCGAACGTTTCTGGAAAAGACCTGTGGGATTCTGCTTGGCAGCAACAAGCAGTATCTGGTCTCCAGTCGGCTCAACAAGCTCATGGAGCAGCAGGGTATCAAGAGCCTTGGTGAGTTGGTTCGAAAGATCCAGGCGACTCCGCGCTCGGGCTTGAAGGAGCAGGTGGTCGATGCCATGACGACCAACGAGACGCTCTGGTTTCGCGATACCTACCCCTTCGAAGTGCTCAAGAATCGTGTTTTCCCTGAGTTGGTGAAGTCAGGTGTCGGTCAGCGTCTGCGGATCTGGTCAGCCGCGTGTTCGTCCGGCCAGGAGCCCTATTCCATATCGATGACCGTTGATGAATACGAAAGGGCTGCGCCCAGTCAGCCGAAGCTGGGCGTGCAGATCGTTGCGACCGAGCTGTCGGGGGCTATGCTTGCGGCCAGCAAGGCGGCCGAATACGACACGCTGGCGATCGCGCGCGGGTTGTCGAGTGAGCGGCTCCAGCGCTACTTCGAGCCCAAGGGGCCGGGGCGTTGGGTGGTAAAGCCTGCTGTCCGGGCGCGTGTCGAGTTTCGCGTGCAGAATCTGCTCGACAGCTACGCAGCGCTCGGCAAGTTCGATATCGTCTTTTGTCGCAACGTACTCATCTACTTCTCGGCCGACGTCAAGAAAGACATCCTCAAGCGCATCCACGCCACGCTCAAGCCCGGCGGTTATCTGTTTCTGGGCGCTTCCGAAGCGCTGAATGGTCTGCCCGAGCTGTATCAGATGGTTCAGTGCAGCCCCGGTATCATCTACAAGGCCAAGTGACGGCAAAAAACCGTCACCTCTCGGTCGCTCGGCGGCAAGCAAGGCGGTAATCGCTTGCCGCTTTTGACGCTTCTTCCTACCAACTGAGCAGGCGACCCTTGAATAATCAAGGGCTTGCGCTTGTGGCATGGGCTTTGCTTTTGTCTCGTCAGCGAGTCAATGGAGGCAAGCCGATGAGCATCAGTTTCGACAAGGCTCTGGGCATACACGAGAAAGCCCTGGGGTTCCGTGCGCAGCGCGCAGAGGTCTTGGCCAACAACATCGCCAATGCCGATACGCCGAATTACAAGGCGCGCGACCTCGATTTCAAGACCGTACTTGCGCAGCAGGCTGCCCGCACGCAGGGCGGGTTCGGCGTCGAACGTACCAATGAGCGGCACATCGCCGCTGAAGGTATGGAGTTGGCCGACCCGGCCCTGCGCTTTCGGGTTCCGTCTCAACCTTCGCTGGATCAGAACACCGTCGATATGCAGATCGAGCAGTCCAACTACGCCCAGAATGCGATCGATTTCCAGGCCAGCTTCACCCTGCTCAATAGTAAATTCCGCGGGCTGATGAACGCCCTGCGCGGCGAATAACGGAGCGAACAACCATGTCACTGAGCAGCGTCTTCAACATTGCCGGAACCGGCATGAGCGCCCAGAGCACTCGCCTCAACACGATCTCCAGCAACATCGCCAACGCCGAGACGGTTTCGTCCAGCGTCGATCAGACCTACCGCGCGCGCCATCCAGTGTTCGCCACGATGCTGCAGCAGGCGGGCGGCGACAGCAGCGGTTCGTTGTTCGCCGAGCAGCAGCAGGCAGGCGTTGGCGTTCAGGTGCTCGGTGTTGTTGAAGATCAGGGCGAGCTTCAGGCGCGCTATGAGCCGAATCATCCGGCGGCCGACGACAAGGGCTACGTCTATTACCCGAACGTCAACGTCGTCGAGGAAATGGCAGACATGATTTCGGCAAGCCGGTCGTTTCAGACCAACGCTGAACTGATGAACACCGCCAAAACCATGTTGCAGAAAGTGTTGACCCTTGGTCAGTGATAGCGAGCGAAGACGATGACGACTACCAGTGGCGTGGGTGCCGGCAGCTCGGTGCTGGATCAATACCAGATCGGCAATGACCGCGAGGCCAAGGGCAATGATCTGGGCAAAAACGAGTTTCTCGAGCTGTTGGTTGCGCAGCTGAACAACCAGAATCCACTCGAGCCTCAGGAAAACGGCGAGTTCATCGGCCAGCTGGCTCAGTTCAGCACCGTGGAAGGGGTCGAGAAGCTGAACTCGAGCATGGAAACGATTCTCTCGGGTTATCAGTCATCCCAGGCGCTACAGGCCTCTTCGCTGGTTGGGCGCAAGGTGATCGTGCCGTCCGAGAAAGCGGTGGTCGATACCAGCGAAACCTTCAAGGCGAGCCTGATCCTGCCGACGTCGAGCAGCAACGTGTTCGTCAACGTTTATGACAGCTCCGGAACGCTGGTCAACCGGGTCAACCTCGGCCAGCAGCAGGCCGGCAACGTGTCGTTCATGTGGGACGGCAAGAACGCCAGCGGTGAAGTGGTGCCGCCTGGTACCTATCGCTTCGAGGCGCAAGCGACCTACCAGAATGAAACCAAAGGGCTGTATACCCTGCTGCCCGCAAACGTGGACAGCGTCACCCTCGGACAGAATGGCGGGGAGCTGATGCTCAATCTGGCTGGCGTCGGCAGCGTCGGTCTCTCTCAGGTCCAGATCATCGGTCAATAAGCGCTGCCAGGCTCGGCAGAGGAGCATCACATGTCTTTCAATATCGGCCTCAGCGGCATGCGCGCCGCCAGCAAGGACCTCAACGTCACCGGTAACAACATCGCCAACGCCGGCACCGTCGGCTTCAAGCAGTCGCGGGCGGAGTTCTCCGATGTCTACGCGGCGTCCGTGCTGGGAACCGGCAAGAATCCACAGGGCAGCGGGGTGCTGCTGAGTAACGTTTCGCAGCAGTTCAATCAGGGCAACATCAATTACACGCAGAATGCCCTCGATCTGGCGATCAATGGCAACGGGTTCTTCCAGGTCAGCAACAATGGCGCACTGAGCTATACGCGTGCCGGTTATTTCGGTACCGACCGTGACGGCTTCATCGTCGACAACTTCGGCTACAAGTTGCAGGGCTATCCGGTCGATGGTAGCGGCAACCTGCAAAACGGTGTGATCGGCGACATGCGTGTCCAGACGACCAACCAGGCGCCGAAGGCTACCAGTGCGATCAACACCACCTTCAACCTGAATTCGGCGTTGAGCACGCCGACTACCTGGCAGGCGACCTACGATTCGTACCTGCAGACCAATGCCGCCGATCCGGCTGCACCGACCGCGGCGGAACGGACAGCTGCAGCGGCGGCTGCCGGTGCCACATTCGACCCCACCGACCCGACTACCTACAACAGCTCGACTTCGCTCAACATTTACGATTCTCAGGGCAACGCTCACGTACTGACGCAGTATTTCGTCAAGACAGACGCCAATACCTGGGATATGAAGGTGCTGGTCGACGGTCGCAACCCGGCCGATCCGGCGCAAGAGCCGCCTCAGCCGTACGTAATGGGCTTGACCTTCGATTCCACCGGCAAGCTGACCGGTGTCGATAACGGTGGCTCGACCTTGTTCAGCGTATCGCCTGATCTCAAGGTCACGCTCAACAGCGCTACCGCGGCCGATCCCAATGGCGGCTGGGTGCCAGCCATCAGTAATGGCGGCAATCCTCCGACCTGGACGGCCAACGGTGCGCTGGCCAACCCGGCGGGAATCGTCATGGATTTCAGTCAGGCGACTCAGTTCGCCAGCTCCTTTGCGGTCAATAGCGTTGCCCAGGACGGCTATACCACCGGTGAGCTGGCCGGTCTGGAAATCGACGACACCGGCGTGATCTTCGCGCGCTACACCAACGGCCAGTCAAAGGTGCAGGGGCAGATCGTGCTGGCCAACTTTGCCAACGTGCAGGGCCTGACCCCGGTAGGCAAGACTCAGTGGGTTCAATCCTTCGAGTCGGGTGAGCCGGTTGTGGGTACGCCGCGCTCGGGTACGCTCGGCGCCCTGCAAGCCGGTGCGCTCGAAGACTCGAACGTCGAGCTTTCCGATCAACTGGTCAATCTGATCGTTGCGCAGCGCAACTACCAGGCGAATGCCAAGACCATCGAGACCGAAAGCGCGGTGACCCAGACGATTATCAACCTGCGCTAACGCTAGAGGGTGGCAGTATCACCTTGCCGCCCACGGCAGTATTCCGCCGCTTTACCCGCAGAGGCCCGAAAGGGCCTTTGCCCGTTTTGAATAACTAGCTGATTTAAAAGATAAAAATTAGTTGGTTCTGGCCTGGCATGGGCCTTGCTAAATCTCTATCGACTTCAGCTTGGCGCGTCAAAACCTGCGCCTGGAGAACTCGATGGACAAGATGCTCTATGTGGCCATGACCGGCGCCAGCCAGAACGCACGGGCGCAGCAGGCCCATGCGAACAACCTGGCGAACATCTCGACTACGGGGTTTCGGCGCGATTTCGAGCAGGCACGCTCGATGCAGGTCTTCGGCGACAGTTTTCCGTCGCGCGTGTACGCGATGAGTGAGCGCCCCGGCACGGATTTCACCTCGGGAACCCTGCAGGAAACCGGACGCGATCTGGACGTGGCCGTGGAGGGCGAAGGTTGGCTGGCCGTCCAGGCAGCCGATGGCAGCGAGGCCTATGTGCGCACCGGCAGCCTGAATGTCGATGTCCTGGGCGTGCTGCGCACTGCGGACGGTTTGCCGGTGATGGGTAATGCCGGCCCGATAGCCATTCCCCCGGAAGAGAAGATCGAAATCGGGCATGACGGCACCATCAGCATTCGTGCGCTGGGTGAAGACCCGAATGTGGTGGTCAGCGTCGATCGCTTGAAGCTCGTCAATCCCGACCCGGCGCAGCTTGAGAAGGGCACCGACGGCCTGATCCGCATGAAGAACGGTCAGCCCGTGGAGGCCGATGCGGCCGTTCGGGTGACCTCGGGTTTTCTCGAGTCGAGCAACGTCAATGCGGTTGCCGAAATGACCTCGATGCTGGCGTTGTCTCGCCAGTTCGAACTGCACGTGAAAATGATGCGAACCGCCGAGGAAGATGCGGCGGCCATGTCTCGCGTCCTGCAAATCAGCTAATCAGCGCGTCGCGCCGAGGAGAAAGCACATGCTTCCTGCACTCTGGGTCAGCAAGACCGGCCTGTCCGCTCAGGACATGAACCTGACCACCATCTCCAACAACCTGGCGAACGTCTCGACGACCGGTTTCAAGAAGGACCGAGCGGAGTTTCAGGATCTGCTTTACCAGATCCGTCGCCAACCTGGTGGCCAGTCGACACAGGACAGCGAGTTGCCGTCGGGCCTGCAACTGGGTACCGGTGTGCGCATCACCGGCACGCAGAAGATTTTCACCACCGGCAGCCTGCAGACCACCGAGCAGCCGCTGGACATGGCCATCAATGGCCGTGGTTTCTTTCAGGTCCTGTTGCCCGACGGCACGGTGTCCTACACCCGTGACGGCAGCTTTCATCTGAATGCCGACGGCCAGGTGGTGACTTCCAACGGCTACGCGCTTGAACCGGCGATCGTGGTACCGCCGGAAACCCAGACCTTTACCGTGGGCGAAGACGGGACCGTGTCGGTCACCACCTTCGGCAATCCGCAGCCGCAGATCATTGGCAACCTGCAGACGGCCGACTTCATCAATCCGGCCGGCTTGCAGGCAATGGGCAACAACCTGTTCCTGGAGACCGCTGCCAGTGGCGCGCCGCAAGTCAGCACGCCGGGCCTCAATGGCCTCGGCACGGTGCTGCAGAACACCTTGGAAAATTCGAACGTGAGCGTCGTCGAGGAGTTGGTGAACATGATCACTACGCAGCGCGCCTACGAGATGAATTCCAAGGTGATCTCGACCGCCGACCAGATGTTGTCCTTCGTCACCCAGCAGCTCTGACGGGCGCTGGCCGTTGTAGGCGGGGCATGTCGTTCCGTCGCCGTTTCAATGGCCCTGAAAGGCTTGAGGTACTTATGAGCCGCATGATGTTTGCTTTCTCCCTGGCCTCGGCCTTGACGCTGAGCGGCTGTGTCGCGCCGGCGCCCAAGCCGAACGATCCCTACTACGCACCGGTGTTGCCGCGTACGCCGCTCCCGGCGGCGCAGACCAACGGTGCCATCTACCAGGCGGGCTTCGAAACCAACCTGTATGACGACCGCAAGGCCTTCCGGGTCGGCGACATCATCACCATCACGCTCAACGAGCGTACCCAGGCCAGCAAGAACGCCAGCTCGCAGATTTCGAAGGACAGCAATGCCAACATAGGGCTCGGATCGCTGTTCGGTGGCGCGGTCTCGATGGCCAACCCGCTTACCGGTAACAACATGTCGCTCGGCGCTGAATTCGATGCCACCCGAGAGGCGTCGGGCTCTGGCCAAGCAGGGCAGAGCAACAGCCTCTCTGGCTCGATTACCGTCACGGTCTCCGAGGTGCTGCCCAACGGCATCCTGGCGGTGCGCGGTGAGAAATGGCTGACGCTCAACACCGGCGATGAGTTGGTTCGTATCGCCGGCCTGGTGCGTTCGGACGACATTTCGACTGACAACACCGTGTCTTCCATGCGCGTTGCCGATGCGCGCATCACCTATTCCGGGACCGGCGCGTTCGCCGACGCCAGCCAGCCGGGGTGGTTGAGCCGCTTCTTCGTCAGCCCGCTGTGGCCGTTCTGAGGACCACCGACATGTGTGCAAGACTTCTCGTGCTTCTCGGTCTGCTGTTGGTAGGGGTTTCGGCGCATGCCGAGCGTCTGAAGGATATCGCCAGCATCAGTGGTGTACGAACCAACCAGCTGATTGGCTATGGCCTGGTGGTCGGCCTCAATGGAAGCGGCGACCAGACTACGCAGACGCCCTTTACCGTGCAGACCTTCAACAACATGATGGCCCAGTTCGGCATCAAGGTACCCAATGGCGGCAATGTGCAGCTGAAGAACGTCGCGGCGGTTTCCGTGCACGCTGAGCTCCCGCCATTTGCCAAACCGGGGCAGACGATCGACATCACCGTATCGTCGATCGGCAACGCCAAGAGCCTGCGTGGCGGCAGTCTGCTGATGACGCCGCTCAAGGGTATCGATGGCAATGTCTACGCGGTGGCGCAGGGCAACCTGGTCGTCGGCGGCTTCGATGCCGGTGGCGCCGACGGCTCGCGCATCACGGTCAATGTGCCGTCGGCCGGTCGTATTCCCAGCGGCGCCACTGTCGAGCGCCCGGTGCCGAGCGGCTTCAATCAGGGCAATACGCTGACGCTGAATCTGAATCGTCCCGATTTCACCACCGCAAAAAATATCGTCGACCAGATCAATGAACTGCTTGGCCCGGGCGTGGCCCAGGCGCTCGATGGGGGATCGATCAGCGTGACCGCGCCGCTGGATCCAGGCCAGCGCGTCGATTACCTGTCGATTCTGGAAAATCTGCAGGTCGAGGTTGGCCAGGCCGTGGCCAAGGTGATCATCAATTCCCGTACCGGCACCATTGTGATTGGCCAGAACGTCCGCGTTCAGCCGGCGGCGGTGACACACGGAAGCCTGACGGTGACGATTACCGAGGATCCGCAGGTCAGCCAGCCGGAGCCGCTCTCGGGTGGGCAGACCGTTGTGCTGCCGAACTCCAAGGTCAAGGCCGAGCAGGAGGCCAAACCGATGTTCAAGTTCGGCCCGGGTACCACGCTGGATGACATCGTCCGCGCCGTGAACCAGGTCGGCGCAGCACCGAGCGACCTGATGGCGATTCTTGAGGCGCTCAAGCAGGCCGGTGCGTTGCAGGCCGATCTGATTGTGATCTAAGGGGTTTGGCGGTTATGGATACTCGACTCGGCGCCGGCCGGCGTAGCCTGGACAGCGGAAGCTACAACGATCTCAATCGGCTGAGCCAGCTCAAGGTCGGCAAGGAGCGCGACAGCCAGGAGAACGTCCACAAGGTCGCCCAGGAGTTCGAGTCGCTGTTTCTGAACGAAATGCTCAAGTCGATGCGCTCGGCGACCGATGTACTGGCCAAGGACAGTCCATTCAACAGCCCGGCGGCCAAGCAGTACCAGGAAATGTACGACCAGCAGCTCTCTGTGAGCCTCTCCAAGGAAGGCGGCGGTATCGGTCTGGCCGATGTGCTGGTGCGCCAGTTGAGCAAGCAGACCGCTTCGACCAGTCGGCCCAATCCGTTCGCCCAGGTCGAGCGCACCCAGGCGGCGGCCTGGCCGCAGAATCCGGGGCAGGCAACCGAGTCGTCGCGTGACGATTCTCGCTTGCTCAATCAACGACGGCTGGCGATCCCTGGGCGCCTGGCGGAACGGCCACTCGCCGAAACCCCAGCGGCGACGGCCGCGGTTGTCGGCGATGCCACTCCGCAACCGCTGGTGGACCTCAACTGGAAGCCTGCTACCGCATTCGCCGCTCCCAAGGAGCGCGCGCTGATCGTCAATGGCGTCGAGGCCGGAAAGGGCGTCGCAGCCAGTCGGACCCGTTTCGATTCGCCGCAGGATTTCATCTCTACCATGCTGCCGATGGCCGAAAAGGCCGCCGAGCGCCTGGGCGTCGAACCGCGCTTCCTGGTGGCCCAGGCGGCGCTGGAAACGGGCTGGGGCAAGTCGATGATTCGCCATCGCGACGGCACCGACAGCCACAATTTGTTCGGTATCAAGTCGACCGGCTGGCAGGGCGAGTCGGCGGCCGCCACCACTACCGAGTACGTCAACGGCATGGCCACGCGTCAGGTGGCCGGCTTCCGTGCGTACGACTCCTTCGAGCAGAGCTTCAACGACTACGTGAACCTGCTGCAGAACAATGACCGCTATCGCTCTGCGATCCAGGTGGCCAGCCAGACCGGCGATTCCGAACGTTTCGTCCGCGAATTGCAGAAGGCCGGCTACGCGACCGACCCGCAGTATGCGCGCAAGATCAGTCAGATCGCGCGCAAGATGCAGACCTATCAGACCGTCGCCGATGCAGGATCGGCGCCCGCCATGCGGACCAGAGGCTAATTCATGGCTGATCTACTCAATATTGGCCTGTCGGGCCTATCCGCCAGCAAGACGCAGCTGTCGATCACCGGGCACAACGTGACCAACGTGAATACCCCTGGCTATACGCGTCAGGACGCGACGCAAGCCACGCGTACGCCCCAGTTCAGCGGTGCCGGCTATATCGGTTCGGGTACCTCGCTGGTCGAAGTACGGCGCAGCTATAGCGAGTTCCTGACCGCGCAGTTGCGCAACAGCACCTCCTTGAGCCGGGACGTCGAGGCCTATAAAAGCCAGATCGACCAGCTCGACTCGCTGCTGGCCGGTACCACTACCGGCATCACACCGTCACTCAACAGCTTCTTCTCGGCTCTGCAGACCGCAGCCGAAGACCCTGCCAACATTCCGGCACGTCAGCTGGTGCTCGCCGAGTCCGAAGGGCTGGCGCGCCGCTTCAACACGGTTTACGACCGGCTCTATCAGCAGAACGATTCGCTGAACAAGCAGATGCAGACCGTCACTGACCAGGTCAATCGGCTTGCTGGCAGCATCGGCAGCCTCAATGATGCAATCGCGGTGGCCGCGGCGAACGGCAAGCAGCCCAATGATCTGCTCGACCAGCGCGATGAAGCCGTGCGGCAGCTTTCGCAGTACGTCGGCGTGACGGTCGTTCCGCAGGACGACAGCTCGTTCAACATCTTCGTGGGTAGTGGCCAGCCTTTGGTGGTCGGTGCGACGGTCAACCGCCTGGAGGTTCGCCCCGGCAGCAGCGACCCCACCCGTGCCCAGGTCGACTTCGTCAGTGGCAGTTCGCGGCAGACGGTTACTACGATGCTCAGTGGCGGCGAACTGGGTGGCCTGATCCGCTACCGCGAAGAGGTGCTTGACCCAACCCTGAACTCGCTCGGCCGGCTGGCCCTGAGCGTTGCGGACGAAATGAACGCACAGTTGGGCCAGGGCCTGGACCTGAAGGGCAACGTCGGTGTCGATCTGTTCAAGGACATCAACTCGCCGGATCTGGTCGACAAGCGCAGCTATCCGACGGGCGTGAATGTCAATATCACCGACACCAGCCAGCTAGGCACCAAGGATTACGAAATCGAGATCGTCAGCCTTGATGGCGCGGGCGGTGGGACCTACCGCATTCGAGAAGCGGGTGGCGCCTGGAGCAATGGCGCTTTTGGTGACGACAAGTTCGGCTTCTCTCTTGATCTGGCTGGTGGCAACACGCTCGGCGTCGGCGATCGCGTGCAGATCATGCCGACCCGTCGTGGTGCGGCGGGTATCAGCGTCGAGCTGGACCAGGCAGACCAACTGGCTTTCGCATCGCCTGCACGCGCCGAGGCGGACATACAAAATGCTGGTACTGGCAGCATTACCCAGCCCAGTCTGATTTCCGCGCCGTCTCCGATCGATCGGGATGCACTCAAGGTGGCGTTCACGGCGTTGCCAGCGCTGCAGGCCAACGTAGCGGCCGATGGCAGCTACACGCTGGATCCGGCAGCTCTGCCTGCGGGCTGGAGCTACGTCGATCAAGCGGGCAACCCCACGACCCCGACTCTTCAATCGGGAAGCGGCAATACGCTGCGGCTGGCCTATACAACCGCAGGCGAGACGTACCAGTTCGAGTTTTCCATGAATGGCCGGCCGCAAACCGGTGACAAGTTCGCCCTGACGTTCAACCAGAGTGGCGTGTCCGACAACCGCAACGCGCTGGCACTGGTGGACCTGCAGAACAAGCAGGTGCTAGGCGTAACGGTAGCCGCTGACGGCTCGGTGTCGGGTGCCAGCTTCACCGATGGCTACGGCGAGCTGGTCGAGCGTGTCGGTACGCTGACTGCCCAATCCCGTTTGGACAGCGAAGCCACGGGCGCCATCCTCAAGCAGGCTACGGATAATCGAGATTCGTTATCGGCAGTCAACCTCGACGAAGAGGCCGCCAACCTGATCAAGTTCGAGCAGTACTACAACGCCTCGGCACAGATCATTCAAGTTGCACGTTCTCTGTTCGATACCTTGATCAGCACCTTCCGCTAACAGGCAGCCGTCATGCGAATTTCCACCTTGCAAGCGTTCAACAATGGCGTCTCGGGGCTGCAGCGCAACTATGCCAATGTGACCCGTACGCAGGAGCAGATCAGTACCGGTGACCGCATCTTGACTCCGGCGGATGACCCGGTCGCGTCGGTACGCCTGTTGCAGCTCGATCAGCAGCAGAGTGTGCTCGATCAGTACAACTCGAACCTGACTGCGGCGAAGAACAGCCTGACCCAGGAAGAGGTCACGCTCAATTCGGTCAATACCGTGTTGCAACGGGTGCGTGAACTCGCCGTGCAGGCTGGCAACGGCGCGCTCGATCCGGAGGATCGCAAGTCGATTGCGTCCGAGCTGCGCGAGCGCGAGGACGAGCTGCTTTCCTTGATGAATACGCGCAATGCCCGCGGGGAATATCTGTTCTCCGGTTTCCAGGGCAAGACTCAGCCATTCGTGCGCACCGGCGATGGCAGCTATCGCTACGACGGTGACGAGGGGCAGCGCAAGCTGCAGATCGCCAGCTCGTTGAGTGTGCCCATCAGCGATAACGGGAAGTCGATATTCGAGAATGTAACCAATGCCGCTCGCGTTACGGCCGTCACGGCGACTGGTGACGGGTCGCCTTCGGCGCTTGCCATTTCCGCGCCTCTGGTGAGTGACGAAGTGGCATTCGCTGGGCTTGGCGACATCAGCATCACCTTCAGCGCCAGCCCGAACGAGCGCAGTTACACCGTGACCGATGCGAACGGCAATACCTTGGGCTCGGGTAGCCTAGATGATGATCCCGATCAGGAGGACAAGCTGGTCTTTGGTGGCGTCACCCTGTTCGTGAACGGTAATCCCTCCGCCTCGGGCGAAACCATCACACTCAGCCAGACCGGCAACCAGAAACAGGGGATTCTCGACACCATCGCGGGCTTGCGGCAAGCGCTGGAGACCACTGGCACAGCCAACGAGGACGTGCGCGACGCCGTTGGTGCGGCGCTGACCAACCTCGACCATGGCATGGTCAGTGTCGACGCGGCGCGCGGCAACATCGGCGCGCGCTTGAATGTGATCGAGTCGACGCTGACCGACAACGAAGATGTGGCGCTGGTCAACAAGGCGGTTCAGGCGGAACTGCGTGAACTCGACTACCCCGAGGCGCTGTCGCGCCTGTCGATGCAAAGCGTTGTGCTGCAGGCTGCCCAGCAGAGCTATGTAAAAATCAGTGGGCTGAGCCTGTTCAACGTGATGCGCTGAGGTATGAAGCGTTTCGCAAAAATGCCCGGGCAGGTTTGACACCCGACAAACGCTGTCCGAAGCTGCGGCGGCTACGGAGCAGGATGTCCCGTAGCCTCATCGTTCAGATCATAAGGACATGACTTCATGAAAATGACGCTTCTGCGTTCCATGCTTTTGGCAACCGCGCTTTGCGGTGTCTCCGCAATCAGTCACGCGGCTCCCAATCAGGCCGATGGCGCACCATCTGCTCCTAGCGCTGCCGCTGTGCAGGCAATGGTCAACCTGAACACGGCAGATGCCGAGACCCTTGGCCGCGAACTTACTGGCATTGGCGCGACCAAGGCCCAGGCTATCGTCGCTTATCGCCAAGCCCATGGCCCGTTCCAGTCAGTGGACGAGCTGCTTGAGGTCAAAGGCATCGGAGCGGCCACGCTGGAAAAAAACCGCAGCAAGCTCCATCTGTGAAGGAAAGGCGGACCCGTTGGTCCGCCTGTCTCTCGAACCCTCGCTCTGTCGTCAGGTCCGAACTGAAGTCGTTTCGACATCAGGCGGGCCTGGTTATGCACATTTCGCCACACTCCGAACGATCCAGCGCAATGATTCTGAGGAATGCTGATAGGCATAGCTAACTGCTTGTTTTTAAAGCAGTTGAAGTGTTGATCAAAAATGCGCCGTTCTGTTGTTGGGCCTTGGCAGTACTGACTTGCCGGCATCGATCCAGGCTATTTCCACAGAGTTGTCCACAGCTTCGGTGGATAACCGAATCCCACGGAGTTGCCGACATGAAAATGCCCCTGAAATTGCTGCCGTACCTGCCAATAGCGCGCCGACTCCTGGCCGGTGGACGGCTGCCCGGCTTGCTTGTAGCTGTCGCTCGCAAGGGTGGCTCCCGCGGCGTGATGAGCAGGCTCAGGGAACAGCTGGCCTTGCTCAGGCAACTCTGCTTGGCATGGTGGAAAGGTGAATACCGGGCGGTCAGCGCCCAGGCAATGGTGTCGATCGTGGCAGCCTTGCTTTATTTCCTGTCGCCGCTGGATGCGTTGCCCGACTGGATACCCGGCTTAGGCTTCATTGACGACGTTGCGGTGCTGAGCTGGGTGTTCCGAAAGTGGTCCGCCGAGCTGGCGGCGTTTCGCATCTGGCGTGACTCGATGTCTGCCTCAGAGCGGGCCGCGCTCGATCAGTTGCCTGCATCTGCGCAGGCTTCGTCCAAAGGCTGATGCGCTTGGCATTCGCAGGCTGAACCCCGTCCAGGCTTGGGGCGAATTCGTGACTCAGCGATGCGTATCCGGTTAACGCTGATAAGATCACGCCACAGCTTTGGTAAGGATGCGACGATGAATGTGCAGGTGATTACCCGCGATGGCGTACCGGAGTATGCGGTCATTCCTTGGGATGAATACCAGGCCTTGCTGGTCGCGGCAGGGCGCGAACCCGCCGCGGAGCAGGCAGCTGCTCCGGCACGGATGGAGCGCCCTTCGCTCTCGCGACTGGCTGAGCTGCGCGAGACAGCTGACCTGGACACCGATAGCCTGGCTCGTTCGATTGGCATCAGTCCGGCCTATATGACATTGATCGAGCGTGGAGAGCGCTTGCCCGATGCGGCCATTCGGCGAGCGCTTGCGCGCGTGTTGGGGGTCGATGGCTGGGAGGAGGACGATTGACCGGCAGATCCGTACGCATTAGTCGTACGCATTGGGAGGCCTTGCTGGCGGAGTTGGCCGATGCCCAGCGGCAGCGTCATCTGGTCACCTACCGTGCGTTGCTCGAGCGTCTGCAACTGCCGGCACCGGCCATGCAGACGCTGGCCGCAGCGCTGGAGCACCTGGCGATGTTGGATGCGAATGCCGAACGACCGCTACGCAGTGCTCTGGTGATCAGCCAGGGGGCTAGCCGTTTGCCGCGCCCGGGTTTCTTCGAATGCGTTGCACGCCTGGGGCGGTTCACTGGTGCGGCCGACGGTACCGCCGCGGCCAGTTGGCATGCTGGAGAGGTCGCCAGGGTGTTTGAATACGATTATTCAAGGACAGCTTGATGCTCAGGAAAATACAGGCCCGGACCGGTTATCTCGTGGCGCGCCGTCTGATGGCGTGGCGAGCAGCGGTCGAGCACGCAAAACTGTGGCGCTGGATGGAAGGTCAGTTTGCGCGCATGGCAGCCTTGGGCGACCGCGATGCGCAAAGCTTCTACGGGCATATGCTCTACTTCCGCGGCCGGGGTTTTGGTGCCAAGCAGGAAGGGGTGCGCTTGCTGCGCCAGGCGGCCCAGGCAGGCGATGCCAAGGCGGCCTACCAGATGGGGGTGATCAGCCTGGGCGAGTACGCCAGTCACGGCCCCGATGGGGTGGAGGCCGCTCGCTGGTGGAGCCAGGCGGTGGAGGGTGGGCATCCGCTTGCGGCGATTCGCCTGGAGCAGCTATATCGCGCCGGAGGGCACGGGCTACCAGCCGATCCTACCTTGGCTGATCGCTACAAGCTCGCTGCACAAAAAATGGGTGCCTGAGCCTCGCTCGGAACGTCGATAACATGCAGGCTGAAGCCAGCTTGCTGCTTCGCGAGTCGTTTGGCTTCCGATGCGAGGCCGGCCAGTGCGCTAGCCTCCGTTTGCTCGGCGTGCTCACCCCGCAACCGTACCGCCCCGACAGACAGCGATAGCAGCGCGAAGCATTCGGCCTGGCCGTTGCGATTTTCGGCAACGAAACAGCCTTCGGCCAAGTGTTCGCTGCGATAGAAGCGTCGGCAGCGTGCTTCGAAGCGGTTGAACAGCTGGCGGACGCGCGTCTCCCAGTCGGTAAAGCCCAACACCAGCATGAAATCGTCCCCGCCGATATGACCGAGGAAATCTCGCCTCGGATCCAGACCGTCACTCAGGCATTCAGCCAGACACAGCAGCAACTCGTCGCCCTTTGCATAGCCATAAAGGTCGTTGAATGGCTTGAAATTATCGATATCCACATAGCAGATGACCGCATCCTGCCGTTGTTGCAGCAGGCGCGACAGGGCTTGGCGGATAGGGACATTGCCAGGCAGCAGGGTCAGCGGATTGGCGTGGCGGGCCTGTTGGATCTTCATCTCGGTGATCAGTTTGAGAACATCGATGACACGTCCGAGACCTAGATAGCCGCCGTCGACGGTGATCACGAAGTCCTCGTCGACGCGTTGACGGGCGCGGCTCGTGAGAAGGCGGCTGACCTGATGCAGCGAACGGTTGACGTCCACGATGAGCAGGTCGTTGCTCATCAGCCGGCTGACTGGCTTGCGAGCCAGCAGATCGGTTGCGAACGGTTTGAGCAGGGCTTCCGAAATGAGGCTGCGATGGACGATGCCCACCGGACGTCCGGTGCCATCCAAGACCGCAATGCTGTTGAGGCTGGCCTGCTGGCGGAAGATGTCGAGCAGTTCGGCGATGGGGCGTTCTGCGCCGATGGCAGGCTGGCGAATCAGCAGAGCGGCCAGTGTGGCACCATCGTCTTCGAGGGCGTCGGGGTGAGCGGATGGCAAGTGGGCCGGTTCGCGCAGTGGCTGCTCCTGAGGGCGGCCGAGCAGGTAGCCCTGCACGAGATCGATACCCATGTCGGCGAGCACCCGCAGCTCGTCTTCCAGCTCGATGCCTTCGGCGATCACTTTGCTTCGGGAGGCTTCGGCGATTTTCAGGATCGAGTCGACGAATTCTCGCTTGACCCGGTCCTGGTGAATGCCGTCGATGAAGTAGCGGTCGATCTTCACGTAGTCAGGGCGCAATTCCGACCACATCCGCAGGCTCGAGTAACCTGCACCCAGATCGTCCAGAGCGATCGAGAAGCCCATTGTGCGGTAATGACGCAGGGCCGCGTCGAGCAGCTCGAAGTCTTCGGTGGGCGATTGCTCGGTCAGCTCGATCACCACGCGCTCCGGCTCTATGCCGTACTGGCCAAGCAGCTCCAGTGTCCTGCCAGGCTTGTGGTTCGGGTCTAACAGCGTTTCCGGCGAGGCGTTGAGAAACAGCTTTCCGTGCAGGTCGTGCGCGGTGAAACGACGGCAGGCACTCTGCCGGCAGGTCATTTCCAGATCATGCAGGCGCCCGGCGTGACGCGCGGTAGCGAGAAGATTGATGGGCGAGTGCAGAGGGCTGTCGGAGGGGCCGCGGCTCAATGCTTCGTAGCCCAGAATGCGTTGGCTGGAAAGCGAGACGATCGGCTGGAACAGCGTCGTGATGGTGCCTTGTGTGAGGATGCGTTCCAGCGTGCCCAACTGCTCGGTGACGGTCATGGAAATCTCGAAGACAAAGAAAAGGGCCACCGTGGTGGCCCTCGTATTTCAAGCTTCGACTATTGCAGTTTCATGACGGTGCTGGCGTTGTGCCTTTATGTCGCGCACCTTCAATGCTTGGCCATCGCCGAGGCGAGGCCGAGATAGTCGATGAGGATACGGCCGCTTTCTGCCAGATACGCGTCCTTTTCTGGCTCGACACGTTCCGTGTCGGCGTGCGCAGCCGCTTCTTCCTCATCGGTTTCCAGCTTGGCTAGCGGCGCCTCGCCCTTCGCCTGACGCAGGGCATTCTCCAGTGCAAGCTGGCGGCGTTCGACTTCGGCCTGCTGGGCACGCCGCTTCTGCTCGTTGAGGCTGACACTCGTCTCGTTCATCAGCTCCTGGGTCAGCGCCAGGCGGTCGCGGGTGAAGACGAAATCAGGGTCGGCCTGTGTACGGGCGTCATGCCGCGCCTTGAGTTCGGTAAGGAAGGGTTTGAACGGGTTCATTTCAGGATTGATCGCGGCGCGAATGCTATCCCATGGCAGCGCTTCGGGTAGCGAGCTTTCGCCGATCTCCTTGGTGTCGACATCGGCCGGATAGCTGATGTCCGGAATCACGCCCTGATGCTGGGTGCTCTGCCCGGATACCCGGTAGAACTTGGCCAGCGTGAGCTTGAGCTCGCCGTGGTTGAGCGGTTGAATCGTCTGCACGGTGCCCTTGCCAAAAGTCTGGCCACCCAGGATCAATGCGCGGTGGTAATCCTGCATGGCGCCAGCGAAAATCTCCGACGCTGAAGCGGACAGGCGATTGACCAGTACCGCCATCGGCCCTTTGTAATAGGCGCCCTCAATGTCATCGGCGAGTACGTCCACGCGGCCGTCGGCGTTGCGTACCAGTACCGTCGGTCCCTTGTCGATAAACAGTCCGGTCAGCTCGGTGGCTTCCTGCAGCGAGCCGCCACCGTTGTTGCGCAGGTCGATGATGACGCCGTCGACCTTTTCCTTTTCCAGCTCGCTGAGCAGCTTCTTCACGTCGCGGGTGGTGCTTTTGTAGTTCTGGTCGCCAGCGCGCAAGGCCTTGAAGTCCAGATAGAACGCCGGAACCTCGATCACACCGAGTTTGAAAGCCTGCCCTTCGTGCTCGAGATTGAGCACCGATTTCTTTGCGGCCTGTTCCTCGAGCTTAACCGCTTCACGGGTGATGGCTACGATCTTGCTCGTCTGGTCGCTGGGCGCGTTGCTCGCCGGGATCACCTCCAGGCGCACCACCGAGCCCTTGGGTCCGCGGATCAGCTTGACCACTTCGTCCAGCCGCCAGCCGATGACGTCGACCATTTCCTCGTCACCTTGGGCGACGCCAACGATCTTGTCCGCCGGTGCCAGCTGCTTGCTCTTCTCGGCAGGGCCGGCCGGGACCAGGCGCACCACCTTCACATATTCGCTGTCGCTCTGCAGTACCGCGCCGATGCCTTCCAGCGACAGGCTCATGTTGATGTCGAAATTCTCCGCATTGTCCGGCGACAGGTATTGCGTATGCGGGTCGTACGATTGCGCGAAGGCATTGATATAGGTCTGGAAGACGTCCTCGCTACGCGTCTGCGAGAGGCGCGCGAGCTGATTGCGGTAGCGCTTGGTCAGCAGCTCCTGGATGTCCTTAGGCTCCTTGCCGGCGATCTTCAGACGTAGAACCTCATCCTTGACGCGCTTGCGCCAGAGGTCGTCGAGTTCTTTCGTGTCCTTCGCCCATGCCGCTTTTTCTCGATCCACCAGCAGGCTTTCGTCCTGAGTGAAATCGAAGCTGTCGACCCCCTTGTCCAGCAGGCTCAGCGCATAGTCCAGACGGCTCTGCAGGCGCTCGAGATGGCGCTTGTAGATGGTAAAGCCCGGCTCGAGATTACCGCTCTTGAGCAGATCGTCGAAGCGATCGCGCCATTGGCGGAACTCGTTCAGATCGGAGGCCAGGAAATAGCTGCGTGACGGATCGAGCATCTCGATGTAGCTGTCGAAAATCTTCTCGGAACGTGCGTCGTTCAGCGGAGGCTTGTTGTAGTGGTGACGCTTGAGCAGCTCGACGATGTTCAGACTGGCGATGACCTGATCACGATCGGGTTGCAGGTAGTCCCACTGCTGGCTGGCGTCGCTCGGCTTGGCCAGCGCCGCGGCGGCCTGGAGGCTGAACAGCAGGGCGGAAAGGGTGCAGAGCAACGTGCGTTTCATGGTATGGGGGCGACGTGAGGCTGAGGAATAACGCATATTAGGCCATCTGAGAGTAAGGCGCCGTGACGCATCCGTCCGGCGGTAGAAGACCCGGGCCCGATGGTTACAGGTGGTGCAATCAGCCAGCAGTAGCGTTGGGGCGGGACGTGGCAAGACTCACTATGGAGGCAGCATGAAGGCATTGCAAGGTATCGAGGGTGAACTGGAGTGGGTGCAGCGGCCGGCCCCGGCATGTGCCGAGGGGCAGGTACGTATCCGGGTGGCGGCCTCCGGCCTCAATCGGGCGGATCTGCTGCAGCGCGCCGGGCACTACCCGCCGCCGGCCGGTGTTACCGATATCCTTGGCCTGGAATGTGCCGGTGTCATCAGTGAGGTTGGTGCAGGAAGTCATTGGAAGATCGGCGATCGCGTATGCACGTTGCTGGCCGGTGGTGGCATGGCCGAGGAGGTGGTCGTCGATGCGCGACACGTGCTGCCTGTACCGCAAGGGCTGTCGCTGCACGAGGCAGCCGTGATTCCGGAGGTCTATGCGACCGCCTGGCTTAACCTGTTCCGCCTTGGCGCGCTGCAACCGGGCGAAAAGGTGCTGCTGCACGCCGGAGCCAGTGGCGTTGGTTCAGCGGCAATCCAACTGTGCAAGGCGCTTGGCAATCCCTGCTGGGTCAGCGTCGGGTCGGCCGAGCGGCTGGCCTACTGCGAGTCGCTGGGTGCCGAGGGTGGCGTGCTGCGTGGCGAGGACCTGGAGGCGCTGCGCGACTTTGCTCCCTTCGACATGATTCTCGACCCGGTCGGGGCCAAGTACGCGCAAATGAACCTGCAACTGCTTGGGATGGATGGTCGCTGGGTGATCATCGGGCTGATGGGCGGGCGCAAAGCCGAGCTGGACCTGGCTGGCTTGCTCGCCAAGCGTATCCAGCTGATCGGCTCCACGCTGCGCAGTCGTGATGCCGACTACAAGGCCGGCCTGCTCGCGGAAATGCACGAGCGCGTCTGGCCACTGTTCGCCAGTGGGCAGCTCTCTTCGCGCCTGGAGCGCTCGTTTCCGATCAGCGATGCGCAGGGCGCTTTCGAAGCGCTGGCGAGCAACACCGTCTCGGGCAAGGTCGTGCTGGTGATCGACGAATCGCTGGAATGATCACAAGGCGCCGGCCTTCTCTGCCGGCGCCCATTTCGCTACGGCAGTTCGCTGCTGCGATAGAAAGCGGTGAGCACCTTGACCAGATGGGCCAGGTCCTGGCTGCCGGCCAGTTCCCGGATCGAATGCATGGCGAAGGTCGGCAGGCCGATATCCACCGTGCGCACTCCGAGCTGGCTGGCGGTGATCGGGCCGATGGTCGAGCCGCAGCCCAGATCGCTGCGGGTCACGAAGCTCTGAACCGGCACCTCGTTTTCCAGACACAGATGGCGGAAGAACCCGGCCGTCTCGCTGTTGGTGGCGTAACGCTGGTTGTTGTTGACCTTGATTACCGGCCCCGCGTTGAGTTTCGGCCCGTGATTGCCGTCGTGCTTGTCGGCGTAGTTGGGGTGTACGGCGTGTGCGTTGTCGGCCGAGATGAGCAGTGAGCGACTGATGCAACGGCTGAAGGCATCCGGCTCCGGGACGATCCGGCGCAAGACCTGTTCGAGGAAGGGGCCGTCGGCGCCACAATGCGAGCTTGAACCGACTTCCTCGTGGTCGGTGCAGACCAGTACGCAGCTCTGTTCCGGGCCGCTGGCCAGCAGGGCCTGCAGACCGGCGAAGCAGGAGAGCAGGTTGTCCAGGCGCGCTCCCGTGATGAAGTCGCGGTTCAGGCCAATCACGGCGGCCGGCTGGGTGTCGTAGAAGCTCAGCTCGTAATCGAGGACCACATCGGCCACCAGGCCGTGCTCGCGGCCCAGTTGTTCGGCCAGCAGGGCGCGGAAGTCCGGTGTTTCCTGGCTATAGACTTGCGCCAGGATCGGCGGCAGCTCATTCTGCGGATTGATCGCCCAGCCCTGATTCGCTTCGCGATTGAGGTGGATCGCCAGGTTCGGGATCACGGCGATCGGCTGGCGGAAGTCGATCAGCTGACTTTCGATGCGTCCGTCACGGCTGTAGGTCACGCGACCGGCCAGCGAAAGGTCGCGATCGAACCAGGGCGCCAGCAGGGCGCCTCCATAAACCTCCACGCCGAGCTGCCAGAAGCCGTTGCGCTGCAGGTCGGGTTGAGGCTTGACCCGTAGACAGGGGCTGTCGGTGTGCGCTCCGACCAGACGCAGGCCGCCTTCGAGCAGTGTGCGGCTGCCGATCTGGAAGGCCACCAGCGACGAGTCGTTGCGCGTGACGTAGTAGCGCCCGCCGGGTTCGAGCTGCCAGGCATCGCGTTCGTCGAGGCGCTGGTAGCCTGCCGCCTGCAGGCGGTTGGCGAGGCTCGCGGTGGCATGGAAGGGGGTAGGGGACGCCCGCAGGAATTCGATCAGGCCCTGGTTGAAGGTGTCGTGCATGGTGGACTCCGGACTGCAATGCGCCGGAGTCTACCGTATCGGCCTGGATCGGCCGAGGTGTGCGTTCAGAACGGTGCCGGGCTCTCGAAGCGCAGGCGCTCGCCGCTGTGCGGATGGCTCAGGCAGAGCAGACTGGCGTGCAGGCACAAGCGGTCATGGGCGAGGAGAGCCGCTTCGTGGGCATAGAGTCGGTCGCCGAGCAGCGGGTGGCCGATCGACAGCATGTGTACGCGCAGCTGGTGCGAACGTCCGGTGATCGGTGTCAGCTCGACGCGGCTGTAGTGGCCGCAGCGCTGGAGCACGCGCCAGAACGTCAGGGCATGCTTGCCCAGTTCGTGGTCGACCACATGTCGCGGCTTGGTCGGCGGGTCGTAGCGCAGTGGGAGGTCGATGCTGCCGCTGTCGGCGCTGGGCTCGCCCCAGCAAAGGGCGGTGTAGGCCTTCTCCGTCTCGCGATCATGGAACTGCCGGGACAGCTCGCGATGGCTGTCCGCGTCACGCGCCAGGACGATCAGGCCGGAGGTCTCCCAATCCAGGCGGTGCACGATGCGCGCCTCGGGGTAGCCGTTTTCCTGCAGGCGGGTGACCAGGCAATCGCGGTTGTCCTCGGCGCGACCAGGCACCGAGAGCAGCAGGGTGGGCTTGTTGATCACCAGCAGGGCGGCGTCCTGATGGATGATCTCGATATTGCTCAGCGGCATGGAATTTCCACAAACGAATACGGCGACCCGTGGGCCGCCGTTTTTTATTGCCGGTGTTCAGAGCCTGTCCACGATTTCGCGGGCTAGACACCTGCGGGGCAAAAACAGGCGAGGATGCGGAGTCTACTAAAGTAAATGAGCATTCCGAGCCTGTTTCTAACGCAGCAGGGCCAGATCGCGGATGGGCTCTCAGCGATCGGGCAGGGTGATGTTCAGTTCTAGGATCGAGCAACTGCCTTGGTCTTCGAGCGCTACCTGTACCTGATCGCTGTCGATGTTCACGTACTTGCGAATCACCTCGACCAGCTCCTTCTGCAGGGCCGGCAGATAATCGGGCTGGGTGCGCTGGCCACGTTCATGAGCGACGATGATCTGCAGGCGCTCTTTCGCGATCGCGGCTGGCGTTTCCTTCTTCTTGCGTTCACGAAAGAAGTCGAAGAGGTTCATTCTCGGCCTCCGAACAGTCGTTGCAGAAAGCCCGGCTTCTTCATGTCGAGGAAACGGTGCGGGACTTCCTTGCCGAGCAGGCGGTCGACAGCATCGCTGTAGGCCTGGCCGGCATCGCTCTGATCGTCGAGGATGACCGGGATGCCCTGGTTGGAGGCCTTGAGCACGGCCTGGGATTCGGGGATCACGCCGAGCAGGCGGATCGACAGGATTTCCTCGACATCCTCGACACCGAGCATCTCGCCCTTGTGCACGCGCTCGGGGTTGTAGCGGGTCAACAGCAGGTGTTCGCGGATCGGCTCCTGGCCGTTTTCCGCACGGCGCGACTTGCTGGCCAGCAGGCCCAGCATGCGGTCGGAGTCACGCACCGAGGAGACTTCCGGGTTGGTCACCACGATGGCTTCGTCGGCGAAGTACATGGCCAGGTGTGCACCTTTTTCGATGCCGGCCGGCGAATCGCAGATCACGTATTCGAAGTTCTGGCTCAGCTCGTCGATGACCTTGCCCACGCCCTCGAGCGTCAGCGCGTCCTTGTCGCGAGTCTGGCTGGCGGCCAGCACGTAGAGGTTTTCCAGGCGCTTGTCCTTGATCAACGCCTGGCCGAGGGTCGCATCGCCATTGATGACATTGACGAAGTCGTACACCACGCGGCGCTCGCAGCCCATGATCAGGTCGAGGTTGCGCAGACCAACGTCGAAATCGACCACGACGGTCTTGTGGCCACGCAGAGCGAGGCCGGTACCGATGGCGGCACTGGTAGTGGTTTTACCAACGCCACCCTTGCCGGAAGTGACTACGAGGATCTTGGCCAAGGTGATTCACCCTAAATATGAATAGTCGGGCCCGCCTGCCGATCGGCGCGGGATAGCCCGGTTTTTGGTGCGGAAAATTCGCGGCAGTATCCGTTAAAGGCGGGTGATGTTCAACACGTCGCCAGCGAGCCCGATCTTCACGGCTTCGGCCCATAAAGGCTCGCGCCGCAGGTCTTCGGCGACCTTGTAATGGCCGGCGATCGAGACCAGTTCGGCGGCCAGTTGCTGGCAGAAGATCCGGGCGTTGGTGTCGCCCTTGATGCCGGCCAGGGCACGGCCGCGAAGCGGACCGTAGACATGGATGTTGCCATCGGCGAGAAGTTCCGCGCCGGGGCTGACCGGGGCAATCACGATCAGGTCGCCGCCCTGGGCATAGACCTGCTGGCCGCCACGGATGGGCGTGGTCACGACGCGGCTCGGGCGGTACTGGGGTTCGCTCGGCTTGGTGGGTGTCTTGCTGTCCAGGTCGAGCTTGCGCTCGCGTGCGCCGGACGGGGGCAGCACCGGAATGTCGAGCACACCCGCCGCCTGTATATAGGCGGCCTGACCGGTCCGCACCGCAAGGGTCAGCAGGCCGTGCTTGCGGCAGAGCGCAACGAGGGCCTGCAGATCCACCTCCAGGCCGCCCTCCGGCAGCTTGTCCAGACCGAGTACCAGCGGCGTGTTGTTGAAGAAGTCCGGTGCCTGTTCGACCTTGGCGGCAAGCTGCTGGTCGAGATTGTCCAGGTCGTTGCGCACCAGTTCGAGTACGGTGATGGCGAGCATGCTGCCCTTGAGCTGGAAAACGGGGGCTTGGGTATCAGGTTCGGCTTGGCTCATGGTCTGCCTGCTGCGGTAAATGGCGAGGACTTATAACGGGGCGCGCCGCCGCCTGCAAGCCGCCGGCCGGCTGGCGGACGGAACGCCATGCGTCGCGGGTCGGCCTGCACGTGGTTTGCCGCTAGAATGCGCGGTTTGTTCAGTTCGAGTGTGGTTATGGATCGTCCCCGTTTTCGCACCTATTTCCTGCACCCGCGGTTCTGGTTGCTCTGGCTCGGGCTTGGCCTGTTGTGGCTATTGGTGCAGTTGCCTTACGCGGCGTTGCTGCGCCTGGGGCGCGTGCTCGGAGCACTGATGTATCGAGTGGCCGGGTCTCGGCGCCGCATCGCCCGGCGCAACCTCGAGCTGTGCTTCCCGGCGCTGGATGAGGCCGCGCGTGAGCGCTTGCTCAAGGACAACTTCGCTTCCACCGGCATCGCCTTCTTCGAGATGGCCATGAGCTGGTGGTGGCCGCGCGCGCGTCTTCAGCGCCTGGCCCACATCGAGGGCCTCGAACACCTGCAGGCCGCCCAGGCCGAAGGACGCGGCGTCATCCTCATGGCGCTGCATTTCACCACGCTGGAGATCGGCGCGGCGCTGCTGGGCCAGCGGCATACCATCGACGGCATGTACCGCGAGCACAAGAATCCGCTGTTCGACTACATCCAGCGTCGTGGCCGTGAACGGCACAACCTCGATGCGTCGGCCATCGAACGCGAAGACGTGCGCGGCATGCTGAAGGTGCTGCGTGCCGGCCGTGCGATCTGGTATGCGCCGGACCAGGACTACGGCCGCAAGCAGAGCCTGTTCGTGCCGCTGTTCGGCATCCCCGCCGCGACGGTCACCGCCACGACCAAGTTCGCCAGGCTCGGCCGCGCGCTGGTGCTGCCCTTCACCCAGGAGCGCCTGGCCGATGGCTCCGGCTATCGCCTGGTGATCCACCCGCCGCTCGCGGATTTTCCGGGCGAGAGCGAGGAGGCCGACTGCCTGCGCATCAATCGTTGGGTCGAGCAGGTGGTAAGCGCAACGCCCGAGCAATACCTCTGGGCGCACCGCCGGTTCAAGACGCGCCCGGAAGGCGAGGCGAGCCTCTACCGCCGGGCCTGAGGTGTCACTCGGCGACTTGCAGCTCGCGGGCGCGGCTGTAGACGTAGCGAATCTGCTCGTATTCGAACGGTGAGTTCAGCTGGCCATAGCGAAAGCTGGTGGTGTAGCGCATGTCGACCAGGCGCAGTGCGGTGATACCGAACTCGCCGCCGCTGGCCTGCGCATAGCTGAGGTAGTCGACCTGCCGCTCGAGGGAGAAATCGACTGCCAGCCCGGTGGCATCGCGCAGGTTCGACGGGCCCAGTGCCGGCAGGATCAGATAGGGACCGCGCGGCAATCCCCAGTGACCGAGCGTCTGGCCGAAGTCCTCGGGTTGGCGGACCAGCCCCATGCGGCTGGCCGGATCCCAGAGACCGCCGACGCCGAGGATGGTATTGAACAGCAGCCGCGCGGTGGCGTTCATCGCCCGCTTGCCCTTGAGCTGCAGGAGGCTGTTGGCCAGCGTCGGCACTTCGCCGAGGTTGCTGAAGAAGTTGCTCACGCCGGTGCGTACGAAGCGCGGCGTGACGTACTGGTAGCCGCGCACCACCGGCAGCATCACCCACTGATCGAGCCGGTAGTTGAAGTGGTACATGCGCCGGTTGAAGGATTCGAACGGATCGTAGATCGCCAGCGCCTGGAAGGTGGCACGCTCGAATTCACGCTGATCCAGCCCCGGGTTGAAGCGCAGCTCACGCAGCGGGTGAGTGAAGCCGTCGTCGTCCACCGTGCGCGGTTCGGCGTGCAGGGCGCCACTCAACAGGGCTGCCAGCAGCAGCGATAGATACCTAGCCACGAATGAACTCCAGCATGTCTTTGGCATTGACTCGGTAACTGAGGTTGCCGCAGTGGCCGCCGCGCGGATACAGCATCAGCCGGTCGCCAAAGGTGCGGCGCAGAAACCCGATGTCGCCGGGGCCGAGAATGAGATCGTCGGCGTTGTGCATCACGGCGATCTTGCGGCTGCTGCGCAGATAGTCCTCGAGCGCGTAGAGACTGACCTGATCGATCAGTTGCGGCAGGCCGCCCCCGTCATATTGAGCGCGCCACATGGGAATCAGCTGCTCGGTGATGTAGCAGTCGAAGTTGCACTGCATCGCGCGGCGGAAGAACGGCTCCAGGCTGGTGCCTTCGTTGATCGGATAATCGGGCGGAGTGATCAGGCCGCGTCGATTGATCAGATCGGAGGTAAAGGTGATGTCGGCCGCTGAAAGGCGAAACACCGAGCCGATCAGCATTGCCATCTGCTCGTCGGTCATGCGCTGCGGCGACTGCTGGAGGTCGTAGAGCAGCGCATCGCTCAGGTCGATATAGCCCTTCTGATGGTAATAGCGGGTGAGCTTCTCGAAGATCATCTCGTAGAAGGTGGTGTTGTCGTCGACGCCCTTGACCCGGGTCTGGACAAGCTTGTCCAGGTTGCTGATCGAGGTATAGAGGTTGACCGGCGGGTTGATCAGCAGCACGCGCTTGAAATTGAAGCTCTGACGCGTTTCGTCGAGCTCGCTGACAAAGGCGGCGTTGAGCGCCCCGAGGCTATAGCCGACCAGGTAGAAGTCGGTCACCGGCAGGTCGTGCTGCTGGGCACGCACGGCCTGCATGACGCGATAGAGGTCCTTCGCATCGTCGCGGCTGAGCCCGGGCGTGGCGTAGCGCGAGGCCGCGGCCATGAAGTCATAGCTGGTCGGCGAGGAGAGCTGAACGACGTGGAAGCCGGCCCCGTAGAAGAGCCGCTTGAGCGCTTCGGTCTTGCTGGCCGAGTAGCGCGCGCCGGTTCCCGAGATCACGAAGATCAGCGGTGCCGGGCCGTCCTGGCGGGCCAGGCGGTAACCCAGGCGCTTGACCGGCCAGAAATTGTCCGGCAGGGAAAACTCGCGCTCCGGGCGCAGCCGCAGGCTGTAGTCACGCTGGTCGATGTCGTCGTCCAGCGGTACCGAGGCGCGCAGTTCGAGAGGGGTGCTGGCAATCGTTGCCTCGAACGGGTTGTCCAGCGGAAAGCCGTATTCTTCGGCGCTGATATCCGTCGCATGGGCTGGTAGCGCCAGCAAGGTCAGCAGGGGAATCAGGCGCAGCAGCTGCAGCATGGTCGGTCTCCGGCACGGCTCTTCAAATGGGCGAACCGTGAAGCCCCTAGTTCGACGAACGGAAGCGAACGCGCGATGGCTGATGATGTAAGACCAGCGCAGCGGCACTTTGTTAGCACGGCAGCGAGCATGCCGCAGCCTGCCGCGGCAAACCAGAACGCCTCGGCTTGCGCGCGACGTCGCGCCCGCTATGCTGTGCCGCCTCGCCGAGTGGAGCCCCGTGATGCGCCGCGTACCTGCCTTGCTGCCTGTTTCCCTGCTGCTGTGCCTGTGGCTCGCGGCGCTCTACTGGGCGCGCTTCGCCCTGATGGAGGATGCCACCTGGCTCGAGCGCTGTCTGGCCCAGCCTGAACAGCTCACCTGCCAGGCGCGCGCGGCGCTTGGGCTGATCGTCCATTGGCGCCTGCTCGCCTGGTTGGCATTGGCCGGTGCGCTGGTCGCCAGCCTCATTCGCCGGCCGCTGGGCAGCTGGCTGGCGGTGTTTTCGCTGTTCTGCGGTGTGGCTGCGCTGGTGCTCTACAGCGCGAGCCTGGCCGCCTTCGCTGTGGTACTGGCCGGCTTGCGACTGGTACGACGTCAGGCGGCCGCGGACGATTGTTGCGCCCCGGCGCGGTGACGATCCGCCGCCCGACGAATGCCGCGCCACAGCGCCACGACCAGCAGCGCGGCAGTCCCTGCCCAGGCCAGCGCCTGCTGGTTGTCCAGCCCTTCCTGCAACAGTTGCGGTGCGATGCCGGCGGCGATCAGGGCGGCCAGCAGGCTTAGCTCGCGGCGCGCGGCGACGGCTGGGCGCAGGGTGCAGACCAGTCCCGGCAGCAGCAGCGCGGTACTCGGGAAGCTCCGGTAGCGGGCGTCGAACACCAGCGCCAGCATGGTCACCGCGCCAGCGAAACCTGCGGCCAGAAGCAGCCAGCCGGCGCGTGCCTCGATCCAGGCGAAGGCATGCCCGCGCCAGCCCCGTCGGCTGCCGGCAGCGAGCGCGGCGTGCAGCAGCACCAGCAGATTCAGGACGATCAATGCGCCAGCCCAGGCCGCCTCGCCAAGCGTGCGGCTGGTTACCAGCGCCAGTTCGGCGAATGCCATCGTCAGGGAGGCGCCAAGTGCCGCGAGGATGGGCAGGCTGGCGGCTGCACGGCGGTCGCCCGGAATGCCGGCCGCCAGCAGGGCGAGCAACCAGAGCGCAGCCGCGCCGGCTAGCCACAGCGGCCAGTGCGGCAGGTTGCTGACCGGCCCGACGAGAATGTGCTTGTCCTGTCGGTCAGCGTCGTAGAGCCCCCAAAAGCCGCCGACGGCCCCTTCGCTGATGCGCTTCCATGGCTGGTCGAAGGCTTCGATCAGGTTGTATCGCCAGCCATTGGCTTCGGCCAGCTGCACGAAGCCGCGAACGAACAGCGCCTGGTTGATGCGGCTTGGCACGGCGGTCTCGCGCTGGCGACCTTCGCTCGGCCAGCCGGTCTCGCCGATGAGAATATCCTTTGGTGCGAAGGCATTGCCGAACGTCCGGCGAACCTCGGCGACCTGTCGCAGTGCGTCGTCGATGCCGGTCGGTTCATCTTCCCAATAGGGCAGCAGGTGGATGGTCAGGAAATCCACCGCCGGCGCCACCTCAGGGTGACGCAGCCAGAACTCCCAGACGTCGGCGTAGGTGACCGGGACCGCAACGGCGGCCTTGACCTCTTCGATCAGCGCGATCAGCTGGCCGGCGGTGACTTCCTTGCGCAGCAGTGCCTCGTTGCCGACGATCACGGCATCCACCAGATCGGCGTTGGCCTGCGTGGTGCGTATCAGTTGCTCGATCTCGCGGCGCGTGGCCTGTGGGTCACGGCTCACCCAGGCGCCCAGCAGCAGCCGCAGCCCGTGCTTGCGAGCCAGTTCGGGCACTGCCTCGAGCCCCTCCATCGAATAGGTTCGCACGCAGCTGAAGCGTTCGGCGAGCAGCGCCAGATCGGCGTCGATGCGCTCCGGGCGCAGCCGCAAGGGCTGGTCGAAGGGGGACTGATCCTTATCGAACGGACTGTAGGACGCGCACTGCAGCTTGCCGGCCCGGGTCAGATCCGGCAGCGGTACGGCTCGGCCCTGCTGGTACCAGAACAGCGCCATGGCGGACAGCGCCAGGACACTGGCAAGCAACAACGGCAGGAGTGGGCGACGGGCGGAAGCGTGCATTGCGAAGGCTCGTTGAGCGGGGCGCGCATCTTAGCCGAGCCTCAAACGGGCAGACAGGGGAGGGCGTTATCTCGATGGCGCCAGCGAGGCGCTTGAGTCCGTGACCCATGTCACGCCGTGGTTATCGGGCCGCATCTGCCATGCCGGTGCCGATGTATGGCCCGCTTCGTCACTTTTTCATGCACAGGATTCATGTTCGTGCGCCATGACAAAAGTCATGCCTGCTGGCACGGAAGGCCCGCGCACCGCGGCTTACAAGATATTTCAGGATGTTGGAGCGGCTCTGAAACGGCCGTTTCAGCGATATGCAGCCAGACTAAAGTCGGGTGGAAATCGCCTTTGCCGACCGTAAATTAGCCGCCTGGTCGCCACCGGGCGGCCTGTGATCGTGTGGAGACAATCCAATGAACAATGAAAATGTTTACCGGCAGATCCATGCCGACCCACGCTTCCAAGAGCTGGTTGCCAAGCGCGGCCGCTTCGCCTGGACGCTGGCCGTCATCATGCTCGCGTCGTACTTCGCCTTCATCCTGGTGATCGCTTTCGATCCCAAGCTGCTCGGCTCCCCCCTGAGCGCCGGTTCCGTGACCACCTGGGGCATCCCGGCCGGTCTGGGGCTGATCTTCCTGTCATTCGCGCTCACCGGCGTCTACGTACAGCGCGCCAACGGTGAGTTCGACCGCATGACTCAGGAAATCCTGAAAGAGGCCCAGAAATAAGATGATTGCCCGTTTTCTGATCGCTGCCGCGCTGCTGGCAGCTTCTCCGGCGCTGTTTGCCGATGCCCTGACTGGCGACGTCCAGAAGCAGGCAACCAACTGGACCGCTATCAGCATGTTCGTGGTGTTCATCATCTTCACGATGGGCATCACCAAGTGGGCGGCCAAGCGCAACACCTCCACTTCCGATTACTACACCGCCGGCGGCAGCATCACCGGCTTCCAGAACGGCCTGGCGATCGCTGGCGACTTCATGTCGGCTGCATCCTTCCTCGGTATTTCCGCACTGGTGTTCACCAGCGGCTATGACGGCCTGATCTATTCGATCGGCTTCCTGGTCGGCTGGCCGGTGATCCTGTTCCTGATGGCCGAGCGCCTGCGCAACCTGGGCAAGTTCACCTTCTCCGACGTCGCGTCCTATCGCCTCGGCCAGACGCCGATCCGCGTGCTCTCGGCGTTCGGTTCGCTGATCGTCGTGGCCTTCTATCTGATCGCCCAGATGGTGGGTGCCGGCAAGCTGATCCAGCTGCTGTTCGGCCTCGATTACCTGGTCGCCGTGGTGATGGTCGGCGTGCTGATGGTCATGTACGTGATGTTCGGCGGCATGCTGGCGACCACCTGGGTACAGATCATCAAGGCCGTGCTGCTGCTCTCGGGCGCAACCTTCATGGCGGTGATGGTGATGTACAACGTCGGCTTCGACTTCAGCCGTCTGTTTGCCGAGGCCGTCGCGCTGCACCCGAACAAGCAGGCGATCATGAGCCCCGGCGGTCTGGTTTCCGACCCGATTTCGGCAATCTCCCTGGGCCTGGCGCTGATGTTCGGCACCGCTGGTCTGCCGCACATCCTGATGCGCTTCTTCACCGTGGGTGACGCCAAGGAAGCCCGCAAGAGCGTGTTCTACGCCACCGGCTTCATCGGCTACTTCTACATCCTGACCTTCATCATCGGCTTCGGCGCGATCCTGCTGGTGATGACCAATCCGGAGTTCAAGGACGCCACCGGCGCCATCGTCGGCGGCAGCAACATGGTCGCAATCCACCTGGCCAAGGCCGTGGGCGGCAACTTCTTCCTCGGCTTCATTTCCGCCGTGGCCTTTGCCACCATCCTGGCCGTGGTTGCCGGGCTGGCGCTGGCCGGCGCTTCGGCGGTCGCGCACGACCTCTATGCCTGCGTGATCAAGAAGGGCAAGGCGCGCGAGGAAGACGAGATGAAGGTCACCAAGCGCACCACCCTGGCGCTGGGTGTGGTCGCCATCCTGCTCGGCATCGCCTTCGAGAAGCAGAACATCGCCTTCATGGTGGGCCTGGCGTTCTCCGTGGCAGCCAGCTGCAACTTCCCGATTCTGTTCCTTTCCATGTACTGGAAGAACCTGACCACCCGCGGCGCCCTGCTCGGCGGCGCGATGGGTCTGATCACCGCGCTGCTGCTGACCATCCTCAGCCCGACCGTATGGGTCGACGTACTGCACTTCGAGCAGGCGATCTTCCCGTACAAGTACCCGGCGCTGTTCGCGATGATCGCGTCGTTCGCGGGCCTGTGGTTCTTCTCGGTTACCGACAAGTCCAAGGCGGCAGAGGAAGAGCGTGCTCGCTTCTTCCCGCAGTTCGTGCGTTCGCAGACCGGTCTGGGCGCGACGGGTGCAGTTGCACACTGACCGCAGCGGTAATGAAAAAGGCAGCCTTCGGGCTGCCTTTTTTCGTTCTGCGGCAGGGGTGACGGCACGGTTTGCCAGGGGCATTCATCGCCCTGATGGTCGACGGCCGCCCACTGCGCTTTCGCTAGACTCCGGCCCACCGCGAGCAAACAACAAGAAGGCAGCGAACGATGCAGAACCGCATGATGATTACGGGCGCAGGCTCGGGACTGGGACGCGAGATCGCCCTGCGCTGGGCGCGTGAAGGCTGGCGCCTGGCACTCTCGGACGTCAACGAGGCAGGACTTGCCGAAACCCTGGCAATGGTGCGCGATGCCGGTGGGGACGGCTTTACCCAGCGCTGCGACGTGCGTGATTATAGCCAGCTCATCGCCCTGGCCCAGACCTGCGAGGAAAAGCTCGGCGGCATCGATGTAGTGGTCAACAACGCCGGCGTTGCCTCGGGCGGGTTCTTCGAGGAGCTATCGCTCGAAGACTGGGAGTGGCAGATCGCGATCAACCTGATGGGCGTGGTCAAGGGTTGCAAGGCCTTTCTGCCGCTGCTGCAGCGCAGCAAGGGGCGCCTAATCAACATCGCTTCGATGGCCGCGCTGATGCAGGCTCCGGCGATGAGCAACTACAACGTCGCCAAGGCCGGTGTGGTCGCGCTCTCCGAAAGTCTGCTGGTCGAGCTGCGGCAGCAGGAGGTGGCGGTGCATGTGGTATGCCCGTCGTTCTTCCAGACCAACCTGCTCGATTCGTTCCGCGGCCCGACGCCGAACATGAAGGAACAGGTGGCCAAGCTGCTGGCCGGCTCGCCGATCACCGCGGCCGACATCGCCGAGTACATCTACCAGGAGATCGCCAAGGGAACCTTCATGATTCTGCCGCACGAAGAAGGGCGCATGGCCTGGAAGCTCAAGCAGCAGAACCCGCAGGCCATCTACGAGGAAATGGCGCTGCTGGCCGAGAAGAAGCGCAGCAAGGGAAAAACCTGATCGAGCGGTCGGGAATGCTTGCCGCTTGGCGCGCCCGGGGGTAGGGTTGCCTGCCCCGGCTTGAGCAGGCACGCAAATCGTGAGCAAACCTTCCCGCGCCGTGTTGATGCTGGCTCTGGTACTGGCCGCCATCAACCTTCGCCCTGGCATCACTTCCTTCGCCCCACTGATCGAACGCATTGCCGCCGAGCTCGGGCTCGGTCGCGGCGTGGTCAGCCTGACGACCGCATTGCCGGTGCTGCTGATGGGCCTGCTGGCCCCGCTGGCGCCGCGTCTGGCGGTGCGCTGGGGGCTGGAACGGGCCATCGCCCTGTGCATGCTGCTCATCGCCGCCGCACTGACCCTGCGCCTCTTTGCCGAGCAACCGGTCGTGCTGATCGGCAGCGCGGCCGTCGTCGGTACCGGCATCGCCATCGCCGGTCCGCTGCTGTCGGGCTACATCAAGCGTCACTTCCTCGAGCGGATCGGTCAGACGGCCGCCTGGTATTCGCTGAGCATGGCCATTGGCGGCACCCTCGGCGTGGTACTGACTGCGCCGGTCACTCAGCTGCTCGGCGAACGCTGGACGCTCGGGCTGGCCTTCTGGGCGCTGCCCGCGTTGCTGGCGCTGCTGCTCTGGATGCGCTTGCCCAGCCGCGCCGAGCCCGGCACCGAGCAGCGCGCCGGGCTGCCCTGGCACGAGCCGCGTGCCTGGCTGGTGAGCGTCTACTTCGCGCTGCAGGCGGGGCTCTTCTATGCCTTGGCGACCTGGCTGGTGGCGCGTTATCACGAGGCCGGCTTCAGCCTGTTGCAAAGCAATGCCTTCTTCAGCGGCTTCATGCTGATCGGCCTGCCCAGCGCCTTCGCCATGCCCTGGCTGGCACAGCGCTTCGGGCGCCGGCATCTGCTGATGGCCGGGTGCGGCGTGCTGGCCACGGCCTGCCTGGCGGCAATCGCCTTGCGTCCCGGCTGGCAGCCGCTCCTGGTGTGCATGCTGCTCGGAGTGGCGCTCAACGGCACCTTCTCGCTGGCGCTGGTACTGCCAATGTACGAGGCCGGCTCGCCCCTGGCGGTCAGTCGGCTGACCGCGATGATGCTGTGCACCGGGTACAGCCTGGCCTGTCTGTCTCCGGTGCTCAGCGGCCTCGGTCGTGATCTGGCGGGAAATTACCGCACCCCCTTTCTGGTGCTGGCGGCGATGGCCGCCTGCATGAGTGTGCTGGCGCTGCGCCTGCGTGCGCGGCACTAGCGCGGGGCAGAGCTGTGGCCTGCTTCATATCCCGCCTCAGTCCGGATGACCGCCGCTTCGCGCTGTGCTAGAAAGCTGGCCGTTTCCGCCCAGGCCTGATCGGAGTTGTCGCTTGGAGTCCGAATCCATCGTATACGGCTGCATCCGCGATTGGCCGGCTGCCGACCCCGACGAGTGCCGCCGTCGCCGTGAGTGCAACCGAGCCGCGCTGGAGGCCCTGCCGCGCGGCGAAGCCTGGCCGTTTCTTGGCCGCGAGATGTTTTCCTTCTGCCGCCAGGCGGAGCAGGGCCTCTACCAGACGCAGATCATCCACTTCGGCGCCAGCTATCCGGCCATCGAATACGAGTGGTCGCTCTGGGTGGAGCGCTTCGAGCAACTGTTGCGCCGCCTGTACTGGAGCAGCGCCGTGGTGCACTTGGAAACCGAGCTGAACGGCTCGCACACCTTTCGTTGGGAGACCGACAGCGGCTGCCACAGCCCGGAGCACAGCGAGATGCGCCTGCGCTGCGCCTGGGAGCGCGAGAGCGCCCTGCTGGGCTGAGCGCGCTCAGTCCTCCAGCCAGGCCTTGGGCACGTCGCGCTTGAGCGCCAGCTGACATTGCTGGCTGTCCGGGTCGAACACGATTACCGCCTCGCCCTTGTCCAGCGCCCGGCGCACCCGGGCCACGCGCGTGTCCAGCGGCGTCTCGTCGCCGTTGTCGGTGCCCTCGCGGGTGACGAAATCCTCGATCAGACGGGTCAGGGTGTCGGCTTCGAGCAGGTCATGGGGAATCAGCATCGGTCGTCGGGTCACTCGCTGAGCGCTGTATGCAGGTGGCGCTCGAGACAGGCATAGAGCTCGTCGGCGACCACCGGTTTGGCCAGGAAGCCGTCCATGCCGGCAGCGCGCGCCCGCGCTCGCTGCTCGTCCAGCGAATGCGCGGTCACGGCGAGGATGGGTACCCGCGGCCAGCCCTGTTCGGCTTCCAGCGCGCGAATCTGCCGGCTGGCCTCGTAGCCGTCAAGCTCGGGCATTTCGCAATCCATGAGAATCAGCTGAACGGCACCGGGGTCGCGTCGGTACAGCTGTACGGTGGCCGCGCCGTTCTCGGCCAGCTTCACCTGGTAGCCGCGCTTTTTCAGCAGCCCGCGAAGCACCATCTGGTTCACCGGGTTGTCCTCGGCAATCAGCACTGCGGGCGTCGTGCCGGTTTCGGCGCCGGCTTGCGTGTGGTCGGCCGGCCCGGGAGGCGCCTCGTAGAGGCCCTGCAGGGCCTCACGCAGCGGGCCGCTCTGCAGCGGCAGCGGTACGCAGGCCAGGCGCAGATGGTTGGAGCTCGGTGCCTGCCGGTGCAGTGGCGAGAACAGCAGCAGCACCGGCTGCAGCCTGGGCAACTGGGCTTCCAGGCGCTTCACCCACTCGCTGGGCCTACCCGGCCAGGGCTCAAGCAGAACCAGCAACGGCGGGACGGGATAGTCGTCAAGGTAGTCGACCAGGCGCTCGGGCTCGTGGCAGCGCTCGGTGCGCATGCCCCAGCGTCGCAACAGGTGGCTCAGCGAGTCGAGTCCCTGGTTGTCCAGCGAGGCCAGCAAGGCGGGCTGGCCAGCCAGCAACGGGCGTAGCGGGTCGTTGTCGTCGGCGGCGCTGCGCAGCGGGATGTCGAAGCTGAAACGGCTGCCCTGGCCCGGGGCGCTCTGCACCCGGATCTGCCCCTGCATCATTTCAACCAGCTCCTTGCTGATGGCGAGCCCGAGGCCGCTGCCACCGTAGCGGCGGGTGGTACTCGAGTCGCCTTGCGAAAACGACTCGAATAGCGTGGCCAGGACTTGCGCGCGCATGCCGATACCGCTGTCGCTGACGCAGAAATGCAGGCGCGTCTGGCCTTCGGTGGTCTGGATGCAGGCGACATCCAGGCGTACATAGCCCTGCTCGGTGAATTTCAGCGCATTGCTCAGCAGGTTCATCAGCACTTGCTTGAGCCGAGTCGGATCGCCACGCACGCGGCGCGGCACCTGGGCCTGCAGCCCGACGTGCAGGCTCAGTTGCTTCTTCAATGCCTGCGCGGCGAACAGGCTGATGGTTTCGGAGATCAGCGCCTCAAGATCGAATTCGATGTCTTCGAGGCTGAGCTTGCCCGAGCCGATGCGGGCATAGTCGAGGATGTCGTTGATCACCTTCATCAGCGAGTTGCCCGAGCTGGTGATGGTGTCGAGGTAGAACCGCTGGCTGCGGTCGAGCTCGGTTTCGCGCAGCAGCTGCAGCATGCCCAGCACCCCATTGAGCGGTGTGCGGATCTCGTGGCTCATCTTGGCCAGGAAGCGGCCCTTGGCCTCGCTTTCGCTGTGGGCCTGTTCGGCCGCCTGCCGCGAGCGGAAGCCTTCCTCCTTCAGGCGGTTGATGCGATCGGCGAGGCCAAGCGACAGGGTGATCAGTTCGAAGGTCACGCTGGTCTTGACCACCGCCGGGCCGTACAGGCCGAACAGCTCGAAGCCGAGCGAGCCGGCGGTGACGATGACGAAGGAAGCCAGCAGCACGCCCCAGGCCAGCGTGTAGTACAGCCCGTAGCGCACGCCATGGCGCCAGACGAAGGCACCGGTGGCCAGCAGCCCGATGGAGGTCACGATGACCGTGATGCTTGCCTGCACGCTCCAGGTCTGCAAGGGCAACAGCGGCCCGGAGATCAGCGCCAGCAGCGCGAGCAGCAGGGCGACGCGCAGTGCGCCGTCGAGCCGAGGGAAGTGCTCGCGGGTATGCAGGAAGTGACGGCTGAACTGGATCGCCACGAGGCAGTGGCTGAACATCAGCGCATAGATGGCGGTGGCTACAAGGGCGCTGTGCTCGGGCAGCCAGCGGGCGAGCAGGCCGTCGAAGGCCAGCGCGAACAGGCCGACGTTCAGGTTGTAGATCAGGTACCAGAAATAGGCCGGCTCGCGCAGTGAGACGAAGAGAAACAGGTTGTAGCAGAACATCGCGAACAGCACGCCGTAGAAAGCGCCGCTGACTCCGGCGGTGTACTCCTGGGCGTGGGCGCTGGCGCTGGTGGTGGAAAAGTACAGCGGTACGTAGAGGGTGCTGCTGGTCTTGATGCGCAGCACCAGCGTGCTGGTGCCGGGGGGCAATTCAGTGGGGAACCAGAAGCTGCTGACCTTGACCGGGCGCTGCGAGAAGGGCATTTCGTCGCCGGAGAGCTGGCGACTCAGACGGCCATCGGGAGTCCGGACAAAGAGTTCGATGTGGTCGAGCAGGCCGTAGTCGATCTCGAGAAAGCCTTGCAGCGACTGCGCCAACTGGTTGTCGAGCGACAGCCGCAGCCACCAGGTCGAATCGTTCTTGCCGCGGTTGAGGTGCGTGCCCTGAACCTTATGGAAGTGCCGGTCGGGCAGCCCGAGCACGTCGTCGACGGTCAGCGAGCCCTGTGGGTCTTCCAGATACTGCACCGCCGGGCCGAGGTTCTGTCGGAAGTCCGGGGAGTCGACTTCGATCGGCGATAGCGCCCAGGCCCTGGCGGACAGGCAGAGGACGAGCAGGGTCATCAGGCAGAGACGCGCCAACATGATCGATTCCGTGAGGCTGGCTGGGCGATGGTGCCAACGGTGCGAGCGCGCAAAAAAGGCTGCCGTTTGGCGTCAATGCCCAGGCAGCCCGGAAAACATCCGCTGACGGGGCGCTACTGTGCCCAGACCTGCCGCTTGCGGCAACCCTTGAGTGATCGAAGCCGGTGCTTTGTCACGCCCGTTTCAGCCTCGGTCCGTCTGCCGACCGAGCAGCGAGTCCACCGGCGGGACACGGGTTTCGCTCTCCATCTGCGCATCGTGCTCCAGTTGATGGCTGAAGCGATCCAGGGAGTCCTGTGCCTGGTGGGCGTCGCTGGCGAACACCGGTTGGCTCAGCATGTAGCCGGCAAGCAGGCGCGCCATGGCGGCCAGGCTGTCGATGTGCGTGCGCTCGTAGCCATGGGTGGCGTCGCAGCCAAAGGCGAGCAGGGCGGTGCGGATGTCGTGGCCCGCCTCGATCGCCGACTGTGCGTCGCTGTGGTAGTAGCGGAACAGGTCCCGGCGCACCGGGATCTCGTTCTCGGTCGCCAGCTTCAGCAGGTGCCGCGACAGGTGATAGTCATAGGGGCCGCCGGAATCCTGCATCGCCACGGTCACGGCGTGCTCGCTCGAGGCCTGCCCCTTGGCCGCCGGCGCGATGTCGATGCCGACGAATTCGCTGACGTCCCAGGGCAGGGCACCGGCGGCGCCGGAGCCGGTTTCCTCGGTGATGGTGAACAGCGGATGGATGTCGATCGGCGGCTCGCGGCCGCTGTCGACCACGGCCTTGAGCGCCGCCAGCAGGGCGGCGACGCCAGCCTTGTCGTCCAGGTGGCGGGCGCTGATGTAACCGTTCTCGGTGAATTCCGGCAGCGGGTCGAAGGCGACGAAGTCACCGACATTGACGCCGAGCGCTTCGGTCTCGGCGCGGCTGTAGGTGTAGGCATCCAGGCGCAGTTCGACGTGGTCCCAGCTGATCGGTGCGTCATCCACGGCGGTATTGAAGGCGTGGCCGGAGGCAAGCAGTGGCAGCACGCTGCCCCTTATCACGCCGGTATCGGTGAACACGCTGACCCGGCTGCCTTCGGCGAAACGACTGGACCAGCAGCCCACCGGGGCCAGCCCCAGCCGGCCGCTGTCGTGAATTTCCCGGACGATCGCGCCAATGGTGTCGAGGTGCGCCGCGACGGCACGGTCCGGGCTGTAGCGCCGGCCCTTGAGCGTCGCGCGGATGGTGCCGCGACGGGTCAGCTCGAAGGGAATGTTCAGCTCCTTCAGCCGCTCGGCGACGTAGCGCACGATGGTGTCGGTGAAGCCGGTCGGGCTGGGAATGGCGAGCATTTCCAGAAGGATGCGTTGCAGATAGTTGAGATCGGGTTCAGGTAGCGTTGCATGCATGGGCTTGAACTCCATTGCGGCACCGAGCCGCGTGCTTGCAAGGGAATGGAAGCGCGCCGGCCGTGCTTCGCGCGGCCGGTCGACAGAGAGGCCTGCTCGTCGCTCAGTGCGTGTTGTGGCTGAGCGGGAACAGCAGGTCGATGAAGCGCTCGGCCGTCGGTTGCGGCTCATGGTTGGCAAGGCCAACGCGCTCGTTGGCCTCGATGAAGACGTAGTCCGGGCGATCGGCGGCCTCGACCAGCAGGTCCAGGCCGACCACGGGAATGTCCAGCGCCCGCGCCGCGCGTACCGCAGCGTCGGCGAGTTCCGGATGCAGTTGCTCGGTGACGTCTTCCAGGGTGCCTCCGGTATGCAGGTTGGCGGTGCGCCGTACGGCCAGCTGCCGGCCTTGCTCCAGCACGCTGTCGACATCGAGCCCGGCTTCCTGCAGGCAGCGGTGGGTTTCGTCATCCAGCGGAATCCGGCTTTCGCCGCCGGTAGCCGCCTGGCGCCGCCGGCTCTGCGCTTCGATCAGCGCGCCGATGGTGTTGCGGCCGTCGCCGATGACCTGGGCGGGACGACGAATCGCCGCGGCGACCACCTCGTAGCCGATCACCACGATGCGCAGGTCGAGCCCTGGGTGGTAGCTCTCCAGCAGCACCCGGCCGTCGAACTGCCGGGCGCGCTCGACGGCGTGCTCTAGCGCCTCGGCGTCGCGCAGGTCGACCGCAACCCCCTGGCCCTGCTCGCCGTTCACCGGCTTGACCACCACGCTGCCATGCTCGGCGAGAAACGCGGCGTTGTCCTGCGCGCTGGCTGCAAGCTGCTGAGCGGGTAGGCGAATGCCGGCGCGGGCGAGCGTGCGGTGGGTCAGTTGCTTGTCCTGGCACAGCGTCATGCTGACAGCCGAGGTCAGGTCCGACAGCGACTCGCGGCAACGTACCCGGCGCCCACCCTGGGTCAGGGTGAACAACCCGGCCTCGGCGTCATCGATGGCGATCTCGATGCCGCGCCGACGCGCTTCGTCGACAATGATCCTGGCGTAGGGGTTGAGCTCCGCTTCGGGCCCCGGGCCGAGGAACAGCGGCTGGTTGAAGCTGTTCTTGCGTTTGACGGTGAAGGTCGGCAGGTCGCGGAAACCGAGCTTGGCGTACAGGGCCTTGGCCTGGCTGTTGTCGTGCAGCACGGAGAGGTCGAGGTAGGCCAGCCCGCGGCCCATGTAATGCTCGATGAGATGCCGTACCAGCGCTTCGCCGACACCCGGGCGCGGGCAGCTGGGCGATACCGCGAGGCACCACAGGCTCGAGCCGAGCTCAGGATCGTTGAAGGCCTTGTGATGGTTCAGACCCATGACACTGCCGAGGATCTGCCCGGAACTCTCGTCTTCGGCCAGCCAGTAGACGGGCCCGCCTTCCTCGCGCGGGGTGCAGCGCCCCGGCTCGACGGGCATCATGCCGCGGCTCTGGTACAGCGCATTGACGGCCTGCCAGTCCGCCTCGTTCTGCACGCGGCGCACGCAGAAACCCCGTACACCTTTTTGCGCCGGGCGGTAATCGGTGAACCAGATGCGCAGCGTGTCCGACGGGTCGAGAAACAGCTGCTGCGGCGCATGCGCCAGCACCTGGTGTGGCGCCGCCACATAGAGGGCAATGTCGCGCTCGCCGGGCTTCTCGTTGAGCAGGTCGGTGGCGAGCTCGGCCGGGTCCGGGTAGGTGTGGCCGATGAGAATGCGACCCCAGCCGCAATGCACGCTGACCGGGGCGCCCGGTTCCTCACGGCCGTCTTCGGCCAGCCGCTGCTGCAGACGCTGGTAGGACGGCGTCTGGCCGCGCAGCAGGCGCTGTCCGTAGGCTTGAGACTTCTGCATGGTGCGTTTCCTTGAAGGTGGCTCAGGCTGCGCCGAGGCCGGGCTTCCGCCAGGGAGCCGCGGCTGGCGCGCGCGAGCCTGTGCTTAGAGGCCTTGTTCGCTCAACCATAGGTTGACCGCTGCCAGCTGCCAGAGTTTTGAGCCGCGCAGCGGGGTCAACTGGCCATCCGGATCGGCGAGCAGCCGCTCGATGGCATCGGTCTGGTAGAGGCCGCGATCCTGGCTCGGGTCGAGCAGCAACTGACGAACCCAGTCGAGCGTGTCCCCTTGCAGATGCTTGAGGCCGGGCACCGGGAAATAGCCTTTCGGACGGTCGATGACTTCGGCCGGGATGACCTGGCGCGCGGCTTCCTTGAGTACGTACTTGCCGCCCTCGGGCAGCTTGTAGCGTGCCGGAATGCGGGCCGAAAGCTCGGCCACGCGGTAGTCGAGAAACGGGGTGCGCGCCTCCAGGCCCCAGGCCATGGTCATGTTGTCGACGCGCTTGACCGGGTCGTCGACCAGCATCACGGTGCTGTCGATGCGCAGCGCCTTGTCCACTGCGGCGTCCGCACCAGGCTGGGCAAAGTGCTGGCGAACGAAATCGCCGGAGAAGTCGCCCTTGTGCCAGCGTGCCTGCATGAGTGCCTGGTACTCCTCGTAGTCGCGGTCGCGGAACGCCTTAAGGTAGGCGGCGGCCGGATCGCTGGCGCCATCGACCTGCGGATACCAGTGGTAACCGGCGAACAACTCGTCGGCGCCCTGGCCGCTCTGCACCACCTTGCAATGCTTGGAGACTTCGCGTGCCAGCAGATAGAAGGCGATGCAGTCGTGGCTGACCATCGGCTCGCTCATCGCACGAAAGGCCGCGGGCAACTGCTCGAGAATCTCGCGTTCGCGGATGCGCAGCTGGTGATGGCGCGTCTGGAAGTGCCGCGCGACGAGGTCCGAGTAGTTGAACTCGTCGCCGCGTTCGCCGCCGGCATCCTCGAAGCCGATGGAGAAGGTCAGCAGGTTTTCGCCGACCCCCGCCTCACGCAGCAGGCCCACCAGCAGGCTCGAATCCACCCCGCCGGAGAGCAGCACGCCGACATCCACCGCTGCGCGCTGGCGGATCGCCACGGCTTCGCGCAGCGTGTCGAGGGTCTTCTGTTGCCAGTCCTCGAAGCTGTAATCCTGCTCGCTCTCGTCCGCACCGAAACGCAATTCCCACCAGCGCTGGGTGGTCACGGTGCCCTGGCTGTCGATGCGCATCCAGCTCGCTGGCGGCATTTTCTCGATGCCGGCGATGAGCGTGTCCGGCGCCGGAACCACGGCGTGAAAGCTCATGTAGTGATTGAGCGCGACCGGGTTCAGCTCGCCGGTGATATCGCCGCCCTGCAGCAGCGCAGGCAGGCTCGAGGCGAACCGCAGGCGCTTGCCGGTACGCGACAGATACAGGGGTTTGATGCCGAGGCGATCGCGGGCGATGAACAGCTGGCCGCTGTCGCGCTCCCAGATGGCAAAGGCGAACATGCCATTCAGGCGGGGCAGCAGCGCCTCGCGCCAGGCGTGATAGCCCTTGAGCAGGACTTCGGTGTCGCCGTCGGAAAAGAAGCGATAGCCAAGCCCTTCGAGCTCGGCACGCAGTTCCGGGTAGTTGTAGATGGCGCCATTGAAGACCATCGCCAGGCCGAGCGTCGGGTCGATCATCGGCTGCCCCGAGGCTTCGCACAGATCCATGATCTTCAGCCGGCGGTGGCCGAGGGCGAGCGGGCCCTGGCTATGGAACCCGCAGGCGTCCGGGCCGCGAGCCGTGAGGTGTTGGGTGATTCGTTCAACCGCTGCCAGATCGGCCGGTTGGTTATCGAAGCGAAGTTCTCCAGCTATGCCACACATAAGTTCCTTACCGGTTGTGCCGTTGGGGAGTCTGACTGGCGCGTCGCACGGTTGGTTCAGCCCTGGGCAGGCTGCGCTCGTATGAACCCTCGAGCGGGCGACGGGCCGCCACGTCTTTTACACCAAAGCAAATTAATGCTTTGATGTCAAAGTTATTACTCAATGAGTTATCTAATTGTGAGTGAAGGAAAGCTTTCGAGTGAAACTGATATCGCGGGTGGGAGCATCTTCGACCTGAGCCTGTTCCAGGCCCTGCGGCGCTTGCAGCAGGACGCCGAAGTGCACGCCAAACGCCTGGCGCGTTTCGGCGGGCTGACGCCCGTGCAGCTGATGATCCTGCAGGTGCTGGCCGGCGAGGGGCAGCAGACGGCCAGCGCACTCAGCCGGCGGGTCAGCCTGACGGCGGCAACGCTGTCCGGTGTGCTGGATCGACTCGAAGAGGGTGGCCTGCTGCGCCGCCATCGCGATGAGTCCGATCGGCGCCGCCAGTGGTTGCTGCTGACGGACGAGGGGCGCGCGCTGCTGCAGGAAGCGCCGCCGCTGCTGCCGCCCGAGTTCCGTGCGCGCTTTGCCGCGCTGCCGGACTGGGAACGGCATGCGATCACCGCGGCGCTGCTGCGCGCGGCCAGCCTCTGCGGCGAAGTCGGCTGAGCGCTACTGGCGGAAGCCGTCGACGATGTACTCGGCCAGTGCCTCGGTTACCGGCGACTGGGTCTGTGCGTTGCGCAGTAGCACGATGCTCGACAGCGGCAGCGGCGGCAGCCCTTCGGCCTCGCCGAGAATGCGCAGGTCGGTGGGAATCAGGCTCTGCAACTGAGCGGTCACTGCCAGGCCGGCGCCGACCAGCGCCATGATCGCCGACAGGCTCGGGCTGGTGTAGGCGATGCGGTAGTCGATTTCTGCCGCCTCCAGCGCGTTGCACACCCAGGCACGGCAGAAACAGCCACTGTTGAACATTGCCAGCGGTATCGGCCGTTGCTGATGCAGGTCGAAGCCGGCCGCTTCGGCCCAGACGAAGCGCTCCTGGCGCAGCAGTTGACCGATCTCGGTGCCCGGTTCGCGGGTGACGATGGTCAGGTCGAGATCCTTGCGCCCCAGCAGTTGCCCGGACGGTTCGCAATGCACCTCTACCTGGACCAGCGGATAGGCCTGGGCGAAGCGCGCCAGGATGCCGGGCAGGAAGCGCATCACGTAATCGTCCGGCGTGCCGATGCGCACCGCGCCGACCATGTGCGGCTGGCGCAGTGTGGTGATCACCTCGCCGTGCAGCTTGAGGATGCGCCTGGCGTAGCCGAGCAGCACCTGGCCCTCGGCTGTGAGCGTTACCTGCCGGCCACTGCGCTCGAACAGCGGGCGCTGCAGCACGTCTTCCTCGAGTCGCTTCATCTGCATGCTGACCGCCGACTGGGTGCGGTTGACCGCTTCGGCGGCACGGGTGAAGCCGCCGTGGTCGGCGATGGCGACAAAGCTGCGCAGCAGCTCCGTGTCGATGCTGGGGTAGTGGGCCATGGATCAATCTCGCAGATGGCTGGCATCAGAAGTATTCGTTGGATTGATCGTAGCCGGGTGGCGACACTTTCGCCATCCAGAGGAGGACACGCGATGAACCGGCAACGAATCCCACTGCATCACCCGCTGCGTTGGTTCGACGAATGGCGGCTGCCGCCGCTCTCGGCAGGGCGGCTGCTGGCGCGCCTGCGGCGCTGGCATCGGCTGGCGCGCCAACGTCGCCAGCTGGCGGCGCTGGACGAGCATGCGCTGAAGGATCTGGGGCTGAGCCGCGCCGACGTCGAGGCAGAGATCAGCCGGCCATTCTGGGACGATCCTCAGGACCGCGGCTGATCAGTGCCCCAGCAGCAGCTTCTGCACCCCCAGCGAAAGGCTGACGGTGACCAGCATCAGCGCGAACAGTCGCTGCAGCAGGGTGCCGCTGAGGTACTGCGCCAGGCGGTTGCCGGTGAGTACGCCACAGGCGCCACCGCCGGCCAGGCCGGCGAGCAGGGCCAATGGCGGCTGTGCGCCGGTCAGGTAGAGCAGAAAGCCCCCGCCGCTGACCAGGGCGATCACCGCCATCGAGGTGCCCATGGCGGCCAGCAGTGGCAGCGGGCTGAACCACAACAGCGCCGGCACGATGAGAAAACCACCCCCCACACCCATCAGGCCCGACAGCATGCCGACGCCGAAGCCGATGCCGGCGAGCGCCGGGTAGCGCATGGCCCGGCCTTCGCGCAGCGGCAGCTTCGCGCCGCGCCACATGCGCACAGCCGACCACAGCACCAGCAGGCAGAAGGCGACGATCAGCCATTTTTCCGGCACGTAGCGTCCCAACCACTGACCGGCCGCGTTACCGGGCAAGCCACAGAGCGCCAGCAACAGCGCCGGGCGCCAGGCGACCTGGCCGAGGCGGGCGCGGGGCACGGCGCCGACAAAGGCCGACATCGCCACTGCGCCAAGGCTGACGCCGATCGCATCGCGCAACGGCAGGTGCAGGCTCAATAGCAGTGGCAGGGCGACCAGCGAGCCGCCGGCGCCGGTCAGGCCCAGCAACAGGCCGAGCACGATGCCGATGCCCAACGCTTCGAACAGCAGCGCGTCCATCAGGCGCTGCCGCCTCGGCGCCGGTTAGGTCGAGCGCCACGGGATTTGGTGAACGGCATGCTTTCTCCGGTCGGTGGCGCCGGCGCGCCCGGTTACTGGGACAGAGCCTTGCGCAAGGTGAAGGCGCCGCGCAAGTCGCCCTGGCTGAAGCCGCGCGCCTGATCGTCCGGGTAGTAGCGGGAAATCAGGCTGACCAGCTCCGGTTTTACCGCGGTGCCGTGACAGGCCAGGCAAGGCTCGCCCGTACCGATGGCTTGCATGTAGCGGTACTCGTTACCGATGACCTCGCCGTGATTGAGCTGTTCCAGCGGCTCGCCGGCCGCGGCGCGCTGTTCGAACTGCTCCAGCACCTTGCGCTCCCAGGCGTCCGGAGCGTTGTCCGGATTGCGCAGGCGCAGCGCGGTCCGGCCGACACGCCAGGGCTCACGGCTGTGTTCCGAGGCGATCACCGGCGCCAGCAGGTGACAGCTCTTCACCGCCTTGGTCGGGCCGCCGCTGGCCATGGCCTGTTTCACCGTGGCCAGCAATTGCTGCTGGAACGGCGGGATCAGGCTCGCGGCTTCCTGGCGCAGCGGGTCATCGGTGGCGGGAGTGGCGGCATACAGGTGCGCCGAGAGCAGGCTCAGGGCGATCAGGCTGGCTTTGTGCATCGGGCTTTCCTTCGGTTTGAATGTGCTGATTATAGGGGGGGGAGTATGTGGAAAGCACGATCGGCCGCGACGCCTACCCCTCGCCGCGCACCAGCCGACGCACCAGAAACCGGTTCGGGTGACAGGCTTCGGCGACGTCACGCGGCAGCGGCAGGGGCTCGTCCTCCAGCCAGGCAGCGATCAGCTCGCCCGACAGCAGCGTGCTGATCATCCCGCGCGAGCCGTGGGCGGTGTTGACGTAGAGCCCGTCCAGCCACGGGCACGGCGCATCGGGAATCTGCCGGGCGTTGCGGGTGAGCGAGGCGTAGGTCTCCAGGAAGCGCTCCTGATCTGCCAGCGGGCCGATCAGCGGCAGGTAGTCGGGGCTGGTGCAGCGAAATGCCGCACGCCCCTGTAGTTGCTCGGGCGGCTGCGCGGCGACCTGCAGCCGCTCAGTCAGGTCATGCGAGATGCCTTCGAGCAACTCGAGATTGGCCTGATGTTCCTCGACACTGAGTGCGGTGTCGGTGCCCTTGAAATTGAAGCTGGCACCGAGCGTGTGCTGCCCGTCGCGCGCCGGGGCGACATAGCCCTTGGCGCACAGCACGGTGCGCAGCGCGACACTGGCGGCGGTGGTCGGCAGGCAGGTGATCTGCCCGCGAATGCGCTTGAGCGGCAGCCAGGCGCTCTGCGGGAAATCGGCACTGTCCGCCGCCCCGGCGAGCACGACCACCGGTGCTTCGGCGAGTACCTGACCGTCGGCCAACGCCTGCCAGCTTTCGCCGTGGCGTTCGAGGCTGAGCACGGCGCGGTGCTGGCGCAGTTCGATGTTCGGCCGTGCCAGCAGATAGCGGCAGACCGCCGGCGGGTGCGCCCAGCCGGCCTCGGGATAGAACAGCCCGCCGCCCGGCAGGCTGATGCCGGCCAAGGCTTCGGCATCGGCCTGATCCAGCGGCCGTACCAGGCCTTCGGGAAAGGCCCCGGCCAGCTCTGCCTGGCGTTGTTGCTCCTTGTCGTCATAGGCCAGCTGCAGCACGCCACAGGCATCCCAGTCCTGGCCGCGCTGCAGACGCTCGAGCAGGCGGCGGGTGTAGCCGAAGCCGCTGACGACCAGCCTCGACAGCGCGGTGCCATGGGCCGAGAGCTTGAGATAGAGCACGCCCTGCGGGTTGCCGGAACCTTCTTCGGCGGGCCCGGCATGACGCTCGAGCACGGTGACCTGCCAGCCGCGGCGGGCCAGGCTGGCTGCACTGGCGCAGCCGGCCAGGCCGGCGCCGATCACCAGGGCCCGGCGTTCTCGAGGCGCCTGGCCTGGGCGGGCGAACCACGGGCGTGCGACCGCGGTTGGCGCGCCGATGAACTGGCCTCTGAGGATTTCACGCTTGTGGCCGAAGCCCGGCGCGCGCTGCATGTCGAAGCCCGCGTCGGTCAGCCCTCGGCGCACGAAGCCGGCGCTGGTGAAGGTGCCGAGTGTCGCCCCAGGCGCGGACAGCCGGGCCAGTTCGGCGAACAGCGCCGGCTGCCACATCTGTGGGTTCTTTGCCGGGGCGAAGCCGTCGAGAAACCAGGCATCGATGCGCGCATCCAGCGCCGGCAGGCAGTCGAGCACGTCGCCGACCAGCAGGGTCAGGCTCACTCGCCCATCGGCGAAGTTCAGCCGCTGGAAGCCGGGATGGATCGCCAGGTACTGGTCGAGCAGCTGCTCGGCCAGGGGTTCGAGCTGTGGCCAGAGCGACAGGGCGCGCTGCAGGTCGGCCCGGGTGAGCGGGTGCTTCTCGACGCTGACGAAGTGCAGGCGCGCCCCGGCCGGCGCCTGCCGGTCGAACAGCTGCCAGGCACAGAGGAAATTCAGACCGGTGCCAAAACCGGTTTCGCCAATGGTGAAGGCCTGCCCCGGCGCCAGTTCGGCGAAACGCCGGTCAAGCGCGTTCTGTGCCAGAAACACGTGCTCGGTCTCGGCCAGGCCGCTGGCGCGAGAGAAGTACACGTCGCCGTACTGGCGCGATTGCGGCTGGCCGCTGTCGTCCCAATCGAGTTCGGCGTGCTGGAAGCGGGGCGAAGTGGAATGGTCCTGCATGAGCTGTCCTGGGCGGTGTCGGGGCGGCAAATCAGGAGGCGCGGTGCGCCTCGTGTTCGAGTCGTTCGATGGCGGCATCGAGTGCGTCCAGCGCCGCCTCGGCGGCCGGGTCGCGCTGCTTGAGCAGGGTCTCGGCCTGCAAGCAGGCCTGGCGCAGCTGCGGTACGCCGCAGTAGCGCGTGGCCCCATGCAGCCGGTGCACGCGGTCGACCTGGGCCTGCAGGTCGCCGGCCTGGCGGGCCTGGCGGATCGCGAAGCGCTCCTGGGCCAGCGAGCCGAGCAGCATGCTCAGCATCTCGGCCGCCAGGTCGGCCTTGCCGGCTGCCAGCCGCAGGCCTTCGTCAGTGTCGAGCACCGGCAGGGCTTCGGCCGCCGGCGCGATCACCGGCGCTTCCTCGGGCGGGGCGACGGCGGGCTGCGAGGCCTGGCGCAGGCTGAGGCCGGTCCACTTGAGGATGACCTGGGCCAGTTGGCGGTCGCTGATCGGCTTGGTCAGGTAATCGTCGAGGCCGGCCTGCAGCAGGGCCCGCTTCTCGTTGGCCAGGGCATGCGCGGTCAGGGCAATGACCGGGACCGGCGAGCGGCCGGCCTTGTATTCCCACTGGCGCATCGCTTCGGTGGTCTGACGGCCGTCCATGCCGGGCATCTGCACATCCATCAGCACCAGGTCGAATACCTGCTCCTTGACGGCGGCCAGTGCGTCGGGGCCGTTGTCCACTGCCGTCACGGCCGCCCCCAGGTCGCTGAGCAGCGTTTCGACCAGCAGCAGGTTCGCCGGGTTGTCGTCGACGCAGAGCAGGCGCGGCTGGCGATGCGAGGGGGCCGTCGGCACGGGCGCTACCGGCTGCAGCGGGCGCACCAACTCGGCGAGCACGCGTTGCAGCTTGCGCATGCGCGCCGGCTTGGCCTGCAGCCGGGTGTGGCTGAAGGCGTCGGGCAGGGCGTCCTGATAGGCGGCCTGGTCTATCGTGGGGCAGAGCACCACGGTGCGGCAGCCGAGCGCCTCGAAGCGCTCGATGTGTTCGGCCAGCGCCAGTGGCGCGAGCTCGTGGATCGACACGCCAAGGACCGCCAGGTCGATCGGCAGACCTTCGTCGCGGGCCTGGGCGACGCCCTCGAGCATGCCCGCCAGGCTGTCGAACGGGTACGCCTGCAAGCCGCTGCTCTCGAGCTGATGCTGCAGCGCCTGGCGCGCCAGCGAGTGCTGCTCGTACAGCGCCACGCGCAGCTCGCGCAACGCCGGCGGCGGCTGGTCCTCGATGTCGTCGCGCGCTTTCGGCAGGCTCAGGCTGATCCAGAATTCCGAGCCTTCCTCGGGAATGCTGTCGACACCGATCTCGCCACCCATCTGCTCGATCAGGCGTTTGGAGATGACCAGGCCCAGGCCCGTCCCGCCGGGTTGGCGCGACAGTGAGTTGTCGGCCTGGCTGAAGGCCTGGAACAGCGCACGCAGATCGTCGTCGGTCAGGCCGATGCCGGTGTCCTGCACGCTGATGCGCAGCTGCGCACGCTCGGCGGTTTCGTCCTCGACCATCGCGCGCACGACGATGGTCCCTTCGTTGGTGAACTTGATGGCATTGCTGACCAGGTTGGTCAGCACCTGCTTGAGCCGCTGCGGGTCGCCGATCAGCGACAGCGGCGTGTCGCGGTAGACCAGGCTGATCAGCTCCAGCTGCTTGGTGTGCGCCGAGGGGGCGAGAATCGTCAGGGTTTCCTCGATCAGGTCGCGCAGGTTGAACGGCACGCTGTCGAGCACCAGCTTGCCCGCCTCGATCTTCGAGAAGTCGAGAATCTCGTTGATGATGCCGAGCAGGCTGTCGGCGGACTTCTCGATGGTTGCCAGGTAATCCTGCTGGCGCGGCGTCAGTTCGCTCTTCTGCAGCAAGTGGGTAAAGCCGAGGATGCCATTGAGCGGGGTGCGGATCTCGTGGCTCATGTTGGCGAGAAACTCGGACTTGATGCGGCTCGCTTCCAGGGCCTCCTTGCGCGCGAGATCGAGTTCGATGTTCTGGATCTCGATGGTTTCCAGGTTCTGCTGCACGTCCGCGGTGGCCTGGTCGATGCTCTGCTGCAGCTCTTCCTGGGCGCTCTGCAGCGCTTCGGCCATGCGGTTGATGCCTGAGGCGAGTTCATCCATCTCATGGCTGCCGAGCGCCGGCAGGCGGGTTTCCAGGTGGCCTTCCTTGAGCTGGGCGACCGCCAGCTTGACCCGCTCGAGCGGCTTGCTGATGGCCCGGCTCATGCGCAGGGCGAGCAGCGCGGTGATCAGCAGGCCGGCGCCGATCAGCACCAGGCTGGTGAGCAGGCTGCGGTAGCCGCGGATCAGCGTGCCCTGATGCGAAACCTCGAGTTCGAGCCAGCCGATCAGCGTGGGGTCGTTGGCACGGCTCTCGTCGGCCAGGTTGAGGTGGTGGGCCAGCACCGGCATCAGGATGCGCGTGGTGTCCAGCCCGCTGACCCGGGTCAGGCCCTCGGGGTCGGCCGGCGGCGAGGGGGTGACCATGCGCGGCCCGGCGTAGGCGCGCGGCTGGCGGTCCTTGTCGAGAATCGACACGGCGCGCACGTCGGTCTGATCGAGCACCTGGCTGATGATGCGCTGGAGGCGCTTGTCGTAGCCCAGGTTCATCGCCGGCGCCGCCAGCGGCGCCAGTTGCTGGGCGATCAGTTCGCCGCGCTCGTCGAGCTGGTAGCGCAGCTCGGTCAGCTGCATCCAGGTGAAGAAGATGCCAAGCACGACTGCCAGCAGGGTGCTCGGCAGCAGCGTCAGTATCAGTACACGACCACGAATTCCCAGGTCTTTGAGCACGGTCCATCCCCCAAGCGAGGGCGCTAGTGTAGCCCGTTGCCGCCAGCCGGCGTGAGGTCAGTCCAGCCCGCGGATGTCCTTGCCGTTGAAGTCCGGCAGCTTCCAGCGAAAGGTCATCGCCAGCACGCGGAACAGGAAGCCGGCCGCCAGCGCTGCCAGCGAGGCCAGCTCGTTGTTGACGCCCAGCCAGAGCAGGCCGACGTAGAGCACGCCGGCGAACAGCGCGACCGTGGCGTAGAGCTCGCGTTGCAGCACCATCGGCACCTGGGTGCAGAGCACGTCGCGCATGAGACCGCCGAAGATGCCGGTGACCAGGCCGGCGACCACCACGATCGCCGGGTGCGCGTTCATGCTCATGGCCACATCGCAACCGATCACGGTGAATGCCACCAGGCCCAGGCCATCGACCAGCAGGAAGATCATGCGCAGGTGATGCAGGTGGCGGGCGATCACTGCCGTGACGATGGCCGCGCCGATGGTGAACGCCAGGTATTCGGGGTTGGCGATCCAGCCCAGCGGGTAATGCCCAAGCAGCACGTCGCGCGCGGTGCCGCCACCCAGGGCGGTGACCGTGCCGAGCAGGCAGATGCCGAACAGGTCCATGCCGCGGCGCATGCCCATGATGGCGCCGGACATGGCTTCGGCGGTGATGGCGACCAGATAGATGGTGTGCAGCAGATCCACAACGGTGCTCCTGGCGAACGCAGCGGCGGGCTGCGACGAAAAGGTGCGCGATTATGGGGCTGTGCTGGCATCAATTGATGAAGCTAAGTATTTTTTGCCCATCCAAATATTTTCTTATGCAGGCGCCCGCGTGAACCTCGACCCGAAACAGACCGAAGCCTTCCGCGCGGTGATCAAGAGCGGCAGCTTCGAGCAGGCGGCGCAGCGTCTGCATCTCACCCCGCCGGCGATTTCACAGCGCGTGCGTGCGCTCGAGAGCGCACTGGGCAGCGCACTGATCGTGCGCAGCCGGCCGTGCCGGCCCACCGAGACCGGCCAGCGCCTGCTGCAGTACCTCAAACGCGCCACGCTGCTGGAGGCGGACCTGCTCGCCGAACTCGCCGAGCGCAGCGACGCGCCGCTGGTGGTGGTCGCCGCGCTGAACGCCGACAGCCTGGGCACCTGGTTCTTTCCGGCGCTGGCCGAGGTTCTGATCCGTGAGCGCGTCCTGCTCGACCTGACCGTCGAGGATCAGGACCACACCTACAGCCTGCTGGAAACCGGCCTGGCGATCGGCTGTATCAGCACCGAGCCGAAGCCGATGCGTGGCTGCACGGCCAGTGCTCTGGGCAGCATGCGTTACCGGCTGGTGGCCTCGGCCGCCTTTCGCGACCAACATTTCCCCTCCGGGATGACCCGCGCCGCCGCCCGCAAGGCACCGGTGGTTGCCTATACCCGCAAGGACACCCTGCAATCGTCGTTTCTGCTGCGCCGCTTCGGCCTGCCGGAGGGCGCCTATCCGTGCCACTACGTGCCGGGTGCCGAACCGCACTTCAACGCCATTCGCTACGGGCTTGGTTATGGCATGGTGCCGGAGCTGCTCATGCGCGAGGCCCTGAGCGGCGGCGAGGTGGTCGATCTGGCGGCAGACGAGCCGCTCGACCTGGCGCTGTACTGGCACACCTGGAAGGTTCAGTCGCCGCGCATGGAGCACCTTTCGCGGCAGATCGTCGAGGCCGCGCCGAGAATTCTCGCGCGCCCCTAGGCGTTGGCCGGCAGGCCCTGGGTCAGGGCGGCATCTCGTCGCTTCGGCTAACGGCTATGCCCGTCATCGGACGATGCCGGTATCATGTGCGCCTTTTCCAGATGCCCGCGGTGCTCCGACGCCATGACTAAGCATTACCCGACCATCGCCGACTGCATCGGCCACACGCCTCTGGTGCGCCTGCAACGCATGCCGGGGCAGACCAGCAATACCATCCTGGTCAAGCTCGAAGGCAACAACCCCGCCGGTTCGGTGAAGGATCGGCCGGCATTGTCGATGATCAACCGCGCCGAGCAGCGCGGCGATATCCGCCCGGGCGACACCCTGATCGAGGCCACCAGCGGCAACACCGGCATCGCCCTGGCGATGGCGGCGGCGATCAAGGGTTATCGGATGATCCTGATCATGCCGGACAACTCCAGCGCCGAGCGCAAGGCGGCGATGACCGCCTATGGCGCCGAGCTGATCCTGGTGAGCAAGGAGGAGGGCATGGAAGGGGCCCGCGACCTGGCGCTGAAGATGCAGGCCGAGGGGCACGGCAAGGTGCTCGACCAGTTCGCCAATGGCGATAACCCGATCGCGCACTACAACAGCACCGGCCCGGAGATCTGGGAGCAGACCGGCGGCAGCGTCACCCATTTCGTCAGCTCGATGGGCACCACCGGCACCATCATGGGCGTGTCGCGCTATCTCAAGGAGCAGAACCCGGACGTGCAGATCGTCGGCCTGCAACCGATGGAAGGCGCGGCCATTCCCGGCATTCGCCGCTGGCCTGCCGAGTACCTGCCAAAGATCTTCGAGGCCGAGCGGGTCGACCGCGTGGTCGATATGTCCCAGGCCGAAGCCGAGCAAACCATGCGCCGTCTGGCGCGCGAGGAAGGCATTTTCTGCGGCGTATCGTCCGGTGGTGCGGTCGCGGCAGCGCTACGCCTCTCGCAGGAGCTGGAGAACGCGGTGATCGTCGCGATCATCTGCGATCGCGGCGACCGCTACCTTTCCACCGGCGTCTATGACGCGGCCCACTGATCGCTGGCCCGGCCGCGCAGGTGAAGGCGCGGCCGGGTCGCTCCCCGACGACGGCAGGATCTTCTGATGGCAAGACGCAGCGGCGGTTTGCGCTTTCAGCCCGCAGGTGGCGAGCGCAAGGCGCAGGTTCCGCTGGGCAAGAAACAGGTACTGGTGATCGAGCGACTCGCTCACGACGGTCGGGGCATCGGTTTCTGTGACGGGCGCACCTGGTTCGTCGACGGAGCGCTGGCCGGCGAGCGGGTCGAGGCGCGCGTGCTCGGGGCGCATGCCAAGGTCGTCGAGGCGCGCTGCGAGCGCGTGCTCGAGGCGAGCGAACGGCGGCGCCCGGCTGCCTGTCCGCATGCCGACCTTTGCGGCGGTTGCAATCTGCAGCATCTGGGCGAGGCCGATCAGCTGGAGCTCAAGCAGCGCACCCTCGCCGAGCAGCTGCTGCGCTTGGCCGATCTGGAACCCGAACAGTGGGCCGCGCCGCTCAGCGGGCCGGCGTTCGGCTATCGGCGCCGCGCTCGTCTGGCGGTGCGCTGGGACGAGCGGGCCAAGCGACTGGAGGTCGGCTTCCGCGCCGGCGCCAGCCAGCGCATCGTCCCGGTCGAGGTCTGCCCGGTGCTGGTGCCGGTGCTCGAGGCGCTTTTGCAGCCGTTGCGGCTGACGCTCGAGCGCTTGCAGAAGCCGGCGGTGATCGGGCACGTCGAGCTGTTCAGCGGCACCGCCACCGCGGTGCTGGTACGCCATACCGCACCACTGCTCGAGGCCGATCGTCAGCAACTGCTCGCCTTTGCCGCAGCGCAGGGCGTGCAGCTCTGGTTGCAGGGCGAGGGTGACCCCCAGCCGGTGGTGCCGGCCCGCCTGGGCTATCGACTCGAGCGCTGGGACCTGGAACTGGCCTGGCAGCCCGGCGACTTCGTCCAGGTCAACGCGGCGATCAACGAAGCGATGATTGCGCAGGCGCTCGACTGGCTGGCACCGGCCCCCGGCGAGCGGGTGCTCGACCTGTTCTGCGGGCTGGGCAATTTTTCCCTGCCGCTGGCCCGGAGCGGCGCACGAGTGGTGGGCGTCGAGGGCGTCGAGGCGATGGTCCGACGGGCCCGAGCCAACGCCGAGCACAACGCGCTGAGCGACGTGCACTTTTATCGGGCGGATCTGTCGAAGCCGCTGGCCGAAGCCGCCTGGGCCGCCGAGGGCTTCGCGCGGGTGCTGCTCGATCCGCCGCGGGACGGCGCGCTGGAAGTCGTGCGCCAGATCGGTGCATTGCAGGCCGGGCGCCTGGTCTATGTTTCATGTAATCCGGCCACCCTGGCGCGGGATGCCGCCGAGCTGAGCCGGCAGGGCTATCGTCTGACGCGCGCTGGAGTACTGGACATGTTTCCGCAGACCGCTCACGTGGAGGCCATGGCGCTGTTCGAGAGGGGCGCTGGCGTGCGCGCGTAATTTTTTGACAGGCATCTGGCCTGTGGTTCAACCGACCGGCACATAGAATGCAGGCGTAATCGACGCAGAGTTCCTGCGTAGAGGGAAGGTTTCAGATGGTACAGGTGAGAGCGCTTCAGCCGATCAACACCGACGGCAGCATCAATCTGGAAAGTTGGCTCGACCACGTGCTGGGCATGGACCCGGCGCTCGACCGCAGCGCGCTTCGGGAGGCCTGCGAATTCGCCCGCGATGCCGAGCAGCAGGCCAATGCGGCACAGAATCTCTGGAGCGAGGGCGCGTCGAGCTACCAGATCGGCCTGGAGATCGCCGAGATCCTCGCCGACCTCAAGCTCGACCAGGACAGCCTGGTCGCCGCCGTGCTCTATCGCGGCGTACGCGAAGGCAAGATCCAGCTCGCCGACGTGCATTCGCGCTTCGGTCCGGTGGTCGCCAAGCTGATCGAGGGCGTACTGCGCATGGCGGCGATCAGCGCCAGCCTCAATCCGCGCGAGTCGCTGGTACTGCCACCGCAGACCCAGGTCGAGAACCTGCGCAAGATGCTGGTGGCGATGGTCGATGATGTGCGCGTCGCGCTGATCAAGCTCGCCGAGCGCACCTGTGCGATCCGTGCGGTGAAGAACGCCAGCGACGACAAGCGCCAGCGCGTGGCGCGTGAAGTGTTCGATATCTACGCACCGCTCGCGCACCGCCTCGGCATCGGCCACATCAAATGGGAGCTGGAGGACCTGTCCTTCCGCTACCTCGAGCCCGAGCAGTACAAGCAGATCGCCACCTTGCTGCACGAGCGTCGGCTCGACCGCGAGCAATACATCGCCAACGTGGTGCAGCAGCTCAAGGATGAACTGTCGGTGGCCGGCATCAAGGCCGAGATCGACGGCCGCGCCAAGCACATCTACTCGATCTGGCGGAAGATGCAGAAGAAGGGTCTGCAGTTCAGCCAGATTTACGACGTACGTGCCGTGCGCGTGCTGGTCCCGGAAGTCCGCGATTGCTATACCGCGCTCGGTATCGTGCACACCCTGTGGCGGCACATTCCCAAGGAATTCGACGACTACATCGCCAACCCCAAGGAGAACGGCTACCGCTCGTTGCATACCGCGGTGCTTGGCCCCGAGGGCAAGGTGCTGGAGGTGCAGATCCGCACCCACGCCATGCACGAGGAGGCCGAGCTCGGCGTCTGCGCGCACTGGCGTTACAAGGGCACCGACGTCAATTCCGGCTCCGATCACTACGAAGAGAAGATCGCCTGGCTGCGTCAGGTGCTCGAGTGGCACGAGGAACTTGGCGACATTGGCGGCCTGGCCGATCAGTTGCGCGTCGATATCGAGCCGGACCGCGTCTACGTCTTCACCCCGGACGGTCATGCCATCGATCTGCCCAAGGGCGCCACGCCGCTGGACTTCGCCTACCGGGTGCACACCGAGATCGGCCACAACTGCCGTGGCGCCAAGGTCAACGGGCGCATCGTGCCGCTCAACTACAGCCTGCAGACCGGCGAGCAGGTCGAGATCATCACCAGCAAGCAGGGCTCGCCGAGCCGCGACTGGCTGAACCCGAACCTCGGCTACATCACCACGTCGCGCTCGCGGGCGAAGATCGTCCACTGGTTCAAGCTGCAGGCGCGGGATCAGAACGTCGCGGCCGGCAAGGCATTGCTCGAACGCGAACTCTCGCGTCTCGACCTGCCGCCGGTGGATTACGATCGCCTGGCCGAAAAGACCAACCTGAAAACGGCCGAGGACATGTTCGCCGCACTGGGTGCCGGCGACCTGCGCCTGGCGCATCTGGTCAACATGGCCCAGCAATTGGTCGAGCCCGAGCGCGACGAGGATCAGCTTGAGCTGATCCCGCGGCGTTCGGCGCCGCACAAGCCGGGCAAGCGCGGCGACGTGCAGATCCAGGGCGTCGGCAACCTCTTGACGCAGATGGCCGGCTGCTGCCAGCCGCTGCCGGGCGACCCGATCGTCGGCTACATCACGCAGGGGCGTGGGGTGAGCATCCACCGCCAGGACTGCGCCTCGGTGCTGCAGCTGGCCGGGCGCGAGCCCGAGCGGATCATCCAGGTCAGCTGGGGGCCGGTGCCGGAGAAGACCTATCCGGTGGACATCGTCATCCGCGCCTACGACCGCTCGGGGCTGTTGCGCGACGTGTCGCAGGTGTTGCTCAACGAGCGCATCAACGTGCTGGCGATGAATACCCGCTCGAACAAGGAAGACAGCACGGCGCAGATGACGCTGACCATCGAGATTCCGGGGCTCAATGCGCTGGGCCGGCTGCTCAGTCGCATCTCGCAGCTGCCTAACATCATCGAGGCCAAGCGCCAGCGGGCAGCGTAAGACGCAGGGCCGGCGGCGCCGGCCGCGTCACGGTGGATGGGTGAAGGCTCATCCACTCCCAGTTGGCCTGACATTCGTAGCGTGGATGTCGCTTTTTACATCCACCGAAACGCCGCCGCGATAGCCTGGCTTGAGGAATTCTATGTACCAACTCGCCGATCTGCTGCACCTGATGGCCCGCCTGCGCGACCCGCAGCACGGTTGCCCCTGGGACCTGCAGCAGGATTACGCCAGCATCGTTCCGCATACGCTGGAGGAGGCCTACGAGGTCGCCGACGCCATCGAGCGGCGCGATTTCGCACACCTGCCCGGCGAGCTGGGCGACCTGCTGTTCCAGGTGGTCTATTACAGCCAGCTGGCGCGTGAGGAGGGGCGTTTCGACTTCGCCACGGTGGTCGATGCCATCACTCGCAAGCTGGTGCGCCGGCATCCGCACGTGTTTCCCGATGGCGACCTGTACGGCTCGCCCGAGCTGCCGCGGCTCGACGAGGCGGCGATCAAACAGCGCTGGGAACAGATCAAGGCCGAAGAACGTGCCGAGCAGGCCGCCGCACCGGAACAGCTTTCCCTGCTCGACGACGTGCCCCACGCGCTGCCGGCGCTCAGTCGAGCGGCAAAGCTGCAGAAGCGCGCCGCCGGCGTCGGCTTCGACTGGCCGGAAGCGTTGCCGGTGGTCGACAAGCTGCACGAGGAACTGAACGAGGTGCTCGAGGCCATGAGCGAGAACGATCCGCAGGCGATCGCCGAGGAGATCGGCGACCTGTTGTTCGTTGTCGTCAACCTCGCACGCCACCTGAAGGTCGACCCGGAGAACGCCCTGCGCGCGGCCAATGGCAAGTTCGAGCGGCGCTTTCGCTTCATCGAGCAGGCGCTGTGCGACGCCGGGCGCAGCCCCGAAAGCTGCGATCTCGAGGAGCTCGACGCGCTCTGGGACGCAGCCAAGAAGGCCGAACAGCCGCTTTCTTGCGGCTGACGATCCGTGACGGTGGATGTCGCATTTCACATCCACCACAATCCCGGGCTGGATCGCTGAACCGATCCCCCGCGTTCACTTTGATTTCACCACAGACGAGCCGAACCATGAGTCTTTCCCTTCGCGACCAACTGCTCAAGGCAGGCCTGGTCAATGAAAAGCAGGCCAAGCAGGCCGCCAAGCAGCAGCAGAAGCAGCAGCGCCTGGAGAAGAAGGGCCAGGTGGAAAAGGACAACAGCCAGCGCGAGGCGGCGCTCAAGGCGCAGGCCGAGAAACAGGCGCGCGATCAGGAACTCAACCGCCAGCAGCAGGAGAAGGCCGAGCAGAAGGCTCGCGCCGCGCAGGTCAAGCAACTGATCGAGCGCAGCCGCCTGCCCAAGCTCACCACCGACGACTACTACAACTTCGTCGACGACAAGAAGGTCAAGCGCATCTCGGTCAACAACCTGATGCGTGACAAGCTCTCCAGCGGCTCGCTGGCCATCGTGCGGCATGGCGGTGGCTACGAGATCATCCCGCGTGAGGCCGCGCTGAAGATCCAGGAGCGCGACCCGCGCCGGGTGGTGCTGCTCAACACCCGTACCGAGGAAGTTGATGCGGACGATCCGTACGCCGCCTATCAGGTGCCGGACGATCTGATGTGGTGAGGCCGCGCCGACGGAAGGGCGGATAGAAAAGCGCTGCGCCGCCCTCTACTGGAGGACCGCCAGCCAACCGGGTGGCAGACGTGGAGGGAGAGCCGATGTCAGCGCAACCAACCATCAACGACCGGGACCTGCAGTGGCGCGCCGCCGGCGTGCCGGGCGATCCCGAAGAACCCGGCGTGCCGGACCTGCCGCAGGAACCGGGCGAACCGACGGTGCCCGATCAGCCGCCACCGGCGCCGGTGGCCTGACCTGGCGGCGTCGCGCTCAAGCGACGCCTTGACGGCCTGCCAGCACGGCCCGCCGTACGCGGGCCGGTGCGGTCATTCGGCAAACGGATAGGTGTCGGGCAGCGCCTGCAGGTCCGGCTGCTGCGGGCCGATCGGCACGACCGGCGCGGTTTTCTCGAACCACACCAGGGCATCGAACTGCTCGGCGAGCACTGCGCGAAAGTAATGGCTCTGGCGTTCGGTCTGCGGCCGGTAGATGACGCCGATGGCGCGCTCCAGGCGGGGCTGCGCCAGCTGCTCGCGTAGCGTATGGCTACCCGGGCCACGCCAGTCGGTCAGCGACGCCGGCAGCCCGCAGCGCTGGAACAGCTGCTCCCAACTGTCCGGGCGCGACGGCAGCACGTCCTTGATGCGCATCGCTTCGTCCCAGTTGTCGGCCGCCGCCACCTGCCCATGGTCGGTGGCCATGCCGATCAGCACCGCGTCCCGGCCGAAGGCCGTGCGGCACAGCTCGCCGATGTTGAATTCGCCATCCCAGCCCATCGAGGTCGCCGCGGCATTGCCGATGTGCGAGTTGTGGGCCCAGACCACCGCCTTGGCGGTCGCCCCGCGATGCGCCAGCAGCGCGCGCAGGGTGTCGAACATATGCCTGTCGCGCAGGTTCCAGGATTCGCTCGAACGCCGGTACATGGCGCGGTAGTACTGCTCGGCTGCGCGCACGACGTGCGCGTTGCGTTCGGCATCGAAGAAACGCTCGCCGTCGCGCGCGCTGTAGGTCAAACGCTGTTCGAGCAGGCGGCTCAGCTGCTCGACCACGGCGTTCTCGCAAGAGGGCTCGCCGAGCATCACGTTGTGGCCGTAGCCGGCCGGCTCGTCCTGCCAGGGCGTCAGGCACCCGTAGCGGCGCCGGGCTTCGTCGGCGGCGTCCGGGTCGATCTGGTCCAGATAGCGCAACACCTGCTCGATGGAGCTGCCCAGGCTGTACACGTCCAGCCCGCGGAACTCCACGCGCTCGGCCGGGGGCAGGGCGTCGTTGTGCCCGCGTAGCCAGGCGGCGAAGTCGGCCACTTCGCGGTTGCGCCACATCCAGGTGGGAAAGCGCTTGAAGGCCTCGTCGATCCAGGTCGCCGGTTGGCCATGGCGGACGTTGGCGTCGATTTGCGCCGCATCCGGCCAGTCCGCTTCCGCGGCAATGATGTTGAATCCGTGCCGCTCGATCAGCCGCCGGGTGATCGCCGCCCGAGCGCGGTAGAACTCGCTGGTGCCATGGCTGGCCTCGCCGATGAGGACCACGCGGGCGTCGGCGAAGCGCTCGAAGGCGTCGGCAAAGTGGGCGTCTTCCGGGGCTGGCAGGGCGATGGCGTGACGCCGGAGGCAGTCGACGATCTGGTCTTCGGAAGGGGGTATGGCGCCTGAGCTGACGAGGGACATGTCGGTTGCTCCTGTGGCGAACAGTGCTATGGATGACAGGGTAGTCCGCGCGACCGTTCGTGCCACTCGACAGAAGGCAGTCGTCGGGCACCGACAGAACTGAAAGACTCGGGGCCGTCTCTAACTGTGCAGGAGGGCGCGCCAGAGCGGTTCGCACGCCACGCATAACGACGAGGGGCAGACATGACGACTTGGATCATCACCTACAGCAAAGACGGCAACACGGCAGTGCTGCGAACCGATTCCGAGCATCAGCCAGACATCGATGAGGCGGTCGAGCTGGTTACCCGCAAGGCGGAGCGCGAGTACGAAGCCGACCTCAATCACGAACACGATGCCGATCTCGACGATACCCCGGCCACGCGCCTGGCCGAACGTTACGGCATCACCATCACCGGCATCGCCCAGGCCTAGAGCGGCCAGACTTCCCCATCCCCGACCAGAAACAGACGCCGGCCTGGCCCGGCGTCGATTTCGGCTGCGCCGGTGAAATCGCCAAAGGCGGGCAGCAGGCTGACCCGTTCGCCGAGGCAGAAGCACGGCAGGCGCAGGCTCTGCCGGCCGCGCCCGCGCAGGCGGTAGGCCGGGTGCAGGTGGCCGGCGAGCACATGGTGCGTCGGGTGTGGTTCGGGCTCATGCTGCAGGGCGAACGGGCCCAGCAGCAGGGGCTCGCCAACGACTTCGATGCCCAGCTCGGGCGGCGGGTCGCCGGCGCGTCGATCATGGTTGCCGCGAATCAGCGTCAGCCGGAGCCCGGCGTGCCGATGACGCCAGGCCGCAAGCTGCGCCAGGGTCGCTGGCGCATGGGATTCGGGCGCGTGGAGAAAGTCGCCGAGAAAGATCAACCGTCTGGCGGGATAGCGTGCGAGCAGGGCGTCGAGTCGCGCCAGATTGGTCTCGGTGGTGCCGCTCGGGACTGGCTGGCCGAGCCGGCGGTAGGCGGCGGCCTTGCCGAAATGGATGTCGGCGATCAGCAGCGCCTGCGGTTCCGGCCAATAGAGTGCCTTGTCGGCAAGCAACCAGAGTTCGGTGGCACAAAGGTCGATGGCGAGGTGCGCAGTCACGGGCTTGGGCTGAGTCCTGGGGGCTTCTTCTTCTGTCGCGGGCGGCCGTCCTTGCCTGTTCGCGGCCGTCGAGGGCGCGGCGTCTCGCGTTCGACGGCCGGCACCGCGGCGGGCTCGGGCTGGTAACCACCCGGGCCGGCCGCCTTGTCCAGTTCGGCGACCATGCGGCGGATGCGGTCGGCGAGTTTCTCCGAACTCAGGCTTTCGCGGAAGCGTTCGACCAGCAACGGGAAGGCCAGCGGCGTCGGGCGCCTGACCTGACGCAGATCGAGCCGGCGTTGCTGCAGCCGTTCGAGCGTCTGGCGCAGGCGGTCGAGTTCGAGCTCCTGACGCAGCACTTCCTCCTGGGCCTGGCTGAGCAGCAGGTTGCCAGGGTCGTACTGGCGAAACACATCGAAGAACAACCCGCTGGAAGCCTGCAGCTGGCGTGCGCTCTTCTGCGCGCCGGGGTAACCGGAAAACACCAGCCCGGCGATTCGGGCGATCTCGCGAAAGCGCCTGCGCGCCAGCTCGCCGGCGTTGAGGCTGGCGAGCACGTCGTGCAGCAGCCTCTCGGTGTGGAACAGGCCGCTGCCGAGCGCGCCCGGCCAGTCCACCTCGGTAGGGGCCAACAGCTCCAGGCCGTAATCGTTCACGGCGATGGAAAAACTCACCGGCTGGCGCTGGCCCATGCGCCAGGCCAGCAGGCTGGCGAGGCCCAGATGCACATGGCGGCCGGCGAAGGGATAGAGGAAAAGGTGCCAGCCTTCGCGTGATTTCAGTACTTCGGCGAGGAGCGTCGTTTCGCCCGGCAGCGCCGACCAGGCCTGCTGCACCGCGAGCAGCGGCTGCACCAACTGCATCTCGGGACTGGCGAAGCGGCGGTGCGCGGCGGCGCTGAGCTGCTCGACCACTGCGTCGGCCAGCTCGCTGGAGAGTGGCATGCGCCCGCCGTTCCAGCGTGGTACGGCGGCCTTGCGGCCACTGGCGCGGTTGACGTAGACGGTCATGTTCTCCACGCGCACCAGCTCCAGCAGACGCCCGGCGAAGAGGAAGCAGTCGCCGGGGCGCAGGCGGGCGATGAAGCCTTCCTCGACCGAGCCCAGAGAACGACCGCCGCCGCCCTTGGCCCAGAACTTCACCGTCAGGCTGGCATCGCTGACGATGGTGCCGATGCTCATGCGATGGCGCAGTGCGACGCGCCGGCTGGGCACTTTCCACAGCCCCGAGTCATCCGGTTCGACGCGCTGGTAGTCGGGATAGGCGGTCAGCGATTCGCCGCCGTGGCGCACAAAGGCCAGCGCCCATTGCCAGTGCGCGGCCGGCAGTTGGCGGTAGGACCAGGCCTGACGCACCTCGGCGAGCAGTGCATCCGGGTGAAAGCCGCCGGCCAGCGCCATGCTCACCAGGTGCTGCACCAGCACGTCGAGCGGCTGGTGCGGGGCCTCGCGCGCCTCGATACGCCGCTCGGCCACGGCGCGTTGCGCGGCGGCGGCCTCGACCACTTCCAGGCTGTGGGTTGGGACCAGTGTCACCCGCGAGGTGCGCCCCGGCGCGTGGCCGGAACGGCCGGCGCGCTGCAGCAGGCGCGCCACGCCCTTGGGTGAGCCGATCTGCAGCACCCGCTCGACCGGGAGGAAATCCACCCCGAGATCCAAGCTCGAGGTGCAGACCACAACCTTGAGCCGACCTTCCTTGAGCCCGAATTCGACCCAGTCGCGCACTTCACGGGCCAGCGAGCCGTGATGCAGGGCGATCAGCCCGGCCCAGTCCGGCCGCGCATCGAGCAACGCCTGGTACCAGAGCTCGGCCTGCGAGCGGGTGTTGGTGAAGACCAGCGAGGTGGCGGCGCCGTCCAGCTCGGCGACCACCTGCGGCAGCATGCGCAGGCCCAGGTGCCCGGCCCAGGGGAAACGCTCGATGCTTTCGGGCAGCAGCGAGTCGATCGTCAGCGGCTTGTCCACGCGCCCCTCGACCAGCCGGCCGCCGCCGGGATGCAGCAGGACTTCCAGCGCGTGCGGCAGGTTGCCGAGGGTGGCCGACAGCCCCCAGACGACCAGCTCCGGCTGCCACTGACGCAGGCGGGCAAGCGCCAGTTGCAGCTGCACGCCGCGCTTGTTGCCGAGCAGCTCATGCCACTCGTCGACGACCACCATGCGCAGCCCGGCGAACGCCTGTCGGGCGTCGGCGCGGGTCAGCAGCAGGGTCAGGCTTTCCGGTGTGGTGACCAGCGCGCTGGGCAGGCGTCGGCCCTGGCGTGCCCGCTCGGCGCTGTCGGTATCACCGGTGCGCAGGCCGACGCTCCAGGCGATGCCAAGCCGCTCCAGCGGCGCCTCCAGGGCGCGAGCCGTGTCGGCGGCCAGCGCCCGCATCGGGGTGATCCAGAGCACGGTCAGCGGCGCCGGCTTGCCCGCCGTGCTGGCGGCAGGTGCCTTCGCCGCGAAGCGGTTCAGCGCACCGAGCCAGACGGCGTAGGTCTTGCCCGAACCGGTGGTGGCGTGGAGCAGCCCGGATTCCCCATCGGCTATCGCTTGCCAGACCTCACGCTGGAAGGCGAACGGCCGCCAGCCGCGACCGGCGAACCATTGCTCGCTCAACAGCCCGGTGGCGTCAGTCATGGGGCGTGCCGTGCCGGTTCGCAGTCGAGACCGCTCTCGCGCACGAGTGGGGCAATTCCCGTGGGAGAGGCCTTGGCCTCGCGGTCGATAGCCGGGGCGGGGTGGCAGGGCCGGGCGATCATCCCAGCAGCTCCTTGAGCGTCTCCAGCGTATCGGCTTCTTCCACCGGCTTGTCGTGGCGCCAGCGCAGCATGCGCGGGAAACGCACGGCGATGCCGCTCTTGTGCCGGCTGCTGGCAGCGATGCCCTCGAAGCCGAGTTCGAAGACCAGCGTTGGCGTGACGCTGCGCACCGGGCCGAACTTCTCCACCGTGGTCTTGCGCACGATGGCGTCGACCTGGCGCATCTCCTCGTCGGTTAGCCCGGAATAAGCCTTGGCGAAGGGCACCAGTTTGCGTTCGGGATCACCCGGCGCGCCGTCCCAGACGGCAAAGGTGAAATCGGTATAGAGGCTGGCGCGGCGGCCGTGGCCGCGCTGGGCATAGATGAGCACGGCATCGATCGAGTAGGGCTCGACCTTCCATTTCCACCAGAGCCCGACATCGCGGGTGCGGCCGACGCCATACTGGCCGGCGCGTGCCTTGAGCATCAGCCCTTCGACGCCGAGGCGGCGCGAGGCCTCGCGCTGGCGCGCCAGCTCGGCCCAGCTGTCGGCCTCCAGCAGCGGCGAGGCCATCAGGATCGGGTTCGCGCAGCGCTCGACCAGTGCCTCGAGCTGGCGACGACGCAGATGATGTTCCCGTTTGCGCCAATCCTCACCTCCCCACTCGAGCAGGTCGTAGGCGAGCACCGCTACCGGCGCCTCCTGCAGTACCCGGGCGGTGAGGTTCTTGCGGCCGATGCGCTGCTGCAGCAGGGCGAAGGGCTGGACGCCGAAACGTGGGGCCGGCAACTCGGCCTCATCATCGGCAGCCAGGCGGGCCTGCGGCGAGGGCTGTTGCCAGACCACGATCTCGCCGTCGATCACCGTGCCGTCGGGCAGGCAACCGGCCAGTTCGCATAGCTCGGGGAAGCGCTCGCTGACCAGTTCCTCGCCGCGCGACCAGATCCAGATCATTCCGTCGCGCTTGACCAGCTGGGCGCGAATGCCGTCCCACTTCCATTCCACCAGCCAGTCGGCCGGCGGGCCAAGCAGCTCGTCGAAGCGCTCCGGAACCGCCTGCAGCGGATGGGCGAGAAAGAACGGATAGGGCTGACCGCCGCGCTGGGCGTGCTCGTGCTCGGATTCGGCGGCAATGAGCGCACGATAGCCCTCGGCATCGGGGCGGTGGGAGAGGTCGGTATAACCCACCAGGCGCTGGGCCACGCGCTTGGGGTCCAGATCAGCCAACGCCGCGAGTGCGCGGGTGACCAGCAGGCGCGACACGCCGACACGGAACGCGCCGGTGATCAGCTTCAGGCTGACCATCAGGCTGTGCCGGTCCAGCTGCGCCCAGAGCGTAGGCAGGCGCTCTGCCAGTGTCTCGGGGGGCAGGCCACGTAGCGGCAGCAATCGCTCCTGCATCCACACCGCCAGCCCCTCGTCGCTGGCCTGTGTCGCTTCGGGGACCAGCAGGGAGATGGTTTCGGCCAGATCGCCGACCGCCTGGTAGCTTTCCTCGAACAGCCATTCCGGCACTCCGGCGACGGCCATTGCGGTTTCCCGCAGCAGCCGCGTCGGCACCAGCTGGCGCGGGCGGCCACCGGCCAGAAAATACACCGCCCAGGCCGCATCCTCGGCCGGCGCCTCACGAAAGTAGTCGCGCATCGCTGCAAGCTTGGCGTTGCTCGACGTGGTCGCGTCCAGGCGCGCATAGAGATCGGCGAAAGCTCTCATGCCGGGGTATCGCCCTGTTGTGCCGGCACGTCGTCTTCCTCGCCGTACTCGGTTTCGAAGGCCTGTGCATCGAGCCCCCGGACCTCGCGCAGATAGCGCACCAGCACCGCCACCGAGCCATGGGTCACCATCACCCGCTCGGCGCCGGATTCGCCGATCGCCCAGAGCAGCCCCGGCCAGTCGGCGTGATCCGAGAGCACGAAGCCGCGATCCACGCCGCGCCGCCGGCGGGTGCCGCGCAGCATCATCCAGCCGCTGGCGAAGGCGTCGGCATAATCGCCGAAGCGGCGCATCCAGGTGCTCCCGCCAGCCGACGGCGGCGCAATGACAATGGCCTGTCTCAGGCGTGGGTCGCTCTTCGCCAGGTCGCCGGCGTAGAGGGTTTCCGGCAGGGCGACGCCGGCTTCGCGGTAGACCCGGTTCAGCGGTTCGACGGCACCATGCACGACGATCGGACCGATGCCGGCTTCCAGCCCGTGGAGGATGCGCTGCGCCTTGCCGAAGGCGTAGCTGAACAGCACGCTGGTGCGCCCGACCGCGGCGTTGGCCCGCCACCAGTCGTTGATCTCGCGGAACACCTCGGCCTGCGCCGGCCAGCGGTAGATCGGCAGGCCAAAGGTGGACTCGGTGATGAAGGTATGGCAGCGCACCGGCTCGAACGCCGCGCAGGTGGCGTCGGGCTCGACCTTGTAGTCGCCGGAGGCCACCCAGACTTCGCCGCGGTACTCCAGGCGCACCTGCGCCGACCCGAGTACATGACCGGCCGGGTGAAAGCTCAAACGAACACCGTGGTGCTCGAGGGTTTCGCCGTAGGCCAGTGTCTGCAGCGGCATATCGGCGCCGATGCGTGCCCGCAGGATGCCTTGGCTGTCCTGGCTGGCCAGGTAGTGCCCCATGCCCCAGCGCGCATGGTCGCCGTGAGCATGGGTGATGACGGCGCGTTCGACCGGGCGCCAGGGGTCGATGTAGAAATCACCGGGCGGGCAGTACAGGCCTTCGGGGCGGGCGACGACAAGATCCATGGCAGACGGTGCGTGGCGGGCTTGCTGGTTTGGAACCCGGCGCGGCCCCGCGAGTTCGCTGGCCGTGCCGGCGGCGTGGTTTACCGCGGTCGCACGCGCTGGTGTAAGCGCTGCGTCAGCGGCGCTCAGTTCGCCAGGGTCAGATGCGAAATGTTCGGCACGCTGCCTGCCGTCTCGCGGGGCAGCTCGCCGAGGTCGCTGCCGACCGGCGCCAGGTCGAAACGGGACAGATCGAGGGGCGGTGCCGCGGCCGCGGGGCGGGCGTCCTGCAGGTCGGCACCGATCGGCGCGATACCGAAGTCAGGTGCCTGCACCTCGGCGAAGGCAGCCATGTATTCGTCGCGCGGTGCCACCTCGAGGCGACCGACCGGTGCCGGTGCGGCCGCCGCTGGCGGGGGTGCCAGCTCTATCTCCTCGATCTCGCCGGGCATCGGACAGACTTCGATCCGTGCCCCGGCTCGCTCGATGGCCTGTCGATACTTGTCCACCCCGGCCGCGTCGAGGTTCTGCTTGATGACGATGCGCCGCCCGGAGAACAGCTGGGCGATGCGCTGGGCGTCGGCCTGGAACAGCCGGGCCAGGTTGGCGCGGACCTGAGCCGGGTCGGTCCCGGGCAGCAGCTCTCCGCAAAAGGCGATCTCATAGCGGGCGTCGGTCATGGTGAGTTCACGTCCTTGAAAGGCTTGGCGCACGTTAATCGATGTCGGCCGGCGGGCAAAGCCTGGGGCGCAGCTTCAGGGCAGCGGTGCGAAGAGCGCCTCGATATCGCCTGGCTGCAGCTCGGGCAGCTCGCGGGCGGCTCCCTCGAGCACGCCGGTCGCCAGCTCGGCCTTGCGCCGTTGCAGCTGCTGGATGTGCTCTTCGACGGTGCCGCGGGTGATCAGCCGGTAGACAAACACCGGTTTGTCCTGGCCGATGCGGTAGGCGCGGTCGGTGGCCTGGTTCTCAACCGCCGGGTTCCACCAGGGGGCGTAGTGGATCACGGTGTCGGCGGCGGTGAGGTTCAGGCCCGTGCCGCCGGCCTTGAGGCTGATCAGGAACACCGGCGCCTCGCCGCGCTGGAAGCGCGCCACCGGCGTGCGCCGATCGCGGCTGTCCCCGGTCAGCTTGAGGTAGCCGATGGCGTGCCGCTGCAGCGCTTGCTCGATAAGCGCAAGCATCGAGGTGAACTGGGAGAACACCAGCACCCGGCGCCCCTCGGCGACCAGCTCCCGCAGCATGTCGAGCAGGCTGTCGAGCTTGGCGGAACCCTCGCCCTGTCTGGGGGTGCCCGCCTCGCCCTTGACCAGCCGCAGGTCGCAGCAAACCTGGCGCAGCTTGAGCAGGGCCTCGAGGATGACCATCTGGCTGCTGGCCAGCCCGCGTCGGGCGATTTCTTCGCGTACCTTGCGATCCATGGCCAGCCGCAGATGTTCGTAGCGCTCGCGCTGCGCCTCGTTGAGTTCGACCCAGTGGACCATCTCGCTCTTGGGGGGCAGCTCGCTGGCGACTTCCTCCTTGCGCCGGCGCAGCAGGAACGGTGCGATCCGCGCTTTCAGATGGGCCAGGCGATCCGGGTCGCCGTGCTTTTCGATCGGTGCGCGGTAGTCGCGGTTGAAGGCCTTGGCATCACCCAGCCAGCCGGGCATGAGGAAATCGAACAGCGCCCAGAGCTCGCCGAGATGGTTTTCCAGCGGTGTACCGGTCAGGCACAGCCGTTGCCTGGCGTCGAACCGGCGCACGGCCTGCGCGGCCTTGCCCGACGGGTTCTTGATGTTCTGCGCTTCATCGAGCACCAGCAGGTGCAGCGGTTGCTGGCGCAGCGATTCGATGTCTCGGGTCAGCAATGCGTAGCTGGTCAGCAGGAGGTCGTATTCGCCGAGCTGGGCGAAGTGCTTGCGTCGGCCGCTGCCTTGCAGGGCCAGTACCCGAAGCTGCGGGGCGAAGCGTGCGGCCTCGTCCTGCCAGTTGGGAATCAGGCTGGTCGGCATCACCACCAGCGCAGGGCGGTCGAGGCGGCCGGCCTCCTTCTCGATCAGCAGGTGGGCGAGGGTCTGCAGCGTCTTGCCCAGGCCCATGTCGTCCCCAAGAATCCCTCCACAGTGCAGCTCGCGCAGGGCCTGCAGCCAGGCCACCCCTTGCAGCTGATAGGGCCGCAGCGCTGCACCGAGCCCACTGGGCGGCGAGAGGGGCGCCTGGCGCAGCTGCTGCAGGCGGGTCGCGGCTTCACGCAGCGCTTCGCCGCCGTGCCACTGCAACCCCGCGTCGGCGAGGCCGGCCAGGCGTGCGCCGTCCTCGCGGCTCAGATGCAGCCGACCGCCTTCGAGGGCCTCGTCGAAATACAGCTCGCCGAGCGTGGCGAGGATCGGCCGCAGCCGCGCGAGGGGAAGCAGTACCTGCAACGGCTGGCCATCGCTGCGCCGCGCCTGGTCGAGCTGAATGCGCAGCTGGTCGTCGTCGCTGCGTTGCTGCAGCTGCCGAGGGCGCAGCAGATCACCATGCTGGCGGATCAGCTTGAGCAGTACCGGCAGCAGCCCGATGCGCTGGCCGTCGACGAGAATGCCGACATCGAGATCGAAGCCGTTATCGGCTTCGTCTTCGTGGATTTCGGCGTACCAGTCATCGATTGGCGTCAGGTCGTAAAGAAACCCCGGATGCATGTCGATCTGCCAGCCCTGGCGACGCAGCTCCGGCAACTGCTCGCGGACGAAACGCAGCCAGGCATCTTCGTTGGGCAGCAGGTACATCTCCGCCGAATCCCTCGGCAGCGCCTGGCTCTGACGCAGCGCTACGCGAAAGCCGAGGGCCTCGAGCTGCCGCCGCAAGGCCTGCTCGGTCTGTGGCTGGCGGGCAATCAGCAGGAGCTCGTCGCCGTCCGGCTGGCGCAGGCGCTCGCCGTCGCGCTTGCCGTGCACCACGGCGTTGCCATAAACGAAGCTCAACCCGGCGCGGTGCTGGTACTCGCTGGCCATGCGCTGGCTGCCTGGCTGGTAGTTGATCGCCAGGTGGCTGCCAAGGCTGAGCCTCGGGGCGGGCTGCAGGTCATCGACCAGGCGTTCGGCCCGGGGCGCCGTCACGCGTCGCTCCTGCATTGGCGAACTGCGCAACCGCTCATGGCGGCGTGACCTTGATCAGCAGGCCGAGGCCTTGGTTGTCGAGGAAGTTGAGCCGGTTCGGTTCCAGGCGCCGCCGCGTGCTCAGGCGCTCGCTGCCGAGCAGTTCGCCATAAGCGCCGAAGCGGTTGATCCAGAAGGTCGCTTCGGCGGTCACGTATTGTCCGGGCTGCAGGCGCAAGGTGCCCTGCACGGGGTAGTGCGCGTAGTGCCGTTCGCCCGCGACGAGTGCGACCGGTTGCGTAGCGAGGGTAATCGGTTGCCGCCAGGCACGATGCAGCAGGACCTGGTAGCCCTGATCGGGTACCAGCTGCGCCGCCAGGGCCATCAGGGCCGGTTCGCGATAGTCGCGGTTACCCAGCAGCCGCGCGCCTTGCGCCCAGTCGTCCGGTGCCGGTCGGCTGGCCAGCAGGACCGGGCCCTGGCGAAACAGGATGAGTTCGATCCGGTATTGCTGCTCGGCCAGCAGGGGCGAGCAGAACAGCGCCGCCAGCACGGCGGCGCAGTACGACAACCGCATAGAGCGTCCTTATTGGTCAGTCGGGGCGAGCCGTTCGAGCAGCGCTTCGAGCGTATTGAAGCGTTCTTCCGGCCGCTCCATCGGGACCTGGAATTTGAACAGCGTAGCGCCCTCGAACTTGTAGCGACTGGGCTGGCTCTGGATCAGCTTGATCAACACCATCGGGTCGACCGAGGTGTCGGCCGAGAACTCGATGCGCCCGCCCTGCGGCCCGGCGTCGATCTTGACGATGCCGAGCTTCTCGGCCTGCAGCTTGAGCAGCGTCAGACGCACCAGGTTCTTGGTCGGCTCGGGCAACAGGCCGAAGCGGTCGATCATTTCCACCTGCAGCTCCTTCAGCCCGTCCTCGTCGGCCGCATTGGCGATGCGCTTGTAGAGGATCAGCCGCGCATGCACGTCCGGCAGGTAGTCCTCGGGAATCAGCGCCGGCAGGCGCAGGTTGATCTCCGGGCCGCCGCCCAGTGGCTGCTCGAGGTTGGGTTGCTCGCCTTTCTGGATGGCCTTGACCGCACGCTCGAGCATCTCCATGTAGAGCGTGAAGCCGACCGCCTGGATCTGGCCGCTCTGGCCTTCGCCGAGCAGTTCGCCGGCGCCGCGGATCTCCAGGTCGTGGGTCGCCAGGACGAAGCCGGCGCCGAGATCCTGGGCGTTGGCGATGGCTTCCAGGCGCTTCTGCGCATCGTCGGTCATGGCCTTGCGCGGTGGAGTGAGCAGATAGGCATAGGCCTGGTGGTGGCTGCGCCCGACGCGGCCGCGCAGCTGGTGCAGCTGGGCCAGGCCGAACTTGTCGGCCCGCTCGATGATGATGGTGTTCGCGCTGGGCACGTCGATGCCGGTCTCGATGATGGTCGAGGCCACCAGCACGTTGAAGCGCTTGTGGTAGAAGTCGCTCATCACCTGTTCGAGTTCGCGCTCGCGCATCTGCCCGTGCCCGATGGCGATGCGTGCCTCGGGCACCAGCGTCTGTAGATCCGAGGCGCATTTCTCGATGGTCTTCACGTCGTTGTGCAGGTAATAGACCTGGCCGCCGCGCAGCAGCTCGCGCAGCAGCGCTTCCTTGATGGTCGGGTTGTTTGCCTCCATGACGAAGGTACGAACCGACAGGCGCCGCGCCGGCGGCGTGGCGATGATCGACAGGTCGCGCATGCCGGCCACTGCCATGTTCAGCGTGCGCGGAATTGGCGTGGCGGTCAGGGTGAGGATGTCGACCTCGCTGCGCAGCGCCTTGAGCTGCTCCTTCTGGCGCACGCCGAAGCGGTGCTCTTCGTCGATGATGACCAGCCCCAGATTGCTGAACTTGACGTCGTCCTGCAGCAACTTGTGGGTGCCGATGAGGATGTCGATCTTGCCCTCGGCGAGTTCGGTGATGGCGTTCTGCACATCCTTGGCGGACTTGAAGCGGCTCATTACTTCGACGCGCACCGGCCAGTCGGCGAAGCGGTCGCGGAAGCTGTTGTAGTGCTGCTGGGCGAGCAGGGTGGTCGGTACCAGTACGCCGACCTGCCGACCGCCGTGCACGGCGATGAAGGCCGCACGCATGGCGACTTCGGTCTTGCCGAAGCCGACGTCGCCGCAGACCAGCCGGTCCATCGGTTTGGGCGCGAGCATATCGGCCCGCACCGCATCGATCGCCGCTTGCTGGTCGGGGGTTTCCTCGAACGGGAAGCCGGCGGCGAAGGTTTCGTAGTCGACCTGCGGATCGGTGAATGCGTAGCCCTGGCGCGCCGCGCGCCGCGCGTAGATATCCAGCAGTTCGGCAGCGACGTCGCGTACCTGCTCGGCGGCCTTGCGCTTGGCCTTCTGCCATTGTTCGGAGCCGAGCTTGTGCAGCGGCGCCAGCGCGTCGTCGCTGCCGGTGTAGCGGGCGATCAGGTGCAGGCTGGAGACCGGCACGTAGAGCTTGGCGTCGTCGGCGTACTGCAACAGCAGGAATTCCTGCGCCTGGCCTTCGATCTCCAGCGTGACCAGCCCCTGGTAACGCCCGACGCCGTGGTCGATATGCACCACCGGCGAGCCTTCGCGCAGCTCGGTGAGGTTGCGAATGACGTTGTCGCCACCGTCGCGGCCCTTTTCCCGCCGCCGCCTCTGCATGACGCGCTGGCCGAACAGCGGGCTTTCGGCGATCAGTGCGAGGTCGTCGAGCAGCATGCCTTCGTCGAGCGGTGCGATGGTGATCGCCAGGCGTTCCGGGCTTTGCAGGAACCCGGGCCAGCCGTCGACCTCGACCGGGCGCAGCTTGAGTCGCGCCAGCAGCTCTAGCAGCACCTCGCGGCGCCCGGCCGATTCGGCGCTGAACAGGACGCGGCCGGGGTATTCGTCGAGAAAGCGGCGCAGCTTGCCGAGCGGCTCGCCAGCCTTGGCTTCGATGGCCAGGTCCGGCAGCGTCTGCACCGAGAAGCGTTGCCGGCCCACGCCCGGCTCGATGTCCTGCGCGCTGGCGATCACGCGCGGCCAGTGTTTGAGCCGCGCGAAACAGTCTTCCACCGGCATGAACAGCTCGGCCGGCGGCAGCAGGGGGCGTTCGGGGTCGACGCGGCGCTCCTCGTAGCGATTGCGCACGTCGTTCCAGAACTGCTCGGCGGCCTGCTCGATGCCGGGCAGGGAAAACACCTGGGTGTCGTCTGGCAGGTAGTCGAACAGCGTCGCGGTCTCGTCGTAGAACAGCGGCAGGTAGTATTCGATGCCGGCAGGGGTAATGCCGGTGGAGAGATCCTGATAGATCGGGCAGCGGCGGAAATCGACGTCGAAGCGCTCACGAAAGCGCGCACGGAATCCCGTGACGGCTTCCTTCTTCAGCGGGAACTCGCGTGCCGGCAGCAGTCGCACCGAGTCGACCTTGTCGACCGAGCGCTGCGATTCGGGATCGAAGGTGCGCAGTGTCTCGATCTCGTCATCGAACAGGTCGATGCGATAGGGCTGCGCGCTGCCCATCGGGAACAGGTCGATCAGTGCGCCGCGCACGGCGAACTCGCCATGCTCGTAGACCGTGTCGACGCAACGGTAGCCGGCGGCCTCCAGGCGCGTGCGCATCTCCTCGACCTCGAGCTTCTGGCCGACGTCCAGTACCAGGCTGGAGCCGAGCAGGAAGCGCTTGGGTGCCAGCCGATGTAGGGCCGTGGTGACCGGCACTACCAGCACGCCGTGGGCCAGCGACGGCAGGCGGTAGAGCGTGTCGATGCGCTGCGAAATGATGTCCTGGTGCGGCGAAAACAGGTCGTAGGGCAGGGTTTCCCAGTCGGGGAAATGCAGCACCGGGAGTTCGGGGGCGAAGAAGGCGAGCTCTTCCTGCAGGCGGTCGGCGCTCTGGCTATCGGCAGTCAGCAGAAGGGTGAATCGGTTGGCGTTGCTGGCGGCTTCGGCGATCGCCAGGCTCAGCGCAGCTCCGGAAAGGTTGCCCCAGTGTTGCTTGCCGCCGGCGGCAGGCAGGGGCGCAAGGCGCAGGACGGACACGAGTGGGCGTGGCTCCGATCGAAAAATAGGCCGGCGGGATTGTAACTATCGACATGCGCGGCTGTCAGTGTTTCGTCCGCTGCACAATGGCGGGCGCCAAGGAGTGACATTCATCTTCCGGCAGGGGAGGGCTGATGACACGCACCTGGCGCGCCGTCATAATGTAGCCCCTTTTTTCAGCCCCTACATGTGGAAGGAACTGTCCCGTGACTCAGAAGCCCGACCAGTGTCTTGGTGAATGGATTGACCGCGAAGCGCTCGCCGAAGCGATGATTCCGCTGATTGGTCAGCTGTACCGTAACAACAACGTGGTGACTTCGATCTACGGACGCGGCCTGATCAATCGTTCGGTCATCGAAATCCTCAAGGCCCATCGCTTCGCGCGTCACCGTCTGGCTGACGAGACCGAGCTGTCGGTTCACGATTCCTTCCAGGTGCTCAAGACCATGAGCGAGATGAACCTGGGCGCGGCGTCGATCGACCTGGGCAAGATGATCGCCAAGTACAAGGAAAAGGGCGAAGGGCGCGGCCTGGAACAGTTCGTGCGCGACGAGCTGTCGGCGGTTGCCGACAAGCGTCACGCCGCCGCAGGACACAAGGGCACCGACGTGGTGCTCTATGGTTTCGGCCGTATCGGCCGCCTGCTGGCCCGTATCCTGATCGAAAAGACCGGTGGCGGCGACGGGCTGCGCCTGCGTGCCATCGTCGTGCGCAAGGGGGCGGAGAACGATCTGATGAAGCGCGCCAGCCTGCTGCGCCGCGATTCGGTTCATGGCCCGTTCAATGGCACCATCACCATCGACGAAGCCAGCAACACCATCAGCGCCAACGGCAACCTGATCCAGGTGATCTATTCGAACGATCCGTCTTCGGTCGATTACACCCAGTACGGTATCGAGAACGCCCTGCTGGTCGACAACACTGGCAAATGGCGGGATGCCGAAGGCCTGAGCCAGCACCTCAAGTGTGCCGGCGTCGCGCGCGTGGTGTTGACCGCGCCGGGCAAGGGTGAGCTGAAGAACATCGTCCACGGCATCAACCACGGCGAAATCACCGCCGACGACAAGATCATCTCTGCGGCTTCCTGCACCACCAACGCCATCGTGCCGGTGCTCAAGGCGGTGAATGACCAGTACGGCATCGTCAACGGTCACGTGGAAACCGTCCACTCCTACACCAACGACCAGAACCTGATCGACAACTTCCACAAGGGCAGTCGTCGTGGCCGCAGTGCTCCATTGAACATGGTGATCACCGAGACCGGCGCGGCGACCGCGGCTGCGAAAGCGCTGCCGGTGCTCAAGGGCAAGCTGACCGGCAATGCCATCCGCGTGCCGACGCCGAACGTCTCGATGGCCATTCTCAATCTCAACCTCGAGAAGGCGACCAGCCGCGACGAAATCAACGAGTACCTGCGTCAGGTGGCCATGCACTCGGAGCTGCACAAGCAGATCGACTTCGTCAACTCGCCGGAAGTTGTTTCAACGGATTTCGTCGGTTCCCGCCACGCTGGCGTGGTGGACGCCGAGGCGACCATCTGCAGCGACAACCGCGTCGTGCTCTACGTCTGGTATGACAACGAGTTCGGCTACAGCTGCCAGGTGGTGCGCGTCATGGAAGAAATGGCCGGGGTCAACCCACCCGCCTTCCCGCGCTGATCGCCAGCGGTCGCCAAAGAAAACGGGAGCCTCAGGGCTCCCGTTTTTTATTACCCAGAGGTCGAGTTTCCTTTGGGCGTTATTCAGGGTTTGCTTGTCTGCAGTCAAAAAGCAGCCTGCTTCGGGTGGCCATGCGGCAAGGCAGACCTCTATAATCGGGCGGATTTTTTACCTGGACCTGCGGCATAGCGCCGCGCCGAAGTCATGTCGGCGTGGCGTAGCGGCTATTAGGCCGCGATTGTCACGCAGGTGCGGAAAGTGCTTATAAATTAATTGGTTAGGCAAACCGATGATCAATATAAAACGAGGGCTGGATCTGCCCGTCGCCGGGGAGCCCGCGCAGCGGATCGAGGCTGGCAGGCCCATCAGGAGCGTCGCGGTCATAGGCTTTGATTATCCGACCATGAAGCCAACCATGGCCGTGCAAGTGGGTGATCGGGTCAAGCTTGGACAAGTGCTGTTCTCTGACAAGAAAACGCCCGGGGTCCACTACACTGCGCCGGGTGCCGGCGTGGTCAGCGCGATCAATCGCGGCGAGAAACGCGTCCTGCAGTCGGTCGTGATCGACCTGGAAGGTGACGATCAGCTGGAGTTTGCCAGCTATCCTGCCGCCCAACTCGAGGCGCTGTCCGCCGAACAGGTTCGCGAAAATCTCCAGCAGTCCGGGCTGTGGACGGCGCTGCGTACTCGCCCGTACAGCAAGGTGCCGGCGGTCGACGCCGTGCCCAGTTCAATCTTCGTCACGGCGATCGACACCCACCCGCTGGCCGCCGACCCTGTCGTGATCATCAGCGAGCAGCCGGAAGCCTTCGAAAACGGCCTGAAAGTGCTCGGCAATATCGCACCGATCTTCCTGTGCAAGGCTGCTGGTGCAGCGCTGCCCGGCGAGGGTTTGCCCAAGGTCCGAAGCGAAGCCTTCCAGGGGCCGCACCCGGCCGGGCTTGCGGGTACCCATATCCACTTCCTCGACCCTGTCAGTGCGACCAAGAGTGTCTGGAATATCGGCTATCAGGACGTCATTGCCATCGGCAAGCTGTTCGTCAGTGGCCGGCTCTCGGTAGAGCGTGTCGTTTCGCTGGCCGGGCCGGTCGTCGACAAGCCGCGCCTGGTGCGCGCGCGCCTCGGCGCCAACCTCGACGAGCTCACTGCCGGTGAATTGCAGCCGGGAGCCAATCGCGTGGTCTCGGGTTCGCTGCTCGGCGGCCGCACCGCGCATGGTGCGTTCGCCTATCTCGGCCGCTACCACCAGCAGGTGTCCTGCCTGCGCGAGGGCAAGGAGCGCGAGATGCTGCACTACCTGCGTGCGGGCTCCGACAAGCACTCGGTGCTGAACATCTTCATCTCCAAGCTGATGGGCGCCAAGAAATTCGCGCTTACCACCACCACCAACGGCAGCCCGCGGGCGATGGTGCCGGTCGGTAACTACGAGCAGGTCATGCCGCTGGACATCCTGCCTACCCAGCTGCTGCGTTCGCTGATCGTCGGCGATACCGAGATGGCGCAAAAGCTCGGCTGTCTGGAACTCGATGAAGAGGACCTGGCGCTGTGCACCTATGTCTGCGCCGGCAAGTATGAATACGGCCCGATCTTGCGGGACAACCTGACCCGCATCGAGAAGGAGGGATAAGGCATGGGCATTCGCGCATTCCTCGACAAGATCGAGCATCATTTCGAGAAGGGCGGCAAGTACGAGAAGTGGTACGCGCTCTATGAAGCGGCAGACACCTTTCTCTATCGCCCCGGCAGCGTGACCAAGACCACCGCGCACGTGCGTGACGGTCTTGATCTCAAGCGCATGATGATCACCGTCTGGCTGTGCACCTTCCCGGCGATGTTCTTCGGGATGTGGAACACCGGCTATCAGGCGAACCTGATCTATGCCGCCAACCCCGATCTGCTGCAAGCCCAGGGCGACTGGCAGTTCGCGTTGACCGCGATGCTCGCCGGTTTCGATCCCAGCAGCCTATGGGACAACTTCATCCAGGGCGCCGCTTACTTCCTGCCGATCTACGCAGTGACCTTCATTGTCGGCGGCTTCTGGGAAGTGCTGTTCGCCTCGATCCGCAAGCATGAGGTCAACGAAGGGTTCTTCGTGACGTCGGTGCTGTTCGCATTGATCCTGCCGCCGTCCATCCCGCTCTGGCAGGTGGCGCTGGGCATCAGCTTCGGCGTGGTGATCGGCAAGGAAGTGTTCGGTGGCACCGGCAAGAACTTCCTCAACCCGGCGCTGACCGGTCGTGCCTTCCTGTTCTTTGCCTATCCGGCTCAGATGTCCGGTGATGCCGTCTGGACGGCGGTCGACGGTTTCGCTGGCGCGACCACGCTCAGCCTGGGTTTCGCCGGTGGTATCGACAACGTGGTGCAGAATGGCATCACCTGGATGGACGCCTTCGTCGGTACCATCCACGGCTCGATCGGTGAAACCAGCACCCTGGCCATCTTCATCGGTGGCGCTGTGCTGCTGCTGACCAAGATCGCTTCCTGGCGCATCGTCAGCGGCGTGATGCTCGGCATGATCGGTCTCAGCTATCTGTTCAACCTGATCGGCTCGGACACCAATGCCATGTTCGCCATGCCCTGGTACTGGCACATGGTCGCCGGTGGCTTTGCTTTCGGCATGATCTTCATGGCCACCGACCCGGTGTCGGCATCGATGACCAATACCGGCAAGTGGGTGTTCGGCATCCTCATCGGGGTCATGGTGGTACTCATCCGCGTGGTCAACCCGGCGTTCCCGGAAGGCATGATGCTGGCGATCCTGTTCGCCAACCTCTGTGCGCCTTTGATTGACCACTTCGTCGTTCAGGCCAACGTCAAGCGGAGGCTGGCCCGTAATGTCTAGTCAGAAAGAATCCACCGTTCGCACGCTGACGGTAGCCCTGCTGGTCTGCCTGGTGTGCTCGGTCTTCGTCGCCGGCGCGGCGGTCGCGCTGCGACCCACGCAACAGCAGAACGCGTTGCTGGACAAGCAGCGCAGCATTCTTGCGATCGCCGGGCTGGGCGAAGCCGGCATGTCCGGCAAGCAGGTGCGCGAGCTGTTCAATGAACGCATCGTCACCCGTCTGGTCGATCTCGAAACCGGCAAATTCAGCGACGAGTTCGAGGCCAAGAGCTTCGATCCGCTGGCCGCCGCCAAGGATCCGCAGCTGTCGCAGGCTCTGCCGGCCGAGCAAGATATCGCCTCGATCAAGCGCCGTGAGCGTTACAGCATCGTGTACATCGTCGAGGGGCAGGGTGAGGGGGCGATCGATACCCTGATCCTGCCGGTCCGTGGTTATGGCCTGTGGTCCACGCTGTACGGCTTCATGGCGCTCGAGGGTGATCTGAACACGGTTGCCGGCCTGGGCTTCTATCAGCACGGTGAAACGCCCGGCCTCGGCGGCGAAGTGGACAATCCGAAGTGGCGCGGCCTCTGGCCGGGCAAGGAGCTGTTCGGTGACAACGGCAACCTGGCGATCCAGGTCGTCAAGGGTGGTGTCGATCCGAAGAGCCCGAAGGCCGACCATCAGGTCGACGCGCTTGCCGGGGCAACCCTGACCAGCAACGGTGTGAACAACCTGTTGCATTTCTGGCTCGGTGAAAACGGCTTCGGTCCTTTTATCGCTAACCTGCGTGCCGGGGAGGCCTGAACATGTCGCAACCCAAAGTCAAAGACGTTCTCCTGAATCCGATCGTCGCCAACAACCCGATCGGTCTGCAGATTCTCGGTATCTGCTCCGCACTGGCGGTGACCTCGAACCTGAAGACCGCGCTGGTGATGTCCATCGCGCTGACCCTGGTGACCGGTTTCTCCAACCTGTTCATCTCGATGATCCGCAGCCAGATCCCAAGCTCGATTCGCATGATCGTGCAAATGGTGATCATCGCTTCGTTGGTGATCCTGGTCGACCAGGTGCTCAAGGCCTATGCCTTCAGCCTGTCCAAGCAGCTCTCGGTATTCGTCGGCCTGATCATCACCAACTGCATCGTGATGGGGCGCGCCGAGGCGTTCGCCATGCAGAACCCGCCACTGCTTTCGTTCTTCGATGGCATCGGTAACGGCCTGGGCTACAGCGCCATGTTGATCGTGCTGGGTATCGTTCGCGAGCTGTTCGGCGCCGGCAAACTGTTGGGTTACACCATCCTGCCGGTGGTCAACGACGGCGGTTGGTACCTGCCGAATGGCCTGCTGTTGCTGCCGCCGTCCGCGTTCTTCCTCATCGGTCTGATCATCTGGGGCATCCGTAGCTGGAAGAAGGAACAGGTCGAGAAACCTGCCTTCAAGATGGCGCCGCAAGTCTCGAGCAAGGAGGCTTACTAATGGAGCATTACATCAGCCTGTTCGTCCGCGCCGTGTTCATCGAGAACATGGCCTTGGCGTTCTTCCTCGGCATGTGTACCTTCATCGCGATTTCGAAGAAGGTCGAAACCGCAATTGGCCTGGGTATCGCGGTGATCGTCGTGCAGACGGTCACCGTGCCGGCCAACAACCTGATCTACACCTACCTGCTGAAGGCCGGGGCATTGTCCTGGGCCGGGTTGCCGGATGTGGACCTGAGCTTTCTCGGTCTCCTGAGCTATATCGGCGTGATCGCGGCCATCGTGCAGATCCTCGAGATGCTGCTCGATAAGTACGTGCCCAGCCTGTACAACGCGCTGGGTGTGTTCCTCCCGCTGATCACCGTGAACTGCGCCATCATGGGTGGCACGCTGTTCATGGTCGAGCGTGACTACAACCTCGGCGAGAGCATGGTCTACGGGCTCGGCTCCGGCGCTTCCTGGGCTCTTGCCATCGCCTTGCTGGCAGGCATCCGCGAGAAGCTGAAATACAGCGACGTACCGGAAGGGCTGCAGGGGCTGGGCATCACCTTCATCACCATCGGACTGATGTCGCTGGGCTTCATGTCTTTCTCTGGCGTACAGCTGTAAGGACGGGATGAACTGATGAGTTACGAAATTTTCCTCGCCATCGGCATGTTCACCGCCATCGTCATCGCGCTGGTGATGATCATCCTGGCTGCTCGCGCCAAGCTGGTATCCAGTGGCGATGTGTCGATCGAGATCAACGGTGAGCGCACGATCACCGTGCCGGCTGGCGGCAAGCTGCTGCAGACCCTGGCGGCCAACAACATCTTCCTGTCTTCGGCGTGCGGCGGCGGCGGTACCTGTGCTCAGTGCAAGTGCATCGTCGAGAGCGGTGGCGGCGAGATGCTGCCGACCGAGGAGTCGCATTTCACCCGCCGCGAGGCCGGTGAGGGCTGGCGCCTGTCCTGCCAGACACCGGTCAAGGCGGACATGAAGATCGAGGTGCCGGAAGAAGTCTTCGGCGTGAAGAAATGGGAATGCACCGTTGCGTCGAACCCCAACGTCGCGACCTTCATCAAGGAGCTTACGCTCAAGCTTCCCGAAGGCGAGAACGTCGACTTCCGGGCGGGTGGCTATGTGCAGCTGGAGTGTCCTCCGCACACGGTCAACTACAAGGATTTCGACATCCAGCCTGAATTTCGCGGCGACTGGGACAAGTTCAATCTGTGGAAGTACGTTTCCAAGGTCGACGAAACCACCATTCGCGCCTACTCGATGGCCAACTACCCGGAAGAGAAAGGCCTGGTCAAGTTCAACATCCGGATCGCCTCGCCGCCTCCGGGTCGTGATGATGTCCCGCCGGGCAAGATGTCGTCCTGGGTATTCGGCCTCAAGCCGGGTGACAAGGTGACCGTGTACGGTCCGTTTGGTGAGTTTTTCGCCAAGGATACCGATGCCGAAATGGTCTTCATCGGTGGCGGTGCCGGCATGGCGCCGATGCGTTCGCACATCTTCGACCAGCTCAAGCGTTTGAAGTCCACCCGCAAGATGAGCTTCTGGTACGGCGCCCGCTCGTTGCGTGAAGCGTTCTATGTGGAAGAGTACGACCAGCTGCAAGCGGAGAATCCGAACTTCGAGTGGCATCTGGCCTTGTCCGATCCGCAGCCCGAGGACAACTGGCAGGGGCCGACCGGCTTCATCCACAACGTGCTCTACGAAAACTACCTGAAGAGCCACCCGGCGCCCGAGGATTGCGAGTTCTACATGTGCGGCCCGCCCATGATGAACGCCTCGGTAATCAAGATGCTGACGGACCTGGGGGTCGAACCGGAGAACATCCTGCTCGACGACTTCGGCGGTTAGCATGATCAAAGCGCTACTGCAGCCCGTCTTGACTGCCGCTCTCGCGGCAGCCCTGACGGGCTGTCTGTTTCAGGACCGGCTCGAAAGCTTCGACGGGCCGACCATGGGCAGTACCTATTCGATCAAGTATGTGCGGGGCGACGGCGTGCCCGCGCGCGATGTGCTGCAGAAGGAAACCGAGCGGATATTGGCCGATCTGGACCGACAGCTGTCGACCTACAGAGCCGACTCGGACATCGCCCAATTCAACCGGCTGCCGGCCGGGCAGTGCCAGGCCGTGCCTGAGGCTGTACGTGAGCTGGTCGCCGCCGGCGAGCGGCTATCCAGGCAGACCGGCGGCGCCCTCGACCTCACGCTGGAGCCGTTGCTCGACCTCTGGGGGTTTGGCCCGCAGGGGCGCATGGAGCGCATTCCGTCCGAGAGCGAAATCGCCACGGCGCGGGAAAACGTCGGTCACCGACATCTGCGAATCGAAGGCGAGCAGCTGTGCAAGGATGTTGCCGCCCAGGTCGATTTCAACAGCATCGCGGCGGGCTATGCGGTGGATCGGGTCGTGGCGCGGCTGAAGGCGCTCGGCGTGAAGAGCTATCTGGTCGAAATTACCGGCGAGCTCAAGGCCGAAGGGCACAAGCCGGACGGCCAGCCCTGGCGGATCGCGATCGAAGCGCCACGTGACGACCAGCGAGTAGCGCAGCGGATCGTCGAACTCGATGGCCTCGGTGTGTCGACCTCTGGCGACTATCGCAACTATTTCGAGCGGGATGGCCGGCGCTATTCCCATACAATCGACCCGACCACCGGCGCCCCTATCGAGCATCGGTTGGCCGCTGTCACGGTGCTGCATCCCTCGACCCTCGAAGCCGATGGTTTGTCGACGGCACTGATGGTGCTGGGGCCGGACAAGGGACTGGAGTTCGCCAATCGGCACCAGCTCGCGGCCCTCTTCGTCGTGCGGCAGGGTCAGCAATTCGTCAGTACGAGCTCCACGGCTTTCAAACAGCTGTTCGGTGAAGGAGAAGACAAATGACCTGGCTACTGGTTTTTCTGGTGATGCTTCTCGTCGTCTTTGGCATGGCCATTGGCGTGATCATGGGGCGCAAGCCGATTGCGGGTTCTTGTGGAGGTATCGCGGCCTTGGGAATCGAGAAGGAATGCTCGATCTGCGGAGGCAGCCGCGAAAAGTGCGAGGAAGTGAACCAGGAGCGAGCGCAGACGCAGAGCGACCTGGCCTACGACGCGACCCGTAAGTGAGTGGATTCGGCCCGTGTCGAGCGCCGTGCGCCCCACGGGCACTGAAGGATTGTTTGGTGCGGCGCTAGCGTAGCGACCGCGTTTGGGGAGTACATATGGCTGTCTATAACTACGATGTGGTGGTGCTGGGCTCCGGCCCGGCCGGCGAAGGCGCGGCGATGAACGCCGTCAAAGCCGGGCGCAAGGTCGCCGTGGTCGACAATCGACCGCTGGTGGGCGGCAACTGCACCCACCTGGGGACCATTCCGTCCAAGGCGCTGCGTCACTCGGTGCGCCAGATCATGCAGTACAACACCAACCCCTTGTTTCGTCAGATCGGCGAGCCGCGCTGGTTCTCCTTCCCGGACGTGCTCAAGAGCGCCGAGAAGATCATCAGCAAGCAGGTGACCTCGCGCACCGGTTACTACGCGCGCAACCGGATCGATACCTTTTTCGGAACGGCCAGCTTCGCCGATGAGCAGAGCGTCGAGGTGGTCTGCCTGAACGGTATGGTCGAGAAGCTGGTGGCCAAGCAGATCGTGATTGCCACCGGGTCGCGCCCCTATCGCCCGGCTGACATCGACTTCAACCACCCGCGGATCTACGACAGCGACACCATCCTTACGCTGAGCCATACGCCGCGTCGGATGATCATCTACGGGGCCGGGGTGATCGGCTGCGAATATGCTTCCATCTTCAGTGGCCTGGGCGTGCTCGTCGATCTTATCGACAATCGCGATCAGCTACTGTCGTTCCTCGACGACGAGATTTCCGATGCGCTGTCCTACCACCTGCGCAACAACAATGTGCTGATCCGGCATAACGAAGAGTACGAGCGCGTCGAGGGGCTGGACAACGGTGTGATCCTGCACCTGAAGTCGGGTAAGAAGATCAAGGCCGATGCCTTCCTCTGGAGTAACGGGCGTACCGGCAACACTGACAAGCTGGCGCTGGAGAACATCGGCTTGAAGGCCAACAGCCGTGGCCAGGTTCAGGTCGACGAGCACTACCGCACCGAGGTCGGCAACATCTATGCGGCGGGCGATGTGATTGGCTGGCCCTCGTTGGCCAGTGCAGCCTACGACCAGGGACGCTCGGCAGCTGGCAGTATCGTCGAGAACGATACCTGGCGGTTCGTCGACGACGTGCCGACGGGCATCTACACCATTCCGGAGATCAGCTCGATCGGCAAGAACGAGCGCGAGCTGACGCAGGCCAAGGTCCCCTACGAGGTCGGCAAGGCGTTCTTCAAGAGCATGGCGCGTGCGCAGATCTCCTACGAACCGGTCGGCATGCTGAAGATCCTCTTCCATCGCGAAACGCTAGAGGTGCTTGGCGTGCATTGCTTCGGCTATCAGGCCTCGGAGATCGTGCATATCGGTCAGGCGATCATGAACCAGAAGGGGGAGGCGAACTCGATCAAGTACTTCGTCAACACCACCTTCAACTACCCGACCATGGCCGAGGCTTATCGGGTCGCGGCGTTTGACGGTCTGAACCGGCTTTTTTGAGAGGCTCCGACCGGTGGCCTGAGCCGGTCGGAGGCACCGGTGATTCCCGGCAATGGCATTGGCCCAACCGGGAAAGCCTTTAGATCAGGTCACGGTAGCGTACCGCATGCTGCCAAGCGTCCAGGCCCGTCGGCATCCGCCGGCGGGCCTTTTCGTTTTCCGCTATGACCGTCCGGCCAGGGTGGTGGTGGCAAGCCTGGGGAAGTCGGTGATCAGGCTGTCGACGCCCATGTCCGCCAGACGCAGCATGAGTGCCGGCTCGTTCACTGTCCAGGTGGAGACATGCAGGCCTTGTCGCTGTGCCTTGAGCAGTCGCCCGGGCGTACAGAGCGACCATTTCAGGGCCAGTAGGTTGCAGCCATACGCCTTGGCGACCTTCAGCGGGTCGAGCCAGCCATACTCGGCGACCAGGCCGCGGGAAAGATGCGGGGCCAGCTCTGCAAGCGCCTTGAGCACCACGCGCGATCCGGAGGTCACCGTGATCCGCTCGCTAAGGCCGTGGCGTTCGGCGAGGGTAGCGATCGCCAGCACCGTCCGCCTGGCGCGTTCATGCGATGCGCTTTTGACTTCCAATTGCCAATGCTCGAAGTCGCAGCCAGCAAAAAGCTCTTCCAGGCGTGGAATCGGGCACGGCTGTTCCCAGCCGGGGCCACCGAGGCGAGCGTCGTAGCTGGCAAGCTCCTGCGCACTGTGTTCGGCGACTTTGCCGCGCCGGCCGGTGGTGCGCTTCAGTGTGGGATCGTGGATGACCATCAGCTCGCCATCGCGAGAGAGATGTAAATCGAGTTCGCAGCGGTTCACGCCGTCTTGCAGGCACAGCTGAAAGCCGGCCAGTGTATTTTCCGGCGCCTGGCCCTTTGCGCCTCGATGGCCATAGATCTGGGTCACGGTTGCTGCTGATCCTGAGGAAGGTGAAGAGGCCGATGGTCGATGACGCTGTCGATGACGCGGTCGCCTTCGAAGTAGACCGAAAAGGTGCGGTAGTCCCATCGGGTGATCGGCGGCTGGCCGACAGGGGAATGTTCGTTGTCGGGCAACCCGAAGCGTTCCAGCACTGCGCCCTTGCTAGCCCCGCGCGAGGGTAGCGCCAGCTCGCCGCCGCCCTGTTGGCCGAGCGGAATGACGATCTGTTCGGCCTGTAGCGCACTGCTGAAGGCGAGGGTCAGGCTGAGAAGGGCGTAGCGCAACATCGGATCAATCTCCTTGCGGGGTCTCACGGGCCAGACGACGTTCCAGCGCCTGTTTCTGCAGGATATGCCGAGCCAGCAGTTGCCGTTGTGCGTCAGTCAGCGCTTCGAATTCCGTGCCGAGCTGAAACTGACCGCCTTCCGCGGCTTCGCAGTGCAGGACGCGTGCAGCGAGCAACAGGCCGAGGCCCTGCGGCAAGAGAATCATCTTGAGGAGCAGCGGCGTGCCAACCCTAATCGGCTGCTCGTGAACGAAGCTGACGCCACCTTCCGACAGGATGACGTCGCGCTCGCAGTCGCTCTCGGCGAGCAACCCCTGCGCCAGCGCCTGGCCAAGCAGGTCGATGCGTCGGTTCTGCACTTTCAGGTAGTTGGCGAGGGTGCGATTCTGATCGGCAATTTGCCGCAACAGATGCTGGGACTCGAAATCCAGCTGATGCAGCTCGGCGAGCAAGGCGAACTGCCGTGGCAGCGCAGGCGGCTGATTGTTACCGTCCGCTTCAGCGGGCAGTATTTCCAGTGCGATGCGGTCCTCGATACGGTAGTATTCCCGGCGTTCTTCAGTGTCTTGTGTCGGCATGGCACGCCCCGCTAACGATGGTGGCGTGAGTCTATCAGGCCTTCGGGCATCAGCCGTCACGCTCGTTTTTCCCCGCCAGCGAATAAGTCGACCTATGTTCAGACCGCTGTCCGTGTTCATCGGAGCGCGCTATACACGCGCCAAGCGCCGCAGCCTGTTCGTCTCCTTCATTTCCTTCACCTCGATGATCGGCTTGGCCCTGGGCGTGCTGGTGATGATCCTGGTCCTGTCAGTGATGAATGGCTTCGATCATGAGATGCGTACCCGTGTGCTTGGCATGGTGCCGCACGCGACCCTCGAACGCGCCGTTCCAATCGATGGCTGGGAGGCGCTCGCCGAGCGAATCCAGGCCAACCCACAGGTGGCGGCCGTCGCCCCGTTCATCCAGGCCCAGGGTCTGCTGACCAATCGAGGTCAGGTGAGCAAGATCCTGATCAACGCGGTCGATCCAACGGCAGAGCGCAGGGTTTCGATCATCGATCAGTTCTTCCGCGAGGGCTCGCTGGACGACCTGGCCCCGGGTGAGTTCGGCATTGTCATCGGCGACAAGGCGGCGCAGAAACTCGGCCTTGCCGTCGGTGACAAGGTGACGTTCGTTGCTCCGGAAGTGACCGTCACGCCGGCGGGGATGTTTCCGCGCATGAAGCGCTTCACCGTGACAGGCATCTTCCATGTCGGCGCTGGCGAGATCGACGGCTACGTTGCGATGGCGAATATTGCTGACCTGGCACGTCTCAAGCGCTGGAAACCCGGGCAGGTGCAGGGGCTGCGGCTGCGCTTCGAAGACTTGTTCCAGGCGCCTCGCATCGCCTGGGAGTTGGCCGGCCAGCTGGGTGAGGACTACTACTCGCGCGATTGGACGCGTACGCACGGCAACCTCTATCAGGCCATTCGCATGGAAAAGGCGATGATCGGGCTGCTGCTGCTGCTGATCGTGGCCGTGGCCGCCTTCAACATCATCTCGACACTGGTCATGGTCGTTACCGACAAACGGGGCGATATCGCCATCCTGCGCACGCTGGGGGCTACGTCGCGGCAGATCATGGCGATCTTTATGGTCCAGGGCACGGTCATCGGCGTGGTCGGCACGCTGGTCGGAGCCGTACTTGGCATCCTCGCCGCGCTGAACGTCAGTGACGGCATCGCCTGGCTGGAGCGGCTGATCGGGCACAAATTTCTCAATGCGGACGTCTATTTCATCGACTATCTGCCGTCCCGTCTGCTGGCTGCCGACGTGATCCAGGTCTGCGTCGCGGCACTGCTGCTGAGTTTCCTTGCCACGCTGTATCCGGCCTGGCGTGCCGCGCGCACGCAGCCGGCCGAAGCGCTACGTTATGAGTGAGCTGGCCATGAATGCTGCAAATCCCGAAAGCGCCGTCCTGAGTTGCCGCAACCTGGGCAAACGCTACGATCAGGGCCCGGAATCGGTCGAGGTGCTCGGCAATCTCGAACTGGAGCTCTTTCCCGGCGAGCGTGTCGCCATCGTCGGCAGCTCCGGCTCCGGCAAAAGCACCTTGCTCAACCTGCTCGGCGGGCTCGATACGCCCAGCGAGGGCAGCGTCTGGCTTGCGGGCGAGCAGCTTTCAGCGCTCAACGAGAAGGAGCGTGGACTGCTGCGCAATCGGGCGCTTGGTTTCGTCTATCAGTTTCACCATCTCCTGCCTGAGTTCACTGCGCTCGAGAACGTTTGCATGCCTCTGCTCATCGGCCGAACCGACCTCTCCGAGGCACGACGGCGCTCGACCGAATTGCTCGAGCGGGTAGGGCTTGGCCATCGTCTGGAGCACAAGCCCGCCGAGCTTTCCGGCGGCGAGCGGCAGCGTGTGGCTATCGCCCGTGCGCTGGTCAACCGCCCGGCGCTGGTCCTGCTCGACGAGCCGACCGGCAATTTGGATCACCATACGGCGCAAGGCATTCAGGAGCTGATGCTCGAACTCAGTCGCTCGCTGCGCACGGCGTTTCTGGTGGTGACCCACGACCCGCAGCTGGCGGCTCAGATGGACAAGATCCTGCGCCTGCAGGATGGCCGCCTGGTGGCTGAATGATGTTTCGTCCGCTCAGCCTGTTCATTGGCAGTCGCTACACCCGGGCCAAGCGCCGAAACCACTACATCTCGTTCATTTCGCTGACCTCGTTGATCGGCCTGGCGCTAGGCGTGCTGGCCATGATCCTGGTGCTGTCGGTGATGAACGGCTTCCAGCGTGAAATGAGCGCGCGCATCCTCGGGATGATTCCCCATGCGACGATCTTCGGCCCGGAACCGATCGAAGACTGGCAGTCGCTCGCGGCACGGATCGGGAAGCAGCCGCAGGTACTCGGCGCCGCGCCGCTTACCCAGCTCGAGGGCATGCTCTCCTACAAGGGCGCCATGCAGCCGGTGCAGATCAGCGGGATCGAGCCAAGCGCCGAGGCGCGGGTATCGATCGTCGCTTCGCGCATGATCGCAGGTCGCCTCGACGACTTGCGTCCCGGTGACTACGGCGTGGTGCTGGGGGTGATCACGGCCAGGCGCTTCGGGCTCTCGGTAGGTGACAAGCTGACGCTCATCGTGCCTGAACCGAGTGATGCTCCCGGTGGCGTCACGCCGCGCATGCAGCGGCTGACCGTGGTTGGCCTATTCAAAGTGGGCGCCGATCTCGACGGCAGCCTGGTGATGATCCATCGTGCCGACGCCGCGGCCATTCAGCGCTGGCCGGCCGAGCAGGTTCAGGGCGTGCGAGTGCGCCTCGCCGATCTGTACCAGGCGCCGGCTATCGCGGCCCGGATCGCCGCCACCTTGGGGCCGGGCTATCACGCTGAAGACTGGTCGAAGACGCAGGGTAGCCTGTTCAGCGCGATGAAGATGGAAAAGACCATGATCGGGCTGTTACTGATGCTGATCGTCGCGGTCGCCGCCTTCAACATCATCGCCACGCTGATCATGGTCGTTGCCGACAAGCGGGCGGACATCGCCATCCTGCGCACGCTGGGCGCCACGCCTCGGCAGATCATGGCGATCTTCATGGTGCAGGGCAGCATTATCGGCCTGAGTGGCACGCTGATCGGCGTGGTGCTGGGTGTGCTCGGCGCGCTCAATGTCAGTTCGCTGGTGGGTTGGCTCGAGCGCGTGTCGGGCCAGCACATCTTCAGCTCGGACGTCTATTTCATCAGCAGCCTGCCATCAGAGCTGCAGGTACTGGATGTCGTGGTCGTGGCTGCGGTGGCGCTTTCGCTCAGCTTTCTGGCGACCCTCTATCCAGCCTGGCGCGCCGCGCAGACGCAGCCGGCCGAGGCATTGCGCTACGAGTGAGGCTCAGCGGCGCCCGTGCTGGCGCCGACGCCAGCTGCGGCCGACCCACCAGCGCCAGTAGGCCTGGGTGCCGAAGTAGCCCAGCAGGGCCAGAACCGCAGCCATCACCAGCGAGCCCAGGTACAGGGGCTGCCAGTTATCCCTGAGCAGATGCGTCACCCAGGCCAGGCTCAACTCCTCTGGCATTCCGATCGCCGGTGTATCCATCAGCCAGGCGCCGAGCTTGTAGTTGCAATAAAACACCGGCGGCATCGTCAGCGGGTTGGTCAGCCAGACCAGGCCGATGGCGATCGGCAGATTGGCTCTGGCAGGGAGCGCACAGAGCGCCGCTGCGAGCATCTGCATGGGCATCGGAATCATTGCCCAGAACAGGCCGATGCCCATCGCGCGGGCAACTGAGTGGCGGTTCAGGTGCCAGAGATTGGGATCGTGAATCAGGCCGCCAAGAAATCTCAGTGACTTGTTACCCTTGATGCGGTCGGGGTGGGGCATGTAGCGCTTGAAGATACGACGCGGCATGTCGGGACTCGGGTGTACGTGAGCGCGTAATTATGCCGTGCTCCGAGGCTCTCGCCGACAGAACTTTTGTCACAGGCTTGTGCGCCGCTACGGATTGCGGCGGGCAGGTTTTCTGCGGCTGCGGCCGGCTTGCCAGGAGGGCATATGAAGGCGCGCACAGGGATGGCTGCGCTGGCGGTGGGTTTGCTGGTGCCGCGCTGGCTGCCCGAGTTGCCGGCAGGCGCTCTGTTGGCACTGCTGGGTGCAACGGCGGTTGGCGCGATGTGCTGGAAGCGCACGCGCCCCTTTGCGTGTTTCGCCTTGGGCCTGGTATGGGCCTGTTGGCAGGCGCAGCTCGCCCTCGATGACCGACTCCCGGTCGATCTGGATGGCCGCACCTTCTGGCTCGAGGGCGTGATCGTCGGCTTGCCTGCAACCATCGACGGGGTGGTTCGCTTCGAACTGACCGATATCCAGTCGCGCCATGCCGGCCTGCCGTCGCGCCTTCGCCTTGGCTGGCACGGCGGGCCTGCGCTTCGGGCCGGTGAGCGCTGGCGACTCGCGGCACGTCTGAAACGGCCTCGCGCAATGGTCAATCCACAGACCTTCGACTATGAGGCCTGGCTGCTCTCAAGGCACATCGGCGCGACAGGTACGGTAAAGGCTGGCGAGCGAGTCGCGGCCTCCGTCACGGCCGCCGGCTGGCGCGATGCGCTCAGGCAGCGGCTGGCTGCGCTCGATGCCCATGGTCGCTCGGGTGCGATTGCGGCGCTGGTCGTCGGCGACGACTCCGGGCTCACGCCCGGCGATTGGCAGATCCTGCAGGACACCGGCACGGTGCACTTACTGGTAATTTCCGGTCAGCATGTGGCGATGCTGGCTGGGCTGCTCTATGGGCTGGTCCATTTGCTCTACCGTCTGGGCTGCTGGCCTTCGCGCCTGCCGTGGCTGCCGGTTGCATGCGGTCTCGCTTTCGGCGGCGCCCTGGGCTATGCCTGGCTGGCGGGGTTCGAGGTGCCGGTACAGCGCGCCTGTGTAATGGTTGCGGCAGTGCTGCTTTGGCGGCTGCGCTACCGGCATCTCGGCGTCTGGTTCCCCTTGCTGCTCGCGTTGGTCCTGGTGCTGCTGGCCAACCCGCTGGTCAGCCTGCAGCCAGGGTTCTGGCTGTCGTTCGCTGCAGTCGCGTTGCTGGTGTGGGTCTTTGCCGGCCGGCTCGGGGCTGCCGGCTGGTGGCGCACGCTCTTGCGTGCGCAGTGGGCAATGACGCTCGGCCTGCTACCGATGATGTTGATGCTCGGGCTTCCGGTCAGCTTCAGCGGGCCGCTTGCCAACCTCGTAGCGGTACCCTGGGTCAGCCTGACCGTTCCGTTTGCCCTTGTGGGAACTGCCGCGCTTTATCTACCGCTGGGGCTCGGGGAGAGCCTGCTGAATGGGGTAGGTTGGTCATTGCAGGGCTTGTTCGGCTTGCTGGCCTGGGTCGCTGGCTGGCAGCCGGCCTGGCTCGCGCCGCAAGCCTCCGGCTGGATGCTGCTGGCCGCGAGCCTTGGGGCGCTGATTCTGCTGCTGCCGGCAGGCATTCCGTTCCGTCTGTTCGGCGGTCTCCTGATGCTGCCCTTGCTTTTCGTCGGCAGCGAACGGCCCCCTCCGGGACGTGCCGAGATCCATGTGCTGGATGTCGGTCAAGGGCTGTCAGTCCTGGTCCGCACGCAGGGCCACGATCTGCTCTACGATGCCGGCCCCCGTTATGGTCGCTTCGATATCGGCGAGCGCGTGGTGGTGCCTTCGTTACGTCGACTGGGGACCCGACAGCTTGATCTTTTGTTGCTCAGCCACGCCGACAGTGACCATGCTGGTGGCGCCCAGGCGGTACTTCGCTCTTTGCCGGTGCGCCGGATGCTAAGCGGTGAGGCGCAGGCATTGGACCTTCCGGCTGTAGAGGACTGCCGGCCCGGCGAACGCTGGCGCTGGGATGAGGTGCGCTTCGAGACATGGCGCTGGCTGCGTGCAGGCGACGGAAACCAGGCGTCCTGCGTGCTGGCGGTCGAGGCCGCCGGCGAACGGATTCTGCTGACGGGCGATCTGGACAGCGCCGCCGAGCAGGCCCTGCTCGGCAGCCGCTTTAACCCTCGAAGCGACTGGTTGCTGCTTGGACATCATGGCAGCCGCACTTCGACTTCTGTCGCCTTTCTCTCGGCCGTTGCGCCAAGCGCGGCGTTGGTGTCGCGTAGCGCACACAACCCGTTCGGGCACCCGCACTCCGAGGTGCTGCATCGTTTGGATGAGGCGGGCATACCGCTCTACGACACGGCTCGGGACGGCGCCTTGCGCATAGTACTGGGCAGCTTCACTGCGCCCCAGGGTTTACGCTGGGAGCGTCGGTTCTGGCGGGAAAATGAGAACGGCAGCCGTCGGCTGGCGGCAGGCCCTGTGCTAGAGTGACGCGGTTTTTTCGAGGGGGATTCGACTCGTGTGGGAGCTGGTCAAAGCTGGCGGCTGGATAATGCTGCCGATCATTCTGTGTTCAATCGTTGCGGCCGCCATCATCGCTGAGCGGCTGTGGACCTTGCGTCCGAGTCGCGTCACGCCTCCGCACCTGCTCGGTCAGGTATGGAAGTGGATCAAAGACAAGCAGCTCAGCAACCAGAAACTCAAGGAACTGCGTGCCGATTCGCCACTCGGTGAGATTCTTGCCGCGGGCCTCGCCAACTCCAAGCGCGGGCGGGAAATCATGAAGGAGTGCATCGAGGAAGCGGCCGCTCGCGTGGTCCACGACCTGGAGCGCTACCTGAACGCCCTGGGCACCATCGCTGGTATCGCGCCATTACTCGGGTTGCTCGGCACGGTGCTGGGCATGATCGAGATTTTCAGCTCCTTCATGGGCTCCGGCATGGCCAATGCGCCACAACTGGCCGGCGGCATATCCAAGGCGCTGATCACCACCGCGGCGGGGCTGATGGTGGCCATTCCCGCACTGTTCTTTCATCGTTTTCTCAGCCGGCGAGTCGATGAATTGGTCGTGGGCATGGAGCAGGAGGCGATCAAGCTGGTCGAGGTGGTTCAGGGCGACCGTGATGTCGACCTCAGCGAGGGCCGGCCGTGAAGTTTCGCCGCAAGCCGCGGGAGAACGTCGATATCGGGCTTGCGCCGCTGATCGATGTTGTATTCATTCTGCTGCTCTTTTTCGTGGTAACCACGACCTTCACCCGAGAAACCCAGCTGAAGGTCGATTTGCCCGAGGCGGCCAGCGGGACGCCGCCACAGCAGACCGAGGTCAAGCAGCTCGAAGTAGTGATCGACATCGAAGGCAACTATTCGCTCAATGGCAAGGCGCTGCTCAAAAGCGATCTCGACGCCCTCATGGCTGCGCTGAGCAAGGAGTCTGGCGGCGATAACAGCCTGCCGTTGATCATCAGTGCCGATGGCAAGACACCCCATCAGGCCGTGATCACTGCGATGGACGCCGCCGGCAAGCTCGGCTTCGCTCATCTGCGGATCACCACGGTCGAGGCGCAGGCTGCGCCCTGATGACGCTCGCGCAAAAACTTCAGCGCGCCTGGTACCAGGGGCACCCGGCATTAGCCTTGCTGGGCCCGCTCGAGGCGTTGTATCGCATGGTCGTCACACGCAAGCGGCAGCGTTTCCTGCAGGGCATGACTGCCAGCTATCGAGCGCCGGTTCCAGTTGTCGTGGTGGGCAACATTACGGTCGGTGGTACAGGCAAGACGCCGCTGATCCTGTGGCTGGTGGAGCATTGCCGGGCCCGCGGGCTACGTGTCGGGGTGGTCAGTCGCGGTTACGGTGCGCAGCCGCCGGCACATCCCTGGCGCGTCACTTGCGATCAGGATGCCAGGACGGCTGGCGACGAGCCGTTGCTGATCGTGCAGCGCACCGGCGTCGCATTGATGATCGATCCCGACCGCGCCCGCGCGGTACAGGCACTGCTGCAGGCCGAGCCGATCGATCTCGTGCTCTGTGACGATGGTTTGCAGCACTACGGTCTGGGCCGCGATTTGGAGTTGGTCCTGATCGACGCGGCGCGAGGCTTGGGTAATGGCCGCTGCCTGCCAGCTGGCCCGCTGCGAGAGCCAGCCAGCCGCCTGGAGTCCGTGGACGCGGTACTGTACAACGGCGGTACGACGCAAGCCGATGCCTTCGGCTTCAGCCTGCAACCGAGTGGGCTGGTCGAAATCGTCAGCGGCCGGGTAATGCCGGTGAATCATCTGGCATCGCTGCAGGCCGTGCATGCGGTCGCCGGTATCGGCAATCCAGAGCGTTTCTTCGCTACGCTCGAGGCGCTAAACTGGCGGCCGATTCCGCATCCCTTCGCCGATCACGCCGTGTATACCCCCGAGCAGCTCAGTTTTGCTCCGGAGCTGCCGCTGGTGATGACCGAGAAGGACGCGGTCAAATGCCGGGCGTTCGCGCGTCCCGGCTGGTATTACCTGGAAGTGCAGGCCAGGCCCTGCGATGCCTTCATTGCCTGGTTCGATGAACAACTGGCCCGCCTGATTCCCGTCCACACCTAAGTCGCTCGCCTGCCGCTGCAGTCGAACGCCCCCAAAGGACTGCGCAATGGATACCAAACTGCTCGATATTCTGGCGTGCCCGCTGTGCAAAGGGCCGTTGAAGCTCGCCGATGACAAGTCTGAGCTGATCTGCAAGGCGGATGGTCTCGCCTACCCGGTACGAGACGGCATTCCGGTGATGCTCGAAAGCGAGGCGAGAACGCTGGATGTAGACGAGCGCCTGGACAAATGAGCACGGATTTCTGCGTTGTCATTCCAGCGCGTTTTGCTTCTACACGTCTGCCGGGCAAACCGTTGCAGGACATCGCCGGCCTGCCAATGATCCAGCACGTCTGGACCCAGGCCTGCAAGAGTTCGGCACGTCAGGTTGTGGTTGCGACCGATGATCCGCGCATCGTCGATGCCTGTCATCGCTTCGGGGCCGAGGTCGTGCTGACTGCACCGGAGCACAATTCCGGTACCGACCGGCTTGCGGAGGTGGCAGCACGACTGGGGCTGGCGGCCGATGCCATCGTGGTCAACGTGCAGGGCGACGAACCGTTGATACCGCCAACGGTGATCGATCAGGTTGCGGCCAATCTGGCGGATCATCCCGAGGCGGCGATTGCCACGCTCGCCGAGCCGCTGCTCGACGCCGCCGGGCTGTTCAATCCCAACGTGGTAAAAGTCTTGTCGGACATGAACGGTCTGGCGCTGACCTTTACGCGTGCGCCTCTGCCATGGGCGCGCGACGCCTTTGCGGCGAGCCGGGACCAGCTGCCGGCGGGTGTGCCGTACCGCCGGCATATCGGTATCTACGCCTATCGTGCCGGTTTTCTCGCTGACTTCGTGGCCTGGGGACCTTGCTGGCTGGAAGATGTGGAATGCCTGGAGCAGCTCCGCGCGCTCTGGCATGGCAAAAGGATCCATGTCGCCGATGCCGTCGAGCCGCCTCCCGCCGGCGTGGATACCATGGAGGATCTCGAGCGAGTTCGCCGCCTGCTGGGGCATGCGCAGTGAAGATACTCTTCGTCTGCCTCGGCAATATCTGTCGTTCGCCGACTGCCGAAGGCGTATTTCGTCAGCGTTTGCGTCATGCCGGTCTGGAAGCGCGCGTCGTGGTCGACTCGGCTGGCACTGCAGGCTGGCACCGGGGAAAGGCGCCCGATGCACGTTCCTGCATGGCGGCCGCGGCGCGTGGATACGAGCTGTCAGGCTTGCGTGCGCGCCAGGTAGCGCTAGACGACTTCCAGCGCTTCGATCTGATACTGGCGATGGATCACGATAACCTTGCCCACCTGCAAGCGATGCAGCCAGCCGGCTCCCGGGCCGAGACCGACCTGTTCTTGCGTCGCTATGGCATAGGCTGCGACGCGGTGCCCGATCCTTACCATGGCGGCGAGGAAGGCTTCCAGCAGGTGTTGGATCTGATCGAGCAGGCGGCTGACGGCCTGCTGCACGAAGTGCAGGAGCGGCTGTGACCCTGCGTATCGAGCGCGACCACTCGCTCAAGGCCTTGAACAGTTTTGGACTCGAGCAGCGAGCGCGAGTCTACGCCGAGGCGCATGACGAAGCCGATGTCGCGGCTGCGGCCGCCTTTGCCGTGGCCGAAGGCTTGGCGCTCATGCCGCTGGGCGGCGGCAGCAACCTGCTGCTGACGCGCGATATCGATGCCCTTGTGTTGCGTCTGGCAAACCGAGGACGGCGAATCCTGCGGGCGGATTGCGGCGGCGTGATCGTGGAGGCAGAGGCCGGTGAACCCTGGCATCCGTTTGTGCTATGGACGCTAGATCGCGGTCTGGTGGGGCTGGAGAATCTGAGCCTGATTCCGGGGACCGTTGGCGCTGCACCGATCCAGAATATCGGCGCCTACGGCGTGGAAATCCGCGATGTGTTCGAGGGGCTCACCGCTTACGATCTCTGGCACAGGCGGATCTGTGAAATGTCGCTGAGCGATTGTGCCTTCGACTATCGCGACAGCCTGTTCAAGCGCCAGGCGGGACGTTACGTGATATTGCGCGTCAGGTTTCGCCTGGCACACGATGCCAAGTTGCACCTCGATTACGGGCCGATCAGGCAGAGGCTTGCGGAGTTGGGCGTCACCCAACCGACCGCTGTCGACGTAAGCCGCGCCGTCTGCACGATACGGAGCGAGAAGCTGCCCGATCCCAAGGAGCTTGGAAACGCCGGCAGCTTCTTCAAGAATCCGGTCGTGTCTACCGAGCAGCTTGAGCGGTTGCGACGACAGTTTCCCGATGTCGTGGCCTACCCCCAGGGTGATGATCGGGCCAAGCTGGCTGCCGGGTGGCTGATCGATCGGGCCGGCTGGAAAGGCTTTCGGGAGGGCGACGCTGGCGTCCATCGCGCCCAGGCCCTTGTGCTGGTCAATTACGGTCACGCCACCGGTAAGGAGATATTGGCCTTGGCGCAGCGGATTCAGGCTGACGTGTACAGGCGATTCGCCGTCGAGTTGGAAATCGAGCCCAACGTGCTTTGACATCCGCTGCTTGCGGTCTTGCCTGAAACGAAAAAGCCCCGGTGATACCGGGGCTCTTTCGTTTCAGGGCACACAACGTGTGCCCTGGTTTCCAGGCGTCAGGCCTTCGGCTTGTCATCCTGTTCCGGCTCAACTTCCGGCGCGGAGGAGGGCTCAGCCTCGTCCTGCTTGGTCGCTTCGTCGGTAGGTCGATGCGCCATTTCGCCGCCCTCGGACTCACTCGGTTCAACGGCTGGAGCGGTGTCCTCAGCCAGCACCACGGGTGCTTCCGGCGTGCCGGTCAGGGCTTCCGCGCGTTCGTTCTCCTCGGTCGTCCTGTTTTCCTGGCTGGCCGGCGGCGTTACCACAATCTCCGGGCTGGCTGCAGCCTGCTCTTCGACCGGCGCGGGCTGGGCAGCTGCTTCGGCCTCAGCCTTGGCTGCCTCCTGTGCGAGGCGTTCGGCTTCACGCTGGCGGCGGCGAACTTCGCGTGGGTCGTTCGGTGCGCGACCAGCCGGCCGCACGGGTGCGATGACCTCGCTGGCAGGCGCTTCGACAGCAGCCGCTTCAGTGGCCGGTGCTTCGGTCGGCTCTGCTACCGGCACGGCTGGGGCGACTTCTGCTTCTATTTCGGCGACTGGCGCAACGGGCTGCTCGGCTTCGGCCTGCGGTGCAGGCTGTGGCTCTGCACCCAGCGTTGCCGCTTCGGCCGCAGCTTCCGGCTGCTGTTCGGCAGGGATCGCTGACGGCTGGGCCGCCTCGGTATCTGCTGAATTGGCGGCCAGTGCAGCGGCGGTGGCTGCGACTGCGATCTCTTCGGTTTTCACCGGCGCGTTGCTTTCGTCGATTTCCTCGATTTCATTCCCGTTGGCGTCGCGTTGGCGCTCACGACGGTTGCTGCGTCGACGCTGGCCACGCGAGCGGCGGCGCGGGCGCTCGCCTTCGGCACCTTCCTGGGTTTCCTCGGCAGTCTCTTCCGCCTGAGTGCTCAGCACTTCCTCTTCGCTCGCAGCCGGCTCGTTGCGCGGGCGACGCTCCTCCCGGGGCGGTCTTGGCTTGCGTTCACTCGGCTCCTCGACGGCGCTCGATACTGCTTCGTCAAGCGGGGCACGCAGCTCGCGCTTGCGCTCTTCACGCGGTTGACGCTCTTCACGTGGCGCACGCTCACGCCGTGGCTGAGTGGACTCGGTGCCTTCGGCCTGCTCGCGGGGCTTGCGCTCCTCGCGCGGTGGACGAGGCTGACGCTCTTCACGAGGAGCACGCTCTTCGCGAGGCTGACGCTCTTCGCGCGCTTGGCGTTCTTCGCGCGGCTTGCGGTCTTCGTCCCGATTGCGCCCATCGCGGCGACGGTTCTGCTGACGGCCGGAGCGACGCTCGTCGTTTCGCGGTTGGCGGCTGGTGGCGGGCTTCTGCTCGGTGACGGCAGCTACCTCAGGCTCCTGCTTGCCGGCGAAAAGGCCAACAAGCGACTTGATCAGCCCTTTGAACAGGCTGGGCTCTGGCGTCGCCGGTGCGGGTGCCGCGGCCGGGGTTTCGGCAACGGGTTCGGCCGGAGTCGGTGCCGGAGCGGTACGCTGAGGCGCGGTTTTAACGGCGGCCTCCTGGCGGACCAGTGTGCGCGTCGAGCTGATCGGCTGAACCTCGTCGGCCTCGGTCTGAGCCATCTCGTAGCTGGCCTTGCCGGCGATGATGTCGGGGCTATCGTCACGCAGGCGCTGCACTTCGAAGTGCGGAGTTTCGAGATGATCGTCCGGCAGGATGAAGATGCGCGCTCGCGTGCGCAGCTCGATCTTGGTGATCGCGTTGCGCTTTTCATTGAGCAGGAAGGCCGCTACCTGGAAGGGCACGCGCGCGCGGACTTCGGCGGTGCGATCCTTCAGAGCCTCTTCTTCGATCAGGCGCAGAATGGCGAGGGAAAGCGATTCTACGTCGCGGATGATTCCTTGGCCGTTGCAGCGGGGGCATACGATGCCGCTCGTCTCGCCGAGCGACGGCCGCAGACGTTGACGCGACATTTCCAGCAGGCCGAAGCGGGAAATACGGCCGACCTGGATACGGGCGCGGTCGGCTTCCAGTGCTTCGCGCACTTTCTCTTCGACGGCGCGCTGATTCTTGGCCGGTGTCATGTCGATGAAGTCGATGACGATCAGGCCGCCAATGTCGCGCAGACGCAGTTGGCGAGCGATTTCTTCGGCCGCCTCCAGGTTGGTCTGCAAGGCGGTTTCCTCGATGTCGCCGCCTTTGGTTGCGCGCGCCGAGTTGATGTCGATCGAAACCAGCGCCTCGGTCGGGTCGATTACGATGGAGCCGCCAGATGGCAGTTTCACTTCGCGTTGGAAGGCGGTTTCGATCTGGCTTTCGATCTGGAAGCGATTGAACAGCGGGACGCTGTCTTCGTACAGCTTGATCTTGCTCGCGTACTGCGGCATGACCTGCTGGATGAAGGAGAGTGCTTCGTTCTGTGCTTCGACGCTATCGATCAGTACCTCGCCGATGTCCTGGCGCAGGTAGTCGCGGATCGCGCGGATGATGACGTTCGATTCCTGGTAGATGAGGAACGGCGCGGCGCGGTCCTGGGAGGCTTCCTTGATGGCGCTCCACAGCTGGAGCAGGTAATCGAGGTCCCACTGCAGTTCTTCGCTGGAGCGGCCGAGGCCGGCCGTGCGGACGATCAGGCCCATGTCGGCCGGGACGTTGAGTCCGTTCAGCGCTTCGCGCAACTCGTTGCGTTCTTCACCCTCGATACGGCGCGAGATACCGCCAGCACGCGGGTTGTTCGGCATCAGCACCAGATAGCGGCCTGCCAGGCTGATAAAGGTGGTCAGCGCTGCACCTTTGTTGCCGCGCTCTTCCTTTTCGACCTGGACAATGACTTCCTGGCCTTCCTTCAGAACTTCCTTGATGTTGACCCGGCCGCCTTCTGGCGTTTTGGAGAAGTATTCGCGGGAGATTTCCTTGAGCGGCAGAAAACCGTGGCGCTCGGCGCCGAAATCGACGAAGGCAGCCTCAAGGCTGGGCTCCACGCGGGTAATACGACCCTTGTAGATATTGGCCTTTTTCTGCTCGCGGGCCCCGGATTCGATATCCAGGTCGAACAGGCGCTGGCCATCGACCAGTGCGACACGCAACTCTTCAGGCTGAGTTGCGTTTATTAGCATTCTTTTCATGTAGTACCGTCGGTTTCCGTGGCATCCGGAAACCGCGTTCGGCACACACGACTCTCGCGGTCGGTGTCAGGTGCGTCAGGAATGGTTGTAAGGCACTCCAGTGTCTAGCGATGTGGGGCCAGAAAAGGCCGGCGTCGCGACGACGTCTCCTGCTTGCTGTCTGAACAGAAGCAATGCGGGGAGGAGGAATCAGCTACCGATAGCGGACGAAACTAAGCGTCTAACAAGCCTGTGCTACGCCATCGGTTACTGTGCGTCTCCACCCAACACGCATACTTTGAAAATCGGGTGCCGCCCGCAGAATCCAGAGCGGTTGTCGATTTCGCGATTCCCCATTGAGGGCACGCATCATGTCTTCAAGGCTAATTTCGGTGTTTGCCTGCAACTCAGGAAACCCCGTCGGACGGCCTCACGTCCTCGAACCTTTTTCAACGAGTCGGAATGGCGTATCGCTTGCATTCCGGCCTGACCGCTTTTGGCGGCGTTCGCGACTATAACAGCAATGCCAGAGTGCTTCAAATAGACGAAATTGGTATCATGCCGCGATGACCAATACCCCCTCTCAGACCTCGGGCGTGCAGTTGCTCGAGGTGTCGCCGGAGCTTGCCGGCCAGCGCATCGATAATTTCCTACGTACTCAGCTTCGCGGTGTTCCCAAGACGCTCATCTATCGCATCTTGCGAAAGGGGGAGGTTCGCGTGAACAAGGGGCGAATCAAGCCCGAGTACAAATTGCAGGCTGGTGATGTAGTTCGCGTCCCGCCGCTGCGGCTGGCCGAGCGAGACGAGCCCGAGCCGTTGGCGCAGGGGCTGCTGGAGCGGCTCGAGGCCTGCATCGTTTACGAAGACAAGGCGCTGATTGTAATCAACAAGCCTGCCGGAATAGCCGTGCATGGCGGGAGTGGGCTGAGCTATGGCGTCATCGAGGTGCTTCGTCAGTTGCGTCCCGATGTGCGCGAGCTGGAGCTTGTGCACCGCCTGGACCGTGATACGTCCGGTCTATTGATGGTCGCCAAGAAGCGCAGCATGTTGCGGCACCTGCATCAGGCGCTGCGCAGCGATGGCGTCGACAAGCGCTACCTTGCGCTGGTGCGCGGTCGCTGGGAGGCGTCCAAGAAGCAGATCAGTGCGCCGCTGCAGAAAAACACGCTGCGTTCGGGTGAGCGCATGGTCGAGGTATCGGGCGATGGCAAGGAGGCGCTGACCCTGTTTCGTGTGGTGAGGCGCTTCGGTGATTTCGCTACGCTGGTCGAGGCCAAGCCGGTTACCGGGCGAACTCACCAGATCCGCGTGCATGCGAGGCATGCCGGCCACGCGATCGCTGGCGACAATAAATATGGTGACGAGGAATTCAGTCGCGTTATTCGCGAGCTGGGAGGCAAGCGGCTGTTTCTGCATGCCTACTCGCTGCGAGTGCCATTGCCCGAAGGGGGCGAGCTGACGCTCGAAGCGCCGGTCGATGAAGTATGGGGCAGGACCTTGGAGCGGCTGGGTGATTAACCGTTATCCGCTGTTGATCTTTGACTGGGATGGCACGCTGGTGGATTCCATCGCGCGGATCGTCGAGTCCATTCACGTCGCAGAGGCTGCGTGCGATCTGGCGCCGCAAAGCGACAAGGCGATCAGAGGTATCATCGGTCTTTCGTTGTCTGAAGCGTTTTGCGTCCTGTATCCCCATGTGATCGATGATGGGCGGCTCGTCGAGCATTTTCGCGCTGCCTACAGTGATCACTATCTGGCGCTCGAGTCCGAGCCGTCGCTTCTCTATCCGGGGGTCGCTGATACGTTGGCGCAGCTGCGCGAGCGTGGTCATCTGCTCGCTGTAGCGACCGGAAAGGGGCGGCGTGGGCTTGATCGCGTTCTGGCGGGGCAGGGCTGGCTGGATTTCTTCGATGTGACGCGGTGTGCGGACGAGACGGCGGGCAAGCCCGATCCTCTGATGCTTCACGAGATTCTGGCTTTCACGGGGCATCAGCCAGGGCAGGCGCTGATGGTCGGCGACTCGGTGTTTGACATGCAGATGGCGCAACGAGCAGGCGTGGATAGCGTGGCGGTGAGTTACGGGGCTCAGTCTGAAGCGGTGCTGCGAGAGTGGTGCCCGCGACTGGTCGTTGATGATTTCTCCGAGCTGGATGAATGGCTGGCGCGGTGTGATTGAGAGGGCGGTATGACCGATGAGTGGAAGGCCTCTTCCGAGGTGAGCGGCAAGGATGATCGCAGTAGCTGGAAACTGCTGGAAAAGACCTTGCTGGCAGGTATTCAGGAGCAGCGTCGAGCGCGACGCTGGGGGATATTCTTCAAGCTGCTGACCTTCGTCTATCTGTTCGGGGCGCTGTTGATCTTCTCGCCGGTCATGGAGATGGGCGGTGATGGTGCGCGCGCTGAGAGCCATACGGCGGTCATCAATGTTCGCGGCATGATCGCCGATGAGGAGTCGGCCAGCGCCGATAACATCGTGGGCGCATTGCGCGCGGCATTCGAGGACTCCAACACCAAGGGCGTGATTTTGCGGATCAACAGCCCGGGGGGTAGCCCGGTTCAGTCGGGGTACGTGTATGACGAGATTCGCCGGTTGCGGGCCGAATACCCGGCGATCAAGCTCTACGCGGTCATCGCTGATCTGGGCGCGTCCGGTGCTTATTACATTGCCAGCGCCGCAGATGAGATCTATGCGGACAAGTCCAGCCTGGTTGGCTCGATCGGAGTGACAGCAGCGACCTTTGGTTTTGTTGATGCCATGCAGCGTCTGGGTGTGGAGCGCCGTGTCTACACCGCGGGCGAGCACAAGGCCTTTCTTGATCCATTCCAGCCGCAGAAGCAGGAAGAGACGCAGTTCTGGCGCGAAGTTTTGGCGACCACGCATCGTCAGTTCATCGACAGTGTGAAGAAGGGGCGTGGTGATCGGCTGCGCGACAGCGAGCACCCCGAGCTGTTTTCCGGTCTGGTCTGGTCCGGCGAGCAGGCGCTCGAGCTCGGCCTGGTCGATGGCTTGGGTAGCACCTCCTACGTCGCCCGCGAAATCATTGGCGAACCGGAACTCGCTGACTTTACGGTCAAGGAGTCGCCGCTCGACCGCTTTACCAAGAAGCTGGGTGCCGGCGTTGCGCAGGAGCTTGCAATGTGGATGGGGCTGCAGGGGCCTGCGCTGCGCTGATCCGATCGCTCAGGGTATCTCGAAGCCGGCGGCGTTGAGCATGTCGACCAGACGGATCAGCGGTAAGCCAATCAGGCTTGTTGCATCCGGGCCCTCGGTCGATCGAAACAGGCTGACGCCAAGTCCTTCGGCTTTGAAGCTGCCGGCACAGTCGTATGGCGTGTCTGCGCGCAGGTAGCGGTCGATCTGCGCGTCGCTCAACTGCTTGAAGTGAACGGTGAACGGGACGCAGTCCAGCTGCAGTGTTCCGGTCGCCGCGTCGAGCAGGGCAATGCCGGTGAGAAAGCGAACCGATGCGCCGCTCGCTGCGGAAAGCTGCCTGAAGGCTTCGGCGTGATTGCCCGGCTTGCCGAGAATCCGATTGCCAAGTACGGCGACCTGGTCGGAACCGATGATCAAGTGGTTCGGGTGCGTGTCGGCCAGAGCCATGGCTTTCTCGCGCGCCAGGCGGCGAACCAGTTGTTCGGCGGGTTCCTCGGGCGCTGGAGTTTCGTCGATATCGGGCGCGCAGCATTGAAAGGGCAATCCGAGTCGTTCAAGCAGTTCGCGTCTGTATCGTGAGCTTGAGGCAAGCAGTAGGGGTTGCATGGTTTCTCCTGGGTTTTTCCTCCTTATATATACGAGCGCGGTCGCGACTGCATGCGCTCGGTCGGCGGGGATGGAATTCCTTTGACAGCTCCGGGGCGCGACCCTAGAATGCCGCGCTTATGTTGAAAGGACCGATACCTCCGCACGTTGATCCGCGCAAGTTGGCCGACCGAGACGCAACGCTCGATGGAAACTTGCAGCTGTCTCAGCTGAAGCGGCTCGCCGATGCTCTGGAGGATGATGAAGGCCTCGCCCATGTTCGTCTCCATTTCGGACGTGATGAGCAGCGAGCCCTGATCATCCGCAGCGAGCTGGACGTTGACGTCAAAATGATATGCCAGCGTTGTCTGGGGCCGGTTGTTCTGCCTGTTCACAGTGAGTGCACTTATGCCGGTGTGAACGAAGGCGCGAGCAGTGACCACCTTCCCAGGGAGTATGACGTACTGGAAGTGGGAGAGGATCCGCTGGATCTGCTGGCGCTGATCGAGGACGAGCTTTTGCTTGCTCTGCCGATTGTTCCACTCCATGACCCTGAAATTTGCCAGCCGCCGGCTGGGCTCGATGAGCCTGAGTCGACAGAGGACGAGGTGACGCGGTCCAACCCGTTCAGCGTTCTGGCGCAGTTAAAGCGTGACCCAAACGTTTAGGAGTTGATCCAAAATGGCTGTTCAGCAGAACAAAAAATCCCGTTCCGCCCGTGACATGCGCCGTTCGCACGACGCGCTCGAGGCGAACGCCCTGTCCGTGGAAAAGAGCACTGGTGAAGTACACCTGCGCCACCACGTTTCCCCGGATGGTTTCTACCGCGGTCGCAAAGTGATCGACAAGGGCGCTGACGAGTAACTTGTCCGCTCCGATCATCGCGATCGATGCAATGGGCGGGGACATTGGTCCCCGCTGCATTGTTCCGGCCAGCATCTCCTGTCTGGCTGAAGACCCTGCGTTGCACCTGGCCCTTGTTGGCCAACCCTCCGTTATAGAAGAACTCATCGCACGATCTGGCTCGGTCGATCGGTCGCGGCTGCGTGTCGTGGCTGCTGATCAGGTCATCGGCATGGATGAGCGCCCCTCCCAAGCGCTACGCAGCAAGCCGCAATCGTCGATGCGTGTCGCCCTCGAGTTGTTGCGCGACGGCCAGGCCCATGCATTGGTCAGTGCGGGTAATACCGGAGCACTCATGGCGCTGGCTCGTCAGGTGCTGAAGACGCTGCCCGGTATCGACCGGCCCGCCATGGCGACTCTGTTGCCGACTTCACGAGGCGCCTGCTTGCTGCTTGACCTTGGGGCGAACGTGGACTGCGAGCCCGAGCAGCTTTACCAGTTCGCAGTCATGGGAGCAGCCGCGGCACAGTCGCTGGGTGTCGATAATCCACGTGTCGCCTTGCTGAACGTCGGGATCGAAGACGTCAAAGGCAATCAGCAGGTCAAGGCCGCTGCTCAGTTGCTTCAGCAGGCTGGGGAAAGTCTTAACTACCGAGGGTTCATCGAGGGTGATGGGCTTTATCGTGGCGAGGCGGATGTGGCGGTCTGTGACGGCTTTGTCGGCAATGTCGTGCTCAAATCCAGCGAAGGGCTGGCCGAGATGGTCATGGCGCGTGTGCAGGGGTTGTTCACCTCGTCCTGGCGCGGACGCCTGGTCGGAGCGCTGGCGCTGCCTTTGCTGCGTCGGCTGCGTGATGATTTCCGTCCTGCCAGATACAACGGAGCGAGCTTTCTCGGTGTACAGGGCGTGGTTGTCAAAAGCCATGGCTCGGCAGGGGAAGAGGGGTTCAAGGCGGCGATCCGTCGCGCGGCGCTGGATATCGAGCACGATTTGCCGGGGCTTCTGCGCATACGCCTCGATCAGCTGATGCGCCCCCATACGACCGCAGGCGGTGATGTGACTGCTTCCGGCGGTACGTCATCCAACTGAAATCGCTGTGTCTGCATGCAGGCGCATTCATTCGGAACCACAAGAGAGTCGCTCATGACTGCATCACTCGCTTTCGTCTTTCCGGGGCAAGGCTCCCAGTCGCTGGGCATGCTGTCGGAACTTGGCAGCCAGCAGGCCGTTATCCGCGATACCTTTGCCGAAGCATCGACTGTCCTTGGCTATGATCTTTGGGCTCTGACGCAGCAGGGGCCAGAGGCGCAGCTCAATCAGACCGACAAGACCCAGCCGGCTATCCTGACCGCTTCGGTCGCGCTGTGGCGTCTGTGGCTTGCCGAAGACGGTCCGCGCCCGGCATTCGTTGCCGGTCATAGTCTGGGCGAGTACTCAGCGCTGGTCGCAGCGGGCAGTCTGGGCTTTGCCGATGCGGTCAAGCTCGTCGAGTTGCGTGGTCAGCTGATGCAGCAGGCAGTCCCGGCCGGACAGGGCGGTATGGCCGCCATCCTCGGATTGGAAGACGCCGACGTGCTGGCGGCCTGCGCCGAAGCCGCGCAGGGTGAGGTGGTCAGCGCGGTGAATTTCAATGCCCCGGGCCAGGTCGTGATTGCTGGCAGCGCTGCTGCGGTAGAGCGGGCGATCGAGGCGTGCAAGGCGCGCGGTGCCAAGCGAGCCATGGCATTGCCGGTCAGCGTGCCCTCGCACTGCGAGCTGATGCGTCCTGCCGCCGAACGCTTTGCCGAGTCGGTGGCTGCGCTGGCCTGGCAGGCTCCGCAGATCCCGCTGGTACAGAACGTCAGCGCAGCGGTCGTTGCCGATCTCGAAACCCTGAAAACCGATCTGCTCGCTCAGCTCTACAGTCCGGTTCGCTGGGTAGAGTCGATGGTGGTGTTGGCGGATCGTGGCGTGACTGACGTCGTCGAATGTGGCCCGGGCAAGGTGCTGTCGGGGCTCAACAAGCGCTGTGTCAAGGGCGTCACCGCCTACAATCTGGACACCCCCGAATCTTTCGCCGCAGCTCGACAGGCGCTGGCGTAACCAAGGAGAAACACAATGAGTCTGCAAGGTAAGGTTGCCCTGGTCACCGGCGCTACACGCGGAATCGGTCAGGCCATCGCATTGGAGCTGGGGCGTCAGGGCGCAATCGTCATTGGCACGGCGACCTCTCCGGCAGGGGCTGAGCGAATTGCCGAAACCCTGAAGAGCAATGGCATCGAAGGTGCCGGCCTGGTGTTGGATGTAGGTGATGATGAGTCGGTGCGCTCGACGCTCGAGCATATCCAGCAGCATCTGGGGCAGCCCGCCATCCTGGTCAACAACGCCGGCATCACTCGCGACAACCTCATGCTGCGCATGAAGGACGACGAGTGGCACGACGTGATCAATACCAACCTCAACAGCCTGTATCGCCTGACCAAGGCCGTGCTCAAGGGCATGACCAAGGCTCGCTGGGGGCGGATCATCAATATCGGCTCGGTGGTTGGTGCCATGGGTAACGCCGGGCAGGTAAACTACGCCGCCGCCAAGGCTGGCCTGGAGGGGTTCGGCCGAGCGCTGGCGCGCGAAGTCGGTTCGCGGGGCATCACCGTGAACTCTGTGGCGCCCGGCTTTATCGATACCGACATGACGCGTGAGCTGCCGGAGGCTCAGCGCGATGCGCTGCTGGGGCAGATTCCGTTGGGCCGTCTCGGTCAGGCGGAAGAGATCGCCAAGGTAGTCGCCTTCCTCGCTTCGGATGGCGCTGCCTATGTGACCGGCGCTACGGTGCCGGTGAATGGCGGCATGTACATGAGTTGAGTGTGACGCCACGCGGGATGCGACAGTCTCACGGCTGTCTTTGTTCGCTAGCGATCACGGCAAATTTATAGACATAGGTTGGAAGCCGGGCCATGCTTGCCTGCTTCCAGCTTGAAATGCGGAAAACGCTTTCTATACACTACCGCGCAGACCAGCTGCCTGATTTTTCCATAGGAGTGAAAACAAGGTATGAGCACCATCGAAGAACGCGTCAAGAAGATCGTTGCTGAGCAACTTGGCGTCAAAGAAGAGGAAGTTACCAACAGCGCTTCCTTCGTCGAAGACCTGGGTGCCGATTCTCTTGACACCGTCGAGCTGGTAATGGCTCTGGAAGAGGAATTCGAAACCGAAATTCCGGACGAGCAAGCAGAAAAGATCACCACCGTTCAAGAAGCCATCGATTACATCAACGCGCACGCGCAGTAAGTTGTAATCCGGTTTCGAACGAAAGGAAAGCCGCACTGCCTTGCATGAGGTAGTGCGGTTTTTCTTTGATGGGCTATCGATAACGGGCCGAGTTCTGCGGCCGGGATAGCGCCCCGGCGCAGTGTTCGCCGGGCTCCGAGTAATCCAGGTATAGGAGAGTTTGCTGTGTCGCGTAGACGCGTCGTGGTTACCGGTATGGGCATGGTTTCGCCGCTGGGTAACGATGTGCCGAGCACCTGGCAGGGCATCCTGGCCGGTCGCAGCGGTATCGGCCTGATCGAACACACGGACTTGTCCGCCTATTCCACCCGTTTCGGTGGTTCGATCAAAGGCTTCGAGGTTGAGCAGTACTTGCCTGCCAAAGAGGCGCGCAAACTCGATCTGTTCATCCAGTACGGCCTGGCAGCCAGCTTTCAGGCGGTCCGTGATTCCGGTTTGGAAATCACCGATGCCAATCGAGAGCGCGTTGGCGTGGCCATGGGTTCGGGCATTGGTGGGCTGACGAACATCGAGAACAGCTGCCGTGCGCTCATCGATCAGGGGCCGCGACGGATTTCGCCGTTCTTCGTGCCCGGATCCATCATCAATATGGTGTCCGGCTTCCTGTCAATTCATCTGGGCCTGCAGGGACCGAACTACGCCATTGCCACGGCTTGCACCACCGGTACGCACTGCATCGGCATGGCGGCGCGGAACATCGCGTACGGTGAGGCAGATGTCATGGTAGCCGGTGGCTCGGAAATGGCTGCCTGTGGCCTGGGTATCGGCGGTTTTGCAGCTGCACGAGCTCTATCCACGCGCAACGACGATCCGGCCGCAGCCAGTCGCCCGTGGGACCGTGATCGGGATGGCTTCGTGCTCTCCGACGGTGCCGGTGCATTGGTCCTCGAGGAACTCGAGCATGCCAAGGCGCGAGGTGCGACGATCTACGCCGAGGTCATCGGTTTCGGCATGAGTGCCGATGCGTTTCACATGACCTCGCCGCCGGACGACGGTGCCGGCGCCGCACGCTGCATGCGCAGCGCGTTGAAAGACGCCGGAATCAACGCCGATCAGGTGCAATACATCAACGCCCATGGCACCTCGACGCCCGCTGGCGACATGGCTGAGGCCGCCGCGATTCGCAGCGTCTTCGGTGAGCACGCCTATCGTCTGTCGGTCAGCTCGACCAAGTCGATGGTCGGTCATTTGCTCGGTGCTGCGGGCGCGGTCGAGTCGATCTTCAGCATTCTGGCGATTCGCGACCAGGTGGCTCCGCCGACGATCAACCTGGAAAACCCAGACGAAGGCTGTGACCTGGATTTCGTGCCGCATCAGGCCAAACCGATGCCGATCGATGTTGCCGTGTCCAACTCCTTTGGTTTTGGCGGCACCAACGGCTCGCTGGTGTTCCGCCGGTTCTCCGAGTGAGCCTGTGCCGGGTGAACGGGCAGCCCGCCGAGGGGGTGCCCGTTCGCGACAGAGGCCTGGCCTATGGTGACGGGCTGTTCGAGACCATGCGTGTCCAGGCCGGGCAGCCGAAGCTGTTCGAGCGCCATCTGCAACGTCTGGAGCACGGGGTGGGGCGCCTGCGTATCCCTTGTGATCTGGATCGGTTGGCGCTGGAGGTTCGCCTGTTCGCGGCCGAGCTTGGCGAGGGTGTCGCCAAGCTGATAGTTACCCGCGGTATTGGTGAGCGCGGTTACGCGCCGAACGCCGGGGCGGAGCCGACGCGGATCCTGCTGGGTTCGGCATCGCCTAGCTATCCCGCGCATTATGCGCAGGACGGCATCGGCCTGTACCCCTGCGCGACCCGCCTGGCAGAGCAGCCGGTGCTCGCCGGTCTGAAACATCTGAACCGTCTCGAACAGGTAATGGCCAGGGCCGAATGGACCGATCCTGCATACGCCGAGGGCTTGATGCGCGACCTGGGCGGCAGGGTCATCGAAGGGGTTTTCAGCAATCTGTTTCTGGTTTGCGAGGGGCGCCTGCTCACGGCTGATCTGTCGCGCTGCGGCGTCGCCGGCGTGATGCGCGCGCACATTATCGAGCATGCCGCTCCTGCACTTGGCCTTCCGCTGGAGATTCGCGACCTCGAGTATGAGGAACTGCTCGCGGCTGACGAAGTGTTCATGTGCAACAGCCTCTACGGTATCTGGCCAGTTCATTCGCTCGATGCGCGTCGCTGGTCGCCCGGAGCGGTGACTCGTAAACTGCAGGCCGTTCTCGCTGATTCAACGAGTGGCACGTGATACGCAAGATTTCTCTTTCTCTCCTGGGCATGGCTGTGCTGGCCGGCCTTGTGCTCGGTTTTGCACTGTGGAAGCAGCATGCCGCGCTGGAGCAACCGCTCGCGCTGGATGAAGCCGTTTTGCTCGAGGTGCAGCCTGGCGATACGCCGGGCGGGCTGTTTCTACGGCTGGAAAACGAAGGGCTCCTGGACGACGCCTTCTGGTTGCGAATTTACTGGCGGCTCAATCTGTCCGGCCAGACCCTGCACAGCGGCGAATACCAGCTGACGCCGGGCATGAGCGTGCGAGACATGCTCATGCTGTGGCGCAAAGGGGAGGTGGTGCAGTACAGCCTCACGCTCGTCGAGGGCTGGAATTTCCGCCAGCTGCTGACCGCATTGCGGGCGCAAACGAAGCTGGAGCAGTCGCTCGCGGGCTTGGACGAGCGCGAGATCATGGCCAGACTCGGCAAGCCCGATCTGCATCCCGAGGGACAGTTCTTTCCCGATACCTACAACTACACCCGAGGTACCAGCGATCTGGACCTGCTCAAGCGTGCTGCGGCGCGCCTGGAGAGTGTGTTGCAGGAAGAATGGGAGCAGCGCGCCGAGGGCCTTCCCTACAAGGATGCCTACCAGGCGCTGGTGATGGCTTCGATCATCGAGAAGGAAACCGGCGTGCCACACGAGCGCGGCGAGATAGCCGGTGTGTTCGTGCGCCGACTGGAGCGCGGCATGCTGCTGCAGACCGACCCTACCGTGATCTACGGCATGGGCGACAGCTATCGCGGCCGCATCACACGCAAGGACCTGCGCACCCCCACGCCCTATAACACCTACACCACTGCAGGTCTGCCGCCCACGCCGATCGCGATGGTCGGTCGCGAGGCCATTCATGCCGCCTTGCATCCGGCACCCGGCAAGACGCTCTATTTCGTGGCGCGCGGTGATGGTAGCCACGTTTTCAGCGAAACCTTGAACGAGCACAACCGTGCGGTGCGCCAGTACCAGCTCAACCGTCGCGCCGATTATCGATCCAGCCCGGCTCCGAAACCGGCTCCGGCAGCCAGCGGAGAAGCCCAATGAGCGGCCTTTTCATCACCCTCGAGGGCCCGGAAGGCGCCGGCAAGAGTACCAACCGCGACTACCTGGCGGCGTTGCTCCGCGAGCACGGCGTAGACGTGGTGCTGACCCGCGAACCGGGTGGCACTCCGCTGGCCGAACGCATCCGCGAACTGCTGCTGGCACCGGCGGACGAGCCGATGGCCAGCGATACCGAACTGCTGCTGGTCTTCGCGGCCCGCGCCCAGCATCTGCAGCAGGTCGTGCGCCCGGCCCTGGCACGTGGCGCGGTGGTGCTTTGTGATCGCTTCACCGACGCGACCTACGCCTATCAGGGCGGCGGTCGCGGGGTGCCGGCCGAACGGATCGAATTGCTGGAAGACTTCGTACAAGGCGCGCTGCGTCCCGATCTCACCCTGGTGTTCGACCTGCCGGTCGAGGTCGGGCTGGCGCGTGCCGCTGCACGGGGCCGCCTGGATCGCTTCGAGCAGGAACGCCTGGAGTTTTTCGAGGCGGTGCGCAGTACCTACCTACAGCGCGCCGCTCAGGCTCCCGAACGGTATCGCGTGCTCGATGCCGCACAGCCGCTCGATGCGGTGCAGCAGAGGATCGCCGGGCTGCTGCCGCAGCTTCTGGAGCGTATCCATGGCTGAGGCGCTGCCCTGGCAGGAGCGGGTCTGGCAGCAGCTGGCCAGCCGCGAGCACCACGCCCATGCCTACTTGCTGCATGGGCCGGCCGGCATCGGCAAGCGGCTTTTCGCCGAGCGCCTGATGGCGCGGTTGCTCTGCCAGGCACCGCACGCCGGAGATGCCTGCGGGCGCTGCAAGAGCTGCCAGCTGCTGGCGGCACAGACGCATCCGGATCATTTTGTGCTCGAGCCCGAGGAGGCCGACAAGGCCATTCGGGTCGACCAGGTCCGCGAGCTGGTTGGCTTCGTCACACAGACCGCGCAGCTCGGCGGGCGCAAGGTGGTGCTGCTCGAACCGGCCGAGGCGATGAACCTGAATGCGGCCAATGCGCTGCTCAAGAGTCTCGAAGAGCCCTCCGGCGATACCGTGCTGCTGCTGATCAGCCACCAGCCCAGCCGGCTGTTGCCGACCATCAAGAGCCGTTGCGTGCAACAGGCCTGCCCGCTGCCGAGTACGCAAGAGAGCCTCGAGTGGCTCGCTGCGCGGCTCCCCGACCTGTCGCCGGAGGTCCGCCAGGATCTGCTCGCCCTGGCGGGCCATTCTCCGCTCAGGGCCGCGCGGCTGCATGCGCAGGGTGCGCTGGAGCAGCGCGCCCTGATCGTCGAAGGCGTGAAGAAGTTGCTCAAGCAGCAACAGGCGCCGAGCCAGTTGGCCGAAAGCTGGAACGCCGTGCCGCTGCCACTGCTGTTCGACTGGTTCTGCGAGTGGGCGCACCTGTTGCTGCGTTATCAGATGACCGGCGATGAAGCGGCGCTGGGCGCGGCCGATATGCAGAAGGTGTTGCAGTATCTGGCCGGCAAGTCGTCGCGCCCGGCCGTGCTCGGTATGCAAAGCTGGCTGCTCGAACAGCGCCAGAATGTGCTCGGCAAGGCCAACCTCAACCGTGTCTTGCTTCTCGAAGCACTGCTGGTCCAGTGGGCAAGCCTGCCGGGCAGCAGATAGAATCGACCGTCAACGCTGCAAGGGAGCACCGCATGAGCCTGCCTGCCAATCTTGGCCCGCGAAATGGAATCCTCTCGCTGACGATCAAGGACAAGTCGGTGCTTTATGCCGCCTACATGCCGTTCATCAAGCATGGCGGCCTGTTCATCCCCACCAACAAGAGCTACAAGCTCGGTGACGAAGTGTTCATGCTGCTCAACCTGATGGACGAGCCGGAGAAGATTCCGGTCGCCGGGAAGGTTGTATGGATCACGCCGAAGGGCGCGCAGGGCAACCGGGCCGCTGGCATCGGTGTGCAGTTCAACGAGGGTGACGCCACCGCGCGCAACAAGATAGAGACCTACCTGGCCGGCGCACTCAAATCCGATCGTCCGACCCACACCATGTAGGGCTCGCCATTGGCGCCGCCTGCCTTACAATCGCCGCTTTTCGTCGAACAGCGGTGTTTCAATGCTCGTAGATTCCCATTGCCACCTCGATAGACTCGACCTGGCGCAGCATGACGGCTCGCTCGATGCCGCCCTGCAGGCGGCGCGCGATCGTGGCGTCGGGCATTTTCTCTGTATCGGCGTCAGCGCCGACAATGCCGCCGCGGTCAAGGCGATCGCCGAGCGCTACGCTGATGTCGACTGCTCCGTAGGTATTCACCCGCTGGATCTGCAAGCCGACCAACAGCCGGCGCTCGATTGGCTGCTCGCCGAACTGGCGCACCCGCGTGTGGTGGCGATCGGCGAGACCGGGCTGGACTATCACTACGAACCGGATGCTGCGCCACGCCAGCGCGAAGCCTTTCGCCTGCATCTCGAGGCAGCGCGCCGGACCGGCAAGCCGGTCATCGTGCACACCCGGGAAGCGCGCGCCGATACCCTGGAGTTGCTGCGCGAAGCCGCCTTGCCCCAGGCCGGCGTGCTGCACTGTTTCACCGAAGATTGGGACATGGCGCATGCGGCGCTCGATCTCGGGTTCTACATTTCGCTGTCGGGCATCGTGACCTTTCGCAATGCCGATGCGCTTCGCGAGGTGGCGCGCCGGGTGCCTGCCGACCGCCTGCTGGTGGAAACCGACTCGCCTTATCTGGCGCCGGTGCCGCACCGTGGCAAGGCCAACCTGCCGCAGTATGTCTACGAGGTCGCGCGCTTTCTGGCTGAGCTGCGCGGCGAGGATTTCGAGGCGTTCGCCGGGCAGACGACACAGAATTTCAAGCGTCTGTTTCCGTTGGCGCGTCTCGAGCCTCCGCGGCACTGACGCCGGCCAGGCGACTGGGCCTGCACCCGCGGAAAACCGGGCGGCTGGGTCGCAGCTGGCGTTTTACCTGCGCGGCGGGTGATGACGTACAATGCCGCCGCTTCGCCTGGCCGGGTCCAGGCTCGCACGGCATCGGCCGCAAGCCCCTGTCATTTCTCCGCCGCCGCACTGGCGCGGCGATGTCTTCCCGTCACGGATAACGCAAGGTGACGTCCATGAACCGCGACACCCTACACGCCGGCCCGCTTCAGCGCGGGCTGAAGAACCGGCATATCCAGCTCATCGCGCTGGGCGGAGCCATCGGCACCGGGCTTTTCCTCGGCTCCGCCGGCGTGCTGCGCAGCGCCGGACCGTCGATGATCCTCGGCTACGCGATCGGCGGCCTGATTGCCTTTCTGATCATGCGCCAGCTGGGCGAAATGATCGTCGAGGAGCCGGTTGCCGGTTCCTTCAGCCACTTCGCCCATCAGTACTGGGGGCCGTTCGCCGGCTTCCTGTCAGGCTGGAACTACTGGGTGCTCTATGTGCTGGTCGGCATGGCCGAGCTGACGGCCGTCGGCAAGTACGTACAGTTCTGGTGGCCCGAGATCCCGACCTGGGTCACGGCGGCTGCGTTCTTCGTGCTGATCAACCTGATCAATCTCACCAACGTCAAGGCGTTCGGCGAAGCCGAGTTCTGGTTCGCCATCGTCAAGGTGGTGGCGATCATCGGCATGATCCTGCTCGGCCTGTTCCTGCTCTTCAGCGGCCAGGGCGGCGAGCAGGCCAGCATCACCAACCTCTGGAGCCACGGCGGGTTCTTTCCCAACGGCATCGAAGGCCTGGTGATGGCGCTGGCGATCATCATGTTCTCGTTTGGCGGTCTGGAATTGGTGGGGATCACCGCGGCGGAAGCCGCCGATCCGAAGACGGTCATTCCCAAGGCGATCAATCAGGTCGTCTACCGCATCCTGATCTTCTACATCGGTGCGCTGACGGTGCTGCTGGCGCTCTATCCCTGGGACAGCCTGCTGGAAACCCTCGGCTCGGCCGCCGACCCCTACAGCGGCAGCCCCTTCGTGCAGATCTTCTCGCTGATCGGCAGCGACACTGCAGCGCATCTGCTGAACTTCGTGGTGCTGACGGCCGCTCTTTCGGTCTACAACAGTGGCGTCTACTGCAACAGCCGCATGCTCTACGGTCTGGCGGAGCAGGGCGATGCGCCGCGTGCACTGCTCAAGGTCAACCGCCGCGGCGTACCGGTGCTGGCCATCGGGGTGTCGGCACTGGTGACCCTCGCCTGCGTGCTGGTCAACTACCTGGTGCCGCAGAATGCCCTGGAGCTGCTGATGTCCCTCGTGGTCGCGGCATTGGTGATCAACTGGGCAATGATCAGCCTGGCCCATCTGAAATTCCGCAAGGCCATGCAACAACGCGGCGTGGAGCCAAGCTTCAAGGCCTTCTGGTATCCGCTGAGCAACTACCTGTGCCTGGCTTTCGTCGCCGCCATTCTGGTCATCATGCTGTGGATTCCCGGCATCCGCATGTCGGTCTATGCGATCCCGTTCTGGGTGCTCCTGCTCTGGATGGTATTCCGCGTGCGCCAGGTGCGCGCGGCCTGAAGGGCGGGCGCCTGGCGGGCAGGTGACAAGCCGGCCGGCGTATCGCAGGATGGCGCTCTGCCTCGCATCGGCCGCCGACAGGATGGCCGATGCGCCATCCCTGTCGGAGAGTCCGCATGCGTGTCTTCTGGGTCCTTGTTCTGCTGGCCGGCTGGATCAGCCAAGCCGGCGCCGATGAAGCGAAACAGCTGATCGAGTCGATCAACCTCTACCGCAGCGAACCGCAACGCTGTGGCGAACGCTCCAGCGAGGAACTCCCGCCGCTGAGCGAGGACACCCGGCTCTCGCTGCCGGTTGAGGCGCCGGGCGACCTGCAGGAGCTGCTCGGGCGCGCGGGCTACCCCATGGTCAACGTCCAGGCGATCAGCCTGTCAGGCCCGCGCGACGCCCAAGCGGCCATGCGTGCGCTGCGTGAGAGTTTCTGCAAGGTCCTGCTCGATCCGCAGTTCGTCGATATCGGCGTGAGTCGGCTTCAGCGCGACTGGCGCATCACCCTGGCGCGCCCGCTGCTCGATGGGCATCTGGGTGATTCCGCAGCCGAAGGGCGCAAGATGCTCGAACTTCTCAACCAGGCCCGCTCCAGTGCGCGCCAGTGTGGCGACCAGCGCTTTGCCCCGGCGTCGGCGCTCGCCTGGAACGGCAGTTTGGCCGAGGCGGCCGGCGGCCATAGCCGGGCGATGGCCAACGACAATTTCTTCAGCCACCTGGGCCAGGACGGCCGCACGCCCGGCGATCGCGCCGAGCTGGCCGGCTATGAGGGGCGCCAGGTAGGGGAAAACATCGCGGCCGGGCAGGGCGATGCACGCAAGGTGGTCGATGGCTGGCTGGCCAGCCCCGGCCATTGCGCCAACCTGATGAACCCGCAGTTCCGCGATTTCGGTGGCGCCTATGCGGTTGATCCGCAAAGCGACGCGAACATCTACTGGACGGGCCTGTTCGGCGCCCCATGATCCGGCGGCCCGAACCGGGGCGCCTGGCCGGGCTCCAACGTCCAGGGCCGCACGTCGCGGCCGCCGCCGGGAGAAGCACATGACCGATCCAAAACACCCGCTCGAAGATGGCCTGACGCCAAAGGACTACGACGAATACGGCGATGTACCCGATTCAGCGGAAAACGCCGACGAAGACAAGCCTGATGTGCCTGACAGCCCTGGCGAAAGCCCGCTGGGCTGACGGTCTCGCGCTGCACGGGCTTCCCCCGGCAGGCGCGACCGGGCATGCTTGCCGCCCGCGCGAGGTCGCGCGGGCGTGACAGAGCAGGTGGACGATGAGAAAGAAAAAACCGCTGGACCCGGTCCGGCAGGCACAGAAGAACCGTGCGCACCGTATCGGCTGGCTGATCGCCCTGGTCGGCATCCTCTGTGGTTTCGCGCTGCTCGCGCTCGAGCCGGCGCGAGGGCTCTAGGCAGCCGGCGGGCAACGCGTCGTGCCGCTCAGCCCTGGCCAAGCGTGACGGGCTGAGTGCGCAGCTCCTGCCGCGCATGGCGGATGATCTGCACGGCAGCACTGATCGAGAGCAGGGCCATCAGGCTGGCGACGATCAGATCCGGCCAGCCGGAACCCGTACCGAACACACCCAGCGCCGCGAGCATCACGGCGAGGTTGCCCAGCGCGTCGTTGCGGCTGCACAGCCAGACGCTGCGCATGTTGCTGTCGCCCTCGCGATAGGCATAGAGCAGGGCGGCGACCAGCAGGTTGGCCAGCAGGGCGATGACGCCCACCACGCCCATGGTGGGTGCATCGGGCACGCTGCCCTCGACGAAGTTGGCGACCGCCATGCTCAGAATGAACACCCCGAAACTGCCCATGGTCACTGCCTTGGCCAACGAGGCCCTGGCGCGCATCGCCACGCCCAGGCCCAGTACCCAGAGGCTGACGCCGTAGTTGGCCGCATCGCCGAAGAAGTCCAGCGAGTCGGAGAGCAACGACACCGAGCCGGCATGCAGGCCCGCGCCGATCTCGACGAGAAACATGCCCAGGTTGATCGCCAGGGCGACCCACAGGATGCGCCGATAGCGGGCGCTCGTTGCGCCGCTGGTGTTGCTATGACTGCACGAACATCCGCTCATGTGGTGGCTCCAGATTACTGACCGGGGTTACGCTAAACCCTGTAGCCGCTACAGGGTCAAGCCATGCCATTGACGATTGGAAAGCTGAGCCAGCACACCGGGGTGAACGTCGAGACCATCCGTTATTACGAGCGCATAGGCCTGCTTGCACCGGCGGCGCGTACCGGATCCGGCTATCGCAGCTACCCCGATGAAGCCATTGGCCGCCTGCGTTTCATCAAGCGTGGCCGCGAGCTGGGGTTCTCGCTGGAAGAAATCCGCACCTTGGCCGGACTGGCGGAGAACCCCAGTCAACCCTGTGCCGAAGTCGACCGGCTGGTCCAGCACCACCTCGCCGAAGTCCGCCAGCGTATCGCCGACCTGCAGCGGCTGGAGGCCGAGCTGGCGCAGCTGGCCGGCTGTCACCGGAGTTCCGTGCGCGAGTGCCGCATCGTCGAGGCGTTGAGTGCGCCGGGGCAAAACTGAGCTATACGTTGATCGAACACTGGTTCGATAATCGGTCGACTTCGACAGGGAGCTTCACATGAGCGAGCACACACCAAGCAATCTACCCCTGGCTCGTCCGATCATCGCCTCGCCGGCCCGGCGAATCGAGGCGTTCACCGGCGATCCCGACTTCATGACCTCGCTGGCCCGTGGCCTGGCGGTGATCCATGCGTTCCAGGAGCGCAAGCGGCAACTGACCATCGCGCAGATCAGCCACCGCACCGAAATTCCCCGCGCCGCCGTACGGCGCTGCCTGCTCACGCTGATGAAACTGGGTTACGTGGCCACGGACGGTCGAACCTGGTCCCTGCTGCCCAAGGTCCTCACCCTTGGCCATGCCTACCTGTCTTCGACGCCCTTGGCGGTGACGGCCCAGCCGATCCTGGATCGCCTCAGCGATCAGCTGCACGAGGCCTGCTCGATGGCCACGCTCGAGGGTGACGAGGTGCTCTATCTGGCACGTTCGGCCACGCCGCAGCGGCTGATTTCGGTGGATCTGTCGGTGGGCAGCCGGCTGCCGGCCTATTGCACTTCGATGGGGCGGGTCCTGTTGGCCGGCCTGAGCGATGCGGCATTGGAAGACTACTTGGCGCGGGCCGATCTTCAGATCAAGACCAGCCGCACCCTGCACACGCCCGAGGCGCTGCGCGAGAACATCGCTGAAATCCGCCGCCAGGGCTGGGTGATCGTCGATCAGGAACTCGAGACCGGGCTGCGCTCGCTGGCGGTGCCGCTGCACGATTCGGCCGGCCAGGTACTCGCCGCGCTGAATGTCGGGACCCACGTCAGCCGGGTGTCGCGCAAGGAGCTGGAAACGCGGTTTTTGCCGGTGCTGTTGCAAGCGAGCGAAGAACTCAGTACCCGCCTGTTCCACTGACTCGCGCAAAACGTACGGGAATATCTGTTCGATAATCGAACGGTATGACCGATTACCGTATTGTTCGCCTGCGCCGTCTCTCGTTACCGTTTGGTCCACGCACCAAACCACGCGAGACCTCCCATGGCTGAATTGCTCACGCTCTCCGAGGCGATCCGTCGCTTCATCGGCGATGGCGACACCGTCGCCCTCGAAGGCTTCACCCACCTGATTCCTACCGCGGCCGCGCACGAAATCGTGCGCCAGGCGAAAAAAGACCTGACCCTGGTGCGCATGACGCCCGACCTGGTCTACGACCTGCTGATCGGCGCCGGTTGCGCGAAGAAGCTGATCTTCTCCTGGGGCGGCAACCCCGGCGTCGGCTCGCTGCACCGCCTGCGCGATGCGGTGGAGAAGCAGTGGCCGCAACCGCTGGAGATCGAGGAGCACAGCCACGCCGACCTGGCCAATGCCTACGTCGCCGGCGCCTCGGGCCTGCCGTTCGCCGTGCTGCGCGCCTATGCCGGCTCCGACCTGCCAAAGGTCAACCCGCTGATCAGGTCGGTCACCTGTCCGTTCAGCGGCGAAGTACTGGCCGCCGTGCCCAGCGTGCGCCCGGACGTCACCGTGATCCACGCGCAAAAGGCCGACTGCCAGGGCAACGTGCTGATCCAGGGCATTCTCGGGGTACAGAAGGAGGCCGCCCTGGCCGCCAAACGTTGCATCGTCACCGTCGAGGAAATCGTCGACGACCTGAATGCGCCGATGAACGCCTGCGTGCTGCCGACCTGGGCGTTGACCGCGGTCTGCGTGGTGCCGGGCGGTGCGCATCCGTCCTACGCGCACGGCTACTACGAGCGCGACAACCGCTTCTACCAGGCTTGGGACCCGATCGCCCGCGACCGCGAGGCGTTCATCGCCTGGATCGACAGCTACATTCGCGGCACGGCCGATTTCGCCGAGTTCCAGCAAAAGCTCGCAGGGGAGGCCAACTGATGAGCGCCTACAGCACCAATGAAATGATGACCGTGCCCGCCGCCCGCCGCCTGGGCAATGGCAGCGTCTGCTTCGTCGGCATCGGCCTGCCGTCCAAGGCCGCCAACCTGGCGCGCCTCACCCACGCCCCGGACGTGGTGCTGATCTACGAATCCGGCCCCATCGGTGCCAAGCCCAGCGTGCTGCCGCTTTCGATCGGTGACGGCGAACTGGCCGAGACCGCCGACACCGTGGTGCCCACCGGCGAGATCTTTCGCTACTGGCTGCAGGGCGGGCGCATCGACGTGGGCTTTCTCGGCGCGGCGCAGGTCGACAAGTACGGCAACATCAACACCACGGTGATCGGCGACTACCACAAGCCCAAGGTGCGCCTGCCGGGCGCCGGTGGCGCACCGGAGATCGCCGGCAGCGCCAAGGAGGTGCTGATCATCCTCAAGCAGTCGCACCGTACCTTCGTCGACCGGCTGGCGTTCGTCACCTCGGTCGGTTTCGGCGAGGGCGGCGAACATCGCAAGCAGCTCGGTCTGCCGGGCAAGGGGCCGGTGGCGATCATCACCGACCTGTGCATCATGGAGCCCGAGCCCGGCACCCATGAGTTCATCGTCACCGCGCTGCACCCGGGGGTGAGCCGCGAGCAGGTGATCGAGAACACCGGCTGGCCGATCCGTTTTGCCGAAGAGCTGGCCACCACCGAGGCGCCGCGCGCCGAAGAACTCACGGCGCTGCGTGCCCTCGAATCCCGCACGGCCGCCGCACATGGTCGGCCGGGAGGAGAAGAGTGATGCGCGAGGTATTCATCTGCGATGCGGTGCGCACGCCCATCGGCCGCTTCGGCGGCGCCCTGGCCGGCGTACGTGCCGACGACCTGGCTGCCGTGCCGCTGAAGGCGCTGCTCGAGCGCAACCCGGGGCTCGACCCGGCGGCGATCGACGAGGTGTTCATGGGCTGCGCCAACCAGGCCGGCGAGGATAACCGCAACGTTGCGCGCATGGCGGCTCTGCTCGCCGGTTTGCGGGAGACGGTGCCCGGCGTGACCCTGAACCGCCTGTGTGCCTCGGGCATGGATGCGGTAGGCACGGCCTTTCGCGCCATCGCCTGCGGTGAAATGGAGCTGGCCATCGCCGGCGGCGTGGAATCCATGTCCCGCGCGCCCTATGTGATGGGCAAGGCCGACACGGCGTTCGGCCGCAGCCAGAAGCTCGAGGACACCACCATCGGCTGGCGCTTCATCAATCCGAAGATGAAGGACATGTACGGCGTGGATGCCATGCCGCAGACCGCCGATAACGTCGCGGACGACTGGCAGGTCAGCCGAGCCGACCAGGACGCCTTCGCCCTGCGCAGCCAGCAGCGCACCGCCCAAGCGCAACGAGCCGGTTACTTCGCCGAGGAGATCGTCCCGGTGGTAATCAGAGGCAAGAAGGGCGAAACGGTCGTCGACACCGATGAGCATCCGCGCGCCGATACCAGCGCCGAAGCGCTGGCCAAGCTCAGGCCGGTCAACGGTGAGGCCAAGACCGTCACTGCCGGCAACGCCTCGGGCGTCAACGACGGCGCGGCGGCGATGATCCTGGCCAGCGCCGACGCGGTGAAGCGGTACGGGCTCACGCCGCGCGCCCGGGTGCTCGGCATGGCCAGTGCCGGCGTTGCGCCGCGGGTGATGGGCGTCGGCCCGGTACCGGCCGTGCGCCGCCTGTGCGAGCGGCTGAGCCTGGCCGTCGAGGACTTCGACGTGGTCGAACTCAACGAGGCCTTCGCCGCTCAGGCACTCGCCGTCACGCGCGATCTCGGCCTGCCCGATGACAGCCCCAGGGTGAACCCCAATGGCGGCGCCATCGCCCTCGGCCATCCGCTGGGCATGAGCGGTGCGCGCCTGGTGCTGACGGCGGTGCATCAGCTGGAACGCAGCGGCGGCCGCTTCGGCCTTGCGACCATGTGCGTCGGCGTCGGGCAGGGCCTGGCGCTGGCGCTGGAGCGCGTGTCCGGCCCGCTGGCGTGACCCCCAACTAGACTGTGACGGTCTGCGCCGGTCCCGTGGCCGGCGCACCGACCAAGCCAACCCTGATTGAAGCGAGAGCCACGATGCCGACCGTGCAACTGAACGATATCCGCCTGAATTACCGTCTCGATGGCCGCGAGGATGCCCCGGTGCTGGTGCTGTCCAACTCGCTGGGCACCGACCTGCACATGTGGGACGCACAGGTCCCCGCGTTGGCCGAGCACTTTCGCGTGCTGCGCTACGACACCCGCGGCCACGGCGGCTCGGGCGTCACGCCGGGGCCCTACAGCATCGAACAGCTCGGCCGCGACGTGCTGGGGCTGCTCGATGCACTGGGTATCGAGACATTTGCCTTCTGCGGCTTGTCCATGGGCGGGCTGATCGGCCAGTGGCTGGGTATCCATGCCGGTGAGCGTCTGCAGCGCCTGGTGATCTGCAACACCGCGGCGAAGATCGGCGAGGCGGAGGGCTGGAATCAGCGCATCGAGAGCGTCCTGGCTGGCGGTGCGCAGGCGATGGCGGCGATGCGCGACGCGGCCATGGGCCGCTGGTTCACCGACGCCTTCCGCGAACGCGCCGCGGCAGAGGCCTCGCGCATCGCCGACATGGTTGCCAGCACCTCGCCGGAGGGCTATGCCGCCAACTGCGCCGCGGTGCGCGATGCCGATTTCCGTGGCCAGCTCGGTGCCATCGCCCGACCGACGCTGATCGTTTGCGGCGAAAGGGATGCGGTGACCACCCCGGAGGACGGGCGCTTCATGCAGGCACGCATCGCCGGCGCGCAGCTGGTCGTGTTCGAGGCCGCACATCTGTCCAACGTCGAAGCCGCCGAGCGCTTTACGGCGCAGATCCTGGGCTTTCTGCGCGGCTGACGGAACGGTCCGGTACCGCTGCTTCGTAATAGTTTGTAATCCGATGCTGTTCGACTATCGACCAAATTCGGCTGCAGGCAGTCGCCAGCAGGCCCCGCGCGGTGTCTACTAACCAGGCAATCAGCGTGCTCCGGAGCGCCGCAGGGAAGCTCCGGAACCATTACAAAAATAATCAGGTGCCACCGATGGACAGTCTGCTGAAACTGAAGAGCAGGATTTTCGATCATGCCGACCCGCATGCGGTTTCCGACTACGTGAACGAGCATGTCGGCCCGCATTGCATTCGCCTCAGTGCCAAGACGCGGCCGGAAGCGAGCCTGAGCCATCGCAAGTTCGGCCGCATCGACCTGTGCCAGATCAGCTATGGCGGGCGCGTGCAGGTCACCTCGCCGGCGCTGGAAAACCTCTATCACCTGCAGGTGCTGCAGCGCTGCCACTGCCTCTGGCGCGGCGGGCGCGGGCAGGAGCACGTGTTCACCCCCGGCGAGCTACTGCTGATCAACCCCGATGACGTGGTCGACCTGACCTACTCGGACGACTGCGAGAAGCTGATCGTCAAGCTGCCCGCCGCGTTTCTCGAGCAGGCCTGCCTGGAGAACCGCTGGAAGGCTCCGCGCGAAGGCATCCGTTTCGCCGAGAGCCGCTACCGCCTGGAGCAGATCGACGGCTTCGACAGCCTGCTCGGGCTGGTCTGCCATGAGGCCGAAAGCGCCAGCAGCGTCGGTCTGGTGCAGGAGCAGTACAGCCGCATCATCGCCAGCAAGCTGCTCTGCCTGTTGACCAACAACGTCAGCCGCGAAGGCCTGGAAAGCTGCCCGACCTTCGGTCGCCTGGTCGACTACATCGAAGAACACATCAAACAGGACATCACCGTCGAGCAACTGGCGGAGCTGGCGCACATGAGCCCGCGCTCGCTCTATGTGCTGTTCGAGCGCAAGGCCGGCACCACGCCGAAGTCGTTCATCCGCCAGCGCAAGCTCGAGCGCGTGCGCTGCTCGCTGAGCGACCCGGAGGGCGGCGTGCGCAACGTCACCGAGGTCGCCATGGACTACGGCTTCCTGCACCTGGGGCGCTTCTCCGAAAGCTACCGCAACGCCTTTGGCGAGCTCCCTTCGGACACCTTGCGTCGCACGCACTGACGTATCCGTTCTCCGCTGCGTCCCCCCTGGCCGGCCACCGATGGTGCGCCGGCTTTTTTTTGCGTTGCGCTCTTTCTGCGGGCTGACCGCCCATCACGGCTGCTGTCATCGGTCTGCAAGAAACGGATGAGGGTCCTGCAGAAAGCGGATATTGGCCGCCGCACCGGCTCCCTAACCTTGGCCCCGTAGGCAACAAGAACAATGGAGCCCGGCCATGACCCTCGGATTCGACTATCTCCAGTCCTTGCTGGAAGAAGACAAGGAAAAGGGCATCTACCGCAACAAGCGCGAGATGTTCACCAACCCGCAACTGTTCGAGCTGGAGCTGAAGTACATCTTCGAAGGCAACTGGGTATTCCTCGCCCACGAAAGCCAGATCCCGGAGAAGAACGACTACTTCACTACCAACATGGGCCGCCAGCCCATCATCATCGCGCGCAACAAGGAGGGTGAGCTCAACGCGTTCATCAACGCCTGCAGCCACAAGGGCGCGGTGCTGTGCCGCTTCAAGAGCGGCAACAAGTCCAGCTACACCTGTCCGTTCCACGGCTGGACCTTCAACAACTCCGGCAAGCTGCTCAAGGTCAAGGACCCGAAGGAGGCCGGCTACCCGTCGAGCTTCAACTGCGACGGTTCCCACGACCTGAAAAAGGTCGCGCGCTTTCAGTCCTACCGCGGCTTCCTGTTCGGCAGCCTGAACCCCGACGTGCAGCCGCTCGAAGACTTCCTCGGCGAGGCGCGGAAGATCATCGACATGGTGGTCGACCAGTCACCGGATGGCCTGGAAGTGCTGCGCGGCTCGTCCAGCTATGTCTACGAGGGCAACTGGAAGCTGACCGCCGAGAACGGCGCCGACGGCTACCACGTCACCGCCGTGCACTGGAACTACGCGGCTACCCAGCAGCAGCGCAAGCTCAAGGAAGCCGGCGACGACATCCGTGCCATGAGCGCCGGCGGCTGGGGCAAGAAGGGCGGCGGCTTCTATTCCTTCGAGAACGGCCACCTGCTGCTCTGGACCCGCTGGGACAACCCCGAGGATCGCCCGCTGTTCAACCAGCGCGAGCGCCTGGTCGCCGAATTCGGCGAGGCGCGTGCCGACTGGATGATCGGCCACTCGCGCAACCTCTGCCTGTACCCGAACCTGTACCTGATGGACCAGTTCGGCTCGCAGCTGCGCATCGCCCGGCCGATCTCGGTCGACCGGACCGAAGCCACCATCTACTGCATCGCCCCCAAGGGTGAAAGTGCCGAGGCGCGTGCCCGGCGCATCCGCCAGTACGAGGACTTCTTCAACGTCAGCGGGATGGCCACGCCGGACGACCTGGAAGAATTCCGCGCCTGCCAGGCCGGCTACCAGGGCCGTGCCATGGAGTGGAACGACATGTCGCGCGGCGCCGAACACTGGATCGAAGGCCCGGATGAAGCCGCCGTGCAGATCGACCTCAAGCCGGCGCTCAGCGGCGTGCGCACCGAGACGAAGGCCTGTTCGTACGCCAGCACGAGTACTGGCAGCAGCAGATGGTCAAGGCGCTGGAGCGCGAAGCCGATCAGCTGATTCATGTGGAGGGCGCGTAAATGACCGTCTCCTACGAAGCCGCGCGCGATTTCCTCTACCGCGAGGCGCGCTACCTCGACGACAAGGACTGGGACAGCTGGCTGGAGCAGTACGCACCGGATGCGACCTTCTGGATGCCGGCCTGGGACGATCGCGACCGCCTGACCGAAAACCCGCAGACCGAGATCTCGCTGATCTGGTACGGCAACCGCGGCGGCCTGGAAGACCGGGTGTTCCGCATCCGCACCGAGCGCTCCAGCGCGACCATCCCGGACACGCGGACCTCGCACAACATCAGCAACATCGAGCTGGTGGAGCAGGGCGAGGGCTACTGCAAGGTGCGCTTCAACTGGCACACCCTGAGCTTCCGCTACAAGACGGTCGACCAGTTCTACGGCACCAGCTTCTACACGCTCGACACGCGCGCCGAGAACCTGCTGATCAAGGCCAAGAAGGTCGTGCTGAAGAACGACTACGTGCGCCAGATCATCGACGTCTACCACATCTGAACCACGACCCAGGCGCTGGCCCGGGCCGTGAGGCCCGCCCCCGCCTGGTCCCCGGCCCGTGCAAGCGAGGTGCAGCATGACGCATACCATCGCGTTGAACTTGCCCCGTTTCATCGACATCAACCCCGGCGAGACGGTGGCCGACGCCTCCTATCGCCAGGGCATCAACATCCCGCTGGACTGCCGTGACGGTGCCTGCGGCGCGTGCAAGTGCCAGGCCGAGTCCGGCCTCTACGACCTCGGCGAGGAGTTCATCGAGGACGCGCTGAGTGACGACGAAGTCGCCCAAGGCTACGTGCTGACCTGTCAGATGCGCGTGGAGAGCGACTGCGTGGTCCGCGTGCCGGCGTCCTCGGCGGTGTGCAAGGCGCCGCAGGGCAGCTATGAGGCGGCGATCAGCGAGGTGCGCCAGCTTTCGGAAAGCACCATCGCGCTGTCGATCCGCGGCGAATCGCTGAGCCGGCTGGCCTTTCTGCCCGGCCAGTACGTCAATCTCAAGGTGCCTGGCACCGAGCAGACCCGCGCCTATTCCTTCAGCTCGCTGCAGAAGGGCGGGCAGGTGAGCTTTCTGATCCGCAACGTGCCCGGCGGGCTGATGAGCTCCTTCCTCAGCAGCTTGGCCAAGGCCGGCGACAGCCTCGAACTGAACGGGCCGCTGGGCAGCTTCTACCTGCGCGAGATCAGGCGCCCGCTGCTGCTGCTGGCCGGCGGCACCGGCCTGGCGCCGTTCACCGCCATGCTCGAAAAGATCGCCGACGAAGGCAGCGAGCACCCGGTGCACCTGGTCTACGGTGTGACCCACGACCACGACCTGGTGGAGATGGAGCGCCTGGCCGACTTCGCCGCGCGTATCCCCAACTTCACCTTCAGCGCCTGCGTGGCCAGCCCGGACAGCGCCTACCCGCAGAAGGGCTACGTCACCCAGCACATCGAGCCGACGCACCTCAACGATGGCGAAGTCGACATCTACCTCTGCGGGCCGCCGCCGATGGTCGAGGCGGTCAGCCAGTTCATCCGCGAGCAGGGCATCGAGCCGGCCAATTTCTACTACGAGAAGTTCGCCGCCAGCGCATAAGGGCATGAACTGCACGGACTGGCAGGCGCGGGCTTGCCCGCGAAAAAGGGATCGGCACCGGTGCTTGGATCACCGCACCGAAAAACTTCGCGAGCAGCCTCGCTCCCACAGGGGCTTGTGCATCGCTTCGAGCATCGAGGGAAGGTAGATGAACACACGTTTCCACAACAAGGTTGCCGTGGTCACCGGTGCCGCCCAGGGCATCGGCCGGCGGGTCGCCGAGCGGCTGCTGGCCGAAGGCGCGAAGGTCGTCGCGGTGGACCGCTCCGAGCTGATCCACGAGCTGGCCGGGCCCGATGCGGTGCTCTGTCTGACCGCCGATCTGGAGCAGTACGGCGACTGCCAGCGGGTCATGCGTGCCGCGGTCGAGCGCTTCGGTCGGCTCGACATTCTGATCAACAACGTCGGCGGCACCATCTGGGCCAAGCCGTTCGAGCACTACCGCGAGCAGGAGATCGAGGCCGAAGTGCGGCGCTCGCTGTTTCCCACCCTGTGGTGCTGCAACGCCGCGCTGCCGCAGATGCTCGAGCAGGGCAGCGGTGCCATCGTCAACGTTTCCTCCATCGCCACGCGCAGCGTCAACCGCGTGCCCTACGGCGCGGCCAAGGGCGGCGTCAACGCGCTGACCGCCTGCCTGGCGTTCGAGACCGCGCAGCGCGGTGTGCGGGTCAACGCCACGGCGCCGGGCGGCACCGAGGCGCCGCCGCGGCGCATCCCGCGCAACGCCGCCGAGCAGAGCGAACAGGAGAAGGGCTGGTACCAGCAGATCGTCGACCAGACGATCGACAGCAGCCTGATGAAGCGCTACGGCACGCTCGACGAGCAGGTCGGCGCGATCCTCTTTCTCGCCTCGGACGAGGCCTCCTACATCACCGGCGTAACCCTGCCGGTAGGCGGCGGGGACCTCGGCTGAGGCCGGCTCCGCCCGCAGACGATTCAGAACAACAACAAAAGAGAGTCAAGCCATGCGTACGATCGAGACAAACCAGATCATCGACAACGCGCGCTTCAGCCGCTTTCACTGGATGGTGATGGCGCTGTGCGCACTGCTACTGATCTTCGACGGTTACGACCTGTTCATCTACGGCGTGGTCCTGCCGGTGCTGATGCAGGAGTGGGGGCTGACGCCGATGCAGGCCGGCGCGCTGGGCAGCTATGCGCTGTTCGGCATGATGTTCGGCGCGCTGGGCTTCGGCACCCTGGCCGACCGCATCGGCCGCAAGAAGGGCATCGCCATCTGCTTCGCGCTGTTCAGCTCGGCGACCATTCTCAACGGCTTCGCCAGCAGCCCGACCGAATTCGGCATTTTCCGCTTCATCGCCGGGCTCGGCTGCGGTGGGCTTATGCCCAACGCCGTGGCGCTGATGAACGAGTACGCGCCCAAGCGCCTGCGCAGCACGCTGGTGGCGGTGATGTTCAGCGGCTATTCGATCGGCGGCATGCTCTCGGCGGGCGTCGGCATCTACATGCTGCCGCGCTTCGGCTGGGAATTGATGTTCTTCGCCGCCGCGGTGCCGCTGCTGCTGTTGCCGGTGATCCTCTATTACCTGCCCGAGTCGGTCGGCTTTCTGGTGCGCCAGGGGCGCCAGGCCGAAGCGCGCGAGCTGCTCAAGCGGGTCGACCCGACGGCCGGACTGCCGGCCGATGCCGCACTGGAAGTCGCCGACGTCAAGGGCGCCAGCGTCTCGGTGCTGGCCCTGTTCAAGGAAGGCCGCACGGTGCGCACGCTGTCGATCTGGGTGGCGTTCTTCTGCTGCCTGCTGATGGTCTACGCACTCAGCTCCTGGCTGCCCAAGCTCATGGCCGGCGCCGGCTACAGCCTGGGTTCGAGTCTCTCGTTCCTGCTCGCACTGAACTTCGGCGGCATGGCCGGGGCGATCGTCGGTGGCTGGCTGGGCGATCGCTTCAACCTGGTCAAGGTGATGATCGGCTTCTTCGTCGCGGCGGCCGTGTCGATCAGCCTGCTCGGTTTCAAGAGCCCGACGCCGCTGCTCTATGGGCTGATCTTCATCGCCGGCGCCACCACCATCGGCACGCAGATCCTGCTCTACGCCTGCGCGGCGCAGTTCTACGGCCTGTCGATCCGCTCCACGGGGCTGGGTTGGGCCTCCGGTATCGGCCGCAACGGCGCCATCGTCGGCCCGCTGCTGGGCGGTGCGCTGATGGCCGTGAACCTGCCGCTGCAATTGAACTTCATGGCCTTCGCCATCCCCGGTGCGATCGCGGCGCTGGCGATGACGGTGTTCGCCCTGAGCCGCCCGCGGCAAGCGGTGACGGGCGCGGCGCTGGCCGGCGCCAAGGCCTGATTCGACCTTTCTCAACGGATACGGACATGCACGACATCCAGATCGAAAGCATCCAGGCGGTCATCGTCGACCTGCCGACCATCCGCCCGCACAAGCTGGCCATGCACACCATGCAGCAGCAGACGCTGGTGGTGATCCGCCTGCGCTGCTCCGACGGCATCGAAGGCCTCGGCGAGTCCACCACCATCGGTGGGCTCGCCTACGGCAACGAAAGCCCGGAGAGCATCAAGCAGAACATCGACAGCCACCTGGCGCCGCTGCTGGTCGGCCAGGACGCCACCAACGTCAACGCCGCGATGCTGCGTCTGGACAAGGCGGCCAAGGGCAACACCTTCGCCAAGTCCGGCCTGGAAAGCGCGCTGCTCGATGCCCAGGGCAAGCGCCTCGGGCTGCCGGTCAGCGAGCTGCTCGGCGGGCGTGTGCGCGACGGGCTGGAGGTTGCCTGGACGCTGGCTTCCGGCGATACCGCCCGCGATATCGCCGAAGCCGAACAGATGCTCGATCTGCGTCGTCATCGGCTGTTCAAGCTGAAGATCGGTGCCAACGAGGTGGCCCATGACCTCAAGCACGTGGTCGCCATCAAGCGAGCCCTCGGCGAGCGCGCCAGCGTGCGTGTCGACGTCAACCAGGGCTGGGACGAGTCCCAGGCGATCCGCGCCTGCCAGGTGCTCGGCGATAACGGCATCGACCTGATCGAGCAGCCGATTTCGCGTATCAACCGTGCCGGCCAGGTGCGCCTGAACCAGCGCAGCCCGGCGCCGATCATGGCCGACGAATCCATCGAGAGCGTCGAGGATGCCTTCAGCCTGGCGGCCGACGGCGCGGCCAGCGTGTTCGCCCTGAAGATCGCCAAGAACGGCGGGCCGCGGGCCATGCTGCGAACCGCGCAGATCGCCGAGGCCGCCGGCATCGCGCTCTACGGCGGGACCATGCTCGAGGGCGCGATCGGCACCCTGGCGTCGGCGCACGCCTTCATCACCCTGCGCCAGCTGACCTGGGGCACCGAACTGTTCGGCCCGCTGCTGCTGACCGAAGAGATCGTCACCGAGCCGCCGGTCTACCGCGACTTCCAGCTGCAGGTCCCGCGTACGCCGGGCCTGGGCCTGACCCTTGACGAAGAGCGCCTCAAGCGCTTCGCCCGCTCGTGATTCCGAGGAGGACCTTGCGATGTTGTTCCACGTAAAGATGACCGTAAAGCTGCCGCACGACATGCCTGCCGAGCGTGCCGCGCAGCTCAAGGCCGACGAGAAGGAACTGGCCCAGCGCCTGATGCGCGAGGGCACCTGGCGCCACCTGTGGCGCATCGCCGGCCAGTACGCCAACTACAGCGTGTTCGACGTCCAGAGCGTCGAGGCGCTGCATGACACCCTCATGCAGCTGCCGCTGTTCCCCTACATGGACATCGAGGTGACCGGCCTGTGTCGCCACCCTTCGTCCATTCATGCCGATGACTGCTGATCACCGCGCCCCGCACCTCACAAGAACAATTCGAGGAAACGAAAATGACCGTGAAAATCTCCCAGACCGCGCAAGTTCAGGACTTCTTCAAGGAGGTCAGCGGCTACAACAACGACAGCGGTGATTCCCGCGTCAAGCAGCTGATGCTGCGCATCGTCAATGACGTGGCGAGGATCATCGAGGACCTCGAAGTGACCCAGGACGAGTTCTGGCTGGCGGTGGACTACCTCAACCGCCTGGGTGGTCGCCACGAAGCCGGCCTGCTGGTTGCCGGCCTCGGCCTGGAGCACTTCCTCGACCTGCTGCAGGACGCCAAGGACGAGCAGATCGGCCTGACCGGCGGCACCCCGCGCACCATCGAAGGCCCGCTCTACGTGGCCGGCGCGCCGATCTGCCAGGGCGAGGCGCGGATGGACGACGGCAGCGAGTTGGACGAAGCCACCGTTATGTTCCTCCAGGGCCGCGTGCTGGACGCCGAGGGCAACCCGGTCGCCGGCGCCACCGTCGACCTGTGGCATGCCAATACCAAGGGCAACTACTCGTACTTCGACAAGAGCCAGTCCGACTTCAACCTGCGTCGGCGCATCGTCACCGACGCCGACGGCCGCTACCGCGCGCGCAGCATCGTGCCCTGCGGCTACGGGTGCGACCCGCAAGGCCCGACCCAGGAATGCCTCGACCTGCTCGGCCGGCATGGCCAGCGCCCGGCGCATATCCACTTCTTCGTTTCCGCCCCCGGCTATCGCCTGCTGACCACGCAGATCAACCTGGCTGGCGACCAGTACCTGTGGGATGACTTCGCCTACGCCACCCGCGACGGCCTGGTCGGCGACATTCGCTTCATCGACGACGCCGAGCAGGCGCAGGCGCGCGGCGTCGCGGGGCGCTTCGCCGAGCTGGACTTCGACTTCCAGCTGCAGGCCGCGCCGAGCCCGACCGCGGAACAGCGCAGCAAGCGCCCGCGTGCACTGCAGGAGGCCTGAGCGAACCCGGCCGACGGCTTGCCCGCCGGCCGCAACGCCCACATGAGGTGGGCGAGGCCGGACGACAGCCTCTGTCGCCGGCCCCGTTGAAAAACAAGAGCGGCCCGAAGAGGCACGCCCGAATTCCTTGCGAGGCGGTATGAAAGCGTTGCTCAGAGATTTCTCACTCTCGGCCGCGGTCGCCGGCTTCATCGCGACCGTGATTTCCTATGCCGGACCCCTGGTGATCATCTTCCAGGTTGCGCATGCCGCGGACCTTGCCGACACCGTGCTGTCGTCATGGATCTGGACGATCTCCATCGGCAGCGGCGTGCTCGGCATCCTGCTCAGCCTGCGCTACCGCGCGCCCATCGTCATCGCCTGGTCGGCGCCGGGCTCGGCCCTGCTGATCGGCCTGCTGCCGGAGATCAGCCTCGGCCAGGCCGTCGGCGCCTACCTGGCCACGGCGCTGGTGATCCTGCTGGTCGGGCTGTCCGGTACGTTCGACCGCATCATCCGCCATATCCCGGCGGCGATCGCCGCCGCAATGATGGCCGGCATCCTGTTTCGCTTCGGCACCGGGCTGTTCGCCTCGTTGGAATCGGCGCCGCTGCTGGTGCTGGCGATGTTCAGTGCGTACCTGCTTGGCAAGCGCATGATGCCGCGCTACGCGGTGTTCGCCGTGCTGGCGGTGGGTTTGGCGGTTGCGCTGGGCACCGGTGAGCTGCGCCCCGATGCCGTGGTGCTGGGGCTGGCGACGCCGCAGTGGATTGCGCCGCAGTTCGACTGGCAGGTGATGCTCAACGTCGCCTTCCCGCTGATCATGGTGGCGCTGACCGGACAGTTCGTGCCCGGTATGGCGGTGCTGCGCAGCGCCGGCTACGCGACGCCGGCGAGCCCGCTGATCAGCGGCAGCGGGCTCGGCTCGCTGCTGCTGGCGCCCTTCGGCTGTCACGGGCTGACCCTGGCGGCGATCACCGCGGCGATCTGCACCGGCCGCGACGCCCACGAGGACCCGTCTCGGCGCTACGTCGCCGGCGTGGTGGGTGGCGTGGTGTACCTGATCTTCGGCGTGTTCGGCGCGACCGTGGTGTCGCTGTTCGCCGCCTTTCCGCAGGCATTGATTGCCGCGCTGGCCGGGCTGGCCCTGCTGGGGGCCATTGGCAGCGCGCTCAGCGGCGCGATGTCGGTCCCGGCCGATCGCGAGGCCGCGCTGGTGACCTTTCTGGTCACCGCCTCGGGCATGAGTTTTCTCGGTCTCTCGGCGGCCTTCTGGGGCCTGATCTTCGGTCTCGTCACGCACCTGCTGCTGAGCTGGCGCAGTCCAGGCCTGGCGCAGGCGTCGCCGGCCAGCCCGTGCAAGGAACCGGGCCGCGCCGCGTCCCGCTGACCGACTCGCTGACCACCTGATCGCCACTGTGCTCCCGCCTCGGGAGCGCACGGCGGCCTGCACCTGAAAACAACAACAAAAGAGAGCGATTCCATGACTGACAAAGCGATGTTTTCCCGCCTTGCCCTGGCCATCAGCCTCGGCGCCGCCGGCGTCCAGACGGCGCAGGCAGCCGAGGAGGGCCTGCTCGCGGGCGCCAGCGCCACGCTGCAGGCGCGCAACTATTACTTCAGCCGGGACTTCTCCGACATCGTCGGCCCGTCGACCCAGTCGAAGGCGGAGGAGTGGGCCCAGGGCTTCGTCCTCAACCTGCAATCGGGCTACACACCAGGGCCGGTGGGCTTCGGGATCGATGCCATCGGCCTGTTGGGCATCAAGCTCGATTCCAGCCCCGACCGTGCCGGCAGCGGGCTGCTGCCGGGCGGCTATGGCGATCCTGCGCCCGACGACTACAGCCGGTTGGGTGTGGCGGCAAAGCTGCGCGTCTCCAACACCGTGCTCAAGGTCGGCGAACTGCAGCCGAACCTGCCGGTGCTGACGCTCACCGACAACCGTCTGCTGCCCAACACCTACCAGGGCGCCTCGCTGGTTTCCAACGAGATCGAGGGGCTGACCCTGCAGGGCGGGCAGCTGCGCTCGACAAGCCTGCGCAACGAGGCCGGCGATGGCGAGATGGCCACCATCATCGGCTATCGGCCGAACTTCAGCGCCACGTCCGACCGCTTCAACTATGCCGGTACCGACTACGCCTTCAATGCCAAGCGCACCAGCGTCGGGCTCTGGTACGCGCAGCTCGAGGACATCTACAACCAGCGCCACGTCAGCTTCAAGCACAGCCAGCCGCTGGGCGACTGGACCCTGGCTGCCAATCTCGGCTACTACGACTCGACCGAAGATGGCGACCAGCTGATCGGCCGCCTCGACAACCAGGCGTTCTACTCGCTGTTCTCGGCCAGGCGCGGTGGGCATACGTTCTATCTGGGCTATCAGGCCATGTATGGCGACGATGGCTTCCCGCGGCTGTTCGTCACCGTCAGCCCGCTGGGCAACGAGGTGCCGACCTATGAGTTCGCCTCGCCCGACGAGCGTTCCTGGCAGCTGCGGTATGACTACGATTTCGCCGCCATGGGCGTGCCGGGCCTGGTGGCCGGGGTGCGTTATCTCAAGGGCGACAACGTGGATACCGGCAGCGCGCGCGAGGGCGAGGACTGGGAGCGCGACCTGGACGTCGGCTACGTGGTACAGAGCGGCGCCCTCAGGGGGCTCGGTGTGCGCGTGCGCAACGTCACTGCGCGTTCGAACTACCGCACCGACATCGACGAGAACCGGCTGATCCTGACCTACACCTGGACGCTGTTCTGAGTCGCCAGCCCGGCGAAACGAAAAAACCCCGCCAGGTTGGCGGGGTTTTTTGTGCCCGGTGGGCCGAGCTTAGCGGGACAGGTTGTAGTCCGCCGCGGCACCGGTACCGACGATGCTGGCCGACGGCAGCAGTCCGCTGATGAAGCGATTCCAGCGGGTGATGTTGGCCGGGCCTACGAAGACGATGTCCTGCGGCTGCAGCGGGAAGTGCTTGGCCAGCGCGAAGGCGGTCGGCGAAGCGGCAGCGAGCTGGAACACCTTGGCCTTTTCGGTGGCGATGTTCTCGGCGCCGCGGATCACGTAGATGGCATCGCCATCGGCAGTGTCCTGGCGAACGCCGCCGGCCGAGCCGAGCGCATCCATCAGGTTCAGGCTGGTGGCCTTGAAGGTCATGGCCCGCGGCAGGGTCACTTCGCCGAGTACGTAGACTTTCTTCTGATCGTTGTACGGCAGGTGCAGCTGGTCGCCGTCCTTCAGGTAGACCTGGTTCAGCCAGGAGTCGGCGCGGTTCAGCGAGTCGACGTTGAGCATGTACTCGCGGCCGTCACGCTTGAGCACCAGCCCGGTGAGGTCGGCGGTATCGGTATCGACGCCGGCCTGGCCGATGGCCTGGACGATGGTCATCGGCGCGGTGGTCAGCGGGACTTCGCCGGCGGTGTTGAACGCACCGGAGACGACCACGCGCTGACTGCCGAAGCGCAGGATGCTGACATCCACCTGCGGGCTGTCGATGTAGTTGGTCAGACGCTGGGCGATGTTGCGGCGCAGCTCCTCGATGGTCTTGCCGGCGGCCTGCACGTTGCCGATGTAGGGGTAGAACAGGGTGCCGTCCGGGCGCACCAGGCGGCCGTTGGCGTCGATCTGCTGCTGCGGGCCGGACGGTGCGGTCAGCTCGGGGTGATCCCACACTGTGATGTAGAGCAGATCATTGGCGCCGATCCGGTAGTCGCTGGGCTTGTAGCTCAGCAGCTCCTGCTTGCTGGAAGTGCCGCGATCGGAGGCCAGGTCGCCCTTGAGCAGGTCCGGCGTGATGCGGATCAGCTCGACGGTGCCGTCTTCGGTCACGCCGCCGTTGTCGAAGTCATCCGGATCCAGGTACTGGCCGGGAGCGAAGGCGCAACCCTGCAATGCCAGGGCGGAGGTCAGTGCGATAGCAAATAGTGGTTTCATGGGATTCATCCTTGACGGAGTTATTGAAGCTCACGGTGTGAGGCGGCGTTTTCGAGGTGATGCAAGGCGATTTGCGGGGCGAGGCTCCCGCATCGGTCGAAGCTGAGCGTCATCGGTTCACACTCATCAGCGACCCACAGTGGGTAGTCAAAGTTGTCTCTCCTTCTGACCCTGGCCGGACTTCAGCACCGGCACCGTTGTTGTTCTGCCCATCCCTGCAGGGCTTGTGGCGAGAGCGGCACGCTGCAGGTAATGGCCTGGCGATGTCTTTTTGCCAGTGCTCGATCTGCAGTACCGATAGACCGTCTCGCTCAAGGCTGGTTCAACGCCGTTCCCCAGTGCTTGCATCGAATTTTTCGCTGTTTCGCTACACGTCCTGATTCAGAGCGCGCGCGCCCTGCGGCCGAGCCGATTTTTCCCGGCGATAGGCCGGCACGATGAACATCGCGTCGTGCAGATAGCGGCCTACCAGCCGGCGCGGCTCGGACAGCATGCGGTGCAGCCATTCCAGCCGGCAGTTCTGCATCCAGCGCGGCGCACGTTTGACGGTGCCGGTGGCGAAGGAAATGGAAGCGCCGATGCAGAAACCCATGCCGGTGCGCTCGTGGCTTTCTATGGAGCTGGCAAGGATTTCCTGCCGCGGCGCGCCGACCGCATAGAACACCAGCTCCGAGGGATGCTCGCGGACGAAGCGCAGGCACCGCTCGACTTCCTGCGGGTCGTTGATGAAGCCCATCGGCGGGTTGTGGTGATGCAGCGTGATGCGCGGGTAGAGCGCCCGCAGCCGTGCGCATTCGGCCTCGGTCGCACCGATCAGTACCACGCTTAAGCTGTCGCGATCGGCCCAGCGCAGCAGGTCGATGGTCAGGTCGCTGCCAGGAATGACTTCTTCGACCGGCACGCCCAGACGGTGCAGCAGCGGTATCAGGATGCGGCTGTCGCACAGGCGCAGGCGTGCCTTGGCGTAGGCGTTGCGCAACGAAGGGTTGTTCTGCAGCTGCGCCAGGTGATCGACGTTGGGCGTGACCACGAAGGAATAGGGCTGCTTCACGCCCTCGCGTATGGTCGCGAGCAAGGCGGCCTTGCTGCCGGTATAGAAGTCCACACCGAATGCATGGTTCGTTTTACTCGACACTCATCGTTACTCCCTTGAAGGCGCCCTTGATGCCGGACCAGGCCAGGGCCGGGTGGTTGTACTCCTTGATCAGCGTGATCGCCGACAGGAAACACGCCGAAGCCAGCGCGAACGGCGCGCCGTAGAAGCGCTTGTTGAATCGCGTGGCGGCGCGGTTGCGGTAGTAGTGGTAGAACGCCGAGCGGCCGCCGGAACTCAGCGAGCCGTAGTGGTAGAGCCGGCTCTGCGGCACCACCTTGATCGTCACGCCGAGCTTGCGGGCCTGGAACTGCCAGTCGACTTCCTCGGAATACATGAAGTAGTCCTCGTCCATCAGACCGATGCGCTCGAGCAGGCGGGCGGAGAACGCCAGGCTGCAGCCCATCAGGTAGTCGGGTTGCTCCTGTTGCTGGGCCATGGACTCCAGCGTCTGCCCCTTGCCGAGCAGCTTGGCCTTGCCCAGCAGCGGATAGAGCTTGCCGCCGCCGTAGCATTCCAAGTGGCCGTCGTCGGCACTGAGGATCACCGAGCCGACGAATTGCCGGTCGTTGCGCTTGAGCTCCTCGAGCAGCGGAGAAAAGGCGTCTTCGTCGACATAGGTGTCGTTGTTGACGATCCAGTAATGCTCGACCGGCAGGTTGGCCTGGGCCCAGCGGATGCCGTAGTTGTTGCCACCGGCATAGCCGTTGTTTTCCGGGTTGGCGAGCACGGTGACGTTATGCGCCGCCTGCTCCTGCTGCCAGGTCTGGAAGGCGACCAGCGAGCCATCCTGCGAGTCGTTGTCGATCACGATGATGTGGTCGATCACCCGACAATGCGTGCGCAGGCTCTCGATGCAGCTGATGGTTTCAGTAGCTGCCTTGTAGTTGAGAATAAGTGCGACGTTCATAGAGTCTTTCCTGGCTGCGAAGGTGACGGGCTCTCAGGGAGTGGATGACGAACAGCATGGCGATGACCGGCTGGCCGTACTCCATCAGGCCGTTGAGCGGCCAGATCACGAAGTAGGCGAGCATCACCGCGTAGATGAAGCTCAGGTCGCGGTCGATGTTCTTGGCGATGCGCTGGTAGACCAGCAGCGTCAGCGGAATGATCAGAAAGGTGAGGAAGCCGAAGCGGAACAGGGTGCCGACGATGCCCACGTCGGAGAGGAAGAAGTGCTCGCCGAAGTAGGGGATGAAGCCGTCGCGCCACATCAGCGAAAGCGAACCGCTCGGCAGCCAGTTGACCAGGTCCAGGTGGCGCATGATGGCGGCAATGGTGATGGGCCGGGCGCCGTCCTCCACGTTGGTCACCGACTGGCTGTAGAAGTCGACGTTCAGGCCCAGCACCTCCAGCAGGCTCGGGTAGAAGTACAGCGGCGACAGCAGTACGCACAGCGAGGCGGCCCAGACGATGGCCTTGGCGCGCAGGCAGAACAGGGTGAAGGCCAGGCAGAGGACGATCAGCTGGCGGGTCTGGGTGGCGAATACCAGGGTCAGCAGCAGAAGCGCGGCGAGGATCAGATACAGCGTGCGGCTGCGCTTGGCACCGTTGATCGGCGACGCCGCCTTGTGCCACAGCTGGATGCAGTAGAAATAGCCGAAGCAGATCAGGAACGGGCCGATGGACGAGCGGTCCGGGCGGTCGTCGGAGCGGACTTCGGCGCGCATGTCCGGGATCACACCGAACTTGAAGCACCAGGAGAGAAACGCGGCGAACAGTGCCGCGTAGATCAGCGCACGTTCGAACTGCAGCGTACTGACCCGCTTGGACAGGAACAGCAGCGGCGCGAAGCCCAGGCAGAACAGCACCCGGCGCTCCTCGATCAGCCCGTAGACGATCGGCTGGCCGTAGGTGAAGTAGGCGAACACGGCCGGCAGCAGCTGGAACACCACGACCGTGTACAGGCAGTAGTACATCAGGATGCGCAGTTCGCGCGAGGCTTCCTCCGACTGCGCCAGGATCAGCAGAAAGGCGAACACCATGCAGATCGCCAGAAAGGCTTCGTTGATGCCTTTGAGGCCGTAGGGATTGTGCGGACTTTCGCCGAACACCGAAAAGTGCAGCACGATCGCCAGAAACAGCAGCGGAAAGAAAAGGAAGCGTGAACTGAAAGTCGTCATCAACCTGAATCCTTAGGTTTGGGTTCCTTGTTCGCCGGCTGGATCACGCAGTTTCCAGCGCGCGGCGCTTGATCTTCTTGCGGCGCACCAACAGGCCGGTAAAGGCCTTGAAACTCTGATACAGACCGATCTCCCGCATCCCCTTGCCGAGCTCGAAGCCCTTGTAGCTCGGGGTTTTCAACATCAGCAGCTTCATCGCCCAGAGGCGTGGCAGGATCGTCGTGCGCCGGTAGTACTGGAACGGCTGGATCGCGAAGATGCTGCCCGTGTCGAAGGCCTCGGCTTTGACAACACCATCGGCCTCGGCGTTGCGAAAAAGTTCGCGACCGTTCGGCGTACGGACCAGAATCAAGGAATTGCCTTCGCGTTCTTCGAACGACGGGTAGCCCTTTTCATCGCCTTCCCAGCCGTCGGCACAGACGATGTCGGCGAACTCGCCGATGCCGTCCGGGCAGATCTTGCAGCGCGTCTGCAGATGGCGGTTGAGCACCTTTCCCCAGGAGTCGTTGTAGGTCATGGTGCGTGCTTCGCCGTTCTTCAGCGTGGCCTTGGTCAGGCCCGGCCAGCCGTCGCCGCGATAGCGGAACGCGGTGACGTCCTCGCGCTTGGCGTCGAGTTTTTCCAGCACCTGCTCGGTGCCATGCAGGCTCGGCGTACCGGCGCACATGAAGGACACGACGTAGGGGATGTTCTCTTTCAGCCGCGGGTTGTGCGCCTGCATCTGGCGAACCGCGGCGACGTCGCAGGGCTTGCCGACGAACAGGTACTTCTCCGTGGACATCGCCACCCAGCGCAGCGCTTCGGCAGGCGAGGCGGGCGCATAGCGCGAGCCGGAGGAGGCGATGACGTTCTGCCGCGAGCGGCTGATGATCGCCACGTTTTCCAGCGGGTCCTGCTGTGAGGCCTGGATCTGGATGACGCCGTCGACCAGCTTGCGGTCCAGGCAGTACTGCGCCAGCGCCGAGATCACGCCCCCGGACGAGCCGGCCTGGCGGATCTCGTCGTCGGCCGCGTAGCCCTTGAGGGTGTCGAGGATCTCGCCCCAGATCGGGTGGTAGTTCTTCGACTTGTACGGCCGGATGTCCAGGTTCAACGCCGGGCATGACTTGGCAAAGGCACCGGTGGTTGGCGCATCGGCGATTTCCTTGTCCCGATACGCCGGGTTGAGCGCCGGACGGTGGTAGCCGTCGGCGTTCAGGCGCATGCGCAGGGCGTCGTCGGACGCCACCGAGCTGCACATGCCGCAGCCACTGCACAGGTCGTTTTTCAGGACACGATCGAGTAGCGCTTTCATAGCAGCCTTCCCTTGAGCTGCGGGCCACGGTCGGCGGCCCGGTGTTTGACGATGCCGGTCATGCGGCTGCCCGCCGCTTGCGGTAGATGTTCTGCACCGCATAACCGTAAATGAGCGTCAGGACGACCATGCCGAGGGTGGAGACCCAGGGCGCCGCCTGTATGCCGTGACGGGGGATGAAGACCCAGTAACAGGTCACTGTGACAACGCCGGAGAAAATGATTCCAAACGTGCGCAAAAAACCTGTCCCCATGGCCATCAGCTGCACCCCCAGGCCGGCTGCGACGAAGCGCGCCGCGGTGAAGCAGGCGAAGGCCAGCCAAAGCGTGTGGAGTTCGGCGTAGCCGGCGCCGAGGAAGTAATCGGTGAAGAGCGGCCCGACCAGGTAGAAGCCCAGCGCCAGTGCCAGGCCCAGCCCGACGTATTCGGCGAGGATGCGTGCGCCGTAGCGGCGCAGGCCCGGGCTGTCGTGATGCAGCAGATGGGCGAAGCGCGGGATGTGCACGCTGGCCAGCAGTACGCTGAACGGCACCGCGCCCTGTACCAGACGCGACCCGGCGAAGTAGATGCCCGCGGCCTCGCGCCCGGCGAGGTGGTTGACGAGGATCACGTCGAGCTGAGCGAAGATGTTCGTCGCGCCGCTGTCCACGGCGAAGCTCGTCGAGGTGCGGAAGCGTTCGGCCAGCGTGCGGCGCGAAGTCTGCAGCATGCCGCCCAGCGCCACGATCTTCGACAGCGCGCGCAATGCGCCGGCGGCGTAGATCAGGCGCGACGCCAGGAAGGCCATACCGATGGCGATGACCTCGTTGCGCAAGAGGATGGCCAGGCCGATGAAGACGAAGTGCAACAGGGCGGTCACCACGACGATGCGGGTTTCGCGCTGGAACTGGCCGATGCTGCGGAACACCGTCAGCGCGAGGTCGCCGTAGGACGAGGCCAGCGTGCCGAGCAGGAACAGCACGGCCGCGATGCGCTCGGCGCTGGTCAGCTCGAGCACGAAGAGGATCACCGGCAGCAGGATCAGGCAGGCCGGCAGCACCAGCACGCTCTTGGCGGCAAGGCTGGCCGACATGATCTCGCCGGCACGCTCGCGCTCGGCGCCGATGTCGCGCAGCGCGCGCATGCCGAAGCCGTAGTCGGTCACCAGGGCGACGATGGTCGACCAGGTGATGACGATGGAAATGAAACCGAAGTCCGAGGGGCCGAGCGTCCTTGCCAGGATCAGTAGCGTGCCCAGCTGCACGGCGGTACGGGCCGCCGTGGTGACTCCCATCAGGGCATGATCGCGCATGGTTATCTCTGGTAGACCGCCTGGCTCTGGTGCAGCGACAGCAGGATGCGCTCGAGCGCATCACTGTAGGCATCCAGCTTGCGGCGGATGATCGCGCCGCTGGCGGCGACCTCGGCCTTGAGCTGTTCGCGCTCGTCCAGGTGCGCCAGCACGGCGGTCAGCGCGCTTTCGGTCGTCTCGGTTTTCAGGTCCACCACGCGGTGGTAGTCGAGCGACTGGTAGAGCCCGGCGAACTTGCGGCTGTAGGCCAGCGGCACGACCGGCACGCCTGCGGAGAACGCACCGATGGTCGCGTGCATGCGCGCGCCGATGAAGAAATCCAGCCCACTGATGTAACTCTTCGCCTCGATCGGGCCGCGGAAGCGTGGGGCCAGCTTGAGCGCCGGGTAGCGCTTCTGCAGCGCCTGCGACACGCTGAAATCGTCCTCGGCCGGGAAGCCGAGCGGAATCACGTGAGGCACCAGGTGGACCTCATGCCCGCGCTCGAACAGCGTCTGGATCAGCTCGTCGGTCAGCGCCTTGTAGTCGGCGCGCAGGCCGAACTGGTTGGCGGTGCCTTCGTAGCCGCCGTGGTGCAGCAGCGCCGAGACGCTGATGCCCACCGCCAGGCGGGCCGGATCGCGCGCCTCGGTCTGCCGCTCGAAGGGCAGGTGGAAGGCGACGTCGATCACCTCGTCGCGGTTGGGCACGCCGAGCTGTTCGAGCACGGCAAAGGACTGGTGGTCGCGGGCGAAGACCATGCTGCTTTTTTTCATCACCCAGGCTGCCGCGCGCGTGCCCCAGTCCGATTTGAACGGGCCGATGGTCTGTGGCGAGAGGATCAGCGGCACGCGGGCACCGAGCGCCATGCCCTTGCTGACCAGGAGCTTGATCAGGCGCTTGACGCCGTAGATGTCCGAGAAGCTGTCGCCCTCGCCAATGTCGAAAATCGCGTCGCAGGAGGCGATCGCCTTGTACAGACCGTGCGGGTTCTTCAGCAGCGTCTTCTCGTTGAACTCGATGAACTCGTACTTGAAGCGCTCGCTCGACGGCGGGTAATCGCAGGGGCCGGACGAGCCGATGATCAGGAATTCCGCGTTGATCCCGCAGCGGCGGGCCGCCTCGTCGATCAGCAGCATGTTGGAAATGCTCAGCGCGCCGACGCCGAGGTTGCCGGAAGAGAACGAGTGCCAAAGCAGTCCGAATTTCATCGTGTGGGTACTCCAGGATCAGTCAGCGCTTGGCGCGGGAGAGGGGCCGAAGGCGGCGCAGTCGTTGGCAAGGTGCTTCTGCAGGATCGCCATCTGCGGGCGGTCCTGCCCGTCGCGCGGTTCGATCGCGAGCCGGTACTGGCCCCAGCCCGGACCACCGGCCCAGTAGGCGCTCGGGATGCAGTTGTCATTGAGGTAGGCGAGCAGGTTGTCCATGGCCACGCTCGCTTCGGGCAGGTCGTCCGGGATGCCGTATTCGCCGAGAAAGCCCTTCTGGCCGTGCTTCTGCAGCCACTCGACGAAGGGGCGGGCGCGTTCGACCCCGAGCATCGGGTCGATGTTGCGGCTCTTGCCTGGCAGGTACTTGCCGGAGAAGTCCTCGTCGAAGTACAGGTGCGCTTCGTAGACGATGCGCTCGGCCGGGTCCTTGACCAGGAAGTTGGCGTTGACCAGCGGCCAGTGATAGGCGCTCGACCAGCGCTCGCCCTCGACGAAGATCAGCGTTTGCTGATCGACTTCGCGGATGGCATCGACCGCCGCCTGCGCCGCGCCCGGCCAGAGCCCGACCGTGCCGTGCGGCTCGTTCATGATGTCGTAGCCGAGCAGCGCCGGGTGCCCGCCGAAGCGCTTGGCCAGTTTTTGCCAGACCTCGGCATAGGCCGCGTAGGGCACGTCGCTGGAGCCGATCAGGTGGCCCTGATAGCGCCCGTAGTTGTGCATGTCGAGGATGACTTTCTGCCCATGCTGCATGGCGAAGTCGAGGGTCCGTTTGAGCAGCCGGAGCTGTTCGCCGTCCAGGTCTTCGCCAAGGTTGTGCTGCACGCGCTCCCAGATGAACGGGAAGCGGATCAGGCGGATACCCTTGTCGGCGTAGTACTTGAAGTGGCGCTTCTCGGGGTAGAAGTAGTTCGTGCCGTGCTTGCCCGGGACCACATGCGGGGCGAAGCCGGCGCCGGACAGGTTCACGCCGATCAGGTCGATACCGGCACTGCCGCCTTCGTCGCGCGCGGCCGCCCAGGGCGCCGAACCGGCCAGTGCCGCCGCCAGTACCAGGCGCGTCACCTGTCGGAGAGTTGTGCGAGGAATCATCGAACTGCCTGCCTTCGGGCAATAGCCTTCCGCTGAGACTGCTGACTCAGGAAAGGCGACTGGAAAACTGCGAGCCGTGGCTCGCGTTGCGGGGCGATACGGCGGGCAGCCGCATCGCCCGGAGCATCACTTGCTCACGTACTCGTACTGGTAGTAACCGTACTCGCCGTAGGTGGATGCCTTGCGGACCACGGCGTTGAAGATCACGCCCTTGACCAGCAGGCCGTTCTGCTCGAGGCGGCGCTTGGCGGCTTCGATTTCCTTGACGCCGTTCATGCCGTAGCGGGTGACCATCAGCGTGGTGCCGGCCTGGCTGCCGACCAGCGCCGCATCGGTAACGGCCAGGATCGGCGGGGTGTCGAAGATCACCAGGTCGTACATGGTCCCGACTTCCTTGACGAAACGGGAGAAGTTCTCGTGCATCAGCAGTTCCGACGGGTTCGGCGGCAGCTGGCCGTGGGTGATCACGTGCAGGTTGTTCAGCTGGGTCTTCTGGATCGCGTCGAACAGGGTGATGCGGCCGGACAGGATGTCGGACAGACCCTTGTTGCCGTCGCAGCGCATGACCTTGTGCAGATAGCCCTTGCGCATGTCGGCGTCGACCAGCAGCACGCGCTTGCCGGACTGGGCGATCACCGCCGCGAGGTTGGTGGTGACGAACGACTTGCCGACCGCCGGGCTCGGGCCGGTAATCATCAGCACGTTGTTCTTCGCCTCGATCATGGCGAAGTGCAGGCTGGTGCGCAGGCTGCGCATCGCTTCGGTGGCCAGATCCGCCGGGTCGTTCACCGTCAGCAGGTAGGAAGCCGTGCTCTTGTCGCGCTTGAAGTTCGCCAGGCGCTTCTCGATGGCCGACTGCTTGTCGCTGAACGGAATCGCCGCGTAGACCGGGGTGCCGGTGCGCTCGATGTCTTCGGGGTTTTCCACGCCGCGCTTGAGCGCTTCGCGGACATAGACGAAGGCAGTGGCGAGGATCAGGCCGAGCAGCGTCGCCACGATAACCACCAGCGGCTTGTTCGGCTTGACCGGGTTTTCCAGGTCCGCGGCAGCGTGGTCGATGATGCGCACGTTGCCCACGGTGCCGGCACGGATGATGTCCAGCTCCTGGGTCTTGTTCAGCAGCATCGAGTAGGTTTCCGAGGAAACTTCCACGTCACGCGTCAGGCGCAGCAGCTCCTGCTGGGTGGAGGGCAGCGTACCGATCTGCTTCTCCAGTTCGGCCTTCTGCGCCTGCAGCTGGCTGATCTGGTTCATCAGCGCCTGGAAGTTCGGGTGCTGGCGGGTGAAGCGGCGCTCCATCTCGGTGCGCTTGAGGTTCTGCTCGGAGATCTGCTTTTCCAGGTCGACGATGCGATCGAGCACCGACTGCGTCTCGGCGGTGATGTCGACGGTGCCCGAACCGGTCTGGTACTTGTTCAGCGCCGTCTGGGCCGATTCGAGCTTCTTGCGTACGGCCGGAACCTGCTCGGCGAGGAACTCCAGGCTCTGCGTGGCTTCGGCGGCGTTGCGTGCGACGTTCTGCTGGACGTAGCGACTGGCCACTTCTTCGAGCACGCGTACCGCCTGCTCGGGGTTGGTGTCCTCGAGGGTGACGTTGACGATGCCCGACTGCTTGCCATGCTCGCCGGCGGACAGGCGGTTCTGGTAGTCCTCGGTGGTGTTGTAGGTGCGGTTCTTGATCACCGTGAAGGTGGTGCCGGGGCGCGCCAGCAGCTCTTCTACGTTGATGCGGTAGTCCTCGGTCTCGACCGGTTCGCCAACCACGCCCTGGGCGACCACTTCGTCATCGGTATCGCGCAGGATGAAACCGTTGTTCTCCGCGGCCTCGAGGGTCAGCTCTTCGCCGTGCATCTTGTCCGGCACTTCGAGCAGCGTGATTTTCAGCTTCTCGCCGCCCCAGGCATAGGCGTCGAAGCCGGCCGGGTACCAGCCCAGCTCGTTCTCTTCGGTCGGCTCGAAGCGACGTGCCATGAAGCCGCCGATGATCGGGAAGTGGTGCGGCTTGATGATGATGTCCAGGTTCAGGTTCTCGACCGCGCCACCCACGACCGAGCGCGACTTGAGCAGGGCGATCTCGGTCTGTGCCGGAGATACCGGCGGGTTGGTGTTGACCACATCGGTCAGGCTGGGCAGGCCGGTCTTCGGTTCGATCTGGATCATGGCGCTGGCCAGGTATACCGGGGTTGCCAGCAGCGCATAGGCGATGCCCAGCGCGGCGAAGAAGCCGGTGATGCCAAGGATCAGCACGCGGTTGTTGATGAAGGTGTCAAAGAGGTGGGCAAGGTCAATGTCCTTTTCCTCTTTGGTCTCGTAGATCGGGCGAGGCATGGTGGTCATTGAAGTTCCTTCTTCTTTATTTCAGGTAAGGAATCCAGCTTTCGACGGCTTGCGTCAGAAGCGTGTGTACGTGATCGAATGCAGGCTTGGACTGGCGGTAGGGATCGGGGATCTCCATGTCGTCCCGCCATTTGCCGATCAGGAAGGTCTTGCCATGGACCTCGGGTGCCATCTGGCGGATGTGGTGGATGTGGCTGTTTTCCATGGCGAGGATGAGATCGGCCTCGTGCAGCATGTGGGCATCCACCTGCCGCGCCCGGTGGGCCGTATGCTCCAGCCCGTGCTCCTGCAAAACCTCGTGTGCGGTCTTGTCCATCGGGTTACCTACTAGTGCGCCGATACCTGCCGAACTGATCGTCAGGCCCTTTCCACTGAGCCTGTGCTGGAGCATCGCTTCGGCCATCGGGCTTCGGCAGATGTTTCCGACACAGACGATGAGAATGTTGTTGAACATAAAAAACTCTGCCTCACCGGCCGGCCCGCGAGGGCCCGCCGATTTGGAACGCAAATGAGATAGTGTCTGTCGCCATTAGTTCCTCCCTGATCGCGGCGCCGGCGAGCCATGTGTGACGGCCCTTTGCGGGTGACCGGCGCGGGCGCGTTATCAGTACACGTCCTTGTTCGACAGCAGCGCGGGAACGGTGCGCAGGAGGATGTAGATGTCGAACCAGACGGACCAACGCTCGATGTAGTCGAGGTCGTACTCGACGCGCTTCTCGATCTTCTCGAGCGTGTCGGTTTCGCCGCGGTAGCCGTTGATCTGTGCCCAGCCGGTGATCCCTGGCTTGACCCGATGACGTGCCGAGTATTCGGCCACGGCTTCTTCGAACAGCACGCCAGCGGCCTTGGTCGCGGTGGCATGCGGGCGCGGGCCGACCATCGACATGCTGCCGAGGAACACGTTGAGCAGCTGTGGCAGTTCGTCCAGGCTGGTCTTGCGGATGAAGTGCCCGACGCGGGTGATGCGGTCGTCGCCGCGCGTGGTCTGCCGGTCGGCGTTGGCGTCGCTCTTCTCGTGGTACATCGAGCGGAACTTGAACACTTCGATCAGGCGGTTGTTGTAGCCGTAGCGCTTCTGCTTGAACAGCACCGGGCCGGGCGAGTCGAGCTTGATCGCCAGCGCCACGACCAGCATCACCGGAGCCGCGAAGAGCAGGGCGATGCTCGACAGCACGATGTCCTCGAGGCGCTTGAAGAATGGCGACCAGCCGCGCAGGGGCACGTCGGAGGCGATCAGCGTCGGCAGGCCGGCAACCTCGGTGATGCGCTTGTTGGCCCGGCGGAAGGCAACCATGTCCGGTACCAGCAGCACGTTTACCGGCAGCTGGCGCAGGTGGTCGATGACCTGGCCGATACGGCTGTCGGCGAACCAGGGCAGGGCGACCAGGACCTGGGTGACCTTTTCCTCGCGGATCATGCGTTCCAGATCACGGGTGTTGCCCAGCAGCGGCAGGTTCGCCAGCTCGGACGGCAGGCGTTCCAGTCGGTCGTCGATGAAGCCGAGCACGCCGGTGCGGATGTCGCGGTTGTGCTGCAGGTATTCGGCCACGCGGATACCGTTATCCGTGCCGCCGAGAATCACCGCGTTCTGCAGGTACATGCCGCGCGCCATGCGGCGGCGGAACAGCGAAAGCATGGCCAGCCGTTCGGCACCGAACAGCGCCAGGCTGGTGAAGAACCAGAATGCCAGGTGCTCGCTCTGCAGGTAGCTGAACATGCCCATGCCCTGGTGCATGAAGATCAGCAGGCTGAACGCGGCGGCCCAGGCCAGCAGCATGATGCGGAAGCGCAACAGGGTGCTGAACACCTCCTCGCTATAGATGCCCAGCGACTGGAAGATGATCACCGAGATCACCCCGAAGAACACCAGAAAGGCACTGAACGGACCGCCGGACGACGGCAGATCGGGCAGCAGAAGGAGCAGCAGGAGCCCGGGCAGGATCGCCGTCAGGCCGTGAATCAGCCGGATGCTGGCGAGAAAGTAATCAACGAAGCTTGGGTGAGCATACTCAAGGGTTCCAACGGACTGTAAACGCATTACAAGGCTCCTTCCTCAGCTAAAGCAGCTGACTCAACGCTCGAATTAATCGCCCGCGGATGCCGGCCTTGATGGCAGGCCGCTATCGCAACCGACTCGGGACTCCTGCTCCGACCCTGGGGCCCAACAGGAGTTCAGTCGCTCTCGTCGTGTCGTCGGAAAAATAACGAACTTCGATTTGCCTGCGTAAGTGACTGATTTGTATGGGAAATGAATAGAAGGGCGCTTTTAGAGCGGTTGCCTGCTAGGCGACGAAGGTGAACGCGTTGGGCGCGTCCTATCGAAGTTTTGGATTAATTCCGGGCGACGCAGCACGGCACAAACTTTCGTTTCCGGGTTCAGTCTCATGCGCAACAACCGCAGAAGGATGCGTTCGATGAATCCACCCAAGGCACTGCTGATCCTGCACGGCAAGCAGGCGTCCAATGCCGACGTTCGCGAGGCGGTCACGCTGCAGCGTGAACTCGGCTGGGAGCTGGCGGTACGCGTGACCTGGGAGCCGGGTGATACCGAGCGCCTGGTGCATGAAGCGCTGGCTGCCGGCTACCGCACGCTGATCGCCGGCGGTGGCGACGGAACCTTGCGCGAGACGGTGCAGGCGCTCGTCGCCAGTGGCAGCGATGCCAGCCTGGCGCTGATGCCATTGGGTACCGCCAACGACTTCGCGCGCGCCGCCGGCATTTCCCTGGTGCCGGGGGAGGCGCTTGCCCTGCTCGATGAGCCGCCGGTACTCATCGACCTCGGCGAGATGAACGGTGAGCCGTTCGTCAACATGGCCACCGGCGGATTCGGCAGCCGGGTCACCTCCAGTACCTCCGAAGAGCTCAAGCGTGTGCTGGGCGGCGGCGCCTACCTGTTGACCGGGCTGACGCGCTTCGCAGAGATCGGCTCGGCGCACGGCCGGTTCCGCGGGCCGGGCTTCGACTGGGAAGGCGACTTTCTGGCCTTTGGCGTCGGCAACGGCAGGCAGGCCGGCGGCGGTCAGCTGCTGTGCCCGCAGGCACAAGTGGATGACGGCCTGCTCGATGTGTGCATCGTGCCGGCGCCGGACGACGCCGTCGGTACGCTCGGCACGCTGCTCAGCGGCGGGCTGCTCGGGGTCGACGCTGTTTCAGTCAGCGCGCGGGTGCCCTGGCTGGAGATCGACGCCCCGCAGCCGATCGACGTCAATCTCGATGGCGAGCCGGTGCTCGGCGAGCAGCTGCGCTTCGGCGTGCGCCCGCGAGCATTGCGCATGCACCTGCCGGCCGGCTCCCCGCTGCTTGTCGGCAACTGACGCCGGCTGCGAGAAATCCGCCTGCAACGGTAAAGCCTGGCGCGACGCGGCCGATACCTCGGTATCCCGCGTTAACCAAGGAGTCCGCCATGGCCGGAATTCTCGACTCAGTCGATCAACGTACCCGTCTGGTGGGGCAGAACCGCCTGGAAATCCTCATGTTCCGGCTGGCCGGGCGGCAGAAGTTCGCGATCAACGTGTTCAAGGTGCAGGAAGTCGTCCAGCTACCGAAGATGACGCTAATGCCGCATCGCCACAGCTCGGTGTGCGGGGTGATCAACCTGCGCGGCCAGACGCTGCCGGTGATCGATCTGTCCCTGGCGATCGGCCTGCGCCCGCTGGTGCCCGATGAGCGCAGCACCATCATCGTCACCGAATACAACCGTACCGTGCAGGCGTTTCTGGTTGGCAGCGTCGACCGCATTCTCAACCTGAACTGGGACGAGGTGATGCCGCCGCCGAGCACCGCTGGCCGCCAGCATTACCTCACCGCGATCACCAAGGTCGAGAACGAGCTGGTCGAGGTGATTGATGTGGAGAAGGTCCTCGCCGAGATCGTCCCCTACGACACCAGCATTCCGGCCGAACGCCTGGCCGACCCGCTGCTCGAGCGCGCGCGCGGTCGCGAAGTGCTTTGCGTCGACGATTCGAGCGTCGCCCTGGCCCAGCTGCGCGATACCCTGGTGCAGCTCGGCGTGACGATCCATACCGCCACCGACGGCCTCAAGGGGCTGAACATGCTGCGCGCCTGGGCCGATGCCGGTGAAGTGCTGACCGACAAGCTGCTGATGGTCTTCACGGATGCCGAAATGCCGGAGATGGACGGCTATCGGCTGACCACCGAGATCCGCCATGACCCACGCATGCGCGACCTCTACGTGGTGCTGCACACCTCGCTGTCCGGTTCGTTCAACCAGGCGATGGTGCAGAAGGTCGGCTGCGACAACTTCCTTTCCAAGTTCCAGCCGGAAAAGCTCGTCGACGTGGTGCGCGATCGCTTGCAGCGCGACGAACCGCACTGACGCGGCCTGCGTTATGCTGCGGCGCTTCCCTGCCGTTGGAGGCGTCGCATGCAGCTTTCCTCGATCTACCGCTTTGCCCTCAAGTCGGCCGCTGGCGAGTCCCTGTCAGCGGCACGAACCGACTCGCTTGGTCTGGTCGGCGATCGGCGCTGGATGCTGGTCGATGCGCAGAGTGGGCGCTTCCTGACCCAGCGCCTGCTGCCGCAGATGACCTTGCTCCAGGCGCGCTGGCTGGCAGCCGACACACTGGGCCTGACGGCGCCGGGCCAATCGCCTATCGAAGTGAAGGTTCCCGGCGCGGACAGCCCGCGCTGCGGTGTGCTGATCTGGAAGGAGACGCTCAGTGTGCCGGATGCCGGTGATGCCGCGGCCGCCTGGCTGAGCGACTGGCTGCAGCGCCCGTGCCGCCTGGTTTATCTGCCGGCCGAGCAGGGCATCCAGATCGACCGGAACTATGCCCGGCCGGGCGAGCGAGCGGCCTTCAGTGACGGTTTTCCCTTCCTGCTGATCGGCCAGGCCTCGCTGGATGATCTGATCGAGCGCGTCGGACGTCCGCTGAAGATGCTGCGCTTTCGTCCCAACCTGGTGGTCGCCGGAGCCGAACCGTATGCCGAGGACCGCTGGAAACGCATCCGTATCGGCGACTTGGAGCTGCGGGTGGTCAAGCCCTGTTCGCGTTGCGTGATCCCCACGATCGACCTGCTGACCGCCGAGCGCGCAGCGGACCGCGAGCCGCTGACCACGCTGCTGGGCTACCGCAAAGGCGAGGGTGGCGTGTTCTTCGGCCAGAACCTGATCGCCGAGCGACCTGGCGAGTTGGCGGTCGGTATGCCCGTCGAAGTGCTCGAGTGAGGGCTCACTGGCCCTCGAAGTAACGCTCGTGCCATTCCACCAGCGGCTGCGGTGTATTGAGCTTCTGCCCGTAGATGACCGAGTAGGTCAGCACGTTCTGCACGTACTGGCGGGTCTCGTCGAAGGGGATGTTCTCGACCCAGACGTCGAACGAGAGATGCTCGGCGTTGCGCAACCACTGGCGAACCCGCCCGGGGCCGGCGTTGTAGGCGGCCGAGGCAAGGACCCGGTTGCCGTTGAACTGGTTGTAGATCTGGCTGAGGTAGGCGGTGCCGAGCTGGATGTTGACGTCCGGGTTGAGTACCTGCTGGGTTGACGACAGCGGAATACCGAAGCGCCGCGCGGTTTCCTTGGCCGTGGCCGGCATCAGCTGCATCAGCCCGGTGGCACCGACGTGCGAACGTGCGTCGGCCATGAAGGCGCTTTCCTGTCGGGTAATCGCGAAGGCCCAGCTGGGGTGGATTTCGCGTGCGCGAGCGGCCTTGACCAGGGTGCCGCGATGGGCCATCGGAAAGCGGATGTCCAGGTCGTCCCAGTACTGGGCCTGGCTGATCGTGCGGATCGCCGGGAAGTACCAACCCTTTTCGTAAGCCAGCTGCGCCTGGGCGACCAGCTCGTCGCGGTCAAACAGGCGGCTGACGTGATACCACTCCCGACGGCCGTCGACGATCTGTCCGCGGGCATGAAATTCCAGGGCCCGCCGGATGCCGGCGGTGTTGCGCACCTTCTGCATCACCTTTGGCGGCAGGTTCAAAGGCTGGTGGTTGAGCTTGTACGGGGCCTGGATACGGTCGGCCGACAGAAAGCCATAGAAGTCCCGCTCCTTGGCGACCGGGGCATAGAGCGAGATGGCTTGCGGACTGTTCGGTTCCTTCAGCTCCAGGCTGCGTGCGCGCCAGTAGCGCCAGCGGTTGGTCTTGGCCAGGTCTTCGGGGAAGCGACTGGTCAGGGCGTAGGCATCGTCCCAGCGGCCCAGGCGCAGCAGCAGCCGCGCACGCCACTCGCTGACGGTGTTGTCGCGCAGTTCGGGGTCGTATTCGGCCATGACTTGCAGGGCGCGACTGTCGAAGCGCCGCGCCAGCGTCAGGCCGATCTGCCGGGCGATGGCAACCTTCTCCTCGGCCGAGAAGGCCATGCGCCGGGCGTAGCTGTCGAGCAGGCCGAGCGCCTTTTCCGGATCCTGACGGGCCAGGCGGCGCAGGCCGATCGAGACCACGTCGGCCATGGCCGTGTTGCCGCTGGCGAAGCGCTCGGTCTGGCTCAGTAGCTGAGGTTTCTGCGCCACTTCGAGCAGCAGCTCGCCATAGGCCCGGTGGCTGGTGAGCTGCTTGATCAGGTAGCTGGCCAGGCCATAGTTGCCGTTCTCCACGGCCAGCTTGGTGCGTTTCCAGCGACGCTCCTCGGTGAGCCCGCCGCGTGCCTGCCACATCTCGAACAGTGCGTCACAGGCCTCCGGCTGCGACTTGCCGACCAGCCAGAGCTTCTCCGCGGTGTTGTCGCCCTCGGCGACCGAATGGCTGACCTGGTACTGACCGAACAGGCAGTCGAGTTCGGTGAAATTGAGCTTGGGGTCGTAATAGGCGAGAAAGGTCTTCCAGTCGCCACGCGCGGCCAGCAGGCGCAGCCAGCGCAGCTTGAGCCAACCGATCTGGGGCAGGTCGCCGTGCTCGGCGAGAAACTTCTCGACATCGGCGTTGCTGGCGCTTTTCAGGCGAGCGGTCAGCTCGTCGTAGGCGAGGTACGGCTCCAGCGGGTAATCCCGCAGTACGGAGGCATAGCGACGATAAGGCCCGCTGTCGCCTTTCTCCAGCGCCCGCTTGGCTTCGTCGTAGTAGCGACGCTGCTGCTCCAGGCTCGCGGCGGTAGCCTGGAGCGCGAGGGTGGTGATCAGCAGGGACAGCAGGAGGCGGGGGAGTCGACTGCGCATGAAACTTCCGGGGCAGATGGAGCGGGGGACCACGGGCACTAGCTTAGCTTGCCGCCCGAGGCAGTTAAACGTGCTATCGGCTGGCCGGCGCGAGAAAACAACGCCGCCGACGAACGACATCCAGGCCGCAACGTAGACGGCACGGGCCGGCTGTGCGAGAGCTGAGCCAGGGCCGGGTTCGCCTTGCCGTCTGCTAGAATGCGCGCCCTGTTTTCCGGAGGTAGTCATGACCCTGCTCAAGTTCGCCGATGTGTCCCTCGCCTATGGCACCACGCCCCTGCTGGACAGGGTGTCCTGGCAGATCGCACGTGGCGAGCGGGTGTGCGTCATCGGCCGCAACGGCACCGGCAAATCCAGCATGCTGAGCCTGGTCAAGGGTGTGCGGCAGCCCGATGACGGCGAGATCTGGCGCGCGCCTGGGCTGAAGATCGGCGAGCTGCCCCAGGAGCTGCCGCGAGCCGACGAACGTACCGTGTTCGATGTCGTGGCCGAGGGGCTGGCCGGAGTCGGTGAGCTGCTCGCCGAGTATCACCACTTGAGCATGAACATCCAGAACGATGCCGACCTGGAAAAGCTGACGCACGTGCAGCAGGCCCTCGAGGCCAAGGATGGCTGGCGCCTGCAGCAACTGGTCGACAGCACCTTGAGCCGCCTGCAGCTGCCGGCCGACCGCACCCTGGCCGAACTCTCCGGCGGCTGGCGCCGGCGTGTGCTGCTGGCCCAGGCGCTGGTGTCCGAGCCGGACCTGCTGCTGCTAGACGAACCGACCAACCACCTGGACATCGGTGCCATCGCCTGGCTGGAAGACGCATTGGCGGGCTTCAACGGCGCCGTGCTGTTCATCACCCACGACCGTGCCTTCCTGCAGAACCTGGCCACGCGCATTCTTGAGCTCGACCGCGGCCACCTGATCGACTGGAACGGCGATTACGCCAGCTTCCTGGTTCACAAGGAGCAGCAGCTGGCAGCCGAAGAGACCGCCAACGCGCTGTTCGACAAGAAGCTGGCCCAGGAAGAAGTCTGGATTCGCCAGGGCATCAAGGCACGACGCACCCGCAACGAAGGCCGCGTCCGAGCGCTCAAGGCGATGCGCGCCGAGCGCAGCGAGCGGCGTGAGCGCCAGGGCAAGGCCAGCTTCCAGCTCGAATCGGCGGACAAATCCGGCAAGCAGGTGATCGTCGCCGAACACGTCAGCTTCGCCCACCCCGGTGGCGAGCCGCTGATTCGTGACTTCTCCATGGTGTTGCAGCGCGGCGACCGCATCGGCCTGCTCGGGGCCAACGGTTCGGGCAAGACGACGCTGCTCAAGCTGCTGCTCGGCGAACTGCAGCCCAGCAGCGGCAGCATCCACATCGGTACCAAGCTGGAAGTGGCGTATTTCGACCAATTGCGTCACCAGCTGGACTTGGAGAAGACGGTCATCGATAACCTTGCCGAAGGCCGCGAGTTCATCAGCATCGATGGGCAGAATCGCCACGTGCTGAGCTACCTCGGCGACTTCCTGTTCAGCCCGCAGCGCGCGCGCACGCCGGTCAAGGCGCTCTCGGGCGGCGAGCGGGCACGGCTCTTGCTGGCTCGCCTGTTCAGCAAGCCGGCCAACCTGCTGGTGCTCGACGAACCGACCAACGACCTCGATGTCGAGACGCTCGAGCTGCTGGAAGAGGTCCTGCTGGGTTTTGCCGGTACTGTGCTGATGGTCAGCCACGACCGGGCCTTTCTCGACAACGTGGTCACCAGCACGCTGGTGTTCCAGGGCGACGGGGAGGTGCGCGAGTACGTTGGCGGTTACCAGGACTGGCTGCGCCAGGGCGGTTCGCCAAAGCTGCTCGGCATCGCCGAGCGTGCCGAGAGTCGGGCCGACAAGCCGCAGGCAACCGAGGCCAGCACGCCGGCGACGGCGCCGCAGGTCGAGCCTGCCGCGAAGAAGAAACTCAGCTACAAGCTGCAGCGTGAGCTCGATGCCTTGCCCGGCAAGATCGACGAGGTGGAGCAGGCCATCGCCGCCGTACAGGCCGAGATCTCCGCGCCGGCGTTCTACCAGCAGCCGAGCGAGGTGACCGGGGCTACGCTGGCGCGGCTGGAAAGCCTGCAACAGGATCTCGATACGCTGGTCGAGCGCTGGGCCGAGCTGGAAGAATGAGGCGCGGTCGCCATTCTCGATGGCAGAGATGGCGAACTGATGGCCAAGTGAGATGGGTCAATGCTGGCCCGATCGGCGCCTATTAAGTTGCGCCGGTCGCAGTCACGATGATGGAGCATAGATGGCTATCGAGTACCGAATCACCCTGGATGACGAGCACGATTTCAGCTACCGGATCGAACTGGATCGTAGCTACGATCGTGAGGCGGAGGCCCAGGCGCCGCACTGGACGCGGCTGGAGCATCAGCGCTGTGCCAATTGCCCGCTGAGTCGCGAACAGTTCAGCCACTGCCCCGCAGCGGTCGATCTGCACCGCGTGATCGAGGATTTCCAGGGCCTGCCGGCCGTGCAGAAGGCGCTGGTCTGGGTCCGTACGCCGGAGCGAGAGTACACCAAGGTGGTTGGGCTGGAAGAGGGCTTGCGCGCGCTGCTCGGCGTGATCATGGCAACCAGCGCCTGCCCGGTCCTGGCGCGGCTCAAGCCGATGGCGCAGCAGCATCTGCCGTTTGCCAACAATCGGGAGTTCGTACTGCGCGCGGTGTCGCTGTACCTGGCGCGGCAATATTTCAACCTGCGCGAGGGTCGTCATGCCGATTGGGAGTTGCGTGGCCTGGTGCGTTCGTTCCAGCAGTTGCAGCTGGTCAATCAGGCGTTCTGGCAACGGATTCACGACACCTGCAAGGGCGACTCCAACCTCAAGGCGTTCCTGACCTTCTTCTCGATGGCCTCGAGCCTGACCGTTTCGCTGGAAACCCAGCTGCAGAAAATCCGCCCGATGGTGATGGCTGCAGGCGACGAGGTGGAAGTCGTCGCCTGAGACGCCTGCTGGCCCCGCGGATGCGCGGGGCCGTTGCTTTATTCGGACTTTTTCAGGCGCACCGCCAGCACGTCGCATGGCGCACCGTGCAGGATGTCGTTGGCGGTCGAACCCAGCAGCAATGCCAAGCCGTGCCGGCCATGGCTGCCGACGACGATCAGATCGCAGTTCTGCTCCTTGGCCAGCCGGTGGACTTCCTGACGCGGCTGGCCGTAGGCGATGTGGCGATGTTCGGGGAGCAGGCCAGGGTACTGCTCGGCAAAGACATTCAAGCGGTCCCGTGCCTGATCGAACTGCTGTTGCTGCAGGGTCGACAGGTCCATGGGCACGTCACCGCCGAAGGCCATGGCCATCGGCTCGATGACGTGGACGAGCATCAGCTTGGCGCCGCTGCTGTTGGCCAGATCCTGCGCCCGCGCGACGACCGGATGGCACTCCTCGTGGAGGTCGGTGGCGACCAGTATGTTCTGGTAGGGCATGGTGATTCTCCTCGGCTTGCGTATGGCAATTATGGCCCGCAGTGGCGCGAGCGCTGTTCTGATGGCTGCCGTTATACGAGCCCGGCGGGCGATGCGCCAGTGTTGCATGGTCGCGCCGAACCACCGGACCGGCGTCGGGCTGCTATCATGCCGCCCTTGTGTGCCGGGTCGCCTTTTGCGCTGCGAGAGTATTTGAATGGAGATGTTTCACAACGACTATCTGCTGGCCTGGAGCGTGTATCTGGTCGCTGCCCTGGGTTGCCTGCTGGTGTGGTTCCGCTTCACCGGCTGGATGTGGCGGGCCCTGCGCGAGCCGTTGCGGCTGATCGTTGCGGTGCTGCTGTTCACGCCGACGATCGTCGACCCCGCCAAGGAGCAGTTCGCTCCGGCGATCGCCATCACGGCGATGGACATTCTGCTCGATGTCGGCAACAACGCCTGGCGCGCCGTGGCCGACCTGGCGCTCTACGGTGTGATCGCCTTTGCGCTGTACCTGCTGCTGGTGCTGGTGCGCTGGCCGATCGAACGCAAGGCGCGCCAGCGCCGGGCCGCTCGTACCGAGCAGGCGCAGGAAGAGGACGAGGACCCGCGCACCCTGCGCGAGCGGCTGGCAGCGGGCGAACCGCAGGATTACGTGCCGCACGGCCGCTACGTGCGAACCGAACCCAGGCTCTAGGTCCTCGTCTTAGCTCACGACCTTCTCGCGGAGTATCGGCATGTGCGAATTGCTTGGCATGAGCGCCAATGTCCCCACCGATGTCGTTTTCAGTCTCACCGGCCTGATGCAGCGTGGCGGGCGCACCGGCCCGCATCGCGACGGCTGGGGCGTCGCCTTCTACGAGGGGCGCGGCCTGCGCCTGTTCCAGGACCCGGTCGCCAGCTGCGATTCGGAAGTGGCGAAGATGCTGCAGCGCTACCAGATCAAGAGCGAGGTGGTCATCGGCCACATCCGGCACGCCAACGTCGGAACGGTGTCGCTGGCCAACACCCATCCGTTCACCCGCGAGCTGTGGGGGCAGTACTGGTGCTTCGCGCACAATGGTCAGCTGGCCGATTTCTATCCGGCCGAAGGCTTCTATCGGGCGGTCGGAGAAACCGACAGCGAGGCGGCATTCTGCGATCTGCTCAACCGGATACGCGACCAGTTCCCCAGCCCGGCACCTGCCGAGTCGCTGCTGCCGCTGCTGATCGAGGCGTGCGGCGAGTACCGGACCCGCGGTGTGTTCAACTGTCTGCTGAGCAACGGCGAATGGCTGTTCAGTTTCTGCACCACCAAGCTGGCGCAGATCACTCGCCGAGCACCGTTCGGCCCGGCGCAGCTGCGTGATGCCGAGCTCAAGGTGGATTTCCGCGCCGAGACCACGCCGGACGACGTGGTGACCGTGCTGGCCACCGAGCCGCTGACCGACAATGAAGCGTGGGACCTGCACGCGCCCGGCCAATGGAGCCTCTGGCGCCTGGGCCATTGTGTCGCCAGTGGGCAGGTGCCGGCATGTTGAGAAGCTACCTTCGCCTCGCGCTGTTCGCCCTGGGCCTGCTGGTCGGCGTCCAGGTACCGGGCTTTCTCGAGGCCTATACCCGTCACGTCGAGGCCCGCCGATTGGAAGCACAGGAGGCACTGCGCGGCTTCCACGACACCGCGCGGCGCTTCTTCGATGGCGATCTCGACGCCCTGGTCGAGCACTACCGTGGCAGCGACGATCCGGTGATCCAGAGCGATGCGGCCAGCGTCGATCGACTGGTGCAGCGCGCCGCGCTGCTCGAGCGCGAGTGGCAGGCGATGCAACATCCCTGGTATGCCCGCGCCTGGCATGTGCTGATGGGCGCCGAGCGTTCGCTGCGCCAGGAGGTCTGGCGCAGCTACGAATTCCGTGTGCTGCTGGCGCCGGACGCGGTGGCCTGGGGCATCGGCTTGGCGCTGTTGCTGGCCTGGCTCGTCGAGAGCCTGTTGCTCGGGCTCAGCTATCCGTTCCGGTCACGCCGCAGGCGCCAGCGAATCTATCGCTGAGCGCGCCTGCACGGTCGTGCTACTTGGCAAGAAAACGCATGCCTTCTTCCAGCCCGCTCAGGGTCAGCGGGTACATGCGGTCCTCGACCAGTTCGCGAACGATGCCGGTCGAGGCGGTATAGCCCCAGGTGTCCTTCGGGTAGGGGTTGATCCAGACCAGCTTCTTGTACTTTTCCATGAAGCGCTGCATCCAGACGTAGCCGGCTTCCTCGTTCCAGTGCTCGACGCTACCGCCGGCCTGGGTGATTTCATAAGGCGCCATCGCCGCGTCGCCGACGAAGACCACCTTGTAGTCAGGGCCGTACTTGTGCAGCAGGTCCAGTGTCGAGGTGCGTTCGGACATGCGACGGAAGTTGTTCTTCCACACCGACTCGTAGATGAAATTGTGGAAATAGAAGAACTCGAGGTTCTTGAACTCCGTGCGGCAGGCCGAAAACAGCTCTTCGCAAACCTTGACGTGGGCATCCATCGAGCCGCCGATGTCCATCAGCAGCAGCAGCTTGACCGCATTGCGGCGCTCGGGGCGCATCTGGATATTCAGCAGGCCGGCGTCGCGCGCGGTGTGGTCGATGGTGCCGTCGATGTCGAGTTCGTCGTGCGCGCCTTCGCGGGCGAACTTGCGCAGTCGGCGCAGGGCGATCTTGATGTTGCGCGTGCCGAGCTCGACCTGATCGTCGAGGTTCTTGTACTCGCGCTGATCCCAGACCTTGACCGCCTTGCCCTGGCGCTTGCCGGCATCGCCGATGCGGATGCCCTCGGGGTTGTAGCCGCCTGAGCCGAACGGGCTGGTGCCGCCGGTACCGATCCACTTGTTGCCGCCAGCGTGGCGCTCCTTCTGCTCCTCGAGGCGTTTCTTGAACTCCTCGATCAGCTTGTCCAGACCACCGAGCGACTGGATCTGGGCGCGCTCCTCGTCACTGAGGTGGCGTTCGAACTCCTTGCGCAGCCAGTCTTCGGGGATCAGTGCCTCGATGTGCCGGTCCAGGTCTTCGAGACCCTTGAAGTAGGCGCCAAACGCCCGGTCGAATTTGTCGAAGTGGCGCTCGTCCTTGACCATCACGGTGCGCGCGAGGAAATAGAACTCGTCCATGTCGGCAAACACCACACGGTGCTTGAGCGCGTCGATCAGATCGAGCAGTTCGCGTACCGAGACCGGAACCTTGGCGGCACGCATTTCGTTGAACAGGCCAAGCAGCATGACTAAACCTCGGGCGTGCCGTTGCTGGCACGTGCAATCAAGTTAACTATCGGCAGGGTGCTGGGGCAGGTCGTCGGCAATTTCGTACCAGTCCGCCTTCGAGCCGACATAGATATGCGACTGCGTGGGTGGAGGCAGCGGTGAGTCGAGCGTGCCCACCGCGACGCCCAGTTCGTGCTCGCGGTTGTCGACGAACTGAAGGTTCGATCCGCAGCGGATGCAGAACGTACGGGTCACGTGTTCGGACGAGTGATAGACGCCCAGTTGATCCTTGCCGGAAAGCAGGTGGAACGCATCCAGAGGCACGCCGGCATAGCTGGCGAAGGCCGCGCCGTGCGCCTTGCGACACATCTTGCAGTGGCAGTGGCTCACGGCGTTTATCGGTGCGTCGATGCGATAGCGCACCACGCCGCACAGGCAACTTCCGGTATGCGTTTGCATGGCTCTTCTCCAGCAGGTGTCGGCGGTTCGGCAGCGACGCTGCCGTGTCTCAGCTGACGTTAGACGACGCCGCTGCGAGCGGCGAATCCGCCGGCTGGCCGACCGACGACAGGCGCTGTCAGCGGCTTGCGCGCCGGCTCATGAACGCCAGGCGTTCGAGCAACATCACGTCCTGTTCGTTTTTCACCAGTGCGCCGGCCAGCGGCGGGATCGCGCGAGTCGGGTCACGCTCACGCAGCACCGCTTCGCCGATCTCGTCGGCCATCAGCAGCTTCAGCCAGTCGACGAGCTCGCTGGTCGAGGGTTTTTTCTTCAGGCCGGGGACCTTGCGCACGTCGAAGAAGATGTCCAGCGCCTCGGAGACCAGCGACTGCTTGATGCCGGGGTAGTGGACGTCGACGATCTTCTGCAGCGTCTCGCGGTCGGGAAAGGCGATGTAGTGGAAGAAGCAGCGGCGCAGAAAGGCGTCCGGCAGTTCCTTCTCGTTGTTCGAGGTGATGATGATGATCGGGCGCTGCCTGGCCTTGATGGTTTCGTTCGTCTCGTAGACATAGAACTCCATCTTGTCGAGTTCCTGCAGCAGGTCGTTGGGAAACTCGATGTCGGCCTTGTCGATCTCGTCGATCAACAGAATGACGCGCTCCTCGGCCTCGAAGGCCTCCCAGAGCTTGCCTTTCTTGATGTAGTTCTTCACGTCGTGGACCTTGTCCACGCCCAGCTGCGAATCGCGCAGACGGCTGACCGCATCGTATTCGTAGAGGCCCTGGTGGGCCTTGGTGGTGGACTTGATGTGCCAGGTGATGAGCTTGGCGCCGAAGGAGTCGGCCAACTGCTCGGCCAGCATGGTTTTGCCGGTGCCCGGCTCGCCCTTGACCAGCAAGGGTCGTTGCAAGGTGATGGCCGCGTTGACGGCGAGCTTTAGGTCGTCGGTGGCGACGTAGGACTGAGTACCTTCGAATTTCATCGCGAATTCCTTGGCCGGCCTGGCATGCAGGCGTTGAGGGACAGGGGGTCGACTATAAGGGAAGGGTGGCTGTCTGTGAACGCGAGGCGATCATTCAGTCACTGAATGATCGCCAGCAATGTCCGACGTCCTTCATTGCCCCTCGTCCAGCGAGTGCTCGAAGCGCGCGGTGAAGGCCTGCACGAAGGCGTTACGCAGCACGGCGATAAATGCCTGGAATGGACTCATGTCAGCCGACTGCGTACTGCCGGACAGTTCGATACGCGTGGCGAACTGGTCTTTGCGCTGGTTTTGCAACACCTCCTGGCCACCGCCGACCACCGCCTCCCACAGACCTTGGAAAAAGCCCTTGTCGTCGTTTTCCACGTCCTGCTCCAGATCGAACACGTCGACGTTGCGCAGCAGTGGCTTGATATAGCCGCTCAGCTGGCCATCGGTGGCTTCGACTTCCATCACCAGATCGGCGGTGCCGCCTGCGAAGTCGAACTTGCCGTACGCCTGGCTGAAATCGTTGAGCTGGGTAAGTGCGACGCCTGTGGTTCGCAGGTTCAGCTCGAAGTCCTGCCATTCGGTGAACGGGTCGAAACGGGCGCTGGCCTCGATCGGGTCACGGTTGAACAACTTGCCGGTGCCCTCGAAGGTCGCCACGCGCTTGCCATCCTCGCCCCGCGTGTTGGTCAGGTTGTACAGCGAGGCATCAACATCGCTGGCGTAGACGTGCACCTGCGGGTCGGATGCGAAGTTGCGAAACGACACCTGGCCATCGACCACGCGGATTTCGTTCAGTGTGATCGGCAGCAGCTCTTCGAGCTTGTCGCGCCAGTCGACGCCTTCACCGCTCTGTGACTCACCTTTGTCGCCGCCATCGACGAAATTGAGCTCGGGGCGCTCGAAGGTGACTTCGGCGACGATCGCGCGGTCCTGCCACAGCGCGCGCCAGCTGATCGCAATGTCGATTTCGGGCGCTTTGAACAGTGGGGCCTGCACCTGCTTGTCGCGCTTTTCGATCCGTAGGCCTTGCAAAGGATAGGCGCCTCGCCACCAGGCCAGGTCGACATCGTCGACATGGCCGCTGTAATCGCCCATCTCGGCCATCGTTTCGTTGAGGTAGTTGCGCACCAGTACCGGGAGCGCCAGGTGCAGTACGAGCAACAGCAGGACGAGGGCGGCGACAAGCCAAAGGGGTAGATAGCGGCGTTTCATGGCAGATCCGACGGCTCGGGTTCCCTCGGTGGACCGCATGGGGCTGGGGCGAGTTCGGCTGGACGACCGCCCCGGCTGGGCATAGGCTTTCCGGCCTGATCTGATTCTTCTGAAGGGACACCCGATGAGCCGCATCTACGCAGACAACGCACGTTCGATCGGCAATACGCCGCTGGTCATGATCAATCGCCTAGGGCCCAAGGGCGTCAGCATCATGGCCAAGATCGAAGGCCGTAACCCCGCCTATTCGGTCAAGTGCCGCATCGGCGCGGGAATGATCTGGGATGCCGAGGAAAGTGGCCGGCTCAAACCCGGCATGACCCTCGTCGAGCCGACCTCGGGCAATACGGGCATCGGCTTGGCCTTCGTCGCGGCGGCGCGAGGCTACAAGCTGATTCTCACGATGCCGGCTTCGATGAGCCTTGAGCGGCGCAAGGTGGTCAAGGCGCTCGGCGCCGAGCTGGTGCTGACCGAGCCGGCCAAGGGCATGAAGGGCGCGATCGACAAGGCCTCGGAGATCGCCGCATCCGATCCGACGCGTTATTACATGCCCCAGCAGTTCGAGAACCCGTCCAACCCGGCGATCCATGAAAAGACCACAGGTCCGGAAATCTGGAACGACACCGACGGTGGCGTCGACGTGCTGGTAGCCGGGGTTGGCACCGGCGGCACCATCACCGGCATCTCGCGCTACATCAAGCACGGCAAGGGCAAGCAGATTCTCAGCGTCGCGGTCGAGCCGAGCGGCTCGCCGGTGATCAGCCAGACCCTGGCGGGCGAAGAGGTCAAGCCCAGCCCGCACAAGATCCAGGGCATTGGCGCCGGCTTCGTGCCGAAGAATCTCGACCTGTCGATCGTCGACCGGGTTGAGCAGGTCGACGACGAGGAAGCCAAGAGCATGGCGCTGCGCCTGATGCGCGAGGAAGGCATTCTCTGTGGTATTTCCGGTGGCGCCGCGATGGCCGCCGCGGTGCGTCTGGCTGAGCGGCCGGAGATGCAAGGCAAGAATATCGTGGTGATCCTTCCCGACTCCGGCGAACGCTACCTGTCCTCGATGCTGTTTGCCGACATGTTCAGCGAGCAGGAACTGGTGCAGTAAACACGCAGCGGCCGGCTGTCGCTGCCCGTTGGCCGGGTTCGTCGTGTTCCGGCTTTTCGGGCCGCCGATGGCTGGCTAAGCTCGGCTGATGATTTCCTGAGGTTCCCGCATGGCGACGCAATGGCCCGCGACCGAGATTGCCCGGCAGATACTCCTTGGCTTCGACGATTATCGCGAGTGCTTTCGCCTGATCACCGAGGGCGCGCGGGCGCGCTTCGAAGGCGCTCACTGGCAGGAGGCGCAGCGCGCCTCCGCCGAGCGGATCAACCTCTATGAAAAGAAGGTTAGCGAGACGCGCGACGGGCTGCTCGCGACCTTCGCGCGTGACGAGTTGCTGCAGGTCGAACGCTGGCCGCAGGTCAAGAGCGCCTACATAGAACTGATCGATCCGCGCTTTGACGACGAGCTGTCGGAGACCTGGTACAACTCGATCTTCTGCGGGCTGTTCAGCCACGACTGCATCAGCGATGGCACCATGTTCATCCACACCACCCGGCCGTCGGCGACCGGACGCGAACGGGTGGCGCAGACGCGCAGCTACAGGCCGAACGGCGACCTGCTTGGCGTGCTCGAACGGATACTCGACGACTACGCGTTCGCGGTGCCCTATGTCGACCGGGCCAGCGATCTCCGTCAGCTGCATGCGCAGCTGTGCGAATCGCTGCCCGACTGGGTGTGCAAGGACCCCGAGCTGACGGTCGAGCTGTTCGTCTCGGTGCTCTACCGCAACAAGGGCGCTTATCTCATCGGGCGTATCTTCACCCCCGACGAGCAGTGGCCGCTGGCGATTCCGCTGATCCACCGCGAAGGCGAGGGGATCATTGCCGACGGTGCGATCACGGACGAGGCGGAAGTGTCGATCATCTTTTCCTTCACGCGCTCCTACTTCATGGTCGAGGTGCCGGTCCCGGCCGAGTTCATCGGTTTTCTCAAGCGGATCCTGCCGGGTAAGCACATCGCCGAGCTGTATACCTCGATCGGCTTCTATCGCCACGGCAAGTCGGAGTTCTATCGGGCGCTGATCAATCACCTGGCCAATACGGACGACCGTTTCGTGATGGCCCCAGGCGTGCGTGGCATGGTGATGAGTGTGTTCACGCTGCCGGGCTTTACCACGGTATTCAAGGTCATCAAGGACCGCTTCTCGCCGACGAAGATGGTCGACCACGCAACGGTCATCGAGAAGTACCGGCTGGTCAAGAGTGTCGATCGGGTCGGGCGCATGGCCGATACGCAGGAGTTCGCCGATTTCCGTTTTCCCAAAGCGAAGTTCGAGCCCGAGTGCCTGGCCGAGCTGCTCGAGGTCGCGCCGTCGACGGTCGAGGTCCAGGGCGACAGCGTGCTGGTGCGGCACTGCTGGACGGAGCGACGCATGACGCCGCTGAATATCTATCTGGAAACGGCCAGTGAACAGCAGCGGCGCGAGGTGTTGGATGACTACGGCCTGGCGATCAAGCAGCTGGCGGCGGCGAACATCTTCCCCGGCGACATGCTGCTGAAGAATTTCGGCGTCACGCGCCATGGACGCGTGGTGTTCTACGACTACGACGAGATCTGTTTCCTCAGCGAAGTGAACTTCCGTCATATCCCGCCGCCGCGCTACCCGGAGGACGAGCTGGCCTCCGAACCCTGGTACTCGGTGGGGCCGAACGACGTCTTTCCCGAGGAATTCCCGCGCTTTCTGTTTACCGATGCCCGGCTACGGCAGTTGTTCGCCCAGTTGCATGGCGAACTGTACGACGCGGATTACTGGAAAGGCCTGCAACAGGCGATTCTGGCCGGCAAGGTGATCGACGTCTTTCCTTATCGCCGGCGCGGCGAAAGACAGTGATGAGGCTCGCCGGTTGAAGAGGTGCTGAACGCCTGGGCCGTCCGCCGGTCGCAATTGAAAAGGCCGGTAATACAACGCCGGGGCACGAGCCGCCGTAGCGCGAAAAGGAACAGGCGAGGCATCGAAACTTGGATTATGCTCGGTAAAAGCCAGCATGGCTGCGCTGTGACCCGTTTCAAGCAGGAGGGTTCGACCATGAAAGCACGGCTCAATCAAATCATCTGGAAAATGGCAGTCACCCTCGGGCTGGTCGAGCCGCCGCGCATGCAGCCGATCCCGGTACGTGCCCAGCGCGCCGCCGCCCGGCCGCGTCGCCGCTGAGTTGCCGCCGCCGCGGCCGGCGTTCACTGCCCGGGGATTGGCGGTCCGCCGCGTTCGGTTGCCCGTTGGTAAGCCGGACGCGTTTGGATGCGTGCCAGATAATCCATCAGTCGCGGGCGGCTCTCGTTCAGGCCGGCCCGGGCAGCGGCCGCTCCGATCGGATAACTCATCTGAATGTCGGCCGCGCTGAATTCGTCGCCGGCGAACCAGCGGGTCTTGGCCAGTTCGGCCTCCATATAATCCAGGTGCAGGTCCAACTGCGGGCCGATGAAGGCCTTGTTGGCCTTGGTGGCGATCGCCTTTGCGATAGGTCGGACAAAGAACGGCATCGGCGCCTGCGCCACGCGATCGAATACCAGCCGTAGCAGCAACGGCGGCATGGCCGAGCCCTCGGCATAGTGCAGCCAGTAGCGATAGCGCAAATAAGCCGGCGTACCCGGTAAAGGCCGCAGACGGCCTTCATCATGCGCATCCAGCAGGTACTCCAGAATCGCCGCAGACTCGGCGACAGTCAGGTCGCCATCGGTCACGACCGGGGACTTGCCGAGCGGGTGCACCGCCTTGAGGTCGGCCGGGGCGAGCAGGGTATCCGGGTCGCGCGCATAGCGGCGTAGCTCGTAGGCGAGCCCTAGCTCCTCGAGCAGCCAGAGCACGCGGTGCGAGCGGGAATGTTCCAGATGGTGGACGGTGATCATGCGGATTCTCGGCGAAGGGTGCGGCTGCAAGCATAGACGCTCTGCCGGCTCCGGCCCGGCTGTGGCAGACTCGCCGCCGAGGTGAACCATGTCCCGACCGTCCTGCTCCCGCTGCCAACGCCCATCCGATCGCTGTCTGTGTGCGCTGATTCCATCGCTCGAGAGCCACGTGCAGGTCCTGATCCTGCAGCACCCAAGCGAGGCACGGCATGCGCTCAATACGGCGCGCCTGGCTGCGCTCGGGCTGCGCAATGCCGAGCTGCGCGTTGGCGAGAGCTTTGCGCCGCCAGCGGACGAGTTGCCAAGCTACCTGTTGTTCCCTGCCGATGATGCGCTCGCGCCGTCGTCGCTGGTTGCCGCCGGGCCGCTGCGCCTGATCGTACCCGATGGCACCTGGCGCAAGGCGAGAAAGCTGCTCTATCTGAATCCCTGGCTGGCGGCGCTGCCGCGCATTGCCCTGCCGGAAGGGCTGGCCTCGCGCTATCGTTTGCGCAAGGCGCCAGAGCCTGGCGCGCTGGCGACAGTGGAGGCGATCGCGACCGCATTAAACCTGCTGGAAGGTACGCAGCGCTTCGATGCGTTGTTGCGGCCGTTCGACGCTCTGATCGACGGGCAGATCAGTGCAATGGGCGAGGAGCTTTACCGGCGACATCACCCCGATGCGCCGGGCTAGCGACTCAGGGGCGGGCAGAAACGTCCAGTGTCTTCAGGCGAAGGATGTAGAGCGTCACCAGTGACGCGCTAAGCAGCATGCCGATACGTGCCCAGAACAGCGGTACCAGCCAGCATGACAGGCCGATGCTGGCCCACATCAGCACGAGCGTGTAGACCTTGCCGCGTAGCGGAATGCCATTGCCTTCCAGGTAATCGCGAAACCAGGGCCCCAGGCTCGGATGGTTCACCAGCCACAGGTAGAACCGCTCCGAACTGCGCACGAAGCAGGCGGCGGCAAGCAAGAGAAAGGGAGTGGTAGGCAGGACCGGCAGAAAGATGCCGATCACCCCGAGACCAACCGCCAGCCAGCCTACCGTCAGCAGCGCATAGCGCAACACCGGGTTGCGATAGCGCTGCACGTCGCGGTGGGCCATGGCGCTGGCCTTGTGTCAGTGGCGCCGAGGCTTGAGCAGGGCCGGTTTTTCCTCGGGCGCATGGCAGATCAGGTACAGCGCGGTGAGGATTTCCGGAATTTGCGACACCATCTCGGCCACCAGTTCGGAGCTGGCCGCGATCTCGGCGAACTCAGGCTGCTCATCGAACAGGCCGGACCCGACCATGATCGGCAGCAGCAATTCGCTGACTTCCTCTTCGGCCTCCTCGAACCAGGCTTCCTCGCGCAGGAAAACGCCTTCCATGAAGCCGATGCACCAGCCGCGAAGGTCGGATTCGTCCGGCTCGTCACCGAGGTCGAGTTGGCAGGGAAGCTCCATGTCCTCGTCGCTGGCGAGCTGGCGGGCAATGTGCGCCTTGAGCTGAACCAGCGTGGCCTCGATGGCCTCGCGCTCGGTGTCGTCCTGATAGTGCGGCGGCTCGGCGAACAGCGCGTCGATCCACTCGCGCTCCGGTACCTGCTCGGAGCAGATGGACAGGGCGGTCAGGTAGCCATGTGCGGCGATGTAATCAAGTGCTTCCTCGTGCAGGTCGTCGGCGTCGAGAAAGACCTGCAGGCGGGTGAGTTGCTCAGCGAAAGACATCGGGAACTACCTTGGGGACGAATTCAGGCGGATTCTAGACGAGCCGCGAAGCAGAGGCCACTCGCCGGCCCGACGAGCGCTATGCGAAGGCTGCGGCACGACCGGCGGCAGCCCGTCGACGGACCCGGGGCGACACCTGACGTATACTGCGCGCCTTGTTTCGGAGACCGGCATGCTCGACCAGGCACAACGCATCCTCAAAGACGTTTTTGGCTACGACGCCTTTCGCGGCAATCAGGCGGCGATCATCGAGCGGGTCGCCCGTGGCGGCGACGCCCTGGTGCTGATGCCGACCGGCGGGGGCAAGTCGCTGTGCTACCAGGTTCCGGCGCTGTTGCGTGACGGGCTGGCCGTGGTGGTCTCGCCGTTGATCGCGTTGATGGAGGATCAGGTCGCCACGCTGGATGAACTCGGCGTGCCGGCGGTAGCGCTCAACTCCATGCTCGAGGCCGACGCGCAGCGTGATATCGCCGAGCGTATTCGCCGCAACGAGATCAAGTTGCTGTACCTGGCACCCGAGCGCCTGGTGCAGCCGCGCATGCTGGCCTTTCTGCAGCGACTGAACATTGCGCTGTTCGCCATCGACGAAGCGCATTGCGTGTCGCAGTGGGGCCACGATTTCCGCCCCGAGTACCTGCAGCTTGGCCAGCTTGCCGAGCTGTTTCCCGAGGTGCCGCGCATTGCGCTGACGGCCACTGCCGACAAGCGGACCCGCGAGGAGATCGTTCGGCGCCTGCATCTGCAGGATGCCGAGCGCTTTCTGTCCAGCTTCGATCGGCCAAACATCTTCTACCGCATCCTGCCCAAGGATCAGCCGCGCAAGCAGCTGATGGGCTTTCTCGCCGAGCGCCGCGGCGATGCCGGCATTGTCTATTGCCTGTCGCGCAAGAAGGTCGAGGAGGTCGCCGAGTTTCTTTCCGCCCAGGGCTTTCCGGCGCTGCCTTACCATGCGGGGCTGCCCAACGAGTTGCGCGCCTATCACCAGAAGCGCTTTCTCAATGAGGAAGGCCTGATCATGGTGGCAACCATTGCCTTCGGCATGGGCATCGACAAGCCCAACGTGCGTTTCGTCGCTCACCTGGACCTGCCCAAGTCGCTGGAGGCCTATTACCAGGAAACCGGGCGCGCCGGGCGCGATGGCCTGCCGGCCGATGCCTGGATGGCCTATGGCCTGCAGGACGTGGTCTTTCTCAAACAGATGCTGGCCAATTCCGAAGGTGATGAACAGCACAAGCGCGTCGAGCTGCACAAGCTCGACGCCATGCTGGCGTTGTGCGAGGAGACCCGCTGCCGGCGACAGGCACTGCTGGCCTATTTCGACGAGGTGCTCGCCGAGCCCTGTGGCCATTGCGACAACTGCGTCGACGGTGTGCAGACCTGGGATGCCACCGAGCCGGCTCGTCAGGCGCTGTCGGCGATCTACCGCAGCGGACAGCGTTATGGGGTTGGCCATCTGGTCGACATCCTGCTTGGCAAGGACAACGAGAAGATCCGCAGCTTCGGCCATCAGCAGCTCTCGGTGTTCGGCGTCGGCAAGACGCTCTCCGAAGGCGAATGGCGCACGCTGTTTCGTCAGCTGGTCGCACGCGGTCTGGCGGACGTCGATCTCGAGGGCTACGGCGGTTTGCGCCTGAGCGAGAGCTGCAGGCCGTTGCTGCGTGGCGAGGTGCGCCTGGAGCTGCGCCGTGAACCCGCTGCGAGCAAGGCGCCGCGCAGCGGTGCCAGCCCCGCCAGCAGCCTTGTCCGCCAGGAGGAGCGCGAGACCTGGGAAGCGCTGCGCAGCTTGCGTCGCAAACTGGCCGAAGAGCATGGCGTGCCGCCTTATGTGATTTTTCCGGATGCGACGCTACTGGAAATGCTGCGTAGCGGCCCGCGCACGCTTGCCGACATGGCTGGGGTCAGCGGCGTCGGTGCGCGCAAGCTCGAGCGCTACGGCCAGGCGTTTCTCGATGTGCTGCAGGGCGGTGCCAAGGTCGAGCGAAGTGCCGGCGATCTGCGCCACGAGCTCATTTCGCTGGCTCGCTCCGGCATGACGCCAACGCAGATCGCGCGGCAGCTCGACTGCACCGAGAAGAATGTCTACGCCATGCTGGCCGAAGCCATCAGTGCGCAGCAGCTGAGCCTGGAGCAGGCGCTCGACTTGCCCGAGGCGCTGCTCGAGGAGATCCAGGCGGCTTTTCTCGACGGCGAAGGCGAGCTTCCCGGCGTCGCCGAGGTGGCCCCGCTATTCACCGGCCGCGTGCCCGATGCGGTGCTGTATTGCGTGCGTGCGGCCCTGCAGGCGGAGTTCGAACTGTAACCGGCTGCGTCAGGCCTGCAGGAGCAATGTGCCGCTACGCCTGATCTGTAGCGCGCTGCAGCGGTGGGTGGCCATTGGCGCTGATTGCATCACGCCATTGGTAGTCTTGCCTGCGTTTCGAGGCTGTGGTTAGCTCGCTAATAATTAGCAATTCTGGAAACCCAGACCTCATGTTTACCGAGCAACACCGCTTTGCCATGCAGCTGGCTCAACTGTCGCGTGGCTGGCGCGCCGAACTGGATCGGCGTCTGGCCGACCTGGGCCTCTCACAGGCCCGTTGGCTGGTTCTGCTGCACCTCGCCCGTTTTGATCATCTCCCCACCCAGCGCGAGCTGGCGCAGAGCGTCGCCGTGGAAGGGCCGACCCTGGCACGCCTGCTCGACAGTCTCGAAGCGCAGGGCCTGGTGCACCGTCAGGCTTCGCCCGAGGATCGGCGCGCCAAGCGGATCTCCCTCGGTGAGCCGGCGCTGCCGCTGATCCGCAGGATCGAAGCGATCTCCACGCAGGTCCGCGAAGAGCTGTTCGCCGGTATCCCGGAGGAGGACCTGCGCAAATGCCAGCAGGTCCACGCACGCATCCTGGCCAACCTCAACAAGCGCTGAGTCAGAAGCTGCGGCCGAGGTCGAGGTAAAGCGCCTGCTCGTCCTCGTCGTTCACGCCGTAGCCGATGTTGAGTGGGCCCAATGGCGTGTCGTAGCCCAGAAAGACGCTGCCGGCGTTGATATAACCGCTATCGAACGCGTTGCCCTCGTTCCAAGCCCGGCCGCGCTCCAGCGAGGCGCCGAGGTACACGGGGAAGTCCAGCGGCAGAAATGCGCGTGGCGTCATGCGCCGGTAGTAAACGACCCGGCCAAGGCTGATGTTCTGCCCGGCGACGGCATCCTGGCGAAAACCCGACAGCTGACGCGCACCGCCGAGCAGGAAGCTCGAAGTGACCACCTCGGCGTCGTCCAGCGTGCGGCCGTAGCGGCCACCGAGCACCCAGGTGTTCGGTCCGTGACTGAGGGCCTTGTCCAGCCGCAGCTGCCACTGCCGATAGCGCTCATCCGAGCCGAGGCCCGGCGTGTATTGCCGCAGTGTCAGGCCGATGTCTTCGCCCTCATGCGGGAAGTCGACATTGTCGAGCGTGTCGAACGAATACCGGAGTTCGTAATAACCCTCGCTGAAACTGAAGTCGGGCAGATCGCGTTCGCCGATCCGCACGTCGGCATCGCCCCAGGCCTGGCCAATGCCGAAGCGGATCTCGCCGTTGTTGGCGATCTGCCGCCCGAGATTCAGGCCGTAGCCATAGCGCTGCAGGCGGTATTCGGCGATCGGATCATTGTCGAGGATGGCCTCGACGTTCTGCGCCTCGAGAAAGGCATTGGGCGCGACGAACCAGCGTGAGCCGGCATCGAGCGGCTGGTAGAACTCGCTGAACAGCTCCTGGCGATCGCCCAGTTGCAGGCGCGTGAGCCACTCGGCGCCGAGCTGGTTGATGCCGTTCTTGCGAAAGCTCGCGCCGATGTTGTAGACGCTGTCGCCGTGGAAATCGTCGGACAGGTTCAGGCCTAGTCGCAGATAGTCGGTGCCAGCCCGTTTCTGCTTGGCATTGACCACCAGGGTGTTGCCGCTCCGGCCATGCTCGACGCGATACTCGACCTGCTCGAAATAGTCCAGGCCATAGAGCGTGCCCATGTCCTTCTGCAGGTCGCCGAGGTCCAGCGGCTCGCCGAGCGGCTGACGGATGTGCCGCCGGATGACAGCGTCCGAGACCTTGGAGTCATTCTCGATGCGAATCGCGGTTATCTCCGGTGCGCGCGGCTCGGCGCTGCGCGCCAGTGTCAGTGCCGGGTTGCCGCCGGTGGGGCTGCGCCAGTCGGCCAGGCGACCTTCCAGTGCACGCGTGGCGCGGTAGCCAGCATCCATCAGCTGTTCGGTGCTGCCGAAATCGGTCGAGCCATAGGCCGCCAGCGGTGGCTGGATCAGCAGGTCCTCGCTGCGCAGGGTTGCCAGTTGGGCCTCGGAGTTGCGTCGCGTCATCATGGTGATCGACTGGTTGAGTACGTCGACCACGGTGAGCAGCTCGTCACGGGGCATCAGCGGGGTACCGATGTCCACCACGATCAGCCGATCGACGCCCATGTCCCGGGCGACATCCATGGGGATGTTGTCGACCATGCCGCCATCGACGAGCAGGCGGCCCTCGATTTCCACCGGGGCGAACACGGCGGGAATCGACATGCTGGCGCGAATCGCCTGGGGCAGATGGCCGCTGCGAAAGATCACCTTTTGATCGTTGGCGATGTCGGTGGCCACCGCGCGGAACGGGATGGGCAAGCGATCGAAGTCACGCGTGTCGCTCACGTGAACCAGCAGCCGCTCGAGCAGAAGCGCCAGGTTCTGCCCCTGGATCACCCCCAGCGGCAGGCCCAGGCTGCCATCGTCGCGGAAGCTCAGCTTGCGCTTGACCAGAAAGTCGCGGTCATCCTGCTTGCGTCGGAAGGGGACGTCCGGGCGGGGCGGATCATCGGACAGCACCTGACGCCAGTCCAGGGTTCGGGCCAGCTGTTCCAGCTCGGCTACCGTATACCCGGAGGCGTAGAGCCCGCCGATTACGGCGCCCATGCTGGTGCCGGCGATGGCATCGATGCGCACGCCCTGTTCCTCGAGTGCCTTGAGCACGCCGATATGGGCGAGCCCCCGCGCCGCGCCGCCGGAAAGGACCAGGCCGGTCCTCGGCGCATCCTGCGCGTTCGAGAGGGCGGGCAGACAGCAGAACAGCAGGATCATCAGCGAGCGGAACATGGCGCGACCCAGAGAGCAGGAGAGGGCGGAGGTCGGGCATTATAGGTCCCCCGCCACGAGAGGAGCCGTGCCATGGCTGCCGCAAGACCGGAAATCGTCATCACCTATTGCACCCAGTGCCAGTGGCTGCTTCGGGCGGCCTGGCTGGCGCAGGAGCTGCTCTCGACCTTTGCCGATGATCTGGGTCGCGTTTGCCTGGAGCCCGGCACGGGCGGTGTGTTCCGCATCACCTGCGATGGCCGGGAGATCTGGGAGCGCAAGCTCGACGGCGGATTCCCCGAGGCGAAGGTGCTCAAGCAGCGGGTGCGTGACCAGATCGATCCGGGGCGTTCGCTCGGTCACAACGACCGCCCCTGATTCGCTCAGGCAACGCCCGGCTCTGGGGGTGACGAGCTCTTCAGGCGGCTGGTGACAATGCTCGCGACGATGATCAGCGCACCGCCGGCGAGCATTCGCAGGCTCGGCTGCTCGGCGAACAGCCACCAGGCGATGGCGATCCCGTAGACCGGCTCGAGCGCAAAGATCACCGAGGTCGTGCGGGCCTTGAGCACCTTCAGGCTGGCCACGAACAGACTGTGCGCCAGGCCGGTGCAGAGTACGCCGAGCAAGGCGATCCAGAGCCAGTCGCGTGGCGGCACGCTGGTGACTGCCGGGCCGGCGAAGGGCAACAGGACGAGCGCTATCGTCAGGTTCTGCCAGAGCGCCGACTGCACCGGGTCGATGCCGCGCGTCACGGCCCGGTTGAGCAGCGACACCAGGGCGAACAGCAAGCCGGACAGCACGCCGTACAGCAGGCCGTTGGTCGCGGTGCTGGCGAGCTCGAACGACGGCGTGACCAGCAACAGGCCGATGCACACCAGGCCGACCATGGCGTACTCGGCCGGGCGCGTGCGCTCGCGGAACAGTACGCCTTCGAGTAGCACAGTAAAGGCCGGAAAGCTGGCGAAACCCAGGGTGGCGATGCCCACGCCCGCGACCTTGACCGCGATGAAGAAGGTCAGCCAGTGCGCGCCGAGCAGCAACCCTCCAGCGGCGAGACCCAGGCAGCGACGCCAGTCCGGGCGTTCACCGCTACGCGGCAGCAGCAGTGCGACCAGCAGCAGGATCGCCACCGCGAAGGCGCCGCGGCCAAAGGTGATCATCAGCGGGGCGCTGCCGGCGAGTTTGCCGAAGATCCCGGACAGGCCGAACATCAATGCGCCCAGATGGATCGACAGCAGGGCGGTGCGCGGGGTCATGCCAGGCGCGCTCCCGCCGGCAGCGGCAGGTCGAACCCGGCGAGCACTACCCGGCCGGATGCGTCATGCACGCCAGTGATCAGCACATCCGAACGCACTCCGGCGACGCGCTTGGGCGGGAAGTTGCAGACGCACAGCACCTGGCGGCCGATCAGCTCGGCGGGCTGGTAATGCCCCGTCAGCTGCGCGCTGGACGTCTTGATGCCGAGCGGGCCGAGGTCGACCTCCAGCACGTAGGTCGGCTGGCGCGCCCGGCTGTTGGGCTTGGCGCTGCGAATGGTGCCGACGCGCAGGTCGACGCGTTCGAAGTCGGCCCAGTCGATGAGTTCCAAGGCTGTTCTCCTGCTTTCATGGGAGCCCGCATGGTGGCAGGCCGGGCCATGCGGGTCTGTCGCGCCAGTCCTGCTATTTGTCGCGCGCCTCGCGGCGCAGTGCGCGCGGTGTGTCGCCGAACGCGCGCGCCAGCGCTGCGGTAAAGGCGCTTTGCGAGGCGTAGCCGACCCGCGCGGCGATTTCGCCGACCGGAAGCCTCGTTGTCTGCAGCAATTGGCGCCCGCGCTGCAGGCGGCGCTGGCGAATGAACGCCATTGGCGTGCTGCCGGTCTCGGCGAGGAAGCGTGCATGCAGCCGCGAAGGCGAGAGGCCGATCTGCCGTGCCAGGTCTGTGACCTGTAGCGGATGGGCCAGGTGGCGATCGATGAAACCGAACAGCTGCAGGAGCGGCTGCTCGGAGCCAGATATCTGGCTGGAGGTCTCGTTGGCGAGCAGCGTCAGCAGCAGCGCGGCGCCCTGGCTGGCCAGCAGGGGGTCGCCTACTGCGCTGCGTGCCAGCCAGTCCAGCAGAGGCTGTTGCGACGGAGCGAGGCAGTGCACGGCGGGGCGCTCGAGCAGTCGTCGGCTGGGTTCGGTCGCCGCGCCCAGGCGTTCGAGCCAGGCATCGTCCGGAATGTCGAGCACCAGGCAGTCGCTGCCGGCAGGGCTGCCGCAGGCATGGTGCGTCGTCTGCGGAATCACCGCGACCATCTGCTGCATCACCGGGTTGCCGCGGCCGGCGATCTCCATGTCCAGCCGGCCGCGCAGGCCGAATACCAGTTGGACATGATCGTGGCTGTGGGCGATGACATCGTGCTTGTAGCGACGCAGCGAGAGGATGGCACTCACCTTCAGGGTCTCCTGGGGGCAAGGCGCCGAGTGTAGCGCCGTTTCCCTCAGAGAATGACCTTGTCGCGCAGCTTCTGTGCGGCCTGGTTGAGCGCCTGGATGACGCGCTCCTTGTCGAAGTTCTCCACGCCGTTGGTGTCCAGGTACATCGAGAAGCCCGGCAGTTCGTGTTCGACGAAACTGGACGTTGCGCCCAGGTCGCGGCGGAAATCGACCACTTGATAGATCTGTACCGGGCGGGAAAAGCCCTTGACGCTGATCTGTCCCTTGTCGCGGCACATGATCACGTCCTTCACCAGGGAATAGGTCTCGTGGGAGATGAGGATCTCGCTGGCTTCGGCCGCGCTTTCCAGCCGGCTGGCGAGGTTCACTTCGCGGCCGATGATGGTGTAGTCCATGCGGGTATCGGCGCCGAAGTTGCCGACCGTGCAGTAGCCGGTGTTGATGCCCATGCGGATTTCCATGGGCTTGGTGATGCCCTGCGCCCGCCATTGCTGGCGCAGCACCTTCATGTGTTTGCGCATGGCGATGGCCATGGAGACCGCGGCCACCGCATCTTTCTTCGCGCCCTGGCTGGTGGGGTCGCCAAAGAACACCATGACGCAGTCGCCGACGAACTTGTCGATGGTGCCGCCGTACTTGAGCGCGATCTTCGACATTTCGTTGAGGTAGTTGTTGAGCAGGTCGGTCAGCGCCTCGGCCTCGAGCTCCTCGGACAGTTCGGTGAAGCCCTTGATGTCCGAAAAGAACACCGACAGCTTCTTGCGCTGGGTCTCCAGTTTCACGCTGCGCTTGCCGGAAAAGATCGACTCCCATACCTGAGGCGAGAGGTATTTGGCGAGATTGCGCGCCAGGCGGGCGGCCTTGGCCTGTTCCAGTTCGATCTCGGTGCGCGCCTGGGCCAGCCGGATACCTTGCTGGTGGACGTAGTACGCCGTGGCGCAGATGTACAGCGAGGTGACCAGCACGCTGACCAGCGAGACCAGCGGCGGCGTGGTGCCGAGCAGCTGCACCGGCGTCAGCAGGCAGCCGGCGGCGATGGCCAGCGTCGCGCAGAGCAGCGCGAGCAGCAGGTGCCGCAGGCTGCCCACCACCAGCGCGCTGAAGCACAGGGTAAGCATGAACATCAGGCTTGGCACCACCGCGAAATCGAGCAGCACGACGCCGGCGCCGGCATTGAAAGCGTCCAGGCAGAGCAGGACCTGCGAGGTGCGTTCGGCGTGGTCGCGCTTGAAACGGTAGGACAGGTGGTAGGCAAGATGCGGATAGAGCAGTGCGTAGGGCACCATCCACAGCAGGTCGAGCGAAAAGAACTGCGTGTAGGTGCCGGCGGCTAGCGTTGCCGCGCAGGCCAGATAGGCCAGGACGCGCGAATAGTATTCACGCAACGTGCGGGTGGCGAGGCCGTGCCGGCGTTCGGCCGAGATGGTGCTCATCTAGCTTGCTTCCCTGAAGTTAACGACGCCTTCGTGTCGGCGCTCGATCGCCATCCGCGACGAATCTCTGACGGTCTGGATGTGCGATGCGGTCATCCTGTCGTCGAATGCAAGCTTCGATCCAGAGCGGCCGCGCCACCGCGCAGGCGATGATAACCAAGGGCCGTCCGCTCGCCAAACGGGCAGCGCCGATTGCGCTGACGGCCGGTCAGAAGCGGATGCGACCGATCAGCATGTCGCGCAGCATCACCCAGTCGCCCATGAAGCTGTACAGCGGGTACTTGAAGGTGGCCGGGCGGTTTTTCTCGAACAGGAAGTGGCCGACCCAGGCAAAACCATAACCGGCCAGCGGCATCGCCAGAAGCCAGCGCCATTGTTGCGAAGCCAGCGCATAACCAAGGATGCCCAGCACCAGAAGACTGCCGATGAAATGCAAGCGACGGCAGGTCCGGTTGCTGTGCTCGGCAAGGTAGAACGGGTAGAACTCGGAAAAGCTGGCGAAACGCTCGGCGGTCTGGGTGCTCATGGCAACCTCCTGTTGTTATGGCGCCGCCACGCGGCGCGTCGGGTAGGCCCTGTAACCCTAACAACGACAGGCTTGCAGGCCAGTGGCTGCCGGTGCCAGTTTAGTAGCCTTGTGGCACCGCGACCGACCGTACGACGGAACAAGAACAATGAAGCAGTTACGCACCACGTCCTCGAGCTGGGCCGGCGCCATTGCCCTGGCGCTGGAGCGTGCCGGTCTCGACAGTCGCAGCCTGTTCGCCGAGCTCGGCCTGGACTACGGCGTCCTGGCCGACCCCGACGGACGCATAGCTCAGGACGACATGACCCGGCTCTGGCGGCGCGCGGTCGAGCGATCCGGCGACCCTTCCATTGGCTTGAACCTGGCGCAGGTCACCCATCCGGGCTGTCTGCATGTGGTGGGCTATGCGCTGATGGCCAGTCGGACGCTGAAGGAGGGCCTGGAGCGGCTGGTGCGCTATCAGCGGATCATTGCCGAGGGCGCAGACTTGCGTTTGTGTCGCGAGGGTGGCGCCTATGCCCTGGCGCTGACCGTTCATGGCGACACGCTGACGGCCAGCCGGCAGGCCGGCGAAGCGTCCTTGGCTGGCTGCCTGGCCTTCTGTCGCTGGTTGGCCGGCGACGCGCTGCATCCGCTGGAGGTGCAGTTCCGCGACGAGCCGCCGGCCAGCCAGCAGCGTTATGCGCAGTTGTTCCAGGCCCCCTTGCGGTTCGGCCGGCCAGACTATCGTCTGGTGTTCGCCGCCGAAGACCTCGAGCGACCGCTGCCCACGGCCAACGAGGCGCTGGCGCAACTGCATGATCGTTTCGCTGGCGATTACCTGGCACGCTTCGCCGGCAACCCGACCACCCATCGTGCACGACAGGTGCTGTGCCGGTTGCTGCCTGGCGGCGAGCCGCGCCGCGAGGCGGTCGCGCAAGCGCTGCATCTGTCCGAGCGCACCTTGCAGCGACGGCTGCAGGAGGAGGGCAGCAGCTTCCAGCAATTGCTGGACGAAACGCGCAAGGAACTGGCCGGGCAATACCTGGCGCAGGCGGACATGGCGTTGCTGGAAATAGCCTACCTGCTCGGCTTTGCCGACCCGAGCGCGTTCTTTCGCGCCTTCAAACGCTGGTACCGGCTCACACCGGGTGAATACCGTGCGCTGCGCGGCGACAGCGAGGAACCTGCGTCGGGCACAATGGCCATATCAACTGTCAGGCGCTGACGATGGCGCTTCCTCTGACCCTTTCGACGTGGTGATCAATTGGCTTCCAGTCTGCTCGCTCTACTCGACGATATCGCTTCGATTCTCGACGACGTCTCGGTGATGACCAAGGTCGCCGCCAAGAAAACCTCTGGCGTGCTGGGCGACGACCTGGCCCTCAACGCCCAGCAGGTCACCGGCGTTCGCGCCGACCGCGAGCTGCCGGTGGTCTGGGCGGTGTGCAAGGGGTCGCTGCGCAACAAGGCGATCCTGGTGCCGGCGGCCCTGGTCATCAGCGCGTTGGCGCCCTGGCTGATCACGCCGCTACTGATGCTTGGCGGCGCCTTTCTCTGCTACGAAGGCTTCGAGAAACTCGCGCACCGCTTCCTGCACGATGACGGCGAGGCGCGCAACCGCGCGAGGGAGGCGCTGTGCGACCCGGCGGTGGACATGGTCGCCTTCGAAAAGCGCAAGATCAGCGGTGCGGTGCGCACCGACTTCATCCTTTCCGCGGAAATCATCGCCATCACCCTCGGCACCGTGGCCGATGCACCGCTGTCGCAGCAGGTGGTCGTGCTGGTGGGAATCGCAATCATCATGACGCTCGGCGTCTACGGCCTGGTCGCCGGCATCGTCAAGCTGGATGACCTTGGCCTGGCCCTGAGCAAGGCCGGCAGCGCAGCGCTGCAGGGCATCGGGCGCGGCATTCTGGCGCTGGCGCCCTGGCTGATGAAAACGCTGTCGGTCGTCGGCACCGCGGCGATGTTCATGGTTGGCGGCGGCATTCTCAGCCACGGCATCGGCGCCGTGCATCACTGGATCGAAAACAGTGCCGAGCAGAGTCTGGCCATTCCCTATGTCGGGAGCGTTCTCGGCGGTCTGCTGCCGACGCTGCTGAACGCATTGTTCGGTGTGCTCGCCGGAGCGCTGCTGCTCGCGCTGGTCAGTCTCGGCGGGCGCCTGTTCCGCCGCGGGCAGGAGGCCGGCGAAGCCCCTCGTCAGTGACGCCAGAACGCCGGCGTGAGCAGCACCAGCACGGTGATGATCTCTAGCCGGCCAAGCAGCATACCGGCCGCGAGCAGCCACTTGGCCGCGTCGGGCAGCGTGGAGAAGTTGCCGGCAGGGCCGATGATGTTGCCCAGCCCGGGGCCCACGTTGCATACCGCCGTGGCGGCGCCAGTCAGCGCAGTGACCAGGTCCAGCCCGAGGAACGCCAGCGCCAGGGCGAGCAGGCCGATGGTCATGGTGATGAAGAACGAGAAGGTCAGAATCGAGCGGACGATTTCCTCGTCCAGATTGTGGCCGTTGTATTGCTGCGAGATCACCGCGCGCGGATGGATCAGCTGGCGCAGGTTGGCGCGCAGCAGCACATAGGCGACCTGGAAGCGGAAGATCTTCAGCCCGCCGGTCGTCGAGCCCGAGCAGCCGCCAAGAAAGGTCAGGTAGAAGAACGCCATCATCGCGAAGCCGCCCCAGAGGCTGTAGTCGCCGACTGCGAAGCCGGTGGTGGTGACCACCGAAACCACGTTGAAGGTCACCATGCGCAGGGCGTCGATCAGCGACTCGTCATGATTGACCCAGTACCAGGCGGTGAGCAGCAGGCTGGCCCCGGTTACGATCACCAGAAACCCCTGAACCTGCTCGTCGCGCAACAACGCGGTGCGGTGGCCGCGCAGCATTGCCACATACAGTGTGAACGGCAGGCTGCAGAGGATCATGAAGACCACCGCGACCCAGTGCGAGGCGGCGCTGAACTTTGCCATCGAGGCATCCGAGGTGGAAAACCCCCCGGTGGAAACCGTCGACATGGCGTGGTTGATCGCATCGAAGTTGCTCATGCCGGCCAGGCGGAAGCCGATGAAAGCCGCAGCGGTGAAGCTCACATAGATGGCGATCAGGTAGCGGCCGGCGACATGCGAGCGCGGCACGACCTTTTCCGACCAGTCTGAGGATTCGGTCTGGAACAGGCGCATGCCACCGACGCGCAGCAACGGCAGGATCGCCACCGCCATGCCAATGAAGCCGATACCGCCGAGCCAGTGCAGGATCGAACGCCACATCAACAGGCCGGGCGATGCGCTGTCGAGCCCGGACAGCACGGTGGAGCCGGTGGTGGTGATGCCCGACATGGTCTCGAAGAAGGCGTCGGTATAGCTGATGTGCTGCAGCAGCATCATCGGCAGCGCCGCGAAACAGCAGACCACCAGCCAGCTCATGGTGGTCAGGAAGTACATGTCGCGCGGGCGCAGCTTGGCGTTGTCCGGCTTGCCCGGCGCGATGAGCGCAAAACCGCAGCCAAAGGTGATCAGGCTGGCCCAGAGAAAGGCGTCCAGCTCCTCGGTGCGATCGAACACCAGCAGCGCGCCCATGGGAACGCTCATGCTGGCCGCGAGGGTGACGAGGAAAATGCCGAGGATGAATCCGATAGTGCGCAGCGTCGGCAGTGCCATTGAGGGGCTCGGCTTGGATAAACGAGGCCGCACATTCTACCTGCGCGGCTGCGCCAGTAAACCGCTCGGCGCTTCCTGTCGGCGGGAGAATTTTTCTTCAGCGGCGGGGCCTTCCCAAGTGCTTGCCGATGGCTAGAATAGCGCGCTCGGGCGCCGGCCCTTTCCGGTTTCCTCGTAGTCACTTCCATGTCCGCGAACAATCCCTGCCTTACGTGCGGCGCCTGCTGCGCGCACTTTCGTGTGTCTTTCTTCTGGGGCGAGTGCGCCTCTTCCGGCGGTACCGTGCCGGACGATCTGACGGTACAGATCAGCCCCTTCCACGTGGCCATGCGTGGCACCGAGAGCAAGCCGGCCCGTTGTGTCAGCCTGCTCGGCGAGGTGGGCTGTGGCGTGCGCTGCACGGTCTACGAGCAGCGCTCGTCGCCCTGCCGCGAGTTCCAGGCAGCGTGGGAGAACGGCGAGCCGAACGAGCGCTGCGATGCGGCACGCGCGGCGCATGGCCTGCCGCCGCTGGTGCCGCCGCTGCAGCCTCATCTGTCACCGGATCGCGTCGCCTGAGGCATTGCCCGACTCCTTGCGGTTGTACCTGTTGCCGCCGGCACCACTAGAATGTCGGCCAACGTACCGAGGAGTTAGAGATGGAAGCGCTCGACCTGCTGCTCAAACGTGTTTCGGTGGCGCGCCTGTGCGAGCCGGCTCCCGATGCCGAGCAACTCGATCTGATGTTCCGTGCCGCCCTGCGAGCCCCGGACCACGGGCAACTGCGGCCCTGGCGTTTTCTTACCATCGCGGGCGAGGGCCGTGAGCGGCTCGGAGAGGTGTTCGCCGAGGCAGTACGCCAGCGCGATGCACAGGCCTCCGACGAGGCTCTGGAAAAGGCGCGCCGCATGCCGCTGCGGGCGCCTTTGCTGGTGGCGGTGATCGCACGATTGCAGGAGCACCCAAAGGTGCCACACAGCGAGCAACTGCTGGCTGCCGGCTGTGCCGCACATGGCCTGCTGCTGGCAGCGCAGGCATTGGGCTTCGGCGGAATCTGGCGCAGCGGCGAGCTGGCCTTCGATGCGCAGGTGGCCAGCCGGCTCGGCCTCGGCGGCGACGAGCGTCTACTGGGCTTTATCTACCTGGGTTCGCCAGAAGGCCGCGTGCGCACCGCGCCGGAGCTCGATCCGGTCGATTTCGTTTCGCCGTGGCCAGGCGCGTCGAGCTGACCCTCATGCGCTTGTCGCCGCGCTGAGCGGCAGCTGCAGTGTGGCGACGAAACCGCCCTGCGGATGATTGCTCAGCAGCAGCTTGCCACCATGCCGTTCGGCCGCGCGACGGGCGATGGCCAGGCCCAGGCCGTGGCCGGCGGCGGTCTGTCCGGGAGCGCGGAAGAAAGGTTCGCTGAGCTGCGGCAGGTGATCCTCGTCGACGCCGGGGCCATGATCGCGGATGGTCAGTTCGAGGTTGTCGCCCATGGTTTTCGCGCTGATCTCGATCGGTTCGCCCTCCGGGTTGAACCGCAGGGCGTTGCGCAACAGGTTGTCCAGGGCGCGTTCGAGCATGTCCGGCCAGCCTCGCAGGGCGATGCCCGGCTCGATCCGGCTGTCGATGCGCTGCCCTGGTGCAACCAGACGGGCGTTTTCCCTGAGCTGCTCGAAGAGCTGCTCGAGCGCAATCGCGACGCGATCGCCGGGGTCGGCGTCCAGCCTGGCCAGCTCGAGAATCTCCTGAATCAACGCCTCCAGACGGTCGCATTCGCGCCGCAGGCGCGGCCACAACACTTCGCGTTCCTCGGGTGTGGCGCGTTCGGCCAGTCCCAGCGCTATGCGCAGGCGGGCCAGTGGCGAGCGCAGCTCGTGCGACACGTCGCGCAGCAACTGGCGTTGGCTGCTGATCAGGCTCTGCAGGCGTGCGCCCATGCGGTTGAAGTCGCGCGCCAGCGTGCCCAGCTCATCGCGGCGACGCGAGAGCCGCGCCAGTGAGTTCTGCTGGTAGGTCGTCTGGCCCAGGTCGTGGACGGCGCCGCGCAATCGGTCGAGTGGACGTGTGATCGACAGCGTCAGCAGCAGGCTGAAGCCGGCGAGCACCACCAGTGCGATCACCAGCGCGCTGACCGGCCAGAGCAGGCTGCCGCGGTGCCAGGCCTGCAATTCGGTATAGGGAATGCGATAGATGAACAGGTAGGTCGCGCCCGTGGCCGGGCTGGTGTAGTCGTCGGTCAGGCGGCGCCAGGGCAGACTCTGGTCGCGACGGCTCTGGCGTGCCTCGAAGATCGCCGCGCGTGCCGGAAAGGTGCCGCGGATCACCGGCTGGCCGTTCTCGGCCAGCACCTGAACGTCGACGCCGAAGCGTCGGCGGTGCTCCTCGAGATACAGCTGAGCGGCCGTGGGGCCGTGCATCTCGTAGACCGCCGTCCAGGTCGGGGCCAGTCGGTTCACCCCGGGGTGCCGGCTGAGGATCCAGGCGTCCTGATTCAATGCATGGCCCAGCAGCAGGGCCAGGCCGGCGACCAGCGCGATAGCCAGCCAGAAGGTAGCGAAGATTCGCCAGAACAGGGAACGCACGGTCGGCCTCCACGGCAAAGCCCGCCGCCGACGCAGCCACCTCAGCGGCTGCTCGACGACGGGCGGTCAGAATGATGGATCGATCAGCTTTTCGCGCCTTGTTCGGCCTTCCACTTGAGAAACGCCTCGCGCTCGGCACGTTTTGCTTCCATTTTCCGCTGCATGTCGTCGAACTGCTTCTGCTGTTCCGGCTTGAGCAGGGCCTGAATCTGCTGACGGATCTTGTCCTGGCTGCTGGCCAACTCGTCCTGCATGGCCTTGCGCTCGGCGGCCGGGAGCTTGTCGAGGTAGCGCTGGGTGATCTCGTGGCGAGCCTTCATCTGCTGGCCCATCAGCTGGCGGATTTCGCGCTGCTGGTCGCGGCTGAGATCGAGTTGCTCGAACAGGTGACCGGCGCGCTTGCCCTGGCGCTCGCCGTGGCCGGCATCAGGCATGGCAAAGGCAAGGGTGGGCAGGGCGGCGACGAGCAGTAGGGCGGTCAGGGATTTGCGCATGATGTCATTCTCCTTTCTGGGGGCCGGTGCCGCGTGCCGTAGTCGGGCGTCTGCACCGGATGGAGCCCAGTCTAGGGGGCGCAAGGTCAGCTGCGGTCAGCGCTCGGTAAAGCCTGGGTAAAGACCTCAGGGCGCGTACAGGTAGCCACGGCTACGCAGCGCGACGATCCGCGGCCGGCCATCGGCGTGTGGCCCGAGCTTGCGTCGCAGGTTGCTGACGTGCATGTCCAGGCTGCGGTCGTAAAGCGTGAGCTTGCGGCCCAGGGCCAGCTGCGCGAGGGCCTGCTTGTCCAGCGGTTCACCGGGTTGTGCAAGCAGCGCTTCGAGAATCCGGCCTTCGGACAAGGTAAGGCTGATGTCCTGGTCGTCGATGCTGGCAACACCGCGCGCCGGGCTGTAGCAGAGATCGCCAAGCTCCAGCTGCGTCGGCGCAGCCGGTGCCTGGCTGCGGCGCAGCACCGCACGTAGCCGGGCGGTCAGCTCGCGGGGGTCGCACGGCTTGGCGAGGTAGTCGTCTGCGCCGAGTTCAAGGCCAAGAATGCGATCCAGCGGCTCGCCGCGGCCCGAAAGCATCAGCACGGGCAGGTTCGGGTGGTCGCTGCGCAACTGCTTGAGCAGTTCGAGGCCGCTGCCGTCGGGCAGCATCACATCGAGCACGACCGCCGCGGGCTGGCGCTCGGCCAGCGCCTTGCGTGCGCTCTGGCCGTCATGGCAGGCATGGGTCGCGAAGCCTTCCTGGGTCAGCCAGCTGCCGAGCAGTTCGCACAGTTCCTCGTCGTCGTCGATCAGCAGAAGTTCGGTCATGGTCGTCGGGTCAGTTCAGCCATTCGCGTCGCCGGCGGCCACGGGTGAGCAGCAATCCGAGGATGAAGCTGATCACACCGACCGCCGCGCCGGTCACGAACCACTGTTGATCGTCGCCCAGCAGCGGCGCGGGTGCGGCCGGCGCCTGTTGCGAGGCCTGCAGCTGCAGTTTCAGGCGCTGGTTCTCCTGGCGCAGGCGCGCGAGGGAAGCCCGGGTCGCCTCGATGTCGAAATCGAGTACCTGGGGCACCACGGCTGCGGGGGGCGCCTGCGGAGCGCTCGCTTCGGCTGTTTCAGGCGCGGGGACCGGCGCTTCTACAGCCTCTTGCGCAAAGGACAGGGCAGGCGCAGACGCCAGGGCCAACGAGATCAGTAGCGGAGCGGGGCGCATCGGGACTCCTTTCCGGGGTGGGCGCATCGAGGTGATGCGCCGGCTTGGTCCGCTATCGGCTCAGGGCAGCACTTTCTTGAAGGGCTTGACGAGCACGTCGCTGTATACCCCGGCGGCCTTGTACGGATCGGCCTCGGCCCACTCGCGTGCCGCCTCCAGGGAGTCGAACTCGGCGACCACCAGGCTGCCGCTGAAGCCCGCTTCGCCGGGGTCGTTGCTGTCGACGGCCGGGTGCGGGCCGGCCAGCACCAGGCGCCCCTGCTCCTTGAGCTGCTCGAGGCGGGCAAGGTGGGCGGGGCGGGCGGCAAGGCGGTCCTTCAACGAGCCGGGGGCGTCGGTAGCGATGATGGCATACAGCATGGTGACTCCTTGGGTTCGGCGGCCGGCCACGGCGGGCAGGCGCGAGAGGTGAGAGGCGGCGATAATAGCAAACCGACCGGCGCGGAAAAGTTGCCGCGGCGAAGCGCCTCTGGCGCCATGGTCGCACCTCTGTGCGCACCACTGGTCGAACCTGCAAGGCGTCCGCCCGCAGCCGGATCGGACAGCCGTAGCGCCCGGCGTTAAACTCGGCGCCTGTTTACCTGTTGTGGCGCCGGGCGCCCGGCCCTCTGGAGAGTTCTGCTTTGATGACCGTCGATCTGCACTGCCATAGCACGGCATCCGATGGCACGCTGGCGCCAGCCGCGGTCGTCGCCCGTGCCCAGGCGCAAGGTGTGCGTCTGCTGGCGTTGACTGATCACGACACGCTCGACGGCCTGGCCGAAGCGCGCCAGGCAGCCGATGGCCTGGGGCTCTCGCTGGTCACGGGCATCGAGCTGTCCTGCCTCTGGAACGGGGCTACCATTCATGTGCTGGGCTATGGCTTCGAGCCACAGGCACCGGCGCTGCAACAGGCCGTCGCGGCATTGCACGAGGGGCGCTGGCAGCGGGCGCGCCTGATCGCGCAGCGCCTGGAGAACAAGGGGATGGCCGGCATGCTCGAAGCCGCTCGCGCAATTCAGCAGGAGCTGGGCGACAGCGGCAACGCGCCTGCCCGCCCGCATTTTGCCGAGGCCCTGGTGCGTGCCGGGCATGTGCGTGACCGTGGCGAGGCGTTCCATAAATGGCTCGGGGCGGGCAAGCTTGGCGACGTCAAACAGCACTGGCCGGCGCTGGAGCAGACGGTCTCCACCCTGCTCGACTCCGGTGCCTGGGTGAGCCTCGCGCATCCCTGGCAATACGAGTTCACCCGCAGCAAGCGGCGGCGGCTGGTCATCGCCTTCGCCGAGGCCGGTGGCCACGCGCTGGAGGTATCGAACGGCATGCAGCCGGCCGAGCAGGTTGGCAGCCTGGCGATACTGGCGCGCGAGTTCGGCCTGATGGCAACGGCCGGCAGTGACTTTCACGGGCCGGGGCAATGGTCGGAGCTGGGGCTGTATCGCGCGCTGCCGGATGATCTATCGCCGTTGTGGCGGCATTTTGGCCACAGCCGGCTTTCGGCGGCCGGCTGACAGGGAGTAGCAATGAGTCAGTTCTTTCAGATTCACCCCGACAATCCGCAGCCGCGGCTGATCAAGCAGGCGGTGGAAATCATCCGCAACGGCGGCGTAGTGGTGTATCCGACCGATGCCAGCTATGCCATCGGTTGCGCCATCGGCAACAAGGCGGGCATCGAGCGCATTCGCCGGATTCGTCAGCTGGACGACAAGCACAACTTCACCCTGGCCTGCCGCGATCTGTCCCAGCTCGGCGTCTTCGCCAAGGTCGATACGGCTGCCTTTCGTCTGTTGAAGGCCAACCTTCCCGGGCTCTACACCATCATCCTGCCGGCCACCCGAGAGGTGCCGCGCATGCTGCTGCATCCCAAGCGGCGCACCATCGGTCTGCGCGTGCCGGACAAGCCGATTGCGCAGGCGCTGCTGGCCGAACTGGGTGAGCCGCTGATGAGCGTGAGCCTGATCCTGCCCGGCGAGACACTGCCGATGAGCGATCCCTACGAGATGCGCGACGTGCTCGAGCACCAGGTGGATCTGATCATCGATGGCGGTTACGGTGGTCTCGAAGCCTCGACTGTCATCAGTCTGGTGGACGATCAGCCGGAGGTGCTGCGCGTCGGTGCCGGCGATCCGGCTCCGTTCATGCTGTGACATTCCACATGCAGGCAGTTCGATTAGCGACAAGGACAGCATTTTGAGTTCGATCGATTTTCAGCGGCGCCTGGTTTCGGGCATGCGGCCGACCGGCCCGCTGCACCTGGGCCACTACCATGGAGTGTTGAAGGACTGGACGCGGCTGCAACACGAATACGACTGCTTTTTCTGCCTCGTCGACTGGCACGCACTGACCACGCATTACGAGAGCAGCGCGGACATCAACCGCTACCTGCAGGAGATGGCGATCGACTGGCTGGCTGCCGGTGTAAGCCCCAGTTCCGCCACGCTGTTCGTGCAGTCGCACGTGCCCGAGCATGCCGAGCTGCATCTGCTGCTGTCGATGATCTGCCCGCTTGGCTGGCTCGAGCGCGTGCCGTCCTATCGCGAACTGCAGCAGCGCCTGCAGGGCCGTGAACTCGACACCTATGGCTTTCTGGGTTACCCGCTGCTGCAGGCGGCGGACATCCTGCTCTACCGTGCAGGGCTGGTCCCGGTTGGCGCTGACCAGTTGCCGCACGTCGAGTTCGCGCGTGACATCGCCCGGCGCTTCAACCATCTCTACGGCCGGGAAGAGGATTTCGAGCTCAAGGCCGAGGCGGCAATCCGTCGCCTCGGCAAGAAGGCGTCGCGCCTGTATCTCAGCCTGCGCAAGAGCTACCAGGAGCAGGGTGACGTCGAGGCCCTGAATACCGCGCAGGCGCTGGTCAAGGAGCAGCAGACCATCACCATCGGCGACCGCGAGCGCCTGTATGGCTTTCTCGAGGGCGGCGGCAAGCTGATCCTGCCCGAGCCGCGGGCGGTGCTCAGCGACACGCCGCGATTCACCGGCCTGGATGGCGCCAAGATGTCGAACTCCGGCAGCAACGCCATCTTTCTGCGCGATACGCCGCAGCAGATCGACGAAAAGATCCGGCGCATGCCGACCGATCCGGCGCGTGTTCATCGCGAGGATGCCGGTGAGCCGACGCGCTGCCCGGTATGGCCGATGCACCTGACCCATTCGTCCAGCGATGTCTGCCAATGGGCCGAGCAGGGTTGCCGCAGTGCGGGCATTGGCTGTCTGGAATGCAAGGCGCCGCTGATCGACGCGATCGCCTCCGAGCTGGCACCGCTCCGCGAGCGGGCGCTGGATTACGAACAGAGTCCCGACCTGGTGCGCAGCATTCTTGCCGAAGGTGCCGAGCGCGCGCGTGACGAAGCACGCGACACGCTGGTCGAGGTTCGCCAGGCCATGGGCCTGAACCACCGCTGAGTCGGGCGAGCGCCCGGGAGACCGCATGCAGCAGACGATCGCTACCGATCGGCAGGAGGCCGAGAACGCCGCGCCCGGCGAACAGCTGCGGCTGGCGCTGGTCTACGGCGAGGCCGTTACCGAGCTGCCGCAGGATCTCTACATCCCGCCGGATGCGCTGGAAGTCTTTCTCGAGGCCTTCGAAGGGCCGCTCGACCTGCTGCTCTATCTCATCCGCAAACAGAACATCGATGTACTCGACATCCCCGTCGCCGAGATCACCCGACAGTACATGGGCTATGTCGAGCTGATGAAGTCGGTGCGCCTGGAGCTGGCTGCCGAGTACCTGGTGATGGCGGCGATGCTGGCGGAAATCAAGTCGCGCATGCTGTTGCCGCGGTCCAGCGAGGCACCGGACGAGGAGGAGGACCCGCGCGCCGAACTCATCCGCCGGCTGCAGGAATACGAGCGCTTCAAGGCGGCGGCCGAAGGCCTCGACGACTTGCCGCGTCTCGGTCGCGAATTCCATGTTCCGCGGCTGGACGCACCCGAGGCGAGGGCGCGCAAGCTGCTGCCACAGGTGAGCCTGGAGGAGTTGCTGGTTTCGATGGCCGAAGTGCTGCGCCGTGCCGATATGTTCGAGAGCCACCAGGTGACCCGTGAGGCGCTGTCGACGCGCGAACGCATGAGCCAGGTGCTCGAACGCCTGAAAGGTGGCGGCTTCGTCCCGTTCGTCGAGCTGTTCGCCGTGGAGGAGGGGCGGCTCGGCGTGGTGGTGACCTTCATGGCCGTGCTCGAACTCATCAAGGAATCGCTCGTCGAGCTGGTGCAGAATGAGCCCTTCGCGCCCATCCATGTCCGCAGTCGCAGCGACTGACCAGCCGAGGTAACCGATCGTTGGATCTTTGCGAACCCAAGGAGCTTGCCTCGCTGCTCGAGGCCTTTCTGCTCGCCGCCGGCAAGCCGCTATCACTGGAGCGGCTGGCCGAGTTGTTCGAGGAGGCCGAGCGGCCTTCATCGGCCCAGTTGAAGAAGGCGCTCGAGGTGCTGGAAAGATCCTGTCGCGGGCGGGCCTTCGAACTCAAGGAAGTCGCCAGTGGCTACCGTCTGCAGGTGCGCGAGCGGTTCGCGCCCTGGGTCGGTCGCCTCTGGGAGGAGCGCCCGCAGCGTTACTCGCGCGCGCTGCTGGAAACCCTGGCGTTGATCGCCTATCGCCAGCCGATCACCCGCGGCGAGATCGAGGACATTCGCGGGGTTGCGGTCAACAGCCAGATCATCAAGACCTTGCTCGAGCGCGAGTGGGTGCGCGTGGTTGGTCACCGAGACGTGCCGGGGCGACCGGCGATGTTCGCCACCACCAAGGCATTTCTCGATCACTTCAACCTGAAGAATCTCGATGAGCTGCCTCCGCTGGCCGTGCTCCGTGAGATGGAGCTCGGGCCGCGCACCGTGCTCGAGGATGACGACGCCGCGGTGCCGGCTTCGCTGCAGGCCAGAGCCGACCAGGCTGCGGACGAATCGCCAGCGCAGAGCGAGCGCGAGCAGACCAGTTTCCGCACGCTGCTGGCTGAGCTGGACAACATGGAGACGGGCCTGAAGACCGACTTCGACGACCTTGCGCCGGCGGAACCATCGGCAGACGAGGCGGACGCGGAGCCGGACGGCGATGCCGTTCCGGCCAGCTCTGGCGAGAGCGGCGAGCACCGCTGACGCTGCGTTCATGTGTTCGCGGTCAGAATATCTGCCGCGTTTCCCTGTCGAACTCGCCATGGCGTCGCCGCGCCCGTTCGCCGCTGGCACTGCCCCCGGTGTGCGGGTGCTGCCAGGGTTGTCGGGTGAAGCCGCCGCCTTGGGCGCTCTGGCCTATGGTTAGAGGCAGGCGAATGCAAACGCAGTGCGCCTCGGCGCATCCGGAGCGCGGCCAGCTCGCTTGCCCGACCGATGCGGTTCAAAACCCACGCCTGATGTGCTTTGAAAGCCGCCCTGGCGTTTTTCTTGTTTTAAACAACAAATATGCAAACGAAAGGTGGAAATGCCGCAAGATGGCTGGCAGAATTTTTTAAAAGTTAATAACAAATGCGGAGTCGTGACATGCATCCTCGTGTGCTTGAGGTAACCGAACGGTTGGTCGAACGCAGCCGTCCCACCCGCGAACGCTACCTGGCGATGATGGGAGCGGCTGCCAGCGAAGGGCCGCAGCGAGGCCGTTTGCAGTGCGCCAACTTCGCTCATGGGGTCGCAGGCTGCGCCTCGACGACGGACAAGCAGCGCCTGCGGCTGATGGACGAGGCCAATGTTGCGATCGTGTCGGCCTACAACGACATGCTATCGGCGCACCAGCCGTACGAGCACTTTCCCGAGATCATCAAGCAGGCGCTGCGTGACATCGGTTCGGTCGGCCAGTTCGCCGGCGGGGTGCCGGCCATGTGCGACGGCGTGACCCAGGGCGAGGCCGGGATGGAAATGAGCCTGGCCAGCCGCGAAGTGATCGCGATGGCCACGGCGATCGCGCTGTCGCACAACATGTTCGATGCGGCGTTGTGCCTTGGCATCTGCGACAAGATCGTGCCGGGGTTGCTGATCGGTGCCTTGCGTTTCGGCTTTCTGCCGACCGTATTCGTGCCGGGCGGGCCTATGCCCTCGGGCATCCCGAACAAGGAGAAGGCCGAGGTACGCCAGCTGTTCGCCGAGGGCAAGGCGACCCGCGAGCAGCTGCTCGATTCGGAGATGAAGTCCTACCACAGCCCAGGCACCTGCACCTTCTACGGCACGGCCAACACCAACCAGATGGTGGTGGAAATCATGGGCTTGCAGTTGCCGGGTTCCTCGTTCGTCAATCCGTACACACCGCTGCGCGATGAGCTTACCCGCGAGGCCGCACGCCAGGTTACGCGCATGACCCGGCAGAGCGGCTCCTTCCTGCCGCTGTGCAAGATCATTGACGAGAAGGCGATCATCAACTCGGTGGTGGCGCTCAATGCCACCGGCGGCTCCACCAACCACACGTTGCACTTGCCCGCCATTGCGCAGGCGGCCGGTATCCAGCTCACCTGGCAGGACATGGCTGACCTCTCCGAGGTGGTGCCGACGCTGGCGAAGGTCTACCCCAACGGCAAGGACGATGTGAACCACTTCCACGCCGCAGGGGGGGTGGGTTTCCTCGTGCGGACGCTGCTTGAGGCCGGCCTCCTGCATGAGGACGTCAATACCGTGGCCGGGCATGGCCTGCGTCGCTATACCCGCGAGCCCTACCTCGACGATGGCCGGCTGGCCTGGCGCGAGGGCACCTCGCAGAGCCTGGATGAAAGCATTCTGCGGCCGGCGGACCGACCGTTCTCGCCCGAGGGTGGCCTGCGGGTGATGGTCGGCAATCTTGGCCGCGGTGTCACCAAGGTGTCGGCCGTGGCGCCTGAGCATCAGATCGTCGAAGCGCCGGCGCGGGTGTTCCAGGACCAGGCCGAGCTGGCGGCGGCCTTCAAGGCCGGCGAACTGGAACGCGATTTCGTCGCGGTGGTGCGTTTCCAGGGCCCAAGGGCCAACGGCATGCCGGAACTGCACAAACTCACGCCTTTCCTCGGAGTGCTGCAGGATCGCGGCTTCAAGGTCGCTCTGGTGACCGACGGGCGTATGTCGGGGGCTTCCGGCAAGGTGCCGGCCGCCATTCACGTGTGCCCCGAGGCGATAGACGGTGGCTCACTGGCCAAGGTGCGCGACGGCGACCTGGTGCGCGTCGACGGGGTGAAGGGCACCCTCGACGTGCTGCTCGATGCCTCCGAGTGGGCCGTCCGTGAGGCCGCGCCGGCGCCCGAGGACAAGGGCATTGGTTGCGGTCGCGAGCTGTTCGCCTTCATGCGCGGTGCCTTCAGCACCGCGGAGCGCGGTGCCAGCGCCTTCACCTCCAGCCTGGAGACGCTGAAGTGAAGCTTGGTCTGGTTGGCGACATTGGCGGCACCAATGCCCGGTTCGCGCTGTGGCGCGAGCAGCGGCTCGAAGCGGTACGGGTGCTGGCAACGGCGGATTTCGCCACGCCGCAACAGGCGATCCGTGCCTATCTGGAGGACCTTGGCCAGACGCTTGCCGAGGTCGACGCAGTCTGCCTGGCCTGTGCCGGCCCGGTGCGCGGCGACGAGTTCCGCTTCACCAACAACCACTGGCGGCTGAACCGACCGGATTTCTGTCGTGAGCTCGGCCTCAGCGAACTGCTGCTGATCAACGATTTCTATGCCATGGCACTGGGCATGACTCGGGTACGTCCCGAGGAGCTGACCGAGGTCTGCCCCGGCAGTGCCGATCCCGAGCGCCCCCGGCTGGTGATCGGGCCAGGCACCGGGCTCGGCGTCGGTACCCTGCTGCCACTCGGCGACGGTCTCTGGCGCGCCTTGCCGGGCGAGGGCGGGCATGTCGACCTGCCGATCGGCAGCTTGCGCGAGGCCGAACTCTGGCAGCACCTGCATCGCCAGCAGGGGCATGTCAGTGCGGAGAACATTCTCAGCGGCAGCGGCCTGCTCACGCTTTATCGCGCCAGTTGTGCCCTCGACGGGCGCGAAGCGGTGCTGGCCTCGCCTGCCGAGGTCACCGAGGCCGCGCTGGCCGGCGAGCCCTATGCCCGACAGGTGCTCGAACAGTTCTGCTGCTTCCTCGGCCGCGTCGCCGGCAACAACGTGCTGACGCTGGGCGCGCGAGGCGGGGTCTACATCGCCGGGGGTATGGTGCCGCGCTTCGCGGACTTCTTCCTGGCCAGCGGCTTTGCCCGCTGCCTGCGCGACAAGGGCCTGATGAGCCGCTATTTCGACGACATCCCGGTGTGGCTGGTGCGTGCCGAATATCCCGGGTTGCTGGGTGCCGGCGAAGCACTGCAGCAGGCGATGGAAGGGCGCCAGGCCGGCCTCGCCTGAGTGGGACGCAAGCAACGGGCGGTGGCGGTTCGCCGGCCCGGGGCGGCGCGCTAAGCTACGCGTGTTGTTCATAACAAGAAGGTATGGACGTGAGCCAACCCGTAAAATCCATTCTGCTGGTCGACGACGACCAGGAGATCCGCGAGCTGCTGCAAACCTACCTGAGCCGCGCCGGTTTCCAGGTGCGTACCGTGGGCGATGGCGCCGGCTTTCGCCTGGCACTTCAGGAGCAGCCCGCCGACCTGGTGATCCTCGATGTGATGCTCCCCGACGAAGACGGCTTCAGCCTCTGCCGCTGGGTGCGCGAACATCAGCGTCTGGCGCAGATGCCGGTGATCATGCTGACCGCAAGCTCCGACGAGGCCGACCGGGTGATCGGCCTGGAGCTGGGCGCCGACGACTACCTCGGCAAGCCGTTCAGCCCGCGCGAGCTGCTGGCGCGGATCAAGGCGCTGCTGCGCCGCGCCCAGTTCGCCCAGGAGCGGCCGGCCGGCGATGTCCTGGCTTTCGATGACTGGCGCCTCGACCTGGTCAGCCATCGGCTGCATCACCTGGATGGCGAGGAGGTATTTCTCTCCGGCGCCGACTTCGCCCTGCTCAAGCTGTTTCTCGACCATCCCATGCAGATCCTCGATCGCGACACCATCGGCAACGCGACCCGTGGCCGGGAAGTGATGCCGCTCGAGCGCATCGTTGACATGGCGGTCAGCCGTTTGCGCCAGCGCCTGCGCGATACCGGCAAGGCACCCCGGCTGATCCGTACCGTGCGTGGCTCGGGTTATCTGCTGGCGGCGCAGGTGGTGCCATGCGGCGACGGGCAGCGCGCGTGAGCGGGGAGCAGGCGAGCGCCGAGCCGAGCAGGCGGCGCTGGCGGCTGCCGGTGCCGCGCTCGCTGCTCGGCCGGATGTTGCTGCTGACCCTGCTGGTGGTGCTGTTGGCCCAGGCGTTGTCGAGCGTGATCTGGGTGTCGCAGTTACGGGCCAGCCAGATGGAGGGCCTGCTCACCGCTGCCCGGAGCCTGGCGCATTCCATGGCCGCGAGCGTCAGCTACTTCCGCTCCCTGCCGCTGGGCTATCGCCCGCTGGTGCTCGATCAGTTACGCAGCATGGGTGGCACGCGCTTCTTCGTTTCGCTCAACGAGCGCCCGCTGAACATGCAGGTGCTGCCCGAGACGCCACGCAAACGGGCCGTGCTGCAGGCGGTGGAAGGCGCCTTGCGCCAGCGCCTGGGCAAGGCGATCGACCTCTCGGTGCAGTTCGTCAGCCCCGACGACCTGCGAATCTTCAATGGCGAGATCAGCCTGGACGAACTGCCCCGCTCCTGGGCGCACTACGCACTGAGTCTCGAACCGCTGGACCCACCGGTGCTGGTGACGCAAATCCAGATCGCCGACAACGAGTGGCTGTACCTGGCCTCGCTGATGCCGGCGCCTTACGTCAGCCTGGAGCAGGAGGGGTTGCCGGCGCAGCAGATCGGCTTCATCGTCCTGACCAGCAGCTTTCTGCTGTTGTTCATCGGTCTTTTGGTGCACTGGCAGAGTCGCCCGCTCAAGCGCCTGGCACGGGCGGCGCGGGAGATGTCGCTGGGCAGCGAAGTGGAGCCGCTGCCCGAGCATGGCGGCAGCGAGGTGGTGGAGGTGAGCCGCGCGTTCAACAGCATGCGCGAGCGCATCGGCCGCTACCTGAACGAGCGCAGCCAATTGTTCAGCGCCATCTCCCACGACCTGCGCACGCCGATCACCCGCCTGCGCCTGCGCGTGGAGCTGCTGGAGGACGAGGCGCTGCAGGCCAAGTTCGGCCGCGATCTGGATGAACTCGAGCTGCTGGTCAAGGGCGCGCTGCAGTGCGTCAAGGACACCGATATCCACGAGAACATCGAGCCGGTCGACCTCAACCTGCTGCTCGATACCGTCACCGAACCCTATCTGGCACCCGCCGGCAATGGCCGGGTGACCCTGGAGGGCAGGGCGGTGGCGCCCTATCCCGGCAAACCGCTGGCGCTCAAGCGCTGTATTGGCAACCTGCTGGACAACGCACTCAAATACGGCGAGCGCGCGCATCTGCGTATCGAAGACGACGGGCGACTGTTCACCCTGCATGTCGATGATGAGGGGCCGGGCGTACCCGAGCAGCGTCTGGAGAAGATCTTCGAGCCGCACTTCCGGCTGGCGGCGCAGCAGCAGGGCTACGGTCTGGGGCTGGGCATCGCACGCAACATCGCGCACGCCCACGGCGGCGAGGTGAGCCTGCAGAACCTGCGTGAGGGCGGCCTGCGGGTGACCTTGGCGCTGCCGCGGTGACCCGACCTGCATGAATGTAACGAGCCTGTGACCAACTCCCGCCCCTTCGTTACCCGAGCGCGCAGCGGGCGTGCCTAGAATCCAGGCAACGCAAGCATCGACTTGCCTCGGATAACAACAAGAAAGGACCAAGCAATGAAAGCGATCACCCGTCTTGCCGCTGCCGTTTCCCTGGCGTCCCTCCTGCCGTTCGCTGCCCATGCCGGCGAAGTCGAAGTGCTTCACTGGTGGACGTCCGGCGGCGAGAAGCGCGCGGCCGACACCCTCAAGCAACTGGTCGAAGACCAGGGCCACACCTGGAAGGATTTCGCCGTCGCCGGCGGTGGCGGCGAAGCGGCCATGACCGTGCTGAAGACCCGCGCGGTATCCGGCAACCCGCCGGCCGCGGCCCAGATCAAGGGGCCGGATATCCAGGAGTGGGGCGAACTGGGCCTGCTCACCGAACTGGACGACGTCGCCCGGGAAAACAACTGGGACGAGATCCTGCCGAAGCAGATCGCCGGCATCATGAAGTACGACGGCGCCTATGTGGCCGTGCCCGTCAACGTACATCGCGTCAACTGGCTGTGGATCAACCCCGAGGTGTTCGCCAAGGCCGGTGCGAAGCCTCCAAAGACGCTCGACGAATTCTTCGCTGCCGCCGACAAGCTCCAGGCGGCCGGCTTCGTGCCCATCGCCCATGGTGGCCAGCCCTGGCAGGACGGCACCGTGTTCGAGGACATCGTGCTCAGCGTCCTCGGCCCGCAGGACTACCACAAGGCGTTCGTCGAACTCGACCGCCAGACGCTCACCGGCGACAAGATGGTCGAGGCCTTCGCGGCGCTGAAGAAGCTGCGTGGCTATATCGATGCCGATGCCGCCGGGCGCGACTGGAACGCGGCCACCGTCATGGTGATCAACGGCAAGGCCGGCATGCAGATCATGGGCGACTGGGCCAAGAGCGAGTGGACCGCGGCGAACAAGGTGGCCGGCAAGGACTATCAGTGCCTGCCGTTCCCTGGAACCCAGGGCAGCTTCGCCTTCAACGTCGACTCGCTGGCGATGTTCAAGCTGAACGATGCAGAAGATCGCAAGGCCCAGCAGGACCTGGCGCGAACCGTGCTCGGCTCGAAGTTCCAGCAGTTCTTCAACCAGAACAAGGGTTCGATCCCGGTGCGTCTGGACGAGGACATGAGCGCCTTTGACAGCTGCGCCCAACAGTCGATGGCCGACTTCAAGGAGGCGGCGAAGGGGCCTGGCCTGCAGCCGAGCCTGGCGCACGGCATGGCCGCTTCCAGCTACGTGCAGGGCGCGGTGTTCGACGTGGTGACCAACTTCTTCAACGATCCGGACGCCGATCCGGCGAAGGCCGTGCAGCAACTGGCGGCCGCCATCCAGGCCGTCCAGTAAGCACAGGGCCGCCTGGCGCGGCCCCATCCCCCCTGGCTTTCACCCGGTGCCCCAGGCGCCACGGCGACCTGCACTCGAAAGAAAGCCAGCGGGACGACATTCACTTCACCGGAGCGGCTTCCATGAGCTCAACCGCTGTCTTCGCCAAGGCCTCGCCGCTCGATGCGCTGCAGAACTGGCTGCCCAGGCTGGTGCTCGCACCGAGCATGCTGATCGTGCTGGTCGGCTTCTATGGCTACATCTTCTGGACCTTCGTCCTGTCGTTCACCAACTCGCGCTTCATGCCGAGCTACAAGTGGGTCGGGCTCGAGCAATACCTGCGGCTGTGGGAAAACGACCGCTGGTGGGTGGCCAGCAAGAACCTGCTGGCATTCGGCGGGCTGTTCATCGCCATCAGCCTGGCGATCGGCGTGCTGCTGGCTGTGCTGCTCGACCAGCGTATCCGCCGCGAAGGCTTCATCCGCACCGTCTACCTGTACCCCATGGCCCTGTCGATGATCGTCACCGGGACGGCCTGGAAATGGCTGCTCAACCCGGGCCTGGGCCTGGACAAGCTGCTGCGCGACTGGGGCTGGGAAGGCTTTCGCTTCGACTGGCTGGTGGACCCGGATCGGGTCGTCTACTGCCTGGTGATTGCCGCGGTATGGCAAGCCTCCGGTTTCGTCATGGCGCTGTTTCTCGCCGGGCTGCGCGGGGTCGACCAGTCGATCGTGCGCGCCGCGCAGGTCGACGGCGCCAGCCTGCCGAGCATCTATCTGCGCATCGTGCTGCCGAGCCTGCGCCCGGTGTTCTTCAGCGCGCTGATGATCCTTGCCCACATCGCCATCAAGAGCTTCGACCTGGTCGCGGCGATGACGGCCGGCGGCCCCGGCTACGCCTCCGACCTGCCGGCGATGTTCATGTACGCCCACACCTTCACCCGGGGCCAGATGGGCCTGGGGGCGGCGAGCGCAATGCTCATGCTTGGCGCCGTGCTGGCCATCATCGTGCCCTACCTGTATTCGGAACTGAGGAACAAGCGCCATGACTAGTGTCGTCGGGCACAAGCCCTTCAGCCCCAGCCGCCTGATGATCCATGCAACCCTGCTGCTGGCCTGTGCGGTCTATCTGGTTCCGCTGGTGGTCATGCTGCTGACCAGCTTCAAGACCCCGGCCGACATCCGTGCTGGCAATCTGCTGTCGTTGCCGGAGGCCTTTACCCTGGCCGGCTGGATCAGCGCCTGGGACAGCGTCGGCGGCTATTTCTGGAACTCGGTGAAGATTGCCGTGCCGGCGGTGGTCATCTCTACGCTGTTGGGCGCGCTGAACGGCTACGTGTTGTCGATGTGGCGCTTCCGTGGCTCGCAGCTGTTCTTCGGCCTGCTGCTGTTCGGCTGCTTCCTGCCGTTCCAGGTGATCCTGCTGCCGGCGTCATTCACCCTCGGCAAGCTGGGCCTGGCCAACACCACCGCGGGGCTGGTGCTGGTTCACGTGGTCTATGGCCTGGCCTTCACCACGCTGTTCTTCCGCAACTTCTACGTGAGCATTCCCGATGCCCTGGTACGTGCCGCGCGGCTGGATGGCGCGGGGTTCTTCACCATCTTCGGGCGCATCCTGCTGCCGATGTCGGTGCCGACGATCATGGTCTGCCTGATCTGGCAGTTCACTCAGATCTGGAACGACTTCCTGTTCGGTGTGGTGTTCGCCAGCGGTGACAGCCAGCCGATCACGGTGGCGCTGAACAACCTGGTCAACACCAGCACCGGAGCCAAGCAATACAACGTCGATATGGCCGCCGCGATGATCGCCGGCCTCCCCACGCTGGTCGTCTATGTGCTGGCCGGCAAGTACTTCCTGCGCGGCCTAACGGCCGGCGCGGTCAAAGGTTGAGGAAACGGACCATGGCATCCCTCGAATTGTGCAACGTCAACAAGCGCTACGCCGCCGGTCTGCCGGACACGCTCAAACACATCGACCTGAAGATCGACTCCGGCGAGTTCCTGATCCTGGTCGGGCCGTCCGGCTGCGGCAAATCCACACTGATGAACTGCATTGCCGGGCTGGAAGACATCAGCGGTGGCGAGATTCTCGTCGAAGGGCAGGACATCAGCGGCATGAGCCCGAAGGATCGGGACATCGCCATGGTGTTCCAGTCCTACGCGCTGTACCCGACGATGAACGTGCGCGACAACATCGCCTTCGGCCTGAAGATGCGCAAGGTGCCGCAGGAGCGGATCGATGAGGAGGTGGCGCGGGTCGCCAAGCTGCTGCAGATCGAACACCTGCTCATGCGCAAGCCCTCGCAGCTCTCCGGTGGCCAGCAGCAACGGGTGGCGATGGGCCGGGCGCTGGCGCGGCGGCCGAAGATCTACCTGTTCGACGAGCCGCTGTCGAACCTCGATGCCAAGTTGCGCGTGGAGATGCGCACCGAAATCAAGCTCATGCACCAGCGGCTGAAGACCACCACGGTTTACGTGACCCACGATCAGATCGAGGCGATGACCCTCGGTGACAAGGTGGCGGTGATGAAGGACGGCATCGTCCAGCAGTTCGGTACACCGCAGCAGATCTACAACGACCCGGCCAACCTGTTCGTTGCCAGCTTCATCGGTTCGCCGCCGATGAACTTCATCCCGCTGCGTCTGCAGTGCCAGGGCGGCCAATGGCTGGCGATGCTCGAGAGTGCCGCCGGGGCTTCGGCCAAGACGGCGTGCGAACTGCCGCTTATGGTGGCCGACGCGGCCGAACTCGATGGCCGCGAGGTGATCCTGGGCGTGCGCCCCGAACAGATTCTGGTCGGCCAGGGTGATGCGACGCTGCCAGCCGTACGTGCCGAGGTCGAGGTGATCGAGCCGACCGGGCCCGACACGCTGGCCTTCGTCACGCTCAATGAAACCAAGGTCTGCTGCCGCATGGCGCCGGACGCGGCGCCGCAGGTCGGCCAGTGCCTGACGCTGCAGTTCGATCCGGCCAAGGTGCTGCTGTTCGATGCGCACAGTGGCGAACGGTTGGGTGCACAGGCGGCAGGCCGCCCGCACAATGTGGCGCTGTTCAAGAGCCGTTGAGTGCGGGTTGGCAAAAAATGCGGCCAGCCGCTCTACGGCGGGATAACCGTCACGGCCGGAGGGTCGTAGCAGTAACGTCGAGAACAATAACAACAGTGGGAGTGAACGATGAAAACAACAACAACGGTTGGTTTGGCGCTGTCGCTCGGCGCGCTGGCGCTGCCGGGAACCACCCTGGCGCTCGACTTCACCGGCTACCTGCGTAGCGGGGTGGGCGGCTCCACCGAGGGCGGAACCCAGTCCTGCTTCCAGCTACCCGGTGCGCAGACCAAGTACCGCCTGGGTAACGAATGCGAACAGTACGCCGAATTGGACCTGCGACAGGACCTGTTCACCTTTGCCGACGGTTCGGTGCTGAGCCTGGAGGGCATGGCCGCGCTGTACAACGGGTACGGTCATACGCCGGAATTCACCGGCGACCATGGCTGGGCGCGAATGGTCCAGGCCTATGCCGAGTGGAGCAAGGTGCCGGCGCTGAACAATGGTTCGCTGTGGGCCGGGCGGCGGTTCTACAAGCGTAACGACATCCACATCTCCGACTTCTACTACTGGAACCAGAGCGCTACCGGCGCCGGTATCGAGGACTTCGAATATGGCGGCCTGAAGTACAGCTACGCGTTCTCGCGCAAGGACAACGTGTTCCAGAAGAATTACGTCAACCGGCACGACTTCAACGTCGGCGGCTTCGACAGCAATCCCGGCGGGGAGCTGGAGTTCGGCGTCAGTTACATCGACAAGCCCGATCGCACCGACGCGCATAGCGGCTGGGCCGTCACCGTGCAGCACAAGCAGGACGGTTTTCTCGGCGGTGGCAACACCTTCGCCGTGCAATACGGCCGCGGGCCGGGGACGGGCCTCGGCTATACCGGCGATGTCACCCTGGACAACAGCGCCAAGAGCTGGCGTGTCGTCGAATATTTCGACTGGCAGACCACGTCCCGTTTCGGCGGCCAGTTCCAGGTGGTCTACCAGAAGGACACGCGTGACGATGGCGCCGACCAGGACTGGCTGTCGATCGGCGTGCGCCCTTCGTATGCGATCAGCGAGCAGTTCAAGCTGGTCACCGAGCTGGGGCACGATCAGGTCGATGCGAGCGACGGCACACGCAAGCTGACCAAGTTCACCATCGCACCGACCTGGTCGCCGACCGGCCCGGGGTTCTGGGCGCGCCCGGAAATCCGGCTCTATTACACCTATGCGAGCTGGAACAAGGCCGCGCAGGTTGCTGCCAGCCAGATGGACCCGGGCTCGACCCTGTCCGACAGCGGTACCTTTGGCAGTGCACGGCACGGCTCCAACTTCGGCGTGCAGGTCGAACACTGGTGGTAGCCGCACAGCCTGGCCTCCGCAGCCGGCGGGGCCAGGCTGTTTCCTGGCGAATCTGCCGCGGCGTCATGTCCTTGGCGCCGCCTTGCGTCGGCCTGCCTGCTCTGCGGGACGAACTGCGCCTCTGTTCGGGAGATTTCCCGAAATAACCCTGTCTGTTCTATACGATGGCTGTTGCGCGCCGTCCCGACGCCGGGTCGCTGTGCGACAGCTGGCTGTTATCTTTGAATGCCATGGTCAGTAGAACGCCTCTGATGCCTGCGATAACTGTCGATCCCTGTACCTTTGCCCTGTTCGGTGCGCTTGGCGACCTGGCGCTACGCAAGCTGTTCCCGGCGCTCTATCAACTTGACCGGGCTGGCTTGCTGCATGCCGATACGCGCATCCTGGCCCTGGCGCGCGACCCGGGCGATGAAGGCGGCCATCTGGCCTTCATTGACGAACATCTGCGGCGCCATGTACCTGCCAGGGAAATAGACGAAGAGGTGCTGCAGCGCTTTCGTGCGCGGTTGAGCTTTCTGCGGATGGACTTCCGCGATGCCCAGAGCTACGTGGCGTTGGCCGAGCGTGTCGGCGCCGGCCCAACGCTCATCGCCTATTTCGCTACCCCGGCCTCGGTGTACGGGATGATCTGCCAGCATCTCGCAGCGGTCGGTCTGGCCGAGCATGCCCGGGTGGTGCTGGAGAAGCCCATCGGCCACGACCTGGCGTCGTCGCGTGTCGTCAATGAAGCGGTGGCGCAGTATTTTCCCGAGAGCCGCGTCTATCGGATCGACCATTACCTGGGCAAGGAAACGGTGCAGAACCTGATTGCTCTGCGCTTTGCCAACAGTCTTTTCGAGACGCAGTGGAATCAGCACCACATTTCCCATGTCGAGATCACCGTCGCCGAGACCGTTGGCATCGAGGGGCGTTGGGGCTATTTCGACCAGGCTGGCCAGTTGCGCGACATGGTGCAGAACCACCTGTTGCAGCTGCTCTGCCTGATCGCCATGGACCCGCCGAGCAACCTTACCGCCGACAGCATCCGCGACGAGAAGGTCAAGGTCCTCAAGGCACTCGCGCCGATTACTCCCGAGCTGCTCGGGCAACGCGTCGTTCGCGGCCAGTACGCTGCCGGCATCGCCGGGGGCAGGGCGGTGCCCGGCTACCTCGAAGAGGAAAACTCGAACGCCCAGAGCAGCACCGAGACCTTTGTCGCGCTGCGTGCGGACATCTGCAACTGGCGCTGGTCCGGCGTCCCGTTCTACCTGCGCACCGGCAAGCGCATGGCGCAGAAGCTGTCGCAGATCGTCATCCATTTCAAGGAGCCGCCGTTCTACATCTTCGCGCCCGAGCAGCGCTCGCTCATCAGCAATCGTCTGATCATCCGCCTGCAGCCGGACGAAGGCATCTCGCTGCAGGTGATGACCAAGGAGCAGGGGCTGGACAAGGGCATGCACCTGCGCAGTGGCCCGCTGCAACTGAACTTTTCCGAGACGTACAAGAGCGCGCGCATCCCTGACGCCTACGAGCGCCTGTTGCTCGAAGTGATGCAGGGCAACCAGAACCTGTTCGTGCGGCGGGACGAAGTCGAGTACGCCTGGCAATGGTGCGATCAGCTGATCGACGGCTGGACCCGTCTGGGCGACAGTCTCAAGCTCTATCCGGCCGGCTCCTGGGGGCCGGTCGCTTCGATTGCCCTGATTACTCGTGACGGGAGGTCCTGGTATGGCGATCTCTGAACTCGATCTACCCACCGGTGTGGTGGCGCACAGCCTGGCCGACGCGAAACGAATGGCCGAGGTGATGGCCGATGGCGTGGCCAAGGTGCTCGACTATGCGGTGCACACCCATGGGATTGCGAGCCTGGCGGTTTCCGGCGGCCGCAGCCCGATTCCATTCTTCGAGGCGCTGTCGCGCCGCGAGCTCGACTGGAGTCGCGTGCAGGTCACCCTCGCGGACGAGCGCTGGGTGCCACCGAGCGACGAGGCCAGCAACGAAGCGCTGGTGCGCCGCTATCTGCTGCAGGGGCCGGCTGCACAGGCGCAATTCCTAGGGCTTTACAGCCCGGCCGATACGCTCGCTGAAGCGGCCCGCCACGCGGCTGAAGTGCTCACCGGCCTGGCCCAGCCCATCGACGTGCTGGTGCTGGGCATGGGTGAAGACGGTCATACCGCCTCGCTGTTTCCCGGCAGTGACAACCTGGCGCACGCCCTGCGCGATGATTGCCCCGAGCCCTGTGTACCGATGCGCGCGCCCAGCGCGCCGCATGAGCGGCTGAGCCTGTCGTACCCCATCCTGGCCAGCGCGCGGACGCAGTACCTGGCCATCCAGGGGCTGGCCAAGCTGGACACCCTGCGTGATGCACTCTCGGCCGATGCCTTGCAGATGCCGATCCGTGCGTTCATCCATTCCCCCCTGGAAATCTACTGGTGCCCTTGAGGCCCGAGGAGAGCGATATGTCGATGGAGCAGAAGAACGCCCTGATCGAAGCGATCTGCAGCCGGGCGCGCATTCTCCCGGTGATCACCATCGGCAGCGAAGAGCAGATCCTGCCGCTGGCCGACGCACTCGCCAGCGGTGGCCTGACGGCGCTGGAGATCACTTTGCGTTCGGCGCATGGCCTGACCGCGATCCGCCGTCTGCGCGAGCAGCGCCCGGATCTGGTCGTCGGTGCAGGCACCGTGCTCGACCGGCGCATGATGGACGAGGTCGAGGCGGCAGGGGCCCAGTTCGTCGTCTCTCCCGGCGCCAGCCGTGAGCTGCTCGAGGCGGGCGTGCAGTGTTCGGTGCCGTTGCTGCCGGGCGTGGCTACCGCTAGCGAGATCATGGAGGGTTACAGCCTGGGGTACCGGCGTTTCAAACTCTTCCCTGCAGAGATCTGTGGCGGCATGGCGGCGCTCAAGGCATTTGCCGGACCTTTTCCCGATGCGCGGTTCTGCCCGACCGGCGGGGTGAATGCCGGCAACGCGGCGCAGTACCTGGGGCTGCCCAACGTCATGTGCGTCGGCGGGACCTGGATGATCGAGGCCGCCGCGCTCAACGCCGGTGATTGGGCCGCGATCCGCCAGGCCAGCGCACAGGCCCTCGCGGCCCTGGCATGAGCAAGGGCCTCGTGCAGGCCGGGCGATGCGAGTATGATGCGCGCCCTTTCACTCGGATATGACACACCGGGAGGTGCCAGGATGACCGAACACGAAGACTCCGTTGCCCATGTGGCGCACGGCGAAAAACTGCAGAAAGTGCTGGCCCGCCTTGGGCTCGCCTCTCGCCGCGACGCGGAAACCTGGATCAGCGAAGGCCGGGTCAAGGTGAACGGCTCGGTGGCCAGCCTTGGCCAACGTGTCGAGTCGCAGGACGCCATCGCCATCGACGGCCGCCTGATCAAGCGCGAGGAACCCGGGCAGATCGTCCGTCGCGTGCTGATTTACAACAAGCCCGAAGGCGAGATCTGTACCCGCAACGATCCCGAGGGCCGGCCTACCATCTTCGACCGCCTGCCGCGCCTTAAAGAAGGACGCTGGATCAATGTCGGCCGACTGGACATCAACACCACCGGCCTGCTGCTGTTCACCACGGACGGCGAGCTGGCCAATCGGCTGATGCACCCGTCCTATGAGATGGACCGCGAGTACGCCGTGCGCGTCCGTGGCGAGGTCACCGAGGAAATGCTTGAGCGCCTCAAGACCGGCGTGATGCTCGAGGACGGCCCGGCGCGCTTTACGGACATCCAGGAGGCGCCAGGCGGCGAGGGGCTCAATCATTGGTACCACTGCGTGGTGATGGAAGGACGCAACCGCGAAGTCCGGCGCTTGTGGGAGTCCCAGGGGGTTGTGGTGAGCCGGCTCAAGCGCGTGCGTTTCGGCCCGGTGTTCATGACGTCGGACCTGCCGATGGGGCGCTGGCGCGAGATGGGCCAGGGCGAGGTGAATATCCTCAGCGAGGAAGTCGGCCTCAAGCCGGTGGCCTTGCCGGAGTTGAAGACCCGCACCAAGGAAAAGATCGAGCGTATGCAGCGCAAGGCCGCCAAGCCGGTTCGCAACGATCGACGCCCGCGTGTGCTGCGTCCGGCCGACGAAGCCGATGTGCGCTCCGAGTCGCCGCGTGCGCCTCGCGACACGGGGGCACGCAAGCCGCGCCCTGCCGGAAGCCGCGGGACGCCACTGGCAGAGCGCCCGAGCGATAATCGTCGCCCCGGCAAGCCTGGCTCCGATGCCGGCCGTGGATCGGCGGCCGACAAGCCGCGCAAAGGTGGCGGAGGCGCTGGTCGTCGGCGTCGTGAACCCTAAATGAAAAAAGCGCCTGCGGGCGCTTTTTTCATTCCTGGTCGAAGCAGGTTTGCAACCGATTCCGGCCGTTGCGTTTGGCGAGATAGAGCAGTTCATCCGCGCGCCTCAGCAACTCGTGAGGTGTTTCGCCATGCCGATAGGTGGCACAGCCAAGACTGATGCTCAGCGGAATCGGTTGCCGGTCGTATTCGAACGGTAGCCGCTCGATGGCTGCTCGCACACGCTCAGCGGCAATTGCAGCACAGGCTCCGTCCGTGTTGGAAAGCAGCAGGACGAACTCTTCGCCGCCGTAGCGGAACACCATGTCGACGTTACGTAGCTGATCGCGAAGCTCGGCGGCCACCAGCCGTAGTGCGGCATCGCCCGCAGCGTGCCCGTGGCGGTCGTTGAGCTGCTTGAAATGGTCCATGTCGAGCATCACCACCGACAGCGGTTGCTGGTGCCGTCGGGCCAGTTCCACTTCGCGTGCGAGGCTCTGATCGAGGGCCACCCGGTTGCCGGCGCCGGTCAGTGAGTCCTTCAGCGAGGCCATCAGCGCCGCACGGTAGAGCAGAGCGTTGCGCAGGGGGAAGACCAGCACGCCCATCAGGCTCTCCAGCTGCGCCAGCTCTTGCTCGCAGAACACTTGCGCGCGGTAGAGCGTGATCTCTCCGAGGTCGGCGGCGTCCTGGCTCAGGCGATAGCTGGCGCTATGCGGGCCCGGCCGGCCATATTCGAGGCGCAGGTCGCTTTCCGGGTGGCGGTAGAACAGACCATCCAGCGCCATGAGCGCAGGTACCTCTTCATAGAAGAAGCCCAGCAGCCGATCGATCTCCAGGCTCGTCTGCAGACGCTGCCCCAAGGTGCGTCGCAGATCGCTCAGCGTCACCGGTACGCCCAGCCGTACGGGACCAGCCGGCGACCGCTGTGAGTCGCGGCTGGCGAGGTGCTCGATGGTGGAATCGTTCTGCATGGCAGGCAGCATTGTCTGCTCCAGGTGACGTTACGCTTGATGCCTGCTGATAAGCTAAAACGATGCCAGAAAAAGAAAAGCCACTGAATTCAGTGGCTTAGAGGAAAACTATGGTGCCGATCGACAGCGAGCTGAGCGGTTAGCCGCTGCGTTTGATGTCATTTTGACAGCGGCGCCGCAGAGCGCAGACGGAAAACCGTCACTCGAACGTCAGCCCTGAGCATCGAACGCTTGCCCGTTGACTCCGACGCTGTCCGGGCCCATGAGATACAGGTACACCGGCATGATTTCGCTTGGCAGGGGGTTGTTCAGCGGATTCTCGGCCGGGTAGGCCTTGGCGCGCATGTCGGTCCTGGTCGCGCCCGGGTTGACACTGTTGGCCCTGACCGGGGCGGTGCCATCCAGTTCGTCCGCGACGACTTGCATGAGCCCCTCGGTGGCGAACTTGGATACCGCGTACGCGCCCCAGTAGGCACGCCCCTTGCGCCCTACACTGCTGGACGTGAACAGGATCGATGCGTCTGTCGAGAGCTTCAGCAGCGGCAGCAGGGTGCTGGTAAGCATGAACATGGCGTTGACGTTTACCTGCATGACACGCATGAAGTTTTCCCCGGAAAGCTGCTCGACCGGGGTGCGCGGGCCGACGATCGAAGCGTTGTGCAGCAAGCCGTCGAGCCGTCCGAACTCACGCTCGATCATGGCCGCCAGCTCGTCGTACTGATGGGGCAGTGCGGTTTCCAGGTTGAACGGGATGACCGCAGGCTGCGGGTGCCCGGCCGCTTCGATTTCATCGTATACGCGATTGAGGTTTTCTTCGGTCTTGCCAAGCAGCAGGACGGTGGCGCCGTGCGCGGCATAGGCTTTGGCGGCGGCTTCACCGATACCGCGACCTGCGCCGGTTACCAGAATGATGCGCCCGGCGAGCAGGTCTGGGCGCGCGGTGTAATCGAACATGGGAAATCTCGCTAAAGGGTGGATACCAATCGGTCAGCAGCGGCAAAGGGCATGGTCCAGCACGCTGCGCAGCTCCTGCGGATGGGATACGACGACATCCGCTCCCCAGTGACTGGGGTCGTCGCCCGGGTGGATATAGCCGTAACGGACCGCGGCAGTCCTGCTGCCTGCAGCCCGGCCGGATTCGATGTCGCGCAGGTCATCACCCACGAAGAGCACGCTTGCTGGCTCCAGGCTCAGCTTGTCGCAGGCGAGCAGCATCGGCTCGGGGTCGGGCTTGCTTCGCGTTACATGGTCGGGGCAGACGAGAACCGAGGAACGCTCGGCGAGGCCGAGCCTTTGCATGATGGGCTCGGCGAAGCGCACGGGCTTGTTTGTCACGACTCCCCAGATCAATCCCGCCTTTTCGATGTCGACGAGCAATTGCTCCATGCCATCGTAGAGCCGGCTGTAAACGGCGCAATGCTCCTGATAACGGTCGAGAAACTCCAGCCGCAGGGCTTCGAATTCGGCTGAATCCGGGGCGACGTCGAAGGCGTTCAGCACCATTGCTCGAGCGCCGCCGGAGACAACGTCGCGCACTCGCGCTTCGGCTACCGGAGGCAGCCCGCGAGCGTGGCGCATGGCCTGGATCACGGCGATGAAATCGGGAGCCGTGTCGAGCAGGGTCCCGTCCATGTCGAACAGTACGGCGCGCAGGCGCATCATGCCTCCCGGGTGGTCTGGACCATGTAGTTCACGTCGGCGTCGTCGGTGAGCTTGTACTGCTTGGTGAGCGGGTTGTAGGTAAGTCCGACAATGTCGTTCATTGCCAGCCCGGTCTCACGACACCAGGCGCCAAGCTCGGACGGCCGGATGAATTTGCGGTAGTCATGGGTGCCGCGCGGCAGCAGCTGCAATAGGTACTCGGCGCCCACTATAGCCAGCGCATAGGCCTTGGGGTTGCGGCTGATGGTCGAGAAGAACACCTGTCCGCCGGGTTTGACCAGTGCGTGACAGGCGCGAATGACGGATGCCGGATCGGGAACATGCTCGAGCATTTCGAGACAGGTTACGACGTCGTACTGACCTGGCTGTTCAGCCGCCAATGCTTCAGCAGTGATCTGTCGGTAATCGATGTCCAGTTCGGACTCGAGCTGATGCAGGCGCGCCACCGAAAGAGGGGCCTCGCCCATGTCGATGCCGGTGACCTGAGCGCCTCGGCGCGCCATGGATTCGCTGAGTATTCCGCCGCCACAACCAACATCGAGAACCTTCTTGCCGGCAAGTGTGGCTCGCTCATCGATCCAGTTGACGCGTAACGGATTGATTTCGTGCAACGGTTTGAACTCGCTTTCCCTGTCCCACCAGCGGTGAGCGAGGGCCTCGAATTTTGCGATTTCAGCATGATCGACGTTGCTCATGTTCAGTTCCGTTGCAGTCTGTTGATAGGGGCTGCGTCGCCGCGGCCAGTTCATTCATCCGGGGCGGTACTCTACAGCAGGCGGGCCCGCTGCAACGCTGAAGTGCCGTACACGCTCACAGTCTTTCTCTGGTAATGCGCTCTGCCCACGCCTGGACGCGCGCGAGGAGATCAGGTTCGTTAATGCGGGTCAGTCGGCGATCGTCGAGTAGCTGCTTGCCGGCTACCCAGACGTGGCGGACGTGATCCCGATTGCAGGAATAGATGAGCTGCGAAACCGGATCATAGATCGGCTGTTGTGCCAGGCGCGACAGGTCAAACGCGACCAGGTCGGCCGCCTTGCCTATCTCCAGTGAACCGATCTCTTCATCCAGCCCCAGCGCGCGCGCGCCATTCAATGTGGCCATGCGTAGCGCGCGATGGGCATCGAGCGCAGTGGCCGAGCCTGCAACCGCTTTAGCCAGCAGTGCAGCGGTGCGCGTTTCGCCCAAAAGGTCCAGGTCATTGTTGCTCGCCGCGCCGTCCGTGCCGATCGCGACGTTTACACCAGCCTCCCACAACCGCTCCACTGGGCAGAAGCCGCTGGCCAACTTCAGGTTCGACTCGGGGCAATGAATGACACTGCAGTTGTGCTCGACGAGCAGCGCCAGGTCATCCTCATTCACCTGAGTCATATGAACCGCCTGGAAGCGCGGGCCGAGCAACTGTTGCCTGGCCAGTCGCGCCAGCGGGCGCTCACCATGCAGACGTACTCCGTCCTCGATTTCCCTGGCTGTCTCATGGACATGCATGTGGATGCCAGCATCCATCTCGTTCACGAGAACCTGGATGGCGCTTAGGCGTTCGTCGTTGACCGAGTAGGGGGCGTGCGGACCAAAGGCAACGCAGATTCTTGGGTGCTGCTTGAGGTCATCGAACAGCGAAAGCCCCTTGCGAAGGGCCTCATCGGAATCGCGAGCGCCGGGCACGGCGATGTTCAGGATGGGGATGGTGATCTGCGCGCGTGTCCCCGTCCGGTGCACCACTTCACTGACGGCGTCCGGGTAGAAGTACATGTCAGAAAAGCAGGTGATACCACCTTGGAGCTGCTCAGCGATCGCCAGCTCGGAGCCAACCCGGACGAAATCCTCATCGACCCATTTGGCTTCGGCGGGCCAGATGTGGTCTTCGAGCCAGTTCTTGAGTGGCAAGTCGTCTGCCAGGCCCCGAAACAACGTCATCGCAGCGTGGCCATGAGCATTGACCAAACCGGGCGTCAGAAGCATGCCGGGAAGTTCGAGACGTTGCTTGGCTGGTATCAGCGCAGCGTCGGCCCGGGGAAGGATGCAGGCGATACGCCCTTCACGAATTCCCAGCGCATGATCCCTTAGAACGACGCCGGCAGGTTCCACAGGCACAAGCCAACTGGGTAATAGGATGAGATCCAGTGGAGGGGCGCTATCTAGGGTCATGAGTACGCACGGCTGCTTGAAGGGGGCACAGTGTATCGAGTGTTATAGCGCCTTTGAACAAATTGCCTATATAAGGATAGAGCGAGCCAAAAAGCTAGTTTCGAGGTAATCGGTTATTGGTAGTTGACGCCCAGCCAAAGCCCCCTATAATGCGCACCACTTTCGCAGCGAACTGCAGCAAAAAGGCCTTTTGAATCAAGAGGTTAGATAGCTGAAAGGGGTTGCAAAGGTGGCGGATTCGAGTAGAATGCGCCGCGCTGGCAGGGCGGAGGTTGTGGCCTGCTGGTGTCTCGGTCGAATTGATCGAGGTGGTGAAAAAAAGGCGGTTGACAGCGGAAATTGACGCTGTATGATTCGCCTCCCGCTTCGAGAGGTTGTAAGTTCGGCGAGGCGGCAAGCGATTGAGTAGAAAAGAAATTTTCGAAAAAGAGCTTGACAGGTTGAAAGGCTGCTGTAGAATGCGCGGCCTCGGTTGAGACGAAAGACTTGATCGAAACGCTCTTTAACAACTGAATCAAGCAATTCGTGTGGGTGCTTGTGAGGTAAGACTGATGATCGCAAGATTGTCAGCAGCACAAGTAACACTCGTGAATTCGAGAGTTTATTTGCGATTGCTGAGCCAAGTTTAGGGTTTTCTCAAAACCCAAGCAGTATTGAACTGAAGAGTTTGATCATGGCTCAGATTGAACGCTGGCGGCAGGCCTAACACATGCAAGTCGAGCGGCAGCGGGTCCTTCGGGATGCCGGCGAGCGGCGGACGGGTGAGTAATGCCTAGGAATCTGCCTGGTAGTGGGGGATAACTCGGGGAAACTCGAGCTAATACCGCATACGTCCTACGGGAGAAAGCGGGGGATCTTCGGACCTCGCGCTACCAGATGAGCCTAGGTCGGATTAGCTAGTTGGTGAGGTAAAGGCTCACCAAGGCGACGATCCGTAGCTGGTCTGAGAGGATGATCAGCCACACTGGAACTGAGACACGGTCCAGACTCCTACGGGAGGCAGCAGTGGGGAATATTGGACAATGGGCGAAAGCCTGATCCAGCCATGCCGCGTGTGTGAAGAAGGTCTTCGGATTGTAAAGCACTTTAAGTTGGGAGGAAGGGCAGTAAGCTAATACCTTGCTGTTTTGACGTTACCGACAGAATAAGCACCGGCTAACTTCGTGCCAGCAGCCGCGGTAAATACGAAGGGTGCAAGCGTTAATCGGAATTACTGGGCGTAAAGCGCGCGTAGGTGGTTTGATAAGTTGGATGTGAAAGCCCCGGGCTCAACCTGGGAATTGCATCCAAAACTGTCTGGCTAGAGTATGGCAGAGGGTGGTGGAATTTCCTGTGTAGCGGTGAAATGCGTAGATATAGGAAGGAACACCAGTGGCGAAGGCGACCACCTGGGCTAATACTGACACTGAGGTGCGAAAGCGTGGGGAGCAAAACAGGATTAGATACCCTGGTAGTCCACGCCGTAAACGATGTCGACTAGCCGTTGGGATCCTTGAGATCTTAGTGGCGCAGCTAACGCATTAAGTCGACCGCCTGGGGAGTACGGCCGCAAGGTTAAAACTCAAATGAATTGACGGGGGCCCGCACAAGCGGTGGAGCATGTGGTTTAATTCGAAGCAACGCGAAGAACCTTACCAGGCCTTGACATGCAGAGAACTTTCCAGAGATGGATTGGTGCCTTCGGGAACTCTGACACAGGTGCTGCATGGCTGTCGTCAGCTCGTGTCGTGAGATGTTGGGTTAAGTCCCGTAACGAGCGCAACCCTTGTCCTTAGTTACCAGCACGTTAAGGTGGGCACTCTAAGGAGACTGCCGGTGACAAACCGGAGGAAGGTGGGGATGACGTCAAGTCATCATGGCCCTTACGGCCTGGGCTACACACGTGCTACAATGGTCGGTACAAAGGGTTGCCAAGCCGCGAGGTGGAGCTAATCCCATAAAACCGATCGTAGTCCGGATCGCAGTCTGCAACTCGACTGCGTGAAGTCGGAATCGCTAGTAATCGTGAATCAGAATGTCACGGTGAATACGTTCCCGGGCCTTGTACACACCGCCCGTCACACCATGGGAGTGGGTTGCTCCAGAAGTAGCTAGTCTAACCTTCGGGGGGACGGTTACCACGGAGTGATTCATGACTGGGGTGAAGTCGTAACAAGGTAGCCGTAGGGGAACCTGCGGCTGGATCACCTCCTTAATCGAAGATCTCAGCTTCTTCATAAGTTCCCACACGAATTGCTTGATTCATTGCGAAGACGATTGGGTCTGTAGCTCAGTTGGTTAGAGCGCACCCCTGATAAGGGTGAGGTCGGCAGTTCGAATCTGCCCAGACCCACCAATGTTGAGGGGCGCAGGCTTCAAGACATTGGGGCCATAGCTCAGCTGGGAGAGCGCCTGCTTTGCACGCAGGAGGTCAGGAGTTCGATCCTCCTTGGCTCCACCACCTCTCGTTAGAGTTTAGAAATGAGCATTTTCAGCCTGGCTGATGAATGTTGATTTCTGGTCTTTACCGGAATCGTTCTTTAAAAATTTGGGTATGTGATAGAAGTGACTTGTTGAGTGTTTCACTGCACTCAGCAACTCAAGGCAAAATTTGCGAGTTCAAGCGCGAATTTTCGGCGAATGTCGTATTCACCAACCAACCACAAGCTTCGCTGTGAAGCAGATTGCTTGGGGTTATATGGTCAAGTGAAGAAGCGCATACGGTGGATGCCTTGGCAGTCAGAGGCGATGAAAGACGTGGTAGCCTGCGATAAGCTTCGGGGAGTCGGCAAACAGACTTTGATCCGGAGATCTCTGAATGGGGGAACCCACCTAGGATAACCTAGGTATCTTGTACTGAATCCATAGGTGCAAGAGGCGAACCAGGGGAACTGAAACATCTAAGTACCCTGAGGAAAAGAAATCAACCGAGATTCCCTTAGTAGTGGCGAGCGAACGGGGATTAGCCCTTAAGCTTCTTTGATCTTAGTAAAAGGCTCTGGAAAGTGCCGCCATAGTGGGTGATAGCCCCGTATACGAAAAGATCCTTGAAGTGAAATCGAGTAGGACGGCGCACGTGAAACGTTGTCTGAACATGGGGGGACCATCCTCCAAGGCTAAATACTACTGACTGACCGATAGTGAACCAGTACCGTGAGGGAAAGGCGAAAAGAACCCCGGAGAGGGGAGTGAAATAGAACCTGAAACCGTATGCGTACAAGCAGTGGGAGCCTACTTTGTTAGGTGACTGCGTACCTTTTGTATAATGGGTCAGCGACTTATTTTCAGTGGCGAGCTTAACCGAATAGGGGAGGCGTAGCGAAAGCGAGTCTTAATAGGGCGTCTAGTCGCTGGGAATAGACCCGAAACCGGGCGATCTATCCATGGGCAGGTTGAAGGTTAGGTAACACTGACTGGAGGACCGAACCGACTACCGTTGAAAAGTTAGCGGATGACCTGTGGATCGGAGTGAAAGGCTAATCAAGCTCGGAGATAGCTGGTTCTCCTCGAAAGCTATTTAGGTAGCGCCTCGTGTATCACTGCTGGGGGTAGAGCACTGTTTCGGCTAGGGGGTCATCCCGACTTACCAAACCGATGCAAACTCCGAATACCAGCAAGTGTCAGCACGGGAGACACACGGCGGGTGCTAACGTCCGTCGTGAAAAGGGAAACAACCCAGACCGTCAGCTAAGGTCCCAAAGTCATGGTTAAGTGGGAAACGATGTGGGAAGGCTTAGACAGCTAGGAGGTTGGCTTAGAAGCAGCCATCCTTTAAAGAAAGCGTAATAGCTCACTAGTCGAGTCGGCCTGCGCGGAAGATGTAACGGGGCTCAAACCATGCACCGAAGCTACGGGTTCAACGTAAGTTGAGCGGTAGAGGAGCGTTCTGTAAGCCTGTGAAGGTGAGTTGAGAAGCTTGCTGGAGGTATCAGAAGTGCGAATGCTGACATGAGTAACGACAATGCGAGTGAAAAACTCGCACGCCGAAAGACCAAGGGTTCCTGCGCAACGTTAATCGACGCAGGGTGAGTCGGTCCCTAAGGCGAGGCTGAAAAGCGTAGTCGATGGGAAACGGGTTAATATTCCCGTACTTCTGGTTACTGCGATGGGGGGACGGAGAAGGCTAGGCCAGCTTGGCGTTGGTTGTCCAAGTTTAAGGCGGTAGACAGGGATCTTAGGTAAATCCGGGATCTCAATGTCGAGAGCTGATGACGAGCTTTCTTTTAGAAAGCGAAGTGGTTGATGCCATGCTTCCAGGAAAAGCCTCTAAGCTTCAGGTAATCAGGAACCGTACCCCAAACCGACACAGGTGGTCGGGTAGAGAATACCAAGGCGCTTGAGAGAACTCGGGTGAAGGAACTAGGCAAAATGGCACCGTAACTTCGGGAGAAGGTGCGCCGGTGAGGGTGAATGACTTGCTCAGTAAGCTCATGCCGGTCGAAGATACCAGGCCGCTGCGACTGTTTATTAAAAACACAGCACTCTGCAAACACGAAAGTGGACGTATAGGGTGTGACGCCTGCCCGGTGCCGGAAGGTTAATTGATGGGGTTAGCGCAAGCGAAGCTCTTGATCGAAGCCCCGGTAAACGGCGGCCGTAACTATAACGGTCCTAAGGTAGCGAAATTCCTTGTCGGGTAAGTTCCGACCTGCACGAATGGCGTAACGATGGCGGCGCTGTCTCCACCCGAGACTCAGTGAAATTGAAATCGCTGTGAAGATGCAGTGTATCCGCGGCTAGACGGAAAGACCCCGTGAACCTTTACTGTAGCTTTGCACTGGACTTTGAGCCTGCTTGTGTAGGATAGGTGGGAGGCTTTGAAGCGTGGACGCCAGTTCGCGTGGAGCCATCCTTGAAATACCACCCTGGCATGCTTGAGGTTCTAACTCTGGTCCGTCATCCGGATCGAGGACAGTGTATGGTGGGCAGTTTGACTGGGGCGGTCTCCTCCTAAAGAGTAACGGAGGAGTACGAAGGTGCGCTCAGACCGGTCGGAAATCGGTCGCAGAGTATAAAGGCAAAAGCGCGCTTGACTGCGAGACAGACACGTCGAGCAGGTACGAAAGTAGGTCTTAGTGATCCGGTGGTTCTGTATGGAAGGGCCATCGCTCAAACGGATAAAAGGTACTCCGGGGATAACAGGCTGATACCGCCCAAGAGTTCATATCGACGGCGGTGTTTGGCACCTCGATGTCGGCTCATCACATCCTGGGGCTGAAGCCGGTCCCAAGGGTATGGCTGTTCGCCATTTAAAGTGGTACGCGAGCTGGGTTTAGAACGTCGTGAGACAGTTCGGTCCCTATCTGCCGTGGACGTTTGAGATTTGAGAGGGGCTGCTCCTAGTACGAGAGGACCGGAGTGGACGAACCTCTGGTGTTCCGGTTGTCACGCCAGTGGCACTGCCGGGTAGCTATGTTCGGAAGAGATAACCGCTGAAAGCATCTAAGCGGGAAACTTGCCTCAAGATGAGATCTCACTGGAGCCTCGAGCTCCCTGAAGGGCCGTCGAAGACTACGACGTTGATAGGCAGGGTGTGTAAGCGTTGTGAGGCGTTGAGCTAACCTGTACTAATTGCCCGTGAGGCTTGACCATATAACACCCAAACAATCTGACGATTGTGGGTCGGTCGAAGCCGACAACAGCCGAAAATTCGAATTGAACTGCAAAGCCAGACATCACATACCCAATTCGCTGTAACGACTCAACACCGATACAGCAACCGAATTGCTTGACGACCATAGAGCGTTGGAACCACCTGATCCCATCCCGAACTCAGCAGTGAAACGACGCATCGCCGATGGTAGTGTGGGGCTTCCCCATGTGAGAGTAGGTCATCGTCAAGCACCTATACCAAACCCCCGACCCGCACTCGCTGGTCGGGGGTTTGTCTTTGCGCAACGGGAAAACTAGAGCGGTCCAGGGCGCCCCCTGCTCAGGGGTTACTCACTGCTGACTATCTCTCCGCCCAGGGCAGCACGCCTATTCCACATCGTGCGGCTGTGATTCGCCAGTCGCTTTACCGCTGCCCAGACCGCATCACGGGTATAATCGGTGCGCTATTTATTCCTACGGGGACAGTTATGCGCGAGCGCCTTTTGGCTGCTGAGAGAACCAGGTCGATAGAGTGGTGTGGGGATTGCCTGCGCTTGCTTGATCAGCGTCTGCTCCCGCTTGAAGTGGTCTGGCGCAGCTTCGATTCCGTAGCGGACGTGGCTCAAGCCATTCGAGAAATGGTTGTCCGTGGCGCGCCTGCGATCGGCATAAGTGCTGCCTATGGAGTCGTCCTTGGGTTGCGAGCACACCTAAAGAACGGTGGAGACTGGCGCAATCAACTGGAATGCGACTTTGCAGTGCTGGCCGCTGCACGCCCGACGGCAGTTAACCTGGCTTGGGCGCTGGGGCAAATGCGCGAGCGCTTGCAGCGGCTAAGACCAGGTGAAGATGTCCTCGCCGCGCTCGAGGCCCAGGCAGTAGTCATTCACCAGAGCGACCGCGAAGCAAATCTCGTAATGGCTCAATGGGGCGTAGAGCTGATACGTAAGTTCAATACTAGCCCGCAGACCTTTCTTACCCATTGCAACACGGGGGCGCTCGCGACGGGTGGCTTCGGTACTGCTCTCGGGGTCATTCGCGCTGCCCATCTTGATGGCCTGGTCGAGCGCGTTTACGCAGACGAGACAAGGCCTTGGCTTCAAGGGTCAAGATTGACGGCCTGGGAGCTTAGCAACGAAGACGTGCCTGTCACCTTGAACGTCGATTCGGCTGCAGGGCATCTGATGAAAACCCGAGCGATCAGCTGGGTGATTGTTGGCGCTGACCGAATCGCTGCAAACGGCGATGTTGCCAACAAGATAGGTACCTATCAATTGGCGGTGTTGGCCATGCATCATGGGGTTCGCTTCATGGTTGTTGCGCCTAGCTCAACGTTCGATATGTCGATGGAAGATGGAGACGCGATGCCGCTAGAAGAGCGTTCCGCCAAGGAGCTGCTTGAGCTGAACGGACAGCAGGTCGCTAAGGAGGTGGATGTCTATAACCCCGTATTCGACGTCACGCCGGCAGATCTGATCGACGCAATCGTGACGGAGAAAGGCATCGTGGAACGACCTACGGCGGATAAGCTGGCTCGCCTCATGAGTCGCACTCGCCTGCATTGAGACTCTTCCGCTGACTGACGCACGCAAGGCCCTGGCTTCGCGTTTGCGGCAGCCAGCTGTGGTACCATTTCGGGCTTATCGCAGGACCTTGCTGACTAAAAAGGAACCAGGTTTCCATGGGCGAACTGGCCAAAGAAATTCTCCCGGTCAATATCGAAGACGAGCTCAAGCAGTCCTACCTCGACTACGCAATGAGCGTAATCATCGGTCGTGCGCTGCCGGACGCGCGCGACGGTCTCAAGCCGGTCCACCGGCGCGTGCTCTATGCCATGAGTGAGCTGGGCAACGACTGGAACAAGCCGTACAAGAAGTCTGCCCGTGTGGTTGGTGACGTCATTGGTAAGTATCACCCCCATGGCGACTCGGCAGTCTACGACACCATCGTTCGAATGGCGCAGCCCTTCTCGATGCGCTACCTGCTCGTCGATGGTCAGGGCAACTTCGGTTCGGTAGACGGCGACAGCGCAGCAGCGATGCGTTACACCGAAGTGCGCATGGCCAAGTTGGCCCATGAGCTGCTAGCCGATCTGGACAAGGAGACGGTCGATTGGGTGCCGAACTATGACGGCACCGAGCAGATTCCCGCAGTCATGCCCACGAAGGTGCCCAACCTCTTGGTCAATGGCTCCAGCGGCATCGCTGTCGGTATGGCTACAAACATTCCCCCGCACAATCTGGGCGAGGTGATCGACGGCTGTCTGGCACTTATCGATGATCCGGACATCAGCATCGATGAGCTGATGCGTCATATCCCAGGGCCTGATTTTCCTACCGCCGGTATCATCAACGGGCGCGCGGGTATCATCGAGGCGTACCGCACCGGCCGAGGACGTATCTATATTCGGGCCCGCGCAGAAATCGAGGACATCGACAAGGTCGGTGGCCGACAGCAGATCGTCGTCACCGAGCTGCCTTACCAGCTGAACAAGGCGCGGTTGATCGAGAAGATCGCCGAGCTGGTGAAAGAGAAGAAGATCGAAGGCATCACCGAGCTGCGTGACGAGTCAGACAAGGACGGCATGCGCGTCGTCATCGAGCTGCGACGTGGCGAAGTGCCGGAGGTGGTCCTCAACAATCTCTATGCCCAGACTCAGCTGCAGAGCGTATTCGGCATCAACGTGGTAGCGCTGGTCGATGGGCAGCCGCGCACGCTGAACCTCAAGGAGCTGCTGGAAGCCTTCGTTCGCCACCGCCGCGAAGTTGTCACCCGGCGTACCGTATACGAACTGCGCAAGGCGCGCGAGCGCGGGCATATTCTCGAAGGTCAGGCGGTCGCGCTGTCTAACATCGATCCGGTAATCGCCCTGATCAAGGCTTCGCCGACGCCGGCCGAAGCCAAGGATGCGCTGATTTCCACCGCCTGGGAGTCGAGCGCGGTCGAAGCGATGGTCGAACGCGCAGGTGCCGATGCCTGCCGTCCAGAGAATCTCGACCCGCAGTATGGTCTGCGCGACGGCAAGTATTTCCTTTCACCGGAACAGGCCCAGGCGATCCTCGATCTGCGCCTGCACCGACTGACCGGCCTCGAGCATGAGAAGCTGCTCGCCGAGTACCAGGAAATCCTTACCCAGATCGGCGAGCTGATCCGTATCCTGACCAGTCCGGTGCGGCTGATGGAAGTCATCCGCGAGGAGCTGGAGGGCGTGAAGCGCGACTTCGGCGATGCGCGTCGTACCGAGATCCTCGAGTCCCGTCTGGATCTGACCCTGGCCGACCTGATCACCGAAGAAGAACGCGTCGTTACCATCTCTCATGGTGGTTACGCCAAATCCCAGCCGCTGGCCGCCTATCAGGCACAGCGTCGCGGCGGGCGTGGCAAGGCCGCGACCGGGGTGAAAGAAGAGGATTACGTCGAGCATCTGCTGGTCGCGAACAGTCATACGACGTTGCTGCTTTTCTCCAGCAAGGGCAAGGTCTACTGGCTCAAGACCTATGAAATTCCAGAGGCGTCGCGTACTTCCCGGGGACGTCCATTGGTGAACCTGCTGCCGCTCGACGAAGGTGAGCGTATTACCGCGATGCTTCAGGTCGATCTGGAGGCGTTGCGTCAGCAGGCGTCCGACGAGGATGACCTGGACGATGCAGTCGAGCAGGACGAAGTCGAGGATCTGGCTGAGGGCGAGGACGCCGCCGAGGAGGTTGTGAGTGGCGCCTTCATCTTTATGGCAACCGCCAACGGTACCGTGAAGAAGACGCCGCTGGTTCAGTTCAGTCGTCCCCGTAGCAGTGGTCTGATCGCCCTGCGCCTCGAGGAAGGCGATACCCTGATCGCCGCTGCGATTACCGACGGCAGCCGCGAGGTTATGCTGTTCTCCGACGCCGGCAAGGTGATTCGCTTCAAGGAAGGGCACGTGCGCACCATGGGGCGTACCGCACGCGGTGTGCGCGGCATGCGCCTGCAGGACGGCCAGCAATTGATCTCCATGATCATCCCGGAGCCTGGCGCGCAGATACTCTCCGCATCGCTCCATGGCTACGGCAAGCGCACGCCGATCGACGAGTATCCGCAGCGCGGTCGCGGCGGCCAAGGCGTGATTGCCATGGTCAGCAACGAGCGCAATGGCAAGCTGGTCGGCGCGATTCAGGTACAGAACGGCGAGGAGATCATGCTGATCTCCGATCAGGGGACCCTCGTGCGCATCCGTGTCGACGAAGTGTCGTCGCAAGGGCGCAACACTCAAGGGGTTACGCTGATCAAGCTAGGCAAGGGTGAACACCTGGTCGGGCTTGAGCGGGTGCAGGAGCCGTCCGAAGATGAGGTGCAGGAAGACATCGAAGCGCTGCTGACCGAGGATGCGCTCGAGAAGGAGATGCCCGTGGTCAGCACTGAGCCAGGCGAAGACGAACTGCTCGGTGGCGTAGGCGACGTCTCCCCTGATGTGTTGCCGACGGACGACGAAGACTAAAGGCGGGCCGGATGGCCCTGCTGCTGGGCCTCTCCGGACATGATGTGCTATCCCAGGGGCTACGAGTGCCCGATTCGAGAGTGAACGACGTGAGCAAACGCGCTTTCAACTTCTGCGCAGGTCCGGCTGCGCTTCCAACCGCGGTCCTCGAGCGTGCTCAGGCAGAGTTGCTGGATTGGCAGGGGCTGGGACTTTCTGTGATGGAAATGAGCCATCGCAGCGATGCGTACGTGGCCATCGCCAGCAAGGCCGAGCAGGACCTGCGCGACCTGCTGACGATCCCCGACAACTACAAGGTGCTGTTTCTGCAGGGTGGCGCCAGCCAGCAATTTGCAGAAATCCCCCTCAACCTGCTCCCCGAGAGCGGAGTTGCCGACTATATCGATACGGGTATCTGGTCGCGCAAGGCGATTGACGAGGCCCGTCGCTTCGGCCAGGTCAACGTCGCCGCCAGCGCCAAGCCATACGATTATTTCTCGATTCCGGGGCAAAATGAGTGGCAGCTGAGCGAGCGCGCGGCCTACCTGCACTACGCCAGCAACGAGACGATCGGCGGCGTGCAATTCGACTGGGTGCCGGAAGTCGGTGAGACGCCGTTAGTCGTGGACATGTCCTCCGACATCCTGTCGCGCTCGATCGATGTTTCCCGCTATGGCCTGATCTATGCCGGTGCTCAGAAAAACATCGGTCCCAGTGGTCTGGTGGTGGTAATTGTCCGTGAAGACCTTTTGGGGCGTGCGCGCAGCAGTTGTCCGACGATGCTGGATTACAAGGTCGCCGCCGACAACGGTTCGATGTACAACACGCCAGCAACCTTTTCCTGGTATCTGGCCGGCCTGGTCTTCGAATGGCTCAAGGAGCAAGGTGGCGTCGAGGCAATGGAGGCGCGCAACCGGGCGAAGAAGGATTTGCTGTATAGCTTCATCGACTCCAGCGAGTTCTACGCCAATCCGATCGCGCCCAATGCGCGGTCCTGGATGAACGTACCCTTCCGCTTGGCGGACGAGCGGCTGGACAAGGCATTCCTCGCTGGCGCAGACGCCCGCGGCCTGCTCAACCTCAAGGGGCATCGGTCGGTCGGTGGCATGCGTGCCTCGATTTACAATGCCGTGGGGCTCGATGCCGTCGAGGCGCTGGTTGCCTACATGGGCGAGTTCGAGAAGGAGCATGGCTGATGAGTGACGCTGATCAGCTGAAAGCCCTGCGCGTGCGCATCGACAATCTGGACGAGAGAATCCTCGAGCTGATCAGCGAGCGAGCCCGCTGCGCTCAGGAAGTTGCGCGGGTAAAGACCGCTTCCCTGGGTGAGGGCGAAAAGCCGGTGTTCTATCGGCCGGAGCGTGAGGCATGGGTGCTCAAGCACATCATGGAGCTTAACAAGGGGCCGTTGGACAATGAGGAAATGGCCCGCCTGTTTCGCGAAATCATGTCCTCCTGCCTGGCCCTGGAGCAGCCGCTTCGTGTGGCCTATCTCGGTCCCGAAGGAACCTTTTCGCAGGCGGCGGCGCTCAAGCACTTCGGCCATTCGGTCATCAGCCAGCCGATGGCGGCAATCGACGAGGTCTTTCGCGAGGTCGTGGCCGGTGCGGTGAATTTCGGTGTCGTGCCGGTCGAAAACTCGACCGAAGGCGCGGTCAACCATACGCTCGACAGTTTCCTCGAGCATGACATCGTCATCTGCGGTGAAGTGGAGTTGCGTATCCACCATCACCTGCTAGTGGGCGAGAACACCAAGACCGACCGCATCACGCGTATCTACTCGCACGCCCAGTCCCTGGCTCAATGCCGCAAGTGGCTCGATTCGCATTACCCGAACGTCGAGCGTGTGGCTGTTTCCAGCAACGCCGACGCGGCACGGCGGGTCAAGAGCGAGTGGAATTCCGCAGCGATTGCCGGGGACATGGCCGCCCAGCTGTACGATCTGACCAAGCTGGCGGAAAAGATCGAAGACCGCCCCGACAACTCCACGCGCTTCCTCATCATCGGCAGCCAGGAAGTCCCGCCGACAGGTGATGACAAGACGTCCATCATCGTCTCGATGCGCAACAAGCCTGGTGCCCTGCATGAATTGCTCGTGCCGTTCCATTCCAACGGTATCGATCTGACCCGTATCGAAACACGTCCCTCACGCAGCGGCAAATGGACCTATGTGTTCTTCATCGATTTCCTGGGGCATCACCAGGATCCGCTTATCAAGGACGTGCTCGAAAAGATCGGCCGGGAAGCGGTTGCGCTGAAGGTGCTGGGTTCGTATCCCAAGGCGGTACTTTAATTAGCGGCGCCGGCTGCGAGCCTCAGGCTGCGGTGAGTGGCGTGCGGCTCGTGCGGGCGGCCGATAGCTCGAGGCTCGAAGTAATGTCCTGTGATTTTCTTGCCCTGGCTCAGCCGGGCGTGCAAAAGCTGTCCCCGTACGTTCCCGGCAAGCCGGTCGATGAGTTGGCCCGTGAGCTTGGCCTTGCTCCCGAAACGATCGTCAAGCTTGCTAGTAACGAGAACCCGCTGGGACCGAGCCCGCGCGTGCTAGAAGCCGTTCGCCAGGCGCTGCCGGAGCTGACGCGCTATCCGGATGGCAACGGCTTCACGCTCAAGCAGAGCCTGGCCCATCGCTACGGTGTCGCACCGGAACAGATCACCCTGGGCAACGGCTCGAACGACATCCTTGAGTTGGTGGCCCGTGCTTTTCTCGCTCCCGGGCTCAACGCGGTGTTCAGTGCACACGCCTTTGCGGTCTATCCGATCGCGACGCAGGCAGCGGGCGCCCAAGGCAAGGTGGTGCCCGCCCGCGACTGGGGGCACGATCTCGACGCCATGTTGGCGGCGATCGATGCTCAAACCCGCGTGATATTTCTTGCCAACCCGAACAACCCTACGGGTACCTGGTTCGGTGCCGAAGCGTTGGAGCGTTTTCTGGCGCAAGTTCCGGAGCAGGTGCTCGTCCTACTCGACGAGGCATATATCGAATACGCCGAGGGTAGTGAGCTTCCCGACGGCCTGGCTTATCTCGCCCAGTATCCCAATCTGCTGGTCTCGCGCACTTTCTCCAAGGCATATGGGTTGGCTGCGTTGCGCGTTGGCTATGCGATTTCGTCGCCGCGAATCGCCGACGTGCTCAACCGTGTCCGTCAGCCCTTCAACGTCAATAGTCTCGCGCTCGCGGCCGCTTGCGCGGCGCTAGAGGACGAGGACTATCTTCGCGCCAGTCGTGAGGCCAATACCGCCGGCATGCGCCAGCTCGAAGCGGGTTTTCGGGCGCTCGGCTTGAGCTGGATTCCATCGCGGGGAAATTTCATCGCAGTGGACTTCGCTCGTGATGCGGCGCCGGTCAATCAGGCACTGCTGCACGAAGGCGTGATCGTGCGCCCAGTCGCCGGTTATGGAATGCCGACGTTCCTGCGCGTTTCGATCGGCACCGAAGCCGAGAATGCTCGTCTGCTGGACGCCCTTCAGCAGGTGCTGGCTCGGTGAGTGGCGCTCGCGAAGCCATGGCGGCGCCGCTGGTCGGGCGTCTGGTCGTCGTTGGGCTTGGGCTTATCGGTGGCTCATTCGCCAAGGGGCTGCGAGAAGCCAAGGCGTGCCGTGAAGTGGTGGGTTTCGACCTGAATCCCCGCTCCCGTGAGCTGGCCGTCGAGCTTGGCGTAGTCGATCGCTGCGCAGAGTCGCTCGAAGAGGCCTGCCGCGGTGCCGAAGTGGTCCAGATGGCGGTGCCGATACTGGCCATGGAGCGGCTGCTGGAGCAACTGGCCGGGCTCGACCTGGGCGATGCGATCCTGACCGACGTCGGGAGCGCGAAAGGTAGCGTCGTGCGCCGCGCTGCTGCAGCCTTTGGCAGAATGCCCGATCGCTTCGTGCCGGGGCATCCCATTGCGGGCTCCGAGCAGAGTGGCGTGACTGCTGCCGACGGATCGTTGTTTCGTCGGCACAAGGTGATCCTGACGCCGTTGGCAGAGACCGATCCAGATGCCCTCGAGCTGGTGCATCGGCTTTGGGCTACCCTTGACGCGCATGTCGAGCACATGGACGTGGTTCGCCATGACGAAGTGCTCGCAGCCACCAGTCATCTGCCGCACCTGCTCGCGTTCGGACTGGTCGACTCGTTGGCCCGGCGGCACGAGAATCTGGAAATCTTTCGCTATGCGGCAGGAGGGTTTCGCGATTTCACCCGTATAGCGGGCAGTGATCCGGTCATGTGGCACGACATCTTTCTCGCCAATCGTGAAGCGGTGCTGCATACGCTCGACGACTTTCGGGCTGACCTCGATGAGTTGCGTGCTGCTATCGATCAGCAGGATGGGCGCAAGCTTCTGGGCGTTTTTACGCGTGCCCAGGCGGCCCGTGAACATTTCAGCAAAATACTGGCTCGCAGGGCCTATGTGGACGTTATGCATTCCAAAGATCTGATCTTCATTGCTCAGCCAGGTGGCCACCTCAAGGGTCGCCTGCGGGTACCGGGCGACAAGTCCATCTCTCACCGTTCGATCATGCTCGGCTCGCTTGCCGAGGGTACTACCGAGGTCGAGGGCTTTCTGGAGGGGGAGGACGCACTGGCGACTATCCAGGCGTTTCGCGATATGGGGGTTGTGATCGAAGGCCCCCAGCAGGGGAACGTGACCGTTCACGGCGTTGGCCTGCACGGCCTGAAGGCCCCGGCCGGTCCGCTCTACATGGGGAATTCGGGCACATCGATGCGGTTGCTGTCAGGGCTGCTCGCGGCGCAGTCCTTCGATACCGAGCTCAGTGGTGACGCCTCGCTCTCCAAGCGTCCCATGAACCGCGTCGCTAAGCCGCTGCGGGAAATGGGCGCGGTGATCGAGACCGGCGCCGACGGACGCCCGCCGTTGCGCATCAAGGGTGGTCAGCGGCTGAGTGGCATGCACTACGACATGCCGATGGCCAGTGCCCAGGTCAAATCCTGCCTGCTGCTGGCAGGGCTCTATGCGCAGGGCGAGACGTCTGTGACCGAGCCGGCTCCCACGCGTGACCATACCGAGCGCATGCTGCGCGGTTTCGGTTACCCGGTGAAGGTTGACGGCAGCACCGTGACCGTCGAGCCGGGTCACAAGCTGACTGGTACCCGTATCGAGGTCCCGGCTGATATCTCTTCCGCTGCGTTCTTCATGGTCGCTGCAAGTATCGCCGAGGCGTCGGATATCGTGCTCGAGCACGTGGGGATCAACCCGACCCGCACCGGCGTGATCGACATTCTCAAGCTCATGGGCGCCGATATCAGCCTCGAAAACCAGCGTGAGGTTGGCGGCGAGCCCGTAGCCGATATTCGTGTCCGCTCGGCCCAGCTCAAGGGTATCGACATCCCCGAAGCGCTCGTCCCGTTGGCGATCGACGAGTTCCCAGTACTCTTCGTCGCGGCTGCCTGCGCTCACGGGCGCACCACGCTGCGCGGGGCAGAGGAGCTGCGAGTCAAGGAGTCCGACCGGATCCAGGTCATGGCCGATGGTCTGACGACACTGGGTATCAAGGCCGAGCCGACCCCCGATGGCATCGTCATCGAAGGCGGTCGCCTGGGTGCAGGCGAGGTGTGGGCCCACGGCGATCATCGCATTGCCATGTCGTTCAGCGTGGCGGCGTTGCGTTCGGCTGGTGTGATCCGCATTCATGACTGTGCGAACGTCGCCACTTCGTTCCCCAACTTCCTCGCCCTGGCCCAGCGTGCCGGCATGCAGGTACGGATGGAGGAGCCCTCATGAGCCAGCAGGCTCCGGTTATCACCATCGATGGGCCCAGTGGATCGGGCAAGGGCACGATCGCGGCATTACTTGCCGAGCGGTTAGGGTGGGTGTTTCTCGATTCCGGCGCGCTCTATCGCCTGCTCGCGTTGGCTGCGCAAAAGCATGGTGTATCGCTGAGTGATGGTGCCGCGCTGGCGTCGCTGGCGGTAGGTCTCGATGTGGTTTTCGAGCCTGCGGTGCCAGGTCAGGGCATGACCATCCGGCTCGAAGGCGATAACGTCACCGAGGCAATCCGAAACGAAAATGTCGGTGCTGGCGCCTCTCAGGTGGCGGCACTCGGCGAGGTACGTCAGGCATTGCTGCAAAGGCAGCAGGCCTTCCGTCAATTGCCGGGGCTGGTCGCCGACGGGCGCGACATGGGTACCGTGGTGTTTCCCGACGCTTCCTTGAAGATTTTTCTCACGGCCAGTGCCGAGGAACGCGCCAGAAGGCGTTTCCTTCAGTTGAAGGCAAGAGGTGATGATGTTAATCTCGCGAGTCTTCTTGAGGAGATTCGGGCGCGCGATGAGCGCGATACCCAACGCGAGGTGGCACCATTGAAGCCGGCAGCAGACGCTGTCGAACTCGATTCCACTTCGCTCTCCATCGAGCAGGTGCTGCAACGAATTCTGGACGAGGCCGCCGCGCGCAGTCTGTCCTGAGAGGGAGCGCCGAGAGGCGATCTGGCAGGTTCCGCGGTTGTGCGGAGCCTGTTTACAAGGAGGCGTGCAGGAATCCAGATCCAGTCCTGCAGGCCTTTTTTTATATGAATGAACCCACGTTGTCTGGAGCGTGGAGATAGGGCAGCCCGCTGCCCGAAAACAGCAGGAATCAACATGAGCGAAAGCTTCGCAGAACTATTTGAAGAAAGCCTGAAATCCCTCGACATGCAGCCGGGTGCCATCATCACCGGCATCGTGGTCGACATCGACGGTGACTGGGTCACCGTGCATGCCGGCCTGAAGTCCGAGGGCGTCATCCCGGTCGAGCAGTTCTACAACGAGCAGGGCGAGCTGACCATCAAGGTGGGTGACGAGGTCCACGTTGCTCTGGACGCGGTCGAAGATGGCTTTGGCGAAACCAAGCTGTCCCGTGAAAAGGCCAAGCGCGCGGAATCCTGGATTGTTCTGGAAGCGGCTTTCGCTGCTGAAGAAGTGGTCAAGGGCGTCATCAACGGCAAGGTCAAGGGCGGTTTCACCGTCGACATCAACGGCATCCGTGCATTCCTGCCGGGTTCGCTGGTCGATGTCCGTCCGGTTCGAGACACCACGCACCTGGAAGGCAAAGAGCTCGAGTTCAAGGTCATCAAGCTCGACCAGAAGCGCAACAACGTTGTCGTTTCCCGCCGCAGCGTGCTGGAAGCCGAGAACAGCGCCGAGCGTGAGGCTCTGCTGGAGTCCCTGCAGGAAGGCCAGGTCGTCAAGGGTATCGTCAAGAACCTCACCGACTACGGTGCGTTCGTCGACCTGGGCGGCGTGGATGGTCTGCTGCACATCACCGATATGGCCTGGAAGCGTATCAAGCATCCGTCCGAGATCGTCAACGTCGGCGACGAGATCGATGTCAAGGTGCTGAAGTTCGACCGCGAGCGCAACCGCGTATCGCTGGGTCTGAAGCAGCTGGGCGAAGACCCATGGGTCGCCATCAAGGCTCGTTATCCGGAAGGCACCCGCGTCATGGCTCGCGTCACCAACCTCACCGACTACGGCTGCTTCGCCGAGCTGGAAGAGGGTGTCGAGGGTCTGGTGCACGTGTCCGAAATGGACTGGACCAACAAGAACATCCACCCGTCGAAGGTCGTACAGGTCGGCGACGAAGTGGAAGTCATGGTCCTGGATATCGACGAAGAGCGTCGTCGTATCTCCCTGGGCATCAAGCAGTGCAAGTCCAACCCGTGGGAAGACTTCTCTGCCCAGTTCAACAAGGGCGACCGCATCTCCGGCACCATCAAGTCGATCACCGATTTCGGTATCTTCATCGGCCTGGAAGGCGGTATCGACGGTCTGGTTCACCTGTCGGACATCTCCTGGAACGAAGCGGGCGAAGAAGCTGTGCGTCGCTTCAAGAAGGGCGACGAGCTGGAAACCGTCATCCTTTCCGTTGACCCGGAGCGCGAGCGCATCTCCCTGGGTATCAAGCAACTGGAAGATGATCCGTTCTCCAACTATGTCAGCCTGAACGACAAGGGCAGCATCGTTCGCGGCACCGTGAAGGAAGTTGATGCCAAGGGTGCGGTGATCGACCTGGGCAACGATATCGAAGCCACCCTCAAGGCTTCCGAAATCAGCCGTGATCGCGTTGAAGACGCGCGCAACGTGCTGAAGGAAGGTGATGAGGTCGAGGCCAAGATCATCAACATCGATCGCAAGTCCCGCGTCATCAACCTGTCCATCAAGTCCAAGGATGTCGAGGACGAGAAGGACGCGATGAACCAGCTGCGCAGCAAGCAGGAAGTCGAAAGCACTGGTCCGACCACCATTGGTGATCTGATCCGCGCTCAGATGGAAAACCAGAACTAAGTTTCTGTTTTTCTCCTGAATGAAAAAGGGCGAACTTCGGTTCGCCCTTTTTTGTGCCTGAGTTTCAGCGGCGTCCAGGTCAGCGATGCTTGTGTCCGCGCACCGAGAGCGAATGGTTCACCGCCAGCCAGCTTTCCACCGCTTGCTCGCCGATTTCGGCAAAGACTTTCTCCAATAGCCTGACCTGCTCGCGGCGCAGTTGCTGTTCTAGCTTCGCGCCTTCGGCGGTGAAGCGCAGGATGCGCTTACGCTTGTCTTCCTCGGCAGGCAGGCTTTCGACCAGATGCATCTCGACCAATTGGCGCAGCGGGATATTCAGCGCCTGTTTGCTCACCCCCAGATAGCCGAGCAGTTCCTTGACGTTCAGGTTGGGGTAGCTACCGATGAAGAACAGAATCCGGTGATGGACACGCGACAGGCCCCGGCGCGCGAGAATCTCGTCTGGCTTGGCGGTGAACGCCTGGTAGCCGAGAAAGAAGGTCTCCATGATCTGTCGTTGCGTAGTGCTTTTTTTTAGGTCAGGCATATTGACGTATTTATTCGGCGAGGCGTAATTTCGGTCAAGAAGTTTGACGTATTTTTCCTGCCCCTGCATCCCGGTACCGAAATGCCTTTCTCCGAACGTATCGATCGCCTGAAAAGCTCGCTTATCCGCGAGATCCTCGCTGCAGCGCAGCGCCCGGAAGTCATGTCGTTTGCCGGTGGGTTGCCGGCAGAGCCGATGCTGCCTGCGGTCGATTGGTCGCAAATGCCGGCGAGCCTCGGGCAGTACGGCATGAGCGAAGGGGAGCCCGAGCTTCGTGAAGTCATCGCCGCCCAGGCGCGGCTGCTCGGCGTGCCCTGCGATGCCAGCCAGGTACTCATTCTCAGTGGCTCGCAGCAGGCGCTGGACCTCGCTTCGAAGCTGTTTATCGACCCCGGTACCGAGGTCCTCGTCGAGGCGCCCACCTATCTGGCTGCGCTGCAATCGTTCCAGCTGTTCGGAGCCGACTGTCTGGCCGTTGCGCAGGAGGCGGACGGCCCGTGCCTGAGCGACCTCCGTGCACGCCTGGCGCGTCACAAGCCGGCATTCGCTTATCTGATCCCGACCTTCCAGAATCCATCCGGCGTGCGTTATAGCGAAGCGAAGCGCGACGCGGTGGCTGCGTTGCTCGATGAGTTCGAAGTCACTCTGCTCGAGGATGAGCCCTACCGCGAACTGGTATTCGATGAAGGCATGGCCAGCCCAATCGTCGGCCGGCTGCGCAAGGCCAGCTGGATCTACACCGGCACGGTGTCCAAGACGCTCCTGCCTGGCCTGCGAGTGGGCTACCTGATTGCGTCGCCCGACCTGTATCCCTATTTGCTGCGACTCAAGCAGTCGGCTGATCTACACACCAATCGCATCGGCCAGTGGCAAGCCCTGCAGTGGTTGGGCAGCGCCGCCTATGCGGACCATCTGGCTGCGCTCAGGTCGTTTTACCGAGAACGCCGCGATGCCATGCAGGCCGCGCTGCAGGAGCATTTCTCCGAACTGGCGAACTGGGAGGTCCCTCAGGGCGGCTTGTTCTTCTGGCTCGCGCTGAAGCAACCGCTAGACACACGCACCTTGCTTCGGCCTGCCTTGGCCGAAGACGTCGCGTTCATGCCGGGCGAGCCTTTCTTCGTCGATCCGGAACGCAACCCGGGCTACCTGCGGCTCAATTTCAGCCACGTTGCGCCAGAGCGTCTTAGCGAAGGCGTGCGGCGACTGGCAGCGGTGATTCGCGACGCGCAAGCGGCGCGGGCGGCTTAGAAGGCGGTTGGTTCAAGGCACTGGAGGGTGTCATGTACAAGGTTTACGGCGATTACCGGTCGGGCAACTGCTACAAGGTCAAGCTGATGCTGCATCTGCTGCAGCAGCCTTATGAGTGGGTGCCGGTGAATATCCTGCGCGGCGAGACTCGTTCGGAGGATTTCCTGAAGAAGAATCCCAACGGCAAGATTCCGGTGCTCGAGCTCGACGATGGTTCGTGCCTATGGGAGTCCAACGCGATTCTCAATTTTCTGGCCGAGGGAAGCGAGTTCCTTCCGCGTGAGCCGCGTTTGCGCACTCAGGTGCTGCAGTGGCAGTTCTTCGAGCAGTACAGCCACGAGCCCTATATTGCGGTGGCGCGCTACATCAAGGTCTACCTTGGGCTGCCGGAGGAGCGTAAGGCTGAATACGAGGCCCGCTTGTTCGACGGCTACCATGCACTGAATGTGATGGAGCAGCAGCTGTTGCGCACACCGTTCCTGGTTGGCGATCGTTATTCGATTGCGGATGTGGCGCTGTATGCGTACACGCATGTAGCGCCCGAGGGCGGCTTCGACCTGACCGATTATCCGGCCATCCGTGAATGGCTGGCACGGGTCGCCAGCCATCCACGTCACGTGGGTATGTTCGACTGAAAAAACGGCTCCGGTAGCCGCTCGGACGATCAGGCACCGAGCGGGTGCCGGCTCGGTTTACTTGACCAGGCCGAGGAACTCGCTGCGAGTCGCCGCGTTGTCACGGAACTGGCCGAGCATGACCGAGGTAACCATCGAGGAGTTCTGTTTCTCCACGCCGCGCATCATCATGCACATGTGCTGGGCCTCGATGACCACTGCAACGCCCGCGGCACCGGTGACCTGCTGAACCGCCTCGGCGATCTCGCGGGTAAGGTTTTCCTGGATCTGCAGGCGGCGCGCGTACATGTCGACGATCCGCGCAACTTTCGACAGCCCCAGCACCTTGCCGGCAGGCAGGTAGGCGACATGCGCCTTGCCGATGAACGGCAGCATGTGATGCTCGCAGAGCGAATAAAGCTCGATGTTCTTGACCAGCACCATTTCGCTGTTGTCGGAGCTGAACAGCGCGCCGTTGGTAACTTCTTCCAGCGTCTGCTGATAGCCCTTGCACAGGTACTGCATGGCTTTGGCGGCGCGTTTGGGCGTGTCGAGCAGGCCCTCGCGAGAGACGTCCTCACCGAGCTGAGTGAGGATCTGGGTGTAATTGTGTTCCAGTGACATCGAACGACCTGTGGGTGTCTTGGCAGAGCGAACGCGAAGGGTAGGCGGCAGCCGGTTCGCTGGCAAGCGTCATGACGGCAATGGCGCGACGAGTTGCCGCGCCAGCTTCATTCGTCGCGGCCTTCGAGCATCGTCCGCTTGAGCATGACGTAGAGGGCGCCTGTCCCACCATGGCGTGGCAGGCAGGACGCGAACCCCAGTACCTGCGGATGCTGACGCAGCCAGGTGTTGACGTGGCTTTTGATCAGAGGTCGCTTGCCATCCAGCCGGGCAGCCTTGCCGTGCGTGACCCGCACACAGCGAATTTCATAGCGAGTTGCTTCAGCGATGAAATCCCAAAGCTGCTGGCGCGCCTTTTCCACCGTCAGGCCATGAAGATCCAGGCTGCCTTCAAAAGCTATCTGGCCCGCCTTGAGCTTGCGCATCTGGCCGTCCTGGACACCGTCTCGGGCCCAGTACAGCTCGTCTTCCGCGCCCACATCAATGACGAACTGGTCCGAAAGGCCGTCGACGCGGATCGCCTCGGTACTCATACTCGCGTTGGCGCGACGCTCGGCGATCTGCTGCCTGTTATTACGCGGTTTGCCTGTTTCGGCCCGGTCGTGCGTGATCGGCTTCACGCCGCGTACTGCAGCCTGGAATAGGGAAAAGTCGTCATCTTGATCGTTCTGCATGGGCCTCTCCGCATCGGCGTGCCAGTTTAACGCAAGTGCTGGGCAGCATGCCCCGGCGGCTATGGTCGCTTCTTCAGCAGCCCTGGCGAGAGACAGAGCTCCCCGGAACGCTTCCCGCTTCGGCGAATGCGACGCCAGAGCAGCAGGCCGACCAAGAGCAGGGCAAGGCCGATAGCCGTCAGCGGCCCACCTGCATCGGCAGCGAGTTCGGCCGATGCCTGCCCTGCGAGGGCGGCAAGTCCCGTTGCGGTCAACAGTAGGCCGGCACAGCACAGCGTCAATGCCAGCAGGCCGGCCAGACGCACCCAGGCGCTGCAGCGGCGGCGTGGTCGAAGGCGGCGCGCATCGAAGCTGTCAGGCACTCTCATCGAATCTACCTCTCCGGGTCGGCGGCCGGCCTCAACCGCGGTTGCGCCCGGGTGGTAACGAAAGGGGCTGGCCGTGTCAGCGGGTCAGCGCCTCGGTGTTGGGTACGCAGACGGCGAAGTTGTCCGCCAGAATGGTCATTTCCATCCGATGGACCTGATCGGCATCGACAGTGCCTTCACCCATGGGCAGGTCTCGGGTTGCACAAGCGCTGTCGACCAGCGTGCAACGGTAGCCATAGTCCTTTGCCGCACGCACGGTGGTGCTGATGCTCGAATGGGTCATGAAACCGCAGACGATCAGGTCCAGACGACCGTGTTGCTGCAGCAGTTCATGCAGGTCGGTGCCGGCGAAGGCGTTGGGCAGCCGCTTGGCGACTATGGTCTCGCCGGCTAGCGGGGCTGCCTCGGGCATGATCTGGCCGCGAAAACCCTGCGGATCGAACAGGCCGCCGGAAATGCCGAGATGATGGACGTGCACCACGGGCGCGCCGGCTTCCCGGGCCGCGGCGAGCAGGCGGGTGATCTCGGGCAGCGCCGTGCCCAGCGCGGGCAACGCCAGCACGCCGCTGCGGTATTCCTCTTGTACGTCGATGACCAGCAAGGTGGCGTTGGCCAGCGTCGCAGGTGCATAGCTGCGGCCACTCAGTTGAAGCATGGTCTGTGGCTTGGTCATTCTCGACTCCTTGTTCCATGAGGGGGCTGATTGTGGCGTGCCGGGACGAGGTTGTGAACCGCCGGTACGCCAAAGTCCGCCGCGCGCAGCGTACAGCCCGGCGACCCCGGGCGCTCCCGCCGATCGGTGCATTTACAGACCCGCTATCTGTCGTTCTAGCAGGCTTGCCCGGCGCTCGCTGGCCTTCGCCACCGCTGCTAAACTGCCCGGCTTTTTCCAGGAGGCGCCGTCATGATCGTTTCGCCCTCGCGTCTGCAAACGCTGCGTGACTACATCCGTTGGGCGGTCAGCCGCTTTCACGAGCATGAGGTCTATTTTGGGCATGGCACGGACAACGCCTGGGATGAGGCGCGCCTGCTGGTCCTCGGTGGGTTGCACCTGCCATGGGCGATGGCCGATGCGTACCTCGACTGCCGGCTCGAAGAAGCCGAGTGTCTTCACCTGAACGAGCTGTTGCGCCGACGTATCGAAGAACGTGTGCCGGCGGCCTATCTGCTGGGGGAGGCCTGGTTCTGTGGCTTGCCGTTTATCGTCGATGAGCGCGTGCTGGTGCCGCGCTCACCGATCGCCGAATACATCGAGCGCCAGTTCGCCCCATGGTTGCCCAAGACGCCGGCGCGCATCCTCGATCTGTGCACCGGCTCGGGCTGCATTGGTATCGCCTGTGCCTATGAGTTTCCAGACGCCGAGGTGGTGCTCGCCGATCTGTCGTACGACGCACTCGAAGTGGCCAACCTGAACATCGAGCAGCACGAGCTGGAAGGGCGGGTGTACACGGTACAGAGCGATGGCTTCGATGGGCTGCCGGGCCAGCGTTTCGATCTGATCGTGTCCAACCCGCCGTATGTCGACCTCGAGGATTTCGCCTCCATGCCTGACGAGTACCAGCACGAGCCCGAGCTTGGCCTGGCCTGCGGTGACGATGGCCTCGACCTGGTCCGGCGTATGCTCGCCGAGGCCGCCGACCATCTCACCGATGATGGCCTGCTGGTGGTCGAGGTCGGCAATAGCCAGGTCCACGTCGAGGCGCTGTACCCGGAGGTCGATTTCACCTGGCTGGAATTCCAGCGCGGCGGTCATGGCGTGTTCCTGCTGGCGGCGCAGCAGTGCCGTGAACACCAGGCGCTGTTTCGCCAGCGGCTCGTTCCGACCGGGCGTTAACGCGTCGCCATCCAGATCAGCAGGCCGGCCTGGAACAGCGCAAAGGCAATCAGGCAGACGATGGTGAAGCGCAGCGTGCCGTCCTCACGGCGGAGCCGGCTGATGCGTTCCTGCAGCTGGCCGAGCTGGTTCTGCTGGTCCAGCAGGTTGCGGTCGGCCTGCTCCAGCATCGCGGCGGCATCGCTGAGTCCGATGACCTGCACCTTGTCTTCGTTCCAGTCTGGCCGCAGCGCGCTGACGCGTGGCGCGCTGTAGCTCGGCCGTGCGCCGCCGGCGGTCGGGTAGTCGACGTCGAAGCCCTGGGTTCGCAGGCAATGGTCGCGGCGCATGCGCTGTTCGTCGCTAAGCGCCTCCGCCGGCAGTGTGCCGCCCTCGACCAGGTAGTGTCCCCAGCGCTTCTGCGCCCAGCGGATCGCGCGAGCCAGCAGGAAGCGCCCCAGCCCGCGGTTCGCCGGCTCGATTTGCAGGCCGCTGTCGGGGCCGAAGCGGATCTCCTTGCTGCGATGATCGGCCCAGACTTCGAGCATGTTCAGCTTGCGAGCACGCAACTGTCCCGGCACCTGAATGAACAGGCGTAGCAGGCTCTGTTGCTGGCTGTGGCGTTCGACCTGGCCGAGCTCGACGAAGCGCAATGGACGCGGCCCCAGATCACGCTCGGTCGGCAGCGGAGCCAGGCGCAGCAACTCGAAGCGCTCGGCGGGCAGCTCGCTCCACGGGTGCTTGGGCGGATTGGCGTTTTCGGCGTCGGTGGTCGGTGATGGCTCGGTCATGCTGGCTCGGTCCGCAAGGCTGCTGCGCCGTCTTATCGGCAGCAGGGCCGCTATCTGGAGGATGGCAGCAGGCCAGTATCGAGCAGAAAGGTCTCGATGCGAACGAGCAGTTCATGGGCCAGCGGTAGTTGTGGCTCGTTGTACGACGCCAGCGGGGCAGGACTGTCTGGCGCGACGATCCGCAGTACATGGTTCATGCCGGCAATCACGGCGAGCTCTGCCTCGGGCCTGGCGGCGTGCAAGGCGCTGGCGTCGGCCAGGCTGACCTGGGCATCGCGGCTGCCCTGGATGATCAGTGTCGGGCAGCGGGTTGCAGCCATAGCCGTGGCGGGATCATGGCGAAAAAGCGATATCAGGTACGGCTGGACGCTCGGACGAAACAGCACCTTTAGTGGCTCGGGAACCTGCTCGTTGGTTCGCCCGGCCTTGAGTTCGTCGATCAGGTAGCTGCTGTTGGCGAGCAGGTCCGGGCCCAGCTTGCCTTGCAGCTGCTGCCGCAGCAATTCGTCGATCGGTCGGCCGCTGCCGGCAATGCTGATCAGCGCTGCCGGGTCGACCTGTGCGGCTGCCAGGCTGGCCACCAGTGCCCCTTCGCTGTGGCCGATGAAAATCTGCGGACCGAGGCGTTGGTCGGCTTGTAGCCGGTGGCTCCAGGCAATGAGGTCATCAACGTAGCCCTCGACGCTCAGCGTTCGCTCGTCGCGCCCTGCATCGAGGCTGGCGGCGACGCCGCGCTTGTCATAGCGCAGGCTGGCGACACCCATCTTCGCCAGCGCGGCGGCCAGCTTGCGCAGACTGTCATTGCGCCCAAAAGGACTGTTGCCGTTGCGGTCGGTAGGCCCCGAACCGGCGACCAGCAGGGCGACCGGCATGGGCGAACGGCCGTCGCCGGGTAGCACGAGCGTGCCGAACAGCCGGCCGCTCGGTGTGTCGAGCGTGACGGGCTCGGTCAGGACGCTGCGCGCCTGGCTGGCAAGCGGCAGGACCAACATACAGATCAGTACCAGTAGGCGCATGGCGGCTTTCGGGAAATGGGGCTAGTCGGACGCCGATTGAGGGTTTTCGTTCCGCCATGGTGCGGTTGCCGGGCGATTAAAGACAGCCGTGCTCAGGTATACTTCCGGCCCTTTGTCTTGGTCGATCGCGGAGCCCCTGCATGTCCGGCAACACATACGGCAAGCTGTTCACCGTCACCACTGCTGGTGAAAGTCACGGCCCGGCGCTGGTCGCCATCGTCGACGGCTGCCCGCCGGGTTTGGAGCTGTCCCTGCAGGACCTGCAGCGAGACCTGGACCGGCGCAAGCCCGGCACCAGCCGCCACACCACCCAGCGCCAGGAAGCCGACGAGGTCGAGATCCTCTCTGGCGTTTTCGAAGGCAGGACGACTGGCTGCCCGATCGGCCTGTTGATCCGCAACACCGACCAGAAGTCCAAGGACTACTCGGCGATCAAGGACCTGTTCCGCCCGGCGCATGCCGACTACACCTACCATCACAAATATGGTGTCCGCGATTACCGTGGTGGTGGCCGCAGCTCGGCGCGTGAAACCGCCATGCGCGTGGCGGCTGGAGCGATTGCCAAGAAGTACCTGGCAAGCCTCGGCATTCAGGTGCGTGGCTACATGAGCCAGCTCGGCCCGATCGAGATCCCCTTCAAGACCTGGGACAGCGTCGAGCAAAACGCCTTTTTCTGCCCCGATCCGGACAAGGTGCCGGAGCTTGAGGCTTACATGGACCAGCTGCGCCGTGACCAGGATTCGGTGGGCGCGAAGATCACCGTGGTCGCCGACGGCGTGATGCCGGGCCTCGGCGAGCCCATCTTCGATCGGCTGGATGCCGAGCTGGCCCATGCGCTGATGAGCATCAACGCAGTCAAGGGCGTCGAGATCGGTGCCGGCTTCGCGTGCGTAGCCCAGCGCGGCACTGAGCACCGCGATGAGCTGACTCCGGAGGGATTCCTGTCCAACCATGCGGGCGGCATTCTCGGCGGTATCTCCAGTGGCCAGCCGATCATTGCCCATCTGGCGCTCAAGCCGACCTCCAGCATCACCACGCCCGGCCGCTCGATCGATGTGCACGGCAACCCTGTCGAAGTCATCACCAAGGGGCGGCATGACCCCTGTGTCGGTATTCGTGCGACGCCGATCGCCGAAGCGATGATGGCCATCGTGCTGATGGACCACCTGCTGCGCCAGCGCGCGCAGAATGCCGAAGTGGCGGTGTCCACGCCGGTGCTCGGGCAGCGATGAGGCGAGCGGCGTGGCGAGGGGGTGCATGCGCCACCTCGGCCGGCGCCGGCCACGCGCGCTCCGGTGCCGCTCGGCCATGACGGTTCCGCTCCCATACTGGCGTTTGTCGGGCTTCTATTTCTTCTACTTCGCACTGCTCGGAGCGACGGCGCCGTTTCTCGCGCTCTATTTCGATCACCTGGGCTTCGACGCCGAACGTATCGGCGAGCTGATCGCGATACCGATGCTGATGCGCTGCGTGGCGCCCAACCTCTGGGGTTGGCTCGGCGACCGAAGCGGGCGCCGACTGGAGATCGTCCGCCTCGGGGCGCTCTGTACGCTGGCGTCCTTCGGCCTGATCTTTCTCGACAAGAGTTTTGCCTGGCTGGCACTGGTCATGGCCCTGCATGCCTTCTTCTGGCATGCCGTGCTGCCGCAGTTCGAGGTGATCACCCTGGCCCACCTGCACGGCCAGACAGCGCGCTACAGCCAGGTGCGCCTGTGGGGCAGCATCGGCTTCATCGTCGCCGTGGTTGGGCTGGGCCAGGCCTTCGAGCGCTTCAGCCTGGACTACTACCCGCACCTGGTCATGCTGGTGATGATCGGCATCGTCGCCGGCAGCGCCTGGGTGCCTAACGCCCGCCCGCATGGGCAGGACGCCAGAACCGACACGGGTGGCTTCCTGCGCCAGCTGCTACGGCCGCAGGTGCTGGCGTTCTACCTCGCGGTAGGGCTGATGCAGTTGTCGCACGGCCCGTATTACACCTTCCTCAGCATCCATCTGGAAACCCTGGGCTACGCGCGTGGCACCATCGGCCTGCTCTGGGCGCTTGGCGTGGTAGCGGAAATCCTGCTGTTCCTGGCAATGGCGCGTCTGCTCGAACGCTTCAGCCTGCGCCGGATTCTGCTCGCCAGCTTCCTGCTCGCGGCGTTGCGCTGGCTGCTGCTGGGGACCCTGGCCGAGCATATCGGCGTGCTGCTCATCGCCCAGCTGATGCACGCGGCGACTTTCGGCAGCTTCCATGCGGCCGCGATCCACTTCGTCCAGCGCAGCTTTGGCCAGAACCAGCAGGGCCAGGGACAGGCGCTGTACGCTTCGCTGGCCGGTGTCGGCGGTGCGCTGGGTGCGCTATACGCCGGCTATAGCTGGAACAGCCTGGGGGCGACCTGGACATTTCTGCTGGCCAGCCTGGCTGCACTGGTAGCGGCCGCTACCATTGCCTTTCGTTTGCAGGAGGAGCAGGCATGACCGCGACACGCGACCAGCTGACCCGGGCAATCATCGAGGCCGGCCGCTCTATTCATGCGCGCGGCTGGTCGCCGGCCGCCAGCGGCAACTACTCGGCGCGCCTGACCAGCGCCGAGGTATTGCTGACCGTTTCGGGCTCGCACAAGGGCCGGCTCGGCGCGGATGACCTGGTGGCTGTGGACATGCAGGGTGCCAGCCTGGAACCGGGCAAGCAGCCATCGACCGACACCTCGCTACACACCCAGCTATACCGCTGGAAACCCGAGATTGGCGCGGTGCTGCACACCCACTCGGTCAGCGCCACCGTACTGTCGCGGATCGCCACTGGCGACTCGCTGCTCTTCGCCGACGACGAACTGCTGAAGGTCTTCGCCGGGGTGACCACGCACGCATGCCAAGTACGGGTGCCGATCCTTGAAAATGACCCGTCGATCACCGGTCTGGCCGCAGCCGTACAGCCATGGCTGCAGGCGCATCCCGACTGCGCCGGCTACCTCGTTCGCGGCCACGGCCTGTACACCTGGGGCGCCACGCTGAGTGATGCCCTGCGGCAGGTTGAGGCCTTTGAATTCCTGTTCGAGTGCGAGCTGAGGATGCGCGCACTGCAGCAGCACTGATTCCTTCGCCAGGCGCAATCAATTCGGGAGAACAAACATGAGTGTGCTCAGCGTTTATCACCAGGACCGTCCGGAGCAGCCGCTGAAGGTTCTGACCTATCTCGAGGACATCGCCAGCACGCTGGCTGATGTCGGCGTGCAGTTGGAGCGCTGGGATGCCGGCGCTCCGATCGTCGCTGGCGCCAGTCAGGATGAGGTGCTCGCCGCCTATCGTCCGCAGATCGAAAAGCTGATGAGCGAGCGCGGCTATGTCACCGTCGACGTCATCAGCATGACCCGAGACCATCCGCAGAAGGCCGAGCTGCGCGCAAAGTTTCTCGAGGAGCATCGCCACGCCGAGGATGAGGTGCGCTTTTTCGTGGCCGGGCGCGGCTTGTTCACGCTGCACATCGAGGACATGGTCTATGCCGTGCTCTGCGAGAAGAACGATCTGATTTCCGTACCGGCCGGCACTCGCCACTGGTTCGACATGGGCGAGGAGCCGCATTTCGTTGCGATCCGCCTGTTCAATAATCCCGACGGTTGGGTCGCCGAGTTCACCGGCGATGACATCGCCAGCCGCTTCCCGCGTCTGGAGGACTGAGGTGGCTGCCCGTGCACGTCACGGTCCGCAGTTTCTCGATGATCGATCCCGGCGCCTTGGCTGGTAACTGAACCCTGCAGGTGCGCTGGCATCCTAATTACGAACCTTCTTGAAGGGGAGTAACCCTATGGATGCCTTTGGTGGAATTCTCGGTCTGATCATCCTGCTGCTGGATATCTGGGCCATCGTCAGTATCGTTCGCAGTGACGCCACGGGCGGCAAGAAAGTGCTCTGGGTGCTGCTGATTCTCATCCTGCCGGTGCTTGGCCTGATTCTCTGGGGCATCATGGGGCCGCGTGGCAATCGGCCCGACGCCCGCAGCGAAATTCGCCGTTGATGCTCGACTCGCTCAGTTTGCCGCTGGCGATTCTGGTCGCCGTGCTGGATCTGGTCGCTCTCGTCCAGATCTGGCGCAGCCGGATCGAGTTCGGCCGCAGGGTCATCTGGAGCCTGGTGGTACTTCTGCTCCCGGTCGTCGGGCTGGTCATGTGGGCCATCGCCGCCGGTCCCTGGGGCAAAGCGAGGCTCTAGCGCTTCGGCGCGAACGCCTGTGCCGCATAGGCCTGCCAGATATGTATGGCCGCGTAGGCGCGCCAGGGGCGCCAGGCTTCGGCGCGCGCCGCCAGTTCGCTTGCGGTGATAGGGCCGCCCCACAGTGGCGCTTTCAACAGGCCAAGGTCCGCGCTGGGAAAGGCATCCGGCGCGCCAAAGCCGCGTAGCGCAATGTATTCGGCGGTCCACGGGCCGATACCTGGCAGTTCGCAAAGTTGCCGCACCAATTCTTCGCTACCCGCTGCGATATCCAGTTGCAGCCGCCCGTCGGCGACCGCGCACGCCAGGTGCTGCAGCGCGGCCAGTCGTTTGGCCGGCATGCCGATGTTGTCCAGCGTCGCTTCGGCGATGGCCTGCGCACTGGGAAACAGACGCTCCACGCCGTGCGGGGCGTCGACCAGCGGCTCGCCCAGGCGGTCGACCAGACGCCGGGTGATGGTGACTGCCGCCTTGACCGAAACCTGTTGGCCGACGATCGCCCGCACGGCCTGTTCGAACGGATCGTAGGCCGCTGGAACGCGCAGGCCCGGGTTGGCCAGCACTCCGGGCGCCAGTTTCGCGTCCTGGCAGAGGTGCGCGGCGATCGCCACGGGGTCGGCATCGAGATCGAACATACGTCGGACGCGCGCCGCAATCGCGCTTTGCACCGGTTGCAGCGCGTCGCTGAGCGTTAGCGCCAGCGCCGGTCGATCGGCCAGCGGTGCCACGCTCAGCCAGCCGCGCAGCTGGCCAACGTGAACGCTTCGGCTGTAGCTGTTTGCACTCAGTGCTTCCACGCCCGGCAGCAGGCGCATGGCGAAGTGCTGATAAAACTGGGACCAGTTCCAGGGTTCCAGGTAGGGCAGGTACAGCGTTTGGCTCATGGTTAAGTTCCGCGTTCAGGGCCGTTGCCGGTTGTGCGTCGCAAGCCGGCTTTCTGGCATTCTGCGACCAAGGTATAACAACGGCCGTTCTGCCAGGTGGCACCAGCGAGGCGCCGCGGCCGGCCAGCCATAAGGGGACCACCCATGACCGATTTTCAGGAAACGCTATACGACGGCTACGGCCAGCGCTTTCGCATCGACCGGGTGCTCCACGAAGTACGCACCGAACATCAGCACCTGATCATCTTCGAGAATGCCCGCATGGGGCGGGTGATGGCCCTCGATGGGGTCGTCCAGACCGCCGAGGCCGACGAATTCATCTATCACGAGATGCTCACTCACGTGCCGATCCTCGCGCATGGCCTGGCCCGGCGCGTGTTGATCGTTGGCGGCGGCGATGGCGGCATCTTGCGCGAGGTCTGCAAGCATCGCAGCGTCGAGCAGATCACCATGGTCGAGATCGATGAAACCGTAGTGCAACTTTGCAAGGCTCTGCTGCCCAACCATTCCAGCGGTGCCTTCGAGGATCCGCGGCTGAGCCTGGTCATCGAAGACGGCATGCGCTTTGTCGCCGACTGCGAAGAAAAATTCGATGTGATCATTTCCGACTCCACTGATCCCGTGGGGCCAGGCGAAGTGCTGTTTTCCGAGAACTTCTATCAGGCGTGCCGCCGCTGTCTGAACGAAGGCGGCATTCTGGTGGCGCAGAACGGCACGCCGTTCCTGCAGCTTGGCGAGGTGCAGACTACCGCCAGGCGGATGCACGGTCTGTTTGCCGACTGGCATTTCTACCAGGCGGCCGTGCCGACCTATATCGGTGGCGCGATGACCTTTGCCTGGGGTGCATGCGATCCGGCCAGCCGCAAGGTGCCCCTCGACACCCTGACCCAGCGTCTGGCTGGCAGCGGAATCGTCACGCGCTATTACAACGCGCATGTCCATTGCGGTGCCTTTGGCCTGCCGCAATACGTGCTGCAGGCCATCGGCAAGCCGAGCAACGACTGACCTGCTTGCGCGCCCGTCGTACCCGGCGGGTCATTGCTTCGCTATTCTCTGGTTACCAGCCGGTAACCGCGCCGATGGCTCTGTTCATCGGGTCGGGGAAACCTCGCGCGCTGGCGTGGTCCGTTGTAGCAAGCGTCTCATCCATCGCTAGAGGAGGTAGAACCATGAGCGCCACCTTCCACGAGGATGTCAGCAGCGCCGTCCTGCGTCAGATGAAAGAGGGCGGTTTCGACTTTTCACGGGTCCATCCGATCGAGTTCTATGCGGTATTCGCCGACCGCGACAAGGCCAGCAAAGTGGCCGGCAAGTTCCGTGGCGAAAGTGTCAACGCGCAGGTACTGCCGCGGGACGACGGTGCCTGGAATCTGCAGGTCAGCAAGGTGATGTACGCCACGTTCGAAGGCATCGACGATTTCGAACAGAGCCTGGAGAGCCTCGTCGAACCTCTGGGGGGCGAGCTGGATGGCTGGGGCGTCACTCAGGAACTCAGCCGTCCGGGTTGTTGACCGTCATTGTCGTTGCAGCCCGTTGCGTAGCGCCATGTCCCAGGGGGGCTGTGGGCCGAAGCGGGCCTTGAGAAACTCCAGCAGCAATCGGCAGCGCGAGTCGGCCTCGCGCGTCAGGCGCAGCGCGTAGATGCCGCTGGGCTCTGGCGTGGGCAGGCCATCGTCGCAGAACAGCGGTGTCAGTTCGCCACGCAAGAGATGATCACTGATCAGCCAGGTGGGCAGGTGGGCAATGCCCAGCCCGGCGAGCACACCGCTGAGCAAGGCCTCGGCATTGTTGGCGCGCATGCGAAGGCGAGCGGGGCGGCAAAGCACTGGCTTGCCGCTTTCGCTGAAACGCCAGGCGTAGGGCGGCGCGAGCACATCCCAATCCAGACCGTCGTGCCCGGCCAGTTCGCTGGGGCGCAGGGGCGTGCCGTGGCGTTCCAGGTACGCCGGGCTGGCGCAGGCGATGCGAACCATCGGCGCCAGAGGGGTCGCCACCAGGCGCGTATCGGCGAGTGGGCCGATGCGTAGCACCAGGTCGACTTCTCCCAGATGCTCGCCATGCAGGTCGACGAAGCTGTCGATCAGGCGCAGCTGCACATCGACGTTCGGGTAGGCGGCGAGAAAGTCAGCGAGTACCGGCGCCAGGTGCCGACGTCCGAAAGGGGTGGGGGCATCGATGCGGATCAGCCCTTGAGGAGCGCCGTCACGCGCGGCGACTTCGGCTCGCGCCAGCTGCAGCTCCTGGACGATCCGCCGGGCGCGCTCGGCGAACGCCAGCGCCGCGGAGGTCGGTCGCACTGCATGCGTGCTGCGGTTGAACAGCTGGCAGCCGAGGCTGCGCTCCAAGGCATCGATGCGCCGGGCGATGGCGGACGGTGTCAGTGCTTGCTGGCGTGCAACGGTGGAAAAGGAGCCGCTCTCCAGTACATCGAGAAACAGGCGAAGCGGTGCGGAAAGATCATCGGCGGCCATGACGTGTCGCTTTTGCGGAATAGGCCAAGCCATTGTGCGTGGCTGTGCGTTTTCCCGCCAGCGCGTCGCTTCTACCATGGGCGCCTTTGCCGAGGGAGCGTCGCGGAAAATGCTAGACCTGTTGCTGAATCTCGCGCTGGGCCTTGCGCTGGGGACGCTGGGTGGCCTGTTTGGCATCGGCGGTGGGCTCATCGCCATTCCGGTGCTAGGTGTGTTGTTCGGGCTGGACCAGCAGCTTGCCCAAGGCACCGCGCTGGTAATGGTCGTGCCCAACGTACTCCTGGCTATCTGGCGCTATCACCAGCGCAACCGAATCGACTGGCGCCATGCCGTTGCCCTGGGCGTACCGAGTTTCTGTTTCGCGATTCTCGGTTCGGCGATTGCCGTTTCGCTCGATGCCCAGCGTATGCGTCTGGCGTTCGTCGGCTTTCTGCTGGCGTTGGCAGCACACACGCTGTGGCGTGCCTATAGCCAGCGTGCCCCAGGTGGCACGACGCTGCGTCATCCGTGGCCGTGGCTGGGTGTGCTCGGTGCGGGGGGCGGCGCGCTGGGTGGATTGTTCGGCGTGGGCGGCGCAGTGCTGGCCACGCCCGTGCTGACCGGCGTGTTCGGCACGACGCAGGTCATTGCCCAGGGGCTTTCGCTGTCGCTGGCAGCGCCCAGTACCGGCGTGACGCTGGCGACCTACGCACTGCACGGCCAGGTGGACTGGGCACTTGGCCTGCCGCTGGCCGCCGGCGGGCTGCTGAGCATCAGCCTCGGGGTTCGCCTGGCCCATGCACTGCCCGAGCGGCTGCTGCGCGTGGCCTTCAGCGCATTTCTGGTGCTCAGTGCGGTCATGCTGGCACTTGAGGTGTAGCGTTCCGTTCGCCAAGGCGCAGGCGGCGTATCTCGCGGCGTGCACTGCGCGCCAGGCGAATGCTGAGCAACATCGCCGCGCAGCTCAGCCCGGCGATCAGCCCCTGCCAGAGCCCGCTGGGGCCTGAGGCCGGGCCCAGGATATCGGTCAGGCCCAGCAGGTAGCCCAGCGGCAAGCCGATGCCCCAGTAGGCGAAAAGCGTGAACACCATCGTCATGCGCGTGTCCTGGTAGCCGCGCAGGGCGCCGGCGGCGGTGACCTGCACCACGTCGGAGAACTGGAACAGCGCGGCATAGAAGAACAGCCCCGCGGCGACTGCGATCACGGCGGGGTCAGCGGTATAGATGCGCGCGATGGGTTCGGCGAACAGCAACATGGAAGCCGCCGAGAAGCATGCATAGACCAGCGCCGAGGCGATGCCGGTGCCGGCGGCGAAGCGCGCTTCCCGCGGTTCCCTTCGGCCCAGTGCCTGACCGACGCGCACCGTCACAGCCATGCCCAGCGACAGTGGAATCATGAAGATCAGCGAGGTGAAATTCAGGGCGATCTGGTGCCCGGCGACTACGGTTGCGCCAAGCGCGCCGATCAGTAGCGCGATCACCGAGAAAATGCTGGCCTCGGCGAACACGGCGACGCCGATCGGAACGCCGACCGACAACAGCTGCCGGAGCTCCGGCCAGTGCGGGCGATCGAGACGGGCAAACAGCTGGCTGGGCCGGTAGCAGGCGGCACGACGTACCCAGAACAGCATCGCGGCGAACATGAACAGCATGACCAGCGCCGTGGCCACGCCGCAGCCGACGCCGCCCAGCGCGGGCACGCCGAACTTGCCATAGATGAAGATGTAGTTCAGCGGGATGTTCAGCAACAGCCCGAGAAGGCCGATCACCATGCTCGGTCGCGTGTGGCCGAGCCCGTCGCTGTAGCAGCGCAGCACCTGATACAGGCCGACGGCAGGAAAGCCGCAGGCGACCGCCTTCAGATACGTCATGCTGGGCGTGATAAGCGTGCTCTGGACATTCATCAGCCGCAGCACCGGTTCGGCATTCCACATCAGGACTGCGCACAGCGTGCCCAGCCCGGCGCCCATCCAGAGTGCCTGGCGCACCAGCGGGCCGATGTCCTGATGATTGCCGGCGCCGAAACGCTGCGCCACCTTCGGTGTGGTCGCCAGGACGATGCCGGTCAGTAGCAGATAGATCGGTACCCAGATGGAATTGCCCAGTGCGACGGCCGCCAGATCGGCGGGACCGACCCGGCCGGCCATCACCGTGTCGACGAAACCCATGGCAGTGTGCGCCAGTTGCGCGATCATCATCGGCAGCGCCAGGGCAAACAGGCTGCGCAACTCCTGGCGGATACGCCGGAGCTTTTGCTCGACAGGCATTTCTTGCGTTCCGGTTGTATACAAAGCGCAGTAGTCTATGCCGCCACGTGATTTGCCGAAAGGCACGCCTGCCGGCGATTCATAACGCGACGACAAAGGAGCAGCCCATGCGCATCCTCGCTGACGAAAACATTCCGCTGGTCGACGAGTTTTTTGCCGAGCATGGCGAGATCCGCCGCATGGCTGGTCGTTCGATCAATCGTGCAGCCCTCGAGGGCGTCGAGGTGTTGCTGGTGCGCTCGGTCACGCGCGTCGATCGCGGGCTGCTGGAGGGCAGTGCGGTGCGATTTGTCGGCACCTGTACCATCGGTACCGATCACTTGGATCTCGATTATCTGGACGCGGCCGGAATCGCCTGGGCCAGTGCGCCCGGTTGCAATGCGCGCGGGGTGGTCGATTACGTGCTCGGCAGTCTGCTGGCGCTGGCGGAAACGACCGGCGCAGAGCTGAACACGCGTCGCTATGGAGTCGTCGGGGCGGGCGAGGTCGGCGGCCGTCTGGTCGAAGTACTGCGCGCGCTGGGATGGGACGTGCTGGTATGCGACCCGCCGCGCCAGGTGCGTGAGGCGGGTGGCTTCGTCGACCTGGAGGACATCCTCGCCAACTGCGACGTGATCAGTGTGCATACCCCGCTCACCCAACAGGGCGAGCACGCGACCTTCCATCTGCTGGACCAGGCGCGTCTGGCCCGGCTGCGGCCTGGTACCTGGCTGATCAATGCCAGCCGCGGGGCGGTGGTGGACAATCGCGCCTTGTACCAGACCTTGCAGCGTCGAGGCGACCTGCAGGCCGTACTTGATGTCTGGGAGCACGAACCCCAGGTGGACGTGGCGCTGGCGCAGCTCTGCCGCATTGCCACCCCGCACATCGCCGGTTACAGCCTCGATGGCAAACTGCGGGGCACGGCGCAGGTTTATCAGGCGTTCTGCCAGGCGCGCGGCCTGGCGCCGGTTCGTCGATTGCAGTCGCTCATGCCCGAGATGCCGTTGCGCGAAATCGTCTATGACGCTTCGGCCGATCCGCAGGAGGCGCTGGCCGGCCTTTGTCGGCTGGTCTACGACCCGCGGCGCGATGACGCCGACTTCCGCCGCAGCCTTTGCGGCGACGAGGCCGCTCGAAGCGCGGCCTTTGACCGGTTGCGCAAGGGCTACCCGGTGCGGCGCGAGATCGATGGCCTGCGAGTTCGTATTCGCGGGCACAATGCTCGGCTCGAGCAGATCGTGACAGCGCTTGGCGCGCAACTGCTCGACGGCGATGCGGCGTGCGACGACGTCAGGGCCTAGCGTCGCTGCGCATGGTTGATGGGACCCGGCTGGATGCAATTTGCGGCCTGCTCCGCTAGCATTACCCGTCCTGTGCGACACGTGTGTACGTGTCGTGCTTGGTTTGGTTTACTGCACCATGGCTCCAAACCCTTTGCTATCAGGGGGTTAATGCTTAAAACAGCAGTCAATGTACCGGCTCTGCCTGGTAAACCTATGCTTCGGACGCTCTGCGTTTTAGCGAAGCTAGGCAATAAATCTGCATCAGTTCGCGCCCAAAATGGGTTCAGAGTGAGGTGCAGACACAGGAAAGTAGCTTTCCGGCCCGTCTGGATTGTTACAAATAATGTCTAAGCCTGAGGGTGAATTCCGCCCTCAGGGCAGAACTTCGTCCTCTTGTTTGGCATAGAGCCTTATCACCGTCGTGAGACGTTGGGGACGTTGAACCAAGCACGGAGCGTCAAGCTCCGAAACGCATTGCTCAGCTCCGCTTGCACAGGGAGTACCGAGCCGGGCATGTACCTGCCCGTTCATTAGATCGGCATGCGTCAGGGGCCAACCCTGGGGTGTGAAGCCCGATTAACAATGTCTCGCTCGCAAGAGGGTGTTATCCGGTGACGGAGAACGCTTCGCGTCCGAATTGCACGGACGTGTCGAGGCTAATGACCCAACCCGCATGGCTAGCACATGTGAATCGTCGCCAGAACCCTCGTCATAATGGACGGGCCTACGGCAATTATTGGCCTCAGCCAAAAACGGCAATGCAGTCGGTCATCACTGTGGGATGAGGTGATGCGGTACCGCAGACTGCCGGGGGAGAGACGAAGCCTAAACGGGGAATTGATGCGTCTCGGGGAACGTGGCAATCCCGACCACCCGCCTGGGCAGCAACATCGGTCAGGCAGGCAAACTGCAAGGGGCGCTGATGGGTGTGGGGAATGGGAGGATGCAAAAAGCGAAGGGCTACCTGTAATGGGTGGCATACCGGTTGAGACATTACCGGCAGGGGCAACCCTGGCTGACGTGCATCTGGTTTACGAGCGCAAGAAGAGCCGCTGATTCCAGCGATAACCCAACGACCCTATGGGCGACTACTGCCCATAGGGGAGTAGTCCGTCCTGAATGTCGTGCATATCAGGAGGACAGTATGAAAACGCAACCAGCAACATCGGTCGCGTCTGCGTCCTTCGACGGGGTGAAGAACTGGCACGATCTCGATTGGGCCAGGATTCAACAATCCGTTCGGAAAACGCAGCTAAAGATTGCGCAGGCAACTCGGGAAGGCGACTGGCGCAGGGTTAAACGCCTGCAACGCCTGCTGACCCACTCGTTTTATGGCCGCTGTCTGGCCGTAAGACGAGTCACGGAGAACCGGGGTCGCAAGACGCCGGGTGTCGATGGAGAAACCTGGGGAACGCCTCAGGCCAAGCTCCATGCCGTGGGACGTCTGTCGAAAAAGCGAGGCTATCGGCCCAGGCCGCTGCGGCGGGTATGGATACCGAAGCCTGGAAAGCATGAGAAACGCCCGCTGGGTATCCCGACCATGTTGGATCGGGCCATGCAGGCGCTGTATCTGCAAGTGTTGGAACCTGTCGTGGAAAGCACCAGCGATCCGAAGTCCTATGGGTTTCGCCCGGATCGTTCGACTACTGACGCAATGGTTGAGCTTTTCCACCTGCTGTCGCCGCAAACGGCGCCGGTCTGGATTCTGGAAGGCGACATCAAGGGTTTCTTCGACAACATTAACCATGAGTGGCTGTGCTGGAATGTCCCGATGGACAGGACGGTACTGCGCAAATGGTTGAAGGCCGGGGTTATCGACCGGCGACAACTCATGGCTACGGAGGCCGGGACGCCGCAGGGTGGGATCATCTCGCCCTGTCTGGCAAACGCCACCCTGAATGGTCTGGAGACTCAGCTAAAGCGCCATCTGGTGAACAAGTTGGGGACCCGGAACGCTAAGAAGAGCAAGGTACAGTGTGTTCGCTATGCGGATGACTTCGTCGTAACTGCAGCCTCGAAAGAGCTGTTGGAGGAAGAGGTCAAGCCCTGGGTAGAGCAATTTCTGTCGGTACGAGGAGTTGCGCTGTCACGGGAGAAAACGCAGATCACGCACATCCACCAAGGCTTCGATTTTCTGGGGTGGAATTTCAGGAAGTACGTGCCGAAATCGCCGTATAGGAATGCCAAGCTGCTGATCAAGCCCTCGAAGAAGAACGTCTCGGCGTTCTATCGGAAAGTGCGTGAGATCATCAAAGGCAGCGGAGCACTGACGCAGGACGCGTTGATCGGCCAGCTGAACCCGGTACTGAAGGGGTGGGCGCAATACCACTCCACGGTCGTGGCAAAACAAACCTTCAGCAAGCTGGATAGCCTTATCTTCTGGCGACTCTGGAGGTGGGCGAAGCGGAGGCATCCGCGGAAGTCGGCTGACTGGATCAGGAAAAAATACTTCCGATCCATAGGTGGGCAGAACTGGGTGTTTGCGTATCCCTACAAAAATGGCAAGGGAGAAAGGCAGTTCCGGCGGCTGTACGAGCTGGCGGAGACCGCAATCGTGCGTCACAAGCGTTTATCGGGAGAGTATCAGCCCTACGACGCGACGCAGGAGCTGAAGTGGGAGGCGTTGAGGGTTCAACGGATGCAGCACACGCTGCGTTATCGAGGACAGATCCTCAGCATCTTCCGTAGGCAGAAGGGGCTATGTGCCCTGTGCGGGCATGCGATCAGCAAGGAAACCGGTTGGCACGACCATCACGTCATCAGGCGTGTGGACGGCGGGACGGATACCTTGAGGAACCGTGTGCTGCTTCATCCCAACTGTCATGCGCTGGTGCACAGCCGGCGTGAAAAGGTAACTCTGCGATACGGTGGCCAGAGATGCTAATATCTCGCACCATTAATGTCGGTTAGCCTCTTGGCTGGCTTTTCGTAAACTTGAGCCGTATGCGGTGAAAGCCGCACGTACGGTTCTTAGGGGGGGACGGGCCAGTAATGGCCTGTCCCTACCCGACCCGCTTCAGCCCGCGATGGTGTTATGAGTTATCAGGTTCTTGCCCGTAAATGGCGTCCGCGCTCGTTCCGCGAAATGGTCGGCCAGACGCACGTGCTGCGGGCCCTGATCAATGCGCTGGATAACGGCCGCCTGCATCACGCCTACCTGTTCACCGGGACCCGCGGTGTCGGCAAGACCACCATCGCGCGCATCATCGCCAAGTGTCTGAACTGCGAAACCGGCGTCAGCTCGACGCCCTGCGGCCAGTGCTCGGTCTGCCGCGAGATCGACGAGGGACGTTTCGTCGACCTGATCGAAGTCGATGCGGCGAGCCGGACCAAGGTGGAAGATACGCGCGAACTACTGGACAACGTCCAGTACGCACCCAGCCGCGGGCGCTACAAGGTTTACCTGATCGACGAAGTGCACATGCTTTCGTCGCACTCCTTCAATGCACTGCTGAAGACGCTTGAGGAGCCGCCGCCGCACGTTAAGTTTCTCTTGGCCACGACGGACCCGCAGAAACTGCCAGTCACCATCCTCTCGCGCTGCCTGCAGTTCTCGCTGAAGAACATGCCACCCGAGCGCGTGGTCGAGCACCTGACCCATGTACTGACCGCCGAGCAGGTGCCGTTCGAGCCCGAAGCGCTCTGGCTGCTGGGGCGTGCGGCCGATGGCTCGATGCGCGATGCGATGAGTCTCACCGACCAGGCCATCGCCTTTGGAGAAGGCAAGGTGCTGGCGGCAGACGTGCGCGCGATGCTCGGCACGCTGGATCACGGCCAGGTCTACGGGGTGCTCGAGGCGTTGCTGCAGGGCGACGCGCGCGCCTTGCTCGACGCCGTTCGCAACCTGGCCGAACAGGGGCCGGACTGGAACGGCGTGCTGGCCGAGCTGCTTAACGTCTTGCACCGCGTGGCCATCGCACAGGCGCTGCCGGATGCGGTGGACAACGGGCAGGGCGATCGCGAGCAGGTACTGACGCTGGCGCAAGCGCTGCCGGCCGAGGATGTGCAGTACTACTACCAGATGGGCCTGGTGGGGCGGCGCGACCTGCCCCTGGCGCCCGATCCGCGCAGCGGTTTCGAGATGGTGCTGTTGCGCATGCTGGCGTTTCGTCCGGCCGACGACGAGGACGCACCTCGGGTATCGCTAAAGCCGCTGAGGGTCAGCCAGGCCACGGCTGAACCCGTCGAGACACCGGTGGCCGCGCCGGAGCGCTCGGCGGATCTCGTGCCGAGCGCTCCGGCCGAGGGGCCTGCCAGCGCCGAGCCGCGGATGCCGCCCCCAGTCGCCGCCGCTCCCGCCCAGGCCCGGCCGGAGCCAACGCAGCCCGCTCCCGCCGAGATGCCTGCGTCTGAATCGGCCGGGCCTTCGCTGCACGCCCATGAGAGTGGCACCGCCAAGCCGGATCTGCCCTGGGACGAGCCCAGCGAGACGCCGGTAGCCGTCAGCGCACCGGTGCTGCAGGCCGGTCTGGCCGAGCCCGAGGCGCTCCCGGCAAGCGTCGTCGTGGCCGAGGATGCCGAAGATGACGAGCCACCGTTTTCGGACGAAGATTATTTCGAGGTCGAGAACCAGGCCGAGGTCTATCTCGATGAGTTTTTGCACGCCGAGCAGGCTGGCGAGCCGGCGGCACCGACCGAGGCCGCGTTGCCTGATGTCGCGCCTGCAACCGGCCTGGCGGCCGAATGGCAGGCGCTTTACCTGAAGCTCGGCCTGTCCGGGCTGACCGGCAGCATCGCCGCCAACTGCACACTGGTTGCGGTCGAGGGCGATCGCTGGGTGATGCATCTCGATCCGGCTCAAAGTGCGCTCTTCAACGCCACCCAGCTGCGCCGGTTCAACGATGCGCTCAACCAGTATCACGGTCGCGAGCTGAAGCTGGTCATCGAAGTCAGGACGCCGGAACAGGAAACGCCTGCGCAGGCCGGCATGCGGCGGCGTCATGAGCGGCAGCGGGCGGCCGAGCGCTCGATCCAGACCGATCCGGTTGTCCAGCAGTTGGTGCAGCACTTCTCAGCGGTTATCCGCGAAGGCACTATCGAACCCGTCGAACAACCTGAAACCCGATCCGCTTGAGGTGAACACATGATGAAAGGTGGCATGGCTGGCCTGATGAAGCAGGCGCAGCAGATGCAGGAACGAATGCAGAAGATGCAGGAGGAGCTGGCCAATGCCGAGGTTACCGGGCAATCCGGGGCAGGCCTGGTCAGCGTCGTCATGAACGGGCGGCACGACGTCAAGCGCGTCAGCCTCGATGACAGCCTGATGCAGGAGGAGAAGGAAATCCTCGAAGACCTGATCGCTGCCGCGGTGAACGATGCCGTGCGCAAGATCGAGCAGAACAGCCAGGAAAAGATGGCCGGCATGACCGCCGGCATGCAGTTGCCGCCTGGCTTCAAAATGCCGTTCTGATCGCTGTACGCGGCGGCAGCCCTGTGCTGCCGCCCGGACTGACTGGCCTCCGAACAAGACCCCGCAGACGATTCCACCATGAGTTTCAGCCCGCTTATCCGACAGCTCATCGACGCCTTGCGCATTTTGCCCGGCGTCGGGCAGAAAACCGCCCAGCGCATGGCGTTGCAGCTGCTCGAGCGCGATCGTAGCGGGGGCAGACGCCTGGCGGAGGTGCTGGCCAGCTCGATGGACAATGTCGGCCATTGCCGCCTGTGCCGCACGCTGAGCGAGGACGACCTGTGCCCCCAGTGCGCCGATCCGCGGCGCGACGATGCACTGCTGTGCGTGGTGCAGAGCCCGGTGGATGTCTTTGCCGTCGAGCAGACCGGCTACCGTGGCCGTTATTTCGTGCTCAAGGGGCACCTTTCACCGCTCGATGGTCTCGGCCCCGAGGCGATCGGCATTCCTGAATTGCTCGCCCGGGTTGCCAACGGGGCGTTCAGCGAGGTGATTCTGGCGACCAATCCCACCGTCGAGGGCGAGGCAACAGCCCATTACATCGCGCAGCTCCTGACCCCGCGAGGGCTGGTCGTCAGCCGGATCGCTCATGGCGTGCCCTTGGGGGGCGAACTCGATCTCGTCGACGGCGGCACCCTGGCTCACGCGCTGGCAGGACGCAAGCCGGTTGCGCTGTAAATCGCCTGCACGCCATACACGTAGATCACCAGGCTTTAACCTTATAGCGCTTTGCTAGTGCCTTCGTTTGCGTGATTCAGGTAAAGTTCTAAGCCAACTCAAGTAAATAGCCATATCGAATAAGTTGCTTCGATCTGGTTATAACCTGCGTCAGTCGAGGAAAGCATGAGAGCAAAGTTCTGGTTGATCCCTGCGCTGGTACTGGCCAGTGCCTTCGCCCACGCCGAGGAAAAGCTCAAGGTCGGCTATATCCGCGTGATGGACGACGCTCAGGCGATGGTGGCACATGAAGCCGGTCTCTATGCCAAGCATGGGCTGGATGTCGAGCTCGTGGAATTCAGTTCCGGCACCGACCTGATCAAGGCGATTGTCGGCGGGCAGCTCGATACCGGCGTGCTCGGTTTTACCAACGCAGTAGCCTGGGCGTCCAAAGGCGCCGATCTGAAGGTGGTCGGTGGTGCTCAGCGCGGCTACCACTCGATTCTCGTGCGCGATGAAACCGGCATCACCGATGTTGCCGGCCTAAAAGGGCGCACGCTGGCTTCCCAGCGCGAGGGGAGCACCGCAGACGCCGTGTTGCGCGGCGTAACCCTCAAGGCGGCCGGGCTGCAAGCGAGCGAAGTCAACATCATGGGCGTCAGCCCGGCTGTGGCGGTGCAGTCGCTGGTGTCGGGTCGTGTTGATGCAGCCTTCCTGTTCGAACCGTACGATCGCATTGCGCAGCTGGTAGCGCCGGTTCGCCAGATCTACGAGATCGGCGAGGTCTGGCCATTTCCCTGCATGGTGGTGATTACCTCGGGCGAGACCTTGGCCAAGCGCAAGGAGGCCATCTGGCAATCGCTCGACGCCCAGCGCGAAGCGATCCAGATGCTCGAGAAGCAGCCGGCGGAGGCCGCCAAGTTGATCGCCAGCTACTTCATCGCCGAGCCGACGCTCAAGACCCGCGAGCGTGGAGAGCTGGCGCGCGAAGTCGTGATCAAGGAGGCGATCGCCACGCAGGACTTCAGTGCCAAGCTGGAAGCGTCTGACCTGGCGCGTATCCAGGAGCTCGCTGACATCCTTCAGGAACAGGGCTCGCTGAAGACGCGCGACGGCAAAGCGTTCGATACGCGCGCCATTCTCGATCTGTCTTGGCAGGAGTCGCGGCAGCTCTGATCGACAGTTCCCATAAGCGCGCCGGGTAACTCCGGCGGCATATCGAGCCCGGCAAGCCGGGCTGTTTTTTTGATATTCGAAGAGTGTTTATGCAGCTCAGGTTTGAAGAGGTAGGCAAGCGCTTCGGCGAGCTGGAGGTCATCAAGGGCTTCAGCGGGGAATTCGCTCAGGGCGAGTTGGTTGCACTGGTAGGGCCGTCCGGCTGTGGTAAATCCACACTGCTGCACCTGGTGGCCGGCCTGGAGCAGCCGACCGTCGGCAAGGTGCTCGCCGATGGGAAACCCGTCAGCGGGCCTCATCCCAGCCGCACTCTGGTCTTCCAGGAGCATGCGCTCTATCCGTGGCTCAGCCTGCAGGCGAACGTCGCGATGGCACTCGAGCTGCAGGGCGTATCCCGGCGCGAGGCCTTCGCGCAGGCGCTCGCCTGGCTGGAGCGAGTCAACCTGAAGGGCTTCGAAGACTATTACCCGCACCAGGTTTCCGGAGGCATGCGCCAGCGCACGGCACTGGCACGCGCGTTCATTGCCAAGCCGGAGGTGCTGCTGTTGGACGAGCCTTTCGGTGCGCTGGATGCCCTGACCCGAATGGCGCTGCAAGATGTGCTGCGCGAGCTGATCGAAGAGCACCAGCCGACGGTGCTGCTGGTCACGCACGATGTCGATGAGGCGCTCTATCTGGCGGATCATGTGCTGGTCTTCAGCGCACGACCGACGCGTGTGCTGCAAACGTTCAACTTTACCCATTGCGAAAAGAGTCACGACCTGTCGGAGTTCGCCGCCGAGCGTCGCGAGATCCTGCGTTTGCTCGGTATCAAGACGGAGGTCTCGCACGCATGAGTCAGCAACGTCGTCTTACCGGGCCGAAGAAATACGCTGCCGTGCTGCTCGCGGTAGTGTTCATCCTGCTGATCTGGCAGGCGGCCGCCTGGAGCTTGCCGGACTTTCTCATGCCCGGCATACCCGCGGTGCTCGAGCGGATGCAAAGCGCCCTGCAGGAGCCGGCGTTCCGCGAAGGCCTGCTCGGCAGCATGAGCCGGCTGGGCAGCGGCTACAGTTTCGCACTGTTGTTCGGAATAGGCTTCGGCCTCGTCGGTGGCGTGCTGTTCTTCTTCCGGGAAATCCTGCGCTCGGCCATTGTCATCCTGCAGTCGATTCCCTCCATCGCGTGGGTCCCGCTGTTCCTGATCGTCATGGGCTTTGGCAATCTGCCGATCATCGTCGTCGTGGCGCTTGCTGCGTTTTTCCCCATGGCGCTGTCGGTGATGAACGCCACGGAAAGCGTGCAGCCGGTTCACGTGTCCGCGGCGCGAGTCATGGGGGCCTCGCGCTGGCAGCTGCTGCGTCGGGTCTACCTGCCAGCGGTGATGCCCGAGCTGATCACCGGGGCGCAGCTGGCCTTCGGTAATGCGTGGCGCGCGCTGATTTCGGCGGAGATGCTGATCGGCTTTGGCCAGGGATTGGGCCGGGCATTGGCCTACTCGGGTGAGATCGCCGATATGACCGGTGTGATGATGAACATCCTGGTCATTGCGATTCTGGCGACCTTGATCGATCAGGTCGTACTCGAGAAGTTCAAGCAGCGGATGCTGCGCTATCAGTACGTCTAGCTATGACGCACGGCCTGCCGCGCCTGGTATTGTCCGCGCTGCTGCTGAGTGGAGCGGCTGTAGCCGCGGCTGCGCCATCGGCTTTGTCCAGCAGTGCGCACGATAGTCTGGAGACGCGTCTGGTATCGAGCCTGACAGCCGAGCGTGGCCCGCAGGCGTCGGCTCCGGTGTTTGCTAGCGGCGGTGCCGGGCTGGTTTATTACCGGTCGGCGGTGGCTGCGCTGGCTTCCTCGGAGTCCGACTTCGGCTGGCAGGCATTGACCGGGCAGACCTTCTGTATTGCCGAAGGGCATGGCGCGGCACGGCTCATCGAGCAGCGCTTCGCGGCTCATGCCCGCTATTACCCAAGTTCGGCACATGCGCTCATTGGCTTGAAGCTTGGCGAGTGCCAGGTGGTGGTGGAGGACCTCGTACTACTCGAACCGCTGGCGAAACTGCCGGAATGGCGTCGTTACGCGCGTCTGCTGCCCAGACTGGCAGATGCCGAGCGTGAGCTGATGGTCGAGTCGGCCGAAGCAGGGGAGCGTGACCTGCTCGCCGAATGGGCGCGCAACGGACGGCTTGACCAGTTCATTCGCGAATCCGTCGACGAGGTGGCGTTTCAGGCTTACGTGCTGGCCGATACCCTGGACTGTCACTGAGTCGCGCTTTCGCTCGCCATGATTTGCGCTAGTGCTCGGCGTAATGCGTCGAGCTTGAAGGGCGCGCGCAAATGGCCATGGAGCCGGCCGTCCGGGCCCACCAAGGCGATGTTTCCGCTGTGACTGACGCTATAGTCCCCGCTGGTCTGGGCGGCTGGCACGAATGGCAGGCCCAGCGCGCGGGACAGGGATTGCAGCTGAGTCAGGTCGCCGGTGAGGCCCTGAAAGCCTGCCCGGTAGTAACTCAGATAGTCTTTCAACTGCGCTGGCGAATCGCGTGCTGGATCGGCGGTGACCAGCACAAGCTGAACATTCGCGCGTTGTTCCGGTGGCAGCTCTGCCAGAAGACGACGCATGTCGGCCAGCGTGGTCGGACAGATGTCCGGGCAGGATGTGAAACCGAAAAACAGCAGATGCCAGCGCCCGCGCAGGGCTTCGGTGCGCCAGGGTTCGGCGTCCTGGGTCAGCAACTCGACCGTCGGCAGTGGGCGCGGCTGCGGAAAGAGCAATATGTTCGCTTCATCCAGCAGTGCGGCGCGATCGAGCGCAAGCGCGGATGTGGCAAGGGTGAGCAGGCCAATCAGCAGGAGGCGTCCAAGGCGAGCGGGCATCGGTCCCCCTGCAGGCCGTCAGCGATCGTCCAGGGCGAACGCGGTCAGCGTAAAGGTGGGGATGCCGATATCCTGGAGCTTTCTCGAACCGCCCAGCTCGGGCAGATCAATGATCGCGGCTGCCTCATGGATGTCGGCGCGCATACGCCGAACCAGTTGCGCGGCTGCTAGCAGCGTGCCACCAGTGGCGATCAGATCGTCGAACAGCACCACTGAATCGCCTTCGCACAGGCTGTCGGAATGGATCTCCAGGTGCGCCTGGCCGTACTCGGTCTGATAGGCCTGCGAGAGCACATCGGCCGGCAGCTTGCCCTGCTTGCGGAACAGCACCAGCGGCTTGTTCAGTTCGTAGGCCACGATCGAGCCGACGATGAAACCGCGTGCATCAAGGGCGCCGATGTGGCTGAACTCGGCTTCGACGTAGCGCTGGATAAAACTGTCGGCAACCATGCGCAGTGCCTTGGGCGACTGCAGCAGTGGGGTAATGTCACGAAAAACCACGCCCGGGCTGGGAAAGTCGGCTACCGGACGGATGAGCGTCTTGATGCTGAATTCGTCGAAGATCATCGACTACTCCGAGCGCGCGGAATCGGCTTCGAGATTGCCACCCGCCAATGCACACAAGCCGATCGGATCGAGGATGCGGACTTCCTTGCCTTCGGCCTCGAGCAGGCCGTTCTGCTGGAATCGCGTAAATACGCGCGAAACCGTTTCCACAGCCAGCCCCAGATAGTTACCGATTTCGTTACGCGACATCGGCAGGCGGAACTGGTTGGCAGAGAAGCCGCGGGCACTGAAGCGTGCGGACAGGTTGATCAGGAAAGTGGCGATACGTTCGTCGGCGGTTTTCTTGGAGAGCAGCAGCATCATCTGCTGATCGTCGCGGATTTCCCGGCTCATGATTCGCATCAGCTGGCGACGGAGCTGCGGCAGCAACACGCTGAGCTCGTCCAGGCGATCGAACGGGATCTCGCAGACGGAGGTGGTCTCCAGGGCCTGGGCGGTGACCGGATAGGCTTCGGTATCCATGCCCGACAGTCCGACAAGCTCGCTCGGCAGATGGAAGCCGGTGATCTGCTCCTCGCCGTTGTCGGTCACGCTGAAGGTGCGCAGAGCTCCTGAACGGACAGCGAACACCGAGGCGAAGCTGTCACCCTGGCGAAACAGGGTCTCACCCTTCTTCAACGGGCGCCCGCGCTTGACGATGTCGTCGAGCGCATCCATGTCCTGCATGTTCAGAGAGAGCGGCAGACACAAGCCGGAAAGGCTGCAATCCTTGCAGTGGGCCTGGCGCTGAGCGCGGACCTTGATCGACTCGGGCATTGGAAGTTCCTAGAAGGCCTTCGATTTGCGCGCAAGGTTAACTCAGGATTCGGCAATATCCAAACGGCCCAGTGGTCGCAGGCGCAGCTTTTGTTGCTGGTTTCCGACGAATCAAATCACCCGCGAAAAACGCTGATGACACTGTTCGGGCAGGTAGTGATCGAACAACATGCAAATGGCGCGAATGAGCAGGCGCCCGGCTGGCTGCACCAGCAGGTGTTCGTCTGTCAGTTCGATCAGCCCATCGGCTGCCATCTGCTCGAGCATGGGCCGGGTACTGGCGAAATATGACGTGAAATTCACGCCGTGAAGGCGCTTGAGTTCGGCGAACCCGAGTTCGAAGTCGCAAATCAGCTTCTGGATGACAAAGCGCCGGATGCGATCGTCCTCGTTGCAGCGCAGGCCTCGAGCGGTGGGCAGCTGACCGCGATCGATCGCCTGCTGATAGGCGCCGATATCGCTCACGTTCTGGCTGTAGAGGTCGCCCAGCTGGCTGATGGACGAGACGCCAAGGCCGATCAGATCGCAGTGGCCGTGCGTGGTATAGCCCTGGAAGTTTCGCTGCAGCTTGCCGTCTTCCTGCGCCATGGCCAGATCGTCGTCCGGCAGTGCGAAGTGGTCCATGCCGATGTAGCGATAGCCGGCATCGGTGAGTTGCTCGATGCTGCGTTGCAGCATGACCAGTTTGTCGGCCGGCGAGGGAAGTTGCTCGGCATCGATGCGCCGTTGCGGCATGAAGCGTTCCGGCAGGTGGGCATAGTTGAACAGGGACAGGCGGTCGGGCTGCAGCGCGATGATCGCCTCGACGGTGCGCGCAAAGCCGTCGGGGCGCTGCAACGGAAGACCGTAGATGAGGTCGACGTTGACCGACCGATATTGCAGGGTTCGGGCAGCATCGATGATCGTCGTGGTCTGCTCCAGGCTCTGCATGCGATTGACCGCGCGTTGGACTTCGGGATCGAGATCCTGCACGCCGATGCTGATTCGATTGAAGCCGAGCTCACGCAGCAGCCCCATGGTCGACCAGTCGGCCTCACGGGGGGCGATCTCGATGCTGAAGTCGCCGTGGTCGTCGTCCTGCAGATGGAAATGGCGGCGTAGGCAAGCCATCAGACGGCGCAGCTCGTCATGACTGAAGAAGGTCGGCGTGCCGCCGCCCAGGTGCAGCTGCTCGACGACCTGGTCAGCGCCGAGGTGGCGGGCGACCAGCTCTATTTCCTTTTCCAGCCTCTCCAGGTATGGCTGGGCTCGGCCGTGGTCCTTGGTGATGACCTTGTTGCAGGCACAGTAGTAGCAGACGTTCGCGCAGAACGGGATGTGTATGTAAAGCGACAGTGGTCGTTTGGCGTTGCGGCTGCTGCGCAGGGCGTGGAGAAGGTCGAACGAGCCGACCTTGCTGTTGAACTGGACGGCCGTCGGGTAGGACGTGTAACGCGGGCCGGCCTGATCGTAGCGACGGACCAGATCGGTGTCCCAGCGGATGGAGTCAAGCATTGGCTTCCCCGGTATGACGGCGGTGGGCGGATTCTAGGCAGCGGGCTTCAGGGCGGACTTGACCTGTATCAACCAAGGCCTGACCGTGCCGGATGCGTGACGATGAGTGGTCGAGGTAGCGAATTCGGCGGGCCGTCGTGGTCAGATGCGTGTCTGTCGTATTCTGTTGGCAATGCACTGTGCCCAAGGGCTAGAGGAGGAAATCGATGCACAATCGCCAGGCGGAAATTGCCGCTGCACTCAAGGTACGGCCAGCGTTCGACGGTCCGGAAGCGATCGATGCGGAGATCGAGCGACGTGTGCGCTTCATTCAGGATTGTCTGCGTCAGTCCGGTATGAAAACCCTGGTACTGGGGATCAGTGGTGGTGTCGACTCCACGACCGCAGGCCTGCTGGCCCAGCGTGCGGTGGAGGGCATGCGGGCGGCCGGGGAGGGCGACGACTATCGCTTCATCGCTGTCCGCCTGCCGTACCAGGTTCAGCACGACGAGGACGAGGCGCAGCTTGCCGTCGACACCATTGCACCGGACGAATGCCATACGGTGAACATCGGGCCCGCCGTCCAGGCGCTGGCCGAGGCCACCGAGGCACTCGGCGCGCTGTCTCCGGCGAGCCGGGACTTCGTGCTAGGCAATACCAAGGCCCGCATGCGCATGGTGGCGCAGTACACCATCGCCAATGCGCGAAAGGGGTTGGTCATCGGTACGGATCACGCAGCCGAGGCCGTAATGGGCTTCTTTACCAAGTTCGGCGATGGCGCCTGTGACCTCACGCCGCTGGCCGGCCTGGTGAAGGGACAGGTTCGCCAGCTTGCCGCCGCCCTCGGCGCACCTGATCAACTGGTGAAAAAGGTGCCGACCGCAGACCTGGAGGAGCTCACGCCCGGCAAACCGGACGAAGACGCTCACGGCGTTGCCTACCGGGATATCGATGCGTTCCTGCAGGGCGAGCATGTGTCGGAGGAAGCGGCGCGCACGATCATTGATACCTACGACAAGACCGCACACAAGCGGGCCTTGCCGAAGGAGCCTTGAGGCAGCTCAGTGCCCCTGGTGGGACGCGGCGGCACTGCCGTGCCCCATCAGCCACTGTTGATGCGGCCCCGGCAGTGTCCAGAGACCAAACAGGATCACCAGGACGCCGCCAGCGAGGCGCACCTGTCTTTTGCGCAACAGGGCCGTCAGCCGCTCGGCGGCCAGTCCGGTGGCCAGCAGTACCGGCCAGGTACCGAGGCCGAAGGCCAGCATCAGCAATCCGCTCTGCCAGGCATCACCCTGGCTGGCCGACCAGAGCAAGGTGCTATAGACGAGGCCGCAGGGTAACCAGCCCCAGAGTGCGCCAAGCAGCAAGGCGCGAGGCACGCTGCTGACCGGCATCAGTCGGCTCGCGGCTGGCTGAATGTGCCGCCAGAGCCCTCGTCCGAGCGCCTCGATGCGGGTCAGCCCGCTCCACCAGCCGGCCAGATAAAGGCCCATCGCGATCAGCAGCAAGGCGGCGATCACGCGCATCGCGGTGGCTGCCGGTCCGCTGGCGATGGCCCAGCCGGCCAGTCCGATCAGGATTCCCGCGCAGGCGTAGCTGAGAATGCGGCCCAGGTTGTAGGCGATGAGCAGGCGCAGGCGCCTGCCCCTTTGCGCTGGCGGAATCGCCATGGTCAGCGCGCCCATGAGCCCGCCGCACATGCCAAGGCAATGCCCACCGCCCAGCAGGCCGAGGACGAACGCGGAGACGAGTAGTGGCAAGAGTTCAATCATCGCTACGGCGATCCGCGTCCTTGACGTCCTTCTGGGCGGGCTGTTGCTCCGGTTTCGTTTCGTCGTCGTCGAAGAGGATGCTGTGGGCGGGGCTGTCGAGGTCGTCGAATTGCCCACTGTCCACCGCCCAGAAGAACACCCAGATGGCTAGCGCAACCAGTACAACGGCGACCGGAATGAGTACGTACAGAGCGGCCATGTCATCTCCGTGGTAGGTGCCGCCGACATTTGCCGGCAGGATTAGTGGCGCGTCAGCCGCAACGCGTTGAGCACCACGAGCAGCGAGCTGGCCGACATGCCCAGCGCAGCCCAGAGCGGGGTTACCCAGCCCACTGCGGCGAACGGCAGGATCAGGCCATTGTACAGGGAGGCCCAGGCAAGGTTTTCAATGATGATGCGGCGGCTGCGCCTGGCGACCTGAAATGCACTGACCAGGCTCTGCAATCGATTGGACAGCAGCACCGCGTCCGCGCTGGTCTTGGCCAGGTCCGTTGCGCTGCCCATGGCGATGCTGATGTCGGCGGCGGCCAGTACCGGCACGTCGTTGACTCCGTCGCCAAGCATCAACACGCGGGCACCGGCAGCCTGCATGGCTTGCAGCCGTACCAGCTTATCTGCCGGGGTCAGACCGCCTCGCGCCTCGTCGATACCCAGCTCCTCGGCTATCCGGCCCACCATTGGCGAACTGTCTCCGGAAAGCAGCAGGGTCTTCCAGCCGCGTTTGCGACAGGCGGAGAGCAGGGCGAGCGCATCGTCGCGCAGGCGATCGTCCAGTACGAACCAGGCGAGCGGCCCGGTGGTGTCCGCCAGCAGCAGCCATTGCCCCTGGTCGCCCGGAATCGGCGGGGCTTCCCCGGCGTACAGCGCCGCGACGAAGGATGCCTGGCCAATACGCAGCTGGCGACCGCCGACACGGCCTTCCAAGCCGAGCCCTGGCACGTTGTCGACGCTATCGGCAGGTTGCGGCGCGCGACCGAAGGCGCGGGCAATGGGATGCTCCGAGCGATTTTCCAGCGCCGCTGCCAACGCCAGGCAGCGGTCGGCATCCTCGCTGCCGAGGGGATGCACGGCGGTCAGGGTAAGGCGTCCCTCGGTCAGCGTGCCGGTCTTGTCGAAGACCACGGTATCGATGTGGTTCAGGCCTTCGAGCACGTGCCCGCGGGTCAAGAGCAATCCGAGCTTGTGCAAGGTTCCGGTGGCGGTCGTCAGGGCAGTCGGCGTCGCCAGTGACAGGGCACAGGGGCAGGTGGCGACCAGCAGTGCCAGCACGATCCAGAAAGCCCTTTGCGGGTCGATGTACCACCAGACCAGCCCGACCACCGCCGCTGCGAGCAGCACGATAACCAGGAACCACTGCGATACGCGGTCGGCGATCTCGGCAAGCTTCGGTTTGTCCGACTGGGCGCGCTCGAGCAGCCGGACGATGGCCGAGAGCCGGGTGTCGTCGCCAAGCGCGTCGACTGCCACGGTCAGCGGGCCCTCGACATTGAGCGTACCGGCGGTGACCGCGTCGCCGGGCGCTCTTGGCAGCGGCAGGTACTCGCCGGTCAGTACCGATTCGTCGATGCTCGATTGCCCGCTGAGGATGCGCCCGTCGGCGGGAATCAGGCCGCCGGGTTGCACGAGCACCCGATCACCGAGCTTCAGTTCGCTCAGCAGGACCCGTTCCGACTGACCCGCGGCGTCCAGACGCAGGCATGACGCCGGTAGCAGATTTACCAGTTGTGCGGTGGCTGCTGCAGTCCGCTCGCGCGCACGGCGCTCCAGATAGCGCCCGGCAAGCAGAAACAGCGCGAACATGCCGACCGCATCGAAATACAGCTCGCCATGGCCGGTGATGGTCGACCAGATACCGGCCAGGTACGCGCCGGCGATGGCCAGCGAAACCGAGACATCCATGGTCAGATGACGGGTGCGCAGATCGCGCAGTGCACCCTTGAAGAAGTCGGTACAGCAATAGAACACGATGGGCGTGGTCAACAGCAGCGCTGTCCAACGCAAGATGCTGTCCATGCCCGCAGACAGGTCGATATTGAACTCTGGCCAGGTGGCCATGGTGGCCATCATCACCTGCATCCATAACAGGCCGGCCACGCCCAACTGTCTCAGCGAGCGCCGGTTTTCGCTGGCCAATCGTTCCGCTGCCTGGTCGGCCTGGTAGGGGTGGGCTGCGTAGCCAATCCGGCGCAGCTCCGCGAGCAGCTCGCTCAGGGGAAGTGCTGTATCGCTCCAGCGAACCTGGAGGCGGTGGTTCGACAGGTTGAGGCTCGCTTCGGCGACACCGGCCAGGTTGCGTACATGCCGTTCGATCAGCCAGCCGCAGGCTGCGCAGCTTATGCCCTCGATCATCAGCGATGTGCTGGCCAGATCGCCCTCGTGGCGGACAAATGGCTGCTGCACGTCAGCCCGATCGTAGAGTGCGAGTTCTTCGCCGAGTACCTTGGGCAAGGCTTCGGGATTGATCGCCGCGTCGCTGCGGTGCTGGTAGTAGCTTTCCAGGCCACCCTTGACGATGGCCTCAGCCACCGCCTGGCAGCCCGGACAGCACAGCTGGCGCACTTCGCCGAGCACTCTGGCATGGAAATGCGAGCCTGCCGGTACCGGCAGGCCACAGTGGTAGCAGGGAGCAGGGGTTGCCATCAGTGGCTTGGCTTCAGTTCCAGCATCCTGCCGGCTTCAACCTGCTTCTCGTCGAACAGACGCCAGTCCTGCTCGCCCTCGCGCCCGATCAGCTCGACGAAGCGCCGGCCGGCGATCGCCTCGGGAAGCTGACCCTGGTAGAAGCCGTCGCCTTGCGGCTGAAGAATGATTCGACGGTCACGCTCCGGCTGCGTCGGCGAGATGATGTTGAGCACCAGTTGCTGCGGACGACTGTCACCGCTCAGTTGCAGCTCGGCCAGGCCGCGCTCCTCGTTGAGCGTCAGTTGCGCGCGCAGGTTCAGCTGCTCGGCGAGCTTCTCGCGTTCCAGCGATTGGTTGATGCCCTTGCCGACGTCGTAGTAATTGTCCGCGACCAGGGTATCGGCATTGCGGATGGCGATGGTGAGCATCGAGACACCGAGCACCACCGCAATCAGCAGGATGGCGATGACGAACCAGGCCCAGAACTGGGTGTACCAACGTGTCTGTTCGTTATTGCTTTGCATGTATAACCTGTTAGCGGATGCTCGGCCCGATGAAGCGGCTGTCGGCGTCATCGTTGACCGAGGGGTCGTCGGCCGACTTGACATGGAAGGAGATCTCATTGGTGCTGGACGGCAGTTTCTCCGGAGCGATCGACAGCTCGACCGGAACGGTTACCAGCTCGCCGGCGGCGGCCTGAACTTCGCTGCGGCCCGAGTACGTCAGGCCGTCCAGGCCACGAGCCTCGATCACGAAGGTCTGCGGCTTCTGCGCCTTGTTCATGACCTTGAGCGTATACACGTTCTCGATCTGGCCCATCTCGTTTTCGCGGTACAGCACGCGGTCCTTGAGGACATCCAGCTTGACCAGCGGGCGGCTGTAGAGGGCGAAGCTGAACAGCGACATCATCGCCAGCAGCGCGATAGCGTAGCCGATCAGGCGCGGCCGCAGCAGATGGGTCTTCTGCCCGGACAGGTTGTGCTCGGTGGTATAGCTGATCAGTCCGCGCGGGTAGTTCATCTTGTCCATGATCGCGTCGCAGGCGTCGATGCACGCCGCGCACCCGATACATTCGATCTGCAGGCCATCACGAATGTCGATGCCGGTCGGGCAGACCTGTACGCACATGGTGCAGTCGATGCAGTCGCCCAGGCCCATGGCCTTGTAGTCGGCGTCCTTCTTGCGCGGGCCGCGCTTTTCGCCACGCCGCGGATCGTAGGACACGATGAGGGTGTCCTTGTCGAACATCACGCTCTGGAAGCGTGCATAGGGGCACATGTAGATGCACACCTGCTCACGCAGATAGCCGGCGTTGCCATAGGTGGCCAGCGTGAAGAAGCCGATCCAGAACAGCGCCCAACCGCCGACCTGCAGCGTGAGCAGATCAGGTACGAGTTCGCGGATCGGCGTGAAGTAACCGACAAAGGTAATGGCGGTCAGCAGCGAGACGACCAGCCAGATGGCATGTTTGGCTGCCTTGCGCGCGAACTTGTTGCCTGTCATCGGGGCTTTGTCCAGCTTCATGCGCTGGTTGCGGTCGCCCTCGGTCACCTTCTCGGCCCACATGAAGACCCAGGTAAACACACTCTGCGGGCAGGTGTAGCCACACCAGACTCGGCCGGCGAAGACCGTGATGAAGAACAGGCCGAAGGCGCAGATGATCAATAGCCACGACAGGAGCATGAAGTCCTGTGGCCAGAAGGTCGCACCGAAGACATGGAATTTGCGTTCTGGCAGGTCCCACCAGACGGCCTGTCGGCCATCCCAGTTCAGCCAGACGGTACCGAAGTAGAGGACAAACAACAGTGCGCCGCCGAAGCGTCGCAGGTTGCGGAACACGCCGCTGAAGGCGCGGGTATAGATCTTTTCGCGGGCCGCGTAGAGGTCGTTGGAGGCCTCGGACTTGGCCGGAGGGGTTACGTCGCGAACGGGAATCTGCTCAGTCATCAAGTGCGTACCACGGCGGAGTGTGGGGTGCCCCGTCCGATGCATGCCGGTCGGGATCCGTTAGCTGTTCCAGCTGCGCATGGTACGCCCGGAGGTATAAGGTCAGGTGCGACAGGTCGTCGCCCCTGACCTCGCCGAATCACTTCTCCGGCTGCTGGGACAGGCTGTAAACATAAGCGGCCAGCAGGTGCACCTTGTCGTTGCCAAGGTTGGCTTCCTGGGCGGGCATCTTACCGTTACGGCCGTAACGCAGGGTCTGCTGGATCTGCGCGAAGCTGGAACCATACAGCCATACGTTGTCGGTCAGGTTGGGTGCGCCCATGGCGTGGTTACCCTTGCCATCCGCTCCATGACAGGCTACGCAATTGGTGGCGAAGAGTTTTTGACCCTGCTCAACGTCTACCTCGACACCCTCGGGGGTATCGCGGCCGGAAAGGCTGCGCACATAGCCGGCAACGTTGCGAATGCCCGCTTCGCCGAGCACGTCCTTCCACGCCGGCATGGCGGCCTGGCGACCGTGCATGATGGTGGTCTTGATCGTCTCGGGCTCACCGCCGTACAGCCAGTCGTTGTCGGTCAGGTTGGGGAAGCCGTAAGCCCCCTTGGCATCGGAACCGTGGCAGACCGAGCAGTTGGAGGCGAACAGGCGACCACCCATCTTCAGCGCCTGTGCGTCCTGGGCGACGTCCTCGACCGGCATCGCGGCGAACTTGGCGTACAGAGGGCCGTATTGCTCGTTGGCCTTGTCCACTTCCTTCTGCCACTGCTTGACCTGGGTCCAGCCGCCTTCATAGCCCGGCAGCACGCCTTTCCAGTTGCCCAGGCCCGGGTAAAGAGCCAGATAACCGAGGGCGAACACGACGGTGGCGACGAACAGCATGAACCACCAGCGCGGCAGCGGGTTGTCGTACTCCTCGATTCCGTCGTACGAGTGTCCGACGGTCTCTTCGGTGCTTTCCTGGCGCTGTCCCTTGCGGGTCGCCAGCAACAGCCAAACCAGGGCGGCGATCGTGCCCAGGCTCAGCAGTGTGATGTACCAACTCCAAAACGACGTCATTTATTTCTTACTCCTGGAAGCTTCTTCGTCACGCTTCTTGGCGTCGGTCTCGTCTGCGAAAGGCAGGTTGGCGGCTTCGTCAAAGCTCTTCTTGCGTTTGCTGCTGTAGGCCCAGAGCACGACGCCTATGAAGGCGACGAATACCAGTGCAGTGCCAAGGCCGCGGAGAGTCCCGATATCCATAACGCGTTACCGTTTGTTCGTGAGTGCAGTGCCCAGCACCTGGAGATAGGCGACAAGGGCGTCCATTTCGGTCTTGCCCTTGACGGCGTCGCGTGCACCAGCGATGTCTTCGTCGCTGTAGGGCACGCCCAGCGTGCGCAGCGCTTGCATCTTGGTCGCAGTGGACTTGCCGTCCAGGGTGTGTTCCACCAGCCAGGGGTAGGAAGGCATCTTCGATTCGGGAACCACGTTGCGCGGGTTGTACAGGTGCGCACGGTGCCAGTCGTCGGAGTAGCGGCCGCCCACGCGGGCCAGGTCCGGACCGGTGCGCTTGGAGCCCCACAGGAACGGATGGTCGTAAACGCTTTCACCGGCAACCGAGTAGTGGCCGTAGCGCTCTGTTTCGGCGCGGAACGGGCGGACCATCTGCGAATGGCAGCCGACGCAGCCCTCGCGGATATAGATGTCGCGGCCTTCCAGTTGCAGCGCGGTGTAGGGCTTCATGCCCTCGACCGGCTCGTTGACCACGTCCTGGAAGAACAGCGGAACGATCTGGGTCAGACCGCCAATGCTTACCGCCAGGATCATGAACAGCGTCAGCAGGCCGATGTTCTTCTCGAGTTTCTCGTGCTGTTTCATCTAGCTAATTCCTCAAGCGATTTGCGCAGCGACGTCGTATTGCGCCGGCTTGGCCGCACGCACGGTGCGCCAGGTGTTGTAAGCCATCAGCAGCATGCCGGTGAGGAAGAAGGCGCCGCCGAGCGCACGCACGATGAAGCCCGGGTGGCTGGCTTCCAGCGCTTCGACGAAGGAGTAGGTCAGGGTGCCGTCTTCGTTGATCGCACGCCACATCAGGCCCTGGGTGATGCCGTTGACCCACATCGAGGCGATGTAGAGCACGGTGCCGATGGTGGCCAGCCAGAAGTGGGCGTTGATCAGCCCGATGCTGTGCATCTGCTCGCGGCCGAAGACGCGCGGGATCAGGTGATACATCGAACCGATGGTGATCATCGCAACCCAGCCGAGGGCGCCGGCGTGTACGTGGCCGATGGTCCAGTCGGTGTAGTGGGAAAGCGCGTTGACGGTCTTGATCGCCATCATCGGGCCTTCGAAGGTGGACATGCCGTAGAACGCCAGCGAGACCACCAGGAAGCGCAGGATCGGGTCGGTGCGCAGCTTATGCCAGGCGCCGGACAGGGTCATCATGCCGTTGATCATGCCGCCCCAGCTCGGAGCCAGCAGGATGATCGACATCACCATACCCAGGCTCTGCGCCCACTCGGGCAGGGCGGTGTAGTGCAGGTGGTGCGGGCCGGCCCAGATATAGAGGGTGATCAGTGCCCAGAAGTGCACGATCGACAGGCGGTAGGAATACACCGGGCGCTCGGCCTGCTTCGGCACGAAGTAGTACATCATGCCGAGGAAGCCGGTGGTCAGGAAGAAGCCCACGGCGTTGTGGCCGTACCACCACTGGACCATGGCATCGGTCGCACCGGAATAGATCGAGTACGACTTGAACCAGCCGGCCGGCATTTCCAGGTTGTTGACGATGTGCAGCATCGCCGTGACCAGGATGAACGCGCCGAAGAACCAGTTGCCCACATAGATGTGCTTGGCCTTGCGCTTCATGATGGTGCCGAAGAACACCAGCGCGTAGGAAACCCAGACGATCGCCAGCAGGATATCGATCGGCCACTCCAGTTCGGCGTACTCCTTGGAACTGGTGTAACCCATCGGCAGCGTGATGACCGCCAGGACGATCACCGCCTGCCATCCCCAGAAGGTAAAGGCAGCCAGAGAGTCGGAGAACAGGCGAGCCTGGCTGGTGCGCTGCACGACGTAATAGGACGTCGCGAAGAGTGCGCTACCGCCGAAGGCGAAGATCACCGCGTTGGTGTGCAGAGGTCGCAGGCGGCCGAAGCTCGTCCACGGTAGATCGAGGTTGAGTGCCGGCCACACCAGTTGTGCGGCGATGAAAACACCCAGACCCATACCCACGATTCCCCATACCACCGTCATGATGGCGAATTGGCGAACCACCTTATAGTTATAAGCAGTCTCACTTATTGCTGTGCTCATGCAAGGCTTCCACGCTAATGGCATTTCGAAGGGCAAAAACGGCGGCGAGTATGGAGAAAGCAGGGGGGCAATGCAAACGACGCCAGGACTGTCTCGACCCGCCAGAACCCCGATTGCAAGCGTTTTCCATACGCATCGAGGGGGCGTTCGGGCACCCTGCCGGTGCCTGTCTTTGGCGAGCTTCGCCTTGAACTGTGCGCTACCAGGCGAGCCGCTGCGAAAGCTTAGGACTGTAGTGGGGGAGGGGGAAGGGCGGTTGGTCGCCACTGGTGCGACAGAGCGTCGCATGCGACCGAAGTATGTCCGTGGACAAGGCCAGAGAGGCGGTACGAGTGTACCGCCCTCTAGGACTTTTTAGTTGGATGCAGGTTCCGCTTTGTGCGACAGGCTGTAAACGTACGCCGCCAGCACGTGGACCTTGTCCTTGCCCAGATACTGCTCCTGGGCAGGCATCTGGCCGTTGCGGCCATGACGGATGGTCTGCTGCAGCTGTGCCAGCCCGGAGCCATAGATCCAGCCGGACGGTGCAGTCAGGTTCGGTGCGCCCATCATCGCCATGCCTTCGCCCTTCTGGCCGTGGCAGGCCACGCAGTTCTGGGCGAAGATCGCCTTGCCGGCTTCAACGTCGGCCACGGTGCCTTCCGGCAGCTTCAGGCCGGCCAGGTCCTGGCGAACGTAGGCGGCGACGTTCTTCACGCCTTCTTCACCGATCACCTGACCCCAGCCCGGCATGGCAGCGATCCGGCCATTGAGAATGGTGGTCTTGATCGCGGCGGGCTCGCCGCCCCAGCGCCAGTGGCTGTCGGTCAGGTTCGGGAAGCCCATGGCGCCCTTGGCATCGGAGCCATGGCAGATGGTGCAGTAGTTGGCGAACAGACGGGCGCCCATCTTCATCGCTTCGTCGTTCTGAGCCACCTGCTCGATCGACATCGCCGAGTACTTGGCGAAGATCGGTCCGTACTTCTGCTCGGCCGCATCCATCTCGCGCTGCCACTGCTTGTCCTGCGTCCAGCCACCCTCATAGCCCGGCAGTACGCCCTTCCAGTTCCCCAGGCCCGGGTACAGGATCAGGTAGATGATGCCGAAGAACAGCGTGCCGATGAACAGCAGGAACCACCAGCGCGGCAGCGGGTTGTCGTACTCCTCGATGCCATCGAAAGAATGCCCCATCGTCTTGTCCGTCATGCCGGCCGGTTCGCCCTTGCGGGTGGCGAAGATCAGCCAGAACAGAGCGACGATGCTGCCCAGCGTCAGCAGGGCGATGTATCCACTCCAGAAATTGCTCATGTTCTACTCCTGGGCAGCCCGAACGCCCGGCTGCCCTTGATTGGTCCCAGGGGCTGCGGGCAGCCCCTTGCTCATTAGCCGTGTCAGCGCTTGTTGGTCAGCGCCGTACCCAGTACCTGCAGGTAGGCGACCATGGCATCCATCTCGGTCTTGCCCTTGACGGCGTCGCGTGCACCAGCGATGTCTTCGTCGCTGTAGGGCACGCCCAGCGTGCGCAGCGCCTGCATCTTCTTGGCGGTGTCCTGACCGTCGAGGGTGTGCTCTACCAGCCAGGGGTAGGAAGGCATCTTCGACTCGGGGACGACGTTGCGCGGGTTGTACAGGTGCGCACGGTGCCAGTCGTCGGAGTAGCGGCCGCCCACGCGGGCCAGGTCCGGACCGGTGCGCTTGGAGCCCCACAGGAACGGGTGGTCGTACACGCTTTCACCGGCAACCGAGTAGTGGCCGTAGCGCTCTGTTTCGGCGCGGAAGGGACGGACCATCTGCGAATGGCAGCCGACGCAGCCCTCGCGGATATAGATGTCGCGGCCTTCCAGTTGCAGCGCGGTGTAGGGCTTCATCCCGGCGACCGGTTCGTTGACCACGTCCTGGAAGAACAGCGGAACGATCTGGGTCAGGCCGCCGATGCTCACCGCGAGGATCATGAACAGGGCCAGCAGGCCGACGTTCTTTTCAAGTTTCTCGTGCTGTTTCATTTACCTCGGCTCCTCAAGCGATCTGCGCGGCAGCGTCATATTCCGCCGGCTTGGCCGCACGCACGGTGCGCCAGGTGTTGTAGGCCATCACCAGCATGCCGGTGAAGAAGACCGCACCGCCGATCATGCGCACCACGAAGCCGGGGTGGCTGGCTTCCAGCGCTTCGACGAAGGAGTAGGTCAGGGTGCCGTCCTCGTTGATCGCACGCCACATCAGGCCTTGAGCGATACCGTTGACCCACATCGAGGCGATGTAGAGCACGGTGCCGATGGTGGCCAGCCAGAAGTGGGTGTTGATCAGGCCGATGCTGTGCATCTGCTGACGCCCGAAGACCTTCGGAATCAGGTGGTACAGCGCGCCGATGGAGACCATCGCCACCCAACCGAGGGCGCCGGCGTGTACGTGGCCGATGGTCCAGTCGGTGTAGTGGGAGAGCGCGTTGACGGTCTTGATCGCCATCATCGGACCTTCGAAGGTCGACATGCCGTAGAACGCCAGGGAGACGACGAGGAAGCGCAGGATCGGGTCGCTACGCAGTTTGTGCCAAGCACCGGAGAGGGTCATCATCCCGTTGATCATGCCGCCCCAGCTCGGAGCCAGCAGAATCAGCGACATCACCATGCCCAGGCTCTGCGCCCAGTCCGGCAGCGCGGTGTAGTGCAGGTGGTGCGGGCCGGCCCAGATGTACACGGTGATCAGTGCCCAGAAGTGCACGATCGACAGGCGATAGGAATACACCGGGCGCTCGGCCTGCTTCGGCACGAAGTAGTACATGATGCCGAGGAAGCCTGCGGTCAGGAAGAAGCCTACGGCGTTGTGGCCGTACCACCACTGGACCATGGCATCGGTGGCGCCGGCATACAGCGAGTAGGACTTCATCGCCGTGACCGGAATCTCCAGGTTGTTGACGATGTGCAGGATCGCCACGGTCAGGATGAAGCCGCCGAAGAACCAGTTACCCACATAGATGTGCTTGACCTTGCGGGTGGCCAGGGTGCCGAAGAACACCACTGCATAGGCAACCCAGACGACCGTGATCAGCAGGTCGATCGGCCACTCCAGTTCGGCGTATTCCTTGGAGCTGGTGAAACCCAGCGGCAGGGAGATCGCGGCGAGCAGGATGACCAGCTGCCAGCCCCAGAAGGTGAAGGCCGCCAGTTTTGGCGCGAAGAGCGTGGTCTGGCAGGTGCGCTGGACCGAGTAGTAGGACGTCGCGAACAGTGCACAGCCACCAAAGGCAAAGATCACCGCGTTGGTGTGCAGAGGTCGCAGGCGGCCGAAGCTCGTCCACGGCAGGTCAAAGTTCAAGAATGGCCAAGCCAACTGTGCTGCGATGAAAACGCCGAGCCCCATCCCGACGATTCCCCACACCACCGTCATGATGGCAAATTGGCGGACCACCTTGTAGTGATAGGCGGTACTGGTTGCTGTGTTCATGTATGGGCTTCCATCCACGGCTAAATGAGCAGATTTTCTTTCCTAAGAAAGCGAGGCAAGCATGGGGAAAGGGCAATTCGCCGGTATTGACCAAGGTCAATACACACATTGTGACAATGGCCATTTCGTCTGCTGGAATCGCCCGGCTGACGGGGCCTGGGCGACCCTCGTGCTGGCGCACGGAGCGGGCGCGCCGATGGACAGCCCGTTCATGTCGGAAATCGCTGAGCGCCTTGCCGCGCGCGGCATTGCCGTGTGTCGCTTCGAGTTTCGGTACATGGCCGAGCGAAGGCTGAGTGGAGGCAAACGGCCGCCCAGTCCGGCGGCCCGGCTAGAGGAGGAGTGGCGGGCGATGTACGCCTGGGTGCGACAGCAAACCACAGGCGCTTTGGCGATCGGCGGGAAGTCCATGGGCGGCCGTATGGCGAGCCTGGTGGCCGACGAGTTGGGGGCCGATGCGCTGGTCTGTCTCGGTTATCCGTTCTATGCCGCGGGCAAGCCGGAAAAGCCGCGGGTGGCGCATCTGGGCACTCTTCGTACCCCGACACTGATCGTGCAGGGCGAGCGCGATGCGCTGGGTGATCGGCAGACCGTTGCCCGCTACGCGTTGTCATCGGCTATCGAGCTGCAGTGGCTCGAGGCCGCCGATCATGACCTCAAGCCGCTGAAACGTTCCGGGCTGACCCATGGCGGGCACCTGGACAGCGCCGCCGATGCGATTTCGGCCTGGCTAAGCCGGCTGCTGCCGGCGCCCGGCGTCTGACAGGCTTTCGCCCGCTCAGCGATTGAAGCGCTCGACCAGCGAATACTGCGCCTGCGCGGTAGCTGCCAGGTCCTCGCTCAGCAGCGCGAGGCTGCGTGCATCGCCCGAGGTGCGGTCAGTCAGCTGGGCGATGGTGCCCACGTTGCGACTGATTTCTTCGGCCACGGCGCTCTGCTCCTCGGTGGCGGACGCGATTTGCGTGGCCATTTCGGTGATATTGCCAATCGCCTCGCTGATGCCCGCCAGCGCCAGGTCGGCTTCGACCACCTGGCCCACCCCCCGCTCGGCTTCCACGCGGCCGCTCTCGGTCGCCTCGACGGCGTGCCTGGCCTGCTGCTGCAGCTTCTCGATGAGCTGGTGAATCTGCCCGGTGGCTTCGGCGGTGCGCTGCGCCAGTTGGCGTACCTCGTCGGCGACCACGGCGAAGCCGCGGCCACTCTCGCCCGCCCGCGCAGCCTCGATGGCCGCATTCAAGGCCAACAGGTTGGTCTGGTCGGCAATGCTCTTGATCACATCGACCACGCTGCCGATCTCGTCGCTGTCACGGGCGAGTCGATTGACTACCTCGCCGGTCCGCGCCACAGCCGCAGAGAGCCGCTCGATCGCCTTGCGCGTCTCGCCGGTCACGTCGCGCCCGCGCACCGTCAGGTCGGTGGCCTGCTGGGTGGCTTCGGCGGCCAGCGCCACGTTACCGGCGACCTCCTGGGTGGTGGCCGCCATCTGGTTGACCGCCGTCGCGACCTGCTCGGTTTCCTGATGTTGATGCGCCAGGCCATCGGAGCAGCTCTGGGCCAGCGTGTCGGTGCGTCCTGCCTGGCCCTGCAGTTGTACGGCACTGTCCTGCAGGCGCGTCAGGCAGGTCTTGAGGTGGGCCTGCTGGCTCAGCATGGCCATTTCCAGCTGGGCTTCGACGCCCTTGCTGTCGGTGTACATACGGGCGATCAGCGGATCGCTGGTGGTTTGCCGGGCCAGCCCGAGCAGGCGCTTCATCCCGCGCTGCTGCCAGTGCAGGCCCGCCAGGCCCAGGGGAATCGATAGCAACGCCGCGACGGCGAAACCCGGGCCGTGGTTGAGCCAGACACCAATGGCGAAGCCAACCTGGCTGATCAGTATGAAGGGCAGCCAGTTGAGAAGCAGCGGCACCCAGCGGTCGATCAACGGAATGCCGCGCTTGCCTGCGTTGAGCCGGGCATAGAGAGCTTCGGCGCGGCCAACCTGCTCGCGCGTTGGCTGGGTGCGCACCGACTCGTAGCCGGTAACGTTGCGTGCCGCGTCGAGAACCGGCGTGACGTAGGCATTGACCCAGTAATGGTCGCCGTTCTTGCGACGGTTCTTGACGATGCCCATCCAGGGTCGGCCGTCCTTGAGCGTTGCCCACATGTGCGCAAACACCGCTGGCGGGACATCTGGATGGCGGATGATGTTATGCGGTGCGTTGATCAGCTCCGCGCGATCGAAGCCGCTGACCTCGGCGAAGATGTCATTGCAGTAAGTGATCTGGCCTTTGAGGTTGGTCGTGGAGATCAGGCGCTGCTGGTCGGGGAAGGCGTATTCGCGCTGGGTTACGGGCTGATTGTTACGCATCGAGGAGGCACGTCCGGCAGGTAAGAAAGTGGTGCGACCTGCTACCTATTTGTTCTTTTTGCAGGTCCGGTTGTTTAGTCGGCTCGGTTAGCGCCTTCTTGAACCGAAGCTGACCATCAGATCAGTTCGCTTCGGAATAGGCGACCAGCGGGCAAGGGCTTAATATCCCTGTCATTTTTAGGGCCTATGGTCTCTCTCGAGTCGGCAGAAAACCATTCGCCGAAGGTTTCAAGGGAACTGATCGACGCCGCAGGGTGGCCGTGGCCGGAGTGCCGGGGGAGATGCATCGAGAAGGGACGCAAAAACGCCGGAGCAAGGATTGCTCCGGCGTTTCTATTTGCGCTGGACGAACTCAGCTGCCGATCAGCTGGCGCAGGACGTAATGCAGGATGCCGCCGGCCTTGAAGTACTCGACTTCGTTCTGCGTGTCGATGCGGCACAACACCTGGAAGCTGCTGCGCGAGCCGTCCTCGCGCTCGACGTCCACGGTCAGCAACTGGCGCGGCTTGATTTCCCCGCCCAGGCCGCGAATGGACAAGATTTCGCGTCCGTTCAGGCCAAGCGTCTTGCGGCTTTGCTCGCCGACGAACTGCAGCGCGAGTACCCCCATGCCAATCAGGTTCGAGCGGTGGATGCGCTCGAAGCTCTCGGCGATCACCGCCTTGACGCCAAGCAGGTTGGTGCCCTTGGCGGCCCAGTCGCGACTGGAGCCGGTGCCGTATTCCTTGCCGGCAATGACTATCAGCGGCACGTTTTCCTGCTGATAGCGCATCGCCGCGTCGTAGATCGACATCCGCTCGCCGCTCGGCTGGTGCAGGGTCTCGCCGCCTTCCTCGCCACCGAGCACCTCGTTCTTGATGCGGATGTTGGCGAAGGTGCCGCGCATCATCACTTCGTGATTGCCGCGCCGTGAACCATAGGAGTTGAAGTCCTCCGGCTTGACGCCCAGCTGCTGCAGGTACAGCCCCGCCGGCGAACTGGCCTTGATGTTGCCGGCCGGCGAAATATGGTCGGTAGTGATCGAGTCACCAAACAGCGCCAGGATTCGCGCATTGTCGATATCCCGCGGCGGCGCCGGCGGCTCGCCAATTCCTTCGAAGAAGGGCGGGTTCTGCACGTAGGTGGACGAGGCGTTCCACTGGTAGGTGTCGCCGGCACTGACGGCGATGCGTTGCCAGTGCTCGTCACCGGTGAACACATCGGCGTAACGGCTGCGGAACATCTCGCCGTCGATCATGCCGACCGCCTGGCTCACCTCGGCGCTGCTCGGCCAGATATCGCGTAGGTAGACCGGCTGGTTGCTCGCGTCGTAGCCCAGCGGGTCGGTATCCATGTTGATGCGGGTGGTGCCGGCCAGCGCAAAAGCCACGACCAGCGGCGGTGAAGCCAGCCAGTTGGCCTTGACCAACGGATGCACGCGCCCCTCGAAGTTGCGGTTGCCCGACAGCACCGAGGAAACGATCAGGTCGTTGTCGGTGATCGCCTCGCCGATCGCATCTGGAAGCGGCCCCGAGTTGCCGATGCAGGTCGTGCAGCCATAGCCGACCAGGTTGAAACCGAGTTGGTCGAGGTAGCGCGTCAGGCCGGCACGCTCGAGGTAGTCGGTGACGACCTTCGAGCCCGGCGCCAGTGAGGACTTGACCCACGGCTGGCGCTTGAGGCCGCGCTCGACCGCTTTTTTGGCCAGCAGCCCGGCAGCCATCAGCACGTTGGGGTTGGAGGTATTGGTGCAGGAGGTGATCGCGGCAATCACCACCGCGCCGTGCTTCAGCGAAAAATCCTCGCCGGCAACGGGCGCCGGAGTGTCGGCCTGCTGCTTCTTGCCGCCGGTTTCCAGCAGCAGATCGAAGGCGGCGCCGATCTCCTTGAGGTCGACCCGGTCCTGCGGACGCTTGGGGCCGGCGAGCGATGGCTGGACCTGGTCGAGGTCGAGTTCGAGCGAGGCGGTGAAGATTGGATCCGGCGTCTGGCTGTCGCGCCAGATTCCTTGCGCCTTGCAGTAGGCTTCGACCAGGGCGATGCGGTCGTCGTTGCGCCCGGTCAGACGCAGATAGTCGATGGTCACCTGGTCGACCGGGAAGAAGCCGCAGGTCGCGCCGTACTCCGGCGCCATGTTGCCGATGGTGGCGCGGTCAGCCAACGGCAGGTGGTCGAGGCCCGGCCCGTAGAACTCGACGAACTTGCCGACCACCCCGTGCTTGCGCAGCATCTGCGTGACCGTGAGCACCAGGTCGGTGGCCGTCACGCCTTCGCGCAGCTTGCCGGTCAGGCGAAAGCCGACGACTTCCGGGATGAGCATGGAAACCGGCTGGCCGAGCATCGCCGCTTCGGCTTCGATACCGCCAACGCCCCAGCCGAGCACGCCGAGGCCATTGATCATGGTGGTATGCGAGTCGGTACCGACCAGCGTGTCGGGGTAGGCATAGGTGGCGCCATCTTCCTCGCGCGTCCAGACCACCTGGCCGAGATATTCCAGGTTGACCTGATGGCAGATGCCGGTGCCCGGCGGCACCACGCTGAAGTTGTCGAAGGCCTGCTGGCCCCAGCGCAGGAACTCGTAGCGTTCGCCGTTGCGCTGCATCTCGATCTCGACGTTCTCGTGGAACGCCTGGTCGCTGCCGAAGCGATCGACCATGACCGAGTGATCGATCACCAGGTCCACCGGCGACAGCGGATTGATCTTCTGCGGGTCGCCCCCGGCGCGGGCCACGGCATCGCGCATGGCGGCCAGGTCGACCACCGCCGGTACGCCGGTGAAGTCCTGCATCAGCACGCGGGCCGGGCGGTACTGGATTTCACGCTCGCTGCTGCGGGTCTGCAGCCATTGCGCCAGCGCGTCGAAGTCCTCGCCTCGTACTGTCACGCCGTCTTCCCAGCGCAACAGGTTTTCCAACAGCACCTTGAGCGAGGTGGGCAGGCGGCTGATGTCGCCCAGGTGAGTCGCCGCATCGGGCAGGCTGTAATAGTGGTAGGTCTTGCCGGCTACCTCGAGGCTTCGCCGGCAATTGAGGCTGTCCAGGGACGGCATCGCGCATCTCCTTGTGGGCCCGCCTAGCGGGACATTGACAGAATGAATAGGCCAGAACCTGTTTGACCCTAGCTCTGGCCAGGGTGTTTCGCTACCTCACTGGACAGGGCCGGGGCGCCGGCGGTTCCGCTATCATGGCCGCCCCCAGCGGCTGCCCGAACAGGATCGACCCATGAATTCACTGCTGTTGCACTGCCGTCCGGGCTTCGAGGGCGAGGCCTGTGCCGAGCTCAGCGAACAGGCTGCCCGGCTCGATGTGCCCGGCTACGCCCGCGCCAAGCCGGACAGCGCCTACGCCGAGTTCGTCTGCAACGATGCAGCCGATGCCGAGCGCCTGATGCACGGGACTCGCTTTCGCGAGTTGATCTTCCCCCGTCAGTGGGCGCGCGGCGCCTTTGTGCAGTTGCCGGAAACCGATCGCATCTCGGTCCTGCTCGAGCAACTGGCCGGCTATCCGGTGTGCAGCGACCTGTGGCTGGAGGTCACCGATACCAATGACGGCAAGGAGCTCTCGACCTTTTGCCGCAAGTTCGAGGGGCCGTTGCGCAAGGCGCTGCTCAAGGCTGGTCGCCTGGTGGACAAGAGCGGCGGGCCGCGCCTGCTGCTGACGTTCAAGAGCGGGCGCGAGGTGTTTGCCGGCGTGGCCGAGATTGGCAACAGCGCGCTCTGGCCGATGGGCATACCGCGGCTGAAGTTCCCGCGCCAGGCGCCTAGCCGCTCGACGCTCAAACTCGAGGAGGCGTGGCACCATTTCATTCCGCGCGACCAGTGGGACGCCCGCCTGGCGCCGGGAATGACCGCAGTCGATCTGGGCGCGGCGCCCGGCGGCTGGACCTGGCAGCTGGTCAACCGCCACATGCGCGTCAGCGCGGTGGACAACGGGCCGATGAACGCCGAACTGATGGACTCCGGCCTGGTCGATCATTTCCGCGCCGACGGCTTCGCCTTTCGCCCGCGCAAGCCGGTCGACTGGATGGTCTGCGACATCGTCGAGAAGCCGGCACGCAATGCGGCGCTGCTGGAAACCTGGATCGGCGAGGGCCTGTGCCGCGAAGCGGTGGTCAACCTGAAACTGCCGATGAAGCAACGCTACGCCGAGGTGCGTCGCTTGCTGGAACGCATCCGCGACGGGCTTGCCGAACGTGGCGTGCGCGCCAGCATCGGTTGCAAGCAGCTCTATCACGACCGCGAAGAAGTCACCTGTCACCTGCGCCGGTTGTGAGGCGGCAGGTGACCTCGGCCAAGGCTTGCGTGACAATGCGCGCCTGATCTTTTGGAGTTCACATGACCCAGACTGACCTGACCGTCGATGCGGTGCTCGATGCCACCGGCCTGAACTGCCCGGAGCCGGTGATGATGCTGCACAACAAGGTGCGCGACCTGGCCGGTGGCGAGTTGCTGAAGGTGATCGCCACCGACCCGTCCACGCAACGCGATATTCCCAAGTTCTGCGTCTTTCTCGGCCACGAGCTGGTCGACCGCCAGGAAGAGGCCGGCACCTACCTGTACTGGATCCGCAAGAAGCTCGACTGAGTCGACCGACGGCTCACAGGCCGTCGTCGGGCTGGGGTTGGCTGTGCCACAGCCGGCCGAGCCAGCGCCAGGCGATCCAGCCGCCGGCAGCCAGGTAGACGAAGCCGCCGGGCACCCACATGATCAGCCCCGCCAGTTGTTGATCCGCCACGTCCCGCTCGGCGCCATAAAACGACACAGAGCCGAACGTCAGCAGTGCGCCCAGCAAGCCGGTATGCATCAGTGTCAGCAGCACCGCCATCAATGCCTGCGGCACCTGCTTGCGGTTGGCGCGCAGGACCGACCACCAGAACAGCCAGCCGGTAAAAAGAAAACAGGCGTGCTCGAAGGCATGCACCCAGAGATTGTCGAGCGCCAGGACGTACAGCCGCGGCGTGTGCCAGATCCAGATGATGGCGCCGTGCAGCAGGGCCAGCGCCGTGGGGTAGCGTCCGGCACGCAGCAGCAGAGTCCACACGCGCTGCCCGAACCAGCCGGTGACGCCGCGCCACTGTGGCAGCGGGCGCGCCAGCGCCCAGAGTGGCGCGATCACCAGAATGAACAGCATGTGCTGCGTCATGTGCCAGCTGGTGCTGGTTTCGGCCCATTCGTCGAGGGGGCCGAACACGCTCAGCACGGTCAGCAGCATCGCCGCGTGAAAACACAGCGCTTCGTGGGGGCGCGGCGGTACGCGACGCCCACCCAGTAGGTAGAGCAGCCAGGCCGCTGCCACGAGGGCGGCGGTGATCAGCAGTGGCGTGCGTTCGGCCAGGTGCGCGTCGAACAGGCCGTGCGCCGCCGCGGGGGCCGCCCAGGCCAGGCCGAGCAGCAGGGTGGCGGCCGCGCGATGAGCTACAGACATGGCGGAATCTGCAGCAACGGGATGCCGACGAATAGCGTGGCAATCGCCGCGATCATGTGGATGCCGGCGGCGATCTTGGTGACGAACACCTGCCGTTCGTTGAGTTGATGGGGCGGTCTCGACAAGCGCCAGAAGTGCGAGGCCAGCCACACCAGCAGACCGAGCGTCAGCAGCGTGAGCAGGCCGAGCCCGGCGTTCAACCAGTTCCAGACGCCCTGCTCGGGCGCAGGCGGCGCCAGCGTGCAGACGACCGCCTGGCCGCCATACATGCCGATGAACCACAGGCTCCAGATCACCAGACCCAGCGGAATCTGCACCGGGTGATAAGCCGAGGTGCGTGCGTACTTCATCAGACACCTCCCCAGGTGCCGGGAAACAGCACGATTGCCGCATAGCTGATCCACAGCACACCGAGGTTGTAGTACCAGAGTTGCTCGACGACGATCGGCTCGTAGGGCGCCTTCACGCCGACGTAGCCATAGCCGACGCGCCAGGCCTGCAGCGCGGTGAGCACCGCGGCCAGCCCGCAGTGGATGATGCTGTAGGCCAGTACGACGAAGATCACCGCATCATGCGCAGTCTGCGTCGGCTCCAGCGGTGTTCCGAGCAGTTGCCAGACCAGCAGAGCGGTCTGCAGCGAGGCGAGCAACGCAAGGCCGGCGAGGTTGACCAGCAGCGTGTTCAGCGTTCCCTGGCGCAGCCGCTTGATCAGCCTGTGCAGCCAGATGCACCCCGCACTGAGCAGCACGCCACTCACCAGCATCGGCCAGCCGTCGAGCCGCTGCTCGGGTACTTGCCACTGCGGTGCGACCGTCCACAGATAGAACCAGCCGAACACCAGCGACAGATAGAGCGCCCCGTTGGCCAGCAGGGTGACGCCCATGCCCCACAGGCCGGGGCCATCGAAGGTGCGTGAATGCAGGGGAGGCTCGTCCGGCTCGGTGCGTGCGTCCGGGGCGGCAGCCGGGTGCGCACCGTTCTCCCATGACCAGCGCAGCAGCACGACGAGCGTGGCCACGGTGGCACCCAGCGCCAACCAGTAGAACTTGTTCAGCAGGCTCAGGCAGAGCACCGCCAGCAGTACGGCAGCGATGAACGGCAGCCAGCTGTTGCCGGGCAGGTGGATGATTTCGCGCACCTTGCCGCTCAGCGGGTCGCTGCCCCAGGTCTCGCGGCGACCGTGATCGATCACCGTCAGCGCATGCTCGCCGCGGGCAATGCTGTCGTGCAGATCCGGCTCCTTCCATAGCGGGTGACGGTCGGTGACGTCCGGCAAACTGACGAAGTTGTAGGCCGAAGGCGGCAGGCTGGTCGCCCACTCCAGGGTATCGGCGTTCCAGGGGTTCTTCGGCGCCGGCAGACCGAAGCGAAAGTGCAGCACGATGTCGAGCAGGATGGTCGCCACGCCGATGGCCATGACAAAGCTGCCGACCGACGAGATGAGGTTGGGAATGTCCCAGCCCAGGCCGCTTTCGTAGGTGTATACGCGCCGCGGCATGCCGATCAGGCCGGTCCAGTGCATGATCAGGAAGGTCAGGTTGAAGCCGATGAACACCAGCCAGAAGCCCCAGCGGCCCAGCTTCTCCGAGGGCATGCGCCCGGAGAAGTGCGGCAGCCAGTAGTAGAGCCCGGCCATCAGTGGAAAGAACATGCCGCCGACCAGCACGTAGTGCATGTGCGCGACGACGAAGTGGGTGTCATGGACCTGCCAGTCGAACGGCACCAGGGCGAGCATGACGCCGGTCAGGCCGCCGGCCACGAACACCAGCAGAAAACCCACCAGCCAGAGCATCGGCACCTTGTAAACCGGCCGGCCGAGCCAGAGCGTCGCCAGCCAGGCGAAGATCTGCACGCCGGTCGGCACCGCCACCAGCATGCTCGCCGCCGAGAAGAACGCCTGCGCCAGCTGCGGTATGCCGACGGTGAACATGTGGTGGACCCACAGCCCGAAGCTGATGAAGCCGGTGGTGACGACGCCGAGTACCACCCAGCGATAACCTACCAGCGGGCGCTGGCAGAACACTGGGATCAGCGTGGTGACAATGCCCGCCCCCGGAAGGAAGATGATGTACACCTCCGGATGGCCGAACAGCCAGAACAGGTGCTGCCAGAGCACGGGGTCGCCACCGCCGGCCGGGTCGAAGAAGGGGAATCCGGCGGCGCGCTCGAGTTCCAGCAGGATGCTGCCCAGGATCAGCGGCGGGAATCCGACCACGATCATCATCGCCATCACCAGGATGTACCAGGCGTAGAGCGGCATCTTGTGCAGCGCCATGCCGCTGGTGCGGGTACGCAGGATCGATACCACCAGCTCGACCCCGGCCGACACTGCGGAGATCTCGACGAAGGTGATACCCAGCAGCCAGAAGTCCGAGTTGACGCCCGGGGTGTGCGCCTGGCTCGACAGCGGCGTGTACATGAACCAGCCAGCCTTCGGCGCGACGTCCAGAAAGATGCTCGACAGCAGGATGATGCCGCCGAACAGGTAGCAGAAATAGCCGAGCGCCGACAGCCGTGGGAACACCAGGTCGCGCGCGCCGATCATCTTTGGGATCAGGTAGACGGCCAGCCCTTCCATCATCGGCACGGCGAACAGAAACATCATCACCGTGCCGTGCATGGTGAAGACCTGGTTGTAGACGTCCGGCTCCATCAGCTCGTAGCCGGGCAGGGCGAGCTGGGTGCGGATGAGCATCGCCAGCAACCCGCCGATCAGGAAGAACACGCCACCGGTGACGAGAAAGCGCAGGCCGATGGTGGTGTGGTTGACGATGGTCAGCGCACGCCAGCCGCGCGGGTTGCCCCAGACCTCGTCGAACTGGTCATGCAGCTGGTCGATGTCGGTACCTGGGGCGGTGCGGGGGGTTGCATTGCTCATGGGGAGAGCGTCTCCAGCCATTGGGCGATCTGTTCGAGGGTGGCGTCGGGTACCTCGTCGTGGCGTGGCATGGCATTGCCGTGCTTGAGCGTCTGGTGCTCGCGCAGCCAGCGGCGCAGGCCGTCGTGGTCATTGCGGATGACGCCGGCGCCGAGGGTCGGGCGGGTGGCCAGGTCGGTCAGGTCGGGTGCACGGTTGCCGTCGCTCACGCCGGCGACGCGGTGACATTGCCCGCAGCGCGACGCGAATACCGCGCCGGCCTCGCCCGGGGCCGGCCGGATTGCCGCGCGCTGCTGGCGACGTTCCAGCCAGGCCGCGAAATCACTGGTCTCCAGCGCCTCCACATGCAGCGCCATGAAGGCATGCTGGGTGCCGCAGAATTCCGAGCATTGCCCGCGGTAGGCGCCCGCATGGGCAGCTTCAAGGCGGATGACGTTGGTTCGCCCGGGAATCATGTCCATCTTGCCGCCCAGCCGCGGTACCCAGAACGAATGGATGACATCGGCACTGGTGACCTCGATGTCGGCCGGCCGACCGACCGGTAGAACCAGCTGGTTGGCCGTGACCACCTCCTGGTCCGGGTAGCGCACTTCCCACCACCATTGGTGGCCGACGATCCGGATCCGCAGCGGCTGTTCACCCTCGACGGGCAGCGGCAGCATGCTGCGGCCGGTCGGCAGGCCAAAGGCGAGCAGCACGGCGATGCTCACGCTGGGCAGCACGATGCCGCCACCGATTACCCAGCGGCGATTGATGCGCTTGGCCTGCTCGGCGCTGTGCGGCTGCGAACGACGCAACATGGCATAGACCCACAGCGTGGCTACCGCCAGCCAGACGAGCACGGCAAAGCCAAACATCCACCACCAGACGTTAGCCACGTCCTGCGCCATCGGGCCGGCCGGGTTCAGCGCCGACTGCGCACCGCCGCAGGCAGTCAGAGAAGGAACTGCCAGCGCCAGCGTGGTCCATTTCATCAGGGCCTGCGGCTGCGTCTGTTGCTTCACCGACGCCATGCCGGCCGGCTGACGTTCGCTGTCGCGCCCGGCCGGGGCAGCGTTCAACCCGTGAAGTGGGCCTGGGAGGGCGCAATGGCGATAGAGCGAAATTCGATCCACAGCAATGCGGCGATCGGCAGCCATCCGCTGCATCCGATGATGATCCACTTTCCGGTAGCGGCGCTGATCGGTTTGCTTCCGGCCGACCTGGCCTACCTGTGGACGCTCGATCCGTTCTGGCAGCGCGGCGGGCTCTGGCTGGCCGGTGTCGGTGCGTTCGGCGGCTGGGTCGCGAGCATCGCCGGGCTGATCGATCTGCTCAGCGTGCGGGATATTCGGCGCAAGGTGACAGCCTGGTGCCACGCCATCCTGGCGGTGATGATGCTCTCGCTGGCCTCGCTCAACTGGCTTCTGCGCTATCAGGGCCTCGGCGCTGACGAGGGGGCCCTGTGGGGGCTGTACCTGTCCGTGATCACGGCGCTGCTGATCTCCCTGGCGGCGTTCCTTGGTGGGCGCCTGGTGTATGAACATGCCGTCGGCGTCGATCTGGACAGCTAGCGGGAGCGTGCGGCGGGCGCGGGCGTCAGGCGTCATGCGTCGAGTCCGTCCGGGTCAGAAGGGTTTGGCCAGCACCAGCCAGAGCGTCAGGCTGATCAGCAGGGGGATGAGCACGCCCAGCGTCAGGCACTGGTAGGTGACGCGGCGGTCCGGCCGACGCTCAACGCGCAGCACGAGAACCCCGCACAGCGCATGACAGAGCGCCATGCCGGTTACGGCCGTCAACTTGATGATCAGCCAGCCGGCGAGGGTGCCGTCGCGCAGGAACAGCGCCGTACCCGAGCCGATGGCCAGCAGCGCGGCGGGCGTACCGATGAGGGTGAAGACCAGGCGCGTCAGATGCGCGTGGTCGCGGTAGAAGAGCTTGTCGCTGCTGCGTGTGCCGGCAGCAACCAGCGCCGGCAGGTAGAGCAGCGTGCCGCACCAGCAGATCAGCGCGGCGAAATGCAGCAGCTTGAGAAGGGGCATGCCCGAGTTCGTCCGGTGGCGGCAAGTCTGACTTGTGACAGCCTTGCCTGCGAGCCGTTCGGCTGCTCGGGCTCAGTGCGCGGTCGGGGCGCTCAGTCTGCCGGTGGCGGCGACTCGTCACGCTCGGGGTGCCTTGGCGCTTCCTCGAGGCGTTCGAACAGGCGACTGCCGCAACGGCTGCAGAACGCGGCGTTGGCGTCGTGCACGCCCTTGGCGCAGCTCGGGCAGTTGTAATGCAGCACGCTGTCGTCGCGCATGGCATTGGCCAGTTCGGCGGTGAAGATGCCCGTTGGCACGGCAATGATCGAATAGCCGGTGATCATCACCAGCGTCGCCAGGGCCTTGCCCAGGGCAGTGTGTGGAACGATGTCGCCGAACCCCACGGTGGTCAGCGTCACCACCGCCCAGTACACGCTCATCGGGATGCTGGTGAAGCCGTTGCTGGGCCCCTCGATCACGTACATCAGCGTGCCGTACACCACCACCAGCGTGCTCACGCTCAGCAGGAATACGACGATCTTCTGCCGGCTGCCGCGCAGCGCCACCAGAAGGAAGTTGGCCTGGCTGAGGTAATGGGTGAGCTTCAGTACGCGGAAGACCCGCAGCATGCGAATCACCCGGACGATCAGCAGGTACTGGGCATCGGGGAACAGCAAGGCGATGAACGCAGGCACCACCGACAGGAGGTCGATGGCCCCGTAGAAGCTGAAGATGTACTTGCGCGGAGCGGGGTGAACGCACACCCGGGTGATGTATTCGAGGGCGAACAGCGCGGTGAAGACCCATTCGATGCCGGCCAGCAGCATGCCGTGACGCTGGTTGATGCTGGCGACGCTGTCGAACATCACCACCACCAGGCTGGCGAAGATCACCACCAGCAGCCAGGTGTCGAATCGCCGGCCGGCGTCGGTATTGGTGAAGAAGATGATGGTGTACAGGCGTTCGCGCCAGTTCATCTCGCGCAGCGCATCGTTATCCATCCGGCTCGTTCCTCCAGGGCAGGTTGACCCGCGTGGCCAGCGGGTTCGCTCTGCGCCGCAGTGTACACAGCGTGGCCGCGCTTGCCCGAGCGAACGTTCTTTGCCTATTGCCGTCTTCCGTCATAGTCTTGGTTCATGCGTGCAGTGGGAGAGAGAGATGTCCGATTCGAAGCTGGTCGACCCGTTCGGTCGGCGCATCACATACCTGCGGCTTTCGGTTACCGACCGTTGCGACTTTCGCTGCACCTACTGCATGAGCGAGGACATGATCTTCGCGCCGCGCTCGCACATCCTTTCGCTTGAAGAGCTTTACGCCGTCGCCGATGCCTTCATCGGGCTGGGCGTCAAGCGCATCCGCATCACCGGTGGCGAGCCGCTGGTCCGCAAGGGTTTGACCGAGCTGCTCGAACGCCTTGGCGCACGCAGCGAACTGGAAGACCTGGCCATCACCACCAACGGTTCGCAGCTTTACAAGCTGGCGCCCGCCTTGCGCCGCGCAGGCGTGCGCCGTCTGAACGTCAGCCTCGATTCGCTGAATCCGCAACGCTTCGCCGAGCTGACTCGGCGTGACCGCCTCGAACGCGTGCTTGAAGGCATCGATGCGGCGAAGGCTGCTGGCTTCGAGCGCATCAAGCTCAACAGCGTGATCCAGAAAGGCCGCAATGACGACGAGGTGCTTGATCTGGTCGATTTCGCCGTGGCGCGAGGGCTCGATATCAGCTTCATCGAAGAGATGCCGCTGGGCAACGTGGCCAGCCACGAGCGCCGGATCACTTTCTGTTCCAGCGATGAGGTGCGCGAGCGCATCGAACAGCGGCATACGCTGGTGCGCAGCAGCCATGTCACCGGTGGGCCGTCGCGCTACTGGCAGGTGGCGGGCACGCAGACGCAGGTCGGCTTCATCTCGCCGCACAGCCACAATTTCTGCGGCAGCTGCAATCGCGTACGGGTCACAGCCGAAGGCAAGCTGGTGCTGTGCCTCGGTCATGAAGGGGCGCTGGACCTCAAGCAGCTGATGCGCAGCCATCCTGGCGACGCCGAGCGGCTGCGCAACGCGCTGGTCGAGGCGCTGCAGCTCAAGCCGGAACGTCACCACTTCCGTACCGACGAGCAGGTGCAGGTGGTGCGCTTCATGAGCATGACCGGCGGCTGACGGGCCGCTGGCGAAACCCCCGATCCGTCCCCAACGGTTCCGGCTGTCCCGTCCCCTCGCGCGCCTTTGCGCCCTGCAGCATGCGTAGGTGCCTGCCTGGCGAACGAGGTGGCGTGCTAGACTCGCGCGCCTATCGCCAACGCCCACCAGGATGCCCGAAACACCCATGACGTCACGGCGACCACTGCTTGCCCGGCCAGGCGCCGGCCGCTGCCACGGAAGGCTTTCATGCGTCTGAAAAGCATCAAGCTCGCAGGCTTCAAGTCCTTTGTCGATCCCACCACCGTGAGCTTCCCGAGCAACATGGCGGCGGTGGTCGGGCCCAACGGCTGCGGCAAGTCCAACATCATCGACGCGGTGCGCTGGGTAATGGGTGAGAGCTCGGCGAAGAACTTGCGCGGCGAGTCGATGACCGACGTCATCTTCAACGGCTCCAACACCCGCAAGCCGGTGACCCAGGCCAGCATCGAGCTGATCTTCGACAATGCCGACGGCAGCCTGACTGGCGAATACGCGGCGTTTGCCGAGATTTCCATCCGCCGCCGGGTGACCCGCGACGGGCAGAACACCTATTTCCTCAACGGCACCAAGTGCCGTCGCCGTGATATCACCGACATCTTCCTCGGCACCGGCCTTGGCCCACGCAGCTATTCGATCATCGAGCAGGGCATGATTTCCCGGCTGATCGAGGCCAAACCCGAAGATCTGCGGCATTTCATCGAGGAAGCGGCGGGCATCTCCAAATACAAGGAGCGTCGCCGCGAGACCGAGAATCGCATTCGCCGCACCCAGGAGAACCTGGCACGCCTGACTGACTTGCGTGAAGAACTCGAACGGCAGCTCGAACGGCTGCATCGTCAGGCGCAATCGGCGGAGAAATACCAGGAGTACAAAGCCGAGGAGCGCCAGCTCAAGGCCCAGCTGGCCGCATTGCGCTGGCAGGCATTGAACGAGCAGGTCGGCGGGCGTGAGCAGGTCATCGGCAATCAGGAGGTTGCCTTCGAAGCGCTAGTAGCCGAGCAGCGCAGTGCCGATGCCAGTATCGAGCGGTTGCGCGACGGCCATCACGAACTCTCCGAGCGCTTCAACCAGGTGCAGGGGCGCTTCTATTCGGTGGGGGGCGACATCGCCCGCGTCGAGCAGAGTATTCAGCATGGCCAGCAGCGTTTGCGCCAGCTGCAGGATGATTTGCGCGAGGCGGAGCGGGCCCGGCTGGAAACCGAATCGCACCTGGGGCATGACCGCACGTTGCTGGCGACGCTTGGCGAAGAGCTTGCCATGCTCGAGCCCGAGCAAGAGCTGGCCGCTGCGAGTGCGGAGGAGGGCGCTGCACAGCTCGAGCAGGCCGAAGCAGCGATGCAGAGCTGGCAGGAACAGTGGGATCGCTTCAACCAGCAGAGCGCCGAGCCGCGTCGGGTAGCCGAGGTGCAGCAGGCGCGTATCCAGCAGCAGGAGCAGAGCCTCGAGCGCCTCAGCGAGCGGCAGCGTCGGCTCGACGAGGAGCGTGTTCAGCTGGCGGCTGATCCGGAAGATGCGGCAATCCTGGAGCTGGACGAACAGCTGGCGCTCGGCGAGCTGCGCCTTGAAGAGCTGGCGGCTGCCGAGCAGGTGCTCGACGAGCAGCTCGAGACCCTGCGCGGCGAACTCGACGAACTCGGCAACACCCAGCAGCGAGCCACGGGTGAGCTGCAGCGCCTGGAAGGCCGCATCGCGTCGCTCGAGGCGCTGCAGCAGGCGGCGCTGGAGCCGGGCAAGGGCGTCGCCGAGTGGCTGAGCAATCAGCAACTGTCCGAATCCAGCCGGTTGGCCGAGCAGCTACGTGTCGAGGCCGGTTGGGAGGTCGCCGTCGAGACGGTGCTCGGCGCGGATCTGCAGGCCGTGGTGCTGAATGATCTGGGCGCGCTCGATTTCGCCACGTTCGCCGAAGGCGAGCTGCGCATCGCAACGGGCGCTCCGGCCGCGAAGCAGCGGGGCAGCCTGCTCGACAAGGTCGAGGCGGGTATCGATCTCTCGCCCTGGCTGGGTGCTGTCCGCCCGGTCGAAACGCTCGAGCAGGCGCTGGCCGGGCGTGCCTCGCTTGCCGAAGGTGAAAGTCTGGTTAGTCGTGATGGCTACTGGGTCGGGCGCCACTTCCTGCGGGTTCGCCGCCCCGAGGATGCCTCTGGCGGCATCCTCGCGCGCGGTCAGGAGTTGGCCGCGCTCGTCGATGAACGCGAGGAGCGGCTGCGCGCGCTGGACGATATCGAGCGACGCCTGGCCCAGGGGCGCCACGAGCTGTCCGAGCGTGAAGCGGCGCGCGAGCGGCAGCGCCGTCTGCTGCAGGACGAGGCGCGCCAGCAAGGCGAACTGAAGGCGCAGCGGTCCGCTCGCCAGGCGCGCGCAGAGCAGCTACTGGAGCGCCGTCAGCGCCTCGAGACGGAGCTTGCCGAGCTGGCAGAGCAACGTGCGATCGAGACCGAGCAGCTCGGCGAGGCGCGTCTGCTGCTGCAGGACGCGCTCGATGCCATGGCCAGCGATAGCGAGCGTCGGGAAGAGCTGCTAGCCAGCCGTGACGACATCCGCGAGCGCCTCGACCGGGTGCGCCAGGATGCTCGCCAGCACAAGGATCATGCGCACCAGCTCGCCGTGCGGGTGGGCTCGCTGCGTGCCCAGCACGATTCGACCCGCCAGGCGCTGGAGCGGCTGGAGCTGCAATTCGAGCGGGCGGTCGAGCGACGCGAACAGCTGAACCTCAACCTGGAGGAGGGCGAGGCTCCGCTCGAAGAGCTACGCATGAAGCTCGAAGAGCTGCTCGAGCGGCGTATGGCCGTCGAGGACGAGCTGAAGCTGGCGCGGCTTGCCCTCGAAGACGCGGATCGTGAACTGCGTGATGCCGAAAAGCGCCGGACTCAGGCCGAACAGCAGGCGCAGCTGTTGCGTGGTCAGCTGGAACAGCAGCGGCTGGAGTGGCAGGCCCTCACCGTTCGCCGCAAGGCCTTGCAGGATCAGCTGCACGAGGATGGCTACGACCTGCATGGGGTACTCGCCACGTTGCCCGCCGATGCGGGGGAGGCGCAATGGGAGGCGGGGCTGGAACAACTGGCGCAGCGCATTCAGCGCCTCGGGCCGATCAACCTGGCGGCGATCGACGAATATCAGCAGCAGTCCGAGCGCAAGCGCTACCTGGACGCGCAGAACGACGACCTGGTCGAGGCGCTGGAGACGCTGGAAAACGTCATCCGCAAGATCGACCGCGAGACGCGCAATCGCTTCAAGGAAACCTTCGAGCAGATCAACGCCGGCCTGCAGGCGCTATTCCCCAAGGTGTTCGGCGGTGGCACGGCCTATCTGGAACTTACCGGGGAAGATTTACTCGATACCGGGGTAGCGATCATGGCGCGGCCGCCAGGCAAGAAGAACAGCACCATCCACCTGCTCTCCGGGGGTGAAAAGGCGCTAACGGCGCTGGCCCTGGTGTTCGCGATTTTCCAGCTGAATCCGGCGCCGTTCTGCATGCTCGACGAAGTGGACGCGCCGCTGGATGACGCGAACGTCGGTCGCTACGCCCGGTTGGTCAAGGAGATGTCCGAGAAGGTGCAGTTCATCTACATCACCCATAACAAGATCGCCATGGAAATGGCCGACCAGCTGATGGGCGTGACCATGCACGAGCCGGGTTGTTCGCGTCTGGTCGCCGTCGACGTGGAGCAAGCCGTGGCGTTGGCAGAGGCCTGAGGTTGGCTTGGAGTCTGGAAGCGTTTTGCAACGGCCCACGGCTATAAAAGAGAACTGGCGCACGGTGCAAATCTGCCGTTCGTCGTGCTAGCTTAGAGAACATTTTTTGCGATGCGCGAATGCGGCTGGAATGCCTGATATTTCGCGTCTTTATCATCGGATTCAGGGGTAAGAGGATTAATGGATATCGGTCTGCGCGAGTGGCTGATCGTCATCGGCATCATCGTCATCGCCGGGATACTCTTTGACGGCTGGCGCCGCATGCGCGGCGGCAAGGGCAAGCTGAAATTCAAGCTGGACCGCAACCTCGCCAATCTTCCGGACGTCGATGACGACTCCAACGAACTGCTCGGCCCGGCGCGGGTCGTCAATCGCAACAACGAGCCCCAACTGAACGAGACCGATCTGCCTGCCGTCAACGCGCGCGAGGGCATCCGTGAGCCGGCCGCCAAGCGCCGCCACAAGGAGCCGCGTCAGGGTGATCTGCATTTTGCGGCCGAAGAGCCGGTGCCAACCTTGCTCGACCCCGTGGTCGGGGAGGACGACGAGTCCGAGAAGGAGCCGGAAGTCGCGCGGGATCAGTCTCCGGTCGAGGAAGTCCTGGTGATCAACGTGCTCGCGCGCGATCCGGGCGGCTTTCGTGGGCCGGCCTTGCTGCAGAACATCCTCGAGAGCGGGCTGCGTTTTGGTGAAATGGACATCTTCCATCGTCACGAAAGCATGGCGGGCAATGGCGAGGTGCTGTTCTCGATGGCCAATGCCGTCAAGCCGGGCACCTTCGACCTCGATGACATCGACCATTTCACCACTCCGGCCGTGAGTTTCTTCCTTGGCCTGCCTGGGCCGCGACATCCCAAACAGGCTTTCGATGTCATGGTCGCGGCGGCCCGCAAGCTTGCCTCGGAGCTCAACGGCGAACTCAAGGACGACCAACGCAGCGTATTGACCGCTCAGACCATCGAGCACTATCGCCAGCGTATCGTGGAGTTCGAGCGCCGACAGATGACACTCAAGCAACGCTGAGTAACTCCCTCGCACCGGGCCTAGCGCCCGGTGCCGCGTTTGCCGGGCCGGCTCGCCCCGGCCGATCATTCGGCGCTACATCCCTGGAGCGGCCCTTCAGCCCAGCGGCCGCTGCATCAGGACGCTTTTCCGAGTCGGCTCCAGCCCGCCGATCCTATTGGTCGGGGCGCCTGTCACCGTTGCGCTGTCGTGTTCCCCGCCCTGTTGCCTATGCCCGATCAGGTGCCCGCAGACCTGCCTTCCCGGTCGCATTCGGCTAGAATCCGACGCCTTTCCCTATCAACCAAGGCGCGCTGATGCGGTCTGAATCAGCACAGCCCCAGTCACGGCTCCGTCCTATGCCTTCCGCTCAAACCGCCGCCGAGCGCATCGCCGAACTGCGCAGCGAAATCGACGCCCACAACTACCGCTATTACGTGCTCGACGAGCCGAGCGTGCCTGACGCCGAATATGATCGCCTGTTCAACGAACTGAAGGCGCTAGAGGCCGAGCACCCCGAGCTGGTAACGCCGGAGTCGCCGACCCAGCGCGTTGGTGGGCAAGCCCTTGCGGCGTTCGGCCAGGTGCGCCACGAAGTGCCGATGCTGAGTCTGGGCAACGCCTTCGAAGAGCAGGACCTGCTCGACTTCGATCGCCGCGTGCGCGAGGGGCTGGACCTCCCGGCTGGCGATCTGTTCGGTGGCGGCGCAGAGGTCGAATACAGCTGCGAACCCAAGCTCGACGGCCTCGCGGTCAGCCTGCTGTACGAAAATGGCGTGCTGGTGCGTGGTGCCACCCGCGGCGATGGCAGCACCGGGGAAGACATCACCGCCAACGTGCGTACCGTGCGCAACATTCCGCTGAAGCTGCAGGGCCGTGGTTGGCCTGCCGTGCTCGAGGTGCGGGGGGAGATCTACATGCCCAAGGCCGGCTTCGAAGCGCTCAACGCGCGTCAACTGGAGGCCGGCGGCAAGACCTTCGCCAACCCGCGCAATGCGGCGGCCGGCAGCCTGCGGCAGCTGGACGCCCGAATCACCGCCAGCCGCCCGCTGGAGCTCTGCGCTTACGGCGTCGGTCGCAGCGACGGCGAGCTGCCGGACACCCATATCGGCATCCTCGAGGCGCTGAAAGGCTGGGGGCTGCCGATCAGCCGCGAGCTGAAGCTGGCCCGAGGCGTCGCCGAGTGCCGTGCCTATTACCAGGCCATTGGCGAGAAGCGCGACGCGCTGCCTTATGAGATCGACGGCGTGGTGTTCAAGGTCAATGCCACGGCGCAGCAGCGAGAGCTGGGCTTTCGTGCGCGCGAGCCGCGCTGGGCGATCGCCCACAAGTTTCCGGCTCGTGAAGAGATTACCGAGCTGCTGGACGTCGAGTTCCAGGTCGGCCGCACCGGCGCCATCACGCCGGTGGCCCGGCTCAAGCCCGTGCAGGTGGCCGGCGTCACCGTATCCAACGCGACTCTGCATAACATGGACGAAGTGGCGCGGTTGGGCGTGATGATCGGTGATACCGTCATCGTGCGTCGCGCTGGGGATGTGATCCCGCAGATCCTTGGCGTCATTGCCGAGCGCCGCCCGGCCGACGCGCGCGCCGTGCAGGTGCCCGAGCGCTGTCCGGTGTGCGGGTCGGCAGTCGAGCGCACCCAGCTGATCAAGCGCAGCAAGGGTCGCGAGTCGGTGAGCGAGGGCTCGATCTACCGCTGCGTCGGCCGGCTGGCCTGTCAGGCGCAGCTGAAGCAGGCGATCATCCACTTCGTCTCGCGCCGCGCGATGGATATCGATGGCCTGGGCGACAAGATCGTCGAGCAGCTGGTCGATCGAGGGCTGGTCACATCGCCGGCGGATCTGTACTGCCTCACCCAGGAACAGGTCATCGAGCTCGATGGCTTCGCCGAAACCTCCACGCGCAACCTGCTGAGCGCTATCGACGCCAGCCGTAAGCCGGCGCTCGCCCGGTTCATCTATGCGCTGGGCATTCCTGACGTCGGCGAGGAAACCGCCAAGTTGCTGGCGCGGGCTCTCGGCTCGCTGGAGCGCATCAGTCGTGCGCTGCCCGATGTGCTCGTCTATCTGCCGGACGTCGGCCTGGAAGTGGCCCACGAGATCCACAGCTTTTTCGCCGACGCGCACAATCGCCAGGTCATCGCCCAGCTGCGCGAGCGCGGCGTGCAGCTGCAGGAGGAGGGCGAGGTGCATCCGGAGTTCGCCGCCTGCGCGACGCTCGCTGACCTGCTCGACCGGCTGAATATTCCCTATATCGCCCGCACCGGTGCGCAACGCCTGGCTGAGCGCTTCGGTAGCCTGGAGGCGATTATCGCCGCCGACTGGCTCGACTTGCGCCAGGTCGAACGCCTCAACGAAAAGGCCGCGCGCGCCCTGCGTGACTATTTCGACAACGCCGAGAACGCCGAGCGCGCCCGCGCCATCGAGGCGCAGCTACGCGAGTTCGGCATGCACTGGCAAAGCGAGAAGAAAGCGGCCGAGGGCCTGCCATTGGCCGGGCAGACCTGGGTGCTGACCGGCACCCTGGAAAGCATGAGCCGCGACGAGGGCAAGGCGCGCTTGGAGGCCCTGGGGGCAAAGGTTGCTGGTTCCGTTTCGGCCAAGACGACGTGCGTGGTCGCCGGGCCGGGTGCGGGCTCCAAGCTCGCCAAGGCGAATGAACTCGGTGTGACGGTGCTCGACGAAGCGCAATTCCTCGAGCACCTCGCTCAGCTTGGTTCATAGCGCGCCAGCATAAGCCCATCCCAGCGACCCTCGCCGCCAAAGCCGCTCCGGACTGTTTCGCTGAAGCTGTAGGAGCGGCCTTTGCCGCGAATGCTCTCCGAGGCCCGTCAGCACTCAACGATCTTCCTTCCTGCCACCTAAGCAAACCGCTTCCGCCATCTCCCTAAAGTTTTCCCCGCTCCACCCGAAAAACTGGTCAAGCAAGTCCGCAGTACGGATGCGCTGGCGTAGCGGTGGTGCGGTACCGGGCCCACGAAAAAATTCGAACCTGCCCTAAAGCCAACCCAAACGGCGCCGATAAAAGGAAAGAATGCGAACTCGATGGGTGCCTGGGCACAAGCCGGCCCGGAGTCGCAAGCTCAGGCAACCAAAGTAACTAGCGCCCTTGGAGGCAAACACCATGGCTCTTACTGTCAATACCAACATTGCTTCGCTGAACACCCAGCGTAATCTCAGCAACTCGTCCAATGCGTTGCAGACCTCCATGCAACGCTTGTCTACCGGTAGTCGTATCAATAGTGCGAAGGATGATGCTGCGGGTCTGCAAATCGCCAACCGCCTGACTAGCCAAATAAGCGGCTTGGGTGTGGCGGTTAAGAACGCTAACGATGGCATCTCCATGGCTCAGACTGCCGAAGGTGCGATGCAGCAAAGCACGAACATCCTTCAGCGGATGCGGGATCTCTCGCTTCAAGCAGCCAACGGTTCCAACGATAGTGCTGATCGTGGAGCCCTGCAGAAAGAAGTTGCGCAATTGCAACAAGAAATGGATCGGATTGCTGAAACTACCGTATTCGGCGGCCGCAAGTTGCTTAACGGAACCTTTAGCGGGGTTCAGTTCCAAGTGGGGTCAAATGCGAATGAAACCATTGGTTTCAGCATTGGGTCAGCGCGGGCTGAGGATCTTGGTAGGGTTAACGCTCTTTCGTTTGCTGGACTGGACTCTAGTAATGTCGCGAGTGGCAGCACTGGCGGAATCGCTACGCAAGATCTTACATTCAAAGTCGATAATCGCGAGAGCACGGTATCCTTAACAGCTGGCGCAAGCGCCCGTGATGTTGCTGATGCAGTCAATGCTGAGGTAGACGGTGTAACAGCCAAAGCGACTACTGTAGCTCAAGTTGGATTCGCAGATATTGCGGGAGGTACAGACGGAGCCGATCCAGCTGACGACGTTGAAGTCTCGATGAGCTTCAAAATTAACGGCATAACGTTGTCCAATATCGGCAATGCTGATGGTATGACCGGCGCGGAGCAAGCTGAAGCGCTACAAAAAGCCATTCAGTCTGAATCTAGATTGTCTGATTTGCAGGTTTCTATCGATGGAACTGATCCTACAAAACTTAATATCACTGACAGTACAGGTAAAAATATTTCAGTTGAGCTTGCTGGCCAAACAGGGGTAGCAGCAGTAACCCTGGATTCGATGCAATCGGATGCGGCTGGTGTGTTGACCGGCACTGGCGCGGCTCAAGATTTGATTACTGCTGGTGATGAGGCTGGCGTGGTAACGGGGCACGTATCATTTACGGCGACAGCTGGTGCTGTAAGTGTAAAAAGCAGCGTTAACGCTAATAATGGATTGGGTACTTTGGGGACCACCGAAGTCGTTGGGACGCTGACTGACTCTGGAAAGCGGGTCTCTACGATTGATATCTCGACAGTAGATGGCGCGCAGTCTGCTATTGATGTTATCGACGCAGCGCTGGCTTCGATTGATGACACCCGAGCAAATATGGGTGCGGTACAGAATCGCTTCGAAAACACTATTTCAAATCTGCAAAACATCAGCGAAAACGTTTCTGCAGCCCGTGGCCGTATTCAGGATACCGACTTTGCCGCCGAAACCGCGAATCTGAGCAAGAACCAGATTCTGCAACAGGCTGGTACTGCGATCCTGGCCCAGGCCAAGCAGCTGCCGCAGGCCGTTCTCAGCCTCCTGCAGTAAGCCCAGGCGCAATGGATGGGGTGGCGCGCCACCCCATCGATTCATTGAGAGGTGAGTCATGGACGTCGCAAGAGTAGCGGCACCCCTCGCGTCAACCTCCTCGAGCACTGCGATGCCCAGCCCCCGTCAGGAGGCTGGGTTTTCGTTGTTGCAGGGTGAAGGTGGTTTTGGCAAGGCGCCACAGAACGTAGATGTAAACGAAGCAGTAGAGCGAATTCGCACGCAGGTGCAGACTTTGCAGCGCGATTTGAACTTCAGTGTGGATGACTCCACCGGTCAAGTAGTGGTGCAGGTGCTGGATGGTGACTCGGGCAAGGTAGTGCGGCAGATTCCGTCGGAGGATATTCTGCGCTTGGCCGAGCGCCTGGATGAAATGCGCAGCCTATTGTTCGAGGCTAAGGCTTAGCGGCACGTTTCTTGTTTGGTTGCTGATCGAGATACGGACGTGTGGTTTATTTGACGAGGTGAAGCTATGGCGGGCGTAACAGGCATCGGTTCCGGAATCGATATCGACAGTATCGTTGCGAGTATGGTCGCTGCTGAGCGTGCTCCGAAGGAAAGCCAGCTTGCAACCCTCGAGAAAAAGACCACCACGCAAATCACAGCGATTGGCGCCCTTAAAGGCGCAATAAGTGACTTCCAGGCCGCGCTGGGTGCTTTGAACAAGCCAAACCTGTTCCAGGCGCGCTCGGCTACGTCCAGTAAGTCCGATCTGGTAGGTGTTACGGCGGCAACTACTGCGGGAGCTGGCAGCTATCAGCTGGAGGTCAAGTCCCTGGCGAGTAGCAGCAAGGTGGCATTGCAGCCGTTCACCAATACTGCCGAGGCGCCCGCTACCTTTGGCGGTGGCACGCTGACGTTCAAGGTGGGCGACGAGAGCCTTTCGGTCACCGTGGACGACGCCAATAACACGCTGGTGGGCATCCGCGATGCAGTCAATGCGAGTGGCAAGGAAGTTGGGCTCACTGCCACCATCGTTACAGATGATGCGGGTGCGCGACTGGTGCTCAGCAGTGCCAGTACCGGGACAGGTGAAGATATAACGGTCGAAGGCAAAACAACGAATGCCGGGATGGGAAGCCTCTCGCTTGAAGCTTTGAAATTTGATGGCTCGATCGTCGAACCAAAGCTGAGCGATTTTGAAAACGATCCGCAAGGATATGAGTCGGCAATGGCCCTATACCGGGAAGGCCCCATGACCCTTTCCAAGGCGCAAAGCGCGCAGATTTCTGTTGATGGTCTGTTGATCACCAGTAAGACAAACAAAGTAGACAGCGCTATCGAGGGCGTCACGCTCGACCTCAAGGCCAAAACGGCCGCCAACGAGCCCTTGACCATCACAGTGGCGGAAGACAAGGTTGGGGTCAAAAAGCAGATTCAGTCCTTTGTCGACAGCTACAACAAGCTGATCGGTGTGATCAATGCGCAGACGAAGGTCACAGCGGTTGGTGATGACAAGGCGCCGCTAACGGGGGCCTTGGTTGGCGATGCCACAGCGCGCACCTTGCTTAACACGATTCGCAACGAGCTGGTTAATGTGCAGAGTGATGGCGCCATACGCGCGCTGACGGACATCGGCATCACCACACAGAAGGACGGTACGCTGGCCATCGATAGCACCAAGCTGGACAAGGCGATGGCTAACAACTTCGCGGAACTGCCGGCGCTGTTTACTGGAGAGCAGGGGCTTGCCACACGACTGGATAACAAGCTCAAGCCTTACACCGAAACCGGGGGGATTCTCGAGCAGCGCAACAAGGCTATGACCGAGACGATCTCCAAGATCGATGACCAGAAGGAAGACCTGACGCGCCGCATCGCTTCGCTACAGGAGCGGTTGTACAAGCAGTTCAACGCCATGGACACCCTGGTCGGCCAGTTAACCAATACTTCCAACAGCCTTCTGGCTTCGTTGGAAAATCTGCCTTGGGCCGCGAGCAATTCGAAAAAATGACGGCTTCAACAGAAATAAAAAACCGCCTTCGGGCGGTTTTTTATTTCTGTTCGATGTTCAAGTCTGGCGCGCCCTGACCGATAAACAGATCATGCGATTGATGTGATGAGGGTTTCTTCCAATGAATGCTATGGCAGCAATGCGGCAATATCAGCAGGTCGGCGTAAAAGCGCAGGTTACCGAGGCCGACCCGCATCGTCTGATCCAGATGCTGATGCAGGGCGGGCTCGACCGAATTGCCCAGGCTCGTGGCGCGATGCTGCGCCAAGCGTATGCGGAGAAAGGTGTGCTGATTGGTAAGGCAATCAACATCGTTGGCGGGTTGCGTGACGTGCTGGACAAGGAGGCCGGGGGTGAGCTGGCTGAGAATCTCGAACGTCTTTACGAATATATGACGATGCGCCTGTTCGAGGCCAGTCGCCATAATGACGTTGGCAAGCTCGACGAAGTGGCATCGTTGCTGTCAGAGGTCAAGAACGGTTGGGACGCCATCGGGCCCAACGCCTAAGTTGGCTCGGGATTGCAAAAAGCGCTGGCATTGCCAGCGCTTTTTTTGTTCGCTCGCTAATCTGTCGGCCAATAACTGGGTGTTAGCGATACTCGCAGAGATACGCAGTATCTACGGCGACCTTTAGCTGGAACTTGCTATTGGCGGGAACTGTAAACTGAGTTCCAGCAGCAAATGTCCGATAATCCTCGGCATCGGGCAGCTTCACATCCAGGCTGCCGGCAATAACGTGCATGACTTCCAGTTGGCTCGTACCGAATTCGTACTCACCTGGTGCCATTACGCCAACCGTGGCAGGGCCTTCGACCATATCGAACGCGATGGATTTGACGGTGCCATCGAAGTACTCGTTAACCTTGAACATGCTGATACCTTGCATGAGTTAAAAATGGGTGGCCAGTATGCCCAAGCGTCCGAACGTCGTCACCTGGCCAGGCGGTTCGATCTCGGTAGAAAAGGGCGTCGCGTAACGAAATGTCAGCGAGGGGTGCGTTCGGCGTGACCGCAAACTAATATTTCGTTCGTGATTCGGTCAGGAGTAGTCAATGGAGTGTCGTTCCGGATGCGGGGCATGTTGCATCGCTCCTTCCATCAGTTCGCCTATACCTGGCATGCCACAAGGCAAACCCGCAGGGGTGCGCTGTGCTCAGCTTTCGGCGCAGTTCCGCTGCCTGATTTTCGGCGATGCTGAAAGGCCGGCGGTGTGCTCGGCTTTCCAGGCCGAGCCGGCAATTTGCGGTCAGGACCGCGAAGATGCTGTGCGGATTCTTGGTTGGCTTGAACAAGCCACGGCCTGACCGGTCCGATTCGCATACAACAAAAAGGTGAAGCATGAATTTGAAAGGTTGCGTTGTGGGTGCCTTGCTGATGTTGCCGCTGCTTTCCGTGCAGGCCGCCGAAGGCTGGGAGCTGGCCAAGGAGGAGGATGGCGTCAAGGTCTATTTGCAGACGGTCCCGGGTTCGAAGTACAAGGCTTATCGCGGCGTCGCGATGATGGATACGGATGTCGCAACACTCAAGAAGCTCCAGGAAGACGTCGGCGGCGCCTGTGCGTGGATCCACGAGTGCAAGGAGCAGAAGCTGCTCAAACAGGAGGGAAGCACAGCGGTAACCTATACCCGTTTCAATACCCCCTGGCCAGTCACTCCGCGTGACTCCGTGGTTCAGGTAACGGAAAGCAAGCTCAAGAACGGCGGGCTGCGCCGTGATCTGAAGGGGCTTCCCCAGTACCTTCCGGAAGAGGATGGCTATGTTCGTGTGAGCGAAGTGGAGGGCTTCTGGGAGATGAATCCGCAACCCGGCGGTGAAGTCGAGGTGGTCTATCAGGTGCACACCGAGCCGGGTGGTAGCGTGCCGTCCTGGCTGGCCAACAAGTTCGTGGTCGAGGCGCCTTTGAACACCTTGCGTAACCTGCGCGAGCGCGCCGAAAAGCGTTGAGTGTGCCCGTAGGAGAAAAAGAAGGCTGCCCTAGGCAGCCTTCTTTCTTAAACCAGCCTGTTTTAGCGCGGCAGATCGCGCTTGGCGGGGCCGGTGTAGAGCTGACGCGGGCGGCCAATCTTCTGGCCCGAAGCGATCATTTCCTTCCAGTGGGAAATCCAGCCGACAGTCCGCGACATCGCGAAGATGACCGTGAACATGCTGGTAGGAATGCCGATGGCCTTGAGGATGATGCCCGAGTAGAAGTCCACGTTCGGGTACAGGTTGCGCTCGGCGAAGTAGGGGTCGCTCAGGGCGATCTCTTCCAGCTTCATCGCGAGTTCGAGCTGCGGATCGTTGATGCCCAGCTCGCCCAGAACCTCATCGCAGGTCTGCTTCATGACCTTGGCGCGCGGGTCGAAGTTCTTGTACACGCGGTGACCGAAGCCCATCAGCTTGAACGGATCGTTCTTGTCCTTGGCCTTGGCCAGGAACTTCTCGATGTTGGACACGTCGCCGATCTCGTCCAGCATGGTGAGTACGGCTTCGTTGGCGCCGCCGTGAGCCGGGCCCCACAGCGCGGCGATGCCGGCGGCGATACAGGCGAACGGGTTGGCGCCGGTCGAGCCCGCCAGGCGGACAGTCGAAGTAGATGCATTCTGCTCATGGTCAGCGTGGAGGATGAAGATCCGATCCATCGCCTTGGCCAACACCGGGCTGATCGGCTTAACCTCGGCCGGGGTGTTGAACATCATGTGCAGGAAGTTTTCTGCATAGTTCAGGTCGTTGCGCGGATACATCAGCGGCTGACCCATGGAGTACTTGTAGACCATCGCGGCGATGGTCGGCATCTTCGCGATCAGTCGATGCGCGGAGATTTCACGATGCTGCGGATTATTGATATCCAGCGAGTCGTGGTAGAAGGCGGAAAGTGCACCCACGATGCCGCACATGACAGCCATCGGATGAGCATCGCGGCGGAAGCCGTTGAGGAACGTCTTTAGCTGCTCGTGAACGATGGTGTGGTTCTTGATGGTGTCGACGAACTTGGCTTTCTGCTCGACGGTGGGCAGCTCGCCATTGAGCAGCAGGTAGCAGGTTTCCAGGTAGTCGGATTTCTCGGCCAGCTGCTCGATCGGATAGCCACGATGCAGCAGGATGCCCTGGTCACCGTCGATGTAGGTGATCTTGGATTCGCAAGAGGCGGTGGACATGAAGCCCGGATCGAAGGTGAAGTGACCCGTGGAGGTCCCCAGGCTTCGTACATCTATAACGTCAGGCCCTACGGTACCGGAATAAACGGGCAGTTCGACGGGGGCGGCGCCCTCGATGATCAACTGCGCTTTCTTGTCAGCCATGCATGGCCTCCTGTTTTGTGCTTGGAATCATCATGGCCCCCCACGCAGGGCCCGCATCACTATAGTGTGATAAATCGCAAAGTCAATTTGCGCAGAGCCTCGCTGCAGAGGGGGTTCGGGGGTGTCTGTGCAGCGCTGGGCTGACTGTTTACGGCATTTATATAGGGGTCGCCATCAGCCTTTAGTGGCACTTCACCACATTGTGCTTAGTGACCTAACTGTTTATACTCCGGCACCGACCGGCAGGGGCCTTACAGGCGGAAATCTGTAGGTTGTCACTCGTGGGTAGCGGGTACTGCTGCGTACTCTTCCCAACAACTTTGCCCTGCGCTCTGGGGCTCTCAAGTGTGAAAAGAAGCCGTGAAAAGCCAACGACCTGTAAACCTAGATCTTAGGACAATAAAACTCCCAATCACTGCTTACACGTCGATTCTCCACCGTGTATCCGGTGTCATCCTGTTCATCGGTATCGCGCTCATGCTGTTCGCGCTCGATGCATCGCTGTCTTCGCCAGAAGGCTTCGATGAGGTGCGAGGCTACCTGAGCAGCCCATTGGCCAAGCTGATTGTCTGGGCGCTGCTTTCGGCGCTTCTCTATCACTTGGTCGCTGGCATTCGCCACCTGGTGATGGATACGGGTCACGGTGAGACGCTCGAGGGCGGCAAGCTGGGCTCGAAGATCGTCATCATCGTTTCTGCGGTACTGATCGTTTTGGCGGGAGTGTGGATATGGTAACCAACGTCACCAACTTCTCGCGTTCAGGTCTGTATGACTGGATGGCGCAGCGTGTGTCGGCAGTCGTGCTGGCGGCTTATTTCCTGTTTCTTCTCGGATACCTGATTGCCAACCCAGGGTTGGAATTCGCTCAGTGGCGCGAGCTTTTTTCGGCCAACTGGATGCGCATCTTCAGTCTGCTGGCGCTGGTTTCGCTTAGCGTGCATGCATGGGTCGGTATGTGGACGATTTCCACTGACTACCTGACCAACATGGCGATCGGTAAGTGGGCTACCGGCGTGCGTTTCCTGTTCCAGGCGGTGTGTGGCATTGCCATGTTCACCTTCTTCGTCTGGGGCGTACAGATTCTGTGGGGTATCTGATTCATGGCTAACATTCGTACGCTTTCCTTCGATGCCATCATCGTTGGCGGTGGTGGCGCCGGTATGCGCGCTGCGCTGCAGCTCTCCCAGTCGGGGCATAAGACCGCCGTGGTTACCAAGGTCTTCCCGACCCGTTCGCACACCGTGTCTGCTCAGGGTGGCATCACCTGTGCGATCGCCTCTGCCGACCCGAACGATGACTGGCGTTGGCACATGTACGATACCGTCAAGGGCTCCGACTATATCGGTGACCAGGACGCGATCGAATACATGTGCTCGGTCGGCCCGGAAGCCGTGTTCGAACTCGAGCACATGGGCCTGCCGTTCTCCCGTACCGAAACCGGTCGCATCTACCAGCGTCCGTTCGGCGGTCAGTCCAAGGACTACGGCAAGGGTGGCCAGGCTGCCCGTACCTGTGCCGCTGCCGACCGTACCGGCCACGCGCTGCTGCACACCCTTTATCAGGGCAACCTGAAAAACGACACCACCTTCCTCAACGAGTGGTATGCAGTCGACCTGGTGAAAAACCAGGATGGCGCAGTGGTCGGTGTCATCGCCATCTGCATCGAGAATGGCGAAACCGTCTACATTCGCTCCAAGGCCACGGTTCTGGCCACCGGCGGTGCCGGCCGTATCTACGCATCGACCACCAACGCCCTGATCAACACCGGTGACGGTGTCGGCATGGCGCTGCGCGCCGGCGTACCGGTGCAGGACATCGAGATGTGGCAGTTCCACCCGACCGGTATCGCTGGTGCCGGTGTGCTGGTAACCGAAGGTTGCCGCGGTGAAGGTGGTTACCTGATCAACAAGCACGGCGAGCGCTTCATGGAGCGTTACGCGCCGAACGCGAAGGACCTGGCTGGTCGCGACGTCGTGGCACGCTCGATGGTCAAGGAAATCCTGGCGGGTAACGGCTGTGGCCCGGATGGCGACCACGTGATGCTGAAGCTGGATCACCTGGGCGAGGAAGTGCTGCATAGCCGCCTGCCAGGTATCTGTGAGCTGTCGAAGACCTTTGCTCACGTTGATCCGGTCGTTGCACCGGTGCCGGTTGTTCCGACCTGCCACTACATGATGGGTGGTATCGCCACCAACATCCATGGCCAGGCGATTACTCAGGACGCCAACGGCAACGACAAGATCATCGACGGTCTGTTCGCGGTGGGCGAAGTGGCCTGCGTATCCGTACATGGCGCCAACCGTCTGGGTGGCAACTCGCTGCTCGACCTCGTGGTGTTCGGTCGTGCTGCCGGTCTGCACCTGGAGAAGGCGCTGAAGGAAGGTATCGAGCACCGCGGTGCGAGCGAAACCGACCTCGACGTGGCCCTGGCTCGTCTTGCAGGCGTGAACGAGCGGACCACTGGCGAAGACGTTGCGCCGCTGCGCAAAGAGCTGCAGAACTGCATGCAGAACTACTTCGGCGTGTTCCGTACCGGCGAGTACATGCAGAAGGGTATCGCTCAGCTGTCGGATCTGCGTCAGCGCATTGCCAACGTCAAGATCGCCGACAAGAGCCAGGCGTTCAATACCGCGCGTATCGAAGCGCTCGAGCTCCAGAACCTGCTCGAAGTGGCCGAGGCGACTGCCGTTGCGGCTGAGGCGCGCAAGGAGTCCCGCGGCGCCCATGCCCGTGAAGATTTCGAAGAGCGTGATGACGAGAACTGGCTGTGCCACACCCTGTACTTCCCCGGCGAGAAGCGGGTAGGCAAGCGTGCCGTGAACTTCGCTCCGAAGACCGTTCCGGCATTCGAGCCGAAGGTCCGGACTTACTGAGGTCACCGATATGTTGCAAGTGAGTGTTTATCGCTACAACCCGGAGCAGGACGAGAAGCCCTTCATGCAGGACTTCCAGGTCAACACCGACGGGAAAGACCTGATGGTTCTCGATGTCCTGGCTCTGATCAAGGAACAGGACCAGGGTTTCTCGTATCGTCGCTCCTGCCGCGAAGGCGTCTGCGGCTCCGACGGTATGAACATCAACGGTAAGAATGGCCTGGCCTGCATCACGCCCTTGTCCGCCGTGGTCAAGGGCAACAAGCTGGTTATCCGTCCGTTGCCTGGTTTGCCGGTCATTCGTGACTTGGTGGTCGATATGGGCATCTTCTACAAGCAGTACGAGAAAGTTCGCCCGTACCTGATGAACGATACGCCGGCTCCGGCCATCGAACGTCTGCAAAGCCCGGAAGAGCGCGAGAAGCTGGACGGTCTGTACGAGTGCATCCTGTGCGCTTGCTGCTCGACCAGTTGCCCGTCCTTCTGGTGGAACCCTGACAAGTTCCTTGGTCCCGCCGCGCTGCTGCAGGCCTACCGTTTCCTGGCCGACAGCCGCGACACCGAGACGGAAAACCGTCTGGCGGCATTGGATGACCCGTTCAGTGTGTTCCGCTGCCGCGGCATCATGAACTGCGTAAGTGTTTGCCCGAAAGGGTTGAACCCGACGAAGGCCATCGGCCACGTGCGCAACATGTTGCTGCAAAGCGCCACCTGAGGTGGCAGGGTTGGATCGGTGTGGATGCTGGTCCGGCCCGTGCGTTACCCGTAGTACCCACGGCGCCAGCTTAGGCGCCGTGGTTTTAGTAGGGATCCCAGCTCACAAAGCCGGGGTCACACTCTGAAAATTTGATGACCAGCAGGAGCATCCGGAATATCCGGAACTATCTGCGCGGTCCGTAGTGGCTTTACCTGAGTCGCTGCTTCAGAACTTGGGAAGTCATGCTGCGGTCTCCACGCTGGTGGTGTCTCCTTATCGAAGGTGACCAGACATGCAAGAAAGCGTAATGCAGCGCATGTGGGACAGCGCACACCTATCCGGTGGTAACGCTGCCTATGTGGAAGAGCTATACGAGCTCTATCTGCACGACCCCAACGCTGTGCCTGAAGAATGGCGCAACTATTTCCAGAAGCTGCCTTCCAGCACCGGCGCAGCGGACGTGTCGCATTCGACTGTTCGCGATCATTTCGTGCTGTTGGCGAAGAACCAGCGCCGCGCACAGCCGGTGTCTGCTGGCGCCGTCAGCAGTGAGCACGAGAAGAAGCAGGTGGAAGTCGTGCGCTTGATTCAGGCTTATCGCCTGCGTGGCCACCAAGCTGCTCAGTTGGACCCGCTCAGTCTGCAGCAGCGTCCCGTTCCGGCCGACCTGTCGATCAACAACTATGGCTTGACCGACGGCGATCTCGATACCGTTTTTCGTACGGGTGACCTGGCGATCGGCAAGGATCAGGCAACTCTGCGCGAAATCGTCGAGGCGCTTCAAGAGACATATTGCCGCACTATCGGCGCTGAGTTTGCCCATATCGTCGATTCTGAACAGCGCAACTGGTTCATCCAGCGCTTCGAGAGCGTGCGCGGCCGGCCGCAGTTCTCCGCTGAGATCAAGAGCCATCTGCTCGAGCGCCTGACCGCTGCAGAAGGTCTGGAAAAGTACCTCGGTACCAAATATCCGGGCACCAAACGCTTTGGTCTGGAAGGTGGCGAGAGCCTCATTCCGCTGCTCGACGAGCTGATTCAGCGCTCGGGATCCTACGGCGTGAAGGAAGTCGTCATCGGGATGGCTCACCGTGGCCGTCTGAACGTCCTGGTGAACACGCTCGGCAAGAATCCGCGCGACTTGTTCGACGAGTTCGAGGGCAAGAAGGTCGAAGGCCTGAGTTCCGGTGACGTTAAGTACCACCAGGGCTTTTCCTCCAACGTGATGACCCCGGGCGGTGAAATTCACCTCGCGATGGCGTTCAACCCGTCTCACCTGGAGATCGTTTCTCCGGTGGTCGAGGGTTCGGTGCGCGCACGTCAGGATCGGCGTTACGATCCGGTCGGCGACAAGGTGCTGCCAATCACTATCCACGGTGATGCCGCTTTCGCTGGTCAGGGCGTGGTCATGGAGACGTTCCAGATGTCTCAGACTCGCGCCTTCAAAACTGGCGGCACGATTCGTCTGGTCGTCAACAACCAGGTCGGCTTCACGACCAGCAAGCAGGAAGACGCTCGTTCGACGGAATACGCGACCGACGTGGCGAAAATGATCCAGGCGCCGATCTTCCACGTGAATGCCGATGATCCGGAAGCCGTATTGTTCGTCAGTCAGCTGGCCGTTGACTACCGCATGCAGTTCAAGCGGGACATCGTCATCGACCTGGTTTGCTATCGCCGCCGCGGCCACAACGAGGCCGACGAGCCGAGCGGTACCCAGCCGCTGATGTACCAGAAGATCGCCAAGCAGCGCACGACTCGCGAGCACTACGCGGATGCGCTGATCAGTGCAGGCGTTCTCAGCAGCGAGGAAGTTCAGGCCCGCGTAGACGAGTACCGTCAGGCGCTGGACAACGGTCTGCACGTGGTCAAGAGCCTGGTCAAGGAGCCGAACCCGGAGCTGTTCGTCGACTGGCGGCCGTACCTGGGGCACGCCTGGACCGCGCGGCACGACACCAGCTTCGATCTGAAGACCCTGCAGGAGCTCGCCAACAAGCTGTTGCAAGTTCCGGAAGGCTTCGTCGTTCAGCGTCAGGTCTCGAAGATTCTCGAGGACCGGACCAAGATGGCGGCAGGGGCGATGCCGATCAACTGGGGTTTCGCCGAAACCATGGCTTACGCAACGCTGCTGTTCGAAGGCCATCCAGTACGTATCACCGGCCAGGACGTCGGTCGTGGCACCTTCTCGCACCGCCATGCCGCGCTGCACAACCAGAAGGATGGCTCGACCTTCATTCCGCTGCAGCACCTGTACCAGGAGCAGCCGAACTTCACGCTGTACGACTCGTTCCTTTCGGAAGAAGCCGTACTGGCGTTCGAATACGGCTACGCCACGACCACGCCCAACGCGCTGGTGGTGTGGGAAGCGCAGTTCGGCGACTTCGCCAACGGTGCCCAGGTGGTGATCGACCAGTTCATCAGCAGTGGTGAAGCGAAGTGGGGGCGCCTCTGCGGCCTGACGATGCTGTTGCCGCATGGCTACGAAGGTCAGGGGCCTGAGCACTCCTCCGCGCGTCTGGAGCGCTACCTGCAGCTGTGCGCCGAGCACAACATCCAGGTTTGTGTGCCTTCGACGCCGGCGCAGGTCTACCACATGCTGCGTCGTCAGGCGATTCGCCCGCTGCGCAAGCCGCTGGTTGCGCTGACGCCGAAGTCGCTGCTGCGCCACAAGCTGGCTATCTCGACGCTGGAGGAGCTGACTCAGGGCTCGTTCCAGACCGTGCTGCCGGAGATCGATCCGATCGACGCCGCGAAGGTCGAGCGTGTGGTGCTGTGTAGCGGCAAGGTGTATTACGACCTGTTGGAAAAGCGTCGCAACGAAGGCCGCGAGGATATCGCGATCATCCGGATCGAGCAGCTGTACCCGTTCCCGGAAGACGACCTGGCCGAAGTCCTGGCGCCGTACCAGAACCTCAAGCACATCGTCTGGTGTCAGGAAGAGCCGATGAACCAGGGCGCCTGGTATTGCAGCCAGCACCATATGCGGCGTGTCGCCACCGCGCACAACAAGGACCTGTTCCTTCAGTACGCAGGGCGCGAAGCGTCTGCGGCCCCCGCGGTCGGTTATGCCTCCATGCACGCCGAGCAGCAAGAGAAGCTGCTGCAGGACGCGTTCACCGTTTAAAACCCAGCTGCAAGAGGCCGCGCGATGCGCGGCCTCGACGTAGACAACGAATCAATAGGACCCCCGATAATGGCTATCGAGATCAAAGCCCCTACATTCCCGGAATCCGTTGCCGACGGTACCGTCGCGACCTGGCACAAGAAGCCTGGCGAGGCCGTCAAGCGTGATGAGCTGATCGTCGACATCGAGACAGACAAGGTGGTCATGGAAGTGCTTGCCGAGGCTGACGGCGTGCTTACCGAGATCGTCAAGAACGAAGGCGACACCGTGCTCAGCGGCGAGCTGCTCGGCAAGCTCGAGGCGGGTGCCTCCGCTGCTGCCGCGCCTGCCTCGGCTCCGGCTGCGGCTGCTGCTCCGCAAGCGGCTGCCGAGTCCGCGCCTGCCGCTTCCGCCGAGGAGCAGATCCTCGCTCCGGCCGCGCGCAAGCTGGCCGAAGAGAACGGCATCGATCCGAACAGCATCCGCGGCACCGGCAAAGACGGCCGCGTAACGAAGGAAGACGTCGTTGCCGCCATCGAGGCGAAGAAGTCTGCACCTGCTGCAGCTGCCAAGCCGGCCGCACCGGCTGCCGCCGCACCGATCTTTGCCGCGGGCGATCGCGTCGAGAAGCGCGTCCCGATGACTCGCCTGCGCGCCAAGGTTGCCGAGCGCCTCGTCGAAGCGCAGTCCTCCATGGCCATGCTGACCACTTTCAACGAGGTCAACATGAAGCCGATCATGGAGCTGCGCTCCAAGTACAAGGACCTGTTCGAGAAGAAGCACAACGGCGTACGCCTGGGCTTCATGTCTTTCTTCGTCAAGGCCGCGGTCGAAGCGCTGAAGCGTCAGCCTGGCGTCAATGCGTCCATCGACGGCAACGACATCGTCTATCACGGTTACCAGGACATCGGCGTGGCCGTCTCCAGTGATCGCGGCCTGGTCGTTCCGGTGCTGCGTAACGCCGAACACATGAGCCTCGCCGAAGTCGAAGGCGGCATTGCCGAATTCGGCAAGAAGGCCAAGGCCGGCAAGCTGACGATCGAGGAAATGACCGGCGGTACCTTCACCATCTCCAATGGCGGTGTGTTTGGTTCGCTGCTGTCGACGCCGATCGTCAACCCGCCGCAGACCGCTATTCTCGGCATGCACAAGATTCAGGAGCGCCCGATGGCGGTCAATGGTCAGGTGGTCATCCTGCCGATGATGTACCTGGCGCTGTCCTATGATCACCGTTTGATCGACGGCAAAGAGGCGGTAACCTTCCTGGTCACCATGAAGGACCTGCTGGAAGATCCGGCTCGCCTGCTGCTGGACATCTGACAAGGCAGCCACGGGCGGTGGGCGGTCAGCTGGTGATATACCCGGCACCGCTTGCGGCTCGTGGCTTTTCGTTTGCCGCTTAGGAAAGAGGATTGGTAATGAGCGAGAAATTCGACGTCATCGTCATCGGTGCGGGCCCAGGTGGCTATGTCGCCGCTATCCGCGCCGCGCAGCTGGGCCTGAAGACTGCCTGCATCGAAAAGTACAAGGGCAAGGACGGCAAGCTCGCGCTCGGCGGGACCTGTCTGAACGTTGGGTGCATCCCGTCCAAGGCACTGCTGGATAGCTCCTACAAGTATCACGAGGCGCATGCCAGTTTCGATGTTCACGGCATCTCGACCGGCGAGGTCAAGATGGACGTGCCGACCATGGTCGCGCGCAAGGACCAGATCGTTAAGAACCTGACCGGCGGCGTTTCGGCGCTGATGAAGGCCAACGGCGTGACCGTCTTCGAAGGCCACGGCAAGCTGCTGGCCGGCAAGCAGGTCGAAGTCACGGGTACCGACGGCAGCGTGCAAACGCTGGCGGCCGAGAATGTCATCCTCGCCTCGGGTTCGACCCCGGTGAACATTCCGCCGGCACCGGTGGATCAGAAGATCATCGTCGACTCTACCGGCGCCCTGGACTTCCAAACTGTTCCCGGCAAGCTCGGTGTGATCGGTGCGGGCGTCATCGGCCTCGAACTCGGTTCGGTCTGGGCCCGTCTGGGTGCCGAAGTCACCGTCATCGAAGCAATGGACAAGTTCCTGCCGGCGGCTGATGAGCAGATCGCCAAGGAAGCCTTCAAGGTACTGTCCAAGCAGGGTCTGAACATTCTGCTCGGCGCGCGCGTTACCGGCACCGAGATCAAGGGCGACCAGGTCACCGTCAGCTACACCAACGCCGAAGGCGAGCAGCAGCAGACCTTCGACAAGCTGATCGTTGCGGTCGGCCGTCGTCCGGTGACTGCCGATCTGCTGGCTGCCGACTCGGAAGTTACGCTCGACGAGCGCGGCTTCATCTATGTCGACGATCAATGCGCGACCAATGTGCCGGGTGTATACGCTATCGGCGACGTGGTGCGTGGCGCCATGCTTGCGCACAAGGCCTCCGAAGAGGGCGTGATGGTTGCCGAGCGCATTGCCGGTCACAAGACTCAGATGAACTACGAGCTGATCCCGTCGGTGATCTACACGCACCCGGAAATCGCATGGGTCGGCAAGTCCGAGCAGGCGCTGAAGGCCGAAGGCGTCGAGGTGAACGTCGGCGTATTCCCGTTCGCTGCCAGTGGTCGCGCCATGGCCGCCAACGATACCGCCGGTCTGGTCAAGGTCATCGCCGATGCCAAGACCGATCGTGTTCTGGGTGTCCACGTGATGGGGCCGGCTGCCGCGGAGCTGGTACAGCAAGGTGCAATCGGCATGGAATTCGGCACCAGTGCCGAAGATCTCGGCATGATGGTGTTCTCGCACCCGACTATGTCCGAGGCCTTGCATGAGGCTGCGCTGGCAGTAAATGGCCACGCCATTCACATCGCGAATCGCAAGAAGCGCTAAGCGAATCGCGTGGTACAAAAGCCCGGCCTGTTCTGAACACGCCGGGCTTTTCTTTGACTAAAGTAGGATGTTTTCATGAGCAATCAGGTCCTTGAAAGGTATCGGCGATAGTTTTCAGGGACTTGAAGGGGGCAGGGCAACGCCCTGCTTAAATGCGGTACCTGATAACGGTAAGAAGCATGAATCTTCACGAGTACCAAGGTAAGCAGCTGTTTGCAGAATATGGATTGCCGGTGTCGAAAGGCTACGCGGTAGACAGCCCGAAGGAGGCCGCCGAAGCCTGTGACAAGATTGGGGGCACCGAGTGGGTGGTCAAGGCTCAGGTCCATGCCGGTGGTCGCGGCAAGGCCGGTGGTGTCAAGCTTGTACGCAGCAAAGACGAGGCGCGTGCGTTCGCCCAGCAGTGGTTGGACAAGCGACTGGTGACCTACCAGACCGATGCCAATGGCCAGCCGGTCAGCAAGATCCTGGTTGAGGCGGCTACCGATATCGACAAGGAACTCTACCTGGGTGCAGTCGTGGACCGCTCGAGCCGCCGTATCGTGTTCATGGCATCCACCGAGGGCGGCGTGGACATCGAGAAGGTTGCACACGACACTCCGGAGAAGATTCTCAAGGCCACCATCGATCCGTTGGTCGGCGCGCAGCCCTTCCAGGCACGGGAGCTGGCATTCCAGCTCGGGCTCAAGGGCGATCAGGTGAAGCAGTTCGTCCACATCTTCGTTGGCCTGGCCAAGCTGTTTCAGGACTACGATCTGGCCCTGCTAGAGGTCAATCCGCTGGTCATCAAGAAAGATGGCAACCTGCATTGCCTTGACGCCAAGCTCAATATCGACGGCAACGCCATCTATCGACAGCCGAAGCTGCGCGACATGGCCGACCCTTCCCAGGACGACCCACGCGAGGCGCATGCGGCCAAGTGGGAACTCAATTACGTCGCGCTCGACGGCAACATCGGTTGCATGGTCAACGGTGCCGGCCTGGCGATGGGGACCATGGACATCGTCAACCTGCACGGCGGTCGTCCGGCGAACTTCCTCGATGTCGGCGGTGGCGCAACGGAAGAGCGCGTTACCGAAGCGTTCAAGATCATTCTCTCGGATAGCAATGTCGCCGCAGTGCTGGTGAACATCTTCGGCGGTATCGTGCGCTGCGACATGATCGCCGAGGGGATCATCGGTGCCGTGCGCGAGGTGGGGGTCAAGGTACCCGTGGTCGTGCGCCTGGAGGGCAACAACGCCGAGCTGGGCGCGAAGATGCTGAGCGAGAGCGGGCTGAACATCATCGGGGCGCAGAGCCTGACCGATGCGGCCATTCAGGTAGTCAAAGCCGCGGAGGGCAAGCAATGAGCATTCTGATCAACAAGGACACCAAGGTCATCTGCCAAGGCTTTACCGGCTCACAAGGAACGTTCCACTCCGAGCAGGCCATCGCCTATGGCACGCGCATGGTCGGTGGGGTGACGCCTGGCAAGGGCGGCACCATGCATCTTGGTCTGCCGGTGTTCAATACGGTCAAGGAAGCCGTGGAAGCCACCGGCGCCGATGCCTCGGTAATCTACGTACCGGCACCTTTCTGCAAGGACTCGATCCTCGAAGCCGCGTTTGGCGGCATCAAGCTGATCGTATGCATCACCGAGGGCATCCCGACGCTGGATATGCTGGAAGTCAAGATCAAGTGCGATGAGCTCGGTGTGCGTCTGATCGGTCCGAACTGCCCAGGTGTAATCACCCCGGGTGAATGCAAGATCGGCATTCAGCCCGGCCACATCCACCAGCCGGGCAAGGTAGGCATCGTTTCGCGTTCCGGCACGCTGACCTACGAGGCGGTCAAACAGACGACCGATGCGGGCTTCGGCCAGTCCACCTGTGTCGGCATTGGTGGCGATCCGATTCCCGGCTCGAGCTTCATCGACATCCTGGAGCTTTTCCAGAACGACCCTCAGACCGAGGCAATCGTCATGATCGGCGAGATCGGTGGTTCGGCCGAGGAAGAGGCGGCGGCCTTCATCAAGGCCAACGTGACAAAGCCGGTGGTGTCGTACATCGCGGGCGTTACCGCACCGGCGGGCAAGCGAATGGGGCATGCCGGAGCGATCATCTCCGGAGGCAAGGGCACGGCGGAGGAGAAGTTCGCTGCGCTGCAGGACGCGGGCGTGCGAACGGTGCGTTCGCTGGCCGATATTGGCAAGGCCCTGGCTGACGTGACAGGTTGGGAAATGAAGGGCGCCTGACCAGCGCCGTGACAGGGCCACCTTCGGGTGGCCCTTTCGTTTGTGGGTACAAAGCGGTCGGCATGCTCGGCCGATCATGGCATCATGCGCGCCTCCCATCATGGCGCCGTCTTCACGAGAGATGCGTGTCACGCAGGGCCTGGCTCAACCGGCCGGGTGACATTTCCCTTACCCCTGGAGAAATCCCCACATCGTTTCCGTTTCCCGTCGTCCCGAATCGCCCATCGCTCGAGCAACACGCTCGCTGGCGCGGCGGCGGCGCATTCCCCTGGTAATGGTTTCCCATGACTCGTTTGAAAGGCTTTGACCTCGTCGCCCTTGGTTTCATGACCTTTGCGCTGTTTCTCGGCGCCGGCAACATCATTTTCCCGCCCAGCGCCGGACTGGCCGCAGGCGAACATATCTGGCAGGCGGCAGCCGGCTTTCTGCTGACAGGCGTGGGCCTGCCGCTGCTGACGGTCGTCGCGCTCGCTCGCGTCGGTGGCGGGATGGACCGCCTGACTGCGCCTCTGGGTCGGTTCGCCGGCACGCTGCTGGCGATAGCCGTGTACCTGGCCATCGGGCCGCTGTTCGCGACGCCGCGAACCGCCGTGGTGTCGTTCGAAATGGGCATCGCCCCGTTCACCGGCGACAGCGGTACGCCTTTGCTGATCTATACGCTGCTGTTCTTTGCGGCGGTGCTGGTGCTGGTGCTCAATCCCGGGCGCCTGGTAGAGAACGTCGGCAAGATCATCACTCCCGTGCTGTTGCTTTCACTGATCCTGCTTGGCGGCGCCGCGCTGTTTCTTCCCGCCGGCGAGATCGGGGTCAGTGCCGAGAGTTATCGCAGCGCGCCGATGCTCAAGGGCTTTCTCGAGGGCTACCTGACCATGGACACCCTGGGCGCCCTGGTTTTCGGCATCGTCATCGCGACCGCCATCCGCGACCATGGGGTGACCGATGCGGCGCTGGTGACGCGCTATTCGATGATTGCCGGCGTGATCGCCGCCGTCGGGCTTTCGGCGGTGTATCTGGCGTTGTTCTACCTGGGCGCAACCAGCCAGGGCATCGCCGCCGATGCGCAGAATGGCGTGCAGGTGCTCACGACCTACGTACAGCACACCTTTGGCACGACCGGCAGCCTGTTGCTCGCCGCAGTCATCACCCTCGCATGCCTGACGACGGCGGTAGGGCTCACGGCTGCGTGTGGTGAGTTCTTCAGCAACCTGCTGCCGGTATCCTACCGCAGCGTGGTGATCACCTTCTCGCTGTTCAGCCTGCTGGTGGCCAATCAGGGCTTGACCCAGCTGATCAGTGTCTCGGTCCCGGTACTGGTAGGGCTTTACCCGCTGGCGATCGTCTTGGTTGCGCTCAGCCTGGCCGACCGGCTGTGGCGTTCGCCCGCCCGGGTGATGATGCCGGTGATGGCGGTCACCCTGGTGTTCGGTTTCGTCGATGGCATGGCGGCAGCCGGCTTCGGTGACGCAGTGCCAGCCTTCTTCGGTGAACTCCCGCTGGCGGGGCAGAGCATGGGATGGCTGCTGCCGGCGCTCATCACGCTGATGCTCGCGGCCGCCGCGGATCGCCTGCTGGCCGCTCCTGCGCGCGCCTGAGCGCAGCGGTAGATGGCAGCTGGCTATAATCGCGTCAGGTTTGAAGAGGACAGGCCATGGCCTTAACCGAACTGCTAACGCCCGACGTCGCCGCGGTCATCTGGTTCGTCGTCTGCTGGGTGGGCTATACCCGTTACGCAAGCTGGCGCGGGCGTGACACGGCCTGCCTGGCCAGTGTGCTGCATCTCTATCGCCAGGACTGGATGCAGCGACTGCTGCAGCGCGACAACCGGATTGCCGATGCCAACGTCATCGGTAATCTCGAGCGCAACGCCTCGTTCTTCGCCTCCAGCACACTGATCATCCTTGCCGGCATCCTCACAGCGCTCGGCGCGTCTGATCGCGCCGTTTCCCTGCTCGCCGATCTGCCGCTCGCGCAGCCGGTCAGCCGCGGGCTGTCGGAAATCAAGCTGCTCGGCCTAGCCGTGGTCTTCGTCTATGCCTTCTTCACCTTCAGCTGGTGCATGCGCCAATACAATTTCGGCGCGGTCCTCGTCGCGTCGGCACCGATGGCTGGTGAGCGCAACGTCAATGACCTCGAGCGCAAGGCATTCGCCGAGCGCGCGGCGCGCGTGCTGTCGATGGCTGCCAACCAGTTCAACTTTGGTCTGCGTGCCTACTATTTCGGCATGGCCACGCTGGCCTGGTTTATCAATCCCTGGTTCTTCATGGCGGTCACCACCGGCGTGGTGCTGGTGCTCTACCGCCGCGAGTTCCATTCCGATGTGCTGAAGGTCATGGTGTTTACGCCAACTTCGCTCGGAGATACGTCCCGGGAGTAGGGCGCAACCTTGCCGCCCGGTATCATGGCCGGCTCGATTCCATCGCCGAGAGATCGAATGAGCGACAGCCAGATTCTCGAGCGCACTCAGCGCTTTCTTTCCTTTCTGCGTCATTGCCAGGTGCTCGGGCTCAGCGTGGAGCACGCTGACAGCAAGGGTCTGACGTTGCGCCTGCCCTATAACGAGAGCCTGATTGGCAATCCCGAGACCGGCGGCATTCATGGCGGGGCGATCACCACGCTGATGGACACCACCTGCGGCATCTCGACCGCCTGCGCGTTGCCGGAACTGGAGGTCTGCCCGACGCTCGACCTGCGTATCGATTACATGCACCCGGCCGAGCCGGGTCACGACGTGTTCGGCTTCGCCGAATGCTACCGAGTGACGCCGCACGTGATCTTCACGCGGGGCGTGGCCTACCAGCGCGACATCAACGAGCCGATCGCGCACGTGGTCGGCACCTTCATGCGCATGGGCAAGCAGGCCGGCGGCCGCGGCGGGGAGGGCGCGGCATGACTCGGGTGGATTTCGATTCCATGGTCCGCCAGGCGCTGGAGACCAACAATTACGAGCCGCTGATCGAGTCGGTGCCCTACGCGAAGCTGATCGGCATGCAATGCCTGCGTCTGGGAGACGAGATGGTGTTCCGCCTGCCGCAGAACCAGGACAACATCGGCAATCCCATGCTGCCAGCGATTCACGGCGGCGTGATCGCGGGTTTCATGGAGCATTCCGCGATGCTTCATTTGCTGATGTTCATGGGGGCGCCACATTTGCCGAAAATCATCGACTTCTCGATAGATTATCTGCGCGCCGGTCACTATCGTGACACTTTCGCCGCCTGCCAGGTCTGGCGCCAGGGCCGTCGGGTCGCCAATGTCGCGATCACTGCCTGGCAGACCCATCAGGCCGAACCCATCGCCACCGCCCGCTGCCATTTCAAGATCGACCAGGCCTGATCCTGCGGCCGTCGGCGTGCGGTAGCTGACGTCTGACACTGCTTCAAGGATCCGGAATGGATGCTCTGTTGATTCTCGCCGGCCTGCTGCTGATGCTCGCCGGCATGGTCTGGCTGGTCACGCTCGCCTTTGGCACCAGCCTGTTCTGGGGCATCGGTAGCCTGATGCCGCCGTTCACCCTGGCCTATCTCTTTGCCCACTGGTCAGTTGCCCGTCGGGCCGTATTGACCATCGGCTTGGGCATCATCCCGCTGGTGGTCGGGCTGTCGATGCTGGCCGCCCGGGCGCCGGAAAAGCTCGACGCCATCCTTGCTCTCGAATGGCTGCCGCAGCCAGAGGCGGCGCAGCCGGGCGGTCTGCTGCACGGCCAGCTCAACGGGCAAGCCTTCAGACCCGAGCATGGCGAGTTGATCGATGGCGTGCTCAGCCTGCGTTCCGGTTCTGGCTTCTACGCAAACCAGGAGGTGCGCATCGAGCTGCGCGAACCGCCCGCCGATGCGCTACGCTTGGATGTCTTGCCCGATGACGAGGGGCCTTTGCCGACCGTGCGCATCGCCTGGCTCGAGCCGGGACGCGATCTGCCGGAATCGCGTGTCATCCAGCATGGCTACACCCTGCATCTGGTGGTGGCCGAGCAGGCGCCCAACCGGCTGGTGGGTCGTTTCCATCTGGTGCTGCCGCCCCAGTATGCGACCAGCCTCAGCGGCGAAGTCGAGCTCTACACCGATCGGCTGCGCTACCGCGATGGGCAGGTCGACCGCACCGTCGATTCGACGGACACCATCGCCTACGTCCTCGAAGATTACCTGCAGCGTCGTCATGCCTCGCGCGATGTGAACCTGACGAGCCCGCTCGGCCAACTGCCGCTTGCCGAGCATGCGTTCAGCCTGCCGGTCGAGGCGCGCGTGGACGGCGTCCCGACGCACCTGCAGCTGGCGTTGAGCAAGGGTGCAGAAGGCTGGAGCGTCGAGGATGACGCCTATCCCCCGTTGCCGCCCGCTGTGGAGCAGCCCGTCGAAGCGCGCGAGCCGGCCCCGGTTCGTACGCCACCGGTCCGCAGCCACGACCGGCGCAAGCGCTTCTCCATGGCGCGCCTGCTTCGCGAGCCAGCGACCTACGACAACATGCTGGTGCGCGCGCATACCGAGCGGGGCGGCGTCGCGGAAGGACGCTTCGCGGGGCTGGACGCGGAGGGGCGGTTGCGTATTCGACGTATGCTCGGCGGCCCGGGCGAGGCTTACTTCAATCTCGCGCCGGGCGAAATCGTGCTGCTCGAAGCGCTGGAGCCCTGAGCTGCAACCGGGCCCGTACCAATTGAGCGGGCCGTTCCACTTGAAATTACATCTACGACCCCCATCTGCCTGACACTGCCGCGCGTGCGGCCCGTATCACTGATGACTGGAGTTCGTAGACGATGAGTGTGGAAACTCAAAAACAGACCCTGGGCTTCCAGACCGAGGTGAAGCAGCTGCTTCATCTGATGATCCACTCGCTTTACTCGAACAAGGAAATCTTCCTTCGCGAGCTGATTTCCAATGCGTCCGATGCCGCCGACAAGCTGCGCTTCGAGGCACTGGCCAAGCCCGAGCTGCTCGAGGGCGGTGCAGAGCTGAAGATCCGTCTGTCCTTCGACAAGGAGGCGAAGACGGTGACCCTGGAGGACAACGGAATCGGCATGAGTCGCGACGAAGTCATCGCGCACCTGGGGACGATCGCCAAGTCCGGCACTGCCGATTTTCTGAAGAACCTGACCGGCGATCAGCGGAAGGATTCGCACCTCATCGGTCAGTTCGGCGTGGGCTTTTATTCTGCGTTCATCGTTGCCGATCAGGTCGATGTGTTTACCCGCCGCGCCGGCGCCGCTGCGAGCGAGGGCGTGCACTGGTCGAGCAAGGGCGAGGGCGAATTCGAGGTCGAGACGATCGAGAAGGCCGAGCGCGGCACCCGCATCGTGCTGCACCTCAAGAGCGGTGAAGAGGAGTTCGCCGACGGTTGGCGCCTGCGCAACATCGTCAAGAAATATTCCGATCATATCGCCTTGCCGATCGAGCTACCGAAGGAGTTCCACGGCGAGGAAAAGGACAAGCCGGCCGAGCCGGAATGGGAGACGGTCAACCGCGCCAGCGCGCTGTGGACGCGCCCGCGTACGGAAATCAAGGACGAGGAATACCAGGAGTTCTACAAGCACGTTTCCCACGACTTCGAGAACCCGCTGGCCTGGAGCCACAACAAGGTCGAGGGCAAGCTGGAGTACACCTCGCTGCTCTACGTGCCGGGGCGTGCGCCGTTCGACCTGTATCACCGCGAGGCGCCGAAGGGCCTGAAGCTCTATGTGCAGCGCGTATTCATCATGGATCAGGCCGATGAGTTCCTGCCGCTGTACCTGCGTTTCATCAAGGGCGTGGTCGATTCCAACGACCTGTCGTTGAACGTCTCGCGTGAGATCCTGCAGAAGGATCCGGTAATCGACTCCATGAAGTCGGCGTTGACCAAGCGTGTGCTCGACATGCTCGAGAAGCTCGCCAAGGACAAGCCGGACGACTACAAGTCGTTCTGGAAACAGTTCGGTCAGGTGCTCAAGGAAGGCCCGGCGGAGGATTTCGCCAACAAGGAGAAGATCGCCGGCCTGCTGCGCTTTGGCTCGACCTCCGACGCCAGCGGCGAGGCTTCGGTCGCACTGGCCGACTACATCGGCCGCATGAAGGATGGCCAGGACAAGATCTACTACCTGACCGGCGAGAGCTATGCGCAGGTGCGCAACAGCCCGCACCTGGAAGTGTTCCGCAAGAAAGGCATCGAGGTGCTGCTGCTCACCGACCGCATTGATGAGTGGCTGATGAGCTACCTCACCGAATTCGACGGCAAACAGTTCGTCGATGTTGCCCGCGGAGACCTGGACCTCGGCAAGCTCGACAGCGAAGACGACAAGAAGGCGCAGGAAGAGATCGCCAAGGCCAAGGAAGGATTGGTCGAGCGTCTGAAGAAAGCATTGGGCGAGCAGGTTTCGCAGGTGCGCGTCTCGCACCGCCTGACCGACTCGCCGGCGATTCTCGCCATCGGCGAGCAGGACCTGGGCCTGCAGATGCGTCAGATTCTTGAAGCGAGCGGGCAGAAGGTACCGGATTCCAAGCCGATCTTCGAGATCAACCCGCAGCATCCGTTGATCGACAAGCTCGATGGCGAGCCGGACGAGGACCGTTTCGCCGACCTGTCGCACATTCTCTTCGACCAGGCGGCGCTGGCTGCCGGCGACAGCCTGAAGGACCCGGCGGCCTACGTGCAGCGGCTGAACAAGCTGTTGGTCGAGCTGTCCGCCTAAGGCAACTCGCGCCGCTAGGAGAGGCCCGGCAATCGCCGGGCCTTTTCGTTTCTGCGATCAGGCCAGTTCACTGACCAGCCGCGTACCATGCGCAAGGTTGTCGGCGACCGGACAGCGGCGCTCGATCTCTCGCAGCAGTTCGAGCTTCTCGGAGGCAGACAACTCGGCATCGATGTCGACCCTGACGCGGATCTCTTCAAACCCTGGGCGCACGTCCCGGTTGCGTCCCAGGAGGCCGTCCGGGTCATAGTCCGCTTCCAGTTCGAAGCGCATGCCGCGCAGGTCGATCTTTTGCTGATGGGCGATGATGCGGCCGATGGTGCCGAAGCAGCCGGCGATCGCTGACAGGATCACGTCCAGCGGCGTCGGGCCCAGGTCACGCCCGGCGGCGTGCTTGGGCTGATCCATCACCAGGCGGTGATTGCCGCATTCGACCTCGATGTTCATGCCCGATCCCATCTGTCCACGAGCGGTGATCGTTTTGCTTGCCATCTTTGCTCACTCCGGTTCGCTGGCTGCCGTTGCGCAGCCTAGTCCGGGCAGCTTAGCGGCGCCAGGGAGGTCCTACCTTGATGCTTGTCATATAGGGGTGGGGGTATCTTGAGGGCCTGTCGTCACAAAGCGAAACGGGGCCGATGAAACGAGGCGGCCGGGCGATCTGTCTATGGAGCAGGCCGTAGGGCTTGGTTCGAACCGATGCAGCCGGCATCGATGCTGGCGCCGTGCTGCCTGGGCGACGCGGCGCATCGGGCGGACGCAACCAACGGCACCCTTGACCAGGAGGCTTGAATGTTTCGAATCTTCACCGGCGCCGCCTTGGTGGCGCTCTGCGTGAGCGCGCCCGCGCAGGCGCGCGAGTATGCGTATAGCGATGCCCACCTGCATTACGTTGATTTCTTCCAGGAAACCCAGGGTATGCCCAAGCTGCTGGAGGCGATGGGCGAAGGACGTATCGAGCACGTGATGATCAGCGGGATACCCGTGGCCAAGAAGTGGCACGAGAACGAACCCAAGCGGCCGCGCTACTATGCTGGCGACGACGCACCGGTCTATTGGTACAGCGCCACCGATGTGCTGGTGGCGGCTGCCATGAAGGAAGTCGACCCCGAGCAGCGCAAGCGCTTTCACCCGTTTTTGTCGGGCTTCAACCCGAACGACAAGAACGCCGACGCGCACATTCGGCGAATGCTGGAGCTGAACCCTGGGTTATGGCAGGGCATCGGCGAGATATTCACCCGTCATGACGACGTGACCGCGCTTACCGAGGGTGATACCCCGCGAGCGAACAACGAGGCGCTGACGCGCGTGTACCACCTGGCTGCCGAATTCGACCTGCCGGTGATGCTGCACTCGAACATCACCTCCAAGCGAGAACGCAATCCGCTCTATCTGGAGGAACTGGAGGAGCCGCTGCGCAACCATCCACACACACGTTTCATCTGGGCCCATGCCGGCACCAGCATGGAGTTGCACCGGCATCAGGAAAAGCTCGAGTTTCTGCTGCCGGTGGTGACGCGTCTGCTCGATGAGTATCCCAACCTGTACATCGACCTCTCGTGGACGATGCTCCATCCTTATCTGATAGATGCCAAGGGCCAGCCCGACCCGAAATGGGTGGAACTGGTGGAACGCCACCCGACACGCTTCATGCTCGGGTCGGATGTGGTCGGGCACTTCGAGAATCTGGCCGAGGGGCTTGCCGATTTCGATCCGTTCCTCGATGCGCTCTCCGAGAGCACAGCACGCAAGGTCGCTCGCGACAACTTTCTCGCCGTACTGCCCCGCGAGCGTCGCGAGGAAGTGAAGGTGTCACATCCCTGACATGCCCGTGTCATAGGCTCAGCTTCCCTACAGCACTAAGGAAGCTGACATGCGTTTGATATCCGCGCTTCATCTCATGGCGGCGGTATGCCTGTCCTCCAGCGCGCTGGCCGAGGTCAGGCTGGAAGGTGAGGTGGAATACGGTATTTTCGAAAGCCCGCAAGTCGAACTGGAGCCAGGCGAGCGCATGCTTCGCACCGGCCAGCAGCCTATTCAGCGGACGTCCGTCATTCCCGCCAGGCTAGGTACCAAGTTTGGTATGCGCTACGTGCTGGCCGGCAAAAGGGAAGGCGATGCCCCGCTGACATTGCTGTACCTGACGCCGGGCGTGGTGGGGCCAGATGGCGCACGACACGACAAGTTCGAGGTGGTGCAGACCATGGCGCCCGAAGCGAGTCATGACGTCATGGCATTCGAGTTCACCGAGCCCCATGAGCTGGCCCCTGGCGAGTGGCGCTTTCTGGTGTTTCAAGGCGATCGCAAGCTGGCCGAGCAGACGTTCAAGGTACAGTGAGGTCTGGCTGGCCGAACCATTCATCGGTCCGGCAGGTTGTTTGGCAGTTTATTGACGTCAAACAATCAAGTTTTCGTGAAGAGGCTCCGATACTTGTGACTGATTTGGCAGTGCCTGCTGCCGCCATCAGTCATGGAGTGAGCTGTCTCATGTCGTTACGCAACCTGAATCTGTCCAAACGCTCAGCGCTGGGCTTCGGCCTGATCGGCCTTATCGTTCTCCTGCTGGGCTTGTTCGCCCTGCGGCAGATGACCTCGATACGCGAAGAGGCGGCCAAGGTGAGCAACCAGTGGCTGCCCAGCATCACGGCGCTGGGCGACCTCAACCAGCGCACGATGCGCATCCGCATCCATACCTTGCGCCTGCTACTCGACCGCGCCCGGGTTACCGAGAACCGCGCCAACGTCAACCAGTTCGTCGAGGGCCTTCGGCCAGTCGAAGAGGCCTATGCCAGGACGATCTTCCTGGCCGAAGAACGAGCGCTGTTCGAGCGGTACCAGGGCGCGCGCGAGCACTTCGAGGCCGTGCTGCGTGAAATCCTGCGCCTGGAGGCGAGCGGCGAGCTGACTCAGGCTATCGAACTGGTCGGTTCGCAACTCAATCAGGTGGCGTCCGCCATGAGCGAAGAAGTTCGCTCGCTGATCGCCTTCAACAATGAACAGGCCGAGCTGTCGGCGCAGAAGGCCGACGAGCTGTTCGGCGAGGCGCGTCTGTGGATGATTCTGACCATCATTGCCGCGGGGGTGTTGACCTGGTTGCTGGCCTGGGCCTTCACGCGCAGCATCGTGCAGCCGTTGAGCCAGGCGGTCGAAGTCGCCGAAAGCGTGGCCGCTGGTGATCTGCGCCGGCCGATCGAGATCGACGGCAAGGATGAGCCGGCTCGTTTGCTCGCGGCGCTCAAGAGCATGCAGGGCAGCCTGCGCGAAACCGTGCAGCGCATTGCCGACTCGTCCAATCAGCTGGCTTCGGCCGCCGAAGAACTCAACGTGGTGACCGAGGACTCGACACGCGGCCTGCACCAGCAGAACCACGAAATCGAGCAGGCCGCGACGGCGGTCAACGAGATGACCACCGCGGTCGACGAGGTGGCCAGCAATGCCGTGGCCACCTCCGAGGCGTCGCGTGAGTCGGATGCGACCACCCAGCGGGGCCGCCAGCAGGTCATTCGCACGGTCGAGTCGATCAGCCTGCTGGCCTCGGATGTGACCTCCACCGCCAGCGAGGTCGAACAGTTGGCCGGCCAGGTGCGCGATATCAGCAAAGTGCTGGATGTGATCCGTTCGATCGCCGAGCAGACCAACCTGCTTGCGCTCAACGCGGCCATCGAAGCGGCCCGGGCGGGCGATGCCGGGCGCGGTTTCGCCGTGGTGGCGGATGAGGTGCGGGCACTGGCGCACCGCACGCAGCAATCGACGCAGGAAATCGAGCAGATGATCGGTGCCGTGCACCAGGGTACCGACAAGGCGGTCCAAGCGATGCAGACGAGCAATCAGCGCGCCCGCTCGACGCTCGACCTGGCGCAAGCGGCCGGTGAGGCGCTGGAGGAGATCGCCAGCGCGATCAGCCAGATCAGCGAGCGCAATCTGGTGATCGCCAGCGCCTCGGAGGAACAGGCACAGGTCGCCCGCGAGGTCGATCGCAACCTGGTCAATATCCGCGATTTGTCGATGCAGTCGGCCGCGGGGGCGAATCAAACCAGCGCTGCCAGTCAGGAGCTGGCTCGCCTGGCCGTCGAGCTGAACGGGTTGGTCACGCGTTTCAGTATTTGACGCGCCGAGGGCGGTGCGTCGAAACACCGCCCTCGTAAAACCCTTTGCATGGAGTGGTTTTTTTACCGTTCGTCGTAAAGTTTTGCGCGTTTCTGGCGATAGCCATGGCAGGACGCAGCCTTTACCTCAGGGGGTATATATCCATGCTTAGACAACTCAGCATCGCGCTTCGGGCGGGCATCGGCTTCAGTGTCGTGGCGCTGCTGGTCTTTCTGCTCGGCGGTTTCTCGCTTCAGCAGATGTCGACCATGCAGCGCGAGTCGCAGGAGGTCAACGAACACTGGCTTCCCGCCATCATTCAGCTCAGTGAGCTGAACCAGGAATTCTTGCGCATCCGCGCGGCCACCCTGCGCTTGCTGGTAGCCGATACGGATGCCAACAAGCGGGCGGCGGTGTCGTCGATCAATGACATCAAGTCGTTGTTCCAAGAGGCCCGCAAGAAAGCCGATCCGCTGATTCGAACGGCTCAAGGCCAGGCGATGCTGGCCCGGTTCGACAAGGCTGTGGCCGAATACGAGCGATTCCAGACGCAGATCGTCGAGCTTGCGCTGGTCGGCGATCTGGACGGTGCCAAGGCGCTCACTCGCGGCGAGCTCAATCAGCATGCCAGCGAGGCATCCGGGGCCGTGCGCGAGTTGATCGAGTTTTCTCGTAGCCAGGCGATGGCGGCGGCACGCCTTTCCGACGACACGGCCTCGCATGCCTTCAATGGCGTAGTCGTCGCCTTGCTGCTTGCGGCCATATTGACCGTTGCCCTGGCGATCCTGCTGACACGTAGCATCGTGCAGCCGCTCAACGAGGCGGTGCGCGTTGCCGAGGTCGTGGCCAGCGGTGACCTCACGCACTCGATCAGCATCGTGGGCCGTGACGAGCCGGCACGCCTGTTGACGGCGCTGGCGAGCATGCAGGACAGCCTGCGCGACACCATCCAGCGTATCGCCGATTCGTCGAACCAGCTCGCCTCGGCGGCCGAGGAACTCAATGCCGTCACCGAGGACTCGACGCGTGGCATGCATCAGCAGAATGACGAGATCCAGCAGGCGGCAACGGCGGTCAACGAGATGACGACCGCTGTGGATGAGGTGGCCCGCAATGCCGTTGCCACGTCCGAGGCCTCGCGCGAATCGGACGCGACGGCCCAGCACGGCCGCGAGCAGGTACTCAGGACGGTCGAGTCGATCGGTCTGCTGGCCGAAGACGTCACCGCTACCGCCGCCGAAGTCGAGCAGCTCGCCGAGCACGTGCGTGATATCAGCAAGGTGCTCGATGTGATTCGCTCGATTGCCGAACAGACCAACCTGCTGGCACTCAACGCCGCCATCGAAGCCGCCAGGGCAGGGGATGCCGGACGAGGGTTTGCCGTGGTCGCCGACGAGGTGCGCGCCCTGGCGCATCGCACGCAACAGTCGACGCAGGAAATCGAGCAGATGATTGGCTCGGTTCATCAGGGCACCGATAGCGCCGTGCACGCCATGCAAGTCAGCAACGACCGTGCGCGCACTACGCTGGAAATGGCCCAGGCCGCCGGGGAGGCGCTCGAAGGCATCGCCCTGGCGATCAGCCAGATCAGTGAGCGCAACCTGGTCATCGCCAGCGCTTCGGAAGAGCAGGCGCAGGTCGCGCGCGAAGTGGACCGCAACCTGGTGAACATCCGTGATCTGTCGCTGCAGACATCGGCCGGGGCCAACCAGACGACGGCCGCCAGTCAGGAATTGGCGCGACTGGCCGTCGACCTGAACACGCTGGTGGCTCGCTTCAGCGTGTGATCGTGCTGATTCAAAGGCCCCGCTCTGGCGGGGCCTTTTTGTTTCTGCAGCCTAGCCGCGGCGATGGGGCGCATCTGGGCTTCGTTGGGCAGGGGGCGTACCATGCCGAGCCTTGTGCGGGGCGGTCGGTCGAACGCTCGGCAGCGCCCGCAGCCACTCATCCAGAACACAAGAAGCGGCCCCCATGTCCGATCTTTCCACTCGTCTGTTTCGATTCCTGAACCGCACCAGCCTGGTGGCGCAGATCGTCGTCGGCCTGATCGCCGGCGTCGTGCTCGCCCTGCTGGCGCCCGAGGCGGCCCGTTCGGTCGGCCTGCTGGGCGACCTTTTCGTTGCCGCCCTGAAAGCGGCGGCGCCGATCCTGGTATTCATCCTGGTGGCGGCCTCACTGGCCAATCACCAGCGCGGCCAGCCGACCCACATCCGTCCGATCCTCGGCCTTTACGCGCTGGGTACGCTCAGCGCCGCAGTCACGGCAGTGGTGGCGAGCTTCCTGTTCCCGACCAGCCTGACGCTGGTATCGGAAGTAAGCGACGTGGTGCCGCCTTCCGGGGTGGCCCAGGTGCTGAAGACCCTGTTGTTCAACATCGTCGACAACCCCGTGCACGCACTCTTGCAAGGCAACTTCATCGGCATCCTTGCCTGGGCCATCGCGCTCGGCCTCGCGTTCCGCTCGGCCGGGGAGAGTACCCGCAGCCTGGTGAGCGATCTCTCGGCAGGGGTGACGGGCATCGTGCAGCTGATCATCCGCTGCGCACCGCTGGGCATCTTCGGTCTGGTGGCCAATATCCTGGCGACTTCGGGCTTCGGCGTACTGGTGGGTTATGCCCAGCTGCTGGCGGTACTGGTTGGCAGCATGCTGTTCGTCGCGCTGGTGCTCAACCCTGTGCTCGTCTACTGGCAGATCCGCCGCAATCCCTATCCGCTGGTTTTCACCTGCCTGCGTGAGAGTGGCATCACGGCGTTCTTTACCCGAAGCTCGGCCGCCAACATTCCGGTGAACCTGCAGCTCTGCGAGCGCCTGGGATTGCACAAGGACACCTATGCGGTGTCGATCCCACTGGGGGCGACGATCAACATGGCGGGTGCCGCGATCACCATCACGGTTCTTACTCTGGCCGCGGTGCATACGTTGGGCATTCCGGTGGACCTGCCCAGTGCCTTGCTGCTGAGCCTGCTGGCCGCCGTGTGCGCCTGTGGCGCGTCTGGCGTGGCCGGTGGTTCGCTGTTGCTGATCCCCTTGGCCTGTAGCCTGTTTGGCATTTCCAACGATGTGTCCATGCAGGTGGTGGCGGTGGGCTTCATCATCGGCGTGGTCCAGGACTCGGTGGAGACGGCGTTGAACTCGTCCACGGATGCCCTCTTTACGGCGGCGTCCTGTATTGCGCATGGCGACACGGTAGACGCCGAGTAGCGCTTTGCCGGTTGCGCCTGACAATGGATGGCCCCGCTCGCAGGGTGGGGCTGTGATCGGTCAGCCGGCAGCCCGGCCTGAACCAAAAAAAACGGCGCCCGTGGGCGCCGTTTCCTTTACTCGTACGAAGAAGGCCGATCAGCCCTTCCAGCGCTTGAGCACGAGAGTGGCGTTGGTGCCACCAAAGCCGAAGCTGTTGCTCATCACGGTGTCGAACTGCGCGTTCTCGCGCGTCTCGCGCAAGATCGGCATGTCCGCCACTTCCGGGTCGAGCTCTTCGATGTTGGCAGAAGCGGCGAGGAAGTTGCCCTGCATCATCAGCATGCAGTAGATCGCCTCGTGTACGCCGGCTGCACCGAGCGAGTGGCCCGACAGGCTCTTGGTCGAGCTGATCACCGGCACCTTGTCGCCGAACATGTTGCGCACGGCCTTGATCTCGGCCACATCGCCGACTGGCGTCGAGGTGCCGTGGGTGTTGAGGTAGTCGATCGGCCCTTCGACGGTGGACATCGCCTGCTGCATGCAGCGCAGCGCGCCTTCGCCGCTCGGAGCGACCATGTCATAGCCATCGGAGGTCGCGCCGTAGCCGACGATTTCAGCGTAGATCTTGGCGCCGCGCTTGAGCGCATGCTCCAGTTCCTCGACCACGACAATGCCGCCGCCGCCAGCGATGACGAAACCGTCACGGTTGGCATCGTAGGCGCGCGAGGCCTTTTCCGGCGTCTCGTTGTACTGGCTGGACAGCGCGCCCATGGCGTCGAACAGGCAGCTCTGGCTCCAGTGCTCTTCTTCACCGCCACCGGCAAAGACCACGTCCTGCTTGCCCATCTGGATCTGCTCCATGGCATGGCCGATGCAGTGAGCGCTGGTGGCGCAGGCCGAAGCGATGGAGTAGTTCAGGCCCTTGATGCGGAACGGCGTGGCCAGGCAGGCCGACACGGTGCTGCTCATGGTGCGCGGTACGCGGTATGGGCCGATGCGCTTGACACCCTTCTCACGCAGGATGTCGATGGCTTCCATCTGGTTGATGGTCGAGGCACCGCCGGAACCGGCGATCAGGCCGATGCGCGGGTTGGAGATGTCATCGAGACTGAATCCGGCGTCCTTGACCGCCTGCTCCATCGCCAGGTAGGCATAGGCCGCGGCGTCACCCATGAAGCGCATGACCTTGCGGTCGATCAGCTCTTCCAGGTTGATGTCAACGGAGCCGGACACCTGGCTGCGCAGACCCATGTCCGCGTAGGCCTGGTTGCAGCGAATGCCGGGGCGGCCGGCGCGCAGGTTGGCGGAAACGGTGTCTTTGTCATTGCCCAGGCAGGAAACGATGCCCAGACCGGTGATCACGACGCGACGCATGCGGATGTCCTTCAGAAACTGTCAGTGGAGGTGAACAGGCCGACACGCAGCCCTTCAGCACTATAGATCTCGCGCCCGTCGACGCTGACGGTACCGTCGGCGATACCGAGGATCAGCGAGCGATTGATGGTGCGCTTGATGTGGATGTTGTAGGTCACCTTCTTGGCGGTCGGCAGCACCTGACCGAAGAATTTGACCTCGCCGGAGCCGAGCGCGCGGCCGCGGCCGGGATTGCCCTGCCAGCCCAGGTAGAAACCGACCAGCTGCCACATGGCGTCGAGGCCGAGGCAACCGGGCATGACCGGGTCGCCGAGGAAGTGGCAGCCGAAGAACCACAGGTCTGGATTGATATCCAGCTCGGCGACCAGCTCGCCCTTGCCGTACTTGCCACCCACTTCGCTGATGTGCGTGATGCGATCGACCATCAGCATGTTCGGGGCGGGCAGTTGCGCGTTACCGGGGCCGAACAGTTCGCCGCGGCTGCAACGAAGCAGATCTTCCCGGGTAAAGGCGTGTTGTTTGGTCATGCGTTTTCCTCAATGGGCCCCTCATCGAAGGGGCTTGCTGCATTCACCGGGCCTGGCAATGGAGGCCTGATCATAAACACTAAGCACATAGACTGCCGCGCTGTGCTGAAAGTCACAGCGCGGCAATACGTGCCTGCGCGGGCGCCCGCGGGCGCAGCGACAAAATTGGTCGGCTACTTTAACACCACTGGCCTGGCTGCGAAGAACTACTAGCCCGCTTGTTGACCTAGACCAACGTTGCACGGCCGGCCCCAGGGGCCGTCAGTTTGTCGCAGGGGAGTGCTTTGGCACCGCAGCACAGCGCTGGCCGCCCCTGCTTCGCGACGTATAATGCCGGCACTGCCGAAAAGGCTAAATTCGGAAGATTCATGACAACGAAGCAACCCATTGCCGTGCTCGGTGGCGGCAGTTTTGGTACCGCGATCGCCAACCTGCTGGCTGAGAACGGGCACGACGTCCTGCTCTGGATGCGTGACGAGCAGCAGGCCGAGAGCATCCGTACGCTGCGCCAGAATCCGCGCTACCTGAAGGGTATCGACCTGCTGCCGACGGTGCAGGCGACCACCGATCTGAACGCCACGCTCGCGGCCTGCGAGCTAGTGTTCGTCGCGTTGCCCTCATCGGCGCTGCGCCAGGTGCTGCAGCCTTGCGCAGCTCAACTGGCCGGCAAGATGCTCGTCAGCACCACCAAGGGCATCGAGGCGCAGGGCTTCATGCTGATGAGCCAGATTCTCGAGCAGGTCGCTCCAGACGCCCGGATCGGTGTGCTGTCCGGACCCAATCTGGCACGCGAAGTCGCCGAGCATGCGCTGACCGCGACCGTTGTCGCCAGCGATGACGAAGCGTTGTGCCGGGCGGTGCAGGCGGTGCTGCATGGCCGTACGTTCCGGGTCTACGCGAGTGCCGACCGTTTTGGCGTGGAACTCGGCGGCGCCCTGAAGAATGTCTACGCGATCATGGCCGGCATGGCGGCGGCGCTCGGCATGGGCGAAAACACCCGCAGCATGCTCATAACCCGCGCGCTGGCAGAAATGACACGCTTCGCCGTGCGCCTGGGCGCCAATCCGATGACCTTTCTCGGGCTGGCCGGGGTAGGCGATCTGATCGTCACCTGCACCTCGTCGAAGAGCCGCAATTTTCAGGTCGGCTACGCACTGGGGCAGGGGCTGAGCCTGGAAGAGGCCGTCTCGCGCCTGGGCGAGGTGGCCGAAGGTGTCAACACGATCAAGGTGCTCAAGGCCAAGGCCGAGGAACTGCAGGTCTACATGCCGCTCGTCGCAGGCCTGCATGCGGTGCTTTTCGAGGGGCGTACGCTCGATCAGGTCATCGGCGTGCTGATGCGCGGCGAGCCCAAGACCGACGTGGATTTCATTTCCACGGACGGTTTCTGACATCACAAGCCGGAGAATGTAATGGACGCCAACCGTACCGCCGAGCGCGAGTCGCTGATCCTGCGAGCCGTGTGGATGCTGGTTTTCTTCTTTGCCTGGCAGCTGGCCGAGCTGCTGCTGCTCGCCGTGGTCCTGCTGCAGCTGGTGCTGCGTCTGATGAAAGGCCAGCCCGACGCCAGTTTGCAGGCCTTTGGCGACAGCCTCAGCCAGTACATCGCGCAGATCGGCCGTTTCGGCACTTTCAATACCGATCACAAGCCTTGGCCGTTGTCCGACTGGCCGACGGCGCGCCCGGCGGATCTGCAGGCAGCGCCGCGCTCGCCGAGCGAGCCTGAGCCGCCGCGCCAAGAGCCGGCGCCATGAGGCTGTGGCTGTTGCGTCACGGGGAGGCCGAGCCGCGGGCGCGCACCGATGCCGAGCGCAGCCTCACCCCGCACGGCCGCGATGAAGTCACGCAAAGTGCCGCGCATCTGCAGGGCCGGCCGCTGCAAGCGATCCTTGCGAGCCCCTACCTGCGTGCGCAGCAGACCGCCGAGCTGGTACGCCAGGCGCTTGGTTTTGCAGCACCGATCGAAACGGTGAACTGGCTGACCCCGGACACCGACCTGCGTGATGCCATGCTCTATCTGGACCGTCGCAGCGAACAGGAGCTGCTGCTGGTGACCCATCAGCCATTTGTCGGTGCGCTGGGCGGCTGGCTGGTTACCGGTAGCCGTGGCGACGCGCTACCCATGGGCACCGCGTCGCTTGCCGAACTCGAGGGCGAGCAGCTGGCAGCCGGGTTGATGTCGCTCGCTTCGCTGCGTCACAGTCGCTGACGCGGCGCGCAGCGCGCCCGATCCATCCAATAAGAACGACGGAGAACGCCTGTGGGCATCTGGAAGCGCGAGCCGGATCTGGCTCAACTGCATGAAAACCGCAAGAACACCATCAGCGAGCTGCTCGACATCCGTTTCGAGGCGTTCGATGACGAGTCGATCACTGCGAGTATGCCGGTCGATTCGCGGACCCATCAGCCCTTCGGCCTTTTGCACGGCGGTGCTTCCGTGGTGCTGGCCGAAACCCTTGGCTCGATGGCCAGCTATCACTGCATCGACACGTCGCGCTTCTACTGCGTCGGTCTGGAAGTCAATGCCAACCATCTACGTGGCTTGCGCAGCGGCCGGGTGACCGGCGTGTGTCGCCCTGTTCACCTGGGGCGCTCGACGCATGTCTGGGATATTCGGCTGACCGGCGACGACGGAAAGGCCAGCTGCATTTCGCGGCTGACCGTGGCGATCGTTCCGTTGCCGACCACGGCGACAAGCTGAGCGGCGCCGTGGCCAGCGGGTCGGTGATGGCCCGCTGTTTGGCATGAATGACGCCCATTCCGCATAGCCATGGCGATTGCCGCGCCCCCTGTGGCGCCAGACAATGGGTGCTCTCTGGATCCATTCTGCAGGCTCATGTCACAGCGCATCTTTTTCGCCCACGCCAACGGCTTCCCCTGTGCCACCTACGGCAAGATGTTCGACGCGCTGGCGCCGGATTTCGAAGTCACCCATATCGGTCTGCATGGGCACGACCCGCTGTTTCCGGTCGATGACAACTGGACGAATCTGGTCGAGGAGCTGGCGCAGCGATTGTCGCGCCTCGATCAGCCGGTCTGGGGCGTCGGGCACTCGATGGGTGGCATCCTTCATTACCACACCGCATTGCGACACCCTGAGCTGTACCGCGGCGTGGTGATGCTCGATTCGCCGGTGCCAACCTGGTTCGATCAGACAGTGATCTGGCTGGCCAAGCGGCTGGGATTCATCGACCGCCTGACGCCTGCCGGCCGCACACTGGGACGTCGGGAGCGCTTCGATGACCGCCAGCAGGCCCGCGACTACTTCGCCGACAAGGCGTTGTTCCGTGATTTCGATCCCGAATGTCTGGATGCCTATGTCGAGCATGGCCTGACCGAGGATGAGCAGGGCTTGCGCCTGCGGTTCGATCCGGAAACGGAGATTCGCATCTACCGCAGCGTTCCGCACCTCACCCCGGGCTGGCCACCGACTCTGCAGGTGCCGGTTGCCATGGTGCGCGGCGAAAAGAGCAACGTGGTGATGCCGCATCACAGCTACCTGCTGCGGCTGATGCCGCATGGCCGCGCGCTGAGCGTGCCGGGTGGGCATATGTTTCCGTTCGAGCGGCCGCTGGAAACGGCTGGCGTGCTGCGCCAGCTGCTCGGCGAGTGGAGTGAGGCAAGCTTGCGAGGGCGCTTCGCATGAGCGTGCCGTTCGAAGAAACGCGCCTGACGCTGCCGCACACCGAAATTGCCGCGCATCTGTACGGGCCGGTCGACGGCCGGCCAGTCATCGCACTGCATGGCTGGCTGGACAACGCGGCGAGCTTTCATCGCCTGGCACCCAGGCTCGACGGGCTGCGCATCGTCGCGCTCGACCTGCCGGGACATGGTCATTCCCAGCATCGCCCGCCCGGCGCGACCTACCAGATCTGGGATTACGCACATGATGTCCTGCAGGTCGCCGAGCAGCTGGGCTGGCAACGCTTCTCGCTGCTCGGTCACTCGATGGGGGCGATCGTGTCGGTGCTGCTGGCCGGGGCATGGCCCGAGCGCGTCGAGCGCCTCGCGTTGATCGATGCGTTTATTCCCTATACCGGCGAAGCCGAGGCCGCTCCGGTCAAGCTGGGTGAGGCTCTCAAGGCGCAACTGGCCCTGGCGCGCAAGCGCAAGCCGGTGCATGCCTCCTTCGAACAGGCGGTGGCCGCGCGCATGAAGGCAGCGGTCAAGGTCAGTCATGAGGCGGCCGAGCTGCTGGCGCAGAGGGGGCTGATGCCTGTGCCGGGCGGTTACACCTGGCGCACCGATCCGCGCCTGACGCTGCCATCGCCGATGCGGCTGACCCGGGCCCATGCGCTGGCCTTCGCCAGCGCCGTCAGCTGTCCGACCAGTCTCGTCGTGGCCGAGCGTGGCTTGATGCAGGAGGCCGGCATGCTCGAGCTGGCGCGTTCTTTCCCGTTCGAGGTGCAGCTCATGCCCGGCGGCCACCATCTGCATCTGGATGATGAGGCAGGCGCCGCCAGGGTGGCCGCGGTGCTCGGCCCCTTCCTCTCGAGCTGAAGCAGGCGTCCTGCAAGATCCGGTGGCAAACCTGGCTTGACTTGGTTCCGGCAACTGGTGAGGCTGCGCTGACGGGCAGCAAAGCGTCTACCAGGGCGATGCGGCCGACCTTTGCGCACTCTGTCAGGCCGGGAACGACCGCGGCCAGTTGCGGGTGTCGCTGGGTGGTATCGAGACCGCATGTGCCGATGTGTTCCGCTTGCTCGAACGGTACCGAGATTTCGACTGAGGGCAAGGGAGCATTATGCGAACAGGGCTAATGGCCGCATTGGGTTTGATCTTCGGTGCCGCGGCGTCTGCCGCGGACGTTCCGGCCAGTGCCGACCTCGCGACCTTGCCACGCTACCCGCAGGCGCGAATCGTCGATTACCGACAGGAAGCTGTACCCGAGCGCATCTACCCAAGGGATTCGGTACGCCGGATCAGTGGGCGTTTGCGAATGGCGGCGCAGGTCGCCGCCTCCGGTCAGCTGACGACCATCACCTATCGATTGCCGGAAACCCATGCCGGCATCGAGGCTTTCGATCAGGCGCGTGTGAAGCTCCTGGAGGAGGGGGCCGAGCTGTTGTACTGGTGCGAGGGGCGCGATTGCGGTGCGAGCAGTCTCTGGGCCAATGCGATTTTCGGACGTTCCACGCTTTACGGGCCGGATGCCCAGCAGGCCTACCTGCTGGCGCGGCTGCGCGAGCCCGCTGATCGACTGATCGCGCTATATGGCATCACCCGCGGCAACGGTCGACCCTATCTGCATGTAGAGCAGCTCGTGCCGGAGCAGCCGCTCGGCGACATCCTGCCCAATGCCGCCACGTTGCTGCGCCAGTTGCGCAGTGCTGGCGAGCTGCGTCTGGCAGGCCTGGCGGACGAGCCGGTGGCCGATTGGGGCGCGCTGCTGGCCAGCATGCTTCGGCTCGACAGCACCCTGCGGGTGACGATTGCCGGGCGCGCGGCGCCGGCCTGGCGGGACGCCCTGATTGCCGAGCGCATCAGCGCTCGCCGTCTGGAACTCGACGACTCCGACGAGAGCGGTCTGACCATCCGGCTCTTGCGCTGATGCTGCAGGGCGGGTGCAATAGACGCTCGCCGGCCGCTGCGTTTGCTTGAGCCGTGTTTCCTTCCTCTCGGGTGCCCTCGATGCTCAACAATGACCGCCTTCTGGCGCAGATTCTGCTCCTCGCGCTATTGGGCGCCTGCCTGTGGGTGTTGGCGCCCTTTGCCTCAACGCTGTTCTGGGCAGCGGTACTGGCCTTCGCCAGCTGGCCGTTGATGCGCTTGCTCACGCGCTGGCTGAAGGGCAATGCCAGCCTCGCGGCCGGCCTGCTGACACTCGGCTGGATGGTGCTGGTGGCTATCCCGCTGGTCTGGCTGGGCTTCAACATCGCCGACCAGATCCGCGAGGTGAACGCCTTGCTGCACAACCTGCAGGTCAGCGGCCTGCCGGCGCCGCCGGCCTGGCTCGGCGATATCCCGCTGGTCGGCGACAACCTGCTGGAGCTGTGGGCAACGGTGGACGAGCAGGGCACCGCGCTGTTCGCCCAGCTGCGGCCCTACGTTGGCCAGGTCGGCAACTGGCTGCTGGTGCGCAGCGCGCGTATCGGCGGCGGGATGCTGGAGCTGGCGCTGAGCCTGATTCTGGTCTTCTTCTTCTATCGCGACGGCCCCTATCTGGCGGCTTTCGCCGAGCGCATGCTGGCACGGCTGATCGGCCACCGCGCCGAGCATTACCTCGAACTGGTCGCCGGCACCATCCAGCGCGTGGTCAACGGGGTGATCGGCACCGCGGCGGCACAGGCGGTACTGGCCTACATCGGTTTCAGCATCGCCGGCGTACCGGCGGCACTGGTGCTCGGGCTGCTGACCTTCGGCTTCAGTTTCGTGATGGTCCCGCCACTGGTCTGGGGCCCGGCGGTGGGCTGGCTGGTCTGGCAGGGCGACTACGGGATGGCCGTGTTTCTCGGCATCTGGGGCATGTTCGTGATCAGCGGCGTGGACAATATCCTCAAGCCCTATCTGATCAGCCGCGGCGGCAACCTACCGCTGGTCGTCGTGCTGCTCGGCGTTTTCGGCGGCATTCTGGCTTTCGGCTTCATGGGCTTGTTCCTGGGGCCGACCCTCCTGGCCGTGGCCTACAGCCTGCTCAGCGACTGGCTGGTCAAGGAAGTCCCGGAAGCGGCAAAGAAAGAGGCGATTCTCCCCCGCCCGGAGCACCACCCCTAGGGCCCCGGGGCGCTCAGGCGCCTTCCTGTTCGTAGGCGCTGAGCGCGTCGCGGGTCACGATGCGCCCGAGCTCGATCAGCTCCTGTGCCTTGTGAAACTCATAGAAGCGGCAGGCCCGCTTGGGAATGTTCACCAGCACATTGGGCGGGTAGCCGGCAATCTTGTACTGGGTCAGCGATGACTGCATGACGTCGAAGCTCTGGTTGACCAGATCCAGCAGCGAGGCCGGCCCGCTGACGTCCATTACCGTCGCGCCTTCAGCAGATTTCGGCGCGCCCTGGCCGGTTGGCGCCGCGGGCGGCTGATCGATCAGCTCCGTCTCGCGCAGGTGCGGCAGTGCGCCGGCCGCGTCTCCCGCTTCCTTGCGCCAGAACGGCAGATGGGCGCTGAGTGACGTGAACATGTTGTCGAACCGTCCGGCGCGTTCGATCTCGGGCAGGGGATACTGGCGATGGTTGTTGCCGTTGAGATTGACCGCAACGATCAGGTCGCAGTGCGCCGAGACCACCGGAACGATCGGCAGCGGATTGAGCAGGCCGCCATCAACCAGTACGCGAGTGCCCTGGACCACCGGCGTGAACAGGCTGGGAATCGCCGCTGAGGCACGCATGGCAAGCTCCAGCCTGCCTTCCTGGAACCAGATTTCCTGCTGATGCGTCAGGTCGGTGGCCACTGCGGTATAGGGGATCGGCAGGTCCTCGATGTTGATCTGGCCGAGCATTTCGCGAATGCGGCCAAAGACCTTTTCACCGCGGATCGCGCCCATGCTGAAGCTCAGGTCCATCAGGCGCAGCAAGTCGAAGTAGTCCAGGCTCTCGATCCAGCTGCGGTACTCGCCCAGCTTGCCGGCAGCATAGATGCCGCCGACCACGGCGCCCATCGAGCATCCCGCGACGCAGCCGACCTCATAGCCGCGACGTTCCAGTTCATCGATCACGCCGATGTGCGCGTATCCCCTTGCGCCTCCCGAGCCCAGTACCAGGGCCACTTTCTTGCTCATGCCATCCTCCCTTGCCAGAGCACAAGCATCACGCCTGCAGGGCTTCTCGGCAAGGCCCCGGAGAGGCTCGGCCGCGATTGCCGGCCACGCGCCCGGGCGGGCGCCCTTTGCTACAATCGCCGCCCGTTTCGAGCGTCGAGAATTTCCCATGAGCGAACCGATCCGCCTTACCCAGTACAGTCATGGCGCCGGCTGCGGCTGCAAGATTTCGCCCAAGGTTCTGGACGTCATTCTTGCCGGCAGCGGTGCGCAGAACCTCGACCCGCGGCTATGGGTCGGCAATGCCTCGCGCGACGATGCAGCGGTCTATGGCATCGACGAAGAGCGCGGTGTGGTCTCCACGACCGACTTCTTCATGCCCATCGTCGACGATCCGTTCGATTTCGGCCGTATCGCCGCAACCAACGCCATCAGCGATATCTACGCCATGGGCGGCGATCCACTGATGGCCATCGCCATCCTTGGCTGGCCGGTGAACCTGCTGCCGCCCGAGGTGGCGCGCGAGGTGGTCGCCGGCGGCCGCGCGGCCTGCGATGCGGCGGGCATCCCGCTGGCCGGTGGCCATTCGATCGATGCTCCGGAACCGATCTTCGGCCTCGCGGTGACCGGCGTGGTGGACAAGCGCCACATGAAGCGCAACGACACCGCTGCGCTTGGCTGCAGGCTATACCTGACCAAGCCGCTCGGCATCGGCATCCTCACCACCGCGGAGAAGAAGGCCAAGCTGCGCGCCGAGGACGTCGGCCTGGCGCGCGACTGGATGTGCACCCTGAATTCGGCCGGCAGCCGCTTCGCCAGGCTCGAAGGCGTGCGGGCGATGACCGACGTCACCGGCTTCGGGCTGCTTGGGCACCTCGTGGAAATGGCCGATGGCAGCGGCCTGACCGCACAGATCGAGTACGCGCGCGTTCCGCGCCTGCCGGGGGTGGAGTACTACCTCGAGCAGGGCTGCGTGCCCGGCGGCAGCCAGCGCAACTTCGATAGCTACGGCCACCGCATCGCCGAGCTGGCCTCGACGCAGCGCGACCTGTTGTGCGACCCGCAGACCAGCGGCGGCCTGCTGGTCGCCGTCGCGCCCGAAGGCGAAGCAGAGTTCCTCGCGCTGGCAGCCGAGCTCGGGCTAGACCTGGCGCCGATAGGCGAGCTGGTCGAAGCCCGCAGCCACGCAGTAGAGGTTCGTTGATGCGCCCGGACACCAGCGATTACCGCGCGATTTTCCTCAGCGACATACCGATGATGGATGCGCGGGCTCCTGTGGAATTCGCCAAGGGCGCGTTCCCCGGGGTGGTCAACCTGCCCCTGATGAACGATGCCGAACGGCAGAAGGTGGGGACCTGCTACAAGCAGCACGGCCAGAAGGCCGCGCTGGAGCTGGGACACCGCCTGGTTTCCGGCAAGGTCAAGGACGAGCGCATGCAGGCCTGGGCCGCCTTCACCGAACAGCACCCGAACGGCTACCTCTACTGCTTTCGTGGCGGGCTGCGCTCGCAGATCGTGCAGCAGTGGCTGCGCGAGGCCGGCATCGACTACCCCCGTGTGGTCGGCGGCTACAAGGCGATGCGGCATTTCCTGCTCGACACGCTCGATCAGGCAGTGGCCGAGTGCGACTTCGTGCTTGTCGGCGGCATGACCGGCACCGGCAAGACCGAGGTGCTGGCGCAGCTGGACAACAGCCTCGACCTCGAAGGGCTGGCCAATCATCGCGGCTCGAGCTTCGGCAAGCGCGCAACACCGCAGCCGGCGCAGATCGACTTCGAGAACGCACTGGCCATTCGCCTGCTGAAGTACCGCGCGGCCGGTACCCAGCAGTTCGTCATCGAAGACGAGGCGCGCCTGGTGGGCCGCTGCTCGATACCCCTGCTGCTGTTCCAAGGCATGCAGGCCTACCCGCTGGTCTGGCTGGAAGACAGCCTGGAGGGCCGGATCGAACGCATTCTCAAGGATTACGTGATCGACCTGTGCGCCGAGTTCGTCAGTGAGTTCGGTGATACGGGCTTCGCTGCCTTCGCCGAGCGTTTGCAGCAAAGCCTGGTCAATATCCAGAAGCGCCTGGGTGGCGAATGCTACAAGCGCCTCGCGCTGCTGATGGATCAGGCGCTGGCCGAGCAGTCGCGCAGCGGCGAGGTCGATCTGCATCGCGCCTGGATCGAAGCGTTGCTCGCTGAGTACTACGATCCTATGTACGCCTACCAGCGGCAGAGCAAGGCGCAGCGTATCGAGTTTTCCGGCCCCCAGGCCGAGGTGGTCGAGTACCTGCGCCAGCGGGCATCGAAACGGCAGGCATGATTGGCTCCAGAGGAGATGCGGTTATGACGATGAAGATCGTGGTGGCAGTACCTGTGCTGGCATTGCTGCTGGCCGGCTGTGCCGGCAAGACGGCTTACCGGGACAGCTGCGCAGCCGAGCTCGAGGCGGCGTGGAAGGAACAGAGCCTTGCCGAGGCTGAAGGCTTCGCCGGGACGGTGAGCTATACCAAGGCCATGGCGCTGCTCACGGCGGCCAAGACGCAGCAGCAGTTCGAAGGCTTCCGCAGCTGCACGGAGAAGGCACGCAAGGCACGCTTTTACTTGAGCGAGTCGCGCGCCGGGCGCTGAACCGCATCCGTTCCCGGCTTGGCGACGGTTCCGGCCCTCGCCAAGCGCCCGGCGCTCGGGTGAGACGGGTTTGTCATCAGAGGTTTCAGCCGCTTGGCGCCGATGCGTGTGGCCAGTAGCATCGGGCCATCGAACGGGAAAGGGGTTCCCATGCAAGCGAGACTCGAGGCCTGTCTGGCCGCCGTCAATCAGGTGGTGCTGGGCAAGGAGTCGCAGGTTCGTCTGGCCGTCACCTGCCTGCTGGCGCGCGGTCACCTCCTGCTCGAAGATCTGCCCGGGATGGGCAAGACCACGCTGAGCCATGCGCTGGCCCGGGTCATGGGATTGAGTTTCCAGCGAATCCAGTTCACCTCCGACCTGTTGCCTGGCGACATTCTCGGCACTTCGGTGTTCGACAAGGACAGTGGCGGCTTCGTCTTTCACCCCGGGCCGATCTTTGCCGAGCTGGTGCTGGCCGACGAGATCAATCGCGCCACGCCCAAGAGCCAAAGCGCCCTGCTCGAGGCCATGGAGGAGGGGCAGGTGACCATCGAGGGCGCCACGCGCGCCCTGCCGCAGCCGTTCTTCGTCATCGCCACGCAGAACCCGGTGAGCCAGAGCGGAACCTTTGCCCTGCCCGAATCGCAGCTGGATCGCTTCCTGATGCGCTTGTCGCTCGGTTATCCCGCGCGTGCCGCCGAGCGTGCGCTGCTGCAGGGTCAGTCGCGCCGCGAACTGTTGCCCGAGCTGCAGCCGCTGCTCGACCATGCCGCGCTCGCAGCGATTCAGCAGGATGTCGCGCAGGTGCGTGTCAGCGATGCGCTGGTCGATTATGTCCTGCGTCTGGCCGAGGCGACGCGTAGTCAACCCCAGTTCGCCTGGGGCCTTTCGCCGCGCGGTAGTCTGGCCCTGCTGGCGGCTGCGCGCGCCTGGGCCTATCTGGATCGCCGCGACTATGTCATTCCCGAAGACGTTCAGGCCGTGTTGCCGGCCGTACTCGGCCATCGTCTGCGCGAAAGCGCCGATGCCAGCGGGCATGGTGGCGGCGCGCTGGTGCAGTGGCTGTTGCGCGAGGTACCGGCGCTCTGATGCGGCGACTCGAACAGGGCGCCCGGCCTTGAGGCTGCTGCCGCGCTTCCGTGACCGCTGGTTGCTGCAGCGTGTTCCGCCTGCGCCGAGTGTACGGCTCGACCAGCGGCGGATCTTCATCATGCCGACGCGTACCGGGCTGGCCTTTCTGGGGGCACTGCTGCTGATGATGCTGGCAGCCATCAACTATCAGAACAGCCTGGCCTACGCGATGACCTTTCTGCTTGGTTCGCTGTTTCTGGTCAGCATCCTGCACACTTGGCGCAACCTGGCCGGCCTGGTCCTGCACGCTGGTGGGGCGAGCGCCGCTTTCGTCGGTGAGCAGGCTCGGTTGAAGGTGCGTCTGGAAAGCCGCGGGCGCAGCTATCAGGCAGTCGCCGTGGGCTGGCCTGCCAGCGGAATGCGCCTGCTGGATGTGCTGGCCGCCGGCAGCCTGGAGGTCGAACTCGATCTGCCGGCCACCACACGCGGCTGGCTGCGGCCCGGGCGGTTGCGGGTTGAAAGCCGCTTTCCGCTCGGGCTGCTGGTGGCCTGGAGCTGGGTCGACCTGCAGTTGGCCGCGCTGGTCTACCCGCGGCCGCTCGTCGCCGAACTACCCTCGATGCCCGGGCTGGACACTGGCGAGGGCGTCCAGGCGCGCGGCGCCGGCGCGGACGACTACCAGGGCCTGCGTCACTGGCAGCCGGGCGATTCCCGTCGGCGTCTGAACTGGAAGGCGTTTTCCCGTGGTCAGGGACTTCTGGTCAAGGATTTCGCGGCCCTTGCAGGCTCCGATCCGGAGCTGGACTTCGCGGCCCTGGCCGGTGATGTCGAGACGCGCCTTTCGACGCTCTGTCACTGGGTGGTGCAACTGAGCGCCTACGGCCAACCATTCAGCCTGAGCCTGCCGGGCGAACGTCTCGGGCCGGCTAGCGGCAGCGAACATCAGCAGCGCTGCCTGCGCGCGCTGGCCCTGTATGCGTCGAAACCGGAGTCGGCAGTATGACGGCTGCCGCGTTGATTCCGCGCAATAGCCTGATCTGGCTGCTGGTGGCGCAGGTACTGGTGATCCTGCCGCACCTGGGCCATCTGCCGCTGTGGATCATTGCGCTGTGGCTGGCCTGCGCCAGCTGGCGTGTGCAGATATTCCGAATGCGTGCGCGCTATCCGCGAGGCTGGGCCAAGGCGCTGATGATGCTCGGCGCGGGCTTTGGCGTGTATTTTTCGCGCGGCAGCCTGGTCGGCCTGGAGGCTGGCGTCGTGTTGTTGATCGCTGCGTTCATCCTCAAGCTGGTGGAAATGCGCACGCGGCGCGATGCGTTGGTGCTGGTGTTTCTCGGCCTGTTCGCCGTGGTGACCAGCTACCTGTTCGAGGATGGCCTGTTGGCCGGCCTTTACAGCCTGCTGCCCGTCACCGCATTGCTGGCCGCCTTGATCGGTCTGCAGCAGAGCAGCCTGGTCACCCGGCCGTGGCCGATGCTGCGGCTGGCGGGCACTCTGCTGCTGCAGGCCGTGCCGGTGATGGTCCTGCTGTTTCTGTTCTTTCCGCGGTTGCCACCACTCTGGTCGCTGCCGCAGGCGCCGGAGCGCGGCAGCACGGGGCTGTCCGACAGCATGGCGCCGGGCGACCTCGCAAGCCTTGGGCAGTCGGCGGCGCTCGCCTTTCGTGTGAGCTTCGACGGCGCGGCTCCGCCGCTGGAAGCGCTGTACTGGCGTGCGGTCACCTTCGAGCGCTTCGATGGTCGGCGCTGGTCGCAATCCCGACCCGCACAGCTGCTCGCGGCGCCGGACTGGCAGCCGAGCGGTGCGCCGGTAGCCTACAGCGTGGTGATGGAGCCCAGCGGTCGGCCCTGGCTCTACAGCCTCGATGTACCGCAGGTCGAAGGCGTGCCGGCGCGCCTGATGGCCGACTTCCACCTGCAGACGCCACGGCCGATAAACCAGCCGCTGTTGTACCGCGCGCGCTCCTGGCCGGCGGCCCGGCGTGAGGCGCAGACGGCGCCGGCCAGCCTTGGGCGCTCGCTGTCGTTGCCGGGGACGGGCAACCCGCGCAGTCGCGCCTGGGCTACCGAGATGCTTGGCGAGGGCGGGCAGCCCGAGGTCATCGTCCAGGCGGTGCTGCGCCACTTCCACCGTGAGCCGTATCGCTACACGCTCAGACCGCCAACCCTGGGCGAGCACGCCGTCGACGAATTTCTTTTCGAGACGCGCGCCGGATTCTGCGAGCACTACGCGGGGGCAATGGCCTTTGTGCTCCGTGCGGCGGGCATCCCGGCTCGTGTCGTGGCGGGCTATCAGGGCGGCGAATTCAATCCTGCGGGCGACTACCTCACCGTGCGCCAGTTCGACGCGCACGCCTGGGTCGAGTATTGGACGGCCGAGCGCGGCTGGGTCAGCGTCGACCCGACCTTCCAGGTGGCCCCCGAGCGGGTCGAACGCGGGCTTCAGGAAGCGCTCGCCGGTGAGCGCGCCTTGTTCGATGACGAGCCGCTGTCGCTGCTGCGTTTTCGCGGAATCGGCTGGATTGATCGGCTGCGATTTTCCTGGGACAGCCTCAATTATGGCTGGCAGCGCTGGGTGCTCGGTTACCAGGCGGATACGCAGAGCGGCCTGCTGCAGCGCTGGTTTGGCAACGTCGATGGAACACGGCTGGGTATCGGCCTGGTGGCGGCGATCGGCGGGTTGCTCGGCCTGCTGGCGCTGCTCCTGCTCAAGCCCTGGCAGCGCGGCGATCCCCAGCTGCGCGAGTTCCAGCGTTTCGAGCGGCTGCTCGCGCGGCACGGCATTATGCGGGCACCGGGCGAGGGGCCGCGCAGTTTTGCACAGCGCGCCGCGCACCAGCTCCCCGATCAGGCTGCGGCGATCGATCGCTTCGTGCGCTGCTACGAAGCCCAGCGATACGCTGGCCAGGTCGGGCGAGCCGATGAACTGCCGGCTGCCCTGCGCCAGCTGCGACGCGCGCTGCCCTGGCGCCGCAGGCGCAGTGATCGGCCGGTTTGACTCGCAGATCTCGCGCCATTCGCGGCCGGCATGAGTGATCATTTCGGGCCCGCTGCAGCCGGCCACCGGCTGGCTGGGCGTCCTATAGTGCGTCAACGATAAGACCAAGAGGTGGCAATGACCCTTCGCGAAATGCTCCAGGCCGTGCGTGACAACCCGCAGGCCGTGACCGTACCAGCCAGTTGGGGCCAGGGCCGCGCCGGTTTCGGCGGGCTGGCCGCAGCGCTGGTTTACGAGGTGATGCGCGCCCAGGTGCCGGAAGGGCGACCGCTGCGCTCACTGGCAATCACCTTTGTCGGGCCGCTGGCGGTCGATGAACCCGTGAGCCTCGAAGCCCAGGTGCTGCGTGAAGGCAAGGCGGTCAGCCAGATGCTCGGCAAGGCCGTGCAGAACGGCCAGGTGGTGACGCTGGTGCAGGGCAGCTTTGGCGCTCCGCGCAGCTCCGCGATCGTGGTGGCGGCCGAGCCGGCGCCGGCCATGCCGCCACTCGAGGCCTGCCAGGCGTTGCCCTATATCCCGGGCGTGGTGCCGGCGTTTACCCAGCATCTGGAGATGCGCTGGGGCCTCGGCGGCTTGCCATTCAGCGGCAACCCCTCGCGCGAAATGGGCGGCTGGGTGCGTCAGCGTGGCGAGTCGACCGGCGAAGCGATGAACGAGGCCCATCTGCTGGCGCTGGTCGACGCCTGGCCGCCGGCACTGTTGCCGCACCTGAAGAGCTTCGCGCCGGCCTCGTCGCTGACCTGGACCATCGAGTTCGTCCAGCCGCTACCGCTGCTCGACAGCCACGACTGGTGTCAGTACCGCGCGCTGATCGAACACGCGCGTGACGGCTACGGGCACTGCGCCGCCGCGCTGTGGACGCCGGCCGGCGAGCTGATCGCCCTCAGCCGGCAGACGGTTACGGTGTTCGGCTGAAGAGGCTCAGAGCCGTAACTGGCCGATCGCCCGGCTGAGCTCGCCGGAGAGCGCGGCCAGTTCCGCGCTGGTGCTGGCCGACGCTACGGTCTGCTGCACCGTCTGCTCGGTGACGTCCCGGATGCCGGTCACCGAGCGATTCAGCTCTTCGGCGACCTGGCTCTGCTGCTCGGCCGCCACGGCGATCTGCACGTTGCTGTCACGCATCTGGGCCACGGCCGAGGTGATCGCCTCGAGCGCCTGCGCGGCCTCGCGCGCCTCGCGTACACAGTCATCGGCCTTGAGCTGGCTCTCGCGCATGAACTCCACGGCGTCGCGGGTCATCCCCTGCAGATTGCCGATCATGTCGGTGATCTCGTTCGTGGAGTCCTGCACACGCTTGGCCAGGCTGCGCACCTCATCGGCAACGACGGCAAAGCCGCGGCCCATCTCGCCGGCGCGCGCCGCCTCGATCGCCGCGTTCAGGGCGAGCAGGTTGGTCTGCTCGGCAATGCCGTGAATCACGCTCACCACGCCATTGATCCGCTGGCTGTCGCTGGCCAGCTGCTCGATGGTTTCGGCCGTTTGCTGCACGCCGGTCGACAGGCTGGAAATGGACTGCTCGACGCGAGCCACCACTTGATGGCCGGCACTGGCCAGCTGATCGGCATTCTGCGATTCGTCGCGGGTGGCGCCGGCATGTTCGGCAATGTTGTAGACCGTTGCGCTCATTTCGTTGATCGCGGTGGCCGCCTGGTCGGTTTCGCTCTGCTGCCCGAGCATGCCCTGACGAACGTCGCTCATGCTGGCCGCCAGGCGCGAGGCGCCTTCATCGAGCCGCGCCGCGGCCTGGGCGACGGTGCCGACGATCCGTTGATAGCCGTTCTGCATGGCGTTGAAAGCGCCGGCCATCTGACCCACTTCGTCGCGGCTGTCGAGTGGTACGCGCGCCGCGAGGTCGCCGCTGCGCTCGACATGCAGCATCACGTCTTTGAGCGTGTTCAGGTGGCTGAGCAGGAAACGGATCAGGAGTTGCGAGGCGGCCAGCAGGCCGAGCATCAGCACGGCGACCGCGACGGCATAACTGAAGAAGTGCTCGGCGAGCACCTGGCTGACGCTGGGCACTGCCACCGGCATTGCGATGTGGCTGCCATCGCCGCGCGCGACGAGGTGCACCCCGATGACCGGCTGATCGCCGAGCAGGCGCTCATGGTCGAGGGCGTGCCAGCCGGGCGTGGCCGGTAGCGAGCCGGTATCGAGGCGGATCGGCTCGCCTGGAGCGAATACCCGCAGCCCCGGCAGGCTGGGCAGTGCGGCCTCTGCCGGCCAGCTGGCGAGCAAGGCGGCGCGGGATGCCGCTTCAGCCTGTGCTGTGGTCGCCCGACTGCTCTGTTCCAGCTGAATGGCGAACAGCACCAGCAACAGGGCGATGACGAACGACACCATGTTCAGTGCCCAGAATTTGTACTTCAGCGACAGGTCGCGAATCCAGACGAGCATGCAGTTTCTTCTTCTGTTCAGGCCTATGCGTGAATGCGAACGGCGTCGCGGTTCGTTGTCGCTTTAGCGGCAGGTCGTGCCGGACCTTGAGTCATTCCTCGTCGCTCACCGATCGGGAGCGGGCAGGGCGAAGAAGGCCCGCGCACAAGCGCTGGTATGCGTGGCCAGATCGGCCTCGCTTTCGCCGCGATGGCGGGCGACCTCGCGCAGCACCTCGGTCAGATAGGCCGGCTCGTTGTGCCCTGACTTCGGCTTCGGCCGCAGCGTGCGCGGCAGCAGGTAGGGGGCGTCGGTTTCGAGCATGAGACGCCCCCGCGGGATCTCACGCACCAGCGCATGCAGATGGCTGCCGCGGCGTTCGTCGCAGATCCAGCCGGTGATGCCGATGTGAAGATCCAGGTCGAGATAATCGAACAGGGCGTGGCGCTCGCCGGTAAAGCAGTGCACCACGGCTGCGCCCAGGTGGTCGCGATAGGGCCGCAGGATCTCGGCCAGCCGCCGACTGGCATCGCGCTCATGGAGAAACACCGGCAGGCCCGTCTCGGCGGCCAGCTGCAGCTGTGCTTCGAGCGCCCGTTCCTGTTGCTCCCGGGGGGAGAAATCGCGGTTGAAGTCCAGCCCGCATTCGCCAACGGCTCGTACCCGGTCCTCCTGATACAGCGCTTGCAGCGTATCGGCGGTCGTAGCGCTCCACTGGCTGGCGTCGTGCGGGTGCACGCCGGCGGTGCAGAACAGCTGCCGGCCGCTGTCGTCGAGCGCCCTGCACAGCGCAAGCGCCGCCTCGCTCTCCGCCAGGCTGGTGCCGGTCAGTACCAGCTGGCGGACGCCGGCTGCCGCGGCGCGCTCGACCACGCCGGCCGGATCATGGCTGAACGAAGGGTGGGTGAGGTTGACGCCAATGTCGATCAGCTCCATTTGTGTTCCTCGATCGTGGCGGCAATGGCCGCCGACTGGTTTCATCCGTCCGCCGAATTGGCATGGGCCATCCGGCTGTGAGAGGCTGCGCATCATTTTTTGCCGGCGGGGATTGGCTGTCCTGCGCCGAAGAGGTCATCGCCACGCCATGTCACGCCTTGCGTCGCTCCTGTTCTGCCTGCTGATGCTCGTGACCGGGTCGGCAGCCGCACGGGTGGTGGGGCCCGATCCCTGGCATGCGGGCGCGAGCTCGGTGCGCGACCTGGCCGACATTCGCCGCAGCGGCGTGCTGCGGGTGCTGATCAACCAGAGTCGCAACAGCTCGGGCGAAATCAAGGGCGAGGCGATCGGTGTCGAATATGCGCGCTTGCGTGCCTTCGAGCAGTTTCTCGACCGGGGGCGGGGCGAGGGCCAGGGTATCACGCTGAAGTTGATTCCCAAGGCGAAGGACCAGCTGCTTGCTGCGCTGCAGCGCGGCGAGGGCGATCTGGTCGCACCCGGCGAGCTGATCGATACGCGCAATAGCCGTGGGCTGAGCCGCAGCCGGCCGGTGGTGCGTGATGTCGACATGGTGTTGGTGGGGCGCAAGGGTGGGCCGCAGTACCAGCGTCTCGAGCAACTGTCGGGGCGCAGCCTGGCGCTGCCGCCGGGTAGTGCTGCCGGAAGGGCGGTGAACGAGCTCAACGAGCGGCTGCTGGCGCGAGGGCTGGCGCCTATCGTCGTCGAGTGGGTCGATCCGACGCTGGCGGTCGAGGATGTTCTGGAGATGGTCCAGGCAGGCATCTACCCGGTGACGGCGGTGGAGCGAACCATTGCCGAGCGTTGGGCGAAGGTGATGCCGCGGCTGCGGATCGACGACCGTGTCAGGCTCGGCAACCAGGCCGACATGCACTGGTTCGTACGCAAGGAGGCGAGCATGTTGCGCGCCAGCATCGACCGTTTTCTCAAGGACTACCGCCCGCCGGAAAACCAGGACGCGGCGTTCGAGCGCGTCTACCGCCGTCTGTACAAGGTTCAGTATCCGCTCGATCGGGTCGGCCGCCAGCGGCTCGAGAAGGTTCGCCCGACCTTGCAGCGCTACGCGGCGAAGATGGAGCTGGACTGGCTGAATCTCGCCGCCGTCGCGTTCAAGGAATCCACGCTCAATCCGGCGGCCAAGGGCAGTGGCGGCGCGACCGGCCTCATGCAGGTGACCCAGGCCACGGCACGCAACCTGGGCGTGGCCGACATCCATAAGCTCGATAACAACGTCTATGCCAGCGCCAAGTACCTGGCCAGCATTCGCCGCCAGTATTTCGCCAGCCCGCGTCTCAACGAGCGCGAGCGCATGGCGTTCACGCTGGCGGCCTACAACCTCGGGCCGCAGCGGGTGCAGAGCATGCGGGCCGAGGCACGGCGGCGCGGGCTCGACCCGAATCAGTGGTTCTTCCAGGTCGAGCGCGTCGCCATGGAAACCGTTGGCATGGGCGTGGTGGCCTACGTCAACAGCGTCAACAAGTACTACCTCGCCTACAACCGTGAACGCTATTTGCTCGAGGTCGACTCGCGCAGCGCCGCCAACTGAGTGGTTCAGCCCTCGCGCGCGGCCGCCAGTCGCTCGGCGGCGTCGAGCCGCAGGCGCTCGGTCTCGTCGAAGCGTTCGGCGGCCAGCTGCGCCACGGCGCGTGTCTTGTCCTGCTCGCTGAGGCCACGGCTCGCTTCGATCCTGCGCTTCTCGACGCGGTAGGCCGCGAGCCGCTGCCGCCACTGGTCACGGCTTGCATCCAGGGCTTCCAGACGCTGCGTGGCGGCATTGCCGACCAGTTGCTGGCGCAGCTGACGCAATGCCTGCGGTGTCCCGCCTGAGGCCTGCAACCTGGCGCTCTGCTCGCGTAGCGCCTGCTGCAGCCCAGGAACGATGGCATCCTTCAGCTCGTCGGGCAGGGATTCGTGCAACCGGTCGAGGGCCTGGCCTTTCTGCTGCGCTGTGAGCGCCGGATTCAGGCGGATCGCCAGGCGTTCGAGACCGTAGCGATCGTACTGTTCCTCCACGGCGAAAAACGCCTGGTGCGTCTGGGGCGAAAACAGGCGGGCCCGTAGCGCCTGCACCGCCTGGAGGCGACGCTGCAAAGCGTCGATATCGTCCGCGCGCGGAAAGCCCCGCTCCAGGTCGAGCAGCTGGCGCTTGTAGTTCAGGTAGCGGGTCAGCAGGGCGCCTGCCTGTTCCGCTGCGGCGGGCGGAAGCTGCTGTTCGAGGTAGGTACGCAAGCGCAGTACGCTGCTGCTCAGGGGCTCCTCGCCAAGAGTGCTGAGAAAGTAATCGAACAAGCGTCGCACGCCCTCGGTGACCACTAGGTTTCCCGAGGCATCGACTGGCAGCTCACCGTCGATGCGGGTGCCGCGAAAGGACAGCGGCAGCGCGGCCGGCGCGGCGGCCCGCTTCACGGCAGCTGCGGGCAAGGCCTGGTTGGCTCCGTGGGCGTCGAGAACGACGGGCGAGGCGGCCGCCTGCTCCTGGGCAGCGGGCGACGGGGCAGGGGCCGGTGGTGTTAACCAGAACAGCGGAACGGCGGCCAGCGCCGCCAGGATGCCGACAACAAGGATTCGTTTCATGGTTCTGCCCTACCAGAGGGGCGCCGGGCCGGGCCCGGCTCCCTGGGTCAAAGGCCTGCGTTCCTCAGGCGGTTGGCGTGCTGGCGATAGACGCTCACTGGGTCTGTTTCGAAGAGGCTGGTCAGGCCGAGCACCTGGTTGACCTCGTCCAGGTGGTTCATCCGGTAGTTGTCGCGGATCACCATACCCAGATGCGAGCTGCAGCGTCCGACCAGGCCGTCGTTGGCTTCGTCGAACGCGAGCGAGCCCGCGCCCATCATTGCGTCGCTGACATCCAGTGGGTTGGTCAGCGGGCTCGTCCCGCTCCAGGAGTAGTAGCGCACACCCTTGACCACGTAGGCCCCTTCGCCGCAGGCGCTGGTCGGGATGCCCTGGGGGTACTTCGCGTTGAAGCGCGCAGCGCCCTCGCTGTTGAGCGATTCGAGCGAGCCGAGTGCATTCTGCGGAGCGCTGCTGTTGCTGCCGGAAAGAAAGTTGATCAGTGCGCCCATGGCGTTCGTCAGGCCTGCGAGGAAGGCTTCGCCTGCCGAGCCTTCGGGTACCTGACGGATCATGTCGGCGACAGCCGAACCCTTGTGCGGTGCGCCGACGCTGGTCACCGAAGCCACCAGGTCGGGCCGTACCGCTGCGACATAGCGAATGGTCGGGCCGCCGTGACTGTGGCCGATCAGGTTGACTTTGGGCTTGCCGCTGAGTGCGACGATTTCCTCGACCTGCTCGAGCAGTTCTTCGCCGCGCAGCTCCGAGGTGTTCAGCTGGCTGACTTCCGTGACATAGACCTCGGCACCGTCACGCCGCAGGGCGCGGGGAATGCCGTACCAGTAGTCGACGCCCAGCAGGCTGTCGAAGCCGAGCATGCCGTGGGTCAGCACGATGGGGTAGCGGGTCTCGGTGTAGCCAGCGGCCGCGGCGGTCTGGGCTTCGCTCAGGCCGGCCACGCACGTCGCGCACAGCGACAGGGCAAGCAGTCTGTTCTTGTTCTTCATGGACGCACTCATCGAAAAGGTGAAGGGTCGAGGGCATTCCCTTGCCGTTCACCGCGCCAGGCGCGTACTGCGCGATCGCAAGCGCACGTTTTGTGCCAGATTGGCGTTGCGCCCGCAGAGCGCACGGCCCAGAGCGTTGCGCTCCTGTGATGCTGGCAGTACGCCTTTATTCGATGTGTTCGCGGGCTGTTACCGCTTGCTACGAAGGTGGCTTGTGCAGTGTTCCATCGATACCCATTCGGCGATGATGGCCGCAAATTGTGACTGTTTGGTCGCAAATTGATGGGCTGGTCACGGGTAGTCGATGCTGATGACGTACCAGAGTCTGGGGCCGGTGGGCGTCTGCACCTGCACCTCGGCATCGAGTGCCTTGCCAACCAATGCTCGCGCGAGCGGCGAATCGATGCTGATCAGCCCTTGCTTCAGGTCGAGCTCATCGGGGCCGACGATGCGGTAGCGGGCCTGCTGGCCGTCTTCGTCCTCAAGCGTGACCCAGGCACCGAAGTACACCCGGCTCGGATCGCTCGGGCGCTCGCCGACCACTTTCAGCTTCTCCAGGCGCTTGGTCAGAAAGCGCACACGGCTGTCGATTTCGCGCAGCATTTTCTTGCCGTAGGTGTACTCGGCGTTTTCGGAGCGATCCCCCTGCGCTGCCGCCTCGCTGACCGCCTGGGTGACCTGCGGACGCCGGACATGCCAAAGCTCATGCAGCTCTGCACGCAGGCGTGCCTCGCCTTCGGGCGTGATCAGGGGAGTGCCGGCGGCACGAGGTGGGCGATAGCGGCTCATAACATGTTCCTGATAGAGAAGGCGGCCGATTGTAGTGCCGAGCGGCTCGTCAGTTCTCGCGCAATACCCGCAGTGGGCTGACGTTCAGTGCGCGGCGGGTACCGAACAGGCCGGCACCGCCGACCAATAGGGCGCCGATGACGGGCAGCACCAGCAGCCAGGGATGCGGTTGCCAGGGGATGTCGAAGGCGAATCGGTAGAGCAGGGCGCTGATCAGCTCGCAGCCGAGCGCCGCGAGCACGCCACTGACCGCGCCAAGCAGGCCGAACTCCGCGCGGCGCGCCTTGACGAGCACGGCACGCTCGGCGCCCATCGCGCGTAGCAGCGCCCCCTGGCGAACCCGTTCATCGAGCGTACTCTGCAAGCCCGCGAAGAGTACCGCCAGCCCGGCGGCGAGCACGAAGACGAGCACGTATTCGACCGCCAGGGAGACCTGCGTCAGGATGCTGCGCAGTTGCGCGAGCAGGGCATCGACCTGCAGCAGCGTGATGGAGGGGAAGTCCCGCGCCAGCTCTACCAGATCACGGTCGTGGCCGCCCGGCAGGTAGAAGCTCGTCATGTAGGTGGTCGGCAGGTCCTTCAGGGTGCCGGGCGCGAAGATCATGTAGAAGTTCGGCTGGAAACTGTCCCAGTTGACTTCGCGCAGGCTGGTCACCTCGGCGTCACGACTGATGCCGCCGACGGTGAAGCTGAGGCGGTCGCCGATCGTCAGCCCGAGGCTTTCCGCCAGCTCGGCTTCGACCGATACGCCTGGCAGCGAGCTTGCATCCGGCTGCCACCAGTGGCCGGCAACCAGCCGATTGTCGTTCGGCAGATCGGCCGACCAGGTCAGGCTGAGGTCGCGGCGTACCGCACGCTCACCCTGCGAATCCTTGCTGACCAGTTCACGCACCGGTTCGCCGTTGATCGCGACCAACCGGCCCGGGACGACGGGGTAGAGCGGAGCGGCATGTTCCGCGAGAGCATCGATCCGGGTGGCGAACGCGTCCTTGTCAGCAGGCAATACGTTGAGCACGAAGTGGTTGGGGGCATCCGCAGGTAGCTGCTGTTGCCAGGCGTCGAGCAGCTCGCCGCGCAACAGGGCGATCAGCGCCATCGCCAGCAGAATCAGGCCGAAGGCCAGCGCCTGGCCCGCTGCCGCCAGCGGATTGCGCATCAGCTGGCCTAGGCCGAGGCGCCAGACCAGAGAGCTGTTGGCGAGCAGGCGACGCAGCCCGTGCAGCGCGAGGAGCAGCAGCCCGCCGAGAATGGCCGTGGCGAGCAGCCCGCCGCCAAGCAGGGACAGCGTGAGGCGAAGATCCAGGCTGAGCCGCCACATGATCAGCCCCAGAGCGGCTACCGCAGTGCAGTAGACCAGCCAAGTGCTGGGCGGTATTGGCAGTATGTCGCGGCGTAGGACGCGCAGCGGCGGCACACGCCCGAGCGAAGCCAGCGGCGGCAGTGCGAAACCTGCCAGCGCGACCAGCCCGGTAGCGACGCCGGCGAGCGCCGGCCAGGGCGTCGCGGCGGGGATTTCCTGAGCCAGCAGGTCACGCAGCAGATAGAACAGGCCGGCCTGTGCGATGACACCCAGCAGTGCGCCAGCTGCGCTGGCGAGCAGGCCGAGCATGCCGAGCTGGGCGCCATAGAGCGCCAAAGCTTCGCGTCGGCTGAGGCCCAGGCAACGGAGCAGGGCACTGGCGTCGTAACGCCGGCTGGCAAAGCGCGCCGCTGACAGCGCCACTGCCACGCCGGCGAGCACGATGGCGGCGAGGCTGGCAAGGTTCAGGTAGCGCTCGGCCCGACCCAGCGCGCCGCCAATCTGGCGATTGCTGTCGTCGGCGGTCTCGATTCGCTGATTCGGCTGCAGACCCGGCTTGATGGCGTCCTGGTAGCGCTGCAGGGCGGCGGCGTCGCCGCGCCAGAGGTCGCGGTAGCTGACCCGGCTGCCGGGCTGCACCACGCCCGTGGCCGCCAGGTCGTCGAGGTGCATCAGTACGCGCGGGGTAAGGCTGTAGAAGTCTCCGACCCGATCGGGCTCGTAGGTCAGGACACGGGCAAGTCGCAAGGACCGATCGCCGACTTCGATGTGGTCGCCGATTTGCAGGCCGAGCGCAGTAAGCAGGCGTGCCTCGGCCCAGGCTTCACCCGGCCGCGGCCCGCCGCCGACCTGCTCTGGCTGGAACGGTGCGGCTGCGCTGCGTAACTCGCCGCGCAGGGGATAAGCGTCGTCGGCGGCCTTGATACTGGCCAGCTGAATCTGCTCATCGGTGGCGATGACGCTGGCAAACTCCACCGTGCGGGCATGCGCGAGGCCAAGCGCAAGGCCGCTTTCGACCTGCTGCGGCTGGGCCGGCGCACTGCCGCGCAACACCAGATCGGCGCCGAGAAATTCGCTGGCGCGAAGTAGCATGGCGTCGTTCAGGCGGGCACTGAAGTAGCCGATCGCGGTGCTGGCGGCGACGGCGATGAGCAATGCGAAGAACAGTACCCGCAGTTCGCCGGCCCGCGCGTCGCGCAGCAGCTGTCGCCACGCCAGCTGCAGGATGCGCCGGCCCGGAACCGCGTTCATTGCGTCACCTCGTCGCGAACCTCGCGACCACCCTCCAGGCGCAAGACTCGTCGGCACCGGCGTGCCAAACGCTCTTCGTGCGTAACCAGGACCAGGGTAGTGCCGCGCTCGCGGTTGAGCTCGAACATCAGTTCGATGATGTGCGCGCCGGTCTGGCTGTCGAGATTGCCGGTCGGCTCGTCTGCGAACAGCAGCTCAGGTTGCGCGGCGAAGGCGCGCGCGAGCGCGACGCGCTGCTGTTCGCCGCCCGACAGCTGACGCGGATAGTGGTGCAGACGCAGGCCGAGGCCGACCCGCTCGAGCAGTTCGACCGCCTGCCTGCGCGCATGCTGTGCCCCTTTGAGCTCCAGGGCGAGCATGACGTTTTCTTCGGCGGTCAGGCTCTCGAGCAACTGGAACGACTGAAAGACGAAGCCGACATGGGCGCCGCGCACGCGGGCGCGCTCATCTTCGTCGAGGCGTTCGAGCGCGTGGCCGGCCAGCAGCACTTCGCCGGCACTGGGCAAATCCAGGCCAGCCAGCAGACCGAGCAGTGTCGACTTGCCCGAGCCGGACGCGCCGACGATGGCCAGGCTGTCGCCGCTTGCCAGCTCCAGCGACAGGTCGTCAAGGATCCGCAGCTCGCCTTCCGCGCTGGAGACCACTTTGCTAAGGTGCCGGGCGATGAGAATGCTGCCGCTCATGGGGAGATCCGATGCGAATGTGGCTCAAGGGTGGCGTGCTGGCGCTGGTGCTGTGGGCTCAGAATGCCCTGGCCGGCACGGTACTGGTGGTGGGCGATAGTATCAGCGCCGCTTTTGGCCTGGAAACCGAGCAAGGCTGGGTGCAGCTGCTGCGCGAGCGCCTCGCCGAAACCGGCAAGGAGCACGCGGTGGTCAATGCCTCGGTCAGCGGCGACACCAGCGCTGGCGGGCTTTCCAGGCTCGATTCGCTGCTCGCCGAGCACCGTCCGCAGGTGGTGATCATTGAGCTCGGCGGCAACGATGGGTTGCGTGGACAGGCCCCGGCGCAATTGCAACAGAATCTTGCCCGCATGGTCGACAAATCCCGCCAGGCCGGCGCCGAAGTACTGCTGCTCGGCATGCAATTGCCGCCCAACTATGGCCGTCGATATACCGAAGCGTTCGCCGAAGTGTTTTCGCAGGTGGCGCAGGACAAGCAGGTCGCACTTGTGCCGTTCTTTCTCGAGGGCGTCGGCGGCGTCGCTTCGATGATGCAACCCGATGGCATTCACCCGGCCGCACGGGCACAGGCCCGGCTGCTGCAAAATGTCTGGCCGGCGCTCGAACCGCTGCTATAGCGGGTATCGCTACAGACCGCGCTAGCGCTTGCTTTGCGGCCTCCGCACGGCTACTGTCGCGCCCTCGATTGGAGCCTTCGATGTCGCGCTCAGCCAGGACCCTCTACGCCTACCGACTCATCGTGCCGGACGAGCAGTTCGACCTGTTCGCCTGCCGCGAGAATCGCCTGCATCTGGCCCTGCGGCAGCTCGAACTCGATGGCCATGCCGACCGAACGCTCTGTGGCGGTCTTTTGCCGGCCCAGCCACGCTGGCAGGACCTGCAGCGCGAGGTGCTGAAGGATCGCCGGCTCTGTGCGTCCTGCCGCGCATTGCTCGAGGCACGGCGCAAAGGCCTTCCGTCTGCAGGGCATGCGTGGTAGCTCATACGGGCGGCCGTTCAAGTACAATCCAACCATTTCGTCGTTCATGCCAAGGGTCTTCTGAATGTTCTCGCGCGCGTCCCGGGTCGCCTCCTGTCTGTCACTTGCTACGTTGCTGCTGGCCGGCCACAGCGCTGCGCTGGAATTGCCGCTGCCACCGGAAGGTGAGGATGTCGTCGGCGAGATCCAGGTGATCAAGGCCAAGTACGAAGACACCTTTGCGGCGCTGGGCGAGACCTATGACCTCGGTTATTCGGAGCTGGTCGCGGCGAACCCGGGGGTCGACCCCTGGCTGCCAGGCGAGGGCACCGATGTGATCCTGCCGACCCGCTTCATTCTGCCGCCCGGCCCGCGCGAGGGCGTGGTCATCAACCTCGCCGAGTTCCGGCTGTATTACTACCCGCCGGGCAAGTCGGTGGTGCATACCTATCCGCTGGGCATCGGTCGTGAAGGCTGGGGTTCGCCGGTGGGCAGCACGCGGATTACCGCCATGACGCCGAACCCGGCGTGGTATCCGCCCAAGTCGATTCGTGAGGAACATGCAGCCGAGGGTGACCCGCTGCCGACCGTCGTGCCGCCTGGCCCGAACAATCCGCTGGGGCCGTTCAAGATGAACCTGGCCATGTCCGGCTATCTCATTCACGGATCGAACAAGAAATTCGGTATCGGCATGCGCGTGAGCCACGGCTGCTTCCGCATGCTGAACCATAACGTGCTGGAGCTTTCGCGGATGGTCGGCGTCGGCACGCCGGTGCGGATCATCGATGAGCCGTACAAGTTCGGCGTCAGCGACGGCAAGGTCTACCTCGAGGCGCACGCCCCGCTGGAAAGCGAAGAGAAGGGCATGACGGTGATGGACAAGCACGCGATCGTCATCAATACCCTGCTCAAGCGTGACGAAACGGCTGGCAAGCTCAATCTGGACTGGGAAGTGGTGCGCGATGTGGTCGCCGGTGAGGACGGCTTGCCGATCCAGATCGCCGAGCAACACACCACCGTGGCGAGTTCCGAAGAAGCCCCGGTGTTCTAAATGGAAGGGCTGGGGCTGGGGCTGGGGCTGGGGCTGTGACGGACATGGCCCCCGAAATTCAGGCATAAAAAAGCCGACCCTGGGGTCGGCTTTTTTGCTTCAGCTGCAATTACTTGCGGCTGGCGCGTTCCAGCATGCGCAGAGCGCGCTCGTTGGCTTCGTCAGCGGTCTGCTGAGCCTTCTGAGCAGCGGCCAGGGCTTCGTCAGCCTTGCTGTACGCTTCGTCAGCGCGAGCCTGGGCGCGAGCGGCAGCGTCTTCGGTCGCGGTCAGGCGAGCTTCGCTTTCTTTGGTCATGCTGTTGCTGCAACCGGTAGCCAGAACTGCGGCCAGAGCCAGAGCAGAGAATTTCAGAACGTTGTTCATCGTGTTCCCCTTAAATATGGAATCCATAAGCAACTTCCGTTATGGAAAGTTTGCGTGCACATACTACCTATAACTTTGGTTAAGTAAACGGAGCGGACCGTTCCGGCAGCAAAAATTTTGCTGACGAACGGTCATCCATTGCTTCGACCATCGTCAGGATAAAAAGTAGCCACTTTGCGGTCTGCAACAACATCGTCTTTTGTACGATGCGAGGCATTCGACGCCGCGAGCAGGCGGTTCGGGGTGGCCGCGAACGTTCGAACCGGGTAGAAAGAAAGGCTCACCGTTTCAACAGGCCGCCCATATCAAGGTTGGCCCTGAACCGGCATGCAACAATAAGAAAAATCAGGCTGATCCTGCCTAGGAGTTCAGATGACCGATGCATTAACCATTCGCCACGACCGCGACGGACATCGCTTCGAGACGGTGATCGACGGGCACATGGCTTATCTCGCCTACGTCGATCTCGGCAAACAGACGCTGGATATCTATCGGACTTTCGTGCCGGACGCGCTACGCGGAAGGGGGATTGCCGCTGCCTTGGCGCAACGGGCGCTCGATTTTGCCGAGGAGGAAGGCTACAGCGTTATCCCGTCCTGCTCGTACGTGGAGTGGTACATGGAGCGTCAGGGGCTGAGCAGCGCAGGCGAGGGCGCAGAATGAAGAACGCCGGGCTAGCCCGGCGTTCTGGTCGTATCAGGTGCGATTGCGTTGCCGCTGCGGCAGCACCGACTTCAACTTGCCGTGCATCGAGCGTACAGCCTTCTCGGTAGTATCCCAGTCGATGCAGGCGTCGGTGACCGAGACGCCGTACTTCAGTTGCGACAGATCCTTGGGGATCGGCTGGTTGCCCCAGCCCAGATGGCTTTCGACCATCAGGCCGACGATCGACTGGTTGCCCTCGAGGATCTGGTTGGCGACGTTGTCCATCACCAGCGGCTGCAGTGCCGGATCCTTGTTGGAGTTGGCGTGGCTGCAGTCGATCATCACGTTCAGCGGGATCCCCGCCTTCTTCAGTTCCTGCTCGCAAAGCGCGACGCTGACCGAGTCGTAATTGGGCTTGCCGTTGCCGCCGCGCAGCACCACGTGACCGTAGCTGTTGCCCTTGGTGGTGACGATGGAGACGCCGCCAGATTGGTTGATGCCCAGGAAACGATGTGGGCTGGAGACCGACTGCAGGGCATTGATGGCTACCGTGAGGCTGCCATCGGTCCCGTTCTTGAAACCGACTGCCGAGGACAGGCCGGAGGCCATCTCCCGATGCGTCTGGGATTCGGTGGTGCGTGCGCCGATGGCCGACCAGCTGATGAGGTCCTGCAGATACTGCGGGGAGATCGGGTCCAGCGCTTCGGTCGCGGTGGGCAAGCCCATCTCGGCGAGATCCAGCAGCAGCTTGCGGCCGATGTGCAGGCCATCCTGAATCTTGAAGGAGTCATCCATGTAGGGGTCGTTGATCAGCCCCTTCCAGCCGACCGTCGTCCGCGGTTTTTCGAAGTAGACACGCATGACCAGGAACAGGCTGTCGGAAACCTGCTCGGCGAGCGCTTTCAGACGTTCAGCGTATTCGTGTGCAGCTTTCAGGTCGTGGATGGAGCACGGACCCACGACGAGGAACAGGCGGTGGTCCTTGCCATCGAGGATGTCACGCACCACCTGGCGCCCGTGTGCCACGGTCTTGGCAGCTGCGTCGGTCAGCGGCAGCTCGCGCTTCAGCTGTTCAGGGGTGATCAGGGTTTCGTTGGAGGAAACGTTGAGATCGTCGATTGGTAGCTCAGCCATGTATTACTCGTCCGGGTCACAGGTGCTCTGCGCTGGCAATCCCGGTGCAGCAATGCAGAGCGATGGAGCGCAGCGGGACACGCACCTTAGCGCTATTGGGCGGCATCGACAACGAGATTGATGGCCGGTTTCGCTGCGTTCCTACCAAGGTATCGGGTGGGCGATCCGGTGCGATTGTGCGTCCTGCCGATCGCGCTGTTATCGTGTCGTGACCTCGGCGGGACGGATCACGACAACAGGAGCGGCAAAGCATGGCATCAGGGCATTCGCGCATTGGAATCATCGGCACCGGCGCCATCGGCGGGTTCTACGGGCTGATGTTGGCAAGGGCCGGGCAGGACGTGCATTTCCTGCTGCGCAGCGAGTATGCGGCGGTCACCGCCCGGGGGCTGCGGGTCGAGAGCCAGGTTCATGGAGCGCTACAGCTGGATTCGGTACAGGCCTACCGCCAGGCTGCGGACATGCCGCCGTGCGATTGGTTGTTCGTAGCCGCCAAGACGACCTCTAATGCCGCTCTGGCGCCGGCAATCGTGCAGGCAGCGGCGCCGGGGGCCAAGGTGGTCTTGCTGCAAAACGGGCTTGGTGTCGAAGACGCCCTGCGCCCCCTGTTGCGTGACGACATGCACCTGCTCGGTGGGCTCTGCGCGATCTGCGCCCACCGCGCCGAGCCCGGCGTCGTCGTGCATCAGGCCCTGGGCGCGGTCAATCTCGGCTATCACACCGGGCCAGCGGACGCCGAACAACGCCAGCGGATCGTCGACGAAGGTGTTGCGTTGTTCAGGGCGGCTGGAATCGACTCGACAGGCATGCCGAGCCTGGCGCAGGCACGCTGGATGAAGCTGATCTGGAACGCAGCCTTCAATGGCCTGTCGGTCTTGCTCGATGCCGACACGCGTACCCTGCTGCGCAACGACGACAGCCGTGAACTCGTCCGGCTGGTCATGCAGGAGGTCGAGGGAGCTGCACAGGCGTGCGGCTACACATTGCCGCCGGCAATCACGGAAAAGATGCTGCAAGGGACCGCTGCGATGCCTGACTACCTGCCGAGCATGTATCACGATCGTCGGGCGCATCGGCCGATGGAGCTCGAGGCCATTTATGCCGTGCCGTTGGCGCAGGCTGCGCAGGCCGGTTATGCGATGCCGCGAACCGAAGTGCTTTACCGGGCCCTGTGTTTCCTGGATGCAGCCGCCCAGCCGCCGGGCTGACTGCAGCGGCGCTACCCTACGAGCGACCGCCGGGGCCGGGAAAAACCCAGAGGACGGTCTATGCTCTCGCTTGTATCATTCCTCTGGTTATAAGCATGGCCGCTAGGTAGCGGTGCCTTTGCCTCTGAGGGTTATCTATGAAGCTGCAGCAACTGCGTTACATCTGGGAAGTGGCGCACCATGACCTCAACGTCTCGGCAACCGCACAGAGCCTGTTCACCTCGCAGCCGGGTATCAGCAAGCAGATCCGCCTGCTGGAGGACGAACTCGGTGTCGAGGTGTTCGCGCGTAGCGGCAAGCACCTGACACGCGTGACGCCGGCCGGCGAGCGCATCATCACCACGGCTGGCGAGATCCTGCGCAAGTGCGAGAGCATCAAGCAGATCGCCCAGGAATTCTCCAACGAAAAGAAGGGCACGTTGAGTATCGCGACGACGCACACGCAGGCGCGGTACGCGCTGCCGCGCGTGATCAGCGCGTTCATCAAGCAGTACCCGGACGTGGCGTTGCACATGCATCAGGGTACGCCCACGCAGATCGCCGAAATGGCGGCCGACGGCACCGTCGATTTTGCCATTGCCACCGAAGGGCTGGAGCTGTTCGGAGATCTGGTGATGATGCCGTGCTATCGCTGGAACCGTTGCGTAATCGTCCCGCAGGGGCATCCGCTGGCCAAGCTCGACAAACTCACGTTGGAGGCGCTGGCCGAGCATCCGATCGTGACCTATGTGTTCGGCTTCACCGGACGCTCGAAACTGGATGAAGCGTTCAGCCATCGCGGCCTGGCGCCAAAAGTGGTGTTCACCGCGGCGGATGCGGACGTGATCAAGACCTACGTTCGCCTGGGCCTTGGCGTGGGCATCGTGGCGCGGATGGCGGTCGATGCTCAGCAGGATGCCGACCTGGTGGCGCTCGATGCCAGCGAGCTGTTCGAGTCGAGCGTCACCAAGATCGGCTTTCGACGCGGCACCTTCCTGCGTGGCTTCATGTGCGACTTCATCCAGCAGTTCGCGCCGCACCTGGATCGCAAGGTGGTCGAGCAGGCCATTCAGTGTCGGAACAAGGCGGATCTCGACGCCCTGTTCGAACACGTCGAGTTGCCCACCTACTGATCGCTCAGGTCTTGGCGATCAGATTGCCGGCGTGCAGGCCGCATTCCTTGTGGGTCGCTTCTTCCCACCACCAGCGGCCTTCGCGTTCGTGCTGGTTGGGCAGCACCGGCCGGGTGCAGGGCTCGCAGCCGATGCTGATGAAACCCCGCTCGTGGAGGCTGTTGTAGGGGACCTCCAGCATGCGGATATAACCCCAGACTTCCTCGCTGCTCATCTGCGCCAGCGGATTGAACTTGTAGAGCGGGTGCTCGGCCGTCGAGAAGGCGCCGTCGACCTCGAGTACCGGCACCTGGCTGCGGGTGCCGGGGCTCTGGTCGCGGCGCTGGCCGGTCGCCCAGGCGCGGACTTCCGAAAGCTTGCGGCGTAGCGGCTCGATCTTGCGGATGCCACAGCATTCGCCATGGCCGTCGCGATAGAAGCTGAACAGGCCTTTTTCCCGGACCATTGGCTCGAGCAATTGCGGATCGGGCGTGCGGATGTCGATGGCAATGCCATAGTGGTCGCGCACCTGTTCGATGAACCGGTAGGTCTCGCTGTGCAGGCGACCGGTGTCGAGGCTGAAGACCCGAACGTTTTTGTTCAGCTTCCAGGCCATGTCCACCAATACGACGTCTTCGGCACCGCTGAAGGATATCCAGAGATCGTCGCCGAACAGATCGAAGGCGAGCTTGAGGATTTCCTGTGGCGACTTGCTGGCGTAACGCTCAGCCAATGCAGCTACATCGATCGGTTGGTGGTTCATCTCACGGCTTTCCTCGGCTTGTTGGCGCTCGGGCGCTCTCGGGCGAGGGATGGTAGCAAAGCGCGAATATGCTTCTAAATAACGATTGGCGTTTCAAACCCCGCTGTTTGGGTATAAGCGTCGCGTTGCTTCGCTGCGTCGGTGCCGTTAGAGTGCCGCCTTTCATTTTCTGCATGAGGAGTGGCCCGTGGAAATAGCCTGTCTCGACCTGGAAGGCGTACTGGTTCCGGAGATCTGGATTGCCTTTGCCGAGGCCACCGGAATCGAGTCGCTCCGGGCGACCACGCGTGACATTCCCGACTACGACGTGCTGATGAAGCAGCGCCTGCGCATTCTCGACGAGCACGGCCTGAAGCTGTCGGACATCCAGCAGGTCATCGGTACCCTGAAGCCGCTGGAAGGGGCGGTAGAGTTCGTCGACTGGCTGCGCGAGCGCTTCCAGGTCGTGATCCTGTCCGACACCTTCTATGAATTTTCCCAGCCGCTGATGCGTCAGCTCGGCTTTCCGACGCTGCTGTGCCATCGGTTGATCACCGATGAGAGCGACCGGGTCGTCGATTACCAGCTGCGCCAGAAGGATCCCAAGCGCCAGTCCGTCATCGCCCTGAAGAGCCTGTATTACCGCGTCATCGCAGCGGGCGACTCGTACAACGACACCACAATGCTTGCCGAGGCGCATGCCGGCATCCTGTTCCATGCGCCGGACAACGTGATCCGTGAATTTCCGCAGTTCCCGGCGGTGCACACCTACGAGGACCTCAAGCAGGAATTCCTCAAGGCCTCGAACCGCAAGCTGGCGCTCTAAGCGATAGAGAGCGGCAGGAACGGCGCCCAGGTGGCGCCGTTTTCGTTTGCCGTCAGCGGCCGGCCGCTTCCAGCGTCCGCAGCAGAATGTTTACCTTGTCCAGCGATTCCTGATACTCGGCCTGCCAGTTGGAGTCGGCAACGATGCCGCCGCCACCCCAGCAATAGACACGTTGCTCGCTGAACAGCAAGGTGCGGATGGCGATCGAACTGTCCATCCGGCCGCGGACGTCCAGATACAGGAGCGAGCCGCAGTAGATCGAGCGGCGAGTGGGTTCGAGCTCGTCAATGATCTGCATGGCCCGGATTTTCGGCGCCCCGGTGATCGAGCCGCCCGGAAAGCTGCCCGCGAGCAGGTCGAGTGCGTCCTTGCCGGCGGCCAGTTCGCCGCGCACTGCACTGACCAGGTGGTGGACGTTCGGGTAGCTCTCCAAGGCGAACAGCTCCGGCACCCGAACGCTGCCGGTGCGGCAGCTGCGCCCAAGGTCATTGCGCAGCAGGTCCACGATCATCAGGTTTTCGGCGCGATCCTTGTCGGCCGCCAGGAGTTCGGCAGCGGCAGCGGCGTCCGCACCGGATTCGGGCATGCGCCGACGTGTGCCCTTGATCGGCCGGGTTTCCACCTGACCATCGACAACACTCAGGAAACGCTCCGGCGACAGGCTGGCGATAGCACCCTGTTCGAACGAGAGAAACCCGGCGAAGGGCGTTGGGCACGCCTGACGTAGCGCTCTGTAAGCCTGCCAGGGCTGCCCGTGATAAGACGCCTGGAAGCGCTGGGCGAAGTTGACCTGATAGCAGTCGCCGTCGCGGATGTACTGCTGGATGCGCTCGATCGCCGCGCGGTATCGCTCGGCCGTGAGGTCGGCGCGGAAGGGCTCGCTCAGCTCGAAGGATGCTGTTGCGTCTGGCGTATTCGCCTTGTCGCCAAAAAGTGCCAGCAATCGCCGACGCTCGTCCGCCGCCAGGCGCGGGTGACAGACCAGATAAGAGCGCTGGGTTGCATGATCGGTGGTAACCGCCCAGCTATACAGGCCCAGCTGGGCGTCGCGCGCACCGAGGTCATCGACCGCCTGGGCGGGCAACACCTCGACGCGCCTGCCGAAATCGTATGCCAGCAGGCCGATCAGCCCCCCGGCGAAGGGCAACTCGACGCCTGCGGGCAATTGCGCCGGGCCGAGGCGCGCCAGCGCGAGGCGAAGGCGCACGAAGAAGGCTGCTGCATTTTCGTCGGGGAGTGGGCTGAGCGTCTCCAGCGGCCAGGCGCTGATCAGGTCGTAGCGCCCGCGCTGTGCGACCGGCCGGCCCGAGTCCAGCAAGATCGCTCCCGGCGCTTCGCGGACTCGCTCGAAGTAGGCCGCCGGGTCGGGCAGGTAGGGCAGGGGGTCGAGGGTGCAGAGATTCATGCTGAGCTTGGCCTGGACCGGGCCTCGGCGGCCCGGCCAGCGATCAATCGCGCTGCGGCACGTGGCCGAACAGTTCTTGCGAAAAGCGTACCCGCTCTTCCGGCGTTTCCTGGATGCCCTTTTCCTTCAGCTCCGCGACGCGCGCTTCCACAGCCTGCGCGCGGTGCGTGAGGCCGCAGTCATTGGCAATCTGGATGTTCAGGCCCGGGCGAGCGTTGAGTTCGAGAATCAACGGGCCCTTGTCGACATCGAGCACCATGTCGACACCGATGTAGCCAAGGCCGCACAGCTCGTAGCAACCGGCAGCCAGTTTCATGAAACCGTCCCAGTTGGGTAGCTGCACGCCGTCCACCGCGTTGGTGGTGTCCGGATGCTTGGTGATCTTGTTGTTCAGCCAGGTGCCGCGCAGCGTGATGCCGGTGGCCAGGTCCACGCCGACCCCGATCGCACCCTGGTGCAGGTTGGCCTTGCCCCCGGACTGCCGGGTCGGCAGGCGCAGCATGGCCATCACCGGATAGCCCATCAGCACGATGATGCGAATGTCCGGTACGCCTTCGTAGCTGATGCTCTTGAAGATCGGGTCCGGGGTGACGCGATATTCGATAAGCGCGCGGTCGCGGTGCCCGCCCAGCGAGTAGAGGCCGGTGAGGATGTTGGAGATCTGATGCTCGATTTCGTCGTGCGACAGGATCTTGCCCGAAACCGTCTTGTAGCGACCCTCGAAGCGGTCGGCGATCACCAGGATGCCGTCGCCGCCGGCACCCTGGGCCGGCTTGACGACGAAATCGGTGTGGTCCTTGACGATGTCCTTGAGCTTGTCGATGTCCTTCTCGGTCTCGATGATCCCGTACATCTCCGGAACATGGATGCCGGCCTCGATCGCACGCTGCTTGGTGATGATCTTGTCATCGACGATCGGGTACAGGCTGCGCTTGTTGTACTTGAGCACGTAGTCCGCGTTGCGGCGGTTGATGCCCATGATGCCCTTGGCAGACAGGGCCTTCCACGTCTTGATCAGACCGAACATGGGCTCAATCCTTCAGGAAGGCTTTGAAGCGGAACAGTTCGGTCAGGCGGTAGCCGCGATAGCGACCCATCGCCAGCATGAAGCCCACCATGATCAGCAGCACCGCCGGGAAGGTGAAGATGAAGTAGGTCAGCTGCTCCAGGCTCATCAGCAGGTAGGCCAGCGTCGCCGCGATGATGGTACCTACGGCGACCTTGAACGCATGGCCGCCGCCACGCTCTTCCCAGGTGATCGACAGGCGTTCGATGGTCATGGTCAGGATCACCATCGGGAACAGTGCGACCGACAGGCCGCGCTCCAGGCCGAGCTTGTGGCTGAACAGGCTGATCACGGCGATCAGTACCACGACGAAGGTCAGCACGACCGACAGGCGAGGCAGCATCTGCAGCTTGAGGTGCTCCAGGTACGAGCGCAGCGACAGGCCCAGTGCGGTGATGATGGTGAACAGCACGATGCCGAAGCCGAGCTGGGTTTCGCGGAAGGCGAGGGCGATCAGTACCGGGGTGAAGGTGCCCAGCGTCTGCAGGCCACCGAGGTTACGCAGGATCAGGATCACCAGCACGCCAATCGGGATCATGATCATGATCTGGTAGGTCTGCTGCGTCTGCAGCGGCAGGCCGTAGAGCGAATATTCGAGGAAGTCCGCGTCGGTGTTCTCGTCGGTCAGTTTGGCCAGGCGAATGGCGTTCATCTCGCTGTTGTTCAGCGTGAAGGTAATCTGCGGATTGCGCCCGCCTTCGAGGTTCATCAGCGGGTCGTTGCCGGTCCACCAGACCAGGCGGTCCTTGGGCAGGCCCTGCTCGCCGGTTTCCGGGTTGAAATACAGCCAGCGGTCACCGTTGAAGCTGCGCAGCCAGAGTTCCGGCGTCTGTTGCTCCACACTCAGGCGAATGGTGTGGACGCGTTCCATCGGCACGTGGGCGATGGACAGCAACAGTTCGATGACGCTCGCCTTGTTCGCCGTGCTGGCGTCGCCGCCGAGCAACAGCTTGACGTTGTCGTCTTCGACATTGTTGACACGTTTGATGGCTTCGCTGATGAACGTCTCGACGTCGGCCGAGTGCTGGCGGATCGGCGAGAGCAGCGCTTCGGCAGCAATCTTCTCGGCGCCCTCTACCGGCAGGCTGTCACGGAAGATCGGGCCGGTGGCCTTGGTCTGCTCGCCGCTGTAGCGCTTGGTCAGCACCAGGCGGTAATAGAGGGTCTGCTTGCCACTGGCGCGGCGGGCCGACCAGGTGACGCGGCGGTTGCCGTCGACGCGGTTGACGCTGACGCCGTAGTTGTTGGAGATGAAGCTCTCGTTGAGGCTGACGAACTCCTGGTTCAGCGGCGGCACGAACATCTGCAGCTTGACCGGCTCGCGCGGGCTGGCGACGAACTCGACCTTGGCGTCGATGTTCCACAGATCGTCGGTCTCGTCTTCGGTGACGGGGATGCCGAGCACGAAGATTTGGTAAGCCGTGATCGAAATACCCAGTGCGACGAGCACGAAGATCAGGACTTTCAGATGCAGGGTGAGTGAGCGCATGGGTATTACTCGTCAGCGTCGGATTCGTTGATGCAGCCGGGCTTGCCGGCAATGTAGGTACGGCTCGGGTCGACCAGTGCACCGAAGCGGGTAAGCGCATCGGAACCAATCAGAATGGGGTATTGGAAAGCGCTTCGGTCCGTGAGGTTCACTTCGATGGTTCGGCGGACCTGTCCCATGCAGACATCGAGCTCGATGACAGGGCGCGCGGTGTAGGTCTTTTCTTCCTCTGGATCGAAATCGCCGGCACGACGCTTGATCTTGCTGATCCGAACCAGCGGACGCTCGATCGGGTGACTGTGTTCACTGTCCAGGCCCAGGTAGAAGCGCACCCAGGTCTTGCCATCCTTCTTGAATCGCTCGATATCGCGAGCGCTGAGCGATGCCGTCTGCGCGCCGGTGTCGAGCTTGGCTGCGATCTCGAGACCGAATTCGGGTATCTCCACATTCTCGTTCAGGCCATAGATCGCCGTCTCCGCTGCTTGGCTGGCGATCGGTATGGATAACAGGCAGAGCGAAAGAAAGAAGGCGTTGGCTCTCATAGGTCCGGATCAGGTCGGGTGCAATTGGAGTGACGGGGCCGCAAGTCGGTCCTGGCTGTGCCGAGCGCCAAGCGGCGCGTGGCAGCGAAGGGCTGGCATTCTAGCATGGCGTTTTGCGGGTGCGACATGCACACGCGAAGGCATTCGCCGGCGCTGTGGAAGCAGTAGGTCCAGGCGTACGACTTTAGTCAAATTGTCGACAATCTTCCTCTGGAAGGTTGACCGTGCCTCTCGTGGGGTCTACTTTTGCCCCATGCAAAACCTGAGTGTCGACAATGATGTTGGATAGTGTGGCTGCATCTCCTGCTTATGACGCCGATAGCGGCACCCTGGCCGAAAACGTTTTCCGGCGAATTCAGGCGGCCATCGTCAAAGGCGAAATCGCCCCGGGGAGCAAGATCTCCGAGCCGGAGCTCGCCAGGACCTACGGCATCAGCCGCGGGCCGTTGCGCGAGGCCATCCACCGGCTCGAAGGCCAGAAGTTGCTGGTTCGTGTTCCGCATGTCGGTGCGCGGGTGGTCTCGCTCAGCCATGCCGAGCTGATCGAACTCTACGAGATCCGTGAGTCGCTCGAAGGCATGGCCTGTCGTCTCGCGGCCGAGCGCATGAGCGAACTGGAGATCGGCGAGCTGCGTTCGGTGCTGCGTACGCACGAGCGCGACGAGGCGTTCCAGGCCGGAGTGGGCTATTACCAGCAGGAGGGTGATTTCGACTTCCATTACCGGATCATCCAGGGCAGCGGCAACCGAACGCTGGCCAAGCTGCTGTGCGACGAGCTCTATCAGCTGGTTCGCATGTATCGCATCCAGTTTTCGGCGACGCCGAACCGACCGCACCAGGCCTTTGCCGAGCATCACAGGATTCTCGATGCCATCGCCGATCGCGACGGCGAGCTGGCCGAGCTGCTGATGCGTCGGCATATCGCGGCTTCCAAACGCAACATTGAACGCCATTACCAGGCGACCCAAGAGCACAAGTCACCATCAAAGAGGGGCAACGCATGACTCTTCCAACTGCCGGCCAGCGCTTTCGTGACGCCGTGGCCAGTGAACATCCGCTGCAGGTAGTCGGCGCGATCAATGCCAACCACGCGCTGCTGGCCAAGCGTGCCGGCTTCAAGGCCATCTACCTCTCCGGTGGTGGTGTCGCGGCGGGCTCGCTGGGGCTGCCGGACCTGGGGATCACCGGCCTGGACGACGTGCTGACCGACGTGCGCCGGATCACCGACGTCTGCGACCTGCCGCTGCTGGTCGATGTCGACACCGGCTTCGGCTCCTCGGCCTTCAACGTGGCGCGTACCGTCAAGTCGATGATCAAGTTCGGCGCCGCGGCGATCCATATCGAGGACCAGGTCGGCGCCAAGCGCTGCGGCCACCGTCCGAACAAGGAGATCGTCTCGCAACAGGAGATGGTCGACCGCATCAAGGCCGCGGTCGATGCGCGTACCGACGACAGCTTCGTGATCATGGCGCGGACCGACGCGCTGGCGGTGGAAGGCCTGAACGCGGCGCTGGACCGTGCGGCCGCCTGCATCGAGGCCGGTGCCGACATGATCTTCCCTGAGGCGATCACCGAGCTGGCGATGTACAAGACCTTCGCCGATCGTGTGAAGGCGCCGATTCTGGCCAATATCACCGAGTTCGGCGCAACGCCGCTGTACACCACCGAAGAGCTGGCCAGCGTCGACGTGTCCCTGGTGCTCTATCCGCTGTCGGCGTTCCGCGCGATGAACAAGGCGGCCGAGAACGTATATACCGCGCTGCGCCGCGACGGAACCCAGAAGAACGTGATCGATACCATGCAGACCCGCATGGAGCTCTACGATCGCATCAACTATCACGCCTTCGAGCAGCATCTGGACGCCCTGTTCGCCCAGAAGAAAGGCTGAACCGAACCCCGCTGAGCAGTATCCAGCAAGATTCCTACAAAAAATCCAAGATGAGGAACGTAGCAATGGCAGAAGCAAAAGTACTCACCGGTGCAGGCCTGCGCGGCCAGATCGCTGGCCAGACCTCCCTTTCCACCGTCGGCAAGGAGGGGGCGGGTCTGACCTATCGTGGCTACGACGTGCGCGAGCTCGCCGAACACTGCCTGTTCGAGGAAGTCGCCTACCTGCTGCTGTACGGTGAGCTGCCGAACAAGGAACAACTGTCGGCCTATATGAAGAAACTGCAGGCCCAGCGCGACCTGCCGCAGGCGCTGAAGGAAGTGCTCGAGCGCATCCCGGCCAGCGCCCACCCGATGGACGTCATGCGCACCGGCTGCTCGATGCTCGGTAACCTCGAGCCGGAGGAGAGCTTCGAACAGCAGCGCGACAAGGCCGACCGTCTGCTCGGGGCGTTCCCGGCGATCATGGTGTACTGGTACCGCTACAGCCATGAAGGCGTGCGCATCAGCTGCACCAGCGACGAGGAGACCATCGGCGGCCACTTCCTGGCGCTGCTGCACGGCAAGAAGCCCAGCGAAACCCACGTGCGGGTGATGAACGTCTCGCTGATCCTCTACGCCGAGCACGAGTTCAACGCCTCCACCTTCACCGCGCGCGTTTGCGCTTCGACCCTGTCGGACCTGTTCTCCTGCGTGACCGGCGCCATCGGCTCGCTGCGTGGCCCGCTGCACGGCGGCGCCAACGAAGCGGCGATGGACATGATCGAGCAGTGGAAGAGTCCTGAGGAAGCCCGCGAAGGCATCCTCGGCATGCTGGCGCGCAAGGACAAGATCATGGGCTTCGGCCACGCGATCTACTCGGTGTCCGATCCGCGCAACGAGGTCATCAAGGTGTGGGCCAAGAAGTTGGCCGACGAGGTAGGCGACACCGTGCTCTATCCGGTTTCGGTGGCAGTCGACGAAACCATGTGGGAGCAGAAGAAACTGTTCCCCAACGCTGACTTCTACCATGCCTCGGCCTACCACTTCATGGGCATCCCGACCAAGCTGTTCACCCCGATCTTCGTCTGCTCGCGGGTGACCGGCTGGACGGCCCATGTGTTCGAGCAGCGCGCCAACAACCGCATCATCCGCCCGAGCGCCGAGTACGTCGGCGTCGAGCAGCGCAAGGTGGTGCCGCTCGCTCAGCGTTGATAAGTCGCAGGAGCGCCTTTGCGGCGCTCCTGCGCTTTACCGTCAATCCCGAAATTTTTCGATCGAGTCCCTAACGGCATGAACACCGACTATCGCAAATCCCTGCCCGGCACCCAGCTGGATTACTTCGATGTCCGCGCGGCGGTCGAGGATATCCAGCCCGGCGCCTACGACACCTTGCCCTACACCTCGCGCGTCCTGGCCGAGCAACTGGTGCGCCGTTGCGATCCGGCCATGCTGACCGACTCGCTCAAGCAGATCATCGAGCGCAAGCGCGACCTGGACTTTCCCTGGTATCCGGCGCGCGTGGTCTGTCACGACATTCTTGGCCAGACCGCACTGGTCGATCTGGCCGGCCTGCGCGATGCGATCGCCGAACAGGGCGGTGATCCGTCCAAGGTCAATCCGGTAGTACCGACCCAGCTGATCGTCGACCACTCGCTGGCCGTGGAAGCCGCGGGCTTCGACCCGGACGCGTTCGCCAAGAACCGCGCCATCGAGGATCGCCGCAACGAAGATCGCTTCCACTTCATCGAGTGGACCAAGACCGCGTTCAAGAACGTCGACGTGATCCCCGCCGGCAACGGGATCATGCACCAGATCAACCTGGAGAAGATGTCGCCGGTGATCCAGGCGCGAGGCGGCGTCGCATTCCCGGATACCTGCGTCGGTACCGACTCCCACACCCCGCACGTGGATGCGCTGGGTGTGATCGCGATCGGCGTCGGCGGTCTGGAAGCCGAAACCGTGATGCTCGGTCATCCGTCGATGATGCGCCTGCCCGATATCGTCGGTGTCAAGCTCACCGGCAAGCGTCAGCCCGGCATCACCGCCACCGACATCGTGCTCGCCCTGACCGAGTTCCTGCGCAAGGAACGCGTGGTGGGTGCCTACGTCGAGTTCTTCGGCGAAGGCGCTGACAGCCTGTCGATCGGCGATCGCGCGACCATTTCCAACATGTGCCCCGAATACGGTGCCACCGCGGCGATGTTCTACATCGACGGTCAGACCATCGACTACCTCAAGCTGACCGGTCGTGAGCCGGAACAGGTGGCGCTGGTCGAGCAGTACGCCAAGCAGACCGGGCTGTGGGCTTCGGCGCTGGAGTCGGCCGAATACGAGCGTGTGCTCGAATTCGATCTGTCGTCGGTCGTGCGTAACATGGCCGGCCCGTCGAACCCGCACCGCCGCCTGCCGACCTCTGCACTGCACGAGAGGGGCATCGCCGACGAAGCCAAGCTGGCCGCCGCCCGTGCCGAAGAGGCCGAGGGCCTGCTGCCGGACGGCGCGGTGATCATCGCCGCAATCACCAGCTGCACCAACACCTCCAACCCGCGCAACGTGGTCGCCGCCGGCCTGCTGGCGAAGAAGGCCAACGAGCTGGGGCTGGCACGCAAACCCTGGGTCAAGACGTCGTTTGCGCCGGGCTCCAAGGTCGCCAAGTTGTACCTGGAGGAAGCCGGCCTGCTGACCGAGTTGGAAAAGCTCGGTTTCGGCATCGTCGCCTACGCCTGCACCACCTGTAACGGCATGTCCGGCGCGCTGGATCCGAAGATCCAGCAGGAAATCATCGACCGTGACCTGTATGCCACGGCGGTGCTGTCCGGCAACCGCAACTTCGACGGCCGCATCCATCCGTATGCCAAGCAGGCCTTCCTGGCCTCGCCGCCGCTGGTGGTCGCCTATGCCATCGCTGGCACCGTGCGTTTCGATATCGAGCAGGACGTGCTGGGTACCGACCGCAACGGCAACCCGATCACCCTCAAGGACCTGTGGCCGTCCGACGAGGAGATCGACGCCATCGTGGCCTCCAGCGTGAAGCCGGAGCAGTTCAAGCAGATCTACATTCCGATGTTCGATCTGGGCGCGGTCGAGGAAGCCAAGAGCCCGCTGTACGACTGGCGCCCGATGTCCACCTACATTCGCCGACCGCCGTACTGGGAAGGTGCTCTGGCCGGCGAGCGTACGCTCAAGGGCATGCGCCCGCTGGCCGTGCTGGGCGACAACATCACCACCGACCACCTGTCGCCATCCAACGCGATCCTGCCGGACTCGGCGGCGGGCGAGTATCTGGCGAAGATGGGCCTGCCCGAGGAGGACTTCAACTCCTACGCCACTCACCGCGGCGACCACCTGACCGCTCAACGTGCCACGTTCGCCAACCCGAAGCTGCTCAATGAAATGTGCCGCGACGAGGCGGGCGAAGTGATCCAGGGCTCGCTGGCGCGCGTCGAGCCGGAGGGCCAGGTGATGCGCATGTGGGAAGCCATCGAAACCTACATGAATCGCAAGCAGAACCTGATCATCGTCGCCGGGGCCGATTATGGGCAGGGCAGCTCGCGTGACTGGGCGGCCAAGGGGGTGCGTCTGGCCGGCGTGGAGGTGATCGTCGCCGAAGGCTTCGAGCGCATTCACCGTACCAATCTGATCGGCATGGGCGTGCTGCCGGTGGAGTTCAAGCCGGGCACTACGCGCCTGACGCTGGGCCTCGACGGTACCGAGACCTACGACATCGAGGGCGATCTGTCGCCGCGCTGCGATCTGACTCTGGTCATCCATCGCACGAATGGCGAGGTAGCCCGCGTGCCGGTGACCTGCCGTCTCGACACCGCTGCCGAGGTCAGCGTTTACCAGGCTGGCGGCGTGCTGCAGCGCTTCGCCAAGGACTTCCTCGGCCAGGCCTGAGCCCGATCGACGCTCCGCCCGCCTGAGGCAGGCGGAGCGTCGGTATTCGCATTCCTTGCCGTGTCGCCCTGGCGGCGCGGCTTCATGAGGAGCAAGTTCCCATGGCTCACGTAGCCCAGACCAAGATTCCGGCCACCTACATGCGTGGCGGTACCAGCAAGGGCGTGTTCTTCCGCCTGCACGATCTGCCCGAGCGCTGTCAGGTGCCGGGTGAAGCCCGCGACCGGCTGTTCATGCGAGTGATCGGCAGCCCCGATCCCTACGGCGCACAGATCGACGGCATGGGCGGCGCCACTTCGTCGACCTCCAAATGCGTGATCCTGTCCAAGAGCGAGCGACCGGAACATGACGTCGAATACCTCTACGGCCAGGTTTCGATCGACAAGCCGTTCGTCGATTGGAGCGGCAATTGCGGCAACCTGTCCACTGCAGCCGGAGCCTTCGCCATTCACGCCGGGCTGGTCGACCCAGCGCGCATCCCCGACAACGGAACCTGCGTGGTGCGTATCTGGCAGGCCAACATCGGCAAGACCATCATTGCCCACGTGCCGATCACTGACGGCGAGGTTCAGGAAACCGGCGACTTCGAACTCGATGGCGTGACCTTTCCGTCTGCCGAAATCGTGCTGGAGTTTCTCGACCCGTCCGACGACGGCGAAGAAGGCGGTTCGATGTTCCCCACCGGCAACCTGGTTGACGAACTGGAAGTGCCCGGTATCGGCACCTTCAAGGCAACCATGATCACTGCCGGCATTCCCACGGTGTTCGTCAACGCCGAGGATATCGGCTACCAGGGCACCGAGCTGCGTGAAGACATCAATGGCGATCCGGCGCAGCTCGCGCGCTTCGAGCAGATTCGTGTGGCAGGTGCGTTGCGCATGGGGCTGATCAAGACGGCCGAAGAAGCGCTGACCCGCCAGCACACGCCGAAGGTCGCCTTTGTCTCGCCGCCCAAGAGCTATCGCGCCTCAAGCGGCAAGACCATCGAGGCGGGCGAGGTTGACTTGCTCGTACGCGCGCTGTCGATGGGCAAGCTGCACCACGCGATGATGGGGACTTGTGCGGTGGCGATCGGCACCGCGGCGGCGGTTCCCGGGACGCTGGTCAACCTGGCCGCGGGCGGCGGTGAGCGCGAGTCGGTGCGCTTCGGGCATCCGTCGGGAACGCTGCGGGTCGGTGCAGAGGCGAAACAGGTAAACGGTGAGTGGACCGTGACCAAGGCGATCATGAGCCGTAGTGCGCGCATGCTGATGGAAGGGGCCGTGCGCGTACCGGGCGATAGTTTCTGATCGCGCCCCCCGGGTCAGACAACAAAAAGTCCGCACGAAGCGGACTTTTTGTTGTCTAGCGAAGCGGCAATTATTTGAGGCGACGCTCCACGCCTTTCTCGACCAGGATCTTTGCCGAGATTTCCTCGACCGAGAAATGCGTGGAGTTGATGTAGGCGATGTTCTCGCGGCGGAACAGGTTCTCGACTTCGCGGACCTCGAACTCGCACTGGGCGAAGCTGGCGTAGCGGCTGTTGGGCTTGCGTTCGTTGCGGATCGCGGCGAGGCGGTCGGGGTCGATGGTCAGGCCGAACAGTTTGTCCTTGTACTGCTTGAGCGCGGTCGGCAACTGAAGACGTTCCATGTCTTCTTCGGTCAGCGGGTAGTTGGCCGCGCGGATGCCATACTGCATCGCCATGTACAGGCAGGTAGGCGTTTTGCCGCAGCGCGATACACCGACCAGGATGAGGTCGGCCTTGTCGTAGTAGCGGGTGCGGGCGCCGTCATCGTTGTCGAGCGCGAAGTTGACCGCCTCGATGCGCTCCATGTAGTTGGTGTTGTGACTGATGGAGTGGGACTTGCCAACCGAATAGGACGAGCGCGACATGAGTTCGTGCTCGAGTGGAGCGAGGAACGACGAGAAGATGTCGATCATGAAGCCATTGGATTCGGCGAGAATGTCGCGGATTTCCTGGTTGACCAGCGTGTCGAAAATGATCGGCCGAGCGCCGTCCTTTTCCGCTGCATTATTGATTTGCTGTACCATTGCCCGCGCTTTTTCCGCGGTATCGATGTACGGGCGCGTGAGTTTGGTGAAGCTGATGTTCTCGAACTGCGCCAACAGACTCTGGCCAAGCGTTTCGGCTGTGATACCGGTACCGTCGGAAATGAAGAAAGCGGTTCGTTTCATGTACCCAGGGCCTTAGTCAGGAACGGTTCTCAGCTGTATGATTGGCCCGTTTTGGCGGGCTGGATTGGCGGGCATTGTCACTTATTTCGCAGGGCCAGGCCACCGCCACACGGAGTGGTTCCGGTTGGGTTTTCAACACAAAGTGGAGAGATCACCTTGGTAGAGTACGTAGTTTCCCTCGATAAGCTCGGCAATCACGATGTTGAGCGGGTAGGGGGCAAGAACGCCTCCCTGGGCGAGATGATCAGCAACCTCGCCGGTGCCGGGGTCAGCGTACCGGGCGGTTTCGCCACCACTGCCCAGGCCTATCGTGACTTTCTCGAGCAGAGCGGCCTGAACGACCGTATCCACGAAGTGCTCGATTCGCTGGACGTCGACGACGTAAACGCATTGGCCAAGGCCGGTGCACAGATCCGCCAGTGGGTCATGGACGCCGAATTCCCCGCTCAGCTCGATGCGGACATCCGCAAGGCCTTCGCCGAAATGGCCAACGGCAATGACAACATGGCGGTTGCCGTGCGGTCGTCTGCCACCGCCGAAGACCTGCCGGACGCCTCCTTTGCCGGCCAGCAGGAGACGTTCCTCAACATCCGTGGTGTCGACAACGTGATTCGCGCGGCCAAGGAAGTCTTCGCCTCGCTGTTCAACGACCGCGCCATCGCCTACCGCGTGCACCAGGGCTTCGACCACAAGCTCGTCGCGTTGTCCGCCGGCGTGCAGCGCATGGTGCGTTCGGAAACCGGCACTGCCGGCGTGATGTTCACGCTGGACACCGAATCGGGCTTCCGTGACGTGGTGTTCGTCACCGGCGCCTACGGCCTGGGTGAGACCGTGGTACAGGGCGCCGTCAACCCGGACGAGTTCTACGTGCACAAGCAGACCCTGGAAGCCGGTCGTCCGGCGATCCTGCGTCGCAACCTCGGCAGCAAGGCGATCAAGATGGTCTATGGCGATGAAGCCAAGGCCGGCAAATCGGTCAAGACCGTCGAGGTCGACGCCGCCGACCGCGCGCGTTTCTGCCTGACCGACGAGGAGGTCACCAACCTCGCCAAGCAGGCAATGATCATCGAAAAGCACTACGGTCGCCCGATGGACATCGAGTGGGCCAAGGACGGTGACGACGGCAAGCTGTACATCGTCCAGGCGCGCCCGGAAACGGTGAAGAGCCGCAGCAGTGCCAACGTCATGGAACGTTACCTGCTGAAGGAGAAGGGCACCGTACTGGTCGAAGGCCGCGCCATCGGTCAGCGCATCGGCGCCGGCCCGGTGAAGGTCATTCACGATGTCAGCGAGATGGACAAGGTCCAGCCGGGCGACGTGCTGGTCTCCGACATGACCGACCCGGACTGGGAACCGGTGATGAAGCGCGCCAGCGCAATCGTCACCAACCGCGGCGGACGTACCTGCCACGCAGCGATCATCGCTCGTGAGCTGGGGATCCCGGCTGTCGTCGGCTGCGGTAATGCCACCGAGCTGCTGCAAGACGGCCAGCGCGTGACCGTTTCCTGCGCCGAGGGCGACACCGGCCTGATCTTCGACGGCGAGCTGGGCTTCGACATCCGCCAGAACTCCATCGACGCCATGCCGGATCTGCCGTTCAAGATCATGATGAACGTCGGTAACCCGGACCGTGCCTTCGACTTCGCGCACCTGCCCAACGAGGGTGTTGGCCTGGCGCGCCTGGAATTCATCATCAACCGCATGATCGGCGTGCACCCCAAGGCCCTGCTGAACTTCGACGGCCTGCCGGCCGATGTGAAGAACAGCGTCGAGAAGCGCATCGCCGGCTATGGCGATCCGGTCGACTTCTATGTCGAGAAGCTGGTCGAGGGGGTCAGCACCCTGGCCGCGGCGTTCTGGCCGAAGAAAGTCATCGTGCGCCTGTCGGACTTCAAGTCCAACGAGTACGCCAACCTGATCGGTGGCAAGCTCTACGAGCCGGAAGAAGAGAACCCGATGCTCGGTTTCCGCGGAGCTTCGCGTTACATCAGCGATTCCTTCCGCGATTGCTTCGAGCTCGAGTGCCGGGCGATGAAGAAGGTCCGCGACGTGATGGGCCTGACCAACGTCGAACTGATGGTGCCCTTCGTGCGCACCCTCGGTGAGGCTTCCCAGGTCGTCGATCTGCTCGCTCAGTACGGCCTCAAGCGCGGCGAAAACGGCCTGCGCGTGATCATGATGTGCGAACTGCCGTCCAACGCATTGCTGGCCGACGAGTTCCTCGAGTATTTCGACGGCTTCTCCATCGGCTCGAACGACATGACCCAGCTGACCCTTGGCCTGGATCGTGACTCGGGAATCATTGCGCACTTGTTCGACGAGCGTAATCCGGCCGTCAAGAAGCTCCTGGCCAACGCCATCCAGGCATGCAACAAGGCCGGCAAGTACATCGGCATCTGCGGCCAGGGCCCATCCGATCATCCGGACCTGGCCAAATGGCTGATGGAGCAGGGGATCGAAAGCGTCTCGCTGAATCCGGATTCGGTGCTCGACACCTGGTTCTTCCTCGCCGAAGGCAATATCTGAGCGTGATCCAACAGGGCGGTTTTTCCGCCCTGTTTTTTATCTGGGCGAGTGGAGTACGGCAGGCGTGACGGCCCCAGCCGTACCCGAGCCGACATGGGCTTTACCCGCAAAAGGAGCTTTTCATGCAATACGTCACCCCTGATCTGTGCGATGCCTATCCGGAGCTCGTCCAGGTCGTCGAGCCGATCTTCAGCAACTTCGGCGGCCGTGATTCGTTCGGCGGCCAGATCGTCACCATCAAGTGCTTCGAGGACAACTCGCTGGTCAAGGAGCAGGTCGAGGTAGATGGCACTGGCAAGGTGCTGGTTGTCGATGGCGGTGGCTCGCTGCGTCGTGCCTTGCTAGGCGACATGCTCGCCGAGAAGGCTGCCCGCAACGGCTGGGAGGGCCTGGTGATCTACGGCTGTGTACGCGACGTCGACGTGCTGGCGCAGACCGAGCTCGGCGTGCAAGCGCTGGCCAGCCATCCGATGAAGACCGACAAGCGTGGCATCGGCGACCTCAACGTGCCTGTGACCTTCTGCGGCGTCACTTTCCGCCCCGGCGAATATGTCTACGCCGATAACAACGGCATCATCGTTTCGCCCGAAGCGCTGAAAATGCCCGAGTGAGCGACGGGCAGTTCATGATATCGGCCCGGCTTCGCCGGGCTTTTTGTATCTAGGGGGCAACTCGGGTGGTGCAGGACGATTCACAAGGCTTGGTGCACGCTTTCGTACTCGATGGTTGTGGCGGCGCGCGCTCGATTGGCTTTTCCCAGCTTGCGGAGCCTTTGGCCGAGGGCGAAAGCCTCTGGCTGCACTGGGATCGAAGTCATCCGCAGGCGCAGCGCTGGTTGCGCGAACGCAGCGGGCTGAACGAGTTCGCCTGTGACGTGCTGCTCGAGGAGAACACGCGGCCGCGACTGCTGCCGCTGGCGGGCGAGCAGATGCTGCTCTTCTTGCGTGGCGTCAACCTCAATCCCGACGCAGCGCCCGAGGACATGATCTCGCTGCGAATATTTGCCGACCGGCAGCGGGTCATTTCACTGCGTCTGCGTCCGCTGCGCTCGACCGAAGCGGTGATTCGCCTGCTGGAGGAAGGGCACGGGCCACGCACCGCGTCGGAGGTGCTGGTCTATCTCGCCGATGCGATGACCGATCACGTCGATGGGCTGGTCGAGGAGTTCGCCGAACTGGTCGACGTCGAGGAAGAGCGGCTCGAGCTCGATGAGCGTTACCGGCCGGAGCATGACAGCATGCTCTCGCTGCGCCGTCGCGCGGCGGGGCTGCGGCGCTTTCTGCTGCCGCAGCGGGAGATCTACGCACAGTTGGCGCGCAACCGGCTGAGCTGGTTCGTCGAGGACGATGCCGATTACTGGAACGAGCTGAGCAACCGGCTGGTGCGCTATCTCGAGGAACTCGATCTGGTGCGAGAGCGCGTCAACCTGGTGCTCGAGGCCGAGCAGCGACGCCTCAGCGAACGAATGAACCGGACCATGTATCTTTTGGGTATCATTACCGGCTTCTTTTTGCCGATGAGCTTTCTGACGGGCTTGTTGGGCATCAACGTCGGGGGGCTGCCGGGGGCCGAGAATCCCTATGGGTTCGCCTTCGCCTGCGGGGTGATTGCCCTTATCGCCGTGTTCCAGTGGTGGGTATTCCGGCGGTTGCGCTGGCTGTAAATGTGACCAAAGTGGCAGGCCAGCCGTCTAGCCGACATATCCTGCGAGGTGTTCATGCGCGATCCCTTCGAAGAGTCGCTGCGCGACCTGCTCAACCAATCTTCTGCTCACGATGAGAGCGCCAGTCTTGGCCGGGTACTCAAGACCGCCAATCGGCAGGTTGGCGCAGGGGATCTCTTCAGCCTGCTGGGCCACTGCCTGCAAGCCCTGATGATCGCGATCAACAGCGGCTCGGGTAATGTCGCGCCTGTGACCCGCCGGCGTTCTCCCAGTTCTTCTTTCGATAAGGTCGACTGATCATGGAATTCGATCCCTGGACTCAAAGCCTGCTGTCTGCCATGAGCTCCCTTTGGGGCTCGGTCGCGGCCTTCATTCCACGCCTGTTTGGCGCCCTGGTGGTCGTGCTGCTGGGCTTCGTGGTTGCCAAGCTGCTCGATACCCTGCTTTCCAAGGTGCTGGCGAAGATAGGCCTTGACCGCCTTATGGCCGGTACGGGCCTGACCAAGCTGCTGGGGCGCGCCGGCATCCGCGTGCCGGTCTCGACGCTGGTCGGCAAGATCGTCTACTGGTTCGTGCTGCTCATCTTTCTCGTCTCGGCTGCCGAATCACTCGGCCTGGAGCGGGTCTCTGCAACACTCGACGTTCTGGCGCTCTATGTGCCCAAGGTGTTGGGCGCAGCGCTGATTCTTCTGGTCGGCATGCTCCTCGCGCAGCTGGTCAGCGGTCTGGTTCGAGGGGCTGCTGAAGGGGTCGGCCTGGACTACGCGCATGGTCTGGCTCGAATCGCACAGGGGTTGGTGATCATCATCGGCATCTCCGTCGCGATCGGTCAGCTGGAGGTCAAGACCGAGCTGCTCAACTACGTCATCGCTATCGTCTTGATCACCGTGGGGCTGGCGGTTGCGCTAGCGCTCGGCCTGGGCAGCCGCGAGCTGGTGGGGCAGATACTCGCTGGCATCTATGTTCGTGAGCTTTACGAGGTGGGGCAGCGGATCCGCCTTGCCGAACTGGAGGGCGAAATCGAAGAGATCGGTACGGTCAAGACGCTGGTCTTGCTCGATGATGGCGAGCTGGCCTCGATTCCCAATCGAACCTTGCTGGAGCAGCGAGTAGGCAGTCGCTGACACGGTTCTCTGGTAGAATATGTCGCCATTTTCCTGCACCCGATTGGCGACCCTGGCGGACTGCCGGCTCGAAGTGTCTTGACTAAAACCCATACGACAGCCACACGCTATAACCCGCGCGAGCTCACCGATGAAGAGTTGGTCGAGCGCGCGCGCGTTGAGCTGTTTCATATAACGCGCGCGTACGAAGAGTTGATGCGCCGGTATCAGCGGACGCTGTTCAATGTCTGCGCGCGTTATCTGGGAAATGATCGAGATGCCGACGACGTCTGTCAGGAGGTGATGCTCAAAGTGCTTTATGGGCTGAAGACTTTCGAAGGTAAATCGAAATTCAAGACATGGCTCTATAGCATCACTTACAACGAGTGTATTACCCAATACCGTAAGGAGCGACGCAAGCGGCGCTTGCTCGATGCGCTCAGTCTTGACCCGATCGAGGAGGCGTCTGAGGAAAAGGCGCCCAAACTCGAGGAAAAGGGCGGCCTCGATCGATGGCTTGTCCACGTCAATCCCATAGATCGCGAAATCCTGGTTCTGCGCTTCGTTGCCGAACTCGAGTTCCAGGAAATCGCCGACATCATGCATATGGGGCTGAGCGCAACGAAGATGCGCTATAAGCGCGCATTGGATAAGTTGCGGCAGAATTTTTCAGACTCTCCCGAAACTTAGCCTTTTTTTGCTGTCTTATTCACTAGCGAACAGCTTGGGTATATGACAGCCGGTCTCCTTAGATTGTTCTGACGCTAACCACCAGATGGGGATTTACGGATGAAATTGAAAAACACCTTGGGCGTAGTCATTGGCTCGATCGTAGCCGCCACCTCTTTCAATGCGCTTGCCCAGGGGCAGGGCGCGGTCGAAGTGGAAGGTTTCGGCAAGCACTATTTCTCCGACAGCTCGCGCGACTTCGAGGACGAGGGCGAGCTGTACGGTGCGGGCGTTAGTTACTTCCTCACCGATGACGTTTCGCTGGGGCTGTCCTATGGCGAATACCACGACCTGACCTCCGACGAGCCGGTCAACGGTAGCCACAAGGACATCAAGGGCAACCTGACTTCGCTCGATGCCACTTATCACTTCGGTCAGCCGGGCGTAGGTCTGCGTCCCTACGTGTCGGCTGGCATGGCTCACCAGAGCATCGGCCAGGCCGCTCGCAGCGGTCGTGACCACAGCACCTTCGCCAACGTCGGTGCCGGCCTGAAGTACTACTTCACCGAGAACCTGTTCGCCAAGGCAAGCGTTGACGGTATGCACAATATCGATGCCGGCGACAGCGAGTGGATGGCTGGTGTGGGTGTCGGCCTGAACTTCGGTGGTGGTGCGCGTCAACAGGTAGCGGCCGTGGAGCCGACGCCGGAGCCGGCTCCGGCCCCGATCGTAGATACCGAGCCGGAACCCGAGCCGGAAGTGGTGCGCGTCGAGCTGGACGTGAAGTTTGATTTCGACAAGTCGCGCGTGCGTGAAGAAAGCTACGCCGACATCAAGAACCTCGCCGATTTCATGCAGCAGTATCCGCAGACTTCCACCACTGTTGAAGGTCACACCGACTCGGTCGGTACTGATCAGTACAACCAGCGTCTGTCCGAGCGTCGTGCTCAGGCGGTGCGTGAAGTGCTGGTCAACCAGTACGGCGTGGAAGGCAATCGTGTAGATTCCGTCGGTTACGGCGAGTCCCGTCCGGTTGCTGACAACTCCACCGAGGAAGGCCGTCAGATCAACCGTCGCGTCGAGGCTGAAGTCGAGGCCCAGGTCCAGTAAGGACTGACCCTCGCTAGCGCCTGGCTCCCTGCCAGGCAGCAGCCCAGAACAATGCCCGCATCCTCGGATACGGGCATTTTCGTATCTGCAATCTGCCATTTGGTTTTCGCGGCGCGCGGCCGCTGTTGGCGCTGTCGATAGACGAAAAAAAGCCCTGCGGCAGGGTTTCCTGCGCAGGGCTTATCACTCAGGTGGATCGCCCTGCTAGTGCAGGGCAATTACCTCAGACTTCTACAACGGCGATCTTCGCCTTCTCTGCAGCTTCGCGGAACTCGGCGATCTGGTCGAAGGACAGGTAGCGATAGATGTCGGCAGCCATGCTGTCGATATTCTTCGCGTACTCCATGTACTCCTCGACGGTCGGCAGCTTACCGATGATCGACGCGACAGCCGCCAGCTCGGCCGAAGCCAGGTAGACGTTGGTCGCGTCGCCCAGGCGGTTCGGGAAGTTACGAGTCGACGTCGACACAACGGTTGCACCGGTCTGTACGCGGGCCTGGTTACCCATGCACAGCGAGCAGCCCGGCATTTCCATGCGTGCGCCGGCCTTGCCGTAGATGCCGTAATAGCCTTCCTCGACGAGCTGATGCTGGTCCATCTTGGTCGGCGGAGCCAGCCACAGGCGAGTCGGAATGCCGCCCTTGACCTTGTCCAGCAGCTTACCGGCAGCGCGGAAGTGGCCGATGTTGGTCATGCACGAGCCGATAAACACTTCATCGATCTTGTCACCAGCAACAGTCGACAGCAGGCGTGCGTCGTCCGGATCGTTCGGCGCGCAGAGGATCGGCTCCTTGACTTCGGCCAGGTCGATTTCGATTACCGCGGCATACTCGGCGTCGGCGTCGGCGGACAGCAGCTCCGGCTTGGCGAGCCAGGCTTCCATGGCCTGAGCGCGGCGCTCCAGGGTGCGTGCGTCGCCATAGCCTTCGCTGATCATCCAGCGCAGCATGGTGATGTTCGAGCGCAGGTACTCGGCGATCGACTCTTCCGGCAGTTTGATGGTGCAGCCAGCGGCGGAGCGCTCGGCGGAGGCGTCGGACAGCTCGAATGCCTGCTCGACGGTCAGGTTGTTCAGGCCTTCGATCTCGAGAATGCGGCCGGAGAAGATGTTCTTCTTGCCCTTCTTCTCAACGGTCAGCAGACCCTGCTGGATGGCGTAGTAGGGGATGGCATGGACCAGGTCGCGCAGAGTGATACCCGGCTGCAGCTTGCCCTTGAAACGCACCAGCACGGATTCCGGCATGTCCAGCGGCATGACGCCAGTGGCAGCGGCGAAAGCTACCAGGCCCGAGCCAGCCGGGAAGGAGATGCCGATCGGGAAGCGGGTGTGCGAGTCACCACCGGTACCCACGGTATCCGGCAGCAGCATGCGGTTCAGCCAGCTGTGGATGATGCCGTCGCCCGGACGCAGGGATACACCGCCGCGGGTCATGATGAAGTCCGGCAGGGTGTGGTGGGTGGTGACGTCGATCGGCTTCGGATAGGCCGCGGTGTGGCAGAAGGACTGCATCACCAGGTCGGCGGAGAAGCCCAGGCACGCCAGGTCCTTCAGCTCGTCACGGGTCATCGGGCCGGTGGTGTCCTGGGAGCCGACGGTGGTCATCTTCGGTTCGCAGTAGGTGCCCGGACGCACGCCCTGGCCTTCCGGCAGGCCGCAGGCACGGCCGACCATCTTCTGCGCCAGGGTGAAGCCCTTGCCGCTGTCGGCCGGAGCCTGCGGCTTCTTGAACAGGGTCGACGGAGCCAGGCCCAGCTCGGCACGCGCCTTCTCGGTCAGGCCGCGGCCGATGATCAGCGGGATGCGGCCGCCAGCGCGGACTTCGTCCAGCAGCACGTCGGTCTTCAGCTGGAAGGTGGTGACCAGCTCGTCGCTGCCATGACGGCGCACTTCGCCCTTCATCGGGTAGACGTCGATGACGTCGCCCATGGCCAGGTTGGTGCAGTCGAATTCGATCGGCAGGGCGCCGGCGTCTTCCATGGTGTTGTAGAAGATCGGGGCGATCTTGGTGCCGAAGCAGAAACCACCGGCACGCTTGTTCGGTACATAGGGGATGTCGTCGCCGAAGAACCACAGCACCGAGTTGGTAGCGGACTTCCGGGAAGAGCCGGTACCGACCACGTCACCGACGTAGGCAACCGGGAAACCCTTGGCCTTGACTTCTTCGATCTGCTTCAGCGGGCCGACGACGCCAGGCTGGACCGGCTCGATGCCGTCGCGGGCCATCTTCAGCATCGCCAGGGCGTGCAGCGGGATATCGGGGCGCGACCAGGCGTCCGGAGCGGGGGACAGGTCATCGGTATTGGTTTCGCCCGGAACCTTGAACACGGTCAGGGTGACTTTTTCCGGAACGGCCGGCTTGGCCAGGAACCACTCGCCTTCGGCCCAGGACTGCATGACGGCCTTGGCGGCTTCGTTACCGCTCTTGGCGCGCTCGGCCACATCGTGGAACGCGTCGAACATCAGCAGCGTGTGCTTGAGCTGCTCTGCGGCGGTATTGGCGAGTTCTGCGTTGTCCAGCAGCTCGACCAGCGTGGCGATGTTGTAGCCGCCCTGCATGGTGCCGAGCAGTTCGACGGCGCGCTGCTTGGAGATCAGCGGGGAGCTGGCTTCGCCCTTGGCGACAGCGGTCAGGAAGCCGGCCTTGACGTAGGCGGCTTCGTCAACGCCAGCGGGGACGCGGTTGGTGATCAGGTCGACCAGGAAATCTTCTTCGCCGGCGGGCGGGTTCTTCAGCAGCTCGACCAGGCCAGCGGTTTGCTCGGCATTCAGCGGCTGGGGCACGACGCCCTGGGCGGCACGCTCTTCTACGTGTTTGCGATAGGCTTCAAGCACAGTTTTTACCCTCATCATTGGTCCCTTGGGTGTCTCGGGACGCGCATCCGGAAGCTGTTTTCAAAGTTTTACGTGCTTGGCGAGCCGGACGGCAGGAGGGGGGTCTGCGCATCCGGCCCAGCGGCCGCATGAACTGTGCTCGTGACGCTTTGAAAACAGCTTCTTGTGGACTATGGCGCCTAAAACGGCGGAGGGATTCTAAAGGAACGGGCCGGCAAAGTTAAGTCGAAAGCCCGTGGCGCGGCGTTCTGCGAGAATGCCAGTGGTTTTTTTGTCGCGCTGCTCCAGCCCAGCGATGATGCGGATTGCGCTGTATTTCGGGCCTCCTGCCAATACCTTGGCAGGTGACCTCGTTAGGACAAAAGTCTAAGATGCCGGCCGGTTTCAGCGTGCCTGTCTTCTATGTCGGATCAGCGAATCAAAACTCCTTGCGTCGGGCTTTGCTCGACCGTCTACGGCGATCTGGTCTGTCGTGGCTGCAAGCGGTTCCACCACGAAGTGATCAACTGGAACGCGTACGGCTCCGAGGAGAAGCGCGCCGTCTGGCGCCGGCTGGAGGCACTGCTGGCCCAGGTCATGGCAGCCAAGCTCGAGGTGTTCGATGCACAGCGGCTAAGAGCGCAGCTCGAGGCGAGAGGCATCCGTTTTGTCGCCGACCAGTCGGAGTATTGCTGGGCCTATCAGCTGATAGCTCGCGGCGCCCGGCTGATCCAGCAGCTCGAGGCATACGGTGTGGCACTGCTGCCCGAATTTCGCGACTGGCCATTGCCGCAGCTGCGCGATGCGATCGATCGTGAGTTTTTCCTGCTGTCGCAGGCGCATTACGATCGCTACATCGCACCGCGATTTCTCAGCGAAGGTGCCGATATCCGCGTTTGACGGTATGGCCCCGCGTCAGTGTCTGACAACTTGCTCCAGATGGTCGATGATCTCGTCCGGCTTGAGCACCAGCACGTCGCTTTCCAGGGCATCCAGCACAACCTCGGCCGTGTTACCCATCAGCGCGCCGGAAAAACCCGTCCGCGCGACCGTGCCGATGATGGTCACCACCGCGTTGAGTTGATGGCACACGCGAGGGATCAGCGCATCGGCGGGCCCTTCCTCGATGTGCAGGCGCTCGTCGGTGATCTCGTATTCGGTCTGGAAGCGCTTGCACGCTTCGCGGTAGCGCGCTTCGATCGTTTCCTTCAACTGGAAGGTCGGATCGGCTGCCGAAAGCATGGGAGAGGGGTGTGCGCTCAGTACGTGCAGCGAGCCATCGGCCAGTTCGGCGATTTCGTAACCATGGTTGACGATGGTCGCGTGCAGCGTGCGGTGCTCTTCGTCGGAGTTGCCGACGTCCACTGCTGCGAGGATTTTGCCGCCGCGCCAGGGTTTGTCCGTCTTCACCATGAGGACGGGGCAGGGGCAGTAGCGCAGCAGTTTCCAGTCGTCCGGCGTGAGCAGGGCCCGCTTGAGAGGGTTGTCCGGGACGTGTTGCTTGATCACCAGGCCGCAGCCCTCGGCCTGCTGCACATTGATGATCGTCTGGTGTGGACTGTCATTCCATGCCTGTTGCACGGAAACGTTGTGCCCCTCGGCTTCCAGTTGCGTGCGGAGCGACTCCAGATGGGCGCTATGGTCATGCTTGCCGTCGCAGACCAGCAGGTGGAGCCGCGACTGGCTGACGCTGGCGATCAGGTGGGCGCGCTTCAGGGCAAGCGATTCCGGCAGTTTGGGGTCGACTACCACGAGGATGCAGCGAATGGCTAGCATGATCGGCTCCGTTTCCGTGTGCTGGGCGTTCACTATAGTTGATCGCCGCGCCTGGCTCCTGACGCATGTCAAGCAGCACTGGCCGCCGCGCGACGCATTCGTATAATGCCCGCCGCTGCCGGCCGTCGCGATGGTCAGCGCCTGCCTATCACGCCTATGAATACGACGAGTTCGCCATGTTTTCTGATTTGAACGAATTTCTCGGCTGCTCGACGCCGGACGCCTGGGTCGTTGCTGCACTCGCCAACCAGGACGTGATGCTGATCGATCACGGCAACTGCGAGAAGAAGGCTGCGGGCACGGCGTTTCAGCTGATGTTTCGCTATGTCGACAAGCCGGACCTGCAAAACAAGATGTCGCGGCTGGCTCGCGAAGAGCTGCGACATTTCGAGCAGGTGCTGGCGATTCTTCGGCGGCGCGGCATCCCGCTGCGCAACGTCAGCTCTTCCCGCTATGCCGCCGGCTTGCGCGAATTGGTACGCAACCATGAGCCGTTTCGGCTGACCGATACGCTGGTAATCGGCGCTTTCATCGAGGCGCGCTCATGCGAGCGCTTTGCCCGGCTGGTTCCGCATCTGGACGAGGAGCTCGGCAAGTTCTATCACGGGCTGCTGAAGTCGGAGGCGCGACATTTCCAGGATTACCTCAAACTCGCATATCAGTACGGTGAGGCCGCGGACGTCGATGCGACGATCCTCAGAGTACGAGAGCGCGAGCGTGAGTTGGTCGAAAGTGCCGACTGCGAGTTTCGCTTCCACAGCGGAGTGCCGCAGGCGGCCTGATTCAGGTCAGCGCGAAGTCGGCCAGTCGCAGGCCGTTGCGGTCGGCCTCCAGCGCCCAGCCGCGAGCATCCCAGTCACCGAGCACGATTCGCCGCGCCGGCCTGCCGTCGAGCTCCAGAAGATGCTCCGCCGGCCGATGCGTATGGCCATGGATCAAGGTGTCGACCCGATGCCTGCGCATGGCGCGCAGCACTTCCGCGGGCGTGACATCGACGATTTCCGCTGCCTTCAGGCGGGTCTGAGCGCGGCTTTCGTTGCGTAACTTGCGCGCGAGCTTCTGGCGGGCTGCCAGCGGCAGATTGCGCAGCAGCATGAGGCTCAGCGGATTGCGTAGCCAGCGCCGCATGCGCATGTAGGCGTGATCGTGGGTGCAAAACGCATCGCCGTGGCTTAGCAGCACGCGATGGCCGTTCAGCTCGATGACTGTCGGGTCCTTGAGCAACTGGCAGCGGGCCAGTCGGCAGAACGCCCGTCCGAGCAGAAAGTCACGGTTGCCGTGCATCAGATAGACCTGGGTGCCGCTCTGGGCGAGCTTTGCCAAGGCCATGGCAATCGAGCGCTGGAAGTCGCTCATGCCATCATCGCCGATCCACACCTCGAAGAAGTCGCCGAGTATGTAAAGCGCCTGCGCACCGGGCGCGCGTTCCTCGAGGAAATGAAGAAACGCCCGGGTGATATCCGGGCGCTCCTCTTGCAGGTGCAGATCGGAAATGAACAGGATCACTCGATGATCTCGGCCTTCTCGATCACCACGTCGTCGACCGGCACGTCCTGGTGACCGGACTTCATGGTGGTGGGCACATTCTTGATCTTTTCCACCACGTCCATGCCCTCGACGACCTCGCCGAATACGGCGTAACCCCAGCCCTGTACGGTCGGTGCGCTGTGGTCGAGGAAGTCGTTGTCCTTCACGTTGATGAAGAACTGCGCAGAAGCCGAATGCGGCTCCATGGTGCGGGCCATGGCGATGGTGCCGGTCTTGTTGGAAAGGCCGTTGTTGGCTTCGTTCTTGATCGGCTTGCGCGTCGCCTTCTGCTTCATGCCGGGCTCGAAGCCGCCGCCCTGGATCATGAAGTTGCTGATCACACGGTGGAAGACGGTGCCGTCATAGTGGCCGCTCTTGACGTATTCCTTGAAGTTGGCCGTGGTTTCCGGAGCCTTGTCCTCGAAGAGCTTGAGGACGATGTCACCGAAATTGGTCTGCAGTTTGATCATGGGAAGTTTCCGTAGTCGATGGTTGCAAGGCGGGCGAACGGCAGAGGCGTCAACCAGGCGCGGCGCATTGCTCTGTCAGGGGGTTGACGGGTCCGTTATGATAAGCCCTTTGTTTTGGCCGGCCTACCCTGAGCCGCATTGCAGACATTCAAGGACACCATGAGCAAGCCTACCGTCGAAAAAGCCGCCAACTTCCTGCGTCCCATCGTCCAGGCCGATCTGGACAGCGGCAAGCACACCAAGATCATCACGCGCTTTCCGCCAGAGCCCAACGGCTACCTGCACATCGGCCATGCAAAGAGCATCTGCCTGAACTTCGGCCTGGCCCAGGAATTCGGCGGCGAGTGCAACTTGCGCTTCGACGACACCAACCCGGCCAAGGAAGACCAGGAATACATCGACGCGATCAAGGCCGACGTCGAATGGCTGGGCTTCAAGTGGGCCGGCCAGGAGCGCTACGCCTCCGATTATTTCGACCAGTTGCATGAATGGGCGATTCATCTGATCCAGGCCGGCAAGGCCTTTGTCTGCGATCTCAATGCCGAGCAAATGCGCGCCTACCGCGGCAGTCTCACCGAGCCTGGCAAGAACAGCCCCTACCGCGACCGTTCCGTCGAAGAGAACCTCGACCTATTCGCCCGCATGAAGGCTGGTGAGTTCCCGGACGGCGCCAAGTCGCTGCGCGCGAAGATCGACATGGCATCGCCGAACATCAACCTGCGCGATCCTATCCTCTACCGCATCCGCCACGCCCATCACCACCAGACCGGCGACAAGTGGTGCATCTACCCCAGCTATGACTTCACCCACGGGCAGTCGGACGCCATCGAGGGCATCACCCACTCGATCTGCACCCTGGAGTTCGAGGACCACCGTCCGCTGTACGAGTGGTTCCTCGCCAACCTGCCGGTGCCGGCTCAGCCGCGTCAGTACGAATTCGCCCGGCTGAACCTGAACTACACCATCACCAGCAAGCGCAAGCTCAAGCAACTGGTCGATGAGAAGCACGTATCCGGCTGGGACGACCCGCGCATGTCGACGCTGTCCGGCTACCGTCGCCGCGGTTATACCCCCGCGTCGATCCGCACCTTCTGCGACATGATCGGTGTCAACCGTGCCGGCGGCGTGGTCGACATCGGCATGCTCGAGTTCGCCATCCGCGAGGATCTCGATGCCAATGCCGCACGCGCCATGTGCGTGCTCAAGCCGCTCAAGGTGGTGATCACCAACTATCCGGAGGGCCAGGTCGAGAAGCTCGAGCTGCCGCGCCATCCCAAGCAGGACATGGGCGTGCGAGTGCTGCCGTTTTCCCGCGAGCTCTACATCGACGCCAGCGATTTCGAAGAAACCCCACCGGCCGGCTACAAGCGCCTGATCCCCGGTGGCGAGGTGCGCCTGCGCGGCAGCTACGTGATCCGCGCCGACGAGGCGGTGAAGGACGAGCAGGGCAATATCGTCGAGCTGCGCTGCTCCTACGACGAGAACACCCTGGGCAAGAACCCCGAAGGGCGCAAGGTCAAGGGCGTGATCCACTGGGTACCGGCTGCCGAGAGCGTCGAGTGCGAGGTACGCCTCTACGACCGCCTGTTCAAGGCCGCCAACCCGGAGAAGACCGACGAGGAGGGCGGCAGCTTCCTCGACAACATCAACCCGGACTCCCTGGTGGTGCTCAAGGGCTGCCGCGCCGAGCCGTCGCTGGCCGATGCCGCCCCGGAAGAGCGCTTCCAGTTCGAGCGCGAGGGCTACTTCTGCGCCGACCTGAAGGATTCGAAACCGGGCGCGCCGGTGTTCAACCGCACCGTTACGCTGCGCGACTCCTGGGGAGCCTGATCCATGGCGCTGTCGATCTACAACACCCTTAGCAAGAGCAAGGATGTCTTTACGCCTCTGGTCGATAACAAGGTACGCATGTACGTGTGCGGCATGACCGTATACGACTACTGCCACATCGGCCATGCGCGGGTGATGGTGGCCTTCGACGTGGTCGCCCGCTGGCTGCGCCATCGCGGCTATGAGCTGACCTACGTGCGCAATATCACCGACATCGACGACAAGATCATCAAGCGCGCCAGCGAGAATGGCGAGTCGTTCCAGGATCTGGTCGGCCGGATGATCGCCGCCATGCACGAGGACGAGGCGCGTCTAAACGTGCTGCGCCCGGACATCGAGCCGCGCGCCACCGACCACATCGCGGGCATGCACGCGATGATCCAGACCCTGATCGACAAGGGGTATGCCTACGCCCCGGGCAACGGTGACGTCTACTACCGGGTCGGCAAGTTCGCGGGCTACGGCAAGCTGTCGCGCCGCAAGATCGATGACCTGAAGATCGGTGCGCGCATCGAGGTCGACGAAGCCAAGGAAGATCCGCTCGACTTCGTGCTATGGAAGGGCGCCAAGCCGGGCGAGCCGAGCTGGGAATCGCCCTGGGGGCCGGGCCGACCGGGCTGGCACATCGAATGCTCGGTGATGTCCACCTGCTGCCTGGGCGACACCTTCGATATCCACGGCGGTGGTCCGGACCTGGTGTTTCCGCATCACGAGAACGAGATCGCGCAGAGCGAGGCGGCCACTGGCAAGCCCTACGCCAACGCCTGGATGCATGCCGGCGCGGTGCGCGTCGACGGCGAGAAGATGTCCAAGAGCCTGGGCAACTTCTTCACCATCCGCGAGGTGCTGGAGAAATACCATCCCGAGGTGGTGCGCTACCTCTTGGTGTCCAGTCACTACCGCAGCCCGATCAACTACTCCGAGGACAGCCTGCGCGAGGCCAAGGGCGCGCTGGAGCGCTTCTACAACGGCCTCAAGGGGCTGCCGGAAGCGACCCCTGCCGGTGGCGAAACCTTCGTCGAGCGCTTCGGCGCGGCGATGGATGACGACTTCAACTCGCCGGAAGCCTGTGCGGTACTGTTCGATATGGTTCGTGAGGTCAACCGCCTGCGCGAATCGGACCTGCAGGCTGCAGCCGCTCTGGCTGCGCGTCTCAAGGAGTTGGCCGGTGTGCTCGGCGTGCTGCAGCTGGAGCCCGAGGCTTTCCTGCAAGCGGGCGCTGCGGGCAAGGTCGATGCGGGCGAGGTGGAGGCATTGATAGCTGCGCGCCTGGCTGCACGAGCCGAGAAGAACTGGGCCGAATCCGACCGCATCCGTGACCAGCTCGGCGCCATGGGCGTGGTGCTCGAAGACGGCAAGGGCGGCACGACTTGGCGTCTGGCCGACTAGTTCGAGCTCGAATGAAAAACGGCACCACCAGGTGCCGTTTTTCGTTTCCGCTGCAACTCAGGCGTGCAGCTTCTCGGCCGCGTGCAGCGTGTTCTCCAGCAAGCAGGCGCGGGTCATCGGGCCGACTCCGCCTGGGACCGGCGTGATCCAGCTGGCGCGCTCGGCAGCAATGGCGAAGTCGACATCGCCGACCAGGCGACCATCGGCGAGGCGATTGATGCCCACGTCGATCACGATGGCGCCGGGCTTGATCCATTCACCCTTGACCAGCCCCGGCTTGCCGACCGCAACGACGACCAGGTCGGCACGGCGGACATGGCTTTCCAGGTTCTGCGTGAAGCGATGGGTCACGGTCGTGGTGCAGCCGGCGAGCAGCAGTTCCAGCGCCATCGGCCGGCCGACAATGTTCGAGGCGCCAACGACGACGGCGTCGAGGCCGTGCAGATCGACGCCGGTGCTCTCCAGCAGCGCCATGATGCCCTTGGGGGTGCAGGGGCGCAGCAGTGGCATGCGCTGGGCCAGGCGGCCGACGTTGTAGGGATGGAAGCCGTCCACGTCCTTGTCCGGGCGAATCCGCTCGAGCAGCTGCGAGGCATCCAGGTGGGCCGGTAGCGGCAGCTGAACCAGGATGCCGTCGATCTCGGCGTCATCGTTGAGCTGATCGATCAAGGCGAGGAGCTCGTCCTGGCGGGTGTCGGCCGGCAGGTCATGGGCAATCGACTTGAAGCCGACTTCCTCGCAGTCCTTGCGCTTGTGCGCGACATATACCTGGGATGCCGGATCGGTGCCTACCAGAATCACCGCGAGCCCGGGGACGCGCAGCCCCTGGTTGCGGCGCTCGGCCACGCGGCTGGCGATACCTTGGCGGATAGTGGCGGCGATCGTTTTACCGTCGATCAGTTGTGCGGTCATGACGCTTGGTTAACCATCGGGAAGGGATTAAAAAGGAGCGGCATTCTCGCACGGCTTGCCGGGCCGGCAAAGGCGCCGCCGCCGGATGAGCCTGTAACTCCTTTATCTTGCTGAATATTTTTCGCTGGCGCTGTTGACGGGCGTACAGGGGCTCTATAACATGCGCCCCGCTTGTCGAGCACAGCCTGCTGCTGGGTAAGATGGCTCATCGAGGAAGTCCTCGGTAGCCGGAGCTTCAAGTCTGCGCTCCGCAAAGATTGCAGATAAAGCGCCCGTAGCTCAGCTGGATAGAGCATCCGCCTTCTAAGCGGATGGTCGCAGGTTCGAGTCCTGCCGGGTGCGCCATTTGGTGTCTGGCACAAGCAATGAAATATGGTGGGCGTAGCTCAGTTGGTAGAGCACAGGATTGTGGCTCCTGGTGTCGTGGGTTCGATTCCCATCGTCCACCCCATATTCCAGAAGCGCCAGGCAATAGCCTGGCGTTTTCGTTTTAGTCCCCGTTTATGCGGACGTGGTGAAATTGGTAGACACACCAGATTTAGGTTCTGGCGCCGCAAGGTGTGAGAGTTCGAGTCTCTCCGTCCGCACCATCATATGATTTCGAGGCCTTTCAGAAGGAATCGGGAATCTCCGAAAGCCCCGTCATAGGGGCTTTTTTGTGCCTCTTCACTCTCAGCTTCCCTTAGAACCTACCATCCCAGCGTGGGTCAGGCTGCTCTAGGTGTGTCCGGGTTCTAACCATTCCCACGGACGGTTTGAAAAAGGCTGAAAACCTCAAATCTTGCGGACGACTCTAAGACGCATTCGTGGGTTATGAAACCGCTCGATGTAGTCGAATAAATCCGCCCGTACTTCATCTCGGGTTTGATAAGACTGACGGGCAACGCGCTCCCGTTTCAGCTGACCGAAGAAGCCTTCAGGCTGCGTTGTCGCCGCAATGCCCGACTGCACTCGTGCTGCAGACCAGCGTTGCGATTCAGAAAACGCTGGTAGTCAGCACTGGTGATTGGCTGCTGCGATCCGAATGCAGGATCTGTCCTGGCGTTGCCAGATCGCCATTTCCACCGCTCGGATCACCCTCTGCCGATCCTGACGGTGATGCACCGACCAACCGACCACCAGCTTGTTGTACAGATCGAGCACCACGCAAAGAAACAGCTTGCCCTCCCATGTGGCGATCTCCGTTATATCCGTGACCCGCTTACGTTCCGGCTCTAGGGGCTGAGATCGCGATTCAGCAGGCTTTTCACGCCAGCTGGACGGCCGTTGGTAACTCTTCGGAGTCACGCCGCTTCCGACGTGGCCAGCCTTGAATTCGCTCGGCGGCCATCAGGCGAGCAGCGCGGTTCAGGCCGACGGTTTCGTGCCCTCGTCGGGCAGATCCTCGTGCATCCGTGGCGCTCAGATCACCCCCCACGGCTGTCCTCGAGGCGCGCATTCTCTTGGGCACGTGGGCTTGGCTCGCGATGCTGCCAGGCGTAATAGCTGCTGGCAGAAACCTTCAGACACCTGCACACCAGCCGTACCGTGCCCTCTCGGGCCGTCCGCGACCGGCACGGATCGGTTGGGCGAGTAGGCGTTTTCTATCGGCGGTGCAGGTTGAGGGCACTGCTTGCCTCTACTCTGTGCGCGCAGTGCTGATAGCTTGTCAGCGAGCGTCTTACGGCAAGGACAACCCCGCTGCCGAACCGGCTCAGCTCGCTGTCCGAGTCGGCACCCGGCTAGCCTGAACCGAGGGGATCGCCGACCAGCTCGATTACCAGCTCCACGAATTGGGCGATATTGAAGGGCTTCTGCAGAATGTGGTCGAAAAGCCCAGGGGCCTGGGACGCCAGACCCGCATGGCCACCGCTCATCAGCACGATGGGAAGGTGCGCCCATTCGGGGCGTTTGCGAATTTCGGTAGCCAGCTCCAGGCCGTTCATTAGCGGCATCATGTAATCGCATACCACCAGCGATGGCCCCTCACGATGCAAGGCGTCCAGGGCCTTCATGCCATTGCTTGCCTGGGTCACCATGAAACCGGCGTCTTCGAGCGCTAGGGTCAGGACCTCGACAATCAGGTATTCATCATCGACCACCAGGACCGTTGTCATGGAGTAAAGCCTTCTCGACCGCTAGCGGTCTTGCGGGGTGGGTGTGCCGGTGGGCGTCGTCGAGTAGCCGCCTCGGCCGATCTGCGCGGAATGGATATGCCGCTCGTATGCGCCATTGCGTCTTTTGATGATCCTCAATGTTGGTTCGCTGGGGCCTGCCCCCTCGGTGAAATCGAGCAGGACGATATTGTCGAACAGGCTGCAAAGCTCGGCGGGTGGAGCCGTCGGATCGGCCCCCGGAAAGTGGCTGAGCTCCCACGTCGCCACCATTGTTGCACCCAGCGCGCGGACCTCGTTCACCAGCGCGCTGGTGAACTCCAATTGCCGGCGCTGCCGCGCGCATGGGCGCTTGAGAGCGGCCAGGGTGTCGATCACGATGCGAGACAGGCGCTTCTCGCGCACCTGGTCGATCACGGCCAGCGCGACCTGGTCGGGAAAAAACTGTGTGGTTGGCTGCCAATGAAAATCCAGCCACCCGTGCTCGGCCGCGGCTCGAAGGCCGAGGTCCAGCTGATCGGACTTTCTCAGCAGTTGCTCGGGCGATTCGACCAGGCCGAAGAAGGCGCTGCGCTCCTGCGGCGACGCCCCGGTCATGAAGTTGAGGCCGAGGGTCGTCTTGCCGGCGCCAGACGGGCCGATGACGAGGGTCGCGCTGCGTTCGAGCACTCCGCCGCCCAGCGCAGCGTCCAGCCCGGCGACTCCGGTAGAGACCAGCCGCTCGCCCAGCGCCATCGGCGCCGTGGGCTGACTCAATAGCGCTTCGATGCGCGGATAGACGGCAATCCCGTCGCCGGTGATCTCGTAATCGTGCTCACCGGCGGCAAAGCCGGACCCCCGATACTTGTGCACCCCGAGCCGCCGATAGGAGCGCATGCCGCCCCGTTCTTCCTGGAGCGAGAATACGCCGTCGACCATGGTCAACTCAGGGCTGCCATGGTCGATCTCGGCGCTGGTGAGCATCAGTGTCGTGCAACCGGCAAAACTGGCATGGACCTGCAATTCGGCGATGAACTTCTTGGTGTTCAGCGGCGTGTCCGAACGGCTTCGAACGTTCATCAGGCCGTCGAGTACCAGCAAGGTTGCCTTGTGCCGCAAGATCTCGCGGCGCAACAGCTTCAACACCTCGTCCAGCCCGTCGCTCTCGAGGGTATCGAAGGCACTGACATACAGCATACCGGCGCCTATCTGCGCGGCGTCGAAGAAGCTGAGCGTCGACAGATACTGGAACAGTCGGTCGTGGGGCTCCGAAAGCAGCGAGGCAAAAATGACCTTGCCGCCCTGGGCGGTATGGTGGAAGGCAACCTGGTTGGCAAGAATGGTTTTGCCCGAACCGGGGCGGCCCTGGATCAGATAGGCGGCCCCGGCAACGAATCCGCCATGGGTGATGGCGTCGAGACCATCGATACCGCTTTCCAAGCGCTCGAGTGCTATCACGTGAATCTGCCTAGTGAATGAGGGCGTGGTGAATCGCTTCGCGCAGTGCTTCGGCACTGCGGTGGCATCGCAGGTTCGACAGCGCCGGAATGCTATCGAAAGCTTCCGGTGGTCGTGTCGTCACGAACGAACGCCGACGTAAACGATGCAGGGTGCAACAAAAAGCTGCTATCGGCAAACGCCGGTCCGAACGAAACGCTAAGCTGCCATTCAGGTTGCCTTGTTTGTGCGTTGTCTACGAGCCGAAAAGGCCTAGCGCCTAACGGCGAATGGTCAGCCCGATCACTCGTGATACCACCAGGGCGATGTACATCAGCCCGGCAATTTCCTCGAGCATCACCAACGCGCGGGCGAAGGGGCGCAGGGGCAGGATGTCACCGAGCCCGACGCCGGAGAGCACGGTAACGCTGAGAAACAGCAGCTCGAGCCAGGTCCTCGGCTCATCGGGTCGCAGCTGGGCAACGAAGCTGCCCGGGGCAACCAGTTGGCATGCCGCATAGGCATAGGCGAACGCCCAGGCCAGCAATGTAAAGGTTGCGCCGACGGCAAACAGCTCGTCTGTCGTGGTGCGCTGATCCTCCATCATGTAGCCAATGAGGCCCGCCGCGGCATAGAAGTAGAAGGCGGCTTCCAGCGTAACCAACAACAGGCGCAGCTCCGGCATGGCCATGAGCTCGGTCGCCACCGTGAGCACGAGGATGGCAGCCGCCAGGACGAACGCGACCGAATGAATCGTCGGGCTGCGGTTGACGATCCGCAACGCCGAAACCAGTACCACCACACCGAATGCGCCGAAAGCGGCGCGACCGAGCGGCGTATTTTCCATGAACGGGTAGAGCAGGATGCCCAGCAGCTGAACGAACAGCAGGCCGGCCGATGGGTATCTGACGAGATAGCTCAGCAAGGGTCTGTTCATGGGCGACATGATCGGTCGAGGAGGTCAGGGCAAGCGCAATGCTCAGCAGATGTGGTCGACTGTGCGAGCCAACGAGCCGACAGTATCGCAGTTCAGGAACACTTGGCAGCAGGAGCCATTGAGCGGAGGTAAAGAAATCGATCGGCGCGGTTATCCGGCCGACTGCCTGTCAGCGCTTCGCCTATGACGCTACCAGCGAGAGATCGACCCAAGGTCATCCGAGAGATGGCTCATGTCGACGTCTCGATAGCGAAAGGGGGGATAGGGCGCGAGCGCATCGTCCAGATGCCTCAGGCAGGTTTCGATCGCGGCGGCCCGCGCCCGATCATTGCCTTTGGCAAGCACGTTGAGTGCCTCGACCAATTCGTCAGGCGTTGGCTCGCTGAGCAACAATCCGTGCTGCACGGTCAGTGTCTGTCCCTTGTAAACCAGCCTCACCGGGTCTCTGCCGACCAGCGAGGCGCCGTCTGCCAGCAGCGCATTGATGTGGTTACGAAGTGCAGTGCACTGGCGCGGGTCCTTTCCGTGGTACTTCAATTCCGATTCCGTCCGGTAGCGTTGATAGGGTGGTCGATCACGGCTCGGCAGCAGCACAGCGCAATCTTTGCACCGAGCGGCTGAGTGGTGGCATTGTGCCACGAATGACTCGCTCCGACATAACCATACTCAAGCCTGGCGACTTCGCCTGCCGGGCGTACGCCTTGCGCCCGTCCGTCAGGTTTTGTCGCGGCGAGGCTTATCCACCACCGGCAGGTCGGCGTCCTTCCAGGCCTTGAAGCGCCGCCAATGTGGCAATCCGGGCTCAGCCCCATGTCCTGTAGCGTTGTCGCCGCCAGACTGGAGCGCCAGGCAGAGCCGCGGTACAGGACGAATGTCTTGCCGGGCCGAAGATATCCTTGTCGTAAGGGCTCCCGGGGGCGACTGAGCACTCCAGCATCCCCCGCGCGGTATGAAGGGCGCTCGGGAACATGCCCTCGCGTTCCAGCGCTCGCACGTCCCGGATGTCGACGAAGACGGTCTGCGGGGCGTCCAGTCTGGTCTTTGCCTAGCCCAGGCTCAGCGTGCGAATGCAGGCGTGGGCGTCGTCGACGAGCCCTTTGGTGATGGGCATCGCGATGGTTCTGACGTTGGCCTGCCGTCGGGCGCCAGGCGCCCTACGCCGGGCCTCGATGAGAGAAGGTGGCCGACTGGCAGGCTGGGCAGGCCCGCAAAGGGGTTCATCCCCATCGCCACAGGCGGCCCAGTCGATACCAGGCGGAGCGTTGTAGCTCTGGTGGTTCAGGCCAGTGGGCCTTCTTGCTTTCGCATTGCACGATGCCGTTGGTGCCAAGCCTCAGGCGCCAGCGCTGGGCCGATGGAAAGTGCTCGCCCGGATTGGTCTGCAACAGCAGCAGGTTGTAGTCGTGTTGCTTCTCGATGGGGTGGGCCTGGACTGAACCTTTGCCGTCGTCGCTGGCGGAATCCTCGCCTTCGGACTGGGCAAACAGCTTGTTGTGGCTCGCCTGGATCATTGCGCAAAGCTGTTCGCAATCCAGGGTGAGGCGCTCCCGAATTTCGTCGTGCTCCAGTGCTGCCTTGTCCAGGGTCGTCAGCACGCGATAGCAGATGATTTGCCGCTCCTCGTTGGTCGCCCACTTGCCGGAGTGTTCTCGAACCAACGGTGGCAGATCGGGCAGCTTGCGATAGTCGAGCCAGACGCGTTGCTGCGCGAGCACCTTGCGGGTGTAGGGCATCAGCAAGCGAATCTTCCAGCGCGGCTTGCCTTTGCGCAGTCTGCGGGTGATGGCCGTGATCATGTCGTCGCGCAGCAGGTCGCGAACGGCATAGACCAGCGCGATCACCAGCAGAAGCGTGAGCGAGAGTTTCTCGCTGGCGCCGCGCGCGTTGAACAGGAAGTAGGTGAAGAACGACATGATCAGCATCGTCGACATCGCCTTGACCAGCTTGTGGGTGCCGGCCCCCAGCGTTGTGACCTTCGAGCGCAACATCACCGGATACTCCAGCAGCCGGTGATACAGCGCCATGCGGTTCCATATCCGTGTCGGGGTTCCGTGGAAGTCGCTCAGGTACTCGCGCTCCTTGCGGTATCGACGTTCCTGGCGCAGGAATTCCGCCACCGATTGCTTGAGTTCTTCATCGACGGTTGCGTAGCCCTCGAGGGTCATGCTTTCCAGCAGGAACTGCTCGGCATGCCATGAGAAATAGACGTCCATCTGACGAAAGTAGCGCTGCTGATTGCTCTGCTTCGGGCTGGACCTGCGCAAACGTTGCGCGAAGTTCTGGCTGAGCCGCAGGCCGCGTGCGACGGGCTCTGCCACCGCCCCGGACGTGAGCATCTGCTGGCGCAGCCGCTCCATCGAAGCCTGGTACTGGAAGAACCAGGAGCCATACATGATTTCGTAGTGCGGAGAGAGCAGGACGAAGGAATGGTCGGCCTTGATGAGGCGGTCCTTCGATGGCATGCCCATCAGCCCGAAACTGTGCGTCAGCGCCTTAAAGAAGAACTGCTCTTCCGACAGGGTCCATGCCGACAGATTGCTTTCGTGCGGAGTGAACAGATACAGCTCGATCTTGTGCCGTCCAGGCTGCTTCAGCGTGCGGGTCAGTTGCAGGCGGAAATCACCTTTGCGCTTGAGTGAAAACACAAAACCCCCAATGACCGTGGAACGCAGCCAGCTTACCAAGCTTCCGCTGGGCGGTACGCCGAGTAGCAGGCTTATGTTCGGGCGAGGCTATATCCAGGCCGCCCGTTGCTCAAATTCCCGTCGCCGCGCCATCGGCGTCAGCTCCGAACCCCCAGCCGATCTTCGGGCATGCAGCTGATATGCGCGCTTTGGCCAGACATCTGGCGAAGCATGGAAGGCGAGTGATGCGCTGGGGCTGCCGTTCAAGCCAGCAGGGGCAAAGACAGCTTGCGTTGGATTCCACCGTTTAGATTGGTGTCCCAAGATTGGTCCCAGTTGGACGGAACGTAAAACATCTACCTGCAAGCTCAGCAGCCTGGTCGGTCAGTTCGAGTCCTCCGTCGCACCATGCAGTAAGCCGAAAGCTCCGTATTCCGGGGCTTTCGCATGTCTGGTGCAGGGCAGATGTGACCGTTCCCAGCGTGTTCCCACTGAGCCCAGGTGTACGCAACGAGCACCTCGTTACCGCGCCATGTAACAAAGGCCGCGCAGCGACGGGCCTTTTCGTTCCTGGCTGGTCTGTACCGCAGGCTCACGGCAAAGGGTGCACCAAGGGCGCCAACAGGGCGCAAGCCGTCCTGGTGAAGTCGCCGCGCAGATCTGCCGACGGCCACGGTGGCCGAAGATCCGTTCTGCGCGGCGACTGAGCGCACCAGGCGCCGGCTAGCGCAGCTGCAAGCTGTAGCTCAGGATGAGCCGGTTCTCGTCGATATCGCTGCCGAAGTCGGAGCGTACCGTGGCATTGCGCAGCTTGATGCCCAGCCCCTTGAAGGGGCCGTCCTGGGCAACGTAGGCGATGTCGGTGTTGCGCTCCCATTCATTACCGTTGTCGTTCTGCAGTTGGATGTTGCTTCCCTTCGTGTAGCGCGTCATGAAAGACAGCCCAGGCAGGCCGAGGCCGGCAAAGTCGTAGTCATAGCGCAGCTGCCAGGAGCGCTCGTCCTCGTTGCCGAAGTCCTGGACCTGCGAGAGGTGCGGCAGGAAGTTGTCGGAGCCGGCGATGTAGGCGTAGCCGGTGTCGCCGTCCAGTTGCTGGTAGCTGGCGCTGAACGTGTGGTGACGCAGGCGATAGCTGAGGATCGCCGCGAAGGTATGGGCATCGATGTTGCTGTTGCCGGCGTCGGTCGAGCGCAGGTAGCGCAGGTCGGTCTTCAGGCTCTGTTGCTCGCCCAGCGGCAGAACGTGCAGCAGGCGCAGGTTGTGCTCGCGGTAGAGGTCCTGCAATTCGGCGGCGTAGTAGCTGGTGGTCAGCGCCGGCGTCCACTGGTAGCTGCCGCCGCCGAACAGGAAGCGGTCGCTGGCAGCCTGGCCAAGCTCGATATTGCGGGCGCCGCCGTTGAAGACGGTCATGTCCTCGTAGTCCGAGGAATTGCGCTGGTTCACCGCGCCCAGCCAGCCGGCGTCGAGGGTCAGCCCGTCCCACTCGCGGCTGTTCAGCCAGGCGCCGCGGAAGGTCTGCGGCAGCAGGCGGCTGTAGTTGCGCATCAGCACCGGTAGCAGCGGCTGCAGGGTGCCGCCGTGGACGGTGGTCCGGGACACCCGCAGCTTGCCGGTCAGGCCCAGTTCGCCGTACTCGTCCTGGGCGCGGAAGGGCGCCTCGCGGTCGCTCTTGAGGATGCCGGTGCCGGTGCGGTCGGGGCTGGAGTCGAGCTTGACGCCGAGCAGGCCGAGGACGTCCAGGCCGACACCGACCGGCCCCTCGGTGTAGCCGGACTCGATCTTCAGCGCGAAGCCCTGGGCCCATTCGTCGGCCTTGGACTGGGCGGCGCCAGGGTCGCGGAAGTCGCGGTTGAAGTAGAAGTTGGTCAGGTCCAGCTGGGCCTTGCTGTCCTCGACGAAGGCGGCGCAGGCGGGGCCGGCGAGCAACAGGTGGCGGGAGGTGAGCGTCATGGCGGTGTCCTTTTTCTTGTTGTTGGGTGCAGCCGCCCGCATCGGCCGTGCATGCCGATGGCGGGAGGTTCCGGGGAGGGGGCCGCCGTTGCCGGCGGCCGGAAATCACTCGGCTTCGCTGGGGCGCTGGGCGCGCACCCCGGGGGAGGCGAAGCGCAGCAGGTGGGTGCGCTCGATCAGCAGGTACAGCACGGCGCCGGCCGCCAGGCCCCAGCCCGCGCCGTACACCGCCAGCACCACGCCCATGGTGCCGGCGATACCGCGTTCGGCGTTGTTGTTGAGCTGCTCGAAGCCGACCATCAGGCAGATGTAGCCGGTGAGGATCAGCGTCAGCGACAGGGCGATCGGCAGCACCGGCTGGAAGAAGCTCACCAGCGGCAGGACGAACAGCGCGAGAAAGCCGGTGATCCAGAAGGTGCCGGCGCCGCTGTAGATCGACTCCATCGCCTTGCGGCCGTACTTGTAGCGCTCGGCCATGGTCGCCGCGACCGCCGTCCACAGCGGGCCGGCCAGGCCCGGGTAGGGCGCGAAGAAGGCATGCAGGGCGTTGCGGATGGCGCAGACCAGGTGGATGCGGTCGACGTTGATCTCGATCTTCTCGTCGGTGCGCAGCTCGTCGGCGCGCTGCATCAGCGACTGGCCGACGATGATGTCGCCGAAGGCGATGATGTAGGCGATCACCGCGGTGGGCACCGCCAGCATGAACACCTGGGCGTCGGGGAAGCCGGCGGTGAAGGGCAGGTACTGCCAGAGCTGGTCGAAAGCCGGCGCGGTGATGCCGAAGCGCACGTCCGGCATCCTGTACTCGCCCACCGCGATACCGGCGACGATGGCCACGATCATCCCCGGGACCATGCCGTAGTTGACGATCTTGCGCGCCAGCGGCACCCGCTCGGTGAGCCCGCGGAACGACACCGAGAACATCAGGTACAGGCAGATCAGGCTGCCCAGCACCAGCGAGATCGGCGTGTTGGCCAGGCGCCCGCCGGTCTCGATCTCGCCGATCAGCGCGGCGATGCCGGCGCCGATGATGATCCCGCCCTTCATCGAGTTGGGCACGATGCGCACCATCACGCTGCCCAGGCGCGTGACCCCGAGCAAAAAGAAGATGACGCAAACCAGGATCTGCAACGTGAACAGCGCGCGGATCGCCTCCGGCCCCGGCTCGAAGTTGCCGAGAAACAGCAGCACCACCGGGATGCCGGGGGTGATCCAGCCCGGCACCAGCGGCACGCCGAGCAACGCCGGCAGCATGAAACCGATGCCGCACACCACCACGTAGGCCAGCGCCACGTCGTAGGGCAGGCCGAGGTATTTCTCCAACAGCGGGATCATGCCCAGGCTGACCACGAACATGATCAGCGCCTGGAGCATCTCCGCGGTTTCCCAGCGGTAGTGCACGAAAGGCAGGCGAAGCTTGAACGGTCCGGCCTTCCAGCAGGGTTGTTCGTCGCCGTCGTTACGTTTGTACAGTTGCATGGAGCCTCCGTTGGCGCCGCGTGGCGCCTTCTTGTTGTTGTGAACGGATGCCGCCGGCAGCCGCCATCCCTGCAACGGGATGGCAGTACCAGGCAGAAAAAAGCGGGGTCAGGCCAGATTGCGCAGAGGTGCAGCCTGGGGTGGCGACAGGTCGCGTGCCCGTTCGCGCAGGACGTACTTCTGGATCTTGCCGGTCGAGGTCTTGGGCAGCGCCCCGAATATGACGGTGCGTGGCACCTTGAACGAGGCCAGGTGCTCGCGGCAGAAACTGATGATGGCGTCTTCGTCGACGGCCTGGTGATCGGCCTTGAGGTTGATGAAGGCGCAGGGGGTTTCGCCCCATTTCTCATCCGGTCGAGCCACCACGGCAGCTTCCAGCACGGCAGGATGGCGGTACAGCACACCTTCGAGTTCGATGGTGGAAATGTTCTCCCCGCCGGAAATGATGATGTCCTTGAGCCGATCCTTGATCTCCACGTAGCCGTCCGGGTGGCAGACGGCCAGGTCGCCGGTATGGAACCAGCCACCTTCGAACGCTTCGGCCGTTGCACTGGGGTTCTTCAGGTAACCCTTCATCACCGTGTTGCCGCGCATGAAGATCTCGCCGATGGTCTGGCCGTCGCGCGGGGTCGGCTCCAGGGTTTTGGGATCGGCCACCATCAGCCCTTCCAGGGTCGGGTAGCGCACGCCCTGGCGTGCCTTGATTTCCGCGCGCTCCTCTAGAGGGCGCTCGTCCCATTCGGCATGCCAGGCGCAGATGGTGACCGGCCCATAGACTTCGGTCAGGCCGTAGACATGCGTCACCTTGATGCCCATTTCCTCGACTGCGCCGATCACCTTGGCCGGCGGCGCGGCGCCGGCGACCATGGCGTGCACGGGGTGGTCGATGGCGGCTTTGGCCGAAGCGGGCATGTTGACCAGCGCATTGAGCACGATCGGCGCGCCACACAGGTGAGTGACCTGATGCTCGCGAATCAGCCCTAGAATCTTCTGCGGGTCGACGCGGCGCAGGAACACATGGACGCCGGCCAGCGCGGTAATCGTCCAGGGGTAGCACCAGCCGTTGCAATGGAACATCGGCAGCGTCCAGAGATAGACCGGATGGTTGCCCATCGCCCAGGTCATCTGGTTGCCCAGCGCGTTCAGATAGGCGCCGCGGTGGTGATAGACCACGCCCTTGGGGTTGCCGGTGGTGCCGGAGGTGTAGTTGAGGCTGATCGCCTGCCACTCGTCTTCCGGCCACTGCCAGGCGAACGCCGGGTCGCCTTCGGCGAGCAGCGCCTCGTAGTCGAGGCTGGAAACCGGCTCGCCTTCGCCGTACTCGGGGTCGTCCACATCGATCACGAGCGGCGGGTGATCGAGCATCCCGACGGCCGCGCGCACGACCGAGGCGAACTCGCGGTCGGCGATCAATACCCGGGCCTCGCCATGCTGCAGCATGAAGGCAATGGCTTCGGCATCCAGGCGTACATTGAGCGTATTGAGCACCGCTCCGATCATGGGCACGGCAAAATGGGCCTCGAGCATCGAGGGGATATTGGGCAGCATCACCGCGACGGTATCGCCCTTGCCGATACCACGCCCGGCCAACGCAGAGGCCAGGCGTCGGCAGCGCATGTAGGTTTCGGCCCAGGTGCGACGGATCGAACCGTGGATCACGGCGGGGTAATCGGGATAAACGCTGGCGGTGCGCTCGATGAAGCTGAGCGGGCTGAGGGCAACATGGTTGACTGCGGCGGGCGCAAGGCCCTGTTCATAGATGGTCATGCAAGACACCACTTGGCTGATTATTAGCTCTTGTTCTGCATCGCCTGGGAGCTTCGCCCGGGCGGCTTGCAAATCTTATAGATCAGTCGGAAGGCATATGGAAGTATTGCTGGGCGAATATGGTAATACTCCTATATTTATTTCCGTGCGGGCCAGGGGGTTTCTCCCGGCCAACCTTTCAGACGGATTGCTTATGAGCACAACTCCCGTTCGCCTTCACACCTGGCTGCGTCTGCAGCGTGAACAGGTAGCACTCGACGCGCGCGCCGATGCCCTGTGCCGGGTGCTGCGCGGCTGCGCCGGGGTACGCCAGGCGTACTACATGACCTGGCAGGCCGGTGCCGGCATCTACACCCATGAGGGCAGTGGCGCACAGCTGCCTCCCGGCCTGGGTGATCCGCTGCAGGCCAGTGATCGCCTGCTGCATGAGCGGCTCGGCGGCGAGGGCCTGCTCGACCTCGCCGTTGTCCGTGGGCTGGACTGCTGGCTTGCCGGCCGCCTGCGCCGGGCAGGTATCGTTCAGGGCGCCGTGCTGGCGCTGGATCTGGATGAAGCCGTACCCGGATTGTTGTTGCTTGCCACCGATGGCGATGTCGGTCCCTGCTCGCTGAGCTGGGTACGCGAGCTGTTGCTGAGCCTGCTCGCATGCGCGAGCGGCCTGGCGCGTCAGTCGCCGTTGCTCGGCCTGGATCCGCAACCGAGCCTGCTGCTGGACGAGCACGCGCATCCCGTCGAGCTGAACGCTGCCCTGCTGGCGCTGCTGGCCGATCGCCCTCTGGATGAGCTGCTGCGCTTTCTGCCCGTCAATCACGCCGCGCTGGTCGGCGCTTGTCTGGCGCAGCAACGGGCTATCGAAGGGGTGGAGGCCGAATACGATCAGCGCATCCTGATCTGGACCTTTGTTCCCGATCCCGCGCAGAACCGGGTGCTCGCGCGCTGTCGAGAGGCGACCGCACAGGTCCTGGCCGAGCGGGATGCGGCACGCGCCCGGCGCCTGTATCGGCTGATCACCGAAAACACCACCGACCTGATCTCCCGGCACGCGCCCGATGGACGCTTTCTCGACGCCTCGCCAGCGGCCTGGCGGCTGCTCGGCTATTGGCCGGAGCAGTTGCGTGGCCAGCTGGTGGAAACACTGTTCCACCCCGAAGACCGGGCCCAGTTGCCGGCGCGCAGCCGCGACGCGCTGGAGGTGGACGGCTATCACACCATGACCTACCGGGTGCGCCATCGGGACGGTCACTACCTGTGGTTCGAGACCGCCAGCCATGCCATCCGCGAGACCTATACCGGCGCGGTGGTCGAGGTGGTCAGCGTGTCGCGCGACATCACCGCGCGGGTGCAGGCCGAAGAGAACCGCCGGCGGCTGGCCGAGGTGGTGGAAGTAAACACTGACCTGGTGTTGTTCATCGATGCCGAGGGGCGGGTGACCTATCTCAATCCGGCGGCAAGGCGAACGCTGCGTCTGCAGGATGGGCAGATGCCGGCACTCGACGCGCTGTTCGATACCGAGGTACTGGCGCTGCTGCATGGAACCGGCCGCACGACCGCCGAGCGCGAGGGCGTCTGGAGCTGCGATTCGCGTCTGCTCGCGCAGGACGGCGGTGCCTCGGTGCCGATTTCCCTCGTGCTGCTGGCGCATCGGACGACCGGCGGCGAGCGTTATTACTCGCTGGTGGCCCGCGACATGAGCGAGCGTGAGCTGCGTGAGGCGCAGCAGCGGCGCCACCAGGACGAGCTGGCGCATACGGGGCGCCTCATCACCCTTGGCGAGCTGGCTTCCGGCATCGCGCATGAGATCAACCAGCCGCTCGCAGCAGTGGTCAACTACGCCAGCGCCAGCCAGCGCTACCTGCAGAGCCTGGGGCAGAATCCGCAAGCAGCCGAGCGGGTGGCCCAGGGCCTGGAGCGGATTACCGAGCACGCCAACCATGCCTCGGAGGTGATCAAGCGCTTGCGGGCGTTCCTGCGCAAGGGGCAGCGGCGCATGCAGCCGCTCGATGTCGCCGAGGTCGCGCGCGACGCGGTGCGCCTCTGCGCGTGGGAGACCGCTGCCGCCCAGGTGACCGTCGAGCAGGCGCTGGCCGCCGACCTGCCACGGGTCTATGCCGACCGCGTGCTGCTCGAGCAGGTCTTGATCAACCTCCTGCGCAATGCGATAGAAGCGAACCGCGAAGCCCACCCGGGGCAGCCGTCGCGTATCGTATTGCGCGCCGAGCGACAGGCCGATGAGGTGGTCCTGGCCGTTGCGGACCAGGGCCGTGGGTTGGATGAGCAGGAACTCGAGCAGGCCTTTACGCCGTTCTTTACCCGCAAGCCGGACGGTCTCGGGCTCGGGTTGCCGATGAGCCGCAGCATCATCGAGGGGTTTGGCGGCGCGTTGCAGGGCCAGCCGGGCGAGAACGGAGGACTGTGCATGCGCTGTCGCCTGCCGATCAAGACAATAACAACAGAGGAACGCGGATGAGCGATGCTCACGAGCAGGTGGTGTATATCGTCGACGACGACCAGGGCATGCTCGACTCGACGGTCTGGCTACTGGAGTCGGTGGGGTTGTCTGCCAGGCCGTTCACCGGCGGGCGGGAGTTTCTCGAAGCCTGCAATGGCGTGGATAACGCCTGCGTGCTGTTGGACGTCAGGATGCCGGGTATGGGCGGTCTGCAGGTTCAGGAGGCCATGCGCGCGCGCGGGCTGCAGTTGCCCGTGATCTTCGTCAGTGGCCACGCCGATGTGCCTATCGTGGTTCGCGCATTCAAGGCCGGCGCGGTGGATTTCATCGAGAAGCCCTACAACGAGCAATTGCTGCTCGATAGCGTGCAGCAGGCGCTCAGTCGTCAGGAACGTGCCGGCGGCACCGGCGAGCACGTCAGCCTGCAGGCCCGCCTGGATAGCCTGACGCCGCGAGAGCGCGATGTACTGCTGCCGCTGGTGCAGGGCTACACCACCAAGGAAATCGCTCGCCAGCTCGACATCAGCATCAAGACCGTCGACCTCTATCGGTCCCGGGTGATGAAGCGCATGCAGGCCGAGCGCCTGGCCGATCTGGTCGGCATGGCCGTCGCGGCACGCCTGGTGGATCCGCTGCGCTTGCGCGGCTAGGCGTTCAGGCCCGCGCCGCTTCCCGATAGGCGCGTGGGCTGTCGCCGGTCCACTGGCGAAAGGCACGGGTGAAAGCCGAAGGTTCGGAGAAGCCGAGACGCTGGGCGATTTCACTGATCGGCAGCCCTGCCTGGCTGAGGTAGTGGATGGCCAGGTCGCGGCGCAGGCCATCCTTGAGCGCCTGGAAGCGGACACCTTCGAGGGCAAGACGCCGCCGCAGCGTGCGCTCGGTGATATGCAGCGCCTCTGCCGCGGCCTCGATACCGAGGTCCCTGAATGCGCCATCGTGTTGGAACAGGTCACTGACGCTGCGCGTGAAGGTGGCCTGGTAGGACGGGCGGGTGAACCATTCCAGCGGCGCCCGCCGCAGGTGTTCACGCAGCGTGGCGGGCGTCTGGACCACCGGCATGTCCAGGCATTGAGGGTCGAGCACCAGGCGGCAATCGGGCATCGAGAAGCGTGCCGGGCAGGGAAACATCAGCCTGTACTCGGCATGGTTGGCCGGTTGCGGGTAGTCGAAGTGCACCTCCCGCAATCCGATGCGCTGGCCCACCAGCCAGCTGGCGAAACGATGCCAGAGCAGCATGAATACTTCCCGCAAGAGATGCTCCGAATCACGCTCCGGATCGGCCAGGCGCATCACGAAAGCGGTTTGCCCGCCATCGGCGGTCAGCTCCAGACGCAGCGAATCGTTGACCAGATTGTAAAAGCGCGCCATTCGGTAATAGACCGAGGCCAGGTGACGGCAGCCGATGACCTGGCGGGCCATCAGGGCGAACACACCGTGGCGGCTACGGTAGGACGCAAGGCCCATGAATTCGTCGTCGCCGACGCGCCATAGCGCCAGCATCAGTCGGCTGAACTGCAGTGAGGTCATGCGCATCTGCGCGTTGTCGAGCAAGCGCTGGCCGATGCCGGCTTCCTGCAGCAACGCCTGTTCGTCGAGCCCACTGCGCTGCGCCGCCTTGATGGCGCTACAGGCGAAGTGGACCGAAATGCTGTAGCCCTCGTAAGACATGTGAGGCTCTCGGATTGTCCGTTTATGTCAAGTATTAGTCAGCTTTGGTTATGGCTGGCGCCTGCGTGAACGGCGAAGCTAGCAGCGCTTTACGAACAAGCGAGCGGCGACGTGCTCGGCTGGTGCAATGGCCGGCTCGAGGCCGTTCCTTCGCGCTATCCGGCAACTCTACCTGAGCAGGGAGCCTTCCATGCAACTACGTGAGGTGGTGATCACCGGCGCTTTGCGCACGGCGATCGGGGATTTCGGCGGCAGCCTCAAAGACGCCAGGCCGAGTGAGCTGGCAACCCAACTGGTTGCCGAATCGGTCAAGCGCTACGGCGTGGACCCGGCGAGCGTGGGGCACTGCGTGTTCGGTAACGTACTGCCGACCGAGTCGCGCGATCTGTATCTCTCGCGGGTGGCTGCGCTGGAAGGGGGCCTGACCGAGCGCTGCGTCGCCATGTCGGTGAACCGGCTCTGTGGCAGCGGGTTGCAAGCGGTCATCAGTGCGGCGCAGCAGCTTCAACTCGGCCTTTGCCAGGCGGCGATCGCGGGCGGCGCCGAGTCCATGAGCCGCGCGCCCTACCTGCTGCCCGCGGCCCGCTTTGGCCAGCGGATGGGAGACGGCCAGACACTCGACCTGATGGTTGGCGCGCTGACCTGTCCGATCAACCGTTATCACATGGGAATCACGGCGGAAAACGTCGCCGAGCGCTACGGCATCAGCCGTGCGCAGCAGGACGCTCTCGCCCTGGAAAGCCACCGCCGGGCGGCTCGCGCCATCGCCGAGGGGCGCTTCGCCGGGCAGGTCGTCCCCGTGGAGCTGAAAACCCGCAAGGGCACCCGGTCGTTCGACACCGATGAGCACGTGCGCCACGACTGCACGCCGGAAGAGCTGGCGGCTCTGCGCCCGGCGTTCAAGCGCGAGGGCGGCACCGTTACCGCGGGCAACGCGTCTGGCCTGAACGACGCCGCCGCGGCGCTGTTGCTGATGGACCGCGAGTACGCCGAGGCCAACGGCCACCAGGCCATGGCGCGGCTGGTCGACTATCAGGTGTCCGGCGTGGCACCCGAGATCATGGGTATCGGCCCGGTGCCGGCGGTGCGCGAGCTGCTGGCGCGCAACGGGCTGGAGATCGGCGATATCGATTTCTTCGAGCTCAACGAGGCCTTCGCGGCCCAGGCTCTGGCGGTGGTGCAGCAGCTCGACCTGCCGCTGGAAAAGGTCAACCCCAACGGCAGCGGCATCTCCCTCGGCCACCCCATCGGCGCCACCGGGGCGATCCTGATGGTCAAGGCCGTGCACGAGCTGCACCGCAGCGGCGGCCGCTTCGCCGTGGTCAGCCTGTGCGTCGGCGGCGGCCAGGGCATCGCCGCATTGCTGGAGCGCCTCTGATGACTCTTTACCAAGGGCAGGCGCTGCGCCTGGAAATGCTTGGCGACGGCTTCGCCGAGCTGGTGCTGGATCTCGACGGCTCGTCGGTCAACAAACTGGACCGCGCCACCCTGGCGGATCTGCGCGCGGCGCTGGAGGTGCTCGAGCACACCGCGTTGCGCGGGCTGCTGGTGCGCAGCGCCAAGTCGGCATTCGTGGCCGGTGCGGACGTCAGCGAATTCCCCGCGCTGTTCGAGGCCGGGGAGGGCGCGCTGCAGGCCTGGCTCGAGCAGGCGCTGGACAGCCTCGGGCGCCTGGAGTCGCTGCCTTACCCAAGCGTTGCCGCGATCAACGGATTCGCCCTTGGTGGCGGCCTGGAGCTGGCGCTGGCCACCGACTACCGGGTGCTGGCCGAGGATGCGCGGGTCGGTCTGCCGGAAGTCACGCTGGGCATTTGCCCCGGCTTCGGCGGCACGGTGCGGCTGTCGCGCCTTGTCGGCGCGGCCGATGCGCTGGACTGGCTGCTCGAGGGCAAGCCGCGGAAGGCCGGGGCGGCGTTGACGGCCGGTGTCGCCGACCGGGTGGTGGCCCCGGAAGCCTTGCGCCAAGAGGCGCTGGCGTTGCTCGGTGAGGTTGCCGAGGGCGGCGACTGGCAGGCCCGGCGCGCACGCAAGCGTCGGCCGGTGGCTGTGCCGGACGGCATCGCCGCCCGTGGCGATACGCTCGATCCGCGCTATCCGGCGCCGCAGGCGATTCTCGCTGCGGTGCAGGCCCAAGCCGGGCTGCAGTTCGCCGAGGCGCTGCAGGTCGAGCGCGAGACCTTCGTGGCCCTGGCGCGTGGGCCCGAGGCGGCCTCGCTGGTCGGGCTGTTCCTCGCCGATCAGGCGGTACGCAAGCAGGCCCGTCGGCATGCCGAAGGTGCCGCGCCGGTGCGCCGCGCCGCAGTGCTCGGCGCTGGCATCATGGGCGGCGGCATTGCCTACCAGGCGGCAGCCAGCGGCACGCCGATCCTGATGAAGGACATCCGTGCCGAGGCACTGGACCTGGGCATGCGCACCGCCACCGCCCAGCTCGACCGGCAGATCGCCAAGGGCAAGCTGAGCGAGGCACAGAAGGCGGCCATCCTCGAGCGGGTCACCCCGACGCTGGACTGGCAGGGCTTCGCCGAGGTCGATCTGCTGGTGGAGGCGGTGGTCGAGCGGGCCGACGTCAAGGCCGCGGTGCTCGGCGAAGCCGAGGGGCTGCTGGCAGCCGACGCGGTGCTGGCCTCCAACACCTCGACCATTTCCATCGACCGGCTGGCCGAAGGGCTGAAGCACCCCGAGCGCTTCTGCGGCATGCACTTCTTCAACCCGGTGCCGATGATGCCGCTGGTGGAGGTCATCCGCGGTCGCCACACAGACGAAGTGACGCTGGCGCGCACCGTGGCCTTCGCCCAGGCGCTGGGCAAGACGCCCATCGTGGTCGGCGACTGTCCGGGCTTTCTGGTCAATCGGGTGCTGTTTCCCTACTTCAACGGCTTCAACCGGCTGCTGCAGGACGGTGTCGATTTCGAGCGTATCGACCGGGTCATGGAAGCCTTCGGCTGGCCCATGGGCCCGGCCTATCTCGCCGACGTGATCGGCCTGGACACCATGGTGCATGCCGACCGGGTCCTGCAGGCGGGCTACCCCGCACGCATGGGGCATGACGGCGAACCGGTGATGGAGCAGTTGCTCGCGGCCGGCTGCCTGGGCCAGAAGAACGGCCGCGGTTTCTACCTCTACGGCACCGACGAGCAGGGCCGGCGCCAGCGCGAGCCGTCGGCCGAGGCGCGGGCGCTGCTGGGTACGCCAGGCGCCGAGGTGAGCGACCAGGACATCGTCGACCGGCTGATGATCCCGCTGTGCCTGGAAACCGTGCGCTGCCTCGAAGACGGCATCGTCGCCAGTGCCGCCGAAGCGGATATGGGCCTGGTGCTCGGCCTCGGCTTCCCGCGCTTTCGCGGTGGCGCGCTGCGCTACATCCAGAACCAGGGGCTCGCCGAGTTCGCCGCCCGCGCCAGGCGCCATGCACACCACGGCGGGCTGTACCAACTCACCGACGACTTCCGCGCGCGGCTGCACAGCGGCCAGCGCTACCACTAACGCACCGAGAGAAACGCACATGGCCGATTACGTCCACCCGTACCGCGACACCGAGTTCGTGCTCAATGAAGTGCTGGGCTTCGAGCGCCTATGCGCCGAGCTTGGCCTGGGCGATATCAACAGCGAGCTGGCGGCGGCAGTGCTGACCGAGGCGGGAAAACTGGGCGCCGAAGTGCTGGCGCCGCTGAACGCGATCGGCGACCGGGAAGGCGTCCGGCTGACCGAGCACGGCGTCAAGGAGGCACCCGGTTTCGCCGACGCCTATCGGTTGTTCAGCGAAGGGGGCTGGTGTTCGCTTACCGCGCCCGAGGCGTTTGGCGGGCAGGCGCTGCCGAATGTGCTGGGGACCGCGGTCAGTGAGGTCTGGCACGCGGCGAACATGGCGTTCGCGCTTTGCCCACTGCTGACCCAGGGCGCCATCGAGGCCCTGGCGCATCATGCGTCGGCACCGTTGCAGGCGCGCTATCTGCCCAGGCTGGTCAGCGGCGAGTGGACCGGCACGATGAATCTCACCGAGCCGGATGCCGGCTCCGATCTGGCGGCTGTCAAGGCGCGCGCGGTTCCCGAAGGCGAGCACTACCGCATCACCGGGCAAAAGATCTTCATCAGCTGGGGCGACCACCAGATGACAACCAACGTGATTCATCTGGTGCTTGCTCGCCTGCCGGATGCGCCTGCTGGCGTAAAGGGTATCTCGCTGTTTCTGGTGCCCAAGTTCCTGCCGAACGCCGCAGGCGAAGCCGCCGAGCCGAACGATGTGCGCTGCGTGTCGCTGGAGCACAAGCTCGGGATCCACGGCAGCCCGACCTGCACCATGAGCTTTGGCGAGCAGGGCGGGGCGATCGGCTACCTGGTCGGCGAGCCGCACGCCGGGCTGGCCTGCATGTTCACGATGATGAACCACGCGCGCCAGGCCGTGGGGCTGCAGGGCCTGGCGATTTCCGAACGCGCCTGGCAGGACGCCCGCAGCTATGCCCGCGAGCGCTTGCAGGGCACCCAGCGCGACGGCAGCCGCTACCCGATCATCCGCTTCCCCGATGTGCGCCGCATGCTGATGCAGATGAAGGCCTCGACCGAGGCCATGCGCGCCCTGGCGCTGCTCGCGGCGTCCGAACTGGACCGCGCCCGCCATGCGCCCGACCCGGCCAGCCACCGTGCCCGCCAGGGCCGCGTGGATCTCTACACGCCGATCATCAAGGGCTGGCTGACCGAGCTGGCGCAGGAGGTGACCTCGCTGGCCGTGCAGGTTCATGGCGGCATGGGCTATGTCGAAGAGACCGGTGTTGCGCGGCATTTCCGTGATGCGCGCATCCTGCCGATCTACGAGGGCACCAACGGCATCCAGGCGATGGACCTGGTAGGGCGCAAGACCCTCGCCAACGACGGAGCGTTGCTGGCCGAGCTGCTCGATGACATCGACACGACCCTCGGCCACCTGCGCCAGGATGCGCGCTGCAGCAGGCTGGCGGCGCCGCTGGCCGAGGCGCTGGCGGCTGCACGGCGAGCGCGCCAGTACCTGCTGGAGGGCGCTGCAAGCGATCCCGCGCTGCCCGGCAGCGTCGCCTTCAACCTGATGATGCTGCTGGGGTATCTGTGCGGGGGCTGGGCCATGGCGCGCTCGGCGCTGGCCGCGTCCGCCGCGCTGGCCGCCGGGCGCGGCGATCCCGCCTTCCTCGAGGCCAAGCTGGTCACCGCGGGCTTCTACGCCGACCACCTGCTACCTCGCACCGGCGCCCTGCTTGCCAGCGTGCTGGCCGGTAGCCACAGCACCATGGCGCTCGTCGAAGAGCTTTTCTGAACAGACCCGGCAGGTGCTCGCCTTACCCGCCGGCTGGGCGGCGGGCATCATCCGCTCCCGTGAGATCGAGAGGTTTTCCACATGAAAGTACTGGTCGCCGTCAAACGAGTGGTCGATTACAACGTCAAGGTCCGCGTCAAGGCGGACAACTCCGGCGTTGACCTGGCCAACGTCAAGATGTCGATGAACCCCTTCTGCGAAATCGCCGTGGAAGAAGCCGTGCGCTTGAAAGAGAAAGGCGTGGCCAGCGAAATCGTGGTCGTCTCCGTCGGCCCGAGCGCTGCCCAGGAGCAGCTGCGCACCGCCCTGGCGCTGGGCGCCGACCGCGCCGTGCTGGTCGAGGCCGCTGATGAACTCAATTCCCTGGCGATCGCCAAGCTGCTCAAGGCCGTGGTCGACAAGGAGCAACCGCAACTGATCATCCTGGGCAAGCAGGCGATCGACAGCGACAACAACCAGACCGGGCAGATGCTCGGCGCGCTGACCGGCTACGCCCAGGGCACCTTCGCCTCCAAGGTGGAAGTGACTGGCGACAAGGTCAACGTCACCCGCGAGATCGACGGCGGCCTGCAGACCGTCGCGCTGAACCTGCCGGCGATCGTCACCACCGACCTGCGCCTGAACGAGCCGCGCTACGCGTCGCTGCCGAACATCATGAAGGCCAAGAAGAAGCCGCTGGAAACCCTGACGCCCGAGGCGCTGGGCGTGACCACCACCTCGACCGTGAAGACCCTCAAGGTCGAGGCGCCGGCCGCACGCAGCGCCGGCATCAAGGTCAAGTCCGTGGCTGAACTGGTCGAGAAACTGAAGAACGAGGCGAAGGTGATCTGATGGCTATCCTGGTTATCGCTGAACACAACAACGCGGTCCTGGCGGCTGCAACCCTGAACACCGTGGCGGCGGCCGCGAAGATCGGCGGCGACATCCATGTGCTGGTCGCCGGCAGCGGCTGCGGCGCCATCGGTGAAGCGGCGGCCAAGATCGAGGGCGTGTCCAAGGTGCTGGTCGCCGACGACGCGGCCTACGCCAACCAGCTGCCGGAAAACGTCGCGCCGCTGATCGCGCAGCTTGTAGGGGAAAGTGGGGCGAAAAATTACAGCCACGTGCTGGCCCCGGCCACCACCAACGGCAAGAACTTCCTGCCGCGCGTGGCCGCGCTGCTGGATGTCGACCAGATCTCCGAGATCATTGCCGTCGAAAGCGCCGACACCTTCAAGCGCCCGATCTACGCCGGCAATGCCATCGCCACCGTGCAGTCCAGCGCCCCGATCAAGGTCATCACCGTGCGTGCCACCGGCTTCGACGCGGTGAGCGCCGAAGGCGGCTCGGCGGCCGTCGAGCAGGTCTCCGGCAGCGGTGACGCCGGCAAGTCCGCCTTCGTTGGCGAAGAGCTGGCCAAGTCGGATCGTCCGGAGCTGACCGCGGCCAAGATCGTCGTTTCCGGCGGCCGCGGCATGCAGAACGGCGACAACTTCAAGCACCTGTACTCGCTGGCCGACAAGCTCGGCGCCGCGGTCGGTGCCTCGCGCGCCGCGGTCGACGCCGGCTTCGTGCCGAACGACATGCAGGTCGGCCAGACCGGCAAGATCGTCGCGCCGCAGCTGTACATCGCCGTCGGCATCAGCGGTGCGATCCAGCACCTGGCGGGCATGAAGGACTCCAAGGTGATCGTTGCGATCAACAAGGACGAGGAAGCGCCGATCTTCCAGGTTGCCGACTACGGCCTGGTCGGCGACTTGTTCGAGATCCTGCCGGAGCTGGCCACGCAGCTGGGTTGACGGCGACCTCTTCCGGGCCCCAGGCGAGGCAGGCTGGCGACGAACGGCTAAAGCCGAGGCGGATCGGTGCTGTCCATGAAACAGCTGCCGCTCCGCCAATCGGGTTTGCGCTCGCCAGGCCGGGGCTCTAAAACCTAAGGTGCTGCCAGCCACCACCCGGCAGTGCCATACGAAGAGGATGTGATGACCACTGCCAATCAACAGTTTGCCAGCGACAACTACTCCGGCATCTGCCCCGAAGCCTGGGAGGCCATGGCGAGGGCGAATCAGGGCCACGACAAGGCCTACGGCAACGACCAATGGACCACCCGCGCCGCCGATCACTTCCGCGCGCTGTTCGACACCGACTGCGAAGTGTTCTTCGCCTTCAACGGCACGGCGGCCAACTCGCTGGCCTTGTCGTCGCTCTGCCAGAGCTACCACAGCGTCATCTGCGGCGACATTGCACACATCGAAACCGATGAGTGCGGCGCGCCGGAATTTTTTTCCAACGGCTCCAAGCTGCTGGTCGCGCGGACCGAGCAGGGCAGGCTGACGCCAGCGGCCATCCGTGAAATCGCCCTCAAGCGCAAGGATATCCATTACCCCAAGCCGCGCGTGGTAAGCCTCACCCAGGCCACCGAGGTCGGTACCGTCTACCAGCCCGAGCAACTGCGTGCCATCAGCGATACCTGCAAGGAGCTCGGGCTGCACCTGCATATGGACGGCGCGCGCTTCGCCAATGCCTGTGCGCACCTGGGCATGTCGCCCGCCGAGCTGAGCTGGAAAGCAGGCGTCGATGTGCTTTGTTTCGGTGGCACGAAGAACGGCATGGCAGTGGGCGAGGCCATCCTGTTCTTCAATCGCGAACTGGCCGTCGATTTCGAGTATCGCTGCAAGCAGGCCGGCCAGCTGGCTTCCAAGATGCGCTTTCTGTCGGCTCCCTGGGTCGGGCTGCTCGAGAACGGAGCCTGGCTGAAATACGCCGAGCATGCCAACCGCTGCGCCCAGCTGCTGGCCGAGCTGATCCGGGAACTGCCAGGCGTCGAGCTGATGTTTCCGGTGCAGGCCAACGGCGTCTTCGTCAGTCTTCCCCCCGCGGCGCTGGAAGCGCTGAGAAACCGCGGCTGGATGTTCTATACCTTCATCGGCGTCGGTGGTGCGCGCTTCATGTGCTCGTGGGACACCCGCGAAGAGTGCGTGCGCCAGCTGGCCGCTGACATACGCGCGGCCGTGACCGGCGCAGCCTAGGCGGCAATCCGGCGGCGCGGGAGTTGCGGACCGGCTCAGGCAGTCGCCGCCGGAGGGCCGGCAACGGTGACCGTTACGCTCGTTCTCCGGCCTCTCGGTCGAGGCGCGCCCCTTCGGCATTGCCCTGGCTTCGCGCATCGTAGCGATGTCGTGCGGCCCGAAACTCATCGGCGTGCCCGATTACCCACGTCCATAGCGGCACCATCTGGGCAAGCAGTCCGCGGCCAAGGGCCGTGAGTTCGTATTCGACCCGGGGCGGGACTTCGGCATGGTCCTGCCGATGGACCAGGCCGTCGCGCTCCAGCTGGCGCAGGCTGCGCGTCAGCATCCGCTGCGTTACGCCGTCCAGGCGCCTGGCCAGTTCGGCGTGGCGCAGCCGGCCGGCGACGCCAAGCGTATGAACGATTCCGAGTGACCAGCGATTGCCGGCATGACTCAGCACCTCACGGTTGAGGCCGTCGTCGTCCGCGCTCAGCGAGCGTGGCGAAGCTCAAGGGCGACCTGGCCGCCGACCCTGGTGACCCGATGAAAAAGTATCGCGCGGTATTTGCCGAGGGGCGCGGCGTGGCATGGGACAAGCGCCTGACGTTCAACGCCGCACAAGGCATCGAGCTGACAACGGCAGCGCAGTGGATCGCGCGGAACCTGGCGCCTGATCCCGGCGCGTAACCGTAGCGACTCCGTGCGGGGAAGGCTTACCCGATGGCGGCGACAGCCAGGATGAGCGCGTCGTGATCGCAGAAGCCGGCGGAACGGCATTAATCCACAAAGGCTGTGGATAATACCGTTGATATCTCCCGGATAACCGGCGCCGCGCCCTGTGTACCCTGGGCTGCCGTTAGATTGCGCATTTTTTGATCGCAAAAAAATGCTTGCAAATCAGTAGGATGTAAGCGCCCCTGGGCGGTCGTTCCGGGCCTTGCCGTTCAGCTCGAGGTGCCTGGCCCAGGGTGCCGGAGGCGCGTCGGAATACCTGCCACCGGATCGCTGCGCCATCTCTGCGCGGCGCCGCGTGCCTTGTACGCGACCCAACCAGCTGCGCGCGCACCTTTGCCACCGACCGATGCGCGCAACCGGGGCGCGCCATCGTCGCCAGCCCGGGCAGTGCGTCAGTGAGTGGATTGGGCCAGGTTCGCATAGTCGGCCGTCAGCGCCTCGAGCTTCTGCAGCAGGGATTCGCTGGTCGTGACGATGACCGTCGGTACATAGCGAGATTCATCCGCCAGTTGGAAGCCGGCCCGGGCGAAGCGCCACTGCTTGTCGATCTGGTCGAGCCGCTGGGTGATCACGGCTGTGTTCTGCCTGGCCTCGTGCAGCTCGGCCAGTCCTTCGTCGAATTCCTGAACGGCGGTGACGAATTCTCGCTTGAGCTCCGGGGCCGGCAGGTTCCAGCTCAACGCCAGGTAAAGCATGGCGATGCGCTGGCTCAGCATGCGCAGTCGCCCGCTGCGGTTGACCAGATGCGCGGCCTGGCTGCCATTGTGCTGCTCGATGCGCTTTACCAGGCCCTCACTCTGGCTGAGAAAGCGCTCGGCCAGACGCAGAACGTCCAGCGAGTTGGCCTTGTCCGGCTTGCCCAGGGCGAGCTCGCGAAACTGCTGCCAGGTAGCGAAGGCTTCGTCCACCGCCGCGCGAATCGAGGCGTTCGGCGCATAGTCGGCCAACAGCAGGCTGTTCTCTTCGGCACTGGCGACGCTATGGTCGAGCTGCGTCAGCGCCTGTTCGGTGCGGGTATCGGTGCCGATCATCAGGTAGCTCTTGGCGACGCGCTGGCTGAGCATGCGCTGTTGCCCGGCGCGGTTGACGGCTTCGGCGTCGTTGATGGCGGCCTGGCAGGGCAGAGCGCCCAGCAGCAGGCTGAGGAAAAGCAGGTGGGTCAATTTTTGGCGGATCATGCGGCCTCCTAGCTGTACGCAATCGACACGACGCCCAAGCGAGCGCCATGGCTGAACCGCGGCAGACGATAGGAGCGCCGGCCGTACGGCAAATGATGCGAATCAAGCGCTGAAGAGCCGGAAGAGGTATGCCTAGCGGGCGACCGGAGTACCTCGCCGGGCGCCAGGCCGCAGCCCTGTTGATGCGACCAGCACGGCGGCCATGGAACGGGCAATGTGCGGTTTTGTGCAGAGCGTCTCGTATGGTTGCGCCGCAGGTCGCGGTGATTGCGCATACGGCTCGCGCTGGCCGTACCCGTGGCTGCGCAGGCCGGTGGCCGAAGCGCCCAGCGCACTCGCGTCGGTCACTGGCGGCTGTCGAAACGGGCTGGAAGACCCTGCTCCACTGGGCCGGAAAAGTGCCCGAAGCGCAGGTTGCCCCGAACTCAACCTCGATAGGCCGTTCACATTTAATAAGTCACAACGGAGAACGAGGATGAAAAGACCCTTGTTGGCACTGGCCAGCCTCGCATTTGCCGTCCCGGCGTTGGGCGATGAACCGCTGGTGGTCACCCGCCTGAATGGCCTTGACCTGGAGATCGAAGAGCTTGGCGTCCCGGCGGCGTCGTCCGAAAAGGTGGATCTTCGCGGCGTTCCGGCGATCAAGGTGACCAATCGCAGCGAAGAGATCGCGTCCTGCCAGTTTCATGCGCTGCCTGAGGAAACGGCGATGACCGCGGCGCCGGCCGTGTCGATCAGCCCGAACGAGGAAGTCGTCATGCGCGTGCCCGGCAAGTATTCCGCCGGCGGTCCGCTTGCGCTGCTGGTCTGCAAGCCGGAAGGCGTGGTCAGCGGCTGATCGCCGTGGGCAGGACAGGGCCCATTCGTCGATACACAGCTCTCAGAGCCGAGGAGGCACCATGAACAGATCTTTGCTGACGCTCTCGCTCGCCGTGCTGCTGGCGGCCACCCAGCAGGCCGCGGCGCAATGGCCGGCAGGCACCCCACGCGAGGACACCGGCTCGCGCCCGAGCCCGATGGGTAATCCTGCACCGCAGCAGAAGCTCGAAACTCACCGGAACGAGCAAGGGCAGATCGTTACCGAAGATGGCCGGCTGGTGAAGGGCATGCCCGAGAACGACTCGGTACCCAACCGGAACATGCATCGAACCGAACAGGAAACCGTGACCGAAGACCCGCCACATCGCTCGGCAACGCCGGGCGAGCTGGAATGACGGCCGGCTGAACCCCAGCGCCGCCTGGGCCCGGTCGGCCGCCCGGCGACGGCTCGGGGCTGTGGCCTGCTGGCTGCCGTCGAGTCTGTGGGTAACCGGGCTCTCGCCGTGTAGCATGGGCCAGGCGGCAGTTGAGCGAGACCCTCTGTGACACAACCCAACGAGCAAACGGCTACCTCGCTGGCGAACGGCCTGTTCTGCGTCAGGCGGGCCGTTGTGGCTGATGCCCCGAGGCTGCCGGCTGTCGAGCGTTCGGCGGCCCGGGCGTTCCTCAACGTGCCGGGCCTGGAATGGCTCGCCGACAGCCCTGTCCAGCCGGTCCAACGTATCGGCGAGCTGATCGAAGGTGGCAATGCCTGGGTCGCGGCATCCGGGAGAGGCGACATCCTCGGCTTTCTCGTTGCCGAGCGCCGCGGCGACGGCCTGCACATCTGGGAGGTTTCGGTGATGCCGGCGCAGCAGGGGCAGGGCATTGGCCGTCAACTGATCGCTGCCGCCGTCTGCGCGGCGCGCGAGCAGCGTCTGGCCCGTGTAACGCTGACCACCTTTAGCGACGTGCCCTGGAACCGGCCGTTTTACGAGCGCCTGGGTTTCGTCTGCCAACCGGAGCGCGAGAGCGCTGCCTGGCTGAGAGGAATCGTCGAGCAGGAACGCGCCCAGGGCCTGACCTAGCGCTGCATCATGGCATTGGCCATCGGCCGGTAGGCCTGCACATCGAGCGGGGCAACACTGTGCGCTTCGCGCCGCTCAGCACAGGCACACCTGAACGCTTGCGGAGCGGGCGAGTGCGGCAAGCCGGCACTCGCCACTGTCGCGGATCAGAAAGCCAGGCCGACCTTGAAGCCGTATTCGTCGCGTTCCAGTTCGGCGCTGTCGGACAGGTCGTCGCCACCTTCGAGCTGGTAGTTGGTGCGGGTGTAGTAGACCCCTGCGGTGAGCGGCAGCTGACCCTCGCGGTTCATCAGCAGCGTGAGCTCGGCGTATGGGTGTGCCTTGTCCTTCAGGTCGGCGGTGTCGCTGCCGACGTCATCGATCTTCAGTTTCGCTTCGCCCTCCATCGAATAGCGGGCGCCGGCCTCGAAGCGGATCAGCGAGGGGCCGAAGTCGTGGTTATAGCCCAGCGCCGCCTTGGCGAACGGCATCTTGTTGGTCAGGCGTGCATCGTAGTCATTGTCCTCGGGCTCGAAGCGCGACCAGCTGTAACCGGCGCCGACCAGTACATCCATGTAATTGCGGGCATCCAGCGCGAAGCGCCAGCCCAGGTCGACATCGGCCTGCGCCTCCTTCACCTCGATATCGTTCTTCTCGCCGTACTTGCCGCTGATGCCAGCCTGGTAGATCAGGCCTTGCGTACCGCTCAGCTTGTTACCGAAGTCGAGAAACAGGCCGCCCTGACCGAGGTAGGCCTTGTCATCCGTATCGACATCATCGGAATCGAACTGGGTTTCGTTGTAGGCGCCGAGCACCCCGAGCCTTAGCAGCGGTTCGCCTGGCGCGGCGAAGCCCGACAAGGGGACGCACAGCGCGCCAGCGGAGAGGACGGAAAGCGAGACTACCCGAAGTTTGTTCATTCTTTTATCGCTCCAAAACATGCAAGAGGTCTTGGCGTGAGGCCGCGGCGAGCGACGGAGAAGTGTTATCGAAATATCAACTGCTGAAGACTCGCCTGTTTCGCAAAACCGTCACGCCACTATCACCGACCGCCAGGCTAGAGCGGCTGTTCGGTTCTGAAGCTGACCGAATAGCCAAGATGGAGGTGTTTCCGATGGATGGTGCGTTGAACGCGTTGTCTGAAATATCGGGTGCTGTAGCACCACGCCAGCGATTGCCGTTCGTCTGGCAGGGCCGCCAATTTATTTGTGGGCGGTCAATGGCCGGAATTAACTCCGTCTCGCTTGTTTGATCGGCCGGATATGACTGTCGTCAAAGTTTCCCGTTCGTCCGGCTTAATTCTTGATCAGCAACTTTGATTTCAACTAGCAAAGTTATTGAATCGCGCAGCCGGGCAGTCGGGAGCCGCCTGGCAGGGCCCGGCAGCCTGCCTAGACTGCGCAGTAACAACAGGCGGCGAGGGGCGGCTCCGTTTCAGGTTCTTGCGTCGCAATGTTCATTCTTCGCCTGTTGCATAACTGCCGCGAGCTCCAGCGGTAATTGCAGCCAAGAGGAGACGGTCATGCAGGCTCGGAAGTTGTACGGCCCGTTGAAGATAATTAGCGTTGTCGTGCTGGTGTTGATGGCCAGTGCCATGCTCTATGCGTTCTCCATGACTCTCATCCACTGGACCGGCATCAGCGTTTGAGGGGCAGAACATGAACAATCGCCAGGCAAGATTATTCGCCGTTGCCGCCACGGGACTGTCCGCGCTTCTGTTTCTCGGCCTTACGCTGGACAGCCACCGCCAGTTTCCCGAGCTGACCAACGCCCAGGACATCACGCCGCAAGTGCGGCACGGCATGGACGTGTGGCACAAGTACAACTGCATCAACTGCCACACGCTGTTCGGGGAAGGCGCCTATTACGCCCCGGATCTGACGAAGATCACCCAGCACCGCGGCGAGCCGTATCTGAAGGCCTACATGCGCGACCCGTCGCGCTTCTACAACGAACAGACCCACCGCCGGCTGATGCCGCGGCAGGACCTGGCCGAAGACGAGATCAGCGACCTGATCGCCTTTCTCGACTGGGTCAGCAAGGTCGACAACCAGGGCTGGCCACCGCGGCCGATCCTCGTCACCGGCAGCTTCGCGCCAGGCGCCGCGACGCTTGCGGCTGCCGGCAGCAGCGGCCAGACGCCGACCGGGGCGCGGCCGGTGGATGCCGGTGACGACCCGCGGGCGCTCGGCGAGCAGCTGTTCAAGACCGCGACGCCGGCCTGCAATGCCTGTCATTCCACCGTGCCGGGTGCGGACATGGCCGGGCCTTCGCTTGCCGGGATCGGTACGCGGGCGGCGCAGACCGTGGCCTCGCCGGACTACCACGGCAAGGCCAAGGACGCCGGCGGCTACATCCGCGAATCGATCCTGTCGCCCAGCGCCCACATCGTGCCCGGCGAGATGTATTCGGCCGACGGCACTTCGTTCATGCCCACCGGCTACAGGCAGAGCCTGTCGGACGAACAGGTCGGGCAGTTGGTGGCCTTTCTCGAAACCCTCAAGTAACCGCGAAGGGCCGCGGCCGCGGGCCGACCCAGCCAGATCAAGGGGAGACAACGATGCGCTATCAGTCCCAATCGGTGGCCTATTGGTACTTCGCCGTCGCGATGGTGCTGTTCGGCCTGCAGCTGGTGTTCGGCCTGCTCTCGGCCACCAAGTACATCGGCCCGGACCCGCTGCTGTACATCCTGCCGTTCGACGTGACCAAGGTGATCCATACGAATCTGCTGATCGTCTGGGTGCTGACCGGCTTCATGGGCGCGACCTACTGGATGATTCCCGAGGAATCGCGTACCGAACTGCACAGCACGCGGCTGGCGTACATTCAGTTGGGGCTGTGGACGCTGATGGGCGTCACCGCGATCATCGGCTACCTGTTTCGCTACGGCACCGGCAACAAGCTGCTCGAGCAGCCGCTGCCGCACAAGATCGTCATCGTTATCTGCATGCTGATCTTCCTCTACAACGTCGGCATGACCATCCGCAAGGCGCGGCGCTTCACCACCACCGAGGCGGTGCTGATGATCGGCTTCGTCAGCGCGGCGCTGCTTTACCTGCCGGCGCTGCTGCATTACGAGAACTACACCGTGTCGATCTTCTACCGCTGGTGGACCATCCACCTGTGGGTCGAGGGCGTGTGGATGATGATCATGGGCGGGTTTCTGGCCTACCTGCTGATCCGCCTGTCCGGCGCCGACCGCGAGGTGATGGAGAAGTGGCTGTACGTGATCGTCGGGCTGGTGTTCATCGCCGGGATCCTGGGCACCGCGCACCACTATTACTGGGTCGGCGTGCCCAGCTACTGGCTGCCGATCGGCGGGCTGTTCAGCGCGCTCGAGCCGCTGGCGCTGGTCGGCATGGCTGCCTATGCCTACGGTGCGATCCGCCGTTCGGGGCTGGCCCACCCGAATACGCTGGCGCTGCACTGGACGATCGGCAGCGCGGTGTTCTCGCTGTTCGGCGCCGGCCTGCTGGGCCTGGCGCATACCTGGCCGAGCGTGAACAAGTGGACCCACGGCACCCTGATCACCGCCATGCACGGGCATGCCGCCTTCTATGGCGCCTACGCGATGATCGTGCTGGCGATGATCAGCTATGCGCTGCCGTCGCTGACCGGCGGGCGCCGCGAGCAGGGCAGCACGCTGGGCTACTGGGCGTTCTGGCTGCAGATCAGCGGGATGTTCGGCATGACGCTGTCGTTCGCCACCGCCGGCATCGCGCAGGTCTACCTGGAGCGGATCATGGGCATGGGCTATCTCGATGCGCAGCTCAAGATCCAGATTCACTTCGTCATGCTGATCGCCACGGCCTCGCTGTTCACCGTGGGCGTGGCGCTGTTCATCTATGACTTCTTCCGCCACGCGCCACGCCTGGTGGTCGATGAGCCTGCCCCCGCGCCGGCGCCGGTGCGTTCGGCATGAACCTGCCGGAGCAACCGACGGCGCTGCGCCCCCATGAGGAGCCGTTCTACCTGCCCGTGGGCGACGAGGTGGCGCTGTTCGAGCGCTGCCACGCGCGCGGACTGGCGGTGATGCTCAAGGGGCCGACCGGCTGCGGCAAGACGCGTTTCATCGAGCACATGGCCTGGCGCCTCGGCCGACCGCTGGTGACCATCGCCTGCCATGACGACCTGTCGGCCAGCGACCTGATCGGCCGGTTCCTGATCCGCCATGACGGCACCGCCTGGCAGGACGGGCCCTTGACCCGAGCGGTGCGCGAAGGCGCCATCTGTTACCTGGACGAGGTCGTCGAGGCGCGGCAGGACACCGTCGTGGTGCTGCATGCGCTGACCGATCACCGTCGCCTGCTGCCGATCGACAAGACTGGCGAGCTGCTGCAGGCCCCGCCCGGGTTCCAGCTCGTGGTGTCCTACAACCCCGGCTACCAGCGCATGCTCAAGGACCTCAAGCCCAGCACCCGTCAGCGCTTCGTGGCGCTGGACCTGGGCTTTCCGGATGCCGACCGCGAGGCCTGCATCGTCCAGCGCGAAAGCGGGGTCGATGCGCCCACGGCGCGTTCGCTGGTCGCCCTGGCGCAGCGGCTGCGGGCGCTGCGTGACCGCGGCCTGAGCGAAGTGCCGAGCACCCGGCTGCTGGTCGCTGCCGGTGCGCTTTGCGCGCAGGGCATCGAGATTCGCGCGGCCTGCCTGGCGGCGATCGTTTCGCCGCTGTCGGACGACGAAACACTGGTCGACGCGATGCGCGATCTGGTCGACGGCACCTTCATCTAGCCATGGCCGAAGCCGAGGAAGTCCTCACCGATGCGGCGCGTCATGCGACGGTCTTCGCCCAGCGCCTGTGGCAGCGCTATCGGCCTGCGCCGCCCGCGGCGCCCATGCTGTCGCTCGAGGCGGTTGCCGAGCGTCTCGACCTGCTGCTGCTCGCGGTGCTCGGCCAACCCGTAACGTTGCGCGTGGCCCAACCGCCGGCACGCGCTACCTGGTTGGCGCGCTGTTTCGGCCGCAGCCCCCGGCCGTACCGGCGCGAGCCGGTACCGGCTACGGACGGGCGCCAGCTGTGGCTGCCGCGCGGGCTTCACGTAGCCGACCAGGGGCGGGCAGCGGTGCTCTACAAGGCCATGGCATTGCATCAGGCGATGCGGATTCGCCGCGGCAGCGCGCAGGCGGCCTGGCGCACGCTGCCGCCGCTGGCCGGCGCGCTTTATCAGCTGTTCGAGGCACATGCCGCCGAGTGCGACCTGCTGCGCGAACTGCCGGGCTGCGCAGCCGACCTGCAGGCGTTGCGCGCCGAATGCCTGGCGCGCCGGCCGCCGCTCTCTGCTTTCGGCCCGGCGCGGCGAGGTGTGGAACACCGCGTTCGCGCGCTGCTCGCCGGGCGGGCCGCTGGCTTTCCCGTGGCCACTTCGCCGGCTGACTCGATGGCGCTCGCCATGCAACTGCTCGAAGGCTGGCCGGCCCTGGCGCCGGGAGACGCCCTCGGTGACGAGCCCCTGTTCGCGGATTTCTGGACCGGCTGCCTGCTCGAACCCGCGCCCGAGCGCTGTCCGGTGACAGAAGCCCGGCGCGGCGAGCAGAGCGACACGCCGCCGCGCAGCGCGCGCCTGGCGCGGCGCCCCGAGGTCCGCCAGGCGCACGACGAGGAACGGCAGGCGGATGGGCCGGGCCCGCTGATGATCCAGCTCGACGAGCCGCATCCGCACGCCGAGGACCCGCTGGGGCTGCAGCGTCCCATCGACCGGGACGACGGCGCCGACGCCGAGCTCTATGGCGAGCTGCTCGGCGAGTTGCCCCGTGCACGCCTGGTCAGCTCACCGGGACAGCCGCGCGAGGTGCTGCTCAGCGACGACCCGCCGGAGCCTGCGCAGCGGCTGGCTGCGCCGCCGGGATTGGCGAGCGCGCAGGGCTGCGTCTACCCCGAATGGGACCATCGAACCGGCCGTTACGCCGAGCAGGGCGCGACGGTCCGGCCCGGCGTGGCGCAAGCCGGCAGCGAGGCCTGGGTGGCGCAGACGCTCGAGGCACACCGGGGCATGCTGGCCGGGATCCGCAGGCGCTTCGAACTGCTGCGCGCGCGCCGGGTGTGGCTGCGCGCGCAGGTCGAGGGCGACGAGCTGGATGTCGATGCCTACGTCGATGCAGCGGCGGCGATGCAGGCCGGGCAGGGGCTGAGCGACCGGCTCTACCAGGCCAACCACGCGCAGCAGCGGGACCTGGCGATCCTCGTCTTGATCGATGTCAGCGGCTCCACCGACAGCTGGGTCTCGCAGGGGCGGCGGGTCATCGACGTCGAGCGCGAAGCCCTGCTGCTGCTCTGCATCGCCCTGCAGGGGCTGGGCTCACCCTATGCGGTACAGGCCTTTTCCGGGCAGGGCCGCGATGCGGTCAGCGTGCGCGAGCTCAAGGGTTTCGACGAGGCATACAGCCAGGGCGTTGCCTTGCGGATCGCGGCACTGGAGCCGGAGCACTACACCCGTTGCGGCGCGGCCATCCGGCATGCCAGCACAGCACTCATGGCGCAGCCGGCCGCGCATCGCCTGCTGCTGGTGCTCTCCGACGGCAAACCCAGTGACGAGGATCAGTACACGGGGCCGTACGGCGTGGAGGACAGCCGGCAGGCCGTGCTGGAGGCCACGCTGCAGGGGATTTCGCCGTTCTGCCTGACGATCGACCGGCAGGCCGGTGCCTACCTGCCGCGAATGTTCGGCGCGTCCCGCTATGCGCTGCTGCCCCGGCCCGATCTGCTGCCGACGGTGCTGCTCGACTGGATGCGCCGCCTGCTGCAGCGCTGAAGGATGCACCAGAACGAGGCATTCCCGGACGGCTGCCCTTCAGAGTCGCGGCTGCACGCCGATAGCCCGGCTGTGTCTTTGCCATCAGGGTGTGTCCGATGCTGTCCCGACTTTCCATCCAGCTCAAGCTGACCGCACTGGCCGGCCTGTGCCTGCTGGTCATCGTCTCGCTGCTCATTTCCGCCTCGCTTTACCAGTCGGCCAAGAGTGCCGCCGTGGTCCGCGACATGAGCGCGAGCATGCTCGAAGCCTCGGCCGACGCACGCATGCAGGCGCTCGCCCAGGCCCAGGCGCAGGGGATACGTGCCGAGTTCATGGACAACTACGCCTATGCCCGCAGCCTTGCCGAGCAGGTCGCGATGCTGCGCGAGCAGTTCCGGCAGGGCGACATCAGTGCCCAGACCCTGCGCGTGACGCTGGCGTCGCGGCTGGGCGATGCGCTGAAGGCGCGTCCGCAGCTGCTCGGCGTTTACATGTCCTTCGAGCCGAACGGCCTAGACGGGCAGGATGCCGAGTTCCTCGACGATTACGTGGCCGGGAGCAACCTGCAGGGGCGTTTCTCGATGTACTGGTCGCAGATCGCCGACGGCCAGTTCCAGTCCGAGATGACCACCGAGGACGAACTCGCCGATACCACGCCAGGGCCGAGCGGCATGCCCTACAACAGCTGGTATACCTGCCCGCTGACAACCGCGGCGCCCTGCCTGCTGGACCCGTACATCGATGAGGTCGATCGGCGGCCGGTCCTGATGACCAGCATCGCCTTGCCGCTGCGCGACGGCGATCAGGTGATCGGGGTGGTCGGCCTCGACATCCGCCTGGCCACGTTGCAAAGCGTGGTCGAGGCCGCCAACCGGGACCTCTATGACGGCCATGGTGACATCGGCATCGTCAGCCCGACCGGGCTGATCGCCGGGCACAGCGGCTCGGCCTCCTGGCTGGGCAAGCCGCTGGACGAGGCCTATGCGGAACAGGCCGGTGAAATCCGTCGGGTCCTGGGCAGCGGTGCGCCGGCGTCGCTGGCTGCAAGCGAGCAGCTGAGTGTGGTGGCGCCGATTCAGCCGATATCGGCGGCCAAGCCCTGGGGCGTGGTCATTCGGGCGCCGCGTGACGTGGTGCTGGCGCGGGCGCAGGCCCTGGAGCAGACGCTGGATCAGCAGCGCGCGACCGACAACCTGTACTCGATCCTGGTCGGCGTGCTGGCGATCGGCGTGGGGCTGCTGCTGGTCGGCCTGATGGCGCGCAGCATCACCCGGCCGATCCTCACGGTAGCCGAGCGGCTCGAAGACATTGCCGGCGGCGAGGGCGACCTGACCCGGCGCCTGGACTACGGTAGCCGTGACGAGCTGGGTCGCCTGGCGGTGGGCTTCAACCGCTTTCTCGACAAGCTCCAGCCGATCGTCGCCGAGGTCAAACGCTCGGTGCAGGATGCCCGGGCGACGGCCGATCGCTCGGCCGGAATTGCCAACCACACCAGCCAGGGCATGCAGGCGCAGCTCAGCGAGGTCGAGCAGGTGGCAACCGCCTCCAACGAGATGAGCGCGACCGCGCAGGGCGTGGCGCAGAACGCGGCCGAAGCGGCGGAGGCCGCGCGCTCGGCCGACCAGGCGTCACGCGAAGGGCTGGCGGTGATCGACGAAACCACGCGGCGCATCGAGCGCCTGGCGCATGACATGAGCAGCGCGATGCAGCAGGTCGAAAGCCTGGCCAGCAGCAGCCAGCAGATCGGCTCTGTGCTCGAGACCATTCGCGCTATCGCCGAACAGACCAACCTGCTGGCGCTCAACGCGGCGATCGAAGCGGCCCGCGCTGGCGAGAACGGGCGTGGCTTCGCCGTGGTCGCCGACGAGGTGCGCCATCTGGCGCGACGCACGCAGGAGTCGATCGAGGACATTCGCGTGGTCATCGAGGGGCTGCAGCAGGGCACGCGCGAGGTGGTGCAGAGCATGAGCGCCGAATACCAGCAGGCCCAGGACAACGTCGAGCACGTTGCGCAGGCGGTCAGCGCGCTGCAGCGCATCGGCGGCTCGGTATCGGTGATCACCTCGATGACCCTGCAGATCGCCAGCGCGGCCGAAGAGCAGAGCGCCGTCGCCGAGGAAATCAATCGCAATGTGCAGGGCATTCGTGAGGTGACCGAATCGCTTACCGGGCAGGCCGACGAGTCGGCACGCGTGAGCCAGTCGCTCAATACCCTGGCCAATCACCAGCAGACCCTGATGGACCAGTTCAAGGTGTAGCGTTCGGGTGCGCCGGCCGCGCGGGGCACGGCGCATTTCCCTGGCACGGGTAGGGATATGTGGCACTTTGCCACCCCTGGTCGCCTCGAGCGTCGCTTAAAATGCGCAGCGTACGGTTCGCCGGATGTCGGGGTACGGGTTTGAAGGGACGAGCAGGGCTGCTGGCGTTATCGTTGCTGTTGTTGACACTGGTGCCGATGTGGGCCGCTGTCTTCGGCGAAATCCGCCATGAACGCATATTGACCGAGGCCGCCGCGCGCAAGGATGCGATGAACCTCGCGACCGCCTTCGAGGCGCATGTACGCAGCGTGATTCGGCTGATGGACATGATCCTGCTCGACATGCGGGCTGACCTGCTGGATCAGCGACCGCTCGAGCAGACGCTCGGCAAAGAGCAGCAGGCGTATGGCAGCGTCGTCACCCAGATGGCGGTGATCGATGCCCAGGGCCGGCTGGTGTTCTCCAATCTCGCCAAGGTCGAGGCACCGTTCGACCTGAGCGACCGGGAACACTTTCGTGTACACCGCGACCATCCCCAGCAGGACCGTCTGTACATCAGCAAGCCGGTGCTCGGGCGCGTATCCAAGCAATGGACCATCCAGTTCACCCGGCCCATGCACAAGGACGGGCAGTTCGCCGGGGTGCTGGTGCTCTCGGTGCCGACGGGCTTCTTTAGCGACTACTACCAGCAGATCGACGTAGGTGCCCACGGCATGATCGCCCTGCTCGGCACCGATCGCAGCCTGCGCGCCATCGCCTCGGGCGAGCCCATTCCGGGGCGCTATGGGCGTTTCCAGGTGCCCGAGTCGAGGCCTTATTTCGCGGCGCAGTCGCCGCCGCAAGGCTATTACGAAGGCATCAGCGCCATTGATGGCGAGCATCGGCTGGGCGCCTATCGGCGCCTGAAAGAAGACGGCGTGGTGGTCGTGGTGCTGCTGTCTCCGGATGACTTCATGGTGGCTTTCGAGGCACGTAAGCAGCTCTTGCTGGCTTCGGCAGCGCTGATCTCGGTGCTGTTGCTGGCGCTCGCCGTCCTCCTGTATGTGCTTGCCCGTCGCCACTTCCTGAGCACGGCGCGACTGCAGGACGCGCATCAGGTCATGTCGCAGCTGGCCAGCACCGACATGCTGACCGGCGTCAGCAACCGCCGGGCATTGCTGCTCGACCTGGCGGCCGAGGTCGATCGTGCGCAGCGTCACGGCGAGCCGCTGAGCCTGGTGATGCTCGATATCGATCATTTCAAGCACGTCAACGACGCCTATGGCCACCCGATCGGCGATGAGGTGCTGAAGGCCTTTACCGCCACCTGCATGCGCATGCTGCGCTCTCACGACCTCATCGGTCGTTTGGGCGGCGAGGAGTTTGCGCTCGTCCTGCCGCATACCGATGCCGAGGGCGCGCGCTGCGTCGCCGAAAAGATTCGCCTGGCCATTGCCGGCGAACCCATCGTGACCTCGGTTGGCGACATCGCCATCACGGTGAGCCTGGGGCTGACACAACTGCAGGCCGACGACCAGCACATCGATGCCTTGATCGCCCGCGCCGACCGCGCGCTGTACCGGGCCAAGCGCAGTGGTCGCAACCAGGTGTGCAGCTGGGTGATCGAGGCGGATGGTTCTGGCAATGACTCGATTGGCCTGATGCAGGGCGTGCCCTGCTGAGCCGGGCGGGGCTGCACCACCGGGCGGCAGGTGGTGGCGCACGCTGACCGTCCGCCGCGCGTTCAGCGATAGCGGATGCCTGCGGCGCTGCTACTCACCCGCGTGCCGGCCTGGCCGAGGACGATCGCCTGGATGTCGGCCAGAGCGCCGATCACCGCATCCTTGCCGGTCTGCCGAGCGAAGCCGCAAGCCGCCTGGATCTTCGGCCCCATCGAGCCCGCGGCGAAGGGCAGTGGCTCGAGCGCGTCCGGATGCGCCAGGGCGATGGCCCGCTGCGCCGCGGTGCCCCAGCCGGTATAGGCGGCATCGACGTCGGTGGCGATCAGCAGCAGGTCCGCGGCCAGCACCTCGGCCAACAGCGCCGAGCACAGGTCCTTGTCGATCACCGCCTCGATGCCACGCGAACGCTGCTGGGCATCGCACACGGTGGGAATGCCGCCGCCACCGGCGCAGATCACCACGCAACCGCGCTCCAGCAGCCACTGGATCGGCCGCAGCTGGTGAATGCGTCGTGGCCGGGGGCTGGGCACCACGCGGCGGAAGTGCGCGCCGTCGGCGGCCATCTGCCAGCCTTTCTCGGCCTGCAGGCGGTCGGCGTCCTCACGACTGTAGATCGGGCCGATGGGTTTGCTCGGTGAGGCGAACGCGGGATCGGCCGGGTCCACTTCGACCTGGGTCAGCAAGGTCGCCAGCGGCGTGCCCGCGGGCAGCCGATTGCCGAGCTCCTGTTCGATCATGTAGCCGATCATGCCTTCGGTCTCCGCGCCGAGCACGTCGAGCGGGTAGGCGCCGTCCGGGCCGTAGGCCGCGCCCTGCAGCGCCAGCAGACCGACCTGGGGTCCATTGCCATGGGCGATCACCAACTGGTTGCCGGGCGCGATCTGCGCGATCTGGCTGCAGGCCAGCTGCACGTTCTCGCGCTGGCGCTCGGCGCTCATCGGCTCGCCGCGACGTAGCAGGGCGTTGCCGCCCAGGGCGATGACAATGCGCATGCTCATTCCTCGTGTCAGACGCCGCCGAGCGTGGCGACCAGCACCGCCTTGATGGTGTGCATGCGGTTCTCGGCCTGGTCGAAGACGATGCTCGCCGGCGACTCGAACACCTCGTCGGTGACTTCGATCCCGCCCGCCAGCTCCGGATGATGCCCGGCGATCTCCTTGCCGACCTTGGTCTCGGCGTTGTGAAAGGCCGGCAGGCAGTGCATGAACCTCACCCGCGGATTGCCGGCGGCCTGCATCAGCGCCGCGTTGACCTGATAGGGCAGCAGCAGGGCGATGCGCTCGCCCCAGGTCTCGACCGGCTCGCCCATCGATACCCAGACATCGGTGTGAATGAAGTCGACGTCGCGGACGGCTTCGTGCGGGTCCTCGGTCAGCGTCAGCCGCGCTCCGGACTGCGCGGCGAACGCGCGACAGGCGGCCAGGTGTTCTTCGTGCGGCCAGAGCGCCTTGGGCGCACTGATGCGCACGTCCATGCCCAGCTTGGCGCCGACCAGCAGCAGCGAGTTGCCCATGTTGTTGCGTGCGTCGCCGACGTAGGCGTAGCGGATCTGCTGCAGCGGCTTGTCGCTGTGCTCGCGCATGGTCAGCACGTCGGCAAGCATCTGCGTGGGGTGGTACTCGTCGGTCAGGCCGTTGAACACCGGCACGCCGGAGAACTGCGCGAGTTCCTCGACCACCTGCTGGCTGTAGCCGCGGTATTCGATGGCGTCGTACATGCGCCCGAGCACGCGGGCGGTGTCCTTCATGGTCTCCTTGTGGCCGATCTGCGAGGACATCGGGTCGATGTAGGTGACGTTGGCGCCCTGGTCGTAGGCGGCGACCTCGAACGCGCAGCGGGTGCGGGTCGAGGTCTTCTCGAAGATCAGGGCGATGTTCTTGCCCTTGAGGTGCTGGTGCTCGGTTCCGCTGTACTTGGCGCGCTTGAGGTCGCGAGCGAGATCGAGCAGGTAGCGCAGCTCGCGCTCGCTGTGGTGCGTGAGGCTGAGCAGGTGCCGGTTGTGCAGGTTGAACGCCATCGGGTCGGCTCCTCAGTAGTCCACGGGGTCGCGGGTGATCGGACAGGTCATGCAGTGGCCGCCGCCACGGCCGCGACCCAGTTCACTGGCATCGATGGTGATGACCTCGACGCCGGCCTTGCGCAGCAGGGTATTGGTGTAGGTGTTGCGGTCGTAACCGATCACCACGCCGGGCTCGAGCGCGACCACGTTGTTGCCATCGTCCCATTGCTCGCGTTCGGCTTCGTAGCTGTCGCCGCCGGTTGCCACGGTGCGCAGCTTGTGGATGCCAAGGGCTTCGGCGACCACGTCGAGAAAGCACTTTTCTTCGCGGCGCACGTCGATACCGCCGGGTTTGCCCTCGTCGGGACGCAAGCTGAAGGAAGTGATCGCCTGGACGGCTTCGGGGTAGATGGTCACCAGGTCGCGGTCGCAGAAGCTGAACACCGTATCCAGGTGCATGGACGCTCGACCGACCGGCAGGCCGGCGACGATCACGCGTTCGGCCGCGCCCTGCTGGAACAGCGATTGCGCCAGCTGGCCGATGGCCTGGCGCGAGGAGCGCTCGCCCATGCCGATCAACACCACGCCGTGGCCCAGTGGCATCACGTCGCCGCCCTCGAGCGTGGCGAGGCCGTGGTCCAGCTCCGGGTCGCCGTACCAGACCCTGAAGTCGGCATTGGCGAAGGTCGGATGAAAGCGGTAGATGGCGGCGGTGAGCAGCGTTTCCTGCCGGCGCGCGGTCCAGTGCATCGGGTTCAGCGTCACGCCGCCATAGATCCAGCAGGTGGTGTCGCGGGTGAACAGGGTGTTCGGCAGTGGCGGCAGGATGAAGCTCGAGTGGCCCAGGTAGTCGCGGAACATCCGCACGATCTCGCCACTGTGCGTCCCCGGCAGGTCATCGCCGGAGACGCCGCCGATCAGGTATTCGGCCAGCCGGCGTGGCCCCAGCTCTTGCATCCAGGCGCGCACCTCGTGATGCAGGCCAAGGCCCACGAGGTTGGGCGTCAGCTTGCGATCGAGCAGCCAGCGTTTGGCTTCGGTGTCTTGCAGCGTCTCGGTGAGCAGGTTGTGCATCTCCAGCACCTCGACGCCGCGCTCGCGCATCTTGGTGACGAAGTCGAAATGGTCACGCTTGGCCTGGCTGACCCACAACACGTCGTCGAACAGCAACTCGTCGCAGTTCGATGGTGTGAGACGTTGATGGGCAAGCCCGGGTGAGCAGACCAGCACCTGGCGCAGCTTGCCGACTTCCGAATGCACGCCGAGCGGGGGAGTGGGTGTAGCCATTCGCGTATCTCCTGTGTCGCGGTCCGGCCCGCCAATGGGCGGGGCCGGGCGGGTCAAAGGGTCAGGAAGCCGTCATAGAGGCCGTAGGCGGCGATCAGGGCACCGATCAGCACGGCGGCGAAGATGAGCTTTTCCGGCAGTGTGAATACCGGCTCGCCGAGCTCGCGTTTGGCCTTGGCGAAGAACAGCGCGCCGGGGGCGTAGAGCAGCGCCGACAACAGCAGGTACTGGATGCCGCCGGCGTACAGCAGCCAGGCGGCGTAGAGCAGGGCGATCAGCGCGATCAGCAGATCCCTGCGGCGCTCGCCCGGTTGCTGCTCGTAGGTCTCGCCGCGCCAGCTCACCAGCACCGCATAGGCCGCGGACCAGAAGTAGGGCACCAGGATCATCGACGTCGCCAGGTACAGCAGGTTTAGGTAGGTGGCATCGTTGAACAGGGTGATGACCAGCATCAGCTGGATCAGCCCGTTCGACAGCCAGAGCGCATTGCTCGGGACCTGCCTGGCGTTCTCCTTGCGCAGAAAGGCCGGCATGGTGTGGTCGCGCGCGCCGGCGAAAAGAATCTCGGCGCACAGCAGCGTCCAGGCCAGCAGGCCGCCGAGCAGCGAGATCACCAGGCCAACGCTGATCAGCAGCGCGCCCCAGCGCCCGACCACATGCTCCAGCACGCCAGCCATGGAGGGGTTCTTCAGCGCCGCAAGTTCCGGTTGGCTGAGAATCCCCATCGACAGCACGTTGACCAGCACCAGAAGCAGCAGCACCGAATAGAAGCCGATGACGGTGGCCTTGCCGATATCGCGGCGCCGCTCGGCACGTGCCGAGTAGATGTTGGCCCCCTCGATCCCGATGAACACCCAGACGGTGACCAGCATCATCCCGCGCACCTGATTCAGCACGCTGCCAAGCTCGAGATTGCCGGTACCCCAGAAATCGGCCGTGAACACCTCGATCTTGAAGGCCAGCGCCGCAATGACGATGAACAGCACCAGCGGCACGACCTTGGCGATGGTCGTGACCAGGTTGAGGAAGGCCGCTTCGCGAATGCCGCTGAGCACCACGAAATGGATGCCCCACAGGAGCAGCGAAGCGCAGACGATGGCCAGTGCGGTATTGCCTTCGCCGAAGGCCGGGAAGAACAGCCCCAGGGTACTGAACAGCAGCACCAGGTAGCTGACGTTGCCGATCCAGGCGCTGATCCAGTAACCCCACGCCGAGGAGAAGCCCATGTAGTCGCCGAAGCCCGCCTTGGCATAGGCGTAGACGCCGGTGTCGAGCTCGGGCTTGCGGTTGGCCAGCGTCTGGAACACCAGGGCGAGGGTCAGCATGCCGATGCCGGTGATTGCCCAGCCGATCAGGACGGCGCCGGCACCGGCGCTCGCCGCCATGTTCTGTGGCAAGGAAAAGATGCCACCGCCGATCATCGAGCCGACCACCAGTGCCACCAGGGCACCAAGACGAAGCTTTTGCGCTGATTGAGGCATTGCCGCTGCTCCCTGCCGTCCATTACCGCTCTATTTAGCGCCGTTGCAGGGGGCGTCTGGCTGATCCAGGTCAGCCTTTGCGCATCGGTCCATCGGGCGGCTTGCCGACCGCGACCGTGCTTACTGCTGCCCGGTGAGCAGGTACTCGACCAGCGTGCGCGCGCAAGCCTCCATGCCCTGCTGCATGATCACTTCGTAGCCGTGGGTGTTCTCGGTAGGAATGGCCAGGCAGCCGGCGCGAGGCGAGGAGCCCGAGCCGAGCACGGCGCTCGCATCCGAAGCAAAGCCGGGCATCAGCGCCGGCTGCGGGCAATAACCGCAGCGCGCGGCGGCCTTGAGCAGCTCATCGGACACCTGTTTGGAGTAGAAGCCTTTCTCGTCACCCGTCAGCACGATGGGGTCGAGCGCCAGGCGGGTGTCGTACTCGGCGGCGATCGGACCGACTTCGAGGGCGATGCACAGCGAGCCGGGCAGGGTCCGCGCCGCGTACTGCGCGCCGGAATTGGTTTCTTCCTCGTTGGTCGTGAGCACGATCAGCACATCGCCTTGCAGTTCGTGGGCGCGCTCGGCCAGGCGGCGGGCGGCGACCAGCGCGGCGACCAGCGGTGCGCGGTCGTCGAGAAAATGCCCGGCGATACAGTCGCGTATCGTAAAGGGCCGGCGCCAGTGGCGGCTGAGCACCACCCGTGTGCCGGCGCGCACCCCCAGCTCGCCGAGTTCGGCTTTCGAATATCGGGTGATGACATGCACGTCGTGCCATTGCACGTCACCCTGCAACACGTGCATCGACTGGCTGGACTCGCCGGTGCCGTGCATGGTGCCGAACGACAGGGCACCATGGACCACCTCGCGCTCGCCGAGAATGTCCACCGGACACATGCCGAAGTTCACCGGGTAGGCGCCGCCAAGCGCCACGACGCGCAGGCGGCCGTCATCATCGATACGTTTGACCACCATGGCGATCTCGTCCTGGTGCGCCATTATCCGGGTGGTGCGGCGCTCTGCCTGCTCGCGCGGCATGCCAGTGGCCTCGATGCGGCCGATGAGGTTGGCTGCCTCGTCCTGCCAGACTGCCTGGCAGGATTGCTGCAATTGGCGCCGACAGATCTGGCGCACCTCGTCCTCCTGGCCTGCGGGGCCGCGCGCCAGCAGGAGTTCTTCGAGCAGTGCCAGTTGTTCGTCCAGGGTCATGCATTGGCCTCCGATTCGCGGTTGTTCCCCTGCTGTGACAGAACGCGGACGCAACCGTGCGCAACCGTGGGCCAAGGGCGCGGCAGTGATCGGCGGGCGGGCGCAGCGCGCCTGGCGCTAGGCGAGCGTGGCGAAGCGGCGCCGGTAGGCGCCCGGGCTGAGGCCGACGATGCGGGTGAAGACCTTTCTGAACGCGCCGGGGTCGGCGTAGCCCACCTCCCAGGCGACCCGCTCGATGGACAGGCGGTCAGCCTGCAGCAATTCGCGCGCCCGCCCGACCCGCAGTCGCTGGCAATACTCGGTGGTCGTCATGCCGGTGGCTTTGCGAAAGCGCCGCAGAAAGGTCCGCTGTTCCAGGCCGGCGCGTTGCGCGAGCTCGGCCAGGGCGGCGTCGCCGCCACCCGTCTCGTGCAGCCAGTGCTGTACCGCGAGCACCGCCGTATCACCGTGTGCCAGCCGCGGAGTGAAGCCGCGGTAGTAGCGCTGCTGCCGGCCGGGCGGGTCGATCAACAGCACGCGCGCGGTCTCGAGCATGATCGTCGGGCCCAGATAGCGATCGACCAGGCGCAAACCGAGATCGGTCCAGGCCATGACGCCGCCGGCACTGATGATGTCGTCGGCATCGATGATCAGCTGGTCGACATCCAGGCGAACGTCCGGGAAGCGGGCCGAGAAACCGTCCACGTGGAGCCAGTGCGTGGTGATGGTGCGGCCGTCCAGCAGGCCGGTCTCGCCCAGCAGAAAGGCGCCGGCGCAGACCGATGCCAGGGTGACGCCGGCCTGATGCTGCTGCCGCAGCCAGGCCCTATAGGGCGCCGCCGCCTCCGCCGAGATCGGCGTCTCGAGGCTGGCAGGCAGGATCAGCACCTGCAGCTGGCCGCGCGCCTGTGGATGCGAGTCGGCGACGCGCATCGGCAGGTCGCCGGGGTTCTCGAGTCGCCAGTGCGAGACGCGCAGAACGGGCGCATTGCGATTAGCCTGCTCGCCGGCGAGGCGACGCGCGATGCCGAACAGATCGGTCAGGCCGAGGACGGTGGCCAGTTGAGCACCGGGGTAGAGCAGGATGCCCAGCTCGATGACCCGCTCGCCGTCGCCTGTCGGTAGCGCCCCTGAAGATGTCGATCGCACCACTTAGCAACCTTCTGCTGACAGCCGATGATGGCCTTCCCTTGCACAGCATCGTCAAAGGAGCCAGCCATGAGCAAGCGTGCGGTGGTCGTAATCGACCTGCAGAACGAATACCTACCAACGGGCAAGCTGCCGCTGAGCGGCATCGAACGGGCCGTCAGCAATGCGGCCAAGGTGATCGCCGATGCCCGCGCCAGAGGGATTCCGGTGATCCATGTCCGGCACGAATTCGTCAATGGCGAGAAGCCGATATTCGTGCCGGGCAGCGAAGGTGTGAAGATCCAGGACGCCGTCGTTCCGCAGGGCGACGAGCCGGTAGTGGTCAAGCATTACCCGAATGCCTTCCGCGAGACCTCGCTCAAACAGCTGCTGGACGAGCGCGGCGTGCAGGAGCTGGTGGTGGTAGGTGCGATGAGCCACATGTGCATCGATGCAGGGGTGCGTGCGGCGGCCGACCTCGGTTATGGCGTGACCCTCTTGCACGATGCCTGCGCCACGCTGGATCTGGAATTCGGTGGGGTCACGGTTCCGGCCAGGCAGGTGCATGCGGCGATAATGGCCGCGCTGGGCTTCGCCTATGCCACGCTCGTGGACACCGAGGCCTATCTGGCGGCCAGCTGAACGGATGGTCAAGAGGCGCACCGGCGATTGCCCTGGAGGCATGGCTATGCCCGGCGCAATCGCCGTGAGCCCGGCCGGTCTTCAGCGCACCGGGGTCAGCAAGGGCACCTGTGTCGGTTTGAGCAGAAACACCAAAGCGCGCCGGCTCGGTCGAACTGGCGTTGCGGCCGACGCTGTGGATATCGTCCGGCCCTTCATAGAAGGTCTACCGATCCAGCGCCCGGAGAATCTGGAAACCCTGGCCGAGGGGTTGCGCAAGGCGGGCCTGCGGGCGTGATGTCCAGCTGCCGCGGTACGCCAGCACAGGCGTGACCAGCCGGCAAGCACAGGCCGCGCGACATGTCCGGAAACCTCCGCGCTCGAACAGGCTGCGTCTCGTGAGCAGCGCGGTGAATGGGTGTTGCGCCCGGCAAAGAAAAACCCCGCACGGGGCGGGGTTCTCCTGGGTGCTGTCCTGGCTTGCCGTCAGTCTTCCAGCGAGCCCATGGCGGTGGTGTTGAAGCCGCCGTCGACATAGAGAATTTCGCCGCTGATGCCCGAGGCCAGGTCCGAGCAGAGGAAGGCGCCGGCGTTGCCGACTTCTTCGATGGTCACGTTGCGACGCAGCGGGGTCTGCTTCTCGTTGGCGGCCAGCATCTTGCGGAAGCTGGCGATGCCGGAGGCGGCCAGGGTGCGGATCGGGCCCGCGGAGATGCAGTTCACGCGGGTGCCTTCCGGGCCGAGGCTGCCGGCCAGGTAGCGTACGCCGGCTTCCAGCGAAGCCTTGGCCATGCCCATCACGTTGTAGTTCGGCATGGTGCGCTCGGCGCCCAGGTAGGAAAGGGTCAGCAGGCTGCCGTTGCGGCCTTTCATCATTTCGCGACCGGCCTTGGCCAGGGCGACGAAGCTGTAGGCGCTGATGTCGTGGGCGATCTTGAAGCCTTCGCGGGTGGTTACTTCGGTGAAGTCACCGTTGAGCTGGTCGCCCGGGGCGAAACCAACCGAGTGGACGATGCAGTCCAGGCCGTCCCACTTCTTGCCCAGCTCCTCGAAGACCCGCGCGATGTCTTCGTCGTTGGCCACGTCACAGGGGAAACACAGGTCGGCGCTCGAGCCCCAGCCGGCGGCGAACTCTTCGACGCGGCCCTTGAGCTTCTCGTTCTGGTAGGTGAAGGCCAGCTCGGCACCTTCGCGGTGCATGGCGGCGGCGATGCCGGAGGCGATCGACAGTTTGCTGGCCACGCCTACGATCAGTACGCGCTTACCGGTTAGAAAACCCATGTGCTTTTCCCTCTTCTGGTTGTGCATCGGCTGCCGGGGCCAGAAAGGCCGACTCCAGCAGCTGTTGTGTATATGGATGTTGCGGGGCCGCGAATATCTCGCCTGCCACCCCCTGTTCCACGACCTGACCCTGCTTGACCACCATCATCTGGTGGCTCAGCGCCCTGACCACCGCCAGGTCATGGCTGATGAACAGGTAGGTCAGGTCGTACTTCTGTTGTAGCGATCGCAATAGCTCGACCACTTGGCGCTGAACCGTTCGGTCGAGCGCCGAGGTGGGCTCGTCCAGCAGAATCAGCGCCGGTTTCAATACCAGCGCGCGCGCAATGGCGATGCGCTGCCGCTGTCCGCCGGAAAACTCGTGCGGGTAGCGGTGGCGGGTGTCCGGGTCGAGCCCGACTTCCACCAGCGCCTCGATGATCGCCGCTTCCTGCTCCTTGGCCGTTCCGATCCGGTGAATGCGCAGGCCCTCGCCGATGATCTGGCCCACCGACATGCGCGGGCTCAGGCTGCCGAACGGGTCCTGGAAAACCACCTGCATCTGCCGTCGCAGCGGGCGCACGTCCCGTTGTGACAGGCTGCTGAGCTCGTGCCCCTGGAAGCGTATCTCGCCACGGCTACCGATCAGACGCAGGATCGCCAGCCCAAGGGTCGACTTTCCGGAGCCGCTTTCGCCGACGATGCCAAGCGTCTGTCCCTTGGGCAGACTGAACGAGACGCCATCGACTGCCTTGACGTGGTCCACCGTCCTGCGCATGACCCCCTTCTTGATCGGGAACCAGACCCGCAGGTCGTTGACCTCCAGCAATGACGGGCGCTGTTCGACGTCCACCGGACCACCGCTCGGCTCCGCCGCCAGCAGCTCCTGCGTGTATGGATGCTGCGGCGCGCGGAACAATTGCTCGCACGATGCCTGTTCGACGACGCGACCGCGCTGCATGACACATGCACGATGCGCGACGCGGCGAACCAGGTTGAGATCGTGGCTGATCAGCAGCAACGACATGCCCAGGCGCGCCTGCAGATCCTTCAGCAGCTCGAGAATCTTCAGCTGCACCGTTACGTCCAGCGCCGTGGTGGGTTCGTCGGCGATGAGCAGCTCCGGTTCGTTGGCCAGGGCCATGGCGATCATCACCCGCTGGCGCTGGCCACCCGACAGCTCGTGGGGATAGGCACGGAAGCGTTCGCGCGCGTTGGGAATGCCGACCAGCTCGAGCAGCTCGAGCGTGCGTGCACTGGCGGCACGGCCACGCAGGCCCTTGTGGATGCTGAGCACCTCGTTGATCTGCTTGCCGACCGTGTGCAAGGGGTTGAGCGAGGTCATCGGCTCCTGGAAGACCATCGCGATGCGATTGCCGCGGATCGCACGCATGCGCTTTTCGTCAGCGTGCAACAGGTCCTCGCCATGAAAGAGGATCTGCCCGGCCGGGTGGCTCGCCAGTGGGTAGGGCAGCAGGCGCAGTATCGAATGCGCCGTGACCGACTTGCCCGAACCGCTCTCGCCGACCAGCGCCAAAGTCTCGCCCTTGCGAATGTCGAAGCTCACCCCTTCGACGACGCGCTGCCGGCTTTCGCCATGACTGAATTCGACCGCGAGGTCGCGGATTTCAATCAGATTCTCGGCCATGTCACTTCCTTGGGTCGAAGGCATCGCGCGCCGCCTCGCCGATGAACACCAGCAGCGTCAGCATGACGGCCAGCACCACGAATGCGCTGATGCCGAGCCAGGGCGCCTGCAGGTTCGCCTTGCCCTGTGCCACCAGCTCTCCCAGCGAGGGAGCACCGGGTGGCAGCCCGAAGCCGAGAAAGTCGAGCGCGGTCAGCGTGCCGATCGCCCCGGTGAGGATGAACGGCATGAACGTCATGGTGGACACCATGGCGTTGGGCAGGATGTGGCGGAACATGATCGCGCCGTTGCGCATGCCCAGCGCCCGCGCCGCCCGCACATACTCGAGGTTGCGGCCGCGCAGGAACTCCGCACGCACCACGTCGACCAGGCTCATCCAGGAGAACAGCAGCATGATGCCCAGCAGCCACCAGAAGTTCGGTTGCACGAAGCTGGCCAGGATGATCAGCAGATAGAGCACCGGCAGCCCGGACCAGATTTCCAGTACCCGTTGCCCGACCAGGTCGACCCAGCCACCGTAGAAGCCCTGCAATGCGCCGGCAGCGACGCCGATCACCGAGCTGATCAACGTGAGCGTGAGCGCGAACAGCACCGAGATGCGGAACCCGTAGATCACTCGCGCCAGCACATCGCGGCCCTGGTCATCGGTACCCAGCCAGTTATCCCAGGACGGTGGCGCCGGCGCGGGGACCTGCAGGTCGTAGTTGATGCTCGAGTAGTCGAACGGGATCGGCGGCCAGATCATCCAGCCGTCTTTCTTGGCGATCAGCTTCTCGATGTAGGGGCTCTTGTAGTTGGCCTGCAGCGGGAACTCGCCGCCGAAGGTGGTCTCCGGATAGCGTTTGAAGACCGGGAAGTACCATTGCCCGTCGTAGCGCACCACGATCGGCTTGTCGTTGGCGATCAGCTCGGCGCCGAGGCTCAGCGTGAACAGCGCGACGAACAGCCAGAGCGACCACCAGCCGCGCTTGTGTGCCTTGAACAGCTCGAACCGGCGCTGATTGAGAGGGGACAGCTTCATTTCAGCCCTCCCGGCTTTCGAAGTCGATGCGCGGATCGACCAGGGTGTAGGTGAGGTCGCCGATCAGCTTGACGACCAGACCGAGCAAGGTGAACAGGAACAGCGTGCCGAACACCACCGGGTAGTCGCGGTTGATCGCTGCCTCGAAGCTCAGCAGGCCCAGACCGTCGAGCGAGAAGATCACTTCGATCAACAGCGAGCCCGTGAAGAACATGCCAATGAAGGCCGCCGGAAAGCCGGCGATGATGATCAGCATGGCGTTGCGGAAGACGTGACCATAGAGCACCCGATTCTTGCTCAAGCCCTTGGCGCGCGCGGTGATCACGTACTGTTTGTTGATCTCGTCGAGAAAGCTGTTCTTGGTCAGCAGCGTCAGTGTGGCGAAGTTGCCGATGACCAGCGCGGTGACCGGCAGCGCGAGATGCCAGAAATAGTCGAGGATCTTGCCGCCGAGCGTCAGGTCGTCGAAGTTGGCCGAGGTCAGGCCGCGCAGCGGGAACCAGTTCCAATAGCTGCCGCCGGCGAACAGCACGATCAGCAGAATCGCGAACAGAAACGCCGGGATCGCATAGCCGACGATGATCACCGAGCTGGTCCAGACATCGAAGCTGCTGCCGTGCCGGTTGGCCTTGGCGATACCGAGCGGAATGGACACCAGGTACATGATCAGCGTGCTCCACAGCCCCAGCGAGATCGATACCGGCATCTTTTCGAGAATCAGCTCGGTCACCTTGGCGTCTCGGAAGAAGCTCTCGCCGAAATCCAGCCGCGCGTAGTTGCTGAGCATCAGCCAGAAGCGTTCGGCCGGTGGCTTGTCGAATCCGTAGAGCCGCTCGATTTCGGCGATCAGCTCGGGATCCAGGCCTTGCGCGCCGCGGTAGTTGTTGCCGGCGGCGGCGACTTCCGAGCCACCGCCGGCGATACGGCTGGTCGCACCTTCGAAGCCCTCGAGCTTGGCGATCGCCTGCTCGACCGGCCCGCCAGGCGCTGCTTGGATGATGATGAAGTTGATCAGCAGGATGCCGAACAGCGTCGGCACGATCAGCAGGAGACGTCGAACGATGTAGGCGAGCATCAGCGTTCCGACTCCGCGGGTGCCTGCGTCGGGGTGGCCGGGGCCGGTTCCTCGGGGCGCGTCCACCAGGTCATCAGGCCGATGTCCTGGCGTGGCGTCACTTGCGGGTGTGCCAGGTGGCTCCAATACGCCACGCGCCAGGTCTTGATGTGCCAGTTGGGTACGACGTAATGCCCCCAGAGCAATACACGGTCGAGGGCTCGGGTATGGGTAATCAGCTCCTGGCGCGTGTCGGCGGCGATCAGTTGCTCGACCAGCGTGTCGATCGCCGGGTCTTTCAGACCGATGAAGTTGCGGCTGCCGGGGTTGTCGGCGCTGACCGAATGCCAGTACTCGCGCTGCTCGTTGCCCGGCGAGTTGGATTGGCCGAAGCCGCTGACGATCATGTCGAAGTCGCGCGAGCGCAGGCGGTTGACGTACTGCGAGACGTCTACCCGGCGAATTTCCAGCTCGATGCCGAGGTCGGCCAGGTTGCGTTTGTAGGGCAGCAGGACCCGCTCGAATTCGGACTGCACCAGGAGGAACTCGAGTTTCACTGGCTTGCCCTGGGCATCGACCATGCGGTCGTTCTCGACACGCCAGCCGGCCTCGGTGAGCAACTGATAGGCGCGTCGCTGCTGCTCGCGGATGATGCCGTTGCCGTCGGTGACCGGCAGCTCGAACGGCTTCTCGAAGACTTCGTCGGGAATCTGGCCGCGCAGCGGTTCGAGCACCGCGAGCTCATCCTTGCCGGGCAGACCGGAGGAGGCGAGCTCCGAGTTGTCGAAATAGCTGTGGGTACGGAAGTAGGCGCCGTTGAACAGCTGCCGGTTGGTCCATTCGAAGTCGAACAGCAATGCCAGCGCTTCGCGGACCCGCCGGTCCTGCAGCAGCGGACGGCGGATGTTGAAGATGAAGCCCTGCATGCCGGTGGGGTTGTAGTTCGGAATTTCTTCCTTGATCAGGCGACCTTCGTGCACGGCGGGAATGTCGTAGGCGGTTGCCCAGTTCTTTGCGCTGGTTTCCAGCCAGTAGTCGAACTGTCCGGCCTTGAATGCCTGGAGCGCGACGGTGTTGTCGCGGTAGTAGTCGAATACCAGCCGGTCGAAGTTGTAGAAGCCACGGTTCACGGCGAGGTCGCGACCCCAGTAGTCCTCCACGCGCGCATAGCTGATCGAGCGGCCTGGCTGGACTCGCTCGACGCGATAGGGGCCGCTGCCGAGTGGCGGCTCCAGGCTGCCGGAAGTGAAGTTGCGCTCGGCCCACCAGTGCTTGGGCAGCACCGGCAGCTGGCCGAGGATCATTGGCAGCTCGCGGTTGCCGGCATGTTTGAAGTCGAAGCGAACCTGGCGCTTGCCTTCGACCACGACCTTGTCGACGTCCGCATAGTAGGCCCGGTATTGCGGTGCGCCCTGGCTGATCAGGGTCTCGAAGGTAAAGGCGACGTCCTCGGCGGTGACCGGCTGGCCATCGTGAAAGCGTGCCTCAGGGCGCAGATAGAAACGCACCCAGTCGTTTTTCGGGCCACGCTCGATCTTCTCGGCGACCAGCCCATAGACCGTGAAGGGTTCGTCGAGGCTGTTGGTGGTCAGCGTGTCATAGATCAGGCCGATGTCTTCGGCCGATACGCCCTTGTTGATGAAGGGGTTGAGCGAGTCGAAGCTGCCGAAACCGGCCTGCCGCAGGACGCCGCCCTTGGGGGCGTCAGGGTTGGCGTATTCGAAGTGCTCGAAGTTCGCCGGGTACTTGGGCGGTTCGTCGTACAGCGTGAGGGCGTGACGGGGCGCGGCGCCTGCCAGCGTGCAGGCGCAGAGCAGGCCGAGCAAGGCGAACTGCTGGGCGAGTCGTTGCATGGGACGGTTCATTGAGCCTTCTCCAGGCCTTTCAGCCACCAGGCGCGCAGCCCCAGGGTGTAGGGCGGCGTGGTCTTGTAGGCGAAGCGGTTACGGTACGCCAGCCGATGATGGCCGATGTACCAGTTGGGAATGGTGTAATGGTTCCACAGCAGGATCCGATCGATCGCGCGCGTCACGGCGATCTGCTCGTCCCGGCTCTTGACGGCCAGCAGCTGGCTCAGCAGATCGTCGATCACTGGATTGGCGACGCCGGCGTAGTTGCGGCCGCCTTTGACGTCCACCTGGCTGGAATGGAAATACAGCCACTGCTCCTGACCCGGGCTCAGGCTCTGCGCCAGCGTGGTGAGAATCATGTCGTAGTCATATTGATCCAGGCGCTGCTTGTACTGCGATGCGTCGACCGTGCGCAGGTTCGCCTCGATGCCAACCCTCGCGAGGTTCTGGGCGTAAGGTTGCAGAATTCGCTCAAGGCGCGGGTTGACCAGCAGTATCTCGAAGCGCAGTGCCTCGCCGCGCTTGTTGCGCAACCCCGATTCGGTGAGCTTCCAGCCCGCATCGCGAAGCAGTTCGAGTGCCTGGCGCAGCGTCTTGCGCGGAATACCGTGGCCGGCGGTGCGGGGAAATTCGATTGGCTCGCTGAACAGTTCGGCAGGTAGTCGATCCCGGTAGGCCGACAGGGCCAGCCACTCACCGCCCTCGGGCAGCCCGGTGGCGGCGAACTCGCTGTTGGGGTAGTAGCTTTCGCTACGCCGGTAGGCACCGTAGAACAGGGCCCGGTTGGTCCATTCGAAGTCGAACAGCAGCCCGAGGGCCTGGCGGACGCGGCGATCGTTGAAGATCGCGCGGCGGCTGTTCATGAACAGCGCCTGGGTCTGAGTCGGGATCTGGTGCGGGATTTCGGCGCGGATCGCATCGCCGCGCGTGACCGCGGGGAATTCGTAAGCCGTCGCCCAGTTCTTCGCCTGGTGTTCGATATAGAAGTCGAACTCGCCGACCTTGAAGGCTTCGAAAGCGACGATGTCGTCGCGATAGAACTCCACTTCAACGCGATCGAAGTTGTACTTGCCACGGTTGACCGGCAGGTCCTTGCCCCACCAGTTCTTCACCCGCTCGAATACCAGGCGACGGCCGGGTACCACCTGGGCGATGCGATAGGGGCCGCTGCCCAGTGGCGGCTCGAACGTGGTGGCGCGGAAATCCTTGCCCTTCCAGTAGTGCTGCGGCAGCACCGGGAGTTCGCCGAGGCGGCTGATCAGCAGGGGATCGGGGCGCTCGAAGACGAAGCGGATACGGTGACGGTTGAGAATGTCGACCCGTTTGACGCCCTTGAGGTTGGTACGGAACTGCGGATGGCCTTCCTTGCGTAGCACGCGATAGGAAAACGCGACGTCATAGGCGGTGATTGCCTTGCCGTCGTGAAAGCGTGCCTCGTCCCGCAAGTTGAAGACCACCCAGCTGAAGTTATCGCTGTACTCCACGGACTCGGCGATCAGGCCGTAGCTGGAGGTGGGTTCGTCACCGGAGGGGTCGTAGATGCCACTGCCGACCATCAGCGGCTCGTTCATCTCGCTGATGCCGTAGGCGAAGAAACCGGGGGTGGCGCTCGGACTGGTGCCCTTGAAGGTGTAAGGGTTGAGCGTGTCGAAGGTGCCGGAGGCCATCAGGCGTACCCGACCGCCCTTCGGCGCGCGCGGATTGACCCAGTCGAAGTGCGTGAAGCTCGAGGGATACTTGAGATTGCCGAACTGCGCATAGCCATGGCTCTGCGTGATGGTCGCCCAGACCGGCGGGCTGACCAGCAGGCAGCTGATTATCGCTAAAAGAAATCGCATCAGATGGAGGACCCGATCCATGGTGCTTTCAGGCTTTTCGGGTCGGTACAGTAACAGCTTGTCCGTGCTGGAAAAAGCGCGGGCTCCTCGGGCAAACTGCGGGTGATTTCATTGCGCCGCCATCGCGGCAAGGTGGCATTTCTTGCCCGTACATACCCAGGGTCTGCAATCGTGGATCGAGCGCCTCAACCAGTCTGAGTTGCCGGCGCTTGCCTCGGTCGTGACGGACCTCCAGCGCCTGACCCAGGCCGAGCACGCGTCGGTGCAGCAGCTCGCCGACGTGCTGTTGCGCGATGCGGCGCTGACTTCCAAGGTGCTGCGAGTGGCCAATAGCAGCTACTACAACCCCTCGCAGGAAGTGATCAAGACGATCTCCCGGGCGATCGTGCTGATCGGCTTCGACAACGTCCGTCTGATCAGCCTGTCGGTCAGCCTGGTCGACGGGCTGCTCGATCGCGCGCCGCGGCACCAGCTGCTGGAGCTGCTGGCGCGCTCCTTCCATGCGGCCGTGCAGGCACGCAATCTGTCCGGTTACCTGATGTCGCGAAGCGAGGAAGAGGTTTTCATCGCGGCCTTGTTGTGCCATGTCGGAGAGCTTGCATTCTGGGGCTGTGGGGGCACGCAGGCCGATGAATTGGCCGAGGCCCTGGCGGTACCGGGTGTACTGGCGGACGAGGCTGTGCAACAGGTGCTTGGCACCAGCTTCCGTCAACTCACGCTGGGGCTGGTCAAAAGCTGGAGCCTCGGTGAACTGACGGCGCTGGCCCAGGGGGCGACAACGGTCCAGGACAGCCGCGCGCGGTCGGTGACGCTGGGTGTCAGGATCAGCGAGGCGGCGCTCGACGGCTGGGAGAGTCCGCGGATGGCCGCCTTGGCCGCCGAGTATGCCGATCTGGCCGGCATCAGCGAAGCAGACGCGCTGCAGCAGATCCTGGCCAGTGCCGACGAGGCCGTGCAGGTAGCCTCGACGTTCGGTGCGAGCAAATTGTGCCGGTTGATCCCCAACACGGATCCGGAACAGATTCGTTTGCAACAGATGCAGCGACAGGCGGCGCTGCTGCAGCCCGATCTGCTGGTGCTGCAACAGGCGATGCAGGACCTGGGACAGATGGCCTGTGCAGGCAGCGATGTCACGCTGATCCTCGATGCGTTGCTAAAGGGGCTGCACCGGGGAGCGGGCCTGGAGCGCGTGATGGTGGTCGTGCTCGCCGACAAGCAGACGCGCTTTCGCGCACGGTGCGCCGTGGGGGAGGGTACGCAGAGCTGGCTCGAATCCTTCAGCCTGCCAGCCGAACAGCCGGAGTTGCCGCATATCTTCAGTTACGTGCTGCGCCACCGTCAGCCGCTGTGGATGGGCGTACCGGCCAGTTACAACCTGGCCGAGCTGGTCACCCAGCCGATTCGCCAACTGCTCGGCAACGGAATGTTCTTCGTTGCGCCGCTACTGGCGGGCACCCGGGAAATCGGCGTTATCTACGCCGACAGTCGGCTGTCCGGGCGGGCACTCAAGCACGAGCAGTTCGTCGCGTTTCAGCGTTTCGCCCAGCTGGCCGGGCGCTGCCTGGGGGCTTTGGCCGGTCGGGGCTGACCGGCGCTTCTCAGGGAAGATAGAGCGTCAGCAACTGACCGGGGCGCAGAATGCCTGTGCCGTGCGGGTTCCAGTTCTTCAGGCTGGCGATCTTGACGTTGAAGCGTCTGGCGATCTCGTACAGCGAATCGCCGCTGCGCACCTTGTAGTAGGTCGGCTTGCTCTTGGTGCCAGCCGCGGTTTTCTCCAGGAATAACGCCTGGCCCACCTTCAGCTGGCTGCCCGCCAGACCGTTCCATGCCTGCAGGTCGCGCACCGATACGCCCTGGCTCTTGGCGATATCCCAGAGGTTGTCGCCAGGCTTGACGCGGTAGCTGCGCGGCGTCGTCGCGCCGGAGCGGGCGGCCACGGCGTCCAGCAGGCGCGGCGTCGACCCGCTGGCACTGGGGATGGTCAGCGTCTGGCCGATACGAAGCGTGTTGCTGCGCAGACGGTTGACTTCCTTGAGCGTACGCACGCTGACCTGATGCCGGCCGGCCACTCCACTCAGGGTATCGCCCGGGCGAACCCGGTACTGCTGCCAGTCCACCAGATCCTGCGGCTTCATGCGCGCCAGGTTTGCCGCCAGCGTTTCCGCCTTGCTCAGCGGAACCAGCAGCTGCGGCGGGCCGTCGAGGGTGATCCGGCGCGTGAAGGCCGGGTTGAGCTGGATCAGCTCGTCCTCGTCGATGTCGGCCAGCTTGGCGACGCGGGCCAGGTCCATGCGCTGCTTGAGCGGGACGACTTCGAAATAGGGCTCGTTGGCGATCGGACTCAGGCTGAGGCCGTAGGACTCGGGCGTCTTGATCAGCTGTGAAAGGGCGAGCAGCTTGGGTACGTAGTCACGCGTTTCGCTGGGTAGCGGCAGGTTCCAGTAGTCGGTCGGCAGGCCCAGCCGCTGATTACGCTCGATTGCCCGGCTGACCGTGCCTTCCCCGGCGTTGTAGGCGGCGAGGGCGAGCAGCCAGTCGCCGTTGAACAGGCCGTGCAGGTAATTGAGGTAGCGCAGGGCGGCGTTGGTCGAGGCGGTGATGTCGCGGCGCCCGTCGTACCAGTTGGTCTGCCGCAGATTGAAATGGCGTCCCGTCGAAGGGATGAACTGCCACAAGCCAACGGCATGCGCGGGCGAATAGGCGAACGGATCGTACGAGCTTTCGATGACGGGCAGCAGGGCCAGCTCGAGCGGCATATTCTGCTCTTCGAGGCGTTCGACGATGTAATGAATGAACGGGCTGCCACGTTCGGTGGCGACTTCGACATTGGCCGGGCGGCTGGCGAACAGCAGGCGCTGCTGTTCGATGCGGGGATTACCGTCGATGTAGTCCTGCAGCTGGTAACCGTCGCGGATGCGCTCCCAGATGTCTTCATGGACTACGGGGCGGACGGTATCGCTCAACCAGATGGGATCGGCACGCTGGGTAACCTGACGACCGAGGCTCATGTCGTCCTCGGCGTCGTGCCGGGCATTGCTCTGACAACCTGCCAGGGCGATGCACAGGGCCAGTGCAATGGCCCGGCCGGTAGTCACCAAGGCGTCTGGTTCGCAGCGTTTCCTGGGTTGTGGCGGCATGGGCGTGGCCTTCCGGGGCACAAAATTCGGGCGATTCTAGAAATGCCCTCCCGGGGGGTCAAGTTTGCCGGGTCGATTTCGGGATGTCGTCGACGCTGCTCAGAAGCGATCTTTCCAGCTTCGCAGGGCCGCGAATACCGCGACTTCCTCCTTCAGTTCGTGGCCCGCCTGTACGCTTGCCGAGCGGGCTACGGCGGTGTCCGCAGTGCGCAGGAAGGGGTTGGTCTGCTGCTCCAGTGCGAGGGTTGAAGGCAGGCTGCAGCGACCAGCCTCTCTCAGTTGGGAAACATCCTGAAACCGCTTTTCGATCGCCGGGTTGTCCGGCTCCACCGCACGGGCGAAGCGCAGATTACTGAGCGTGTACTCGTGCGTGCAGAACACCTGCGTGTGTTGCGGGAGCGCAGCGAGTCGCGTCAGTGACTGGAACATCTGCTCTGGCGTACCTTCGAACAGGCGGCCGCAACCTGCGGCGAACAGGGTATCGCCACTGAACAGTACGGGTTGGTTGGCGTCTGCGTCGTAGTAGGCGATGTGTCCCAGCGTGTGACCGGGCACGGCGATGATCTGCAGACTGCGACCCAGCACTGCGACCTGATCGCCATCATCGAGCGCCATGTCTCGCCCGGGAATCTGCTCGTGAGCCGGGCCGAGCACTCGAGCACTGGTGCGTTCCTTGAGCGCCAGCACGCCACCGACATGGTCGTGATGGTGATGGGTGATCAGGATGTCGCTGAGTTGCCAGTCCGGATGCTGCTCCAGCCAGCGCAGCACGGGCTCGGCATCGCCGGGATCGACCACGGCGCAGCGGCGCGAGGCGCTATCCTGCAGGAGCCAGATATAGTTGTCGGAGAAGGCGGGTAGGGCTTCGATGATGGGCATCTCGGGGTGCTCGCCAGACAGTGGACAAAGGCGCATGCTAGCAGCCCGGGGCGAAAGTTGAAGCCGCCCCGCATCTTGCGCAAGCTGTCCGCGTGAACCTGATACGGAGCCTTGCCATGACCGATCATTGCTGCACCAAAGCGCCCGATCAGGCGATGCGGATTGCCGAGTCCGCCAGGCTGTGGTTCGAAACGCCGCCGGGGCAGCAGTTGTTGCGCCAGGAGCAGCAGGCTCTGGAAGAGGCGCTGCAGCGCTGCTTTGGCAGTTATCTGGTGCATTGCGGCCCATTCGCCGGAGTGCCCTTGCAGGCGCAGAAGATCAAGCGCTGCGTTCGCCTCGGCGCACCAATGGACGGGGTCGAGATCCACTGCGACGAGCAGGCCTGGCCGATCGGTGAGCATGCCGCCGATGTGGTGGTCTTGCAGCACGCGCTGGATTTCTGCACCTCGCCACATGGCCTGCTGCGCGAAGCGGCGCGCAGCGTCAGGCCGGGTGGTCATCTGCTCATCCTCGGCGTGAATCCGTGGAGCCTATGGGGCGCCCGTCATCTGACCGCCCGTGACGGCTTTCGCCAGGCGCGCTGCATTCGCGCTTCGCGGGTCGGGGACTGGCTCAATCTGCTGGGGTTCGCGCTGGAGAATCGTCGCTTCGGATGCTATTGTCCGCCGCTTTCCTCGAGCGACTGGCAGGCGCGACTGGCTCGTCTCGATCGGCTTGGTAATCGCTTGCAGGCCCCGGCCGGCGGCTTCTACTTGCTGATGGCACGCAAGCTGATGATCGGGCTGCGGCCGCTGCGTCAGCAACGCCGAGAGCGCATGGGCAAGCTGTTGCCGATGCCGGTCGCCAAGGTCAGCCGTCGCAACGCCGAGTAGTCTTGTCGAGCGCACGCCTCGAACCCTTTGGACATACAGCATTTCATGAGTGACGACCTGGTCGAGATTTACACAGACGGTGCCTGCAAGGGTAATCCCGGCCCCGGTGGCTGGGGCGCCTTGCTGATTTACAAGGGCGTCAAGCGCGAGCTGTGGGGTGGCGAGGCGCAGACCACCAACAACCGCATGGAGCTGATGGCGGCGATCCGCGCGCTTGCCGAGCTCAAGCGACCCTGCAAGGTCCATCTTTGCACCGATTCGCAGTATGTGATGCAGGGAATCAACGACTGGCTGCCCAACTGGAAGAAGCGCGGCTGGAAAACAGCCAGCAAACAACCGGTCAAGAATGCCGATCTGTGGCAACTGCTGGATGAGCAGGTGAATCGCCATGAAGTGACCTGGCAGTGGGTCAGGGGGCACACAGGCCATCCGGGCAACGAGCAGGCCGATCTGCTGGCTAACCGTGGTGTGGTTCAGGCCAAACGACAACCCATTGTGTAACGAGCGAGACCGATGCGCAGCGTAGTTCTGGATACCGAAACGACAGGCATGCCGGTGACCGATGGTCACCGTGTGATTGAAATCGGCTGCGTCGAGGTGATCGGCCGGCGTCTTACCGGGCGGCATTTCCATGTCTATCTGCAGCCTGATCGAGAGGTCGATGAGGGCGCAGTGGCGGTTCACGGGATCACCAACGAGTTTCTCGCTGACAAGCCGCGCTTCCGTGATGTCGCCGACGAGTTCTTCGAATTCATCCGCGACGCGCAGCTGGTGATTCACAACGCGGCGTTCGATATCGGCTTCATCAACAACGAGTTCGCCTTGCTCGGGCAGCGTGACCGCGCCGAGATCACCGACCACTGCACGGTGCTCGATACCCTGTTGATGGCGCGTGAGCGGCACCCGGGCCAGCGCAACAGCCTCGACGCGCTGTGCAAGCGCTATGGGGTCGATAACTCCGGCCGCGATCTGCACGGCGCCTTGTTGGACGCCGAGATTCTTGCCGACGTCTGGCTGACCATGACTGGCGGGCAGACCAACCTGTCCCTGGCTGGGGATGGTGCGGACAATGCCGGCGGTCGTCCCCAGCCCAGCCCGATCCGTCGTCTGCCGGCTGATCGTCAGCGCACGACCGTGCTGGCAGCCAGCGAGCAGGAACTCGCCGCCCACATGGCACGCCTTGCGGCAATCGAAAAGGCCGCTGGTGCGCCTGCCCTGTGGAGCCAGCTCGAGAGCTGACCACTCCCGCCCTTCGAACAGGCGGCTGTCGCATGGCATTGTGCTATCTTTGCCCGCCGTACGGCCTGGCACGTGCTGCGATGCGTAACCATTGACCAAGTCACCGCCCGGTTCGGCACAAATGCCGCTCGTCTTGTTTGGCGTGCGCTTCGTGCCGTCTGTCGGCTGAGCTATCGTTGTTGAGCGAATTTCCTACAGGCGCAATTGTGTAGGAGATCGCCCATGCCTGACGGCTCGCAGTGGTTATTGCGCCGCGCAATTCCCGGACGGGCGGCGTGTGCTTGCGTCGCCAGGGCGCAGGTGGCGGCCGATGTTTTTTGCTAAAGTTCGCGGCCTACGAAAAAGCCAGTAGCCAGCCAGCTTTGGTTCTGATTGACGAGGTGTTCTGCTTGATTAGAGTGCTGGTGGTCGACGACCACGATCTGGTGCGTACTGGTATTACCCGTATGTTGTCCGATATCGATGGCCTCTATGTGGTCGGTCAAGCGGACTCCGGCGAGGAGGCCATTCGCCGGGCGCGCGAGCTCAAACCGGACGTGGTCCTGATGGACCTGAAAATGCCTGGCATCGGCGGTTTGGAAGCCACTCGCAAGCTACTGCGTAGCAATCCGGACCTGAAGGTCATCGCGGTCACCATCTGTGAAGAGGATCCTTTCCCCACCCGTCTGCTGCAGGCGGGTGCCGCTGGATATCTGACCAAGGGCGCAGCGCTTGACGAGATGGTCAGGGCCATTCGCATGGTGTTCGCCGGCCAGCGCTACATCAGCCCGCAGATCGCTCAGCAGCTGGCGCTCAAGTCGTTCCAACCGCAGACCAGCGCCTCGCCGTTCGACCTGCTCTCCGAGCGTGAGATCCAGATCGCGCTTATGATCGCCAACTGCCAGAAGGTCCAGGCCATTTCCGACAAGCTCTGTCTTTCTCCCAAAACCGTGAACACCTATCGCTACCGCATCTTCGAGAAACTGGCGATCAGTAGTGATGTGGAGCTGGCGCTGCTGGCCGTCCGCCACGGCATGGTCGACACCGTCAACTGATGTCCGAGCGGTTCGATGCTTCAGCCTTCCTGGCCGCCTGCAGCGGGCGACCGGGCGTTTATCGAATGCTGGATGCCGACGGCAAGCTGCTCTATGTCGGCAAGGCAAAGAATCTCAAGAAGCGACTGGCGAGCTATTTCCGCAAGACCGGCCAGGCGCCCAAGACGGCTGCGCTGGTTGCGAAGATCGCCCAGGTCGAGACGACCATCACTGGCAATGAAACCGAGGCGCTGCTGCTCGAGCAGACGCTCATCAAGCAGTGGCGGCCGCCGTACAACATCCTGCTGCGTGACGACAAATCCTATCCCTATGTATTTCTTTCTGCAGGTAAATACCCGCGCTTGAGCATTCATCGCGGCGCGAAGAAGGAGCCGGGCCGCTATTTCGGGCCCTATCCCAGTGCCGGCGCGATTCGCGAGAGCCTTGGGCTGTTGCAGAAGGCATTCCTGGTGCGCCAGTGCGAAGACAGCTATTTCCGCAATCGCACGCGGCCCTGCCTGCAGTACCAGATCAAGCGTTGCAAGGCACCCTGTGTGAATCTCGTCGCGGCGGAAGAATATGCCGAGGACGTCAGGCACTCGGTGATGTTTCTCGAGGGGCGCAGCAATGCGCTGGCCGAGGAGCTTTCGCGCAACATGGAGCAGGCGGCGCTGGCGCTGGATTTTGAGCGCGCTGCGCAGATTCGCGACCAGATCGGCATTTTGCGCCGTGTCCAGGATCAGCAGAACATCGAGGGCGGCACCGGCAATGTCGACATCGTTGCGGCCAGTGTCAGCCCCGGCGGGGCTTGCGTACACCTGATCAGCGTGCGGGGCGGGCGAGTGCTCGGAAGCAAGAATTTCTTTCCGCAGGTGGCGATCGAGGAGAGCGTCGGTGACGTGTTGCTGGCATTCCTCGAACAATATTATCTGGGCTCCGCCGAACGCGATCTGCCAGGCGAGCTGATCGTCAACGCCGCCCATGAGGATTATCCGACGTTCATTGCGGCCATCGCCGAGCTACGTGGCGCCGAGCTGAGCATCGTGCAGCGCGTCAGAGGAACGCGAGCGCGCTGGCAGCAGATGGCGCTGACCAATGCCGAGCAGGCACTGACTGCCCGGCTGGCCAACCGTCAGCATCTTTCGGCACGCTTCGAGGCGCTGGCCGATGCACTCGGGCTGGACGAGCCTCCACAGCGCCTGGAGTGCTTCGACATCAGCCATTCCAGTGGCGAGGCCACGGTGGCCTCCTGCGTGGTATTCGGCCCGGAGGGGCCGCTCAAATCCGACTACCGGCGCTTCAACATCGAAGGCGTCACGGCGGGCGATGACTATGCGGCGATGCATCAGGCGTTGTCGCGGCGCTTTCGCAAGGTGGCCGAGGGAGAGGGCAAGCGGCCGGATATCCTGCTGGTGGATGGCGGCAAGGGCCAGCTCAATATGGCGCGCGAGGTATTGGCCGAGCTTTCTCTGTCCGACCTGATCCTGCTCGGCGTGGCCAAGGGCGTCACTCGCAAGCCTGGCTTCGAGACGCTTTACTTGAACGATGTGGCTCACGAATTCACCCTGCCGGGCGACTCACCGGCACTGCACCTGATCCAGCAGATCCGTGACGAGGCGCATCGCTTCGCGATCACCGGGCACCGGGCTCGGCGAGGCAAGGCGCGGCGGACCTCCAGCCTCGAAGACGTGCCGGGGATCGGTCCGATGCGGCGGCGAGAACTGCTCAAGCATTTTGGCGGTCTGCAGGAATTGTGCAGAGCCAGTGTCGACGAGATTTCCAAGGCGCCGAGCATCAGCAAAAAGCTCGCCGAGTCGATTTATGCTGCGTTGCACAGTGAGTAGAATCAACGTCTTTTCCGCAGCTCAGTGGTACCGATGAATATTCCAAACCTGCTCACCGTACTGCGTGTACTGCTGATTCCCTTCTTCATACTGCTGTTCTATCTGCCGTTTCACTGGAGTTATCTGGCGGCAAGCGCGGTATTTACCGTGGCTGCGCTGACCGACTGGCTCGACGGTTATCTGGCGCGCCGGCTGCAGCAGAGTACGCCGTTCGGCGCCTTTCTCGATCCGGTGGCCGACAAACTCATGGTGGCTGTGGCGCTGGTGTTGCTCGTGGGCGAGCATGCGAACCTGTGGCTGACTCTGCCTGCGGCGATCATCATCGGGCGGGAGATCGTCGTATCGGCGTTGCGTGAGTGGATGGCCGAACTCGGCGCCCGGGCGCAGGTTGCGGTTTCCAGCCTTGGAAAATGGAAGACGGCAGCGCAGATGGTGGCGCTCGTCATCCTGCTGGCCAACCCGCCAGCCCTTACCGTCTGGGTCGGCCTGGGCTACGCGCTGTTGATCGTCGCCGCGGCGTTGACGCTCTGGTCGATGGTCAACTACCTGGTAGCGGCCTGGCCGCATCTGAGCCCCTCCGAGAATAAATAAACTTTCTTTAATCAAGGGCTTGACGAGGCTTTGCGGAGCGCTAAAATGGCGCCCGTCAACACGACAACGCGGGAATAGCTCAGTTGGTAGAGCACGACCTTGCCAAGGTCGGGGTCGCGAGTTCGAGTCTCGTTTCCCGCTCCAGTTTAAGGCGCGCCGCAGTTCAGATGCGGCGCGTGCGTTTTGAGGCCGGTTGGCAGAGTGGTTATGCAGCGGATTGCAAATCCGTGTACGCCGGTTCGATTCCGACATCGGCCTCCATATCAAGAGCCCCGCAGATGATGAATCTGCGGGGTTTTTTGTTTCTGGCGCTAAAGTGCCTCAGCGCAGGCGGCGCACGCCAACTACCAGCCAGAACAATAGGCCGAGCAGCGGAAACAGGGCGATGCCCAGTGCCCACATGGCTTTCGAGCCGACACTGCGTTCGCTCTTGAATACGCTGATGATGGCCAGAAGATCGAGGACGATCACCAGCACAGCACCGGCGATGGCCAGGTAAGTCGTCGTGTCGGACATGCGCAGCTGCTCCTCTCAGGCTTTCTGCCTCAGGCCGTACATACATGCCTCGGGTTCCTTGGGCCGGCGCTGTTTGGCCGGTGAACGGCGCCGATTGGGCGAGCGGGTGGTGATCGCGCAGTCGCTCGAGTTCGCCAGATGCTGGCTGTCACGGGCGGCTACCGGCTCCGGCTCGATGCAGCTTTTTCGGGCCCTGCCGGGGCGCAGGCTCACCGGGGATGATCCTCGGGCTCGGGACCGCTACCAATCCAGATCCTGGCCTGGCCGGAGTGGCTGACGTCCGCCTGGCTCTGGCGTAACCCTGGACGACCGGGGCGGCGCTGGCGATTCTGCTGATGCGGACGCCTTCATTCGCAGCGGCTTTGTTGTGCGAGAGCCGCGTGACGTTCGTCGCCAGGCTCTAGCCGGCCGATAAGCGGGCATTTGCCGGGGCGTGGCGCTGGCATAATGCCAGTCCCCGCGAGTGCATCGCACAGGATGAATAGCCATGACCGTTGAGCGTTACTCCATCATTCTCGAGGCGCGTGACCAGACGCTGCTGTCGCGCGCCACGCGAGAAGAGGTCGAGCAGTTCTGGGACGAGCACGATGCGCTCTACTTCGGGTTGCGGATGGAAGCCGAAGCACACGGGCATTGGCTGGTCTACGTGACCGAAGAGATCCCCGAGGACGAACGGCTTCCCTGCGAAGCCTGATTGCGGCGGGCGGATATCTGCGCTCATCGGCTATGGGCGGCGTGCCCGGCGATCGGTAAGCTGTGCGATTTCTCGTCCATTCGGTCAAGAGTCGTTCTGACTTAGGCAACATTGCCTGGCTTGCCGGATATCGATGGCAGGTAGGCAAAACAATGCGATTGAAGTGGTCTGCGGTTCCCTGGGTGTGTTTCGCCATGTGCGTCGGCGTCATGGGGACCGCACTGATTTCGCCCTTGTACCCGCTCTATCAGACGCTGTGGTCGCTGCGCACCAGTGAGGTGTCGCTGCTCTATATCGTCTACATGCTCGGCGCGCTGGTAGGCCTGCTGTTCATGGGGCGCCTGGCCGATTCCCAGGGTTTTCGCCCGGTCATGCTTTTCGGGCTGGCGCTGGGCTGGGGCGGCACGCTGCTGTCGATGCTGTCATGGGATCTTGGCGCACTTGGCGCCGCTCGCTTCGCTGTGGGCCTGTCGTCGAGCCTCATCGTCACCAGTGCCTCGGTAGGGTTGATGCAGGTCTTGCGCACGCGCAGCCCTCAGTACGTCTCCACGCTGACCAGCTTTCTCCTCGCCTTTGGCTTCGGGCTCGGGCCGATCAGCGGCGGCCTGACGGCACAATGGCTGCCGCAGCCGCTTGTCACGACCTACATTCCGACCCTGCTGCTCGGGGTGTTGGCTATTTACGGTCTGCTCAAAGTGCATGCGAATGAGCCTGGTGCTGCCGCAGCGTTTCGTTGGCAGGCACTGGCGCCGAGGCTGACCTGGCCGGAACGTCGCGATACCTTTGCCTTTGTCCTGACCTGTTGCTGCCCGTTCTTCGCGTTTGGTGTGTTTGGCTTGTACGCCTCGATGTCGCCGCTGTTCATCGACAAGATGCTGCCCTGGCATGGCCCTGCTGTCAGCGGTTGCTCGATCGGAGTGATCCTGATGATGTCGGCTGCGGTCCAGCTGCTCAGCGCCCGCCTGAGCCTGCATTGGTGCGGCTCGCTCGGCTTGCTCGCCGTGGTACTGAGCAACGCCTTGCTGGTATTCAATTTCCAGGCGATGTCGGTGGCGCTGTTCGCCGTTGGGGTGCTCGCTGCCGCCGTTGGCCACGGCCTGTGCCTGCTGGCCGGCATCAGCATGGTCAACCGTATCGCCAGCCCGGCGCAGCGCGCCGGATTGATCTCCACCTATCTGGTCAGCGGCTATGTCGGCAGTATCGCGCCACTGCTAGGCGCGGGCTGGCTGGCTGATCATTTTGGCCTGCAAGCCGCGATTACCGCACTGGGCCTGGGCGTGGTCGCCACTGCCTTGCCGGCAGGCGTGGCCTTTTTGCGCCATCCGCGCATGCGCAACGACTGAATCCATAGAGGCCGTGCGCCAGCGCGGGCAGCTTGCCGGCCTGTAGTCAAATGGCGCTGATCGCACTCACGCTGCAAATGCGTCCATTCCATACCATTTCGTAGTGGGCAGCCTGAATGATGGCTGTCACCGGTCGCGGCGTCATTAGCGCCCAGCAAGCGTGCCCCGGATGGCGCACCGAGTGATAAAACAGGCCCGGGCAACCCTCCTGCCTGGCCCGCCGGCCGAGCAGCCGAGCGTCGGTATAGTCGTCCGGGTCATAGATCGGGTCGCTGACGGGCAGGGCGGTGGCATCGAGCATGCCGGCTTCACTGAACTGGCAGGACAGCCCGCGAAAGACGAAGCGCTCGTAGCTCAGCCCATCGACTGCTGACCAATAACGATCCTGGTGGTAGCGCACTTCGGCGATGGCCGTCTCCATGGTATCGGCCAGGTAGAGCACGCCATAGGTGCCGTCACTGAACCGCGAACCCGCCGGGTTGACGTGCGTAAAGGGCGCCGTCGCATAGGAACAGCCAGGAATACCGAAGGGAATCTCCTGGCGCGGAATGAGCTCGAGCTGGCCGATCTCGTTACGCAGCCGAGGGTTGGTCAGCGCCTGCAGTTGAAAGAGCGTTTCGAACTCATCCGCGTCGGCAACGTCATCGAAAAGCGAGATCGGAGGAAACTTCGAGTTGGCCAGCCGATAGGCTTGCCGCTGCGCAGGGCCTTTGCGCCGCAGCTGGTGCGGCGCTACCACTGGGCACCGCGCAGGCTGTCGATACGTCTGAATGCCTCATACAGGGAGATCATGTCACCCTGGGCCATGACCTCGAGTGGAGAGCGCCCATTGAAGAACTCGTTGTGGTTCGGCAGCCGGGGAAAGCCGTAGACGTTGTCCGGATTGTCGAAGATCAGTCGCAACGCCGCGTGGATGTTGAGGATGAAGCTGATGCGCTGCAGCTGATCCGGATCGAGACTGACCGACCAGCCTCGATTGTCCGCCCGGGCCCTTGCATAGGTGCTGCGGGAAATGCGCAGGATGCTGCAGGCCTGTTCGGTGGAGGCCTGCCATTTCTCGAGTACGTTCAGCGCGGCCCGAAGACCGGCCGCGCACTGGTCTTTGGAAAAGTTCGCTGGTTGTAAAATCGCTGACATGTGCCGTTCCTGTGTGTCCATGGATACAAATATAGCAGTTGTTGTATCTGAGGACAAAAAAGGAAGGGCTCGATCGTTTGCCGAAAAAGCGCCCCGAAGCCGGCGCTGCCGACTGCCAAGCGAAAGCCATACCCGTTCTGCCTTGCCGGTTGCGCCTGCGAGGGAGGCTGGTTATAGTCCTGCGCCCACCACGCATCCCGCCCGGATGGCGAAATTGGTATACGCAAGGGACTTAAAATCCCTCGTCCGAAAGGATATGCGGGTTCGACCCCCGCTCCGGGCACCAATACTCCTGCAACATCCCGCACGCTTCGCCTGAGTGCCTTGTGCTCGGCGCGTCGAGCGTCGTTTTGACCTATGCGCCAGCCTTCCTCTGTTCGCGGTTGCTGTCGCAGCGTTCGTACTCAATCGATCAGCCACCACGACGGCAGCAGGCGCAGGCTTCTCGCTTGGGCGAAGCGGTCGTCGATCAGGTGGATCACGCCGCTATCTTCGGGCGTGCGGATTACTCGGCCGGCCGCCTGGATCACCTTCTGCATGCCCGGGAAGAAGTAGGCGTAGTCATAGCCGGCGCCGAAGCGTTTTTGCATGCGCGCCCTGATCTGCTCGTTGACCGGGTTCACCTGCGGCAGGCCGAGGGTGGCGATGAACGCGCCGATCAGGCGAGTGCCGGGCAGGTCGATGCCTTCGGCGAAAGCGCCGCCGAGCACGGCGAAGCCGATGCCGCGGCCGTCTTCGGTGAAGCGCTCGAGAAAGGCACTGCGGGCCGCCTCATCCATGTGCCGGGTCTGCAGCCAGCAGGGAATGTCGGCGTGTAGTTGGCAGAACAGATCGGCGACCTGCTGCAAGTAATCGAAGCTGCTGAAAAACGCCAGATAATTACCCGGTCGTTGCCGGTACTGCCGTGCCATGCGCTCGACGATAGGGTCGAGCGAGGCCTGGCGGTCGGCAAAGCGCGTGGACACATCGCGTGCAAGATGCACGGTCAGTTGCTCGCCGCGGAACGGTGGCTCGACGTCGAGCCAGGCGTGCACGGCGGGGATACCGAGCGTGTCCTGGTAGAAGTGCCTTGGTGTCAGGGTTGCCGAGAACAGCACGGTCGAGCATGCCTGAGCTATGCGCGGTTCGAGGAAGGGGGCGGGAACGACATTGCGCAGGCACAGGCGCGACGCCCGCCGCTGGCCCTTGACGAGCAGTGTGCAGTCGATGAGCGAGTGATCGCCGAAGAGTTCGGCGATGCGGCAGAAGCGCATCGCCGAGAAACAGGCCTCGCGCAGTTCAATGCCCAGTGCATCGGGTTTTTCGCCGAGCAGTTCGGTGGCCTCTCCAACCAACTGCTGCAGCGCAGCCAGCAGCTTGGCGGGCAACGCCGGCAGTACGGCGTAATCGTGCAGTTGCTCGCGGTGGACCTCGTTCCAGCAGCGTCCGACCCTGCGCAGCGCTTTCGCCAGCAGCGCCGGGGCCTGCCCGGCCAGCCCGCTGAACATGCGCTGGTCGAGCTCGGCACTGTACATGCCGCGAGCGCGTTCGAGCAGGTTGTGGGCTTCGTCCACCAACACGCCGACGCGCCATTCGTTGGCCTGCATCAGGCCGTGGAGCAGGGCGCTGAGGTCGAAGTAATAGTTGTAGTCACCGACGATCACGTCGGCCCAGCGGGCCATCTCCTGGCTGAGGTAGTAGGGGCAGACCTGGTGCGCCAGGGCAATCTCGCGCAGTGTCGCCTGGCACAGCGAGCCGCGGCGAACCGCCGCCAGCCGCGCCGCCGGGAGCCGGTCGTAGAAGCCGCTGGCCAACGGGCAGGACTCGCCGTGGCAGGCTTTGTCCGGGTGTTCGCAGCTTTTCTCCCGGGCGATCAGCTCCAGCACGCGCAGGGTCGGTACCTGAGCGCTTTCCAGACGAGCGAGTGCGTCCAGCGCCAGTGCGCGGCCAGAGGTTTTCGCCGCCAGGAAGTACAGCTTGTCCAGCGCTTGCCCGGGCATTGCCTTGAGCAGCGGAAACAGCGTGCCGAGCGTCTTGCCGATGCCGGTCGGAGCCTGCGCCAGCAAAGGCGTGGCGGTACAGGCAGACTTGTATACGGCTTCGGCGAGTTGCCGTTGGCCCTGGCGAAAGCTGGGGTAGGGGAAGCCAAGGGCAGCCAGCAGCCGATCGCGTGTTTGCCGATGTTCCAGCTCCTGCTCGGCCCAGGCGAGAAAACGCTTGCATTGAGTTTCGAAGAATTCACGCAGCGCATCGGCGTCGTGATACTCGCTGATAGTGGTCTCCTTCTGGGTGAGTATGTCGAAGTAGACGAGCGCCAGCTCGACGCCCGGTAGCTGGCGAGCCTGGCACAGCAGCCAGCCGTAGACCCTGGCCTGCGCCCAGTGCAGCTGACGATGATTGGCCGGTTGCCGCGCCAGATCGCCGCGGTAGGTCTTTATCTCTTCGAGGCGATTGCGCTCGGGGTCATAGCCGTCCGCGCGGCCACGCACCGTCAGGCTCCGGTAGCTGCCCTGCAAGGCGACTTCGCGCTCATAGCCGGCTGCGCGCCGGGACGTCACGCGCTGATGCCCGGCAATCCCCTCCTGCGCCGTTGGCGAAGGCGTGAAGCGAAGGTCGAGGTCGCCCTCCTTGGCGCTGAACTCGCACAGCGCACGCACCGCGACGCGGTAGGCCACGTTCAGTCCGCCCGCGCCACGTGGCAGACGCTGATCGGCAGCTCGTGCCGCAGGGCGTATTCGATCCAGCGCTGCTGGTTGTCTTGCAGCCGGTCCCCGGGCCCCTTGACCTCGATCATGCGATAGCGTCGCTCGGCCGGCCAGAACTGCACCAGGTCCGGAAGCCCGGAGCGGTTGCTCCGCACATCGGTGAGCATGCGCTGGAAGATCAGCTTGAGATGGTGCGGCGCGATGCATGTCAGCGCCTGCCCCAGCAGCTGTTCGCCGACTACGCCCCACGCCACGAAAGCGCTGTGGATGCCGGACTTCTCGCGATAGGTTCGCCAGATCCAGCTTCGATAGGCATCAGTGTCCAGACGCGCCAGGCATTGCCGGAAAAGCGCGGCTCGGCGCTGATAGAAGTCCGGCCGGTCCAGGTCCGCTGGCGCCCAGTGGAAGGGGTGGAAAAAGGCACCAGGTAGGGGGGCGAACAGGGCGTCCCAGCAGAGCAGACCGAACAGTGAGCCGAGCAGGGCGTTCTCCACGTAATGCACGGGCGCCTTAGGCTGGCTCAAGTGGTCGCGCACCGCTTGCTCGACGCGGATGCCGTCCAGGGCCAGCCTGAGATCCAGCCGCTCGACGGTCGCACGTCGTTGGCGCGGCGCTGAAGCTCGACCCAGGCAGCGCTGCAGTCGGGGTACGATGCGCTGCAGGTGCTGCGCCTCCTGTTCGCTCTCCGGCGCGGCGGCCGCGCGCTCGGCAAGTTCGAGTGCCGCCTCGGGCTGATCGCAACGCTCGAGTACGCGGATGGCGCGTTCGCGCGCGCCCGCATAGGGGTTTTCGGTGTGAACACGCAAGGCTTCGGCCAACTCGCCCTGGCGCTCCAGTTGCTGGCCGACGCGCAGCAGCAGTTTGCCGCGCCGTGCTTCGAGCCAGGGATTGGTGAACGCCTCCCGCGGAATCGCTTCCAGCACGTCCGCCACTGGCTCGCCGCGCTCGAATGCCTCGCGACAGCGATGCAGATGCAGATAGGCATCGATGTCCTCGCGGCGGTGAAAGGCGCGAAAAGCCGGGGAAAAATCCACCTGCTCGTAGCGATAGATGCCCAGGTCGGCGAGCACGAATTCAGACCAGTCCTGGCGTAGATTGCCAAAGAACATCAGTCGCAGGCGCTCGCACCAGTCGCCGATGCATAGCTGGAAGACGCGATCGCCAAGTGCCGGACACCAGTCGCCCAAGGCGCGCTCGCCTGTCAGCCTTTCGCCCAGATGGTCGAACAGCTCGCTCTTGCGCATCCCGCTCATGCCGGTCAGGGCGAAGGCGCGCAAGAGCTCTGTTTTGTTCAGCAAGGCGAACAGCTGTGCGCCGCTCAACAAGGGTGCGGTGTCGAGCCAGCCGAGCGCGGCCAGCGGATCGGCTGCGGCGTGTGGGCAGCCGATCTCGGCGTAGTCGAGCTTGCTGGCGCGAAACAGCTCGCCCTTGCGCATGACCATTCGCACCAGCAGGGCACGTGAAGCTTTCGGCAGGTCGGCAAAGGCCGCGACAAAGGCGCGCTCGGCCTCGTCCAGCAGGTCACCGTGGCGCTGGAACACCCAGTCGAGCACCTGCTGGAAGTTGTCGAGGTAATAGAACGGATTCGGTAGGGATGCGCGCATGACACCGGGGACGCCAGGCCCCAACGACGACTGAATGGGGCTGGCTATTTATACAGGTCTCTGGCGCTTTGGCAATGCCCGGTCGATCAGCGGAGCAGTCGCTACCCCGATGCGTGAGCACCGGAGTAGCCGGGCCTCATACGGTCCGCGAGAAACGGCCTCGCTGTTCGCCACCGAGGTAGGCGTCGAAGGCCATCGCCACGTTACGCATCATCAGCTGGCCCTGCGGCATGAGCTCCAGTGCCTGGTCGGTGATGCGCACCAGGCCGTCGGCGACATGCTCGTCGAGCTTGGCCAGCGAGTCGGCGAAGTACTCGGTGAAGTGGATACCGTGCCTCGCCTCGATCGCCGCGAAGTCGATCCGTCCATGGCACATCAGCGCAACGATCACGTCGCGACGGATGCGGTCATCCTCGCTCAGCTGATAGCCGCGATGCACCGGCAGCAGGCCCTCGTTCAGGCGCGCGTAGTACTGCGATAGCTCCTTGACGTTCTGGCTGTAGCTGTCGCCGACCTTGCCGATCGAAGAGATGCCCAGGCCGATGAGGTCGCAGTCGGCATGGGTCGAGTAGCCCTGGAAGTTGCGTTGCAGCGTGCCGTTGGCACGCGCCAGGGCCAGCTCGTCATCCGGCAGCGAGAAGTGGTCCATGCCGATATAGACGTACCCGGCGGCGGTCAGTCGGCGAATGGTCAGCTCGAGCAGCTCGAGCTTGCGCTCGGGCGGCGGCATGTCCTCGGGGCGGATGAGCTTCTGCGCGCGCACCAGCTCAGGCAGGTGTGCGTAGCTGTAGGCGGCAATGCGGTCCGGGCGCAGCGCGATGATCTTGTCCAGGGTCGTATCGAAGCTCTCCACCGTCTGCAGTGGCAAGCCGTAGATCAGGTCGACGCTGACCGACTTGAACTTGGCCGCGCGGGCGGCCTCGACCAGTTCGCGGGTCTGTTCCTCGCTCTGGATGCGGTTGACCGCCGCTTGCACTCGGGCGTCGAAATCCTGCACACCGAAGCTCAGACGGTTGAAGCCGAGTGCGCGCAATTCCTGGATCTGCTGCGGGCTGATGGTGCGCGGGTCGACCTCGAGGGAAAACTCGTGATCGTCGCTGTCGTCCATGTTGAACGCCTGGTGCAGCGTGGCCATCAGGTCGGCCAGCTGCTCGCTGCTCAGATAGGTCGGCGTGCCGCCGCCGAGGTGCAACTGGGTCAGTTTGCGCGAGCGGTCGAACAGGGCCGCCTGCATGGCAATCTCGCGCTTGAGGTAGTCGAGGTACTCGGCGGCCCGCTCGGTCTTGTGGGTGATGATCTTGTTGCAGGCGCAGTAGTAGCACAGGCTCTTGCAGAACGGGATGTGGATGTACACCGACAGCGGCTTGGGCGGCGTAGCCTCGTTGCTGGCGCGTGCGGCGTTGCGGTAATCATCGGCGGCGAAAGCCTGGTGAAACTGCGGGGCGGTCGGGTAGGACGTGTAGCGCGGGCCGGGGCGGTCGTACTTTTCAACCAGCGCGCGGTTGAACGTGGGTGTCTGGTCCATGGAAGCGGTTCACCTTCGAATGCTCTTCTTAAAGGCGGCGCGGTGCACGTAAGGCCGGCCGTTCGTCTAGGCGCGAATTATCACCGATCCGGCCGCATCGACCGACTGTTTCAGATCAAGAAGACCTGAGTTGGCGACCACCTGCAGTCCGGGTGGCCGCCAATCGCCTGGGCTCAGAGGCGGAACTGGCCGACCAGGCGCTTGAGCTCGGCGGCCAGCTGCACCAGTTCTTCGCTGATCTGCGAAGTCTGCGTGGCGTCGGCCGAGGTAGTGTCGGCGATCCGGCTGATGGTGGTGATGTTGCGGTTGATCTCTTCGGCGACCGCGCTCTGCTGCTCGGCGGCGGTGGCGATCTGCGTGTTCATCTCGTTGATCGTGCCCACCTCGTCGGCAATCGCGCCAAGGCTTTGCGCGGCGCGAGCCACGCAGTCCGAGCCGGAGCGCGCGCGCGATTGCGCGGCGACCATCGCCTGTACGGCATTGCCGACGCCCTGCTGCAGCTGCTCGATCATGTGCTGAATTTCTTCGGTCGACTTCTGCGTGCGCGAGGCCAGCGTGCGCACCTCGTCGGCGACCACGGCAAAGCCACGCCCCTGCTCGCCGGCGCGGGCCGCTTCGATGGCCGCGTTGAGGGCGAGCAGGTTGGTTTGTTCGGCGATGCCCTTGATCACGCCGACCACGGTGTCGATGCTGGCGCTGTCGGCTTCGAGCTGACGCACCACTTCGGCCGCCTTCTCGATGTCCTGGATCAACGTGTCGATGCCATCGAGCGCCTCGCTCGCAACACGCACGCCGGCCTTGGATTCGTTGTCCGCGCCGGTCGATGCCGTGGCGGTCTGGCTGGCGTTGCGGGCGACTTCCTGCACCGTGGCGCTCATCTCGTTCATCGCCGAGGCGACCATGTCGGTCTCGCTGCGCTGTTCCATCACCGCGCCGAGGGTTTTCTCGGCCACGTTGGAAACCCGTCCCGAGACGTCGGTGAGCTGCTGGGTGACCGCCGCAACGGCCTCCAGGCTGCCGCGGAATTTGCCGATCATGCGATTGAAGGCCGTTGCCATGGCGCCGATTTCGTCGTGCGCGCCGACCGTCACGCTGCGGCTGAGGTCCTCGTCGCGGGTCATGGCTTCCATGGTGTGGCGCATGTCGGTGATGCGGCTGATGATCACCCGGCGCACGGTGTAGATCATCACCGCGACGCCGGCGAGCAGCAGGACCAGCTGTACGGCACCGAGCAGCTGCAGGTTGCGGTTGACCTGCTGGTCGAGTGCGTCGAGGTCGTAGGCGATGCGTACGGCGCCCATGACGCTGTCTTCCGGAACCTGATGGCAGCCCAGGCAGTTGGTGCCGCGATAGTCGCTGTGCGCAAGGATCGGGTTGATGACCGTCAGCACGCGGCGCCCGTCGTCCTGCTTGGTGACCTTGACGATGGCCTCGCCGGTCAAGGCTGCACGATCCAGCGCATCGACCGGCGCCTGGTGATCGAAGCCGGGGCCAAAGGTCTTGATCACCGGCTCGCCGCGGATGATGCGGGCGTCGATCACGCCTGGGCGCGCCAGTGCCTTCTTACGCAGAACTTCGCGCTGGGCCATGGTGCCGGTCAGCATCATGGTGTTGATGCTGTCGAAATAGGAGTCTGCCGCGTCCTTGGTCTGTTGCTCGACGACCTGCAGCACGAGTTTCTTTTCGGCGTCGGCAGCAACGAACAGGGAGGCCGACATGATCAATACCAGCACCGCCAGCAGCGCCAGGTTGATCTTGGTTTGAACGGACATTTGCCGGGAAGCGGAGGTACTGGTCATGGTTTTCCTTGGGTCCACTGCTGCGGGCGTGTGATCCGGCCGCTCGACCTGTTCTTGTAATTCGACGATTCGGCGCGCAGGCGACAGAGCTTGCCTTGTTCGCCCAAGCTATCGGCGCAAAGTCCCTGATCTTTAGGAGGTTTTACGCCCATCCAAAGTTGGATGGTGGCGATATGATATTGAAGCACGCTCGCCAGGTAAGGGCGGCTTCGACCAATGGCCGACGCAAACGCGCTTGCCTTGATCCAGGTCAGCCGAGGCGGCGGTTTTCCGGCAAGGAGCAGTATTTTTTCGTAAGCGCGAGCGGCAGCATTTACAGCCGCCTGGACGGGACGTAGCTTTGCCGGCGCATCGGCGGGCATCGCCCTGGTGAGCCGGTCGGCTTGCGCCTGCGGGAGGGGCGCGAACCGGCGGGTGATTCGGTGGTCGTAGCCTCAGCGTCGGTTGCCTACGCGGGCTTCCGAAGTTGCTGCTTTTGCGGGCAGTGCACCAACTGGAACCTTTCTATCAAGGACTCTCATGATCAAGAAATGCCTTTTCCCCGCAGCCGGTTACGGCACGCGTTTCCTTCCCGCGACCAAAGCAATGCCCAAGGAAATGCTGCCGGTGGTCAACAAGCCGCTGATCCAGTACGGCGTCGAAGAAGCCCTGGCCGCCGGCCTCAAGGAGATCGCGATGGTCACCGGACGCGGCAAGCGCTCGCTCGAGGACCACTTCGACATCAGCTATGAGCTGGAACATCAGATCCGCAACACCGACAAGGAAAAGTACCTGGTCGGCATCCGCAAGCTGATCGATGAGTGCACCTTCTCCTACACCCGCCAGATCGAGATGAAGGGCCTGGGCCACGCGATTCTCAGCGGGCGCCCGCTGATCGGTGACCAGCCGTTCGCCGTGGTACTGGCCGACGACCTGTGCATCAACCTCGGTGGCGACCCGGTGCTGGCGCAGATGGTCAAGCTGTACAACCAGTTCCGCTGCTCGATCGTGGCGATTCAGGAAGTCCCGCCGGAGGAAACCAGCAAGTATGGTGTGATCGCCGGCGAGATGATTCGCGACGATATTTTCCGCGTCAGCCACATGGTCGAAAAACCCAAGCCGGAAGACGCGCCGTCGAACTTGGCGATCATCGGCCGCTACATCCTGACGCCCGATATCTTCGACCTGATCGAGCAGACCGAGCCGGGCAAGGGCGGCGAGATCCAGATCACCGACGCGCTGATGAAACAGGCCCAGGACGGCTGCGTGCTGGCCTACAAGTTCAAGGGGCAGCGTTTCGACTGCGGTAGCGCCGAGGGCTACATCGAAGCGACCAACTTCTGCTACGAGAACTTCTACCAGACCGGCAAGTTCTGATCGCCTTGGCGATTTCTTGATCGATAAAGGGCTGCCGGCAGGCGGCCCTTTTTCATTTTCCGACCGCTGCAAGCGCCTCGGCACCCGGCCCCAGCGGCTGGCCGTAGCTGAACTCGATGTAGTGGCCGGCCGGATCGCGCACGCCGCAGTAGTAGCCAACCGGGTAGGGCTCGTCGCGCGGTTCCCAGATCAGACAGCCGGCTTCGCGGGCCAGGTCGGCGATCGCATCCACTTCCGCCCGGCTGGCCAGGGCAAAGCCGAAATGGCTGTAATCGTCCGCCGCCAACTGGCGGTCGGTGCCGCCGGGCATGATGACAAAAATGAACTCGCGTTCGCGGCCGGGTTCGGCCATCCAGACGATGCGCGAGCCCTTGCCCGCGCGCTCGTGGAATACCTGCATCCCGCAGAAGCGCTGGTAGAAGGCGATGCAGGCGTCCAGGTCAGCGACGTGCAGGGCCAGATGGGTGAGGGTGGGGCGCATGCGAGGGACCTCCATGGAGGGTATGCTTTCGGTTCTCAAAGGAGACAACGACTCATGGCTTACGACTTCGATCTTTTTGTCATCGGTGCGGGCTCCGGTGGCGTGCGTGCGGCGCGCTTCGCAGCGGGCTACGGTGCCAGGGTGGCGGTGGCCGAAAGCCGCTATCTGGGCGGCACCTGCGTCAATGTCGGTTGCGTACCGAAGAAACTGCTGGTGTTCGGGGCTCACTATGCCGAAGACATCGGCCAGGCGCAGGGCTATGGCTGGACCATCGACGGCGCCACCTTCGACTGGTCGAGCCTGATCGCCAACAAGGACCAGGAGATCCAGCGCCTCAACGGCATCTACCGTAACCTGCTGGTCGACGGTGGCGTGAGCCTGTTCGAAGCACATGCGCGCCTGGTCGATGCCCATACCGTCGAGGTCGCCGGCCAGCGCTACAGCGCCGAGCACATCCTGGTGGCCACCGGTGGCTGGCCTTTCGTCCCCGAGATTCCCGGCCACGAGCATGCAATCACCTCCAATGAGGCGTTCTACCTGGAGCGACTGCCGCGCCGCGTGCTGGTCGTCGGCGGAGGCTACATCGCGGTCGAATTCGCCTCGATCTTCCATGGCTGCGGCGCCGACACCAAGCTGCTCTATCGCGGCGAGCTGTTCCTGCGCGGTTTCGATGGTTCGCTACGCGATCACATCAAGGACGAGCTGATCAAGAAGGGAATGGACCTGCAGTTCAAGTCGGACATCGCCCGCATCGACAAGCTGGCCGATGGCAGCCTGCTGGCGACCTTGGAGGACGGTCGCACGCTGGAGGCCGACTGCATTTTCTATGCGACCGGCCGGCGGCCGATGCTCGACGGACTCGGGCTGGCCGAGCTGGGTATCGAACTCGACGAGCGTGGCTTCATCGCCGTCGACGAGGAATATCGGACGTCGGTGCCATCGGTGCTGGCCATCGGTGACGTCATCGGCCGGGTGCAACTGACACCGGTCGCCCTGGCCGAAGGCATGGCCGTCGCACGGCGGCTGTTCAAGCCGGAGGAATACCGCAAGGTCGATTACGCGTTGATTCCGACCGCGGTATTCAGCTTGCCGAACATGGCGACCGTTGGCCTGACCGAAGAGCAGGCGCGTGAGCGTGGCTACAAGGTCACTGTCTACGAGAGCCGTTTCCGCCCGATGAAACTGACCATGACGCAAAGCCTGGAGCGCAGCCTGATGAAGCTCGTGGTCGACGCCCAGACCGATCGTGTGCTCGGCTGCCATATGGTCGGGCCGGATGCCGGCGAGATCATGCAGGGGCTGGCTGTAGCGCTGAAGGCCGGAGCGACCAAGCGGGTGTTCGACGAAACGCTCGGGATCCACCCGACGGCGGCGGAGGAGTTCGTCACCATGCGCACGCCCGCGGCGATCTGAGGCGAGCAGGTGCGAGGCGGGCCGCTGCCGGGGCGGCCCGCTCGCTTCCTTCAGTGATGGCTGTGAGCGCTGCCGGCCGGCGCGTTTTCCTGAATCGGCACCTCGACGGTCTGCTCCCCGGCATGCTCGAATTTCAGCGTGACCGGGAACCGCTCGCCGGCCACCAGCGGCTGTTTCAGGCCGAACAGCATGACGTGATAGCCGCCCGGCGCGAACGCGACGCTGCCGCCGGCGGGAACCTTGACCTCATCGACCTTCACCATGCGCATCACATCGCCTTCGTGCTTGTGCATATGCAACTCGGCACGCTCGGCGCGCGGCGTCTGGGCACCGACCAGGCGATCATCGGCCTGCCCCTGGTTCTGCAACTGGAAGTACACCGCGCCGGTCGGAGCGCTGGGCGGCATCGCGCGCGACCAGGGCTGAGCGATGGTTATCGAACCCTGCATGGGATGACCGGCATGCGCGTGGGATTCATCGGCAGCCGAGGCGGTCAGGCAAACCGCGCTCAGCGCGCCGGCGGTCAGAAGGCGAAGCAGCATGAGAACACTCCCGGAAAGATCGAAGCGCGAACCATAGCATGCGTTCAGCGCACTGGCGTTGACCTGCCGCAGCTGGCCTCCAGCCCTCGAATGAGCTGTTCAGCCCGGCTGTGTCTCCTCGTCCGGATCGCTGACGCTCTGGTTGCCGTACGGTGTTCCGGGCTTGTAGTCATCCAGCTCGTCGGCACAGGGCACTTGCGGAATGTCGCCCGGTTTGTCGTGCAGCACCGGGTCAGGTTGCGGTACATCGGGCTTGGGGTGAGTCATGCCGAAGGTCTCCTTCAAACTGGGCGAACTCCCGCAGTCTAGACGCTGCCCGGGGCAGCCGCCGGGTGTCGCCTGAAGCGCTCGCGCGCTCTGCGTCGCGCTGAACTTTCGCCACCTGACCGGCTCGGAATAAAGAGCCCGGACGATTGCCGGTCGGCCGGGCGCTCCATCGATCACGGATCCGCTTGCCAGCAGGAGGCGAGCGGGTCGGTGTGTCGTTCCGTCACGCCCAGCGCTTCAGGAGCCGTTCGATGACCGATGCCAAGCATTCTGCCTCCCTCCACCCACGACTCACCGAGGCCATGCGAATGCCACGTATCGCCATCGAGTCGAGCGAGCCGGTCATCGACGGCGGTCGCTTCGCGGCAAAAGGCATCGTTGGCCAGCCGGTCAGTGTGACGAGCAAGATCTTTGCCGACGGTCACGACAAGCTCGCCGCGGCGGTGTGCTGGCGCATCAAGGGCGAGAGCAGCTGGCGGCGTGCGCGGCTCAAGGCGCTGGTCAATGACAGCTGGGAGGGCCACTTCACGCCGACCCAGGTCGCCAGTCATGAATTCATGATCGAAGCCTGGTGGGACGTTTTCGAATCGTATCGTTATGAGCTGTCGAAGAAACACGCCGCTGGCGTGCCGATCAGTGTCGAGCTGGAGGAGGGCAAGCGCCATCTGCAGCGTGCCGTGGAGCGTGCCCAGGGCGAAGTGCGCGCCGCGCTCAGTGATCTCTTGCATAGGCTCGAAACGGCTCATCTGGAAGACGAGCGGGTGTCGGTTTTGCTGGCCGAGGAAACCGCAGTGGCGATGGCCGCCGCCGACCCACGCGAGCACTGCAGTCGCAGCCCGGTCTATCCGTTGGAGGTCGAGCGAGTCAGGGCGCAGTTCGCCAGTTGGTACGAGCTGTTCCCCCGTTCGGAAACCGACGATCCCAACCGCCACGGCACGTTCCGCGACGTGCACAAGCGCTTGCCATCGATTCGCGACATGGGGTTCGACGTGCTTTATTTCCCGCCGATCCATCCGATCGGGCGCAAGCACCGCAAGGGGCCGAACAACAGCCTCGAGGCGGGCCCCAGCGACCCCGGCAGTCCCTATGCGATAGGCAGCGAGGAGGGCGGTCACGATGCCATCCACCCGCAGCTGGGAACGCTCGAGGACTTCCGTGACCTGGTTCGCGCCGCCGCCGAGCACGGCCTGGAGATCGCGCTTGATTTCGCCATTCAGTGCTCGCCAGATCACCCTTGGCTGACGGAGCATCCTGGCTGGTTCTCCTGGCGGCCGGACGGCACCATCAAATACGCCGAAAACCCGCCCAAGAAGTACCAGGACATCGTCAACGTCGATTTCTACGCCGAGGACGCCCTTCCGGGGCTCTGGCTGGCGCTGCGCGATGTGGTGTGGCACTGGGTCGAGCAGGGCGTGAAGATGTTCCGGGTCGACAACCCGCACACCAAGCCGCTGCCGTTCTGGGAATGGCTGATTGCCGATATCCGTGAGCGCGACCCGGATGTGATGTTTCTGTCCGAGGCCTTCACCCGCCCGGCGATGATGGCGCGGCTGGGCAAGGTAGGCTTTTCTCAGAGCTATACCTATTTCACCTGGCGCAACACCAAGGCCGAGTTGGCCGAGTATTTCGGCCAGCTGAACGAGCCGCCGTTGCGCGATTGCTATCGGCCGAATTTCTTCGTCAACACGCCGGACATCAATCCGTTCTTCCTGCAGGAGTCCGGGCGAGCGGGTTTTCTCATCCGCGCCGCGCTGGCCACCATGGGCTCGGGCTTGTGGGGCATGTATTCAGGCTTCGAGCTGTGTGAGGCAGCGGCGATTCCCGGCAAGGAGGAGTACCTGGACTCGGAGAAGTACCAGATTCGCCCGCGCGACTACCACGCGCCCGGCAACATCGTCGCCGAGATCGCCCAGCTCAATCGCATCCGCCGCCAGAATCCGGCGCTGCAGACGCACCTCGGCTTTCAGCCCTACCTGTGCTGGAACGACAACATCCTCTATTTCGGCAAGCGCACGGCCGACCGCTCCAACTTCATTCTCGTGGCGATCAGCCTCGATCCGCACAACGCCCAGGAGGCGCATTTCGAGCTGCCGCTCTGGGAACTGGGCCTGCGCGACGATGCCCAGACCCAGGGTGAAGACCTGATGAACGGCCACCGCTGGTCCTGGTACGGCAAGACGCAGTGGATGCGGATCGAGCCCTGGCATTTGCCCTTCGGGATCTGGCGGCTGACCGCCGAGCAGGTCGATCCAGACTTGAAGTGAATTCTAGGATAAGAGCAAAAACGTAGATTATTCAGTTAGATATGAAACCAACGTAAGACCGTTTATAGCCACTGAAATCGCGGTGGGAACGGCAGTGACGGCGAAAAAGGAACCGGAACATGGCGAAACCGCGCAAGCCCGCAGCCTTCATCAAGGACCCGCTCTGGTACAAGGACGCCGTGGTCTACCAGGTCCACCTGAAGTCCTTCTTCGACTCCAACAACGACGGCGTCGGCGACTTCGCCGGGCTGATCGACAAGCTCGACTACATCGCTGACCTGGGGGTCAACACCATCTGGCTCCTGCCGTTCTATCCCTCGCCGCGTCGCGACGACGGCTATGACATTGCCGAATACAAGAACGTCCACCCCGACTACGGCAGCATGGCCGACGCGCGGCGCTTCATCACCGAAGCGCACAAGCGTGGGCTGCGGGTGATCACCGAGCTGGTCATCAATCACACGTCCGACCAGCACCCCTGGTTCCAGCGCGCCCGCAAGGCGAAGAAGGGCTCGGCGGCGCGCAATTTCTACGTCTGGTCCGACACCGACGACAAGTACCAGGGCACGCGGATCATCTTTCTCGATACCGAGAAATCCAACTGGACCTGGGACCCGGTGGCCAAGCAGTACTTCTGGCACCGCTTCTATTCGCACCAGCCGGACCTGAACTTCGACAACCCGCAGGTGATGAAGGCGGTACTCGGCGTCATGCGCTACTGGCTCGACCTGGGCATCGACGGCCTGCGCCTGGATGCGATTCCGTACCTGGTCGAGCGTGACGGGACCAACAACGAAAACCTGCCCGAGACCCATGTGGTGCTCAAGCAGATCCGCGCGGAAATCGACGCCAACTACCCCGACCGCATGCTGCTGGCCGAGGCCAACCAGTGGCCCGAAGACACCCAGCTGTACTTCGGGGGGGAGAATGGCGGCCCCGGCGATGAGTGCCACATGGCCTTTCACTTCCCGCTGATGCCGCGCATGTACATGGCCATCGCCCAGGAAGACCGCTTTCCGATCACCGACATCCTGCGCCAGACGCCGGACATCCCGGACAACTGCCAGTGGGCGATCTTCCTGCGCAACCACGACGAACTCACCCTGGAAATGGTGACCGACAAGGAACGCGATTACCTCTGGAACTACTACGCGTCGGACAAGCGCGCGCGAATCAACCTTGGCATCCGCCGCCGCCTGGCACCGCTGCTCGAGCGCGACCGCCGGCGCATCGAGCTGCTCAACAGCCTGTTGCTGTCGATGCCCGGCACGCCGGTGATCTACTACGGCGACGAGATCGGCATGGGCGACAACATCTTTCTCGGCGATCGTGATGGCGTGCGTACGCCCATGCAATGGTCGGTGGACCGCAACGGCGGCTTCTCGCGGGCCGACCCGCCGAGCCTGGTACTGCCGCCGATCATGGACCCGCTCTACGGTTACCAGACCATCAACGTCGAGGCGCAGCAGCGCGACCCGCATTCGCTGCTCAACTGGACGCGGCGCATGCTCGCCATTCGCAAGCAGTTCAAGGCGTTCGGGCGTGGCACGCTGAAGATGCTCGCGCCGAACAACCGGCGCATCCTCGCCTACCTGCGCGAGTTCACCGGCCCGGACGGGCAGACCGAAATCATCTTCTGCGTGGCCAACGTTTCGCGTTCGGCGCAGGCCGCCGAGCTGGAGATGTCCCAGTACGCCGGCATGGTGCCGGTCGAAATGCTCGGCGGCAGCGCTTTCCCGCCGATCGGCCAGCTGCCCTATCTGCTCACCCTGCCGCCGTATGGCTTCTACTGGTTCCAGCTGGCGACCAGCAACCAGATGCCCAGTTGGCATCAGGAGCCGGTGGAAACGATGCCGGACTTCCAGACGCTCGTGCTCAAGCGCCTGGACACCCTGAACAGCGCCTGCCGCAAGATCCTCGAAAGCGACTCGTTGCCGACCTATCTGCCGAAGCGGCGCTGGTTCGCCAGCAAGGACAGCGCCATCGACGCGGTGCACATCTGCTACGCGGTGCCTTTCGGCGATCCGCAGCGGCCGGTGCTGCTCAGCGAGATCGAAGTCAGGAGCGGTGAACGCACCGATGTCTACCAGCTGCCGTTCGGCTACCTGCCCGAGGCCGAGTTCGGTACGGCGTTGCCGCAGCAGCTGGCGATGGCGCGGGTTCGCCGCGGGCCTCAGGTGGGCCTGCTGACCGACGCCTTCACGCTGGACAAATTCATCTTCGCGGTCGTGCAGGGGCTGCGCGACCAGCTCGTGCTCGATAGCGGAAACGGCGAGATTCGCTTCGTGCCGATGCGCCAGCTCGACGAGATCGAACTGCCGGCCGAACTGGAGGTGCGTTACCTGACCACCGAGCAGTCCAACAGCTCGGTGATCGTCTCCAACCTGGTGATGATCAAGCTGCTGCGGCGTGTGGCGGCGGGTGTGCATCCGGAGCTGGAGATGGGCAGCTTCCTCACCGAGCGCGGCTTCGCGCATATCTCGGCCATGCTCGGCCAGGTCAGCCGCGTCGATCAGCAGGGCAACCCCTACGCCCTGATGGTGGTACAGCGCTACCTGGACAACCAGGGCGACGCCTGGGAGTGGACGGTCAACACGCTTGACCGTGCCGTGCGCGACCAGCTGGCCGGCGGCGTTTCGCTGCACGAGAACCAGTACAGCGCGCTGGACGAACTGGAAGTCTTCAACCGTTTGCTCGGCCAGCGTCTCGGTGAAATGCACCGGGTTCTGGCCAGTGACACCGATGACGCCGCATTCGCCGCCGAGCCGACCGAGCAGGCACAGGCCCGGGAGATCGGTGAATCGGTGCGCGAGCAGCTCGGCCGAGCGTTCGAATTGCTCGACAGCCGTCGGGGCGAGCTCGAGCGCAAGGACGCCGCGCTGGTCGACAAGCTGTTCGGGCAGCGCGAGACGCTACTGACCGAAGTCGATCGTCTGGCCATGCGCACGCTTGGCGGGCTGCGGATCCGCGTTCATGGTGACCTGCATCTGGGCCAGGTGCTGGTGGTGCAGGGCGACGCCTACTTCATCGACTTCGAGGGCGAGCCGGCCCGGCCGCTGGCGCAGCGCCGTGGCAAGTACAGCCCGTACAAGGATGTCGCGGGTATTCTGCGGTCGTTCGAATATGCCGCGGCGATGACTGTTCGCAATGCACAGGTCAGCGACAGCTCGGCCGAAGCCGGTCAGGCACGCCAGACCATCGCCGAACACTACGCGGCGAGCGCGCGCAAGGCGTTCCTCGACGGCTATTGCGAAGCGGTAACCGGAATCGGCCATGCTTGGCGGGACGAAGAGGGCGACACGGCGACGCTGACGCTGTTCACCCTCGAGAAGACCGCGTACGAAGTGGCCTACGAGGCTGAGAATCGGCCCGCCTGGCTGTCGGTCCCCTTGCAGGGCCTGGCAGCGCTGGCTCAACAGCTTTGCAGAGGAGAGTCCAATGAGTGATCGTCCGGCCGTGACCATGCCCGGAGAAAACCTGCTGCCCAGCGATGCCGAGGTCGACGCGCTGGTCCGCGCCGAGCATGGCGATCCGTTCTCCATCCTGGGCCCGCACCCCGACGGCGATGGGCTGGTGATTCGTGCCTACCTGCCAAACGCACTCGGTGTCGAGGTGCTCGACCGTTCGGGGGGCACTGCACTGGGCGGCATGGAGCAGGGGCAGGTGCCGGGATTGTTCTTCATCCGTTTGGCCAACCCGCAACCCTACCTGTTGCGCATCCGCTGGGCCGGTGGTGAGCAGGTCACCGAGGACCCGTACAGCTTCGGGCCGCAGCTCGGCGAAATGGACATCTATCTGTTTGCCGAGGGTAATCATCGCCATCTGGGGCGGGCGTTCGGCGCCCAGCTGATGACGGTCGACGGTGTCGAGGGCGTTCGCTTCGCGGTCTGGGCGCCGAATGCGCGGCGCGTCTCGGTGGTGGGCGATTTCAATGGTTGGGACGGGCGCCGCCATCCGATGCGGCTGCGCATTCCCGCGGGGGTCTGGGAGATCTTCATCCCCAGGCTCAGGCCTGGCGACCGCTACAAATACGAGATTCTCGGCCCCGGCGGCGTGCTCCCGCTGAAGGCCGATCCGGTGGCACTGGCCACCGAGCTGCCACCGGGTACTGCCTCGGTGGTCGCTTCGCCATTGGACTACGAGTGGCGAGACGACAGTTGGCTGCAGCAGCGCATGGTGCGCCAGAAGGTTGACCAGCCGATGAGCATCTACGAGGTGCACGCCGGCTCCTGGCGGCGCGAGGGCGGCGATGACGGGCGGCTCTACAACTGGCACGAGCTGGCCGAGCGGCTGATCCCTTACGTGGTCGAGATGGGCTTCACCCATATCGAGCTGATGCCGATCATGGAGCACCCGTTCGGCGGTTCCTGGGGCTACCAGCCGCTCTCGCAGTTCGCGCCGAGCGCCCGTTACGGCTCGGCGCACGATTTCGCCGCGTTCGTCGATGCCTGCCACAACGCCGGCATCGGCGTGATCCTCGACTGGGTACCGGCGCATTTCCCCACCGACGCTCATGGCCTGGGCGATTTCGACGGTACCTCGCTGTACGAGTACGACCACCCATTCGAAGGCTTCCACCAGGACTGGGACACCTACATCTACAACCTTGGGCGCACCGAGGTGCACGGCTTCATGCTGGCCTCGGCGTTGCACTGGCTGCGCGAGTTCCACGTCGACGGCCTGCGTGTGGATGCGGTCGCCTCAATGCTCTACCGCGACTATTCACGCAAGGAAGGCGAGTGGATCCCCAACCGCCACGGCGGACGGGAGAACCTCGAGGCCATCGAGTTCCTGCGTCACCTCAACGACGTCGTTGCCCTCGAGGCGCCCGGCGCGATGGTGATTGCCGAGGAGTCCACCGCGTTCCCGGGGGTCAGCAAACCGACCAGCGAAGGCGGCCTCGGCTTTTCCTACAAGTGGAACATGGGCTGGATGCACGACTCGCTGAAGTACATCCAGGAAGACCCGGTCCACCGGCAGTACCACCACGACAAGATGACCTTCGGGATGGTCTACGCCTACTCGGAACACTTCGTGCTGCCGATCTCCCATGACGAGGTGGTGCACGGCAAAGGGTCGCTGATCGACAAGATGCCGGGCGACCGTTGGCAGATGTTCGCCAACCTGCGCGCCTATCTCGCGTTCATGTGGACGCATCCGGGCAAGAAACTGCTGTTCATGGGCTGCGAATTCGGCCAGTGGCGCGAGTGGAGCCATGACCGCGAGCTCGACTGGTTCCTGCTGGACGAACCGGACCACCGCGGCGCCCAGCAGATGCTGCGCGACCTCAACCGCCTGTACGGGCAGGAGCCGGCGCTGTACCAACTGGATGCCGACCCGCGCGGTTTCGAATGGCTGATCGGCGATGATCGGGCCAACAGCGTGTTCGCCTGGTTGCGGCGCAGCGCGGCTGGCGACCCCTTGCTGGTGGTGTGCAATTTCACCCCGGTGGTGCGGGAAAACTACCGGATCGGCGTGCCCCTGGAAGGGCGCTGGCAGGAGATTTTCAACAGCGATGCCGCCTGTTACGGCGGGTCGAATGTTGGGAATGGTGGCAGCCTGGGCGTCGAGGCGACGCCCAGCCACGGCCAGGCGGTTTCGCTGAACCTGACACTGCCACCGCTTGGGGTGCTGATCTTCCGGCCAGAGGGCTAGCTGGCCGGTGCGCCCCCGGGCAGCAACGAACGGGCGATCCACGGGCCGCGGTGCAGCAGCGCGTTATGCAGCTGCACCAGGTCAGCTCCGGCGACCCGACGAGCCTGCACATGGGCGGCCGTCTGAATGCCGCCGACGGAAAGCAGCGCCACCTGCGGCCCGCAGCTGGCCTTCAAGGCCGCGACCTGCGCACAGGCCTCGTACTGCGCGCTTGGTTGCTGCCAACGGCGATAGCGCGCGGCGGTCGCCGGTGGGCCGGGGTCATGCGCCGCGAGCAGGCCGTCGTAGCCTAAGGTCCGCAGTCGCTCGGTCAGCTCGAGCGGCACCTCGCCCGGCACACAACGCAGCTTGACCAGCAGCGGGACGTGTCGCCCGCTCTGCTCGCGCAGTCGATCGACCTGCTGACGCAGCAGCATGAGTACCTCGTGCAGCCGCGCTGGCTCAGCAAGCAGCGCGGCGCTAAGTGGACTCAGCAGGTTGAGCATCAGGTAGTCCGCCGCCTGCCAGGCGCGGGTGATTCCCTTGCGCAATGTCTCGGCGTCCGCCGCTACCGGCAACCCCAGATTGACACCCAGTACGGCATCGCCCGGCTGCGTGCGCCAGCGCGGCAACCTGGCGATGTCGAAGGTGCCGAGTTCGCTGAAACCGAACCCCAGCCGGGCAGCGCCACGTCCCAGCTTGCCGTGCCTGTCGAAGCCGGCGGCGATGCCCAGCGGCGAAGGAAAGCTCAGCCCCATGACGCGAATGGCCTGGTGCCGCTGCGGCTGCGGCAGCGGGGCCACTCGCGCCGCCAGGCAGGTCGCCCCATACAGTGTGCGGTGGGCCAGGCGCCGGAAGTCGATCGAGAGGTCAGGCATTGCGCTTCTCGAACGCACGCATGAACGAGACCAACCGGGCGACGCCCTCCACTGGCATGGCGTTGTAGAGGCTGGCCCGCACGCCTCCCAGGGCGCTGTGACCTTGCAGGTTATGCAGGCCGCTGCGTTCGGCCTGCTGCAGGAATGGCGCCAGGAGCGAGTCGTCGGTCAGTTCGAAGCAGACATTCACGGTTGAGCGATCCTCGTGGCGGATGGCGCAGCGGTAGAGCCCGCTGGCGTCGATGCAGTCATACAGCTGCCGGCTGCGCTCACGGCAGCGTTGCGCCATCGCCGTCACGCCGCCACGCCCGGCGATCCAGTGCAGCATGCGATTGGTGCAATAGAGCGCAAGCGTCGGCGGAGTGTTGAAGCGGCTGTGCTGTTCGGCGAGCACCTGGTAGCTGAAGGCGCTGGGCAGCCCCGCGCGCGGGGCATGGAGCAGGTCGCGCCGGACGATCAGCAGGCACAGCCCGGGCACTCCCAGGTTTTTCTGGGTGCTGGCGTAGATCATGCCAAAGCGCTCGACCGGGATCGGTCGGGTGAGCAGGTCCGAGGTCATGTCGGCTACCAGCGGCACCGCCAGTTCGGGAAAAGCCTGCATCTGCAGGCCGCTGCCGGTTTCGTTGCTGGTCACGTGGCAGTAGCCCGCATCGGCTGGCACCTGCCAATCCCGGCTCGGCGGCATGGCGGTGTAGCCGGTGGCCTCGCCGCTCGCGGCCAGCCTCGCCGGCGCGTGGCGGCAGGCTTCGATGAAGGCCTTGCGCGACCAGTGGCCGGTCACCAGGTAGGCCGCCGATTGCCCGGCGGCCAGGAGATTCAGCGGCAGCAGGCCGAACTGGGCGGAGGCGCCGCCCTGGGCGAACAGCACCTCATAGTCGGGCGGTATCGCCAGCAGCGTGCGCAGCAGCCCCTCGGTCTCGTCCATCAATTGGCGAAAGCCGGCGCCGGTGAAGGGCTGCTCGAGCAGCGGCACACCGCAGGCGGGCGCTTGGGTGAGCCAATCGGCCAGTTGCAGGCGTACCTCGGTCGGCAACATCGCCGGCCCGGCGGCGAAGTTGTAGCGCTCGGCGCGCTCAGAACAGATGCAGGCCATGACTGCCGGCCGCCATCGAAAGCAACAAGGGAAAGGACAGGATGGTGTTGCTGCGCGAGGAGAGAAAGGTGATCCGCGAGCAACGAACCCGCTCTTCGAGCGTCGCCGGGACAAAGCCAAGCAGCTTTTTCTGATGCGGCCAGAGCACCAGCCAGAGGTTGAGCAGCATCAGCGTACCGATCCAGGCGCCGAGGCCGATCACCGCCAGCGGCCCTTCGAGCAGCAGCGCATCGGGTAGCCAGCCGCGCTGCCAGAGCATGAACATGCCCGAGGCCCAGACGACCAGCGAGGCGTAGCGGAATATGCCGTGTTCACGTTTCATCCGCGCTTCCAGGTCGCGGTTCAGCGTGGCGACGTCGATTCCGTTCTGCAACGGAACGAAGCGCGGGTTCTGTATGAAGTTGGCGTAGTTGTGGCCGACCCAGACGAGCGCAAAGAGCAGGTGCGCGTACCGGGCCAGTACGTCGAGCAGTGGCAGTTGCATCGGGCGCCTCCAGGGCGTTGGTCTGACGAGGTCGGGCCGTCGGCGCATTCGATGCGCCTGGCCTGCGGGCGGTGTGGTTCGTGCATGGGGCCCGCCGGGTGCCGGCGTGCGGCCCCTTGGGTCAGGCCGCTAGATCACCCAGCTCAACAACAGGTAGCAGCCGAGCGTCAGCGCAAGACCGGCGCTGACGGTTCCGCCGAACGAGTCATGGGGCAGTTTCAAGCTCTACCCCCTGGCTGGCGTGTCTGGCGATCAACTGGCCCGGCGCGCGCGTGGCATCCTCGGCGAGTTGTACGGCCTGCTGGATCACCTGATGCCTGGGTGACTTGCTGCACGCCGGATCGGTGTTGGCGCCATTGCCGGTCAGCAGCAGGGCCTGGCAGCGGCAGCCGCCGAAGTCCTTTTCCTTTTCGTCACAGCTACGGCAGGGCTCTGGCATCCAGGCATCGCCGCGGTAGAGATTGAAGACGGGGGAGTCATGCCAGATCTGCTCGAGGCGCTGCTGGCGTACGTTGGGAAACTGGAGATCCTTGAAGTTGCTGGCCTGGGAGCAGGGCAGCACGTTGCCGTTCGGCGCGATGGTGACGTGGATCGCACCCCAGCCGTTCATGCAGGCCTTGGGCCGGCCCTCGTAATAGTCAGGGATGACGAAGAAGATGGTTAGCCGGTCGCCATAGCATTGCCGTGCTCGCTGCACCTCGGCTTCGGCGCCCTGCAGCTGCTCGCGCGTGGGCATCAGTTCGTCACGGTTGAGCAGGGCCCAGTTGTAGTACTGCACGTTGGCCAGCTCGACGTACTCGATTCCCGGCTCGACGGCCAGCTCGATGATGTGCGGGATCTGGCCAATGTTCTGCCGGGTGATCGGCACGTTGAGCACCATGGGAAAGTCCAGCGACTTGATCAGTCGGGCCATGCGCAGCTTGCGCTCCCAGGCGTCGACCCCGGCCAGTTGGCGCGCCACGTTGCGGTCGGTGGACTGGAAACCGAGCTGGACGTGCCGCAGCCCGGCGGCTTTCAGGGCGTGCAGCCTGGCTTCGGTCAGGCCGATGCCGGAGGTGATCAGGTTTGTGTAGTAGCCCATGCGATCGGCTTCGGCGACGAGGGTTTCCAGATCCTTGCGCAGGGTCGGTTCGCCACCGGAGAAACCGATCTGCATGGCGCCCATGGCGCGCGCCTGGGCCATCACGTCGATCCACTCCGCCGTGCTCAGTTCGTCCTGGCGATAGTCCGCGAAGTTGCGTGGGTTGCTGCAGAACACGCACTGCAGCGGGCATTGGTAGGTCAGCTCCAGCAGCACCCAGACCGGGTTGCCGCTGCCGTCAAGCCTTAGCTCTGATCCAGCCTTTGCCATGGGATACCTCCAGGAAGTTCAGGACGCCGGCCCTTACGGCCGCCGGGTCGGATGCGCTGTAACTGTGCGCGAGCGATTCGATCAGCTCAGCCACCGTGGTCTTGCCGTCGCAGCGCTTGAGTATTTCGCCGCCGCTGGCGTTGAGCTTCACGATGCCCTCGGGGTAGAGCAGCACATGGGCCTGCTGCGATTCCTCCCAGCGAAACAGGAAAGGCGAGCGAATCTCGTAACGGGTGGTTGGCGATGGGGTTGTTGTTGTCATGGCCAGTTCCTCGTCTGACCGGCGCGGCGATGGCGTGGCGCCGCCGCGCCGGCATGGGCTCAGCGAACGTAGACGTACGCGGTGACTTCGAAGCCCAGACGCAGGTCGCAGAACTCTGGATCGATCCACTGCATGGCGGTTCTCCTCTAGCGGTTTCAGGGGTGTGTCGCGGTGTCGCGTTTCGAAACTAAGCCGGGAGTCTGCTCACCCTAATAGGACTTTTGGGTCGATTCCTTCGGCTGTTGGTCCTGGTTTTTCGCGGGCTCGGATTTATTTGCCGAGCGCGCTGCCAGGCTTGTCTGCGGTCAATGACAGGGCGGGTTTGGCGCCTAGCATGAGCGGTTTTTTTTCGCGTTTTCGCCGCGCTCGGAGGCCGCCGCGCCGCTGCGGCGAACCTTGGCATCTACTACCAAATGAGGAACCCATCGCTGCCATGGGGGCATACCTGGGCCTTCATGGCACTGCCTAAGATCGGTCCATGCCCTGTGCCCGCTGGCGCAGGCTCTACAAGCAGAAAGAAAGAGAGAGGCCGCATCCATGATCTACGCACAACCCGGTACGCCAGGCGCCGTCATTTCCTTCAAGCCGCGCTACGGCAACTACATCGGTGGTGAGTTTGTCCCGCCGGTCAAGGGTGAGTACTTCGTCAACACCTCGCCGGTAAACGGTGAAGTCATCGCCGAGTTTCCGCGTTCCGGTGCCGAAGACATCGAAAAGGCGCTGGATGCCGCCCACGCTGCTGCCGACGCCTGGGGACGCACCTCGGTTCAGGATCGCGCCAACATCCTGCTGAAGATTGCCGATCGCATCGAAGCCAACCTGGAAAAGCTCGCTGTCGCCGAAACCTGGGACAACGGCAAGGCCGTGCGCGAAACCCTGAACGCCGACGTGCCGCTGGCTGCCGACCACTTCCGCTACTTCGCCGGCTGCATCCGTGCGCAGGAAGGCTCGGCCGCCGAGATCAACGAGCACACCGCTGCCTACCATTTCCACGAGCCGCTGGGCGTGGTCGGCCAGATCATTCCGTGGAACTTCCCGCTGCTGATGGCCGCGTGGAAGCTGGCTCCGGCCCTGGCTGCCGGCAACTGCATCGTGCTCAAGCCGGCCGAGCAGACTCCGCTGTCGATCATGGTCCTGATCGAGGCCATCGGTGATCTGCTGCCGGCGGGCGTGCTGAACATCGTCCAGGGCTTCGGTCGTGAAGCCGGCCAGGCACTGGCGACCAGCACCCGCATCGCCAAGATCGCCTTCACCGGTTCGACCCCGGTGGGCTCGCACATCATGCGGTGCGCGGCCGAGAACATCATTCCGAGCACCGTGGAACTGGGTGGCAAGAGCCCGAATATCTTCTTCGACGACATCATGAATGCCGAGCCGGCCTTCATCGAGAAAGCCGCCGAAGGCCTGGTGCTGGCCTTCTTCAACCAGGGCGAAGTGTGCACCTGCCCGTCGCGCGCGCTGATCCAGGAATCGATCTACGAGCCCTTCATGGAAGTGGTGATGAAGAAGATCAAGGCGATCAAGCGCGGCAACCCGCTGGATACCGACACCATGGTCGGCGCCCAGGCGTCCGAGCAGCAGTTCGACAAGATTCTCTCCTACATGGAAATCGCCCAGCAGGAAGGCGCGCAGATCCTCACCGGCGGCGCGGCCGAGAAGCTCGAAGGCGGCCTGGCCAGCGGTTATTACATCCAGCCGACCCTGATCAAGGGCGACAACAAGATGCGTGTGTTCCAGGAAGAGATCTTTGGCCCGGTGGTCGGCATCACGACCTTCAAGGACGAAGCCGAGGCCCTGGCCATCGCCAACGATACCGAGTTCGGCCTGGGTGCCGGCGTCTGGACCCGCGATATCAACCGTGCCTACCGCATGGGTCGTGGCATCAAGGCCGGCCGCGTCTGGACCAACTGCTACCACCTGTACCCGGCGCATGCCGCGTTCGGTGGCTACAAGAAGTCCGGCGTTGGCCGCGAAACCCACAAGATGATGCTCGACCACTATCAGCAGACCAAGAACCTGCTGGTCAGCTACGACATCAACCCGCTGGGTTTCTTCTGATCTGATCGGCCCGGCGCGTTCGCTCCAGCGCGCCGGTTATTTGCAAGCACCCAAGGTGCACGGCTGCCGTCGGCCTCCCTCCCATGCACCCGGCAGCTTTATTGCAACGCGGCTTCGGCCGCGTTCTTTTTTTTTTCAGCAGGTCCCCGGCCATCGCCCACGGCGAACTCGGCCCGCTTGGCGGTCTCTGAAAGGCATATCCCCCCAGCAGGAATCCGATATGCCACGTCTTGCAGACCCATTCGCACTCAAGCACCTGACGCTGCGCAATCGCGCCGTGCTCGCGCCGATGACCCGTGTCAGCGCCGAACCCGACGGGCAGGCCAACGAGCTGATGCGCGACTATTACCAGTCCTTTGCCGAAGGCGGCTTTGCCATGCTGATCAGCGAAGGCACCTACACTGACACCGAGTACAGCCAGGGCTACTTCAACCAGCCAGGGCTGGCCACCGCCGCGCAGCGTGATAGCTGGAAGCCGGTGGTCGAGGCGGTGCACGAAGCGGGCGCGCTGTTCATCGCGCAGCTCATGCACGGCGGTGCGCAAACCCAGGGCAACATCCACCATGCGCGCCACGTCGGGCCCTCGGCCGTGCAGCCCGCGGGCCAGCAGTTGGCTTTTTACGGTGGTGAAGGGCCTTACTCCACGCCTGCCGAAATGAGCGAGGAGGAGATCCAGCAGGCCATAGAAGGCTTTGCCCAGGCTGCACTGCATGCACGCGACGCCGGTTTCGATGGGGTCGAGCTGCACGCGGCCAACGGCTACCTGCTACATGAGTTTCTCAGCGTCGAGTTCAATCAGCGTAACGACCGCTGGGGCGGTGACTTCAAGGCCCGGCTGGCGCTGCCGCTTGCCGTCCTGCGACGCGTGCGCGAGGTGGTCGGCGAGCGTTTCGTGGTCGGCATGCGGTTATCGCAGGGCATGGTGACCGACGGCCGATTGAAGTGGGACGGCGGCATCGAGGAGGCGAAGATCCGCTTCGCGACGCTCGCCGATGCGGGGCTGGACTATCTGCACGTCACCGAGTACGACGCCGCCCAGCCAGCGTTCGGCGAAGGCCCGAGCCTGGCAGCCATTGCCAGCCGCTGCGTGCCGATACCGGTGATCGGCAACGGCGGCATCACCACCGGCGAGCAGGCCGATGCCTTGCTCGAGCGTGATGATGTGGCGCTCGTGGCCATCGGCAAGGCAGCGCTTGCGAACCATGACTGGCCCAGGCGCATCGAGGCCGGTGCCGGGCTGGCGAGCTTCGAGCAGGCGATGCTCCAGCCCATGGCGACGTTGACCAACGAGCTGGCCTGGCGCAATGCGAACGACCGTCCGGCCACGCTGCGTGCGTGAGCCGATAGCTGTTCCGCCAGCGACAGGCGCTGTGACTTCAGCACTACCAATGCAGGCTGTTGTCTCCTTCCAAAGTACCATTCTGCTCATGCGGAACAGGGTGCTTAATGAGGTTGTCGGAATCGTCCGGCACAGAAAAAGAGGACCGACCCATGTGGACCAAACCCGCTTTCACTGACCTGCGTATTGGTTTCGAAGTGACCATGTATTTCGCCAATCGTTGATTGGCTGCGCCCCGGTCAGCCGGGGCTTTGCTTTTTTGGAGGGGAGCTGGCCTATGTTCGTACGGATTCTCGGATCTGCCGCTGGAGGCGGCTTCCCTCAGTGGAACTGCAACTGCGCCAACTGCTCCGGGGTGCGCAACGGCACGCTTCGCGCCCAGCCGCGCACCCAGTCGTCCATCGCCATCAGTGACGACGGGCAAAACTGGATTCTCTGCAACGCCTCGCCGGACATTCGTGCCCAGCTCGAGTCGTTTCCCGCGCTGCAACCGGCGCGTCGCCCACGCGATACGGCAATCGGCGCGATCATCCTGCTCGACAGCCAGATCGACCACACCACCGGCCTGCTGACCCTGCGCGAAGGGTGCCCGCACGAGGTGTGGTGTACCGAGATGGTCCATCAGGACCTGACCACCGGTTTCCCCCTGTTCAACATGCTTTCGCACTGGAATGGCGGGCTGCGCTGGAACCCCATCGGCCTGGAAGGGCAGTTCTCCATCGATTGCTGCCCGAATCTGCTGATCTCGCCGATTCCACTACGCAGCTCAGCGCCGCCCTATTCACCGCACCGCAACGATCCGCATCCGGGTGACAACATCGGGCTGCTGATCGAGGATCGCCGCAGCGGCGGGCGTCTGTTCTATGCGCCGGGGCTCGGCCAGGTGAGCGAGGCGCTGTGCGAGACCATGCGCGGCGCCGATTGCCTGCTGGTCGACGGTACGCTCTGGCGTGACGACGAGATGCAGGTGCGCGAGGTAGGCGACAAACTCGGCAGTGAGATGGGCCACCTGCCGCAGAGCGGCCCGGGCGGCATGATCGAGGTGCTCGACGGCGTGCCGGGCAAGCGCAAGATCCTCATTCACATCAACAACACCAACCCGATCCTCGACGAGGAGTCGGCCGAGCGCAGGATCCTCGACGAGCACGGCATCGAAGTCGCCTTCGATGGCATGGACATCGAGCTGTAGCACCAGACGAACCAGAAAAGGACTGCTTTCATGACGCTGCCGGCCATGAGCCCCACCGAATTCGAGCAGGCGCTGCGCGCCAAGGGCGACTTCTACCACATCCACCATCCGTACCATCGTGCGATGTACGAGGGGCGCGCCACGCGCGAGCAGATCCAGGGCTGGGTGGCCAACCGTTTCTACTACCAGGTGTGCATTCCGGTGAAGGATGCGGCGATCATGGCCAACTGCCCGGATCGCGCGACCCGGCGCGAGTGGATCCAGCGAATCATCGATCACGACGGTCGTCCCGGCGAGGAGGGTGGGATTGAGGCCTGGCTGCGTCTGGCCGAGTCCGTGGGGCTCGATCGCGAGCAGGTGCTGTCCGAAGAGCTGGTGCTGCCTGGCGTCCGTTTCGCAGTCGATGCCTATGTGAATTTCGCCCGTCGCGCCAGCTGGCAGGAGGCGGCCAGCAGCTCGCTCACCGAGCTGTTCGCGCCGACGATCCATCAGTCGCGGCTGGATGCCTGGCCACAGCATTACCCCTGGATCGACCCGGCCGGCTACGACTATTTCCGCAAGCGGCTCAAGGAAGCGCGGCGTGATGTCGAGCACGGCCTGCGTATCACGCTCGAGCACTATCGCACCCGCGAGGCGCAGGAGCGCATGCTCGAGATCCTGCAGTTCAAGCTCGACGTGCTCTGGAGCATGCTCGATGCCATGAGCATGGCCTATGAGCTGGACCGCCCGCCGTACCACACCGTGACCCGCGAGCGGGTCTGGCATCGTGGCATCGCCTTGTGATGCCGAGGCCTGGACGTAGTGGAATGCAGATGCTGTTGTGTGTCATGCATCCCCGGAGAACGAATCGATGAGCGACGACATCCTGCTGAAGGTTCCGGCATTGCGCCGCGGCTATCGCTTTCAGTTCGAGCCGGCCCAGGACTGTCATGTGCTGCTGTACCCCGAGGGCATGATCAAGCTCAACGAGAGCGCCTCGGCAGTGCTCGAACTGGTCGACGGGGCGCGTACCGCAGGCGCCATCGTCGCCGAATTGCAGGCCCGGTTCCCCGAAGCCGAAGGGATCGAGGAAGACATTCTGGGCTTTCTGGAGGTTGCGCTTGAACGTTTCTGGATCGAGTTTCGCTAAGCCTGACGTGAGCGTCGGCCCGCCGATGTGGCTGCTGGCCGAGCTGACCTACCGCTGCCCACTGCAGTGCCCCTACTGTTCCAACCCGCTGGATTTCGCCGCGCATCAGCAAGAGCTCAGCACCGAGCAGTGGATCGAGGTGTTCCGCCAGGCGCGCGAGCTGGGCGCGGCCCAGCTGGGGTTTTCCGGAGGCGAGCCGCTGGTTCGGCAGGATCTGGTCGAGCTCATCGCTGCAGCCCGCGAACTCGGTTACTACACCAACCTCATCACCTCCGGCATCGGGCTGACCGAGGAGAAGATCGCCAGCTTCGCCGAGGCGGGGCTGGACCATATCCAGATCAGCTTCCAGGCCGCGGACGAGGAGGTGAACAATCTGCTCGCCGGTTCGAAGAAAGCCTTCGCCCAGAAGCTGGAGATGGCTCGTGCGGTCAAGCGCCACGGCTATCCGATGGTGCTCAATTTCGTCACCCATCGGCACAACATCGACAACATCGACAACATCATCCGCCTGTGCCTGGAGCTGGAAGCCGACTTCGTCGAGCTCGCCACCTGCCAGTTCTACGGCTGGGCGGAACTGAACCGCGCCGGGTTGTTGCCGAGCAAGGCCCAGCTGGTGCGCGCCGAGCAGATCACCAACGAGTGGCGTGAGCGCCTGGCGGCCGAAAAGCATCCATGCAAGCTGATCTTCGTCACGCCGGACTATTACGAGGAACGTCCTAAGGCCTGCATGAACGGGTGGGGTAACCTCTTCCTCGACATTACCCCCGACGGTACTGCGCTGCCGTGCCACAGCGCGCGTCAGCTGCCGGTGCAGTTTCCCAACGTGCGCGAACACAGCATCGAGCACATCTGGTACCACTCCTTTGGCTTCAACCGTTACCGGGGCGATGACTGGATGCCCGAGCCCTGTCGCAGCTGCGATGAGAAGGCCCGCGACTTCGGCGGCTGCCGCTGTCAGGCGTTCATGCTCACCGGCGACGCCGCCAATGCCGACCCGGTTTGCAGCAAGTCGGGCCAGCATGAGCTGATTCTCGCCGCGCGCCGCCAGGCCGAGGAGGCGCCCGAGCCGCTCGAGGGGCTGACCTGGCGCAATCCGCAGGCTTCGCAGCTGATCTGCAAGGGCTGAGGGCCGGTGCCGGCTGCGACGTTGCCCTACGGTGACTGGCCAAGCGCCTGGACGGCGCAACGTGCAGCCGAAGCCAGCCGCGACTTTGCCGAACTGTGCGCAGGGCACGGCGGGCTCTACTGGATCGACTACTGCCCGAGCGACTCGCGCTGCACGCTCTGGCATTGGCGCAGCGATACAGCCGCGCGCTGTGTGACGCCGCGCGGTTTCTCCGTTCGCAGCCGGGTCTACGAGTATGGCGGCGGTGCCTTCTGCCTGCTGCCGCACCAGCTGGCCTTCGTCAACGAGGCCGATCAGCAGATCTGGTTACAGCCGGTGGACGACGCGGCTGCTACCCCATGGCCACTGACCTCCGCCGCCGAGCGGCGCTACGGCGATCTGCAATACGACCCGCTGGCGGAAGCGGTTCTTGCGATAGAGGAGAGCCACGAAGCTGGCGTCGTGCGGCACCGCTTGGTCAGCATCGCAGTCGCTGGCGGGGCGCGACAGGTGGTTGCCGAAGACACGGACTTCTATTCGGCACCGACCCTCAGCCCGGATGGCCAGCGCCTGGCTTGGGTCGAATGGGATCGTCCGCATCAACCCTGGAGCCGGAGCCGGTTGCAGCTTGCGCAACGCAGCGACGGTCGATGGTGCGCTCCGCGTTGCCTGGCTGGCTCTAATTGCGTCGAGTCGGTTCAGCAACCGCGCTTCTCGGCTGACGGCGTACTCCATTGGCTGAGCGATCACTCCGGCTGGTGGCAGCCATGGTGCGAAACGGAGCGCGGGGCCCGCCAGCTGATCGAAGTGCCATATGACCACGCGCCAGCGCCCTGGCAACTGGCGACCTGCAGCTACCTGCCGCTGGGCCATGGCAAGCTGCTGCTCACCCGGCAGGTCGAAGGGTTCGGCCTGTTGCTCGAAGCGGATGGCGCCGGCACCCAGCGCCGCTTGGCCGAAGGCTTCAGCCGCTGTCGACAGCTGGCTGCCGACGCCGAACGCTTCTACTGCATTGCCGGCTCGCCGACGCGCCTGCCCGCCGTTCTGGCCATCGAACGACGCGATGGATCCGTGCGGGTCCTGGCCGGAGGCGCGTCGCCGCTGGCCGACGAAGACGTTTCCCGGCCGGAGCCGTTGGCGTTCGCCACAGCCAACGGCGAGACGGCCCACGCCTTTTTCTTCGCGCCCCGCAATCCTCGCTGCGCGGCGCCGAGCGGCACGCGACCGCCGCTGGTGATCTTTGTGCATGGCGGGCCTACCTCCGCCTGTTATCCGGTATTCGATCCACGCATCCAGTTCTGGACCCAACGCGGCTTTGCCGCCGCCGACCTGAATTACCGTGGCAGCACCGGCTTCGGACGTGCCTACCGCCAGCGCTTGCACCTGTCTTGGGGCATAACCGATGTCGAAGATGCGCTGGCGCTGGTCGAGGCACTGAGCACCCAGCAGCGGGTCGATCCGCAGCGGGTGTTCGTCCGCGGTTCCAGCGCCGGCGGTTACACCGCGCTGTCGGCGCTGGCGGCATCGCACCGGTTTCGTGGCGGCGCCAGCCTTTACGGGGTGAGCGACCCGCGGGTGCTGCGCCGGGTGACACATAAGTTCGAGGGCGATTACCTGGACTGGCTGATCGGCGATCCCGAACAGTTGCCCGAGCGCTATCGCGCGCGCTCGCCGTTGCATCGGGCCGGAGATATCCGCAGTCCGGTGATCTTCTTCCAGGGTGGGCTGGACGCGGTGGTGCTGCCCGAGCAGACCGAGCGCATGGTCGCCGCACTCCAGGCGCAGGGCGTCGAGGTCGAGTACCGGCGCTATCCCGACGAGCGGCACGGATTCCGTGACGCGGCCAACCTGGCCGATGCGCTGGAGCGGGAGTGGCGCTTCTACCTTCGTCTGCTGGCTTGACCGCTCGCCGTTCGGAGCATTGCATTAACCCCTCAATGCAGTAGGCTTTGCGTTGTTGTTACAAAAAATAAAAAGGCCGTAGTGATGAGCCCGAATATCAGCCTGCAGCGCAAGTTCGTCTCCCCGGAAATCGTATTTGGCGCAGGATGTCGCCACAGTGTCGGTACCTGTGCAGCCAACTTCGGTGCTCGCAAGGTACTGCTGGTGACCGATCCGGGCGTTCAGGCCGCGGGCTGGGTCGATGACGTGCAGGCTGCGCTGGAACGTTCTGGCATCGAGCATTGCCTGTTCGCCCAGGTGTCGCCCAACCCGCGTTGCGAAGAGGTGATGCTGGGGGCCGAGCTCTATCGCAGCGAGGGCTGCAACGCGATCGTCGCGGTCGGCGGCGGCAGCCCGATGGATTGCGCCAAGGGCATCGGCATCGTCGCCGCACATGGTCGCCACATCAGCGAGTTCGAGGGCGTCGACATGCTGCGCGTGCCGAGCCCGCCGATCATCCTGATCCCCACGACGGCCGGTACCTCGGCTGATGTTTCGCAATTCGTCATCATCTCCAATCAACAGGAGCAGATGAAGTTTTCCATCGTCAGCAAGGCCGCGGTGCCGGATGTGTCGCTGATCGACCCGGAAACCACCCTGAGCATGTCGCCTTTCCTGTCGGCCTGTACCGGTATCGATGCACTCGTGCATGCGATCGAGGCGTTCGTCTCGACCGGCCATGGCCCGCTGACAGACCCGCATGCACTCGAGGCCATGCGCCTGATCGGCGGCAACCTGATCCGGATGATTGCCAACCCTGGCGATATCCAGCTGCGCGAGCAGGTCATGCTCGGCAGCATGCAAGCCGGCCTGGCGTTCTCCAATGCCATCCTCGGTGCCGTTCATGCCATGTCGCACAGCCTCGGCGGCTACCTGGACCTGCCTCACGGGCTATGCAATGCGGTGCTGGTCGAGCATGTGGTCGCCTTCAACTACGATGCCGCGCCGGAGCGTTTCAAGATCGTCGCCGAAACGCTGGGCATCGATACCCGCGGCCTGACCCAGCGGCAGGTTCGCGAGCGGCTGGTCAGCCATCTGATCGATTTCAAGCGCGCCGTGGGCTTCACCGAGAGCCTTTCGCTGCATGGCGTGAACCTGAGCGACATTCCGTTCCTTTCGCAACACGCGATGCGCGACCCGTGCATCCTCACCAATCCCCGCTCGTCGACGCAGCGCGACGTCGAGGTCGTTTATGCCGAAGCCCTCTGACGGCCAGCACGACGCTCTGGCGCAGTTGCTGGGGTTCGGCAGTCATTCGGCACGCAAGAGTCACTATCCGGAACTGCTGGCGCGCCTCGAGGAGCTCGAGGCCGAGCGCAATCGCTACAAGTGGCTGTTCGAGCATGCGGTCCATGGCATCTTCCAGGCCAACCTGCAGGAGGGTATTCGTGCGGCGAACCCGGCGCTGGCGCGAATGCTCGGCTACGACACGCCGGAGCAGGCCCTCTGGGGGCTGACGGATCTGGCGCATCACCTGTTTCTGGGGGGCGAGGCCGAGCTGCGCACGATTCGCCAGACCCTGAGCAGCGAGCGGGCCCTGCTGGGGTACGAAACGCGGCTGCGCCGTCGCGACGGCAGTGCGATCGACGTGATCATGAACCTGCTGGTCAAGCCCGACGAGGACGGACTGGTAGAGGGCTTTGTCGCCGACATCACCGAACGCAAGCTGGCGCAGTTGCGCCTGATACAGCTCAACGAGCAACTCGAGCAGCGTGTCGCCGAGCGAACCTGTGAGCTGCGCGAGGCGCGGGATGTGGCCGAGGCGGCCAATCGCAGCAAGGACAAGTACCTCGCCGCGGCGAGCCACGACCTGTTGCAACCACTGAACGCGGCGCGCCTGCTGATCTCCACGCTGCGCGAGCGGGCGCTGCCGGTGCCGGAGCAGACGCTGGTCGAGCGCGCCCATCAGGCGCTGGAAGGCGCCGAAGACCTGCTCACCGACCTGCTGGACATTTCCAAGCTGGACCAGTGCGCGATCAAACCGGACATCGACGCCTACCGGCTGGACGAAATCCTCCTGCCGCTGGCTTCGGAATTCCAGTCCGTGGCCGAGGCCGAGCAGCTGCAGCTGCGCTGCTTCGTGCCGACTTATGCGGTCTACAGCGACTTTCGCCTGCTGAGCCGAATCCTGCGCAACTTCCTGTCCAACGCCTGTCGCTATACCGATCAGGGTACGGTGCTGCTCGGCGCCCGGCGCCGTGGCGACTGTGTACGTATCGAGGTCTGGGACACCGGGCGCGGCATCGCCACCGACCAGATCGGCGCCATTTTCCAGGAATTCAACCAGCTGGGCGTGCAGCGGGCCGCCGAACGCAAAGGGGTGGGGCTTGGCCTGGCGATCGTCGATCGGATCGCCAACATGCTCGACTATTCGCTGCAGGTGCGTTCGCAACCCGGGCGCGGATCGGTATTCAGCATCGACGTGCCGCTCGCGCCGCTGCCGGCCCGAGAGCAGCGCACCTCGGCGGCTGCGACGACGTTTGGCGATCCGCTGCCGGGTTGCCGGTTGCTCGTGCTCGACAACGAGTCCAGCATTCTGCTGAGCATGGCCGCGCTGCTCGGGCAGTGGGGCTGCTGCGTGCTCACCGCGGCCAACCTGGACGAGGCGGTCGAGGCGCTTGGCGATGAGCCGCCTGCCGTCATCCTCGCCGACTATCACCTCGATCACGAGGTCACCGGCTGGGAAGTCGCGCAGGCGCTGCGCGAGCGTTTCGCCCGCGATATCCCCGTCGTGATGATCACCGCCGACCGCAGCGACGAGTGCCGCCAGGCCTTGCAGGGCTTCGGCGTTCCGGTGCTGAACAAGCCGGTCAAGGCCGGCAAGATGCGCTCGGTGTTGTCGCACCTGCTGGGTGAGGGTAAGGCAGGCGGCTGACCCGCCAGGCTTCGGGCTGGCGGTCGTCTGCCCCTACCGTTTTGGCGTGGGCGCTTCTACCCTGAGCCTAACCGTTCAGCTGGAGTCCCCATGTACAAAGAACTGAATTTCCCCGTGCTGATCGTCCATCGGGACGTCAAGGCCGATACGGTCGCCGGCGAGCGCATCCGTGGCATCGCCGCAGAGCTCGAGCAGGACGGCTTCAACATCCTGCCCACGGCGAGTTCGGCGGAAGGGCGCATCGTCGCCTCTACACACCATGGCCTGGCGTGCATCCTCGTCGCGGCGGAGGGCGCCGGAGAAAATCAGCGGTTGTTGCAAGACGTGGTCGAACTCATTCGCGTGGCCAGGCGCCGGGCACCGCAACTGCCGATCTTCGCCCTGGGCGAGCAGGTGACCATCGAGAACGCACCGGCCGAAGCCATGGCCGACCTCAACGAGCTGCGCGGACTGCTCTATCTGTACGAGGACACCGTGCCGTTCCTGGCACGCCAGGTGGCGCGCGCGGCACGCAACTACCTGAACGACCTGCTGCCGCCGTTCTTCCGTGCGCTGGTCCAGCACACCAGCGAATCGAACTACTCCTGGCACACGCCCGGTCACGGGGGTGGCGTGGCTTTCCGCAAGAGCCCGGTGGGGCAGGCCTTCCACCAGTTCTTCGGCGAGAACACCTTGCGCTCGGACCTTTCGGTCTCGGCGCCGGAACTCGGTTCGCTGCTCGATCACACCGGCCCGCTGGCCGCGGCAGAGGCGAGGGCGGCGCGCAACTTCGGCGCCGATCACACCTTCTTCGTGATCAATGGCACCTCAACGGCGAACAAGATCGTCTGGCATTCGATGGTGACCCGCGGCGACCTGGTGCTGGTCGATCGCAACTGTCACAAGTCGATCCTGCACTCGATCATCATGACCGGAGCCATCCCGCTCTATCTGACGCCGGCACGCAATGAGCTCGGCATCATCGGGCCGATTCCGCTGGAGGAGTTCAGCCAGGCTTCGATTCGCGCCAAGATCGAGGCCAACCCGCTGACGCGCGGGCGTGAGCCCAAGGTTCGGCTGGCTGTCGTGACCAACTCCACCTACGACGGGCTCTGCTACAACGCCAACCTGATCAAGAAAGCGCTGGGTGACAGCGTCGAAGGCCTGCATTTCGACGAGGCCTGGTTCGCCTATGCGGCCTTCCACGAGTTCTATGACGGTCGCTACGGCATGGATACCCGCGAGCAGGGCCCGCTGATCTTCACCACCCATTCCACGCACAAGCTGCTCGCCGCCTTCAGCCAGGCGTCGATGATCCATGTGCTCGATAGCACCACCCGCCAGCTCGACCGGGATCGTTTCAACGAAGCGTTCATGATGCATATCTCGACCTCGCCGCAGTACGGCATTCTGGCGTCGCTGGACGTCGCCTCGGCGATGATGGAGGGGCCCGCCGGGCGCTCGCTGATCCAGGAGACCTTCGATGAGGCACTGAGCTTTCGCCGCGCGCTGGCGAACCTCGGTCAGCACATCGCACCGGGCGACTGGTGGTTCACGATCTGGCAATCGCCGCGCGCCGATGGTGCCGAGCAGCTGCACAGCCGGGACTGGCTGCTGGAGCCCGAAGCCGACTGGCACGGCTTCGGCGATGTCGCCGAGGACTATGTCCTGCTCGATCCCATCAAGGTCACGCTGGTCACGCCCGGGTTGACCGCCGCCGGGGCGTTGAGCGAGCGCGGCATTCCCGCAGCAGTCGTCAGCCGCTTCCTCTGGGAACGGGGGCTGGTCGTAGAAAAGACCGGGCTCTATTCGATCCTGGTGCTGTTTTCGATGGGCATCACCAAGGGTAAATGGAGCACGCTGCTGACCGAGCTGCTCGAGTTCAAGCGTCATTACGACGCCAACCTGCCGCTGTGCGAAGCACTGCCGTCGATTGCCAGCCAGGGGCGAGAGGCCTACGCCGGGATGGGGTTGCGCGACCTGTGCGATGCCTTGCACGCCTGCTATCGGGACAACGCTACGGCGCGGGCCATGCGGCGCATGTACACGACCCTGCCGGAGATCGCCATGACGCCGTCGGAGGCCTACGAGAAGCTGGTGCGCGGGGAGGTGGAGGCGGTCCCAATCGAGGCACTGGAGGGCCGCATCGCTGCCGTCATGCTGGTGCCGTATCCGCCGGGAATTCCGCTGATCATGCCGGGCGAGCGTTTCAGTGCGCAGACGCGTTCGATCATGGACTACCTTCGCTTCGCCCGCGAATTCGCCAGGCGCTTTCCGGGCTTCGACGCGGACGTGCACGGCCTGCAACACGACGGCGCCGCCGATGGGCTCGGCTACACGGTAGATTGCATCTGTCAGTGACGGCGCTTTTCTCTTCGAGCTCAGCGGTTTACGAGCGGTTTGGCGAGCAGCGCCGGTGTTGCGTGCCGTGTTTCACAACGTCCGCATCCACATTCACCCCCGCAGGCGGTGCTTGTTATAGTTGCGCGGCTTTAACGAGCCGTCGGCGGGCATTGTGCCGACGCTTCCTGCGCCGGCTGTCGAGGATGATAGCGTGAACGAATACAAAGCCTTTCGTGTCGAGTTGGCCGACAAAGTCGCTCAGGTCGTGATCGACCGCCCCGAGAAGATCAACGCGATGAGCGCTGACTTCTGGGCCGAAATCGTCGATGTCTTTCGCTGGGTCGACGACACCGACGAGGTGCGGGTGGTCGTCCTCAGCGGGGCCGGGCCGCATTTCTCGTCCGGCATCGATCTGCAGCTGCTCGCCCAGGTCGGCGCCCAGCTCGGCAAGGACGTCGGCCGCAATGCCGAGCAGCTGCGGCGCAAGATCCTGTCGTTACAAGCTTCTTTCAATGCCGTGGACCACTGCCGCAAGCCGGTCATCGCCGCTATCCAGGGCTATTGCCTGGGCGGCGCCATCGACCTGATTTCTGCTTGTGACATGCGCTACTGCAGCGCCGACGCCCGCTTCTCGATCAAGGAGATCGACATGGGCATGGCTGCCGACGTCGGCACCCTGCAGCGTCTGCCGCGCATCATCGGCGACGGCATGATGCGTGAGCTGGCCTACACCGGCCGCACGCTCGATGGTGCCGAGGCCCAGGCGATCGGCCTGGTCAATCGGGTCTATGAAAACCCGGAAGCGCTGATGGAAGGCGTGAACGAACTGGCCCGGCAGATTGCCGAGAAGTCGCCCCTGGCCATCCGCGGCACCAAGGAAATGATTCGCTACATGCGGGACCATCGCGTCGACGACGGCCTCGAATACATCGCCACCTGGAATGCCGCCATGCTACAGGCCGCCGATCTGCGTGTCGCGGTGGCGGCACACATGGCGCGACAGAAACCGGATTTTGCCGATTGATGCGCCTTTACAACGTTGCGCGGGAGGCGCACTAGGCATGGTTACTGGAGCCACTTCCCTGGGCCTGGTTCGCGACGAGCTGTTCGCCACCATGGAGGAGGCCGAGCAGAGCCTCGAGCACTTCATCATCGACCGCAACAACGGCGGATTGCTGCAGCAGGCGGTCGAGAACCTCAAGCAGGTGCGCGGCACGCTCAACCTCATCGAGCTGACAGGCGCAGAACTGCTCGCCCAGGAGGTGCTGCAGCTGGCGACCGACATTCCTGTCGGCGCCGGCGAAGAGCGCGACGCGCAGCTCGCTGCGCTGAGCAACGGCCTGTACGTGCTGCGACGCTACCTCGAAAGCGTCGATGCCAGCCGCCAGGAGATTCCTGAGCTGTTGCTGCCGGCGATCAATGCGCTACGTCAGGCCGGCACGCAGTCGCTATTGCCGGAGAGCTTCTTCTTCAGCGTTCGCCTCGATCATGCTCGTCCCGACAGCTGGCAGCCCGGGGCCAGGCAGCTCGGTGCGGCCGAGCTGCGCCGCCTGCGCCAGATGTACCAGGTGGGCTTGCTCGGCTTTCTCCGCGAGGACAACAGCGCGGCCAGCCTGAGGTTGATGGGACGGGCGCTGGCGCGGCTCGACCAGGCATTGGGCGGCCGCCTGTGCTGGATCGCCGGTGCTGCTATCGAATCGCAGCTCGACGGACAGCTGCTACCCAGGCGCTCGCGCAAGCAGCTCTTCGCACGTCTCGATCGGGAGATCAAACAGTCGATCGTCAGCCCCGGCTACGAGGCTCCGCGCAGCCTATTGAAAGAGTTGCTCTACCTCGTCGCGCTGGCCGACAGCAGTGGCCCCTTGGCCATGCAGGTCCGCGAGGTCTTCTCACTCTCGCCATTGCCGTTCACCGATCATCTGCTGGAAGACGAGTCGCAGCGGCTGGCTGGCCCGGGCCAAGCGGTCATGCGCTCGTTGTCCACCGCGATTCGCGAGGAGCTGGCCAGCCTGAAGGACCTGCTCGACCTCATCGAACGAGGCACTGCGCCGGCGGATGCCTACGGGAACCTGCACAACCTGCTGGGCAAGCTCGCCAAGACGCTTGGCATGGTCGGCCTGTCCTCGGCGGCGAACACCCTGCACGCACAGGTCTCGATCGTCTCGAGCTGGAGCGCCGAGCAGAGCCCGGATGCGGCTGCCCTGCTACGCCTGGCCGATGCGGTGCTCTACGTGGAAAGCATGGTGGCCAGCCTCGAACGGGGCGAGCGTCGCGAGCGCCCTCAGGCCGTGGCGCCAGGCGCCGAAGCGGACGCTTTTGCCAGCCATCAGTTGACCGAGGCCTGCATCGTGGTGATCGACGAAGCGAGCGCCGGGCTGGCACTGGCCAAGCGGGCCATCACCGCTTATCTGGAATCCAATGGCGACAAGTTGCATCTGGCCAATGTTCCCTTCAGTCTTCAAGCGGTTCGTGGTGGATTGCGCTTTCTTGAACAGGAGCGTGCCGCCGACCTGATCGGTGCCTGTGCCGACTTCATTCAGAAACAGATGCTCGAGTCCACCCAGATGCCGCCGGAGCAGATGCTCGAAACCCTCGCCGATGCGCTGACCAGCCTGGAATATTACCTGGAGGGCGGCGCAGTGCTGCGCCGCGACGCTTCGCGCGCGCATGTGCTCGATCTGGCCAGCGAAAGCGTTCGCGCGCTCGGCATGCCGGTGGCGGCCTGATGAGCCTGCGCTGGCAGGCCGCCTTGCTGGATCCGCTGGCGCCCGCCGGCTCGGCACTTGTGCACTGCCGGCAGCAGTTCCTGGTGGATGCCAATGGCCTGCTGTTTCCTCGTGACTGGCTGCGTCGACTCGACTTGCCGCTGCTGAGCGAGCAGGGAATCGGTTATTTCGAAGGCGAGCCGGTCTACCTGTTCGAACTGGATGTTCCGGCCGAGGTACCCGGGGCACAGTGGCAGTCGCTGCGGCAACTGATGATGCTCCATGGCGAGGATCGGGATCTGTTTCGCATGCTGGGGTTCGCCGCGCAGATCGGCACCTGGGCCAGCCAGCATCGATTCTGCGGCAGTTGTGGATCACGCATGGAGCAGCGCCCTGGCGAGCGAGCGATGCATTGCCCGGCGTGCGAGGTGCAGCATTATCCGCGCCTGTCCCCGAGCATGATCGTGTTGGTCACCCGCGAGGACGAGGTGCTGCTGGCCCGCTCACCAAGGTTTGCACCGGGTGTGTACAGCACGCTTGCCGGTTATGTCGAGCCGGGCGAGTCGGTCGAGGAATGCGTGGTCCGTGAGGTGCGCGAGGAGGTCGGCGTCGAGATCCATACGCCTCGCTACATGGCCAGCCAGGGTTGGCCCTTTCCTCATTCACTGATGCTGGGTTTCCATGCCGAGTACGCGGGCGGCGTGATCGTTCCTCAGCCCGAGGAGATCGAAGATGCGCGTTGGTTTTCCATTCACGATCTCCCGCCGTTACCAGCCACGCAATCGATCGCACGCTATCTGATCGAGCTCTACCTCTCGCGCCGCTTAGGCCGCCCCGAGCCAGTGCTGCCAGGCTAGGCGCAGGCTCAGCGCCAGTACTACGACGATGAAGACGGGGCGGATGAACCTGGCGCCGCCCCCGATTGCCGTGCGCGCGCCGAGATAGGCTCCGGCCATCAGCGCCAGCCCCATACCGATGCCCAGCATCCAGGCGACTTGCCCGGTTACGATGAACACCGCCAGGGCCATGCCGTTACTGACGAAGTTCATGCTGCGCGCCACGCCACTCGCCCGCAGCAGATCCAGCGGATACATCAGCAGGCTGCTGATCGTCCAGAAGGCCCCGGTTCCAGGTCCCGCCACGCCGTCATAGAAGCCAAGCCCGAGCCCCTGTGGCCACTGCCGGCGCTTGCCTATCCGGGCGGCCTGTTCGGGTGTGGCGTCTGGCAGTTTGCCGAACAGCAGGTAGAGCGCACAGGCGAAAACCACCAACGGCAGCATCTGGTTGAGCCAGTCGGCGGGCATGAGGTGGGCGGTGATCGCTCCGGACGCTGCGCCGATAGCGGTACCAAGCAATGCCCGGCGCCAGACAAACGGGTCGAACAGCTTGCGGCGAAAGAAGGTGTAGCTTGCCGTCGCTGAGCCAAAAGTGGCGCAGAGCTTGTTGGTACCCAGTACGAGGTGCGGCGGCAGGCCTGCCGTCAACAACGCTGGCAGGGTCAACAGCCCGCCGCCGCCGGCGATGGCATCGATGAAGCCAGCGGCAAAGGCAACCAGACAAAGCAACGACAGGGCGAGGGGATCAAGCGGCAGTTCGAGAAAAGTGAGCATCAGAGCACGCAGCTGGCAGTCAGGTGGACGAGCATAATCAGCTCTGGTCGGCGGGGTAAGAGGCAAGTGTCTTCGGTCGCACGTTTGCTCAGGTCCGGCGCATGGTAGTCGCGTGGCATTACGGAACAGGCAGTTGCCACAGGCGTGAACAGCTTCCCAGGCCGGCTATGGCCGTGAGCTGGCGCGCTGCGGATAATCGCGCGCTGCAAAGGAGAGTGTCATGCAATATCTCGGGCTGGCTGTCGTCGTCGGTTCTCTCGCGCTGCTCATCGTTCTCGTCGCGTTGCGGCTATTGTTTGGCGGTCACTGGTTGTTGGGCTGGCTGCGCGGCAATCTGGGCTTGCTGTTTCTCGCTGCTGCCGGGCTTGTCGGGCTGCTCGCCTATGAAGTGAGCCAGTATCACGCGATACCGGCTGACCGAACGCTGGCCGAGGTTTCGTTCGCGCAGCAGAAGGGGCGCCGCTACGAAGCCAGGATCAGCCACGCTGGCCGGCAATACAGTGTTCTGCTCGAGGGCGATCTCTGGCAGCTCGAGCTTCGGCAGCTGCGCTGGGAAGGGCTTGGTGATTTCATAGGGCTCGAGCCTGGCTATCGGTTGGAGAGCCTTTCGGGTCGCTATCTGGCCGTCGAGCAGCAGGCTGGCTCGCGCTTTGCCGAGGCGTTGCTGGTCGAGCAGCCGCTGGATCTACCGCTGACACAGTGGCTGGACCGCGTTCAGATCGATATGCCGTTCGTGGCGCTGCAACACGCGAAGACCAGCCTGATGCCGATCGCCGATGGCGCTGGCTTTGCCGTGGAACTGGCGCCCACCGGGCTGTTGGTGAGGCCTCTGAACGAGGCTGCAAGCAAGGCCGTGAGCGATTGGCGGGTGGAGTGAAGAGCGTATCGGACGTGCGAGGAGGGAGCGGACGGGGCCGGGCAGGCACCGCCCGCTGGAGGCTGGCGTCAGGCGGAGCGCCAGCCAATCACCGCTTAGGCCAGATAACCGCCGTCGACGTTTAACGATACGCCGGTGGTGTAGCTGGAGGCGTCGCTTGCCAGATAGAGCACCGCGCCGGCCATTTCCGACGGCTCCGCGACACGGCGCAGGGGGATCTGTTTGAGTGCCATTTCCCGGATCGCGTCGTTCTTCACCAGCGCCGAGGCGAACTTGGTGTCGGTCAGGCCAGGCAGCAGTGCGTTGCAGCGGATACCGAACTGCGCGCACTCCTTGGCGAATGCCTTGGTCATGTTGATGACCGCGCCCTTGGTGATCGAGTAGATGCCCTGGAAGTCACCAGGTGACACGCCATTGATCGACGCGACATTGATGATGCTGCCACCGCCGTGCTCGCGCATCAGCTTGCCAGCCTCGATCGACATGTAGAAATAACCGCGAATGTTCACGTCAACGGTCTTCTGGAACGCAGAAAGGTCGGTGTCGAGAATGTGGCAGAACTGCGGGTTGGTCGCGGCGTTGTTCACCAGGATGTCCAGGCGGCCGAACCGCTCGCGGATCTGCGCGAAGACGGCACTGATCTGCTCCATCTCGCCGATATGGCAGGCGATCGCACTGGCCTTGCCGCCGGCCTCGACGATGGCATCGGCAACGGCCTGGCAGCCATCGATCTTGCGGCTGGAAACGATGACGTGTGCGCCTTGCTGGGCGAGCAGCTTGGCGATGGCTTCGCCGATACCGCGGCTCGCGCCGGAAACGAAGGCGATCTTGCCGTCGAGATCGAACAGGGTGGTCTTGGACATGGGTGATTCCTCTTGTTATGCCGCAGCAGCGGGCCTGGCCGAACGCTGCGTGTCGTTTAGAGCCTGGATTGAGAGATGACTTCCTGCGCCTTCAGTTCGAGCAGCTGGTTCATATGGATGAACTGCCCGAAGCGCTTGTCTTTTGTCTGGCCGTGGTAGTAGCGGTAATAGATCTGCTGGACGATGCCGGCGAGGCGGAACAGACCGTAGGTGTAATAGAAGTCGATGCAGGGAATTTCGATGCCCGCCCGTGCGGCGTAGTAATCGACGAAGCCCTGACGGCTGTGCATGCCGGGCCGGTGACTTGGCTGGCGACGCATCAGCTGCATCGGTTGCGGGTCATCGGCCTGGATCCAGTAGGCCAGAGTGTTTCCGAGATCCATCAGCGGGTCGCCGATGGTCGTCATTTCCCAATCGAGCACGCCGATGATCTGCATCGGGTCCGCGGGGTCGAGGATGACGTTATCGAAGCGGTAGTCGTTGTGCACGATGCCCGGCTTCGGATGGTCGGCGGGCATCTTGTCTGCCAGCCAGTCCTTTACCGCCGTCCAGGCAGGCGCGTCCGGCGTGAGGGCGCGCTCATAGCGATCGGTCCAGCCGCTGATCTGGCGCTGGACATAGCCTTCGGGCTTGCCCAGGTCCGCCAGGCCACAGGCCTGGTAGTCGACGTTATGCAGCTCGACGAACTTGTCGATAAAGCTCTCGCAGAGTGCGCGCGTCTGGCGCTCGTCGAGATCGAGCTCTGGCGGAAAGTCCGAGCGCAGGATGATGCCCTTGACGCGCTCCATCACATAGAACTCTGCGCCGATGACCGATTCGTCAGTGCAGTGCACGTAGGCTTTCGGGCAATACGGAAAGCCCTGGTTGAGCTGGTTGAGGATGCGATACTCGCGGCCCATGTCGTGAGCGGATTTGGCTTTCTGGCCGAACGGCGGGCGGCGCAGCACCAGCTCGCGATTGTCGTACTGCAGCAGGTAGGTGAGGTTCGACGCCCCGCCGGGGAACTGACTGATGCGCGGGGTACCTTCCAGGCCCTCCATATGGGCCTTGAGGTAGCGGTCGATGACGTCGGCTGGGAGTTCTTCACCTTCCCGAATGGGCGTGGTCTGGTCTGCAAGCGCCATGCTTATCCCTTCTGCTTATGATCGGTGCGCTGGATGATTCAGTAATCTAATGCGCGAAGCTCAGGCCACCAAGCCTGGCAACTGTTTATTGGCATCGGTGTTGGCGATTGATCAAGCCGCCTGATTCGCGGGCGCATCCTGTTGCGCTAAAACGGCCGGAAAGGCGCCTGCCGGCCGACGGAAAGACAGGCGACCGAAAGGATGCAGAGGAGGGAAAGCGAGAATCGAATCGCTCGATGTCGCGCCTCATTGCGAGACGCGACCTGTCCCTGAGCGAGCCCGCCGCCTGGACGCAACGGGCAGGCGGAACTGCTCAGGCCTGGCGGCGGCGGAACAACGGCATGGGCTCGTCGGCGGCAGCCTGATAGGCGACCGAGAAGTCCTTCAAGCCCTGAAGGGCGTCGTAGGGGTCACGGTCGGCGCGAATGGCGAAGGCGTCGAAACCGCAGCGGCGCAGGTAGAACAGCTGATCGCGCAGTACATCGCCGATCGCGCGGATCTCGCCCTTGAAACCGTAGCGCTCGCGCAGCAGGCGAGCGCTGGAGTAATGACGCCCGTCGGTGAAGCTGGGGAAGTTCAGTGCGATGACCTGAAAGTGCTGCAGGTCTTCGGCAATCTCTTCCACCGGCTCGTCCGAATCCAGCCAGACGCCCAGCCCGCCGTCACGCGCCTTGAGCGCGTGTGCATGGTCCAGCCAGAGGCTCAGCGGAACGATGACATCGTCACAGTTGGACAGGTCGTCAAGCGTCTGTTCCTTGGGCAGCAGATGCCAGGTTTCGTCGACGACCTGGTCGCCCTTAATGATTCGCTGCATAGACGCGCTCCTTGAAAGGCTCGATACCGATGCGACGGAAGGTGTCGATAAACTGCTCATCTTCGGTGCGCTGCTCCACGTAGACGTTGATGATTTTTTCGATCACGTCCGGCATGGCGTCCTGGGCAAAGGACGGACCGAGAATCTGCCCCAGGCTGGCGTCGCGCCCGGAACTGCCGCCGAGCGAAACCTGGTAGAACTCCGCGCCCTTCTTGTCGACGCCGAGAATGCCGATGTGGCCGACGTGGTGATGGCCACAGGCATTCATGCAACCGGAGATGTTCAGGTCCAGGTTGCCGATGTCGAACAGATAGTCCAGGTCGTCGAAACGACGCTGAATCGCCTCGGCGATTGGAATCGACTTGGCATTGGCCAGCGAACAGAAGTCGCCGCCCGGGCAGCAGATGATGTCGGTCAGCAGGCCGATGTTCGGCGTCGCCAGGCCTAGTTCGCGCAGTTCCTGCCACAACTCGAACAGCTTCGCCTGTTCGACGTCGGCGAGAATCATGTTCTGCTCGTGGGAGTTGCGCACCTCGCCGAAGCTGTAGCGATCGGCCAGGTCGGCGATGGCTTCGAGCTGCTTGTCGGTCACATCGCCGGGGGCGACGCCCGTCTTCTTCAGCGACAGGGTGACGGCGGCATAGCCGGGCTTCTTGTGCGCAACCACGTTGCGTGTGCGCCAGCGGGCGAAGCCGGGATGCTCGGCATCCAGGCGCGCCAGTTCCGCGTCCTGGTCGGCCAGGTCGCGGTAGGCCGGGTCGACGAAGAAGCGGCTGACGCGCTGGACTTCCTCATCGGTAAGGGTTGCCGGCCCATCCTTCAGATGTGCCCACTCGGCTTCCACGCGCTCGGCGAAGACCTCCGGCGTCAGCGCCTTGACCAGAATCTTGATGCGCGCCTTGAACTTGTTGTCGCGGCGGCCGTAGCGGTTGTAGACCCGCAGGATCGCATCGAGATAGGTCAGCAGGTGCTGCCAGGGCAGGAATTCGTTGATGAAACTGCCGACGATCGGGGTACGGCCCAAGCCGCCGCCAACCGAGACGCGGAAGCCCAGCTCGCCGGCGGCATTTTTCACCGCTTCCAGGCCGATGTCATGCACTTCGATGGCGGCGCGATCGCTGACCGCCCCGTTGACCGCAATCTTGAACTTGCGTGGCAGGAAGGCGAACTCGGGGTGGAAGGTCGACCATTGGCGAATGATTTCGCACCAGGGGCGCGGGTCGATCAGCTCGTCACGGGCGACGCCGGCGAACTGGTCGGTGGTGGTGTTGCGGATGCAGTTGCCGCTGGTCTGGATGGCGTGCATCTGCACGGTGGCCAGTTCTGCGAGAATCTCCGGGACTTCCTCGAGCTCCGGCCAGTTGAACTGGACGTTGGTCCGCGTACTGATGTGCGCATAGCCCTTGTCGTAGTGACGTGCGATGTAGGCCAGTTTGCGCAACTGGGTGGACGACAGCAGACCGTAGGGAACAGCGATGCGCAGCATGGGTGCGTAACGCTGGATATAGAGGCCGTTCTGCAGGCGCAGGGGGCGAAATTCCTCACCACCCAACTCGCCGCTCAGGTAGCGGCGAGTCTGATCGCGGAACTGCCGCACGCGATCTTCGATGATGTGTTGGTCGTACTGGTCGTAAACGTACATGACGTGTCCTGTGTGCAGGCTGCTACAGCTTCCAGCGGGCACGGCTGCGCGCACCCATTTCAGGTAGGGGCGGCAAGATACCAGCAAGCGGTTATGCGCAAAAGTGATGTTTGGGAATATGTTTAGAACCTGAAGCCCGTTCGTCGAGCAAATCCGGCGTGCCCCTTGCCGCGCTTGCCGAGCTGTTCTTGACTGCAGGAAAGCGCAAGCGAAACAGCCGTGAGGAAAGGGTGATGAGACGAATCGGACCGCACCAACAAGACAGCCTGGCGGATGCTGCAGCCATCTTCATACTGATCCTTCTGGCGGTCGGCACGGCGGTGTTCTGGGTCAGCCATCAGTGAGGCGTCGCTAGACGCCGGCCAGGTGGGTCACCAGTTTGACCACGCCGAGAATCACGAGCACGAAGGCGACGGTAAAGATCAGGCCGATCACGATGAAATGGCTGGGTTTGCCATGCTGAAAATCGCGTGCCCGGTTCTTGCCACTCTGTACGCCCAGTGCTGCAGCCAGGACGCTGAGCAAGGTCTGGCGAAGGGTAAGCGGGCGATCTCGTTGTTCGTCCACGGCAACCTCGCGATGACGGTTTTCCGGGAGTCTAGTCGATCCGCTGGAGAACGCAGGAGCGGGGAAGGCGGGGCGCAGGGCGTCCCGCCAGGGCAGGTCAGTCCTTGCTGACTGCGATGGTCCGCTCACCGTCTGCAGCGCCCGGTTTCTTCGGCATGCTGAGCATCAGCACGCCCTTGTTGAACCTGGCCTGTATCTTGTCCTTCTCGACCGAGTCGGGGACGTTGAAGCTGCGCTGAAAGCTGCCGTACGAGCGCTCGGACAGGTAGTAGCCCTGCTTTTCCTCCTTGCGTTCCTGGCGCTTCTCACCCTTGATGGTGAGCGTGTTTCCGCTCAGCTTGACCTCGACATCCTTCTCATCCATGCCTGGCAACTCTGCGCTGATCTCGAAGGCGTCGTCCTTTTCGACAACGTCGACGGCCGGTAGCCGTGCCAGCCCGCTTTGCCAGAATGGCCCGGTTTCGACGCCGGTCCTGGCCAAGGGGCGGTGCCAGGACAGATCGAAGTCGTCGAACAGCCGGTCGACCTGGCGGCGCAGGCTTTCGAATGGGCGCCAGGGTTCGTGGGTGGCTGGTGGGGCGGCCTTTTTCTCTTCACCTGCCACGGGTTTGTTTGCAGCATCGTTCATTGCAGAACCTCCTGTCAGAAGCCCTCGGAACTTCAGAGCCTCTGCATTCTTCGCCTGCGTTGGCGGCTGCTGTTTGATGCGGATCAACCGCGAAGGCACTCGCTGCTGCGAGCGACGCCACGGCCGCCTAGAGGTTGGCCTTGAACCAGTCCCACAAACCAAAGGAGAAGCCGGGAATCAGGTCGATGCCCAGCGCGGATTTGAGCAGATAGAGGATCACCAGGCCGACAGCTGCCGAGAACACGAGGAAGAGCGTGATCAGCGCCGCCTTGGCCGCCAGCGAGAGATTTTGCTGGGGGCGCGACAGGTTGCGTTTGTTGCGCCCAGCGAGGATCGCGAAATAGTAGTGATTGCCGAACAGCTTCAGCGTGCCGCGCAGGTCGAGACGGTGGCGGACCCATGATCGTGTCCCGAAGATGCCGCGCAAGGCTTCGAGCTGTTCGTCGCTGAACGAGTCGCGCAGATGCTCGGGCAGACGCTCCAACAGGCCCTGCGTGAACGCGTCCTGCCGCACGGCATCCGCGCCGAAGGGCGAAGGGTAGGGCGCCTGCTCATCGCGGCCGGGTTGGGGTGATTCCATCAGTGATCGTCCAGGTCATGGCGAAGCGCGGCGATCCGCGCTTCGAGCGTTTGGAAATCCGGCCGCTGCATAGGCTCCGTGGCCAGGCATTGGTCGCGCAGAAGGGCAAGGGTGGCGAGGTCGTGGTCGGGTTCGAGCCGAAGCAGCAGTTCATCGATCAGGTGACCGAACGCACGAGCCTCCAGGCGCTGCAGTGCGCCGCCTTGCGGACCGGAGGGATCGAAAAACGAGGCTGCTCCGAAATCGCTGAGCCGGCAATCACCGCTCTCGTCGACGAGCAGATTATGTGCGTACAGATCGCCGTGCAGGATGCCGCGGCGATGCAGGTGGGCCACCGCCGAGGCAGCCGCACTGGCGATGCGCACGACCTGGGCGGCGTTGAAGCCGCGACCCTCGGCATAACAGTCGCGCGTGCAGCTGGCGAACGAAGGCGGGGCGGCAAGCGCCGCGTAGCGTGGGTCGAGCAGCTCCATCAGCAATGCCGGCTCTGCCGGACTGGCGAGCGGCGCGATGACCGGCAACAGGTGCGGATGCGGTCCGGCGGCGATGCAGGCAGCCATCTCGCTACGCGGCAGCCCGTCGCTGGTCACGGCACCCTTGAAGCGCTTGAGCGCCGCGGGTCGCCCAGGACCGTCATCCGGATGCCAGTCGGCGCGCTGGACCACGCCCGACGCCCCCTCGCCCAGCACGGGGCCAAGGCGAAGATGCTTGGGCTCAATCGCGCGCGTAGCGGCATGGGCCTGTGCCAGCTGTTCGAGGCGATCGCTCGGTGGGTTGCCGCCGAATGCCAGCCAGGCAAGGTTCGGCAGTTCCAACAACCAGTCCGGCAGCGCCGGCAAGCGGTTGGCGGCGATGCGCAGCAGCTCCAGGCGATCGCAGCCGGCGAGCGCTTCTGGCAAGGCGCTCAGCCGATTGCCGGCGAGCATGAGCTTCTGCAGATTCGAACGCAGCCCTAGCGCTGACGGCAGCTCCTCGATGCGGTTGTCGGTCAGGATCAACCAGCGCAGCGATGGTGGTAGCGCGGCCGCCGGGACCCGCTCGATGCGGTTGGCCTTGAAGCCGACCATTTCCAGCCTTTGGCAATCCCCGAGGCACTCGGGCAGCTCCCGGAAGCCGTTGTCCGAGCAGAACAGGATGCGCAGCCGATGCAGGCGCGACAGATCGGCAGGCAAGGTGTCGAGCTGATTGCCGCTCAGGTTCAGTACTTCGAGCGTGTCCGCCAGCGCGTAGATTTCTTCGGGAAAACGGGTCAAGCCTGCCGAGAGATCGAGACGCCTGGCGCCTGCCAGCTCTCCGCGACGCAACTGTTCGAGACTGTGCATGCCTGCTTCCTTGCCAGGATGAAATACGCGCCGCCGTCGGCTTCGGTTACCGGGCTGGGACAGCCCCGGGCACGCTGCGTTCCGCTCGCCGGCGCCCGAGCACGAGTTCGGCGCGGGCACGCAGCTGCCCGCAACCGCCATCGACGTCCTGGCCCGCGGAATTGCGCACCTTGGTCAGTACGCCGCGGCTATGCAGGTAGCGCACGATCTGTACGATGCGCTCGCCCTGTGGCCGCTGGTATTGGTCGTCTTCCAGGCTGTTGTAGGGAATCAGGTTGAGCACGGCGAACTTGCCGGCCAGCAGGCGCAGCAGCGTGTCCATTTCCTGTTGGCTGTCGTTGATGCCGGCCAGCAGCGTCCATTGGTACTGGATCGGATAGCCGACGGTGCGGGCATAGCGCTCGCCCAGTTCGACCAGCTCGGCCGGGTCGATGCGCGGCGCGCGCGGCAGCAATGCCTGGCGGAGCGCGGCGTCGGTGGTATGCAGCGACAACGCCAGGGCCGGCTTGACCCGTTGCGCGGGCAGGCGTTCGAACACCCGCGGGTCGCCGACCGTGGAGAACACCAGGTTCTTGTGGCCAATGCCGCCGTCGGTGCCGAGCAGGTCGATGGCTTCGAGCACGTTGTCGAGATTGTGCGCCGGCTCGCCCATGCCCATGAACACGACTTTCTTCACCGGGCGGAAGCGCCGCGCCAAGGCGACCTGGGCAACGATCTCGGCACTGCCGAGCTGGCGTAGCAGGCCGCTCTTGCCGGTCATGCAGAACACGCAGCCGACCGCGCAACCGACCTGGCTGGACACGCACAGGCCATCGCGCGGCAACAGCACGCTCTCCACCATCTGCCCGTCGCCCAGCTCCACCAGCAGGCGCGCCGAACCGTCGGCGCCCGGGTGTTCGGAGCGCAGGCGTACGAGGCCGTTCAGGCTCGCCTGGAGCGCTGGCAGCGCCTCGCGCACGCTGAGCGGCAGAAAGTCCTCTGCCTGCTGCTGGCGGCGGCCGATGGAAATATCGCGGCCAAGCAGCCAGGCGCGCGTCATGCGCCCGATATGGCGCGGCTTGGCGCCGGCAGCGGTGAACTGCTGGTGAATGTCTTGGATCTGCATAGGGCGCGCATTCTAGCGATGCGCGGGCGTAAAGGGCAGCGCCAGCGGTGCGCTCAGTCGCTGAAACGACGGCTGGCCGGGATGATGCCAAGCAGCAGGAGCATGAGCATGAAGAACGCCGCACCGAGCGAGAACAGCTGCGCGACCACCCCCATCAAGGCGGGGCCTGCGAGCACGCCGGCGAAGCCAATGGTGGTAGCGACCGTCACGGCGGTGTGCATTGGCATGATGGTCTGTCGGCTCAGCGACGAAATCAGCACGGGCGCGACGTTGGCACATCCCAGCCCGCAGAGGCCGTAGCCCAGCAGCGCCAACGGCCAGCTAGTGGTGCTCAGCGTGAGGGCGATGCCCAGGGCAGCCACCAGTCCACCCAGGGCGATGACGCGTGCCGGGCCCAGACGGTTGATCACTGGCGCGCCACCAAAGCGTGCGATCGTCACCATCAGCGTATAGGCGGCGTAACCGAGCCCGCCCAAGGAGACCTCCAGGCTCTTTTCTCCCGTGAGATAGAGCGCGCTCCAGTCCAGCACGGCACCTTCGGCGAGATACACGGCGAAGCAGAGCAGGCCGGCCAGCAGCACCAGGCCGCGCGGGCGCACGAAGGCGAGGCCGCCACCTGGTGCGCGGTTGGGCAGGAAGCCGCGGGCAACCGAAAGATTGGCGATCACCACCACGGCGGTCATGCTCAGCGTGCCGAATTCGGCCGACAGACCCATGCTCAGTTGCAACGTCATCGCCAGCGCGCCAACGATGGCGCCCAGGCTGAACATGCCGTGGAAATTCGACATCATGCGGCGCCCGACAGCCGTTTCGACCAGCACCGACTGGATGTTCAACACCACGTCGATCACCCCCAGGCTGCCGCCAAAGCAGAACAGGGCCAGCGCCATGAGCCAGACCGAGTCGGCGAGCGCCATGCCGACCAAGGCAACGCCGAGCAGGGCAACCGCGCCGAGTACCACCGGCCGTATGCCCAGGCGCGACACCAGCAGCCCGGACAACGGCATCCAGCTGAGCGAGCCGATGCCGATGCACAGCAGAAGTACGCCGAACAGTGCATCGCTCATCTCGATCCGCTCGCGAACGTAGGGCACCAGCGGTGCCCAGACGGCGAGCCCGAAACCAGCCATGAAGAAGCCGCAGCGCGTGGCCGTCCGAGCGATCGAGCGGCTGGCGTCAACGGGCGCGGTCATGGAGCACTCCTGGCAGCGGGCCGGCGAATCCGGCGGGGGCATCATGCTATCGTCTCGCCCCCTGCCTCGGAACCATAGGGCCGCCATGAAATTCATCCACCAGCGCGAACACCTCGATGAAGATGACCTCGTCGTGATCGAGTGCGACCAGCCTTGCAACGTCCGCCTGATGAACGACAAGAACTTCCGTGCATTCAAGAATGGCGGGCGGCACAGCTATGTCGGTGGTGCCTTCGACCGCTTTCCCGCGCGCATCCGCGTGCCGAGTGCCGGCTTCTGGAACATCACGCTCGATACGGTGACCCGTCGGGCCATCAGCGTGACGCGCAAACCGAACCTCAAGTACCGGATCAGGGTCATTCGTCGGCAGGCTCCGCAGTAAGGCGGGGTCGCTGTCCGGGGAGTTCTGCTTGTTTCGCCATTTTCATCGCACCCTTCGCATGGTCAACGCTTCGCTTCAGTCAGGCGGAGGGCTGACATGAGCGGCCCGGGTACCGCGCGGCTGCGCGCGCATCTGGGCATGTTGCTGTGGGCGGCCTTCGTCGGGCTGTCGTTTCCGGCAGTGGGCCTGCTCAGCGAGGGGCTGCCGCCCTTGCTGCTGACGGCCATGCGTTTCACCGTCGCCGCCGTCGCGCTGGTGCCGCTGGCCTGGCGGCAGAGCGATGCCTGGCCAGCAGCGGGTACGCTGGCGCTTTATGGCGCGATGGGTCTGTGCCTGGCGGGCTTCTTCGGCACCATGTTCTGGGCGGCGCACCGGATCACTGCATTGTCGATGGCGACTCTGTTCGTCAGCGTTCCGCTGTTGGCCTACTGCCTGGGCCGCCTACTCGCTGTCGAGCAGCGCGCTGGGCGGCTGCTGGCGATCCTGGCACTCGGTGCGCTGGGCGCGCTAGGGCTGGCCTGGGCGGAGAACGGCGGTGACTTCACCGGCATGCGGATCGGCCTGGGCGAGGTCGGTTTCTTTCTTGGCTGCGTGGCGTCGGCGCTGTATCCGGTGCTGACCAAGTGGGGGCTGGCGCATGGCCGGCTGCCGAGGCAGGCCGGGTTGCGTACGTTCTGGAGCCTGGCCGCCGGCGCGCTGCTGATCGGACTGATGGGGGTGGTGTGGGAATCCCCGGCGGCGCTGTTGCGCCTGCGCCTGGCCGACCTTGGCCTGGTCATCTACCTGGGCTTGTTCTCCAGCGCCATGACCTTCTTCCTGCAGCAACGTGCTACCGCGACGCTGACGCCTGGCGCAGTGACGGCGTACAGCTATCTGGTGCCCTTTGTCTCCATGATCGTGCTGTTCATCCAGCATCCGGCGCGGATCAGCTGGACCTGGATGCCGGGAAGCGTGCTGGTGGTGCTGGCTATCGTGCTGTTGCTGCTCCAGTCCCCTGACGCCGCCGATAACTGATGCCGGCGGCTGGTCGCCAGGCGGTTGCCCGGCGGAACGATCGGCGGTCGGCTCGGTCTGCAGCTACGACGTGCGACCGATGTATCGCCGACCGGAGAAGACGTACGGAATCTGCATGACCGAGGCCGACAACCCGCAGCACCCGCATCAGGCGCAGGCAAAGAACCGCAATATCCAGTTTCTACGTGGGCTGGCCATCGTCCTGGTGCTGTTTGCCCATGGCTCGGTGATCTTGGTCGGCGAGCAGGCACAAGGTTGGGACAGGCTCATGCAGCACGTCCTGCCCGGCGTCGGCGTGGATCTGTTCTTCATCATCTCGGGCTTTCTGATGGGCGCGACCTTCCTGCGCAAACAGGACGGCTTCGAGCTGCGCGCGGTGTACCGCTTCTATTGCAAGCGAATCCGCCGTGTACTGGCGCCGACCTGGTTCTGGGCGGCGGCAGTGCTGCTGTTGGCGCTGGTGGAGCAGGGGAGCGGCATTGGCCCTTACGGGTTCGACCTGCTGATCGGCGTTGCTACGAGCGCCGCTTTCTTCATGGCCAATGTCTTCAACGGCCTGCACGAGTCCGACTTCGGCTATTTCTGGTCCATCGCGCTCGAGGTCCAGTTCTACCTGTTCTTTCCGCTGTTGCTGACATTGCGGCGCTTCTTCTGGCCGGCGGTTGCCGCAATCATCCTGTGGTTCAGCGTCGCCAACCCCTTCGAGCCGGCGTGGCTGTTCAGGGTCAATGGGCTGTTCATCGGGCTGGCGCTCTGGAAGCTCTCGACGCTTGCCGCGTTCGATGAGGTGCAGGAGCAGATCCGTTCGCTTGGCACCGGCCGCAAGGCGCTCGTCGCGCTGATTGCCGTGTTAGCCGCCGCGGTTCTGGGCAGCAGCCTCGAGCCGTTGGAGTCTTTCCGCTGGACGGCGGTGGCACTGATTCTGGCGCTGTGTTTCACGCTTGTGGCGTTCTCGGAGGACGTGGTGTTCGGCGTCCTGTCGCGACCGCTGGAGGCGATCGGCAACGTTTCGTTCTCGCTTTACCTGTGCCATATCCCGGTCTGGCTGCTGACCATGGCCTATGCCGGGCACCTGCCGACGCTTACCCGTGTTCCGCTGTGCCTGGGGTTGTCGCTGTTGGCTGCCTGGTTGAGCTTTCGCTACATCGAGCAGCCGCTGACCAGCGCGGCGCAGCCGAAGGCTTCGCCCACGCCGGCGGCCTGCGTGGAAACAGGCCGCCGGTGAGGTTCAGGCATCGCCTTCGGCGCTGTACGCCGCCTGACAGCGCAGGCGATGCACCGGCTCCGGGCCGAGCAGCCAGCTGCCGTCGGCTTGCGGCTGCGCGTCCATCACGGTGTTGTAGCTGAACGCCCAGCGCCGTTTCTGCCGGCCATCGACGCATTCGATTTCGACCACCGTCTCGTCGCTTTCAAATGGCTCGCCGGCTTCGGCTGCCGCCTCGGCGCGGTCGAGCAGGGTTTCGTTGAGCGAGAACGACCAGGCATGCAGCCCGTCGATCTCCAGCATGTCGGCCTGTTCGAGCTCGTCGAGCAGATAGCGGGTCACGGCGTCATTCATGCGTCGTAGCCCAGGTTCGGCATCAGCCAGCGCTCGCTGATGGCCAGCTCCTGGCCCTTGCGCTGGCTATAGCTCTCGACCTGATCCTTGTCGATCTTGCCGACGGCAAAGTACTGCGCCTCGGGATGGGCGAAGTACCAGCCGCTGACCGCCGCGGTGGGCAGCATGGCGTAGTGCTCGGTGAGGGTGACCTGGCTGATGCCGTCGGCATCGAGCAGCTGGAACAGCGTGCCCTTCTCGGTGTGGTCCGGGCAGGCCGGGTAACCGGGGGCAGGGCGGATGCCCTTGTACTGCTCGCGGATCAGTTCCTCGTTGCTCAGCTGCTCATCCGGCGCATAGCCCCAGTAGTGCTTGCGCACCTGCTCGTGCAGCCATTCGGCACAGGCCTCGGCGAGGCGGTCGGCCAAGGCCTTGACCATGATCGAGTTGTAGTCGTCGCCCTTGTCCTGATAGGCCTTGGCCAGCTCCTCGGCGCCGATGCCAGCGGTGCAGATGAAACCGCCCACATAGTCGGTGATGCCGGTGCTCTTCGGAGCGACGAAGTCAGCCAGCGACAGGTTCGGCTTGGCGTCCGGCTTGATGGTCTGCTGGCGCAGGTGGTGCAGGGTGGCCAGCTTCTCGCCGTTGTCACCGTACACTTCCAGGTCATCGTCCTGGACCTGGTTGGCTGGCCAGAAGCCGAACACCGCACGTGCGCGGATCAGCTTGTCGTCGACCAGCTTTTTCAGCATGGCCTGGGCATCGTTGAACAGCGAGGTAGCCGCTTCGCCAACCACCTCGTCCTCGAGAATGCGCGGGTACTTGCCGGCCAGGTCCCAGGCAATGAAGAAAGGCGTCCAGTCGATGTAGTCGACCAGGGTGCGCAAATCGATGTCTTCCAGCACCTGGCGGCCGGTGAAGCTCGGTTTGACCGGGGCGTAGCCGCTCCAGTCGAACGGCGGCTTGTTGGCGATGGCATCGAGGTAGCTCAGGCGTTCGGTGCGCGCACTGCGGTTGGCGGTGCGCTCGCGGATCATGGCGTACTCTTCGCGGGTCTTGTCGACGAACGCCGGCTTGAGTTCCTTCGACAGCAGAGTGGTGGCCACGCCGACTGCACGCGAGGCATCGGTGACATAGACCACTGCATCGTTGCTGTACTGCGGGTCGATCTTCACCGCGGTGTGCGCCTTGGAGGTGGTGGCGCCGCCGATCATCAGCGGCAGGCTGAAGCCCTGGCGCTGCATTTCCTTGGCCACGTGGACCATCTCGTCCAGCGACGGGGTGATCAGCCCGGACAGGCCGATGATGTCGCACTTCTCGGCGATGGCGGTCTGCAGGATCTTCTCGGCCGGCACCATCACGCCCATGTCGACCACGTCGTAGCCGTTGCAGCCGAGCACCACGCCGACGATGTTCTTGCCGATGTCGTGCACGTCGCCCTTGACGGTCGCCATCAGAATCTTGCCCTTGGCTTCCGGCTTGTCGCCCTTTTCCGCCTCGATGAAGGGGATCAGGTGGGCCACGGCCTGCTTCATCACGCGGGCGGACTTGACCACCTGGGGCAGGAACATCTTGCCCGCGCCGAACAGATCGCCCACCACGTTCATGCCGGCCATCAGCGGGCCTTCGATCACCTCGATGGGGCGTGCGCACTGCTGGCGGCACTCCTCGGTGTCCTCGACGATGAAGGCGGTGATGCCCTTGACCAGCGCGTGCTCGAGGCGCTTGTCCACCGGCAGATTGCGCCATTCCTCGGTCTCGGCTTCCTTGACCGAGCCATCGCCCTTGTACTTGTCGGCGATTTCCAGCAGCGCCTCGGTGCCGCCGGCGCTGCGGTTGAGCACCACGTCCTCGACCGCGTCGCGCAGCTCCTTCGGGATCTCGTCGTAGATCTCCAATTGGCCGGCGTTGACGATGCCCATGGTCAGGCCCGCCTTGATCGCATGGAACAGGAACACCGAGTGGATCGCTTCGCGCACCGGGTTGTTGCCGCGGAAGGAGAACGACACGTTGGACACGCCGCCGGAGGTCAGCGCGTAGGGCAGGTGGTCGCGTATGTAGGCGCAAGCCTCGATGAAGTCGACCGCGTAGTTGTTGTGCTCTTCGATGCCGGTGGCGATGGCGAAGATGTTCGGGTCGAAGATGATGTCTTCCGGCGGGAAGCCCACCTCGTTGACCAGGATGTCGTAGCTGCGCTGGCAGATCTCGCGCTTGCGTGCGGCGGTATCGGCCTGGCCGGCTTCGTCGAAGGCCATCACCACCACCGCGGCGCCGTAGCGCTTGCACAGGTGGGCGTGGTGCTTGAACTGCTCGACGCCTTCCTTCATGGAGATGGAGTTGACGATGCCCTTGCCCTGGATGCACTTGAGGCCTGCCTCGATCACTTCCCACTTGGAGGAGTCGATCATGATCGGCACGCGGGAGATGTCCGGCTCGCCGGCGATCAGGTTGAGGAAGGTGACCATGGCCGCCTTCGAATCCAGCATGCCCTCGTCCATGTTGATGTCGATCACCTGGGCGCCGGCTTCCACCTGCTGCAGGGCCACTTCCAGCGCCTCGGTGTAGTTCTCCTCGCGGATCAGACGGGCGAACTTGGCCGAACCGGTGATGTTGGTGCGCTCGCCGACGTTGACGAACAGCGAGCTGCGGTCGATGGTGAAGGGCTCCAGGCCCGACAGGCGGCAGGCCTTTGGAATGTCCGGGATCACGCGCGGCGGGTACTTGGCCACCGCCTCGGCAATCGCCTGGATATGCGCCGGCGTGGTGCCGCAGCAGCCGCCGATGATGTTGAGGAAACCGCTGGCGGCGAACTCCTCGACCACCGCGGCCATTTCTGCCGGCGTTTCGTCGTACTCGCCGAAGGCATTGGGCAGGCCGGCGTTGGGGTGGGCGGACACGTGGGTGTCGGCCTTGTTGGCCAGCTCTTCCAGATAAGGGCGCAGGTCCTTGGCGCCCAGGGCGCAGTTCAGGCCTACGGAGATCGGCTTGGCATGGCGCACCGAGTTCCAGAACGCCTCGGTGGTCTGGCCTGACAGCGTGCGGCCGGAGGCGTCGGTGATGGTGCCGGAGATCATGATCGGCAGCTCGACGCCATCTTCCTCGAAAACTTGCTGCACGGCGAAGATCGCCGCCTTGGCGTTCAGCGTGTCGAAGATCGTTTCGATCAGGATCAGGTCGGCGCCGCCCTCGATCAGGCCACGGGTGGCTTCGGTGTAGTTCTCCACCAGCAGGTCGAAGGTGACGTTGCGGTAGCCGGGGTTGTTCACGTCCGGCGAGATGGAGCAGGTGCGGCTGGTCGGGCCGAGCACGCCGGCGACGAAACGCGGGCGATCCGGCGTCTCGGCGGTCTTGGCATCGGCCACTTCCCGGGCCAGGCGCGCGCCTTCCACGTTCAGCTCGTAGACCAGTTCTTCCATGCCGTAGTCGGCCTGGGAGACCCGAGTGGCATTGAAGGTGTTGGTTTCCAGAATGTCGGCGCCGGCATCGAGATAGGCCTTCTCGATGGCCTGGATGACGTCGGGGCGGGAGAGCAGCAACAGGTCGTTATTGCCCTTCACGTCGCTCGGCCAGTCCGCGAAACGCTCGCCGCGGTAGTCGGACTCTTCCAGCTTGTAGCTCTGGATCATGGTGCCCATGCCGCCGTCGAGGATCAGGATGCGGTCCTGGAGGGCTTGCTGGAGGGCCTGAAGGCGGGCGGCGCGGTCGGACATTTGGACTACCTGGGTAAAGCCTGGACAAAAGGACGCAAATCATAGCAAAGCTGTACGTTTTTTTAGCCGCTGCGTCTTTCGAATGAATCCTGCTCATGTTCAGAAGGCTCGCCGCTCGCTCGAGCGGAGGCCTACAATGCCGCTTCACTTTCTGGATGGCCTGTCATGCCCTTACGTTTCTGGCTGCTTTGCCTCTGTCTGCTCAGCGGCGTGGCGCATGCCGAAGTGCTTTCCTATCAGCGCGACATTCAGCCGATCTTTACCGCCAAGTGCGTGGCCTGCCATGCCTGCTACGACTCTCCGTGCCAGCTGAACCTGGGCAGCGCCGAGGGTGCACAGCGCGGTGCCAGCAAGCAGCCGGTGTACGACGGAACTCGACGCAGAGCGCAGCAGCCGACACGGCTGTTTTTCGATGCACACGACGAAGCCGGCTGGCGCCGCAAGGATTTCATCTCGGTGCTGGACGGGCAGGGCGCACAGGCGGCGCTGATGATGCGTATGCTCGAGCTCGGTCGCAGCGAGCCGCTGGTGCCAAACGCGAAGCTTCCACCGGGCATGGACGTCAGCATCCGGCGCGAGAACAGCTGCCCGACCCCGGGCGAGTTCGATGCCTACGCCAAGCGGACCCTGCATGGGGGCATGCCGTTCGCCGTGACGGGTTTGACGGACGGCGAATACGGCACGCTACGACGGTGGCTGCAGCAGGGCGCGCCGATCGATGTCGCCGACATGCCAGTCGAGCCCGTCGAGCGGGTGCAGATCGAGCGTTGGGAAGCGCTGCTCAACGGAGGGGACAACCGCCAGCGCCTGGTGGCGCGCTGGCTTTACGAACATCTCTTCCTTGCCCATCTGTACTTCGAAAACTCGACGGGTAAGCGGTTCTATCAGCTGGTGCGCTCACGCAGCCCATCGGGTGCGCCGGTCGACGTAATTGCCAGCCGTCGGCCGAACGATGACCCGGGCACCCAGTTCTTCTACAGGCTGCGGCCTATCAACGATGTGATCGTGCACAAGACGCACATCACCTATGCGCTGAGCGATCGCAAGCTCGCCCGGGTTCGCGAGCTTTTTCTCGACGATAGCTGGGCGCTTGCGCAGCTGCCTGGGTATGGTGCCGGGCACCGGGCCAACCCGTTCCTGGCATTCGCAGCGATTCCGGCCCGTGCGCGCTACCAGTTCATGCTCGATGACGCCGAGTACTTCGTGCGCACCTTTATCCGTGGCCCGGTGTGCCGCGGGCAGATCGCGACCGATGTGATCCGCGACAACTTCTGGGTGTTCTTCCAGGCGCCGGAGCATGACCTCTATGTGACCGACGAGAGCTTTCGCGAGCGCACGACACCCTTGCTTGCAATGCCCGGGCAGTTCGACGAACTGGGTGACCTGCTGGCGTTCTGGAATACCTACCGCGGCAAGCGCAATCGCTACGAGGAGCTTCGGCGTGACGCTTACGCCGCGCATCCGGCTCAGTGGACGGATATCTGGCAGGGCAACGACAACGCGCTGCTGTCGATCTTCCGCCAGCACGATAGCGCTTCGGTACGCAAAGGCCTGATCGGCGCGGTACCCCAGACGATGTGGTGGATGGATTACCCCTTGCTGGAGCGGACCTACTATCAGCTGGTGGTGAACTTCGATGTATTCGGCAACGTTTCGCATCAGGGGCAGACGCGGCTGTATTTCGATCTCATCCGAAACGGTGCAGAGCTGAACTTTCTCCGTTTGCTGCCGGCGCCAGCACGCCAGGCGATTCTGGACGATTGGTATCAGCAAGGAGGCCAGCTCAAGCTCAAGCTCGCCTACACGCGTGTCGACACAGCGACCGCAACCGGCCTGACGATCGCCGCGGCCAAGCCCAGAGAGGACTTCGCCCACCAGCTTCTCGCACGCTATGCGGCGATCAACGCTAGCCCCGATCCGATCAATCGATGCGAGGCGGGGCATTGTCATCGTGCTGGGCTGACAGCTGAACTGGCGGCGGCGGAGCAGTCGCTCAGCCGCCTGAGTGGACGGCCCGGGGCAGGTATGGCGGTCATCGGCCAGCTGCCCGAGGCGACGCTGATTCGCGTGCAGTTGGCCGACGGGCGCCGAGAGATCTACAGCCTGTTGCGCAACCGGGCGCACAGCAACGTCGCCTTCATGTTCGGCGAGGAGCTGCGCTATCAACCACAGCTGGACACGCTGACCGTCTACCCGGGCGTTCTGAGCAGCTACCCGAACTTCATGTTCGCCGTACGTGCGGGCGAAGTGTCCGCGTTCGTACAGGCCATGGAGCGCGTGCGCTCGGCTGCGGAGTTCGATCAAGTCGTCGAGCGTTGGGGCGTTCGCCGCAGCCATCCTGAATTCTGGACGTACTTTCACGATCTCTCCGCGTACCTGCAGGAGACCGAGCCGCGAGAGGCCGGCGTGCTGGACATGAATCGCTACGAGAATCTCTGACCCAGAGAAGCGCCCGATCTATTCCGACCAATTTACTAGGACTTTATCGCTGCCCTGGCTTGGCGTACACTGCCGGCATCATTGCGAGGAGTCACCATGAGCGCGATCACCATTACCGAAGCTGCACACGATTACCTGGCTGGTCTGCTGGAAAAGCAGAACACGCCGGGCATCGGCATCCGCGTCTTCATCACCCAGCCGGGCACGCCGTACGCCGAGACCTGCATCGCCTACTGCAAGCCGGGCGAGCAGAAGCCGGACGATGTCGCCATTGGGCTCAAGAGCTTTACCGCCTGGATCGACAGCGTCAGCGAGCCGTTTCTCGAGGATGCCCTGGTGGACTACGCGACCGATCGCATGGGCGGCCAGCTGACGATCAAGGCGCCGAATGCCAAGGTGCCGATGGTCAACGAGGACAGCCCGCTCAACGAGCGCATCAACTATTATCTGCAAACCGAAATCAACCCAGGCCTGGCCAGTCATGGCGGGCAGGTCATGTTGATCGATGTCGTCGAGGAAGGCATCGCGGTGCTGCAGTTCGGTGGTGGTTGCCAAGGCTGCGGGCAGGCGGACGTGACCTTGAAAGAGGGTATCGAGAAAACGCTGTTGGCGCGTATTCCTGAACTCAAGGGCGTTCGTGACGTTACCGATCACACCAATCGCGAAAACGCCTACTACTGATCGGCCGCGGCGGGAAGGGGCGTCTTGCTGTGGTGCTCCTGGCCCGCCGCTTCACCTCAAGCCGAGCTGGCATAGCGCTGCAGGAAATGGATCAGCCCCACTTCTTCGGCGCTCAGCCACTTGCGGCGCCGAGCTGCGCGCAGCTCGGCCAGTTCGCCGCGCAGAAAAGCCTCGATGACTTCGGGGTGCACATAGCACTGCCGGCAGATGGCTGGTGTGTTGCCCAGCAATGATGAGATCTCCCGGATCGCCTCGACCAGCGTTCGGCGTGCCTGAGCTTCTGGCTGCCACGGCTGGCGTCGCAGCCGAGCCAGGGCCTGCGCGCTGCCAGCCCAGGTGCGGTAATCCTTGGCTGTGAAGCTCTGACCGGTCGATTGTCTGAGATAGTCGTTGACGTCCCCGGAGCTGACAGTGTGCCGTTGCCCCTGGTCATCCAGGTATTGAAACAGGTGCTGTCCGGGCAGCTCCATGCAGCGGCGCATCAGTCGGGCGAGGCGGCGGTCCCGCAGAGTGACCTCGTGCTCGATGCCGCTCTTGCCGCGAAAGCTGAAGCGTATGGCGCTGCCCCGAATGCTGACGTGGCGGTTGCGTAGCGTTGTGAGGCCGTAGGAGCGGTTGTCGCGGGCGTAGCGGGCATTGCCAACGCGAATCAGCGTCGATTCGAGCAGGCGTATCACCAGCGCCATCACCTTTTCGCGCGGCAGGCCAGGGAGCCCGATGTCCCGCTCCAGGCGTGCCCGAAGCCCAGGCAGGGCCTGGCCGAACTGCAGCATCCGCTGGTACTTGCCATGATCGCGAACTTCTCGCCAGCGTGGGTGATAGCGGTATTGCTTGCGGCCCCGAGCATCCCGGCCGGTGGCTTGCAAATGGCCATGGGGGTTGGCACAGATCCAGACGTCCCGATATGCCGGTGGAATGGCGAGCTTGTTGATTCGCTCGACCTCGGAAGCATCCCTGATGCGCTTGCCATCAGCGGCGAGATAGATGTACTTGCCTCGCGACAGCTTTCGCCGGATACCAGGCTGGCTATCGTCCGAATAATGCAGTTCGGGCGGCAGGTCGGGGCATAGCGGTGTGTCGGTGTCGTCGATTTCGTCGATTGAGACGGGCCTGGCACCATCAGCGATGGGAGGGGTTTGGATGTCCATGCACGTTGGCCCAGGTCGTCCCGGTTGCTTCCTTAGTCTTCACGTTCCTGGCTGTTGCGCATGAGCAGCTGGATCGCCGCGACGAGCTCGTCGATCGCTTCGCGATACAGTGCCGGCTTGCCCTCGGTTTCCGCCTGGTCGGCGTGCTTGCGGGCGGTCTCGAGATGGTCGTTGATCGAGGAATAGTCACCTAGCATGGGCGATCTCCGGGTTGGGTGCGTGTCTGGGCGGCAATCGCTGCTGCCCCATCCCTATAGCTGACCAGAGCTCCGCGTTACGGTTCGGCCCCGGCGGTCAGCGTGTTCGTTGCGATGCCAGTGCCTTGGACCAGGTCGGATTGCCGCAACGGTGGCATGCCATCGCCTGGTCGGTGTCGATTACCTGGGGAAAACCGCAGTGGGTGCAGGCATAGAGGTCGCTGGCCGGCACATGTCGGTAAGTCGGCCTGTGCTCGGGCGGGAGCACCGAAAGGCCTGGGCGTACTTCTTCGGGACTGTGAAAGTACAGGCTGACTTCGCCATCGGTTTCCAGAATCGCCAATCGTACCTGGCCGAGGTGCTCGACCCCTTGCTGGCGCAGCTCCATGAAGAACTCATCGGCGGATATCTGGTGGCTGTCGAGGTTGCGCAGGTCGTAGATACCGTCACGGATGATGGTGAGCGGCTTGCCTTCGAGCCAGGCGCCAAAGCGCGGGCTTCTGGTCATCAGGGCTACGGTCAGGCGATAGAGGCATAGCAGCGTGATGAACACCGCCGCGACGGGCAACAGTGGGACGTCTTCATAAAACGACACGTCCCCTGCAGCCGAGCCCAGCGTCAGAATGATCACCAGCTCGAATACCGATAGCTGGCGTATACCACGCCGGCCGCTCACCTTCAGGAACACGAATACCGCTATGAAGGCGAACAGCGCTCTTACCGCCACCTCCAGAAGGAACAGGGGAGGGAACTGGTCCAGCAGCATGCGCTGCAGTTCGAGGGGTGTCATCTCAGCGATCGGCCCAAGAGGTCTCGTTTCCCACGAGACGGGGTCACTCGGTGTGGCGCGCCTCTAGCGGACAGCGGCCACCTGGAACTCCAGCTCTATGCCATCGCCGGTGCCATCTCCCACCACCGAGCCCACCACAGGTTTGTGACGGACGTTACGGCCCGGGTAGGCTTCTTCCAGATGCCGCTCGGCAACCTCGGCAATGTGGTTGAGCAACCCCGTGGTTTGTGCGGCGCGGGGCACGATGAACTTCAGGGTGACGGTAAGGGCGTCGGAATCTTGCGGCAGGTTCGCCAGGCCGCTGCTTTGCCATTGATCGTTGACGTAGGCTTCTGCGCCTTTCATCGGAACCTCCTGGTTTGCATGCACGCTCTGTTCAGACCGCAAGAGCCCACCAAGGATTCCAGCGCATACAAAGCAAAAGGCCCGAGGCGGTTGCCGTCAGGCCTTTCTGCACTGAACGCGGTTGCCGCTTTAGGCCGGCATATGCCACTCGGAGAAATGCGCTCCGTTCTGGCTCAGGCGTTCGCGCGTTTGTTCCAGGGTTTGCTCAAGCTGGGCCGGGTTGCTGTAGACGCTGCTGGACATCTTGCAGCGGCCGAGCACGCGAGCATCGCGGCGGTCGATCACGCTGATGCTGACTTCGCCGTTGCCTTCGGGCAGGGTCCAGGCAACACACTGGAAGGGCTTGAAAGCGCGGTCGGTAATGAGGAGGGCGTCGTTGATGCGAAGGGTAGCGTTCATAGGGCAAAGGTCTCTCTGAATTCGGTGCGGATATTGGGTTGCCGCCAGTGATTTCGGTGCCATGGCGTTGGCCTTATCCAAATGATGCGCTCAGAGGACCCATGAGTCACATCGGAATTCAAAAAAAACTCCGTTCGTTTCAATTAGCCAAAAGTCTTAGTTCGACGGTGCCTCGTCAGTACGCTGTTTCTTCTGTCTAAGCGACTGAATATAAAGGGATTTGTTTATTTGACGCTCGGGCGCTTCGCCAGCTGTCGCCTTGCCATGCGACAACGCGCCGCAAAGCAAGGAGCCCAGGCTGGAAGCTGCGGCTTGGCGTCGGGGCACCAAGCCGAAAGGGGTCAGATCTTGAACTGCTGCAGGATGTTGTTCAGCCGGTCGGCAAGTTCACCGAGATGCTTGCCGGCTTCGCTCGATTGCTCGGCAGCGTCGGTGCTGTGCTGCGCCAGGCTGGCGGCCTGGGTAACGTTCTGATTGATGTCTTCGACCACGTGCGACTGTTGCAGGGTGGCGCTGGCAATCGAGGCGTTGAGGCCCGAGATGTTGCGCAATGCCTGCGCAATCTGTCCAAGGCTTTCACCGGCCTGGCTGGCCTGCTCGACGGTTGCCTGCGAAGCCCGGTTGCTTTCCATGATGACGTTGACGGCGGCGCCGGAGTTCTTTTGCAGGCGTTCGATCATGGTATGGATCTCAGCCGTGGATTGCTGGGTCCGCTGCGCCAGCAAGCGCACCTCGTCAGCCACTACCGCGAAGCCGCGACCCTGTTCGCCGGCACGGGCCGCCTCGATGGCTGCGTTCAGCGCCAGCAGGTTGGTCTGATCGGCAATCGAGCCAATGACGTCGAGCACGCTGCCGATCTTGCTGGTTTCGTCGGCCAGCGACTGAATGACCTCGACTGCCTGCCCGATGGTCGAAGACAGCTGATCGATCTGTTGCAGGCTGGTCTCGATATTCTGCTGGCCATGCCCGGCCTGGCCCTCGGCGTCGCCGACTTCGTTGGAAGCGTGCTCGGCGTTCTTGGCTACTTCCTGCACTGCATAGGTGACTTCGTTGATGGCTGTGGCGACCAGCTCCATCTGTTGCAGCTGTTGCTGGCTTTGCTCATAGGCCTCGCGGGACACGCTACCCAGCGTGCGCGAAGACTGTGCCAGCGACTCGGCGGTTTCGAGCAGTTGGCCGATGACGCTGCGCAACTTGCGGGTGAATGCGTTGAAATCCCGGCCAAGGGCGGTCAGCTCGTCACTGCCGGAAACATCCAGCTCATGAGTAAGATCCGCTTCGCCACTGGCGATGTTGGCCATTGCTGCCATGGAATTGCGCAGAGGCGCCGTGATGCTGCGGATGAGGATGGCCACCAGCACAGCCATCAGCGCGGCGATAGCGAGGCCGATGATGGAGAAGCGAGTCAGGTAGTTACGAAACTCCGCTTCGACATCGTCAACGTAGATGCCTGAACCGATGATCCAGCCCCATGGCTTGAACAATTGGACATACGAAACCTTGGGAACCGGCTGTTCTTCGCCAGGTTTGGCCCACATATAGTCAACGGTGCCTGCGCCGTCGCGCTTGGCGACCGCAACCATTTCGTTGAATAACGCTTTGCCGTTCGGGTCCTTGATGCCGGAGAGGTTCTGCCCGTCGAGCTTGGGCTGCATCGGATGCATGATCATGGTCGGCCCCAGATCATTGATCCAGAAATAGTCGCTCTGGCGGTAGCGCAGTGTACGGACCTGTTCCAGTGCAGCGCGCTGTGCCTGTTCAGTCGTCATCTGGCCGCCTATTTCCAGGCGATGGTAATGGTCGAAGATGCCCGCGGCTGTTTCCACCACGTTTCGGGTCATCTCCTGCTTGCCCTTGTAGAGGTCCTCGCGAACCTGCTGGATCATGAGCATGCCCAACACGAAGAGCATCAGCGTCGCGACGACGGGTATGAGCCAAAGCCTTTTACTGATGGGGTACTTGCGCAACAGATTCATTTGGTTACTCCCAGTGCAGCTTTCGATTTCTTGTAATGGCAACGGCCGACCTTTCCGGAATCGGGTGTATCCGGAGGCGCTTCTTCGAGCAGGCCGTTTGCAAACTCCCAATAGCTTTTCGGCTGCCCCTGGCTAAAAATGAGCCCCCACTAAAGTCGAGGGTGGAATTTACTTGTCCGCCGTCGGTCAGATCAGCGGCCTGGCCAAGCGCTAGGCGCCTTCCTTTTGTTGTTTTCGAGTGCGATGGGCTTCATCGCTGATGGGGAATAGATGGATCTTTGGCTTGCGGTACAAGCGCTGATACTCGGTGTCGTAGAAGGCATCACTGAATTTCTTCCAATCTCCAGCACTGGCCACCAGATCATCGTTGCCGACCTGATCGGTTTTGGCGGCGAGCGGGCGATTGCTTTCAATATCATCATCCAGCTGGCCGCGATTCTCGCGGTCGTCTGGCAGTATCGAGACAGGGTGCTGGGCGTGATAGTTGGGTTGCCCAAGGAACGTCCGGCTCAGAATTTCACGCTCAACCTGCTGGTGGCCTTCATTCCCGCGGCTGTGCTGGGGGTCGCATTCGCCGACCTGATCCACGAATACCTGTTCAACCCCATCACCGTCGCCACGGCACTGGTCATCGGTGGGGTGATCATGCTCTGGGCTGAGCGACGCGACCACAGCGTCCAGGCCGAGACTGTCGACGACATGAACTGGAAGCTGGCATTGAAGGTGGGTTTCGCGCAGTGCCTGGCGCTGGTACCGGGCACATCCCGTTCCGGCTCGACCATTATCGGAGGCTTGCTATTTGGTCTGTCCCGCAAGGCGGCAACCGAGTTCTCGTTCTTCCTGGCCATGCCGACAATGGTCGGAGCGGCGGTTTATTCCGGCTACAAGTATCGCGATCTGTTCCAGCCGTCCGATCTGCCCGTATTTGCAATCGGTTTCGTCACATCGTTCGTGTTCGCGATGCTCGCCGTCCGGGCTCTGCTCAAGTTCATCGGCAATCACAGCTATGCCACATTCGCCTGGTACCGGATCGTCTTCGGCATCGTGATTCTTGCGACCTGGCAGTTCGGCATCATCGATTGGAGCACCGCTCAAGGCTGACCGACCACGCGGGCCTTTTCGTGTAGCAGAAGCCCTGCCGGATAGGCGGGGCTTTTTCATGTTTCGTTTTGGGGCAACCGCCGCTCTACGCTCGCTCGGATATGCCTGTTCGGCCGATTCCAGGCCGCCCGGATTGCTCAGCCAAGCCGTGTGCGGCATGCGGCTGCTGCGTTCAGGGCGGCTCTTTCTGCCGGGGTGACTTCTGTCTATCGAGCCACTAGAATGCTTGCCCATTCTGGGGCCGGAACGCCCGGCTTATGTCTGTGCAACGAGGAAAATCCATGCAAGTTTCTGTTGAAAGCACCTCCGCTCTTGAGCGCCGCATGACCATTGGCGTGCCGGTCGAGCGCATCGAGACCGAAGTCAACAAGCGTCTGCAACAGACCGCCAGTCGTGCCAAGATCCCAGGCTTCCGTCCCGGCAAGGTGCCGATGAGCGTCATCCGCCAGCGCTATGAAGCCGCTGCGCGTCAGGAAATCCTCGGAGACCTCATCCAGGCGACCTTCTACGAAGCAATCGTCGCCGAGAAGCTGAATCCAGCCGGCGCTCCGTCCGTCGAGCCCAAGGTGTTCGAGAAGGGCAAGGATCTTGAGTACGTTGCCACCTTCGAGGTGTTTCCGGAGTTCGAGGTCGTCGGTCTGGACAAGATCGAGGTCGAGCGCCTGCAGGCGGACGTCACCGATGCCGACGTCGACAATATGCTGGACATCCTGCGCAAGCAGAACACCCGTTACGAAACGGCTGACCGCGCTGCCGAGAACGGCGATCAGGTGAATATCGATTTCGTGGGCAAGATCGATGGCGAAGCGTTCGCAGGCGGCTCCGCCAAAGGGACTCAGCTGGTGCTGGGCTCCGGTCGCATGATTCCTGGCTTCGAGGACGCTCTGGTGGGCGCGAAGGCGGGTGAAGAGCGCGTCATCAACCCGACTTTCCCTGAGGATTACCAGAACCTCGATCTGGCCGGCAAGACCGCTGAGTTCACCGTGACGGTCAACAGTGTGGCGGCTGCTCAGTTGCCGGAGCTGAACGACGAATTCTTCGCTCAGTTCGGTGTGCAGGAAGGCGGGCTTGAAGGCTTCCGTGCCGAAGTGAAGAAGAACATGGAGCGTGAGCTGCGCCAGGCCATCAAGAACAAGGTGAAGAACCAAGTGATGGAAGGCCTGGTGGCCAACAATCCGATCGAAGTGCCCAAGGCGCTGATCGATAACGAAGTGAATCGTCTGCGCGTCCAGGCCGTCCAGCAGTTCGGTGGTAACATCAAGCCCGATCAGCTGCCGGCTGAACTTTTTGCGGAGCAGGCCAAGCGTCGCGTGCTGCTGGGTCTGATCGTGGCTGAAGTGGTCAAGCAGAAAGAGCTCAAGCCGGACGAGAATCGCGTTCGCGAACTGATCGAGGAAATGGCATCGGCCTATCAGGAGCCCGAGCAGGTGGTGGCCTGGTACTACAAGAACGCTGAGCAGTTGAACGAAGTGCGTTCGGTTGTGCTCGAAGAGCAAGTTGTAGATACTGTTCTGCAGCAGGCCAAGGTCACCGACAAGACGGTGTCCTATGAAGAAGCGGTCAAGCCTGCGGAAGCCCCGCAAGCCGCCTGATCTCTTCCATTTTCTCGAGTGCACAAACATAAGCCAGCCTCGTGCTGGCTTATGTGTTTGAGGCATGACATAGGGAGTATCGTTGGAACATGTCCCGCAATTCTTTCATGCAGGCTCCGGATGTTCAGGCCGCAGGTGGTCTGGTCCCGATGGTTATCGAGCAGTCCGCTCGTGGCGAACGCGCCTATGACATCTATTCCCGACTTCTCAAGGAGCGGGTGATTTTCATGGTGGGGCAGGTCGAGGACTACATGGCCAACCTCATCGTCGCTCAGCTGCTTTTTCTCGAGGCGGAAAACCCGGAGAAGGACATCCACCTGTACATCAATTCCCCCGGCGGATCGGTGACAGCAGGCATGTCCATCTACGACACCATGCAGTTCATCAAGCCTGATGTCTCGACCATCTGTATCGGTCAGGCCTGCAGCATGGGTGCACTGCTACTCGCCGGCGGCGCAGCGGGCAAGCGTTACTGCCTGCCTCACTCTCGCATGATGATTCACCAGCCGCTGGGCGGATTCCAGGGGCAGGCGTCGGACATCGAAATCCACGCGCGCGAGATCCTGACGATCCGCGAGAGGCTGAACAAAGTGCTGGCTCAGCATACCGGGCAGCCCATCGACGTCATTGCGCGTGACACCGATCGTGACAATTTCATGAGCGGTGACGAGGCCGTGAAGTACGGCCTGATCGATCAGGTCCTGACCCACCGTCAGCTGGCGGTCTGATCTGCATGGCCGTCGGTTCGACGGCCTTCCCTTGGGCTTGAAAAAGCCCACGATTGCCTTCATCTTCTTTTTCCAAGCTTTCCCGATTGGATCGATCGAATGACTGATACCCGCAACGGCGAGGATTCCGGCAAACTGCTTTATTGCTCCTTCTGTGGCAAAAGCCAGCATGAAGTGCGCAAGTTGATTGCCGGTCCCTCCGTTTTCATCTGCGACGAGTGCGTCGACCTGTGCAATGACATCATTCGTGAAGAGGTCCAGGAAGCACAGGCCGAGAGCAGCTCGCACAAGCTCCCTGCGCCTAAGGAAATCAGCGGCATTCTCGACCAGTACGTCATTGGTCAGGAGCGTGCCAAGAAGATCCTGGCGGTGGCTGTCTACAACCACTACAAGCGGCTCAACCAGCGTGACCGGAAGGAAGAGGTCGAACTGGGCAAGAGCAACATCTTGCTGATCGGTCCGACCGGTTCGGGCAAGACCCTGCTTGCGGAGACGCTGGCACGCCTGCTCAACGTGCCGTTCACGATCGCCGATGCCACGACGCTGACCGAGGCCGGTTATGTCGGTGAGGACGTCGAGAACATCATTCAGAAGCTGCTGCAGAAGTGCGATTACGATGTCGAGAAGGCTCAGATGGGCATTGTCTACATCGATGAGATCGACAAGATCTCGCGCAAGTCGGATAACCCTTCGATCACTCGCGACGTGTCGGGCGAGGGGGTGCAGCAGGCGCTGCTCAAGTTGATCGAGGGAACCGTGGCCTCCGTTCCTCCGCAAGGAGGGCGCAAACATCCACAGCAGGAGTTTCTGCAGGTGGACACGCGCAACATCCTGTTCATCTGTGGCGGTGCCTTCGCCGGATTGGAGAAGGTCATTCAGGCGCGCTCCACGCAGGGCGGGATTGGCTTCAGTGCCGAGGTGCGCAGCAAGGACCCGGGCAAGAAGGTCGGAGAAGCGCTTCGTGCAGTTGAGCCTGACGATCTGGTCAAGTTCGGCCTAATCCCGGAGTTCGTCGGTCGCCTACCGGTGATCGCGACGCTGGACGAACTCGACGAACCGGCCCTGATTCAGATTCTCACCGAGCCGAAGAATGCGCTGACCAAGCAGTATGCCAAGCTGTTCGAACTCGAGGGGGTTGAGCTGGAATTCCGCACGGACGCGCTCAAGGCCATCGCAGCGCGGGCTTTGGAGCGCAAGACGGGGGCGCGTGGTTTGCGTTCGATTCTCGAGGGCGTATTGCTGGATACCATGTACGAGATTCCGTCTCAGAAGGATGTCAGCAAGGTTGTCATCGATGAGAGTGTGATCGAGGGCACGTCCAAGCCCTTGCTGATCTACGAGAACAGCGAGCCGCCTGCCAAGGCTGCGCCTGAGGCGTAAAGAGCGAAGGGGCCCTCGGGCCCCTTTGCATTTATTGCCTTCTTGTTTTTTAACGGGCGTGCCCCCATCTTAGTTTTCATGGGTGCGCCCGTCCGTTTACCGCCGCAAGGCCGTCGTAGAGCTGAATTATGAAGACAATCGTCGAACTGCCCCTCTTGCCCCTGCGCGATGTCGTGGTTTATCCGCATATGGTCATTCCGCTTTTCGTGGGCCGCGAGAAGTCCATCGAGGCTTTGGAGTCCGCCATGGCCGGCGACAAGCAGATCCTGCTCGTGGCGCAACGGAACCCGGCCGACGACGATCCAGCCGAAGACGCCCTGTATCGCGTCGGTACGGTCGCTACCGTATTGCAGTTACTGAAATTGCCTGACGGCACCGTAAAGGTGTTGGTCGAGGGCGAGCAGCGCGGTGCAATCGAAAGCTTTTTCGAGGTTGAGGAGCACTGCCGTGCCAAGGTCAGCCTCATTGAAGAGGCGGAAGTCGATGAGCGCGAGGCGGAAGTCTTCACCCGCAGCCTGCTCAGTCAATTCGAACAGTATGTGCAATTGGGTAAAAAGGTACCGGCCGAGGTGCTTTCCTCGCTGACCGGAATCGAAGATCCGTCGCGTCTGGTCGACACCATGGCCGCCCATATGGCCTTGAAGATCGAGCAGAAGCAGGAAATTCTCGAGGTCACCGAGCTGCCGGCGCGGGTAGAGCATGTCTTGGCTCTGCTGGACGCGGAAATAGACCTGCTGCAAGTCGAGAAGCGTATCCGCGGGCGCGTCAAGAAGCAGATGGAGCGTAGCCAGCGCGAGTACTACCTCAACGAGCAGATGAAGGCGATCCAGAAGGAGCTCGGTGACCTCGACGAGGGCCACAACGAGATCGATGACCTGAAAAAGCGCATCGAGAACGCGGGGCTGAGCAAGGACGCCTACGCCAAGGCGCAAGCCGAACTCAACAAGCTCAAGCAGATGTCGCCGATGTCCGCGGAAGCCACTGTGGTGCGGACGTACATCGACTGGTTGGTCAATGTGCCCTGGAAGGCTGCGAGCAAGGTGCGTCTCGACCTGGCCAAGGCCGAGCAGGTGCTCGACGCTGACCATTATGGGCTCGAAGAGGTCAAGGATCGCATCCTCGAGTATCTCGCCGTACAGAAGCGCGTCAAGAAACTGAAGGGGCCGGTCCTGTGTCTGGTCGGCCCGCCCGGGGTGGGCAAGACCTCGCTGGCCGAGTCGATCGCTCGTTCGACCAATCGCAAGTTCGTTCGCATGGCCCTGGGTGGCGTGCGTGACGAGGCCGAGATTCGCGGCCATCGGCGCACCTATATCGGCTCGATGCCAGGACGTCTTATCCAGAAGATGACCAAGGTCGGCGTACGCAACCCGCTGTTCCTGCTCGATGAAATCGACAAGATGGCCAGCGACATGCGCGGTGACCCTGCCTCGGCACTACTCGAGGTGCTGGACCCCGAGCAGAACCACAATTTCAACGACCATTATCTGGAGGTCGACTACGACCTTTCGGACGTCATGTTCATCTGCACCGCGAACTCGATGAACATCCCTGCGCCGCTTCTTGATCGGATGGAGGTCATTCGTCTGCCCGGCTATACGGAAGACGAGAAGGTCAACATCGCCATTCGCTATCTGGTTCCCAAGCAGGTCAAGGCGAATGGATTGAAGGAAAGCGAACTGGCGTTCCAGGAGCAGAGCATACGTGACGTCATTCGCTACTACACACGCGAGGCCGGTGTGCGGAGCCTCGAGCGTCAACTGGCGAAGGTCTGCCGCAAGGTGGTCAAGGAGCATGCGGCGGAAAAGCGCTTCCACGTGACGGTTACACCTGATTCGCTCGAACACTTCCTCGGCGTGCGCAAGTTCCGCTATGGGCTCGCCGAGCAGCAGGATCAGATTGGTCAGGTTACTGGTCTGGCCTGGACCCAGGTGGGTGGCGAGCTGCTGACCATCGAAGCGGCCGTCGTCCCTGGCAAGGGTCGGCTGACCAAGACTGGCTCGCTCGGCGAAGTCATGGGCGAGTCGATTACCGCCGCACTCACGGTAGTGCGAAGCCGCGCGCGCAGCCTGGGTATCGCGCCGGACTTCCATGAGAAGCAGGATATCCATATCCACGTGCCCGAAGGGGCCACGCCGAAGGATGGACCTAGCGCCGGCATTGGCATGTGTACGGCACTGGTTTCTGCACTGACGCAGATTCCTGTGCGTGCCGATGTTGCCATGACCGGAGAGATCACCTTGCGTGGTCAGGTGCTCGCTATCGGTGGGCTGAAGGAGAAATTGCTCGCGGCTCACAGGGGCGGAATCAAGACGGTCATCATCCCCGAAGAAAATCAACGTGATCTGAAAGAGATTCCTGAAAATATTAAGCAGGACCTGCAGATTAAACCGGTAAAGTGGATTGACGAGGTCCTGCAAATTGCGCTGCAATACGCGCCGGAGCCCTTGCCCGATGCGGCTCCCGAGATAGTTGCAACGGAAGACAAGCGCGAGTCTGATTCCAAGGAGCGAATCAGCACGCATTAGGCGGAGCGGCTGATTGACACTATCGTGTGCCCCATTCATGAGCCGGCCCCTGGTGTCATAAGCCATTCCTGCATAGCTTTGCTTGCACCCAAAAATTAAAGATACGACTCAACAGAAATAAGGGGACTTAGAGTGAACAAGTCGGAACTGATCGATGCTATCGCTGCATCTGCTGATATTCCAAAAGCTGTTGCTGGCCGCGCGCTAGATGCAGTGATCGAGTCTGTCACCGGCGCCCTGAAGGCTGGTGACTCTGTCGTGCTGGTCGGTTTCGGCACTTTCGCCGTCAAAGAGCGCGCCGCACGTACTGGCCGCAACCCGCAGACTGGCAAGCCGATCAACATCGCTGCCGCCAAGATCCCGGGTTTCAAAGCTGGCAAGGCTCTGAAAGACGCTGTCAACTAAGCGTTTTCGATCCCGTCGAGGCCTATTGGGCTTCGACTGGGGCGGAGAGGCGTACAGGCCTGGCCTGTAACGCCAAGGCTTGGGGAACGTCATCCGCTCCAAAGCTCCGAGAAGGCGCATCCCAGGATGCGCCTTTCGTTTATCTGGTTATCACCGACGTCACGTAAGGCACCACGTGGCTGCTCCTCGGGGGATGCATGCTTCAGAACATCAGGGACAACTCTCAGGGGTTGATCGCCAAGACCATCATCGGCGTCATCGTTGTGCTGCTGGCGTTGACCGGTTTCGATGCGATCTTCAATGCTGCAGGGAACAAGCAGAACGTTGCCGAGGTGAATGGTGATCCCATTTCCCGCTACGACCTCGAGCAGGCCGTCAACATGCAACGTCGCCAGCTTGCGCAGCAGCTGGGGCGTGATTTCGATGCATCCATGCTCGACGACAAGTTGCTGCGTGAGGCAGCACTGAACGGGCTCGTCGATCGCATGCTGCTGCTTCACGCGGCGCGCGAGGCCGATTTCGCCTTCTCCACGCAGGCGCTTGACCAGCTCATTCTGCAGACGCCGGAATTCCAGGTCGATGGCAAGTTCGATGCGGCGCGCTTTGACCAGGTCATCCAGCAGATGGGCTATTCGCGTCTGCAGTTCCGCCAGTTGCTTGAGCAGGAAATGCTGATCGGTCAGCTGCGTGCAGGCATTTCGGGCACCGGTTTCGTGACGGACCAGCAGGTCGATAACTTTGCGCGGCTCGAAATGCAGACCCGCGACTTCGATGCGCTGACTGTTCCAGCGGCTACCGATGCCGTCCAGGTGACGGACGAGGAGATACAGGCCCATTACCAAGAGTATTCCGATCGTTACCGTTCGCCGGAGCAGGTCGTCCTTGAGTACGTCGAGCTCAGCAAGGATGCCTTCTTCGATCAGGTCGAAGTCGATGAAAAAGCTTTGCAGGCGCTCTATGAAAAGCAGGTCGCCAACCTGGCGGAGCAGCGTCGTGCCGCACATATCTTGATCGAGACCGGCGAGCTGTCCGATGAGCAGGCCAAGGCCAAGCTCGAAGAGGTCGCCAAGCGGCTGCAGGCCGGAGAATCGTTTGCGGATCTCGCCAAGGAATTCTCGCAGGATCCTGGTTCGGCAAGCGAGGGCGGCGACCTTGGGTACGCGGGTCCTGGCGTCTACGATCCGGCGTTCGAGGAGGCGCTCTACGCCCTGCAGGAGGGCGAGGTTTCGCAGCCGGTGAAGACCGAGTTCGGCTGGCACCTGATCAAGTTGCTCGGCGTGCAATCGCCTGAGGTGCCGACGCTGGAAAGCATGAAGCCGCAACTGATGCGCGAGCTCAAGGCCCAGCAGGTCGAACAGCGTTTTGTCGAAGCATCCAAACAGCTCGAGGATTCTGCATTCGAATCGTCGGATCTGGCGCAGCCGGCCCAGGAGCTTGGGCTGAAGGTCGAAACCACCCCGGCATTCGGTCGTGAGGGTGGTGAGGGCATTGCAGCGAACCGCCAGGTTCTACAGGCCGCGTTCAGCGACGAGGTATTGGTCGATGGCGCCAACAGCGCGTTGATCGAACTGGATCCGGATACGGTCGTCGTGGTGCGGGTCAAACAGCACATGCAGCCTGAGCAGCGCCCTCTGGATGAGGTGCGTGAGAGCATCGTCGAGCAGCTGCGCAAGCAGAAAGCAGCGGAGCAGGCGCGCCAGAATGGTGAGGCGATGTTGGCGAAGCTGCGCGAAGGTGGCCAGGTCGACGGTAAGTGGGAGACCCACGAAGCCGCAACCCGTGCGCAGGATGGCATCGCCCCGGCCGTGCTGCAGACCGTATTTCGTATGCCGCGTCCCGCTGAAGGCGGCAGCCCGACGTTTGCGGGCCAGTCGCTGGATAATGGAGATTACGTGGTCTTGCGTCTGAAGGGCGTCAATGAGCCCGAGCAGGCCCTGTCGGACGAAGAGCGCCGCAACTATCGACGCTTCCTTGCTTCGCGTATCGGTCAGCAGGACTTCGAATCGTTCCGCAAGAAGGAACAGGCTGAGGCCGAAATCGAGCGTTTCTGATTCCAGGTCTGGTCAACGCCATCTCCGTTGCTCGCTGAACGGAGATGGCTCCGGCGGGGGAGTGGGCGTCTGGCATAAGCCAGGCAAACACTCCCCCGTTGCGTTTCGGCCGTTAGATGATCACGCCCTGGCTGCGCAGGTAGTCGTCATAGCTACCACTGAAGTCGGTAATGCCGTTCTCCGAGAGTTCGATGATGCGCGTGGCCAGCGAGGAAACGAACTCGCGGTCGTGACTGACGAAAATCAGCGTGCCGGGGTAGTTCTCCAGGGCCAGGTTCAGCGCTTCGATCGATTCCATATCGAGGTGGTTGGTCGGCTCATCCATCACTAGCACGTTCGGTTTGGCGAGGATCAGTTTGCCGAACAGCATCCGCCCTTGCTCACCACCGGAAATCACCTTCACGGACTTCTTGATCTCATCGTTGGAGAACAGCATGCGGCCCAGGGTGCCGCGTACCAGCTGCTCGCCACCGGTTGTCCACTGCGACATCCAGTCGAACAGGCTCATGTCCTGCTCGAAGTCCTCGGCGTGGTCTTGGGCGAAGTAGCCTACGTCGGCGCTTTCAGCCCATTTCACTTCGCCGCTGGTGGCCGGCATGTCACCGACCAGGGTTCGCAGCAAGGTGGTCTTGCCGATGCCGTTGGGGCCGATGATCGCGATGCGTTCGCCGGCCTCGATCTGCATGGAGAGATTCTTGAACAGCGGTACGCCGTCGTAGCCCTGAGCGACTGCTTCCAGGGTGACCGCCTGGCGGTGCAGTTTTTTCTGCTGCTCGAAACGGATGAACGGGCTCACGCGGCTGGACGGCTTGACTTCGTCGAGTTGAATCTTGTCGATCTGACGCGCTCGGCTGGTGGCCTGTTTGGCCTTGGACGCGTTCGCCGAAAAGCGGCTGACGAACTGCTGGAGTTCGGCGATCTGCGCCTTCTTCTTCGCATTGTCGGCCAGCAGACGCTCGCGCGCTTGCGTGGCTGCCGTCATGTACTCGTCATAGTTGCCCGGGAACAGGCGCAACTCGCCATAGTCCAGATCGGCCATGTGAGTGCAGACCGAGTTCAGGAAGTGGCGGTCGTGGGAAATGATGATCATGGTGGAGTTGCGCGCGGTGAGCACGGTTTCCAGCCAGCGGATGGTATTGATGTCGAGGTGGTTGGTCGGCTCGTCGAGCAACAGCACCTCGGGATCGGCAAACAGCGCCTGCGCAAGCAGCACGCGCAGCTTCCAGCCGGGCGCGACTGCGCTCATCGGGCCGAAATGCTGGTCCAGCGGAATCCCCAGCCCGAGCAGCAGTTCGCCAGCGCGCGATTCGGCTGTGTAGCCGTCGTACTCGGCGAACTGGACTTCGAGTTCAGCGACCTTCATGCCATCGTCTTCGCTCATTTCCGGCAGCGCATAGATGCGGTCGCGTTCGGCCTTGACCTGCCAGAGCTCCTCGTGCCCCATGATCACGGTGTCGATCACTGAGAAGTCTTCATACGCGAACTGGTCCTGGCGCAGCTTGCCCAGGCGCGTATTGGGTTCGAGCATGACTTGGCCGGCCGATGGTTCGAGTTCGCCGCCAAGAATCTTCATGAAGGTCGACTTGCCGCAACCGTTGGCGCCGATCAGGCCATAGCGATTGCCGTTGCCGAACTTGACGGACACGTTCTCGAATAGCGGCTTGGCGCCGAACTGCATGGTGATGTTGGCGGTAGAAATCAAGGGTCTGTCCTGCGTGCTGTATGACGGTGTTTAAGAGGGCTGGTGCGTGGGCGGCCGTTGGCGTGCGCGTTGCGCGCAGAGGGCGGCGCTGCTGGCAGAGGGATGTGGTTGCGTGGCAACAGGGCTTTGCTCGCCGAGGAGCTTGCTGCGGCGCAAAGGGGCGTTATGGTAACACTTGCCGTGCCCGAGTTCAGCCCGCCGTTTATGCAGCAAGTGCCACCCGAGGCTATGACGGGCTCAGGCGGATTAATCCACAGAATCTGTGGACAACCCGGTGCATAGAAGCGTTACGCCGAGCTGCAGCGCCCATGCGCAGCGGCTTTGCGCTGGATTGCTCATCCTCTGATCAGCCAAAAAAGGTTGGCTGATCAATAGGTTAGTGTTAGATGGGGGCCGTGTCGGCGCCTTTACTGAAACAGCTGACGCAACCCGCTTGGCACCACGCCGGTCCAGCGCTTGAACGAGCGGCGGAAGTTTGCCGTGTCGTTGAAGCGTAGGTAGGCGGCAACTTCTTCGTTGGTGAAGCCGCGGGTTTGGTACAGATACAGCGCAACGTGCTTGCGCACACGGTCGAGTTCCGCCTGGAAGTGTGTGCCGTGCTTCTGCAGCTTTCGCTTGAGCGTGGCAGGGCTGAGGCCGAATGCCTGGGCGACCCGCTCGAGGTTGAGCGGTTCGCGGATATGTACGTGGAGGTAGTCGTACAGCTCGTCGATGAAGCTGCTGCGCCAGGTGAGCCCGGCAAGACTGTTCTGCTCGGCCACATGCCCGGCGGTCGCCGAAGCATGCGGCCAGGCTTCGTGCAGGCAGCTATAAGGCAGACTCATCATCGTCAACTGGCTATCGAAGGTCAGCGCTTCACCAAGATGGACCCAGTACTGTTCGATGTGCCGTGGTTGCGCGAAATCGAAGTGGAAGCGCCAGGGCAGGCGCTTGCCGGCTAGCTGCCGGCTCATGGCGACGACCGAGGTGACGCCGGCCTCGGCAAGGAATGGCCACTGTTCACCCGCGCCGCAGCAATCGAGCCAGTAAAGATGAGCCTGGTGCTCATCGAACAACAATCGCGGCGTCAGCAGTGGACTTAGCAGCGAGCGCAGTCGCTGCAGCCGCTCGAGTGCCTGCAGCAGGTTGCAGGCATGGCTCAGCGCATGGCTGGCCTCACCGTAGTGCCCCGGCAACAAGCGTTGCCCGAATAGGAAGCTGCTGTCGTCGGCATCGAGCAGGCGCCGGGCATTGGCAATAAGGGTGAAGAACTGTGCCGGGCTGACTTGTGCGCCTCCGCAAGTGATGTCTTCGTAGAACAGACCAGTGCCCCGCAACAGCTTGTGGCTGTCCTGTCCGCGTGACAGCGCGAGGTCGATGAGCACCGCTGGCTGATGGTGCGCGGCGATAAAGCGGGTGTCGCATTCGTAGCTGGGCATCGCCTGGCCTCAGGCGCAGCGGGGCAGGGTCTGCTTGGCCCCCGCCAGGCGTAGGTTGAGGGCCTGCAGCAGCTCATCCGCATTCTCGTCAACGGCCATGAGCGCTGAGCTCGTAGCGTGCAGATGGAGGCGTTCGCCATGACGTGACGTCCGGTGCGCAAGACTGGCGACCGCCGCTTCGAGCTCACCGGCGATGGTCTGCGCCTGGCGCTCTCCGGTGTTCGGCAGCAGCGCGACGAAGCGATCGCCGGCGAGCCGGCAGAGGAGGTCGTGGCGGCGCAGGTTCAGCAGTAGCAACTGTGCGACGGCCTGCAGCACCGCATCGCCTTCGGCTGGCCCGTAGCGTTGATTGATCGCGGCAAAATCATCCAGATCGACAGCGACGAGCGACAGCGGCTGCTCATCCTCGCGGGCCTGTGACAGCGCACGCTGCACCTGCTGACGCAGATACTCGGCCGCGCCCAGCGGGGTCAGCTTGTCGAACAACCGGTGCTCGCGGAAGTGCTTTTCCCGCTTGCTCATCTGCTGGCTGATGGCGCGCTGTTCCTGGTTCAGGTGGTAGATGCCGAACGTCAGCAGGATCAGGCCGACCGGCATTGGCGCGGTTTCCAGCCAGTTGTCCCAGGCGATTCCGGCGGGGATCTGGATGAACTCGTCGAGCAGGTCCATCCACCAGGAAAAACAGATACAGGCCAGACCCAGCGCCAGCAACCGCGTCACCCGGCCGGCCGGGCGGCTGTGCAGCAGCATGATCAGCCAGGCGAGGGCGAGGGCTGCGCAACCGCCTTCGCCGACGACGTCCATCCAGTCGATCTCGCCCCAGGATTTGACCGTGCCGACGGCGAGGAGCAGCTGCAGACCGACGTTGGCGGCCAGGGCGAGGCCGAGGAGGGTGAGGGTGTGGAGTTTGAGCAGGGATTTCATCGGGTCTCCGTGGCGAGGGTTCGCGCCAGTGCGTGAGGGCACGGAAACAGATGGATGTGACGGTTGGATGAATGGGGTGGGGGTTGAATTGGCTCAGGGTTTTTTTGGTTGGTTGCTGATTGGACGGTTTGCGGGGTGGCTCGGGAATGTGGTTTGTCCTGATGGATCAGATCAGTTCTGGACGAGGGGCTTGCTGGCATCGAGTCGATGCCGATTGCCGAGTTGCCTGGTGATTCAGGTTTCGCCCTGCTGGGCGAGTCACTTTCTCTTGCCTGGCCAAGAGAAAGTAACCAAAGAGAAGGCCACCCCGACATCCGGGTTTTGCTTCGCAAAACTCCCCTCCCTTCGGCGCTGCTCCGGGGGCCGTCGCGAAGGGACGTTCCTGTCCCTTCACTCCTCGCTCGGCGTCCTGCCTCGCGTCCCCCTGCGCAACGCCTACGCTCGGCCTCCTGACGGGGGAGTTAGTCCGAGATGCCTGACAGATAGAGAGGCTTGGTTTGTAGTTTTTGATCGATTGAAAACTATCAGGCGACTCCAATCGCCCCTTCAGGAGGGTGAACGGAGTCGTCGCGGAGAGGGGCGAGCGGCATGGATGCCGCGAGAGCCGTAAAGGGCCATGGATGGCCCTTGTACGGCGACCCTCGGAGCGACGGCGGAGAGAACGAACCCCGGCGAAGCCGGGGCCGGATGCAGGGGCAAGACTTTTTGGTTCCTTTTGGGGCGATTGCCAAAAGGAACTCGCGCAGCAGCGCGAAACAAAAGTATCGGAACACTCGGAAAAAGGACTGGCGCTCTTCCGTCATCTTGATGGTCGTGCGTCTGGAACAGGCAGCAGCCGAGGCGTGGCAGAACCGATGATCGGTTTTTCCAGAGGAGGTGAGACCCATCAGGTAGCTGCTTGGGGTAGGCAGAAAATGAAGTGCTCTATCTATCCGTCTGACTAGCCTATGCACCCCCTGACAACAGGTCATATCAGCTCAACCCCACCTCCAAAATCCCCCCAAAACCCACCTTTCCAACCCCTCCCCAAACCTCCTGTCACAGAACCGCCATATCCCCCACCTACCGTCCGCTGCAGTTCCGGGATGGACCCGGTAAACACCGTTCGGGGGATTGTTCATGAGCACATACCGCAGCGGCATCCGCCATGCAGGATTCCGCATCAGCCTGCTGGCCCTGGCTGTCAGCGCCGGTTCGGCCTGGGCCGAGGAGCCGCTGGTCATGGAGCACGTCGAAGTCATCGGCCAGGCGGTCAGCATCGACGAGGCACTGAAGGACCAGCGCAATTCCGACAGCGTCGAAAGCGTGGTTCACGCCGATGGCATCGGCCAGCTGCCGGACGACAACGCCGCCGAGGCGCTGCAGCGCATTCCGGGCATCTCGGTCGAGCGCGACCAGGGTGAAGGGCGCTTCGTCAGCGTGCGCGGCATCGCGCCGGACCTGAACAGCGTCACCATCAACGGCACCCTGGTCCCATCGCCGGAGAGCGATCGCCGTGCCGTGGCGCTCGACGTGCTGCCATCGGAGCTGGTGCAGTCGCTGTCGGTGGTCAAGACGCTGACGCCGGACATGGATGCCAATTCCCTGGGCGGCACCATCGAGGTACAGAGCCTGTCGGCCTTCGACCATGACGGGCTGTTCTACAGCCTCAGCGGCGAGGGCAGCTATGACGACAACGTCGACAAGACCAGCCCGAAATTCTCCGGCGCCATTAGCGACCGCTTCAGCCTGGGCGATGGCGTCGACAATTTCGGTGTCGCCGCAGCCGTCAGCTGGCAGGAGCGCGACTTCGGCTCGGACAACGTCGAGACCGGCGGCAAGTGGGACTTCGCCGACGACGGCGCGCGGCTGGAGGAACTCGAGCAGCGCGACTACGAGATCACCCGCGAGCGCACCGGCTTCGGGCTGAACTTCGATTACAAGCCGGACGATGTCAGCAGCTATTACCTGCGTACGCTGTACAGCCGCTTCAAGGACACCGAAACGCGTAACGCCGCCGGTGTTGCCTTCGAGGATTCGCAGCTGCCGGGCGAGACCAGTGACGCCGAGGGCTGGCGCGAGCTGAAGTCCCGCGAGGATACCCAGACCGTGCAGTCCTACGTGTTCGGCGGTGAACGCATGATGGGCCTGTGGACCCTGAGCGGGCAGGCCGGTTACAGCCAGTCGCGCGAGCGCAATCCGGGCGGTATCGCCAGCGCGACCTTCGAGGGCGATTTCGCCGATGCCGGCTTTTCCAGCAGCCGCAAGCCGCGCCTGACTATCGATTCGTCCTTCTACGACCCGGCGTCCTTCGAGCTGGATGAAGTGGAGTGGGAGAAAAGCGACACCCGCGACCGCGAGAAGAACATCCGCCTGGACCTGGCGCGCGAGTACGACATCCAGGGTTACGCCGCGCAGGCCAAGTTCGGCGGCAAGCTCAGCCGCCGGCACAAGGACAACGATAACGAGGTCTGGAAATACGACGATTTCGACGACATTGGCCGACTTTCAGGGCGGCAACGTCGACTATGCGCTCGGCCGCTTCGGCCCGGGCATCAGTGCCTCGGCCATCGAGGGCGCGATTGGCGGTCTGGATGCCAGCGAGTTCTACGATGAGGAGGAGTCGCGCATCAATGACTTCGACATGCACGAGGACATCAACGCCGCCTACCTGATGAACACCGTGGATATCGACCGCTGGCGCGTCATCGCCGGCCTGCGCTACGAGGGCACGCGCTTCAGCGCCAAGGGCACCGGCCTGCGCGATGACCAGTTCGAGTCGATCTCCAGCAGCAGTCGTTATGACCACTGGCTGCCGGGGCTGCACCTGCGCTACCAGCTGACCGACGACACCATGATCCGTGCCGCCTGGACCAACAGCGTAGTGCGCCCGACCTTCGGCCAGCTGGCGCCCGGTTTCGTCATCGACGGCAACGACGCCGAGTTCGGCAACCCCGATCTCAAGCCGCTGGAATCGATCAACTACGACCTCGGCATCGAGCACTACATGGGCCGCGCCGGCGTGGTGTCGGCGTACCTGTTCTACAAGGACATCGATAACTTCATCTACAACACCGATCTGGCCGGCACCGGCCAGTGGGCCGCGTTCGACGAAGCGCTCAGTTTCCAGAACGGCAGCAGCGCGAAGCTCTACGGCCTGGAGCTGGCCTACTCGCAGAAGCTCGACTGGCTGCCGGCGCCGTGGAACGGCCTGTTGCTGGGCGCCAACGCCACCTTCAGCCAGTCCGACGCGGACATCGAAGGGCAGGGCATGCGGCGCAGCATCGACCTGCCAAACCACTCCGACACGGTCGGCAACCTGATGCTCGGCTGGGAGAACGACCGGCTCAACCTGCGCCTGGCTGCGAACTACAAGTCGGACTACCTCTACGAGGTGGCTGGCATCGACGACGAGGCGCACGACCTGTACGTCGACGATCAGCTGTTCGTCGATTTCAAGGCGGGCTACTTCATCACGCCGAGCCTGCAGCTGACCTTCGAGGCGCTGAACCTGACGGACGAGTCCTACTACGTCTACAGCGGCCGCCGCGCCTACAACGCCCAGTACGAAGAGTACGGCCCGACCTACAAGCTCGGCCTGACCCTCACCCACTTCTGACCCCATGCCGCGCCGGTGCCCGCCGTTCCCCTTTTCGGTCGGGCGCCGGCAGGCGGCAGCCTGAATGGATACACCATGAACGCATTACCCAAAACCATGCTGCTCGGCCTGTGCATCGCATTGGCGGCCTGCCAGTCCACGCAACCAGATACACCGGCGAAGTCGGCCCAGCTGAACATCAGCGAACCGCTGCTGGCCGGCCTCGAGTACGCCCAGCTGCTAAACGGCGACACCCCCTGGACCGGCGCCGACCGTGTCCAGGTCGATGACCAGGGCCTGCAGCTGCTGGACGCCGCCGGTAACAGCCTGGCGCGCCACGCCGGGCGCTTCGAAGGACTGGACCATCGCGTCGACCGCCAGGGCCTGCTGCTCGCCACGGTCGAGCGCAAGCGCCAGCAGACGATGCTGATCGGCCTGAATGCCGCGCGTGCCTGGAGCCAGCCGCTGTACCTGCCGCGCACCGCATTCGCCATCGAGGGGCTGTGCCTGTACCGCGACAGCGCGCACAACGACTTCGTGTTTCTGCTCGGTGAGGAGGGCGTCGGCGAGCAATGGCTGGTCGGCAGTCAGGGCCGCCTGCTCGGTGAGGCGCGACGGGTGCGCGGGCTCAGCCTGCCGCCGCAGAGCGCCTTCTGCCAGACGGACGATGCCAGTGGGCAGCTCTATGTCAACGAGGAGTCCGTCGGCTTTTGGCGTTACCCGGCCGACGCCGAGGCGCCGTTGCAGCGTGAGCCGGTCGATCTGCGCCAGCCGTTCGGCAGCCTGGCCCATGCCGCAGCGGGCATGACCCTGGTGGCGGGCGGACTGCTGGCGCTCGATCCCGAAGCCTCGGTGCTGCATCTGTACCGGCAGAACGAAGCCGGCTGGCAAGCCGATGAGGTCATCGCACTGGACGGTTTCGACGAACCGGAACGCATCAGCGCGCGCCGCGGTGCCGAGGGCGTCGAGCTGCTGCTGGCGGACGAACGCGGCCTGCAGTCGGCCCGGCTGGACTGGCAACCGACCGCCCTGTCGCAAGCCGAGCCGATCGTCAGCCTGCCGGCCGCGGTGGAGACCGGCCCGGTGCCGAGCCTGGGCGATGCCGCCGATGATCCGGCGATCTGGGTCCATCCTCGCGATCCGGCTGGGAGCCGCGTGCTCGGCACCGACAAGAAGGGCGGCCTGGTGGTGTACGACCTCGACGGCAGTCAGGTGCAGGACCTGCCCGTCGGCCGGTTGAACAACGTCGATGTGCGCAGTGGCTTCCGCCTTGGCAGCAAACGCGTGGACCTGGCCGTGGCCAGCAATCGCGATCACAACAGCCTGCACCTGTTCGCCATCGACCGGGCGAGCGGGGTGCTCCGCGATATCGGCGAGGTCGCCACGCCGCTAAGCGAAATCTATGGCCTGTGCATGTTCCAGGATCGCCAGGGCACTACCTACGCCATCGCCAACGACAAGGACGGCACCTTCCTGCAGTACCGCCTCGATGGCAGCTCCGGCCAGCCGCGTGGCGAGCTGGTGCGGCGCTTCAAGCTGGACAGCCAGCCCGAGGGTTGCGTGGCCGACGACCGCAGCGAGCGGCTGTTCGTCGGCGAGGAAGACGTCGCGGTATGGGTGGTCGATGCCCGCGCCGAAGTGCCGGCGATGCCGGAGCAGGTCATCGGTGTCGGCGGGCCGGTCTACGACGACATCGAAGGACTGGCCATCTACCACGGCGAGCGCGGCGACTACCTGGTGATTTCCAGCCAGGGCAACGACAGCTACGTGGTGCTCGATGCCCAGGCGCCCTACGCCGTGCGCGGCGCCTTCCGGGTCGGCCTGAATGCCGAGCGCGGCATCGACGGCGCGTCCGAGACCGATGGGCTGGAAGTCACCTCGGCAGACCTCGGCGGCATCTGGAACCGCGGCATGCTGGTGGTGCAGGACGGCCGCAAGCGCATGCCCGAGGGGACGCAGAACTACAAGTACCTGCCCTGGTCGGCGGTTGCCGATGCGCTGGGGCTCGACTGAGCCCGTTCCCGCGGCGTCACGATTTCGTAACCCGCATGCCATCCAATGAACGCCGTCCGCGAGACGGCCGGAGTACACGAGATGCACGATTCGCTTGAACAAATGTCGGTCTGGGGGCTGGTCAGCGAGGCCAGCCTGGTGGTGCAACTGGTCATGGCCGCGCTGGTACTGGCCTCGCTCTGCAGCTGGTATCTGATCGTCCAGCGTGGCGTGGCCCTGCGTCGCTGGGAGCAGGCCTCGCGGGGGTTCCTGCAGCGTTTTCGAAGCAGCGATGAGCTGGCGCCGCTGTACCGCGATGCAAGGGCGCGACCCGCGCACGGGAATGCGCCGCTGCAAGGGATCTTCGAGGTCGGCTACCAGGCCTTCGACCAACTGCAGCGCGAACCTGGCATCGCCCCGGAAGCTGTCATCGAAGGCGTCGAGCGCAACCTGTATGTCGCCATCGCCGAGCAGGAGGCACGGCTGGAGGTCGGCCTGCCGTTGCTCGCCACCATCGGTTCGGTGAGCCCCTACATCGGCCTGTTCGGCACCGTCTGGGGAATCATGAATTCGTTCCTCGGCCTGTCGCAGGTGCAGCAGGCGACCCTGTCGACCGTGGCGCCGGGCATTGCCGAAGCGCTGATCGCCACTGCGATCGGCCTGTTCGCCGCGATTCCTGCGGTGATGGCCTACAACCGTTTCGCCGCCCGCGGTCAGCAGCTGGCTGGTACCTATTACAGCTTTGCCAACGAGCTGCAGGCGCGGCTGCATCGTCGCCTGCACGCCGGGGTGCCAAACGTCGCCGCCGCTGCCTGAGGAGGACGCCGTCATGCTGGTCAAACCTCAGCGCAAACACGGCCCGAAGGCCGAAATGAACGTTGTCCCCTACATCGACGTGATGCTCGTGCTGCTGGTGATCTTCATGGTCACCGCACCGATGCTGGTGCAGGGCGTGAAGCTCGAGCTGCCGAAGGTCGCCGCCGAAGCGATGCCGGTGGAAAACGAGCGGCAGATTCTCACGCTCTCGGTGAAGGCCGACGGCACCTTCTATTGGAATCTGGGCCCGGCGCTCGACGTCGAGAACCAGACCGACAGCGCGGTCGACCTGGCCGAGCTGCGTGACAAGGTGGCGGCCATCATCGCGGCGAACGGCGATACGCAGGTTTACGTCCGCGCCGATCAGGCCGCCGACTACGGTCGTGTGGTCGCAGGGATCGCCGAGCTGCAGCGTGGCGGTGTGGTCAACCTCGGGCTGATCACCGAAGCCCCGGCCGAGCCCGCCGCGCCATGAGCAGCCTCAGCGTGATGCCGCCTACGAACTGCCTCGCGGAACATGGCGCCTGGCGCGGTCGCGTCGGTGCTGCAGGCGTTGCCCTGGCGCTGCATGCCGGCGTGCTCGGCCTGCTGCTGCATGGCTGGACGCCGGCGCTGGAAACGGCCGGCGTGCCCGAGGTGATGCGTACCCAGTTGGTCAGCCTGCCACCCCCGGTGGAGCATGCCGCACCGCCTGTGGCCGCCGAACCGCCGCCAGCTGAGCCGGTCGCCGAAGCCGCGGAGACCCCGGTCGAGCCGCAGGCGCGACAGCTCGAGCAGGCCGAGCTTGCGTTCAAACGGGCCGAGCAGCAGCGCCTGGAGGCGGAGCGGGTCAAGCGCGAGCAGGCACGCGAACGCCGCGAACAGGCCGAGCGCGAGCGGCAGGAACGCTTGCGCGAAGAGCGGCTCGCCCAGCAAGCGCAGGCCCGCGCCGAGGCCCAGGCCCAAGCGCGTGCCGAGGCCGAGCGCCAGGCCGCGGCAGCCGCCGCCGAGCGTGCGCGGCGGGACGCCGAAGCGCTGGCCAGCCGGAGGGATCTGCCGATCGAAAAGAAGGAGCCGGCCTATCCGGCACGGGCCCTCGACCGAGGCCTGGAAGGCAGCTGCACGGTCGCCTACGCCGTCAACGCGCAGGGCAGGATCGAACACCCCCGGGCCCTCGATGACTGCCACCCGCTGTTCGTGCAGCCGTCGCTGACCGCAGCCCGCAGCTTTCGCTATCGCCCGCGCATCATCGACGGCCGTGCCGTCGCGGTGCCCGAAGTCAGAAACACCTTTCATTACCGCATCCAGTGATGCGCCCGACTCAAAGAGCAGACGAGCCCCCCGATGAAACAGGACTTCAAGGATTTCCACGCCGCGCTCGCGGCGCTCGACGACGATTCCATCAACCCCAGCCACAATCCGAGCCTTGGCCAACTGGCCGACCGTGGTCGGCGCAGCCTGCTCAAGGGTGGCCTCGGCCTGACCGCGATCGCCTTCCTCGGCGGCGGGCTCGCAGCCTGTCGCAGCGCGACCGGGCGCGAGTCGTTGCTGGGCTTCGAGGGCATCCCGCCGAAGCTCGACCCTGCCTTCGACGGGGTTGAGGTGGCCCCCGGCTATAACGCGCGGGTGTTTTTCTCCTGGGGCGATGCGGTGCTCGCCGACGCCCCGCAGTGGCAGCCCGATGCCAGCGATGACTGGCAGGCCCAGCTCAAGCAGGCCGGTGACAATCATGACGGCATGCACTTTTTCCCGTTTCCCGACGACCCCAACGGCCATGGCCTGCTGGCGATCAACCACGAATACGTCAACCCGCCGCTGCATCCCGACGGCATGCAGGTGGTTGACGGCAAACGACCGCTGGATGAGGTGCGCAAGGAGCAGGCCGCCCATGGCGTCAGCATTATCGAGGTGAAGAAGGATGCCGAGGGTCGTTGGCAGCGCGTCATGCCGTCTGCCTACAACCGGCGCCTCACGGCCATGACGCCGATGGCCGTGAGTGGGCCGCTGGCGGGCCACGAAGCGCTTAGAACCGCCTCCGATCCAAGCGGGCAAGAGATCCTGGGAACGTTGAACAACTGCTCGAGCGGCTTTACGCCGTGGGGCACCTACCTGGTTTGCGAGGAGAACTGGCACAACTACTTCGTCAATCGCGACGCCGACGATCTGGCGCAGCGCGTCTCGCACAAGCGCTATGGAATCGCCGGCCAGGGGCCGAGCAAGCTCTATGGTTGGGAAACCGCCGATCCCCGCTTCGATGCCACCCCGGACCCGACCCAGCCCTACGGCGGGCATGTACATGAACCGAACCGCTTTGGCTGGGTCGTGGAAGTCGATCCGTTCGACCCGCGCAGCAAGCCGGTCAAGCGCACCGCCTTCGGCCGCTACTGCCGCGAATGTGCAGTGCTGTCGCTTGGCGAGGATGGCCGCATGGCGTACTACTCCGGCGATGACACCAAGGGCGAGTACATCTACAAGTTCGTACCCGACGGTCGCTACGTCCCCGGCGCCGACCAGGCCAACCGCCGCCTGCTCGACAGCGGCACCCTGTACGTCGCGCGCTTCGATGCTGATGGCAGCGGCCGCTGGCTGGCGCTGGTGCACGGGCAGAACGGCCTGACCGCCGCCAATGGTTTCGCCGATCAGGCCCAGGTGCTGCTCAATGCCCGGGCCGCGGCCGACAGAGCTGGAGCGACGCCGATGGACCGCCCCGAATGGGTCGCCGTGCACCCGCGCAGCCGCGAGGTCTACGTGACCCTGACCAACAACGACGAGCGGGGCGGCAAGCAGCCGACCGACAAGGCCAACCCCCGGCCGCACAACCTGCACGGCCAGATCCTGCGCTGGCAGGAAGCTGCGGGAGACCCGACGGCGACAACCTTTACCTGGGAGCTGTTCCTGCTGGCCGGTGAACGGTCCGGCGCTCGGGACCAGACGGGCCAGCCGCTACCGGCGAACCTGATTGGCACCATCGATGGCGATATTTTCTCCTCGCCGGACGGTTTGGCATTCGACGCCGACGGGCGCCTGTGGATCGAGACGGACTACGGTGATGACGAGCCGGCCATGCAGGCGATGGGGACGAACCAGTTGCTCTGCGCCGACCCGACCACCCGCGAGGTCCGGCGCTTTCTGGTCGGCCCGCGCGGCTGCGAGATCACCGGCATCACCTGGAGCCCCGACTACCGCGCCATGTGGATCAACGTGCAGCACCCTGAACTGAGCTTCCCGGCCGGCGACGGCAAGACACGCCCACGCGCTTCGACGGTGCTCATCACCAAGAATGACGGCGGCGTGATCGGTACCTGAAGCCGCCAGCGGCGGCTCGCGGGGGCCGCCGCTGTCAGTCGCGGTAGAACACCTGCACCAGGTGGTAACCGAACTGGCTCTTGACCGGACCATGCACCTCGCGCAGCGGCTTTTTGAAGATCACCTGATCGATGCTGCGCACCATCTGCCCCGGGCGCACCTCGCCGAGGTCGCCGCCTTTCTTCCCGGACGGGCAGGTCGAATACTTGCGCGCCAGCACGTCGAACGCCTCGCCATTGGCCAGGCGCTTTTTCAGTTGCGCGGCTTCGGCTTCGGTCTTGACCAGAATATGGCGGGCCATGGCTTTGGGCATGTCGCGATCCTCGTGCATTGAGGGGCGCGATTGTAGTCGCCCTGGCGCGGTTGTCGATTGCGCCGCCGCTGCGCTTTGCGGAGCGTCCTGCCAGGCTCGACGAACGGTAGTTCTGTGTTCGGTGCTGGTAGCGCTAACATCCAGCCCGACAAACACAACAACAACGGATTTCCCGCATGCCTTCAAAGCAGCCTTTCCGGGCTACCGCGTTGCCGGTCCTGGTCGTCATGGGCGTGAGCGGTTCGGGCAAGACCGATACCAGCCACGCCGTCGCCGACGCGCTCGGCCTGCCGCACATCGAGGCGGACAACTTTCACCCTGCGGAAAACGTCGCGCGCATGCGTGCCGGCACGCCGCTGTCCGACGCCGACCGCGTGCAATGGCTGCACGCCCTGATCGGCGAGATGCAGCGCACGCTCGAGAGCGGCAGTGGCTTCGTGCTGGCCTGCTCGGCGCTCAAGCGCAGTTACCGCGAACTCTTGCGCAGCGCCGTCCCGGGGCTGCGCTTCGCCCATCTGGCCATCGATTACGACACCGCGGTGCAGCGCGTCGGTGCGCGCCCGGGGCATTTCATGCCGATCTCCCTGGTCGATAGCCAGTTCGCCACGCTGGAATCACCGGAGGGCGAACCCGGCGTATTGACCGTGGATGCCAGCCAGCCCCGCGAAGTCGTCCTGCGCCAGATCGTCGAATGGATGCAGGGCGCCGGTCTGGATGAGCTGATCGAAACCCGGGCCGATCTTTCTTCGCGCCCGTTTGATAGCGCTACCACAGCGCCGCCGCTGACCAACGAGCCGATCTACCGCGGCGCGGTCGCCCAGCAGTTCGACCGCCTGACCGATTGGCTGATGGCTGCGCTGATGGCCTTCATGGTCATCGTGGTGTTTTCCAGCGTGGTGCTGCGCTACGCCTTCGGTACCGGCTGGACCGGCGCCGAGGAGCTGTCGCGGCTGGCGTTCGTCTGGCTGGTATTCGTCGGCGTCGCTTCGAGCATGCGTCGCGGCGAGCTGATGAGCTTCGCCATGTTGCGCGATCGCTTCCCGCATCTGCTGCGCCGGCTGGTCGACTCGCTGAGCTGGCTGCTGGTGGCGGGCGCGAGTTGCCTGGCGGCCTGGGGCGGCTGGAACCAGATGCAGTTCGGCTGGACCATCAACAGCCCGGTGGTCGGCTACCCGCTGGGGCTGGCGATGTTGCCGGTGGCCGCCAGCATGGTCGCGCTGGCGGTACTGGCGTTGCTGCAACTGGTGAATGTCTGGCGGCGCGACCAGCCTTCGGCGGTTGCCGCTGCGAATGTCACCGCTGACTGAAGCGACGCCGCGCTCAGAACAATACGGGCACTGCCCAACCGAGGACCTCTCATGACCGTCGTCGTCTTTCTTTCATCGCTGCTGGGCTTCATGACGCTCGGCATGCCCATCGCCTTCGCGCTGCTGCTGACCGGCTCGGTGCTGATGTGGTACCTGGACTTCTGGGATGTGCAGCTGCTCGCGCAGAACCTCCAGGCCGGCGCCGACAGCTTCCCGCTGCTGGCCGTGCCGTTCTTCATCCTCGCCGGCGAGCTGATGAACGCCGGCGGCATCTCGCGGCGCATCATCGCCATGGCCCAGGCCTATTTCGGTCACAAGCGCGGTGGCCTGGGGTATGTGGCAATTGCCGCCTCGGTGCTGTTGGCCAGCATGTCCGGCTCAGCCCTGGCCGATACCGCCGCGCTGGCCACGCTGCTGCTGCCGATGATGCGCGAGCGCGGCTATCCGCTGAGCTCGTCCTCGGGGCTGGTGGCGGCGGGCGGGATCATCGCCCCGATCATTCCGCCATCGATGCCGTTCGTGATCTATGGCGTGGTGACCGGCACCTCGATCAGCCAGCTGTTTCTCGCCGGCATGGTGCCGGGGCTGATCATGGGCATGGGCCTGGTGGTCGGCTGGACGCTGATCGCCCGGCGCATCGACGAACCGAAACAGGAAAAGGCCAGCGGCGCCGTTCGCCGCCGCGTGCTGGTCGATGGGGCGGCGGCGCTGATGTTGCCGGTGATCATCGTCGGCGGCCTGCGCGGTGGGCTGTTCACCCCTACCGAAGCCGCCGTGGTCGCCGCGGTCTACGCGCTGGCGGTCTCGACCCTGCTGTATCGCGAGCTGACCTGGGCCGGGCTGGTCGAGGTGCTCACCCGCGCCAGTCGCACCACGGCCTCGGTGATGTTTCTCTGCGCCGCGGCGACGGTGTCGGCGTACATGATCACCCTGGCACAACTGCCCGACGAGATCGCGGCGATGCTCGGCCCGCTGGCGCAGGACCCCAGGCTGCTGATGGTCGCCATCATGCTGCTGATGATCGCCGTCGGCATGGTCCTGGACCTGACTCCGACCATCCTCATCCTCGGTCCGGTGCTGGCGCCGATCGCGACCAAGGCCGGAGTCGACCCGGTGTACTTCGGCGTGATGTTCGTGCTGATCGGTTCCATCGGGCTGATCAGCCCGCCGGTAGGTACCGTGCTCAACGTAGTCGGCGGCATCGGCCGGTTGCGCATGGAAACCCTGGTGCGCGGCGTGACGCCGTTCTTTCTCGTCTACCTGGCGATCGTCGGGCTGCTCATCGCCGTGCCCTCGCTCGTCACCGTGCCCCTGGCCTGGCTGCGCTAGGGGGCTCGTCCCACCGCCAACAACAAGAAGGTACCGCCTCATGAAACGACTCCTCATCGGCACCCTGACAGCCGCACTGCTCGGCAGCACGCTTGGGCTTGGCCATGCACAGGCGGCCGACGACATCCGCCCGCGGATGATCCGCTTCGGCTACGGCCTCAACGAAGACAGCAACCAGGGCAGGGCGGCCAAGCTGCTTGCCGAGGAAATAGCCAAGGCCTCGGGCGGCAAGCTGAAGGTGCGCACCTTTGGTTCGGCCAGCCTGGGCTCGGACGACCAGATGCAGAACGCGCTGATCGGTGGTGCGCAGGAAATGATGGTCGGCTCGACGGCGACGTTGGTCGGCATCACGCCGGAAATGGCGGTGTGGGACACGCCGTTTCTCTTCAGCGATCCACACCAGGCCGATCAGGTGCTGGATGGCCCGGTGGGCCGGCAGATCATGAACAAGCTCGAGGAGAAGGGCCTGGTCGGGCTGGTCTACTGGGAGAACGGCTTTCGCAACGTGACCAACAGCACCCGGCCGATCGAGAAGCTCGAGGACTTCGACGGCATCAAGCTGCGCGTGATGCCCAACCCGGTGTTCATCGACACCTTCAAGCTGATGGGCGCCAATGCAGTACCGCTGCCGTTCTCCGAGCTGTTCACTGCACTGGAAACGGAGGCGGTCGACGGCCAGGAAAACCCCTACAACACCATCCTGTCCTCCAAGTTCTATGAAGTGCAGAAGTTCCTCAGCGTGACCAATCACGTCTACAGCCCCTGGATCGTCACGGCGTCCAAGCGCTGGTGGGACGGCCTTTCGCAAACCGAACAGGGGATCATCATGGCCGCCGCCGAGAAGGCGCGTGACGCCGAGCGCGAGGACACCCGGCGCGAGGCCAGCCAGGCACTGGCGGCGCTGAAAGAGCACGGCATGCAGGTCAACGAGGTCAGCCCGGAGCAGATCCGGCGCATGCGCGAACGGGCGCAGCCGGCGATCCAGACGGTGATCGACTCCGTTGGCCAGGAGCTGTTCGACCAGGTCCGCGCCGAGGCGGAAAAGGCCGAGCGCTAGGCGCGACCGGCCCCCGCCCGCTGCTAGAATCCGCCGCTTTCAACCCATGGAACGCGCATGACCACACGTCGTCGCCGCTCTGCCGAGCGGGTCACCCTGTCCGATGTCGCACGCCGCGCCGGGTGCTCGTTGATGTCCGCGTCGCGCGCCTTGTCGCAACCGGAAAGGGTGTCAGACGCGCTGCGCGAGCGCGTCGACGAGGCCGTCAAGGCGCTCGGCTATGTGCCGCATCCGGCGGCGCGCAGCCTGGCCAGCTCACGCTCCAATCTGGTCGCGGTGATCATCCCTTCGCTGTCCAACGCAGTGTTCGTCGATACCGTCGAGGCCATTCAGCGAGTACTGATGCCGGCGGGCTACGAGATGATGATCGGCGTCAGCCACTATCGGCCCGAGGAGGACGAACGCCTGCTGCGCGCCTACCTGGCCCATCAGCCGGCCGGCCTGCTGATCACCGGATTCGAACGCAGCGACGCCGCCCGTGCGGTGCTGGCCAACTACACCGCGCCGATGGTCACGCTGATGGAGCTGAGCGAGCGGCCGGACGACTACTGCGTGGGCTTCTCGCAATTGCAGGCCGGCGCGGCCATGACCCGCACGCTGCTTGCGCGCGGCTACCGTCATGTCGCTTTCGCCGCGGCGCAGCTGGACCCGCGCACCCTGCAGCGCGCCGAAGGCTACCGCCAGGCCATGCGCGAGGCCGGCCGCTATGAGCCGACCCTGGAGCTACTGACGCCGCAGCTGTCCTCCATCGGCCTCGGTGCCGAGCTGCTGGATCGCCTTCTGGCGCAGCATCCGCAGATCGACGCGGTGTTCTTCAACAACGACGACCTGGCCCTCGGTGCGCTGTTTCGCGCCCATCAGCTGGGGCTCGAAGTGCCGGGGCGGTTGGCGATTGCCGGTTTCAACGATCTGCCGGCGGCGGCCTGGATGCACCCGGCGCTGAGTACCGTGCGCACGCCGCGTGGCGAGATCGGCACGCTGGCGGCGCAGATGCTGCTCGGCCTGATGCGCGGTCAGCAGCCCGCCGAGCGTTGCATCGACGTGGGCTTCGAAGTGGTCATGCGCGACAGCGCCTGAGCCGGACAGACGACGCCGGCTGCCCCCTCAGGCCTGGGCTTCCTGAGCGCTGACCTGCTGGGCGATCTCGATCATCTGCTCGCGCATCCAGCGGTTGGCCGGGTCCTGGTCGGTGCTTTCGTGCCAGTAGATGTGGGTTTCCAGCGGTGCGACGTCGACCGGCAGGTCGACCTGATGCAGATCGTGCCGACGGGCGAAGCGTTCCGGCACGGTCACCACCATGTCAGTCTGTTCGATCACCTGGGTCGCCATCAGGTAATGCTGCGAGCGCAGGGCGATCTTGCGTTGCAGGCCCATCTTGCCCAGTGCCAGGTCGACCAGGCCGAGGCCGCTGCGACGGCTGGAAATGTGGATGTGCGACAGCGACAGGTACTGCTCGAGCGTCAGCTTGTCCTTGGCCAGCGGGTGGCCGCGGCGCATGGCGCAGATGTAGCGATCTTCCAGCAGCTTGACGTGGCGCACCTGCGGGTCGGTGTTGAGCGGCGCGTCCATGGCGAAATCCAGGCGGCCGGCGGCCAGTTCCTTGGTCGTCTCGCGGCGCTTGGCCAGCATGCTCTCGATCTTCACGCCCGGGGCCAGGCGGCGCAGGCGCTGGAACAACGGTGGCAGCATGACCGCCTCGGTGAGGTCGGTCATGCTGATGCGAAAGGTCTTGTTCGCCTGCGCCGGGCTGAACGTTCGGCTTTCCTGCACCGAGACGCGCAACAGCTGCAGCGCGTTGCGCACCGGGCCGATGATGTTCTGCGCCATCGGCGTTGGCACCATGCCTTGTGCGGTGCGCACGAACAGGGGGTCATTGAAGGTTTCGCGCAGGCGGGCCAGGGCGTTGGACACCGCCGGCTGGGTGATGCCGACGATCTGCCCGGCGCGGGTCAGGTTGGCTTCGGTGTAGATCGCATCGAAGACGATGAAGAGGTTCAGGTCGACCTTGTTCAGGTTCATTGTTGTGGCTCTCCGGCATGAACGGGCGCGTCGATCATATATGGGTTATGAATGTTAATACACGGGCAAAATAGCTTCGATAAATCCAGGGGCGTCCTCTAGCATTCTCATCACAACAACCCCGCATAAGGTAGTTCCCATGGATTTCGCCTATTCCCCCAAGGTCCAAGCGCTGCGCGAGCGCGTGCAAGCCTTCATGGACGAGCACGTCTATCCATCCGAGAAGCTGTTCTATCAGCAAGTCGCCGAAGGTGATCGCTGGCAGCCGACGGCCATCGTCGAGGAACTCAAGGACAAGGCGCGGGCAGAGGGGCTGTGGAACCTGTTTCTGCCCGAGTCCGATTACGGCGCGGGGCTGACCAACACCGAATACGCGCCGCTGGCCGAGATCATGGGCAGCTCGCTGCTGGGCCCGGAGGCCTTCAACTGCTCGGCGCCGGATACCGGCAACATGGAAGTGCTGGTGCGCTACGGCTCCGAGGCGCAGAAGAAGCAGTGGCTCGAGCCGCTGCTACGCGGCGAGATCCGCTCGGCATTCGGCATGACCGAGCCGGGTGTGGCCTCCTCGGACGCCACCAACATGCAGGCCCGCGCGGTGCGTGAAGGCGATGAGTGGGTGATCAATGGGCGCAAGTGGTGGACTTCCGGTGCCTGCGATCCGCGCTGCAAGGTGATGATCTTCATGGGCCTGACCAATCCGGACGCGCCGCGCCATGCACAGCACTCGATGATCCTCGTGCCGATGGATGCGCCGGGGGTGAAAGTACTGCGACCGCTGCCGGTGTTCGGCTACGACGACGCGCCCCATGGGCATGCCGAAGTGCTGCTGGAAAACGTCCGGGTGCCTTACGACAACGTCATCCTCGGCGAAGGCCGCGGCTTCGAGATCGCCCAGGGGCGCCTCGGGCCAGGCCGCATTCACCACTGCATGCGCTCGATCGGCATGGCCGAGCGTGCGCTCAAGCTGCTCTGCGAACGTTCCGTAAGCCGTACTGCCTTTGGCAAGCCACTGGCGCGCCTGGGCGGCAACCTCGACCACATCGCCAACAGCCGTATCGAGATCAACATGGCGCGGCTGCTGACCCTCAACGCGGCCTACATGATGGATACCGTGGGTAACAAGATCGCGGCCAGCGAGATCGCGCAGATCAAGGTCGTGGCGCCGAACGTGGCCCTGCAGGTGATCGACCGGGCCATCCAGATCCATGGTGGTGCGGGCGTTTCCGACGACTTCCCGCTGGCGCACTGGTATGCGATGCAGCGCACGCTGCGCCTGGCCGATGGACCGGACGAGGTGCATCGCGCGGCAATCGGCAAGTTCGAACTCGGACGCTATGTGCCGCGCGAGCTGCTGCGCGGGCATTGAGCCTGCCAGCCGGTTGAGGAAAAGGCCGCACTAGCGGCCTTTTTCGATCGGGCACCGTTCCCGCTCAATACACCCAGATCTCGACCCGCCGGTTCTTCACCCGGCCGCTGGTTCCTTCGTTGGAAGCCACCGGAAGTTCGGCTCCCAAGCCATTGATTTCTCTGACATAGACACCGTGCTTGATCAGCTCGCGGCGAACCGTCATGGCGCGCAGCTTGGAGAGCAGGGCGGCGCGGCTCGGGTCGCTCTTCGGGTCACCGAAACCGACCAGCGCGGCGCTGCCGATCGCCTTGTTCTGCGCATGCAGGTAGTCGGCGACCCGCTCGATGTCGCGCAGCGCCTTGTTGTCCAGCTGCGCGCTGCCTTCATCGAAGCGGAAATTGACCGTCAGCCGTTGGGCCTCTTCGCCGAGCTGGCGGTAAAAGGCGGGCATGTCGGCTTGCGGCTGGCTGCGCACCGCGTCGATGCGCTGGGCGACATAACCGGAACGCCCGACGATGCGCTGGCCGGCCTCGCTGTGCACGAAGTCGATGAAGGCCCGGGTCCAGGGTGACTGGTCGTTTGGCGCGGCATAGAAGAACAACCGGCGCGACAGCGGATAGTCCTCGGTGGCCACGGTCGTGAGCTCGGGTGCCATCGGCTGCGAATCACCGTCGGTGATGCCCAGCGCTTTGGCCTTGCCGATGGAGGCCAGGCCGACGAAGCCGATGGCGCCGCGATCACGCGTTACCGCGGCGGCCAGTTCGTCATTGGATTCATAACGTCGTGCCGTCTGGGTCAGTGCCTTTCCGTGGGCGCCCAGGACCAGTTCCTTGAAGGTGTCATAGGTGCCGGAGCGGTCGTCGCGGGCGTGAATGCGCACCGGGGCGTCCATGCCGCCCAGCTCGCTCCAGTTGCTGATATCGCCAGCGAACAGGCGCGCGACCTCATCCGTGCCAAGCGCGCCGACAGGGTTGTCCGGATGCACGACGATGGCCAGCCCGTCGATGGCGATGACCTGTTCGGCGGCGGCGCTGCTGAGGTCGCCGAGCCCGGCGAGAGCCTGGCGCTCGCTGGCCTTGATCGGGCGTGACGCGGCTGCCAGGTCCGTACTGCCCTCGGCCAGGGCTGTGAAGCCGGTGCCGGTCCCGTGCGCGGCGACCGTCGCATGCAGGCGGTGCCCCTGGTCGTCCCTGGCGTCGATGCGCTGCTCGTTGGCGACCGCCGTGCTGCTGACTGCCACGTCCTTGAGGCCCTGGGCCTCGAAGAAGCCGCTCACCAGCATCGGCGCGAGCTTGGCACCGACCGTGTTGGAGCCCTGGATGCGCAGCACCGCAACGCCCTCGGCCGGCACCGGCAGCGCGGCGAACACCTGCCAGGGCAGGCCGTAGCAGATCGATCCCAACAGGACCAAGGACAGAACGCGCGACCAGATTTCGCGCTCGGATCGACTGGGTGACATCTCGCGACTCCTTTCTCAGATGGCCGCGAGATTAAGACGATACGGTGACGAAACGATGACAGCGAAGGCTCTGCGACGAGCCTTTCAGGGCGGCTCTGGGGTCAGCTGAAATCGATCCACACCGGGCAGTGGTCGGACGGCTTTTCCATCGCCCGGATGTCGTAGTCGACCCCGGCATCGTGCACCCGCGCGTGCAGCGCGGCGGTGGTCAGGATCAGGTCGATGCGCAGCCCGCGGCGCGGATCGTCCTCGAACCCGCGGCTGCGGTAGTCGAACCAGCTGAAGCGGTCGGCGACCTCGGGATTGAGCGTGCGGAAGCTGTCGGTCAGGCCCCACGCCTTGAGCCGGCAGAGCCACTCGCGCTCCTCGGGCAGAAAGCTGCACTTGCCCGTGCGCAGCCAACGCTTGGCGTTGACCTCGCCGATGCCGATGTCGCAGTCCTCGGGCGAGATATTGAAGTCGCCCATCACCGCTACCGGATGCTCCGGGCTGAAGCGTTCCTCCAGCAGCGCCTGCAGGTCGGCGTAGAACTTGGTCTTGGCGGGAAACTTCACCGGGTGCGCGCGGCTTTCGCCTTGCGGGAAATAGCCGTTCATCACGGTCACGGCCTGTCCGTTGCGATCGGCGAAGCGCCCCCAGATGAAGCGCTTCTGCGACTCCTCGCCGTCGTTAGGGAAGCCTTTGTGGATCTCCAGCGGCGCCTGGCGCGAGAGCAGGGCGACACCGTAGTGACCCTTCTGCCCGTGGAAGTGGACGTGATAACCCAGGGCCTCGATCTCCGCCTGCGGAAACTGCTCGTCGGAGACCTTGGTTTCCTGCAGGCCGATCACGTCGGGCTGGTGCTTTTCGATCAGCGCGGCGAGCTGATGCGGGCGGGCGCGCAGCCCGTTGATGTTGAAAGAGACGATTTTCATCAAAAGCTGTCCGACAGAAACGAACGGCGATTCTAGGGCGACCACGCCGCTCAGGCGAGCCCGGGCGGCTCGCGTCGGGCGGTGCTATCGTGCTGAAAGGCCCGGCCAGTCGGGGTTGCCGGCCGTCCTTGGTGCCCTCTTTGAGGGCGATGCTGAGCGAAAGAGGAGAGTGGCCATGGCCGATGTCGCCGAAGTGCGCATGCTCGACAGCAGCTACGCGAGCGAGGCGCGATCCCTGCTGTATCACGCCTATCGGCATGAGCCGACGTTCGGCTACCTGTTCGAGGCCGAGCGGCCGGGTTACGACCAGCGTGTGCGCGCCACGGTGCGCGAGTTGGTCAACCAGCATTTCCTCCAGGACCAGCCGGCGATCGGCCTGCTGCTGGAGGATCGTCTGATCGGCGTGGCGCTGATCGCGCCGCCGCAGCGGCGCCTGGAGATCACCGAAAGCTGGGCCTGGCGCCTGCGCATGTTGCTCAGCACCGGGCTGCGCTGCACCCGCCGCTACCTCGACTATCACGCCGTGGTGCTCGGCGCCTTGCCGCCGGGGCGCTTCCACGTACTGCCCCTGCTCGCCGTGCACCCGCGCTACCAGGGCCGCCACTACGGCGAACAGCTGCTGGAAGCCGTCCACAACTGGTGTGCCGAAGACGCGACTTCCAGCGGCCTGGTGATCGACACCGGCAACGCCCGTTACCTGAACTTCTATGCCCGTCAGGGCTACGAGGAAATCGCCCAGGTGGCCATCGGGCCGGTGGTCGAGCACGTGTTTTTCCATCCGGCGCCGCAGCATGTCGTTTCCGCTGCGAGCTGAGGGGGAATTGCGCGTCGTTTCGCCTGTCCGAACCAGGGCCGTCGCCGTCGAAGCCCCCGATGTTGCCAGCCGTTTCCGAACCCCGCCGTGCCTGCCCGCGCCGACCCTGCCCGGGGCCCGGCAGAGCCGTGCTAGCATGCCGCGCCATGCTTAAGCTGACCCTGCGCGGCGTATTTGCCGGTCTGATCCTGTCGTTTGCTTCGCCGTTGTTCGCCGCCGAGCTGCAGGTGCGTGTCGAGCCGGCCAACGGTGATGTTCGGCGCAACGTCGAGAATTACATTGGCGATCTGGGCGAACGCAACGCGCGCGAGCTGCTGCGTTACAGCCGCGTCGCCCGCGAGCAGGCGACCAAGGCCCTGCAGGCGCTCGGCTTCTATCGCGCCGACATCGATATCGAAGTGGCCGATGGCGACGAGCCACGTCTGATCGTACGCGTCGCGCCGGGCGAGCCGGTGCGTTTGCGCGACGTGCAGGTTCGGCTGCAGGGCCCGGCGACCGGGCTGCCAGCGTTCCACACTCCCGACCAGTTGCTGCGCCCCGGTGATGTGCTCAACCACGGGCGTTATGAAGAGGCCAAGGAGCGTTTTCTCACCCAGGCCTCGCGCTACGGCTATTTCGACGGTCGTTTCACCCAGCAGAGCCTGCGCATCGACCCGCAGCTGGGGGTGGCCGACGTGGAGCTGGTGTACGACAGCGGTGAGCGCTATCGGCTGGGGCGGGTTCAGTTTCAGGGCGACGCTCCGTTCGATGACGATCTGCTCGCGCGCATGGTGCCGTTCGAGCCGGGTACGCCCTACGACTCGGCGCTGATTGCCGAGCTCAATCGGGCCTTGCAATCGAGCGGTTACTTCGACGGCACACGTGTCGATGCCAACCCGACCGCCGCTGTCGAACGGCGCATTCCGGTTGACGTCATGCTGACCACGCGCGAGCCGCGCACGCTCGGGCTTGGCGTGGGGTTTTCCACCGACGTCGGGCCGCGCCTGCGCTTCGACTGGACCCGGCACTGGGTCAATCCCCAGGGGCACAGCTACGGCGCCGAAGCCGAGCTGTCGGCGCCGCGGCAGAACGTCGGCTTGTACTACGACGTGCCGCTCGACCCGCCGCTGACCGACAAGCTGCGCTACGTCGCCGGTTATCAGTATGAGGAGCTGGCCGACACCGACAGCCTCAGCCGCCTGCTGCGGCTTGGCCCTGAATGGCACAGTCAGCTGGACAGCGGCTGGCTGCGCGTGATCTCGCTCAAGTGGCAGCGTGAGGAGTACCGGCTGGGCGACGATTCAGGGCTGAGCACCTTGCTGCTGCCCGGCATTGCCTATAGCTACCTGCGAAGCGACAACCGCATCGACCCCAGCGAAGGCTACCGGCTGCAGTTCGAGATTGCCGCAGCGAAGGACGGCGTGCTCTCGGACGCCAACCTCGTACATGCCAACGCCCAGGCCCGCGGGTTGACCACGCTCGGTCGGCGGCATCGCTTTCTTGGTCGCGTGCAGCTCGGCGGCAATTGGACCGACGAATACGTCAACGTGCCACCCTCGTTGCGCTACTTCGCCGGCGGCGACCAGAGCGTGCGCGGCTACGACTACCAGAGCCTGTCACCGACCAACTCCGACGGCGACCGCATCGGCGGCCGCTACCAGTTCGCCGCGAGCGTGGAATACCAGTTTTCGCTCACCGAGCGCTGGCGTATCGCAGCGTTCGCCGATCAGGGCAATGCCTTCAATGATCTGGAGCTGCCGACGCTCAAGCAGAGCGTCGGCGTGGGCGTGCGCTGGGTATCGCCGGTCGGCCCGATTCGCGTCGACCTCGCGCACCCGCTCGACGGCGACCAAGGTGTGCGCCTGCATTTCTCGATGGGGCCCGAGCTTTGAAGCGCGCGGCCAAGTGGGTGGCGGCGGTCCTGTTGGTGCTGGTGTTCGGCCTGGTGGCTGCGGCTGGCTACTTTCTCGGTAGCGAAAGCGGCAGCCGGCGCCTGCTGGGCTGGGTTCCGGGGCTGACGGTGGAAGGCTTCGAGGGTCGGCTCGCCGGCCGCTGGTGGGCCGAGCGCCTGCGCTGGCAGGGAGGCACCGATCGCGCGCAGATCGAGACGCCCCGGCTGGACTGGTCTCCGAGCTGCCTGCTGCGCCTGACGCTGTGCATCAACAAGCTGGTCACCGGGGACATCGAGGCGAGTTTTGCGCCCTCGCCGCAGACCGAGCCGAGCGAGCCATTCAGCCTGCCGGATCTGTCGTTGCCACTGGGCCTGCGCGTCGGCCTGTTCGAGATCGGGCGGGTGCGTCTCGACGGCGTGGAGCAGCTGCAACAGGCGCGTCTGAGTGCCGACTGGCGCGGCGACGAGCTGGTGATCGAGCAGCTGTCGGTAAAGCGCGACGACCTGTCGGCAGAGCTGTCCGGCCAGCTGCAGCCCGCCGGTGACTGGCCGTTGAGCCTGCAGGGCGAGGCAGCGCTGAAGCTGGTCGAAGGGTCACCCTGGACGCTCGAACTGAACGCCGAGGGCGCGTTGCAGCAGCAGCTCAGGCTGACGGTACTCAGCCATGGCTATCTGCAGGGGCGGCTGACCGGCACGCTGCAGCCACTCGACGATGCACTGCCGGCCGACGTGAAGCTGGTGGTCAGCGACTTCAGCGCGAGTGACGACTTGCCCGCGAACCTGCGGCTGGAGCGTGCCGAGCTCAGCGCCAAGGGCGATTTGCGGGCGGGTTATCGGGTGCAGGGCGACGGCCAGCTCGCCGGCGACGGCAAGCCGGTGCAGTTCCGGCTCGCCGGGCGGGCCGACCGCAGTGCCGCAACGCTCCAGGAGCTGGTGCTGGACGCCGGTGACGAGCAGCGGCTCAGCCTGCAGGGCAATGCACAGTGGAGCGAGGCGCTGCGCGGCGAAGCCAGGTTCGACTGGCACGAGTTCCCCTGGCAGCGGCTCTACCCGACAGAGGCGCCGCCGGTCACGTTGCACAAGTTCACCGGCGAACTGCAGTACGACGACGGCAGCTACCTGGGCCATTTAGACTCTGCGCTGAGCGGCCCGGCCGGGCCCTTTACGCTCGCGAGCCCGGTCAGCGGCGATCTGGAGCAGATCCATCTGCCGCAGCTGGAGCTGCGCGCGGGACAGGGCGAGGCGACCGGCAGCCTGAGTGTCGGCTTTGCCCAGGGCATCGACTGGAAGACCGATCTGCAGCTGCGCTCACTCGACCCCGCCTACTGGGTAGCCGAGTTGCCAGGCCAGCTCGGCGGCAGCCTCAAGAGCGCGGGGGCCTGGCGGGACGAGCGCCTGGAGGCGAGTGCTGCGCTCGACCTGCAAGGGCGCCTGCGGCAGCAGCCGGCCACTTTGCGCGCACGGCTCTCCGGTGCCGGCGAGCGCTGGATGCTGGAGGACCTGCTGCTGCAGCTGGGTGACAACCGTGTCGAGGGTGGAGGAGGCTGGGGCGAGCGGCTCGACGGACAGTTGCAACTCGAGCTGCGACGCCTGGCGCAGCTATGGCCGGGTTTGACTGGACAGGCCCGGGGGCGGCTGCAACTGGCCGGCACCGCAGAGCGGCCGGCTGGCGAGTTGCGGCTGGACGCCGAGCAGATTGGCTATGAGGACTACCGGCTGCGTCAGTTGCGCCTGGACGGGCGCCTGCAGAACGGCGAGCGGGCATCGCTTGGCCTGACGGCCAGTGGCGTTGCCGCGGGCGATACCGCGCTCGGTGAAGTGACGCTCGAGGCAGGCGGCACGCGCGAGCAGCACAACGCGAGCCTGCGCGTGCAGGGGCCCCTGCTGGATCTGGACCTGGCGCTGCGCGGCGCCCTGGAGGGCGAGGCGTGGCAGGGGCGCCTGACTTCGGCCGTGCTCGAGGCCAGTGGTCAGCGCTGGCGCTTGCGCAACCCCACCGGCATCCGGCGCACCGCTGACGGGAGCGTCGAGCTGGCTGCGCATTGCTGGGTATCGGGCGAGGCCAGCCTGTGTGGCAGCGACCAGCGCCTGATGCCCGAGCCGCGGCTGCGCTATCGCTTGCGCGACTTCCAGATGGGCAGCCTGGCCGAGCTGTTCCCGGACGACTTCGCCTGGCAGGGCGAACTGAATGCCGACCTGAGCCTGGACCTGCCAGCCAGCGGGCCCAACGGCACGTTGCGCATCGACGCGGGCAGCGGCGTGCTGCGCATGCGCGAAGCCGACACCTGGCACGATTTCCCCTATCAGGCGCTGGCATTGAACAGTCGCCTGTTGCCCCAGCGCATCGACAGCGAACTGCGCTTCGATGGCGGTGAACTGGGCGAGCTGACCATCGAGGCCCGCATCGATCCGCGCGGCGAAACCAAGCCGCTCGACGGCCAGTTCCGCCTCGACGGCCTCAGCCTCGCGGCGGCGCGACCGTTTCTGCCAATGGTCGAGCGCATCGAGGGGCGTCTGCAGGGCAGCGGGCGGCTGCATGGCAGCCTCCGTGAGCCCGAAATCAGCGGCCGCCTGAGCCTGCGGGGCGGTGAGCTATCCGGTAGCGCGCTGCCGACCAGCTTCGAGGATCTGCAGCTGGATCTGGCCATCGACGGCCAGCGCATGCGTTTCGATGGCAGCTGGCGCAGCGGCGAGAGCGGGCAGGGGCAGCTGGACGGCACGTTCGGCTGGCAAGGGCAGCCTGATCTCGCGCTGAACGTACGCGGCCAGCGCTTACCGATCGTCGTCGAACCCTACGCCGAGCTCGAGGCAGCGCCGGACCTGAAAATCACGCTGGAGAATTCGGAGCTGATGATCCGCGGTCAGGTGAAGGTGCCGCGCGGTGAAATCACGGTGCGCGATCTGCCGCCCTCGACCGTGACCGTGTCCAACGATGCAGTGATCGTCGGCGAAGAAGCCGAGCAGCCTGCGACGCCGGTGCAGGTGCGAATGGACGTCGACGTCGAAGTCGGCCAGGAGCGTCTGCGCTTTTCCGGATTCGGCCTCACCGCCGACCTCGCGGGCTATCTGCACATCGGCGATGACCTCGATACGCGGGGTGAACTGCAGCTCAACAATGGCCGCTACCGCGCCTATGGGCAGCGCCTGACCATTCGCCGTGCGCGCCTGCTGTTCACCGGGCCGCTATCGCAGCCGTACCTGGACATCGAAGCGATCCGCCGCGTCGAAGCGCACGACGTGGTCGCCGGGCTGCGTATCACCGGCAGTGCCCAGCAACCGCGCGTCGACGTCTTCGCCGAGCCGGCGATGAGTCAGGAGCAGGCGCTTTCCTACCTGATCCTCGGTCGGCCGCTGGGTAGCGACAGCGGCGACAACAACCTGCTCGCGCGCGCGGCGATCGGCCTCGGCCTGGCCGGCAGCTCGTCGCTCACCAGCGGCCTGGCCAGCCGCCTGGGCATCGAGGACTTCCAGCTGGACACCGAGGGCAGTGGCACTCAGACCAGCGTCGTCGCCAGCGGCCAGCTGACCGACCGGCTGACCCTGCGCTACGGCGTCGGCGTGTTCGAGCCGTCGAATACCATCGGCCTGCGCTATCGATTGACCAAGCGTCTGTTCCTCGAGGCCGCGAGCGGGCTGGCCAGCTCGCTGGACCTGTTCTACCGCCGCGATTTCTGAGCCCGCTGCAACGTCGTGAGGATTGGCTACGCTGAACGAGCCCGTCAGGGCGCTGGTGCGTAGCGACCGTCGAAGGCCAGGCAGTAGTTCGGCATAAGTGGCGTAAATCGCCGACGCCAGCCGGGAAAAGCGGTGGTAGCATCCGGCGACACGCCTGTGTGGAGATCCCGCCCGGGCGTCTAGCACGTGTCTTGCAAGGTGCAGCCGTCGTTGCGGTCATCCCGCAGCGCAGACACGAACCGTCATCACCCGGGCCGCGGAAAGGGGCTGCGTTACCCCGCAGTGAACCGTTCCAAGGTCTCGTATGGAGATACGGCCCATAACACGCGAGCGAACCTCGCCCAAGAAGAACAGGTGCCACGAATGGAATTGCTGCAAAACCTCGTCAATAGCGTCAACGGCCTCGTCTGGGGCCCGCCAATGCTGGTGCTGATTCTCGGTACCGGTCTTTTCCTGATGTTCATGCTCAAGTTCATGCCGCTCGCCCGCATCGGGACCGGTTTTGCGCTGATGTGGCGCGGCCGTGCCAAAGGTGATGACGAAACCGGTGAGATCAGCCCGTTCCAAGCCCTGATGACCTCGCTGGCGGCAACCGTGGGGACCGGCAACATCGCCGGTGTGGCCACCGCCATCTTCCTCGGCGGCCCAGGGGCGCTGTTCTGGATGTGGTGCACCGCGCTGGTCGGCATGGCCACCAAATACTGCGAGGTCGTGCTGGCCGTGCATTACCGCGAGAAAGACGATCGCGGCGAGCATGTCGGCGGCCCCATGTATGCCATCAAGAATGGCCTGGGTTCGCGCTGGGCCTGGCTCGGCGGGGCGTTCGCGATCTTCGGCGGGCTCGCCGGCTTCGGCATCGGCAACATGGTGCAGGTCAACAGCATGGCCCATGCCCTGGAAACCACCTTCTCGATCCCGCTGTGGCTCACCGGCGTGCTGACCATGGTCATCGTCGGCCTGGTGATCCTCGGCGGTATCCGCCGCATCGGGGTGGTCGCCGCGTCCCTCGTGCCGTTCATGTGCCTGGCCTACATCATCGCGGCGATCGTCGTGCTGGTGGTCAACGCCGAGGCCATTCCCGCTGCCTTCGACCTGATCTTCACCCATGCCTTCACGCCGATCGCCGCGACCGGTGGCTTCGCCGGCGCAGCCGTGATGGCAGCGATCCGCTTCGGTGTCGCCCGCGGCATCTTCTCCAACGAGGCGGGGCTGGGGACCGCCGGTATCGCCCAGGCCGCCGGCACCACCACCAGCTCGGTTCGCTCGGGGATGATCGGCATGCTCGGGACCTTCATCGACACCATCATCGTCTGCTCGATGACCGGTCTGGCGATCATCTGCACCGGCGTGTGGACCAGCGGTGAAAGTGGCTCGGCGCTGTCCGCCGCAGCCTTCGAGGCAGCCATGCCGGGCATCGGCGGGATCATCCTGACCATCGCCCTGGTGGTTTTCGCCTTTACCACCATCCTTGGCTGGAGTTATTTCGGCGAGAAGTGCTGGGAGTTCCTGGTCGGCACCAAGGCCATCCTGCCGTTCCGCGTGATCTGGGTACTTGCCGTACCGTTCGGCGCCATCGCCCAGCTGGATTTCGCCTGGCTGCTGGCGGATACCTTGAACGGCCTGATGGCGATCCCCAACCTGATCTCGCTGCTGCTGCTCAGCCCGGTGGTGGTCAAACTGACCCGTGAATACTTTGCCGACAGCGCCAATCGCTGAAGTCAAACAAGGCCGTGGGCGATACGCCCGCGGCCGCTCGCAAGCCCTGCATGCACATAAGGAGTTCCCATGAGTGAAGTTACCCTGCGCGGCAACCCGATCCAGGTGGTCGGCGACTTCCCGCAGCCCGGCCAGCAGGCCAAGCCTTTCCGCCTGGTCAATGGCGACCTGGCAGACATCGAGCTGTCGGCCTATGCCGGCAAGCGCAAGGTGCTGAACATCTTCCCGAGCGTCGATACGCCGACCTGCGCCACTTCGGTGCGCAAGTTCAACAGCCAGGCCAGTTCATTGCAGAACACCGTGGTGCTGTGTATCTCCGCCGACCTGCCGTTCGCCCAGAAGCGTTTCTGCGGGGCCGAAGGGCTGGATAACGTGGTCAACCTGTCGACCATGCGCGGCAGCGAATTCCTGGTCGACTACGGCGTGGCGATCGCCAACGGCCCGCTGGCAGGAATCGCTGCCCGTGCCGTGGTAGTGCTCGATGAGCAGGACAAGGTGCTGCATAGCGAGCTGGTCAGCGAGATCGGTTCCGAGCCGAACTACGACGCGGCGATCGCTTCGCTGAGCTGATCGAGCGGCGATGCAAACCAGCGAACGGCGCCTCTTGGCGCCGTTTCGTTTTTGACGACGAGAAATGGACACACCGTTCGTCGAACCTCGCGCCCTTCAATTAGCGCGAGTGCACAAAGGCCACTAGTTTCAACGCTGCTGGCCCCGCACTTCGGGCTGGCCTCACGACCGCGATGTCACTTGGCAATTAATTTGCCAGCTGCCGAATTTTTTTCGCACTGCCGCGGTCATAAAGCCGATGCCCAAGAATGGATTCACTTTATGTCTAACCCCAGCGTTAAAAGAATCGGTGTGTCCGGGACCGGCATGATCGCTCATGGCTTCGTGCGGCTGATCAAGCAGCACTATCAGGACATGGAGATCAGTCGCGTGCTCACGCGTCGGCCTCTCGGCTCCCTTACCGATTTCCCTCTTCCTCACGCCCTCACCAATTCCATCGACGACCTGATCGACCACAGCGACCTGATCGTCGAATGCAGCGGCGACGTGTTCCATGGCACAGCGGTCATCGAGCGAGCCTTCGAGGCCGGCTTGCCGGTGGTGACGGTCAATGCCGAACTGCAGGTGACCACCGGTTCCTACCTGGCCGGGCGTGGCCTGCTCACCGAGGCGGAAGGCGACCAGCCGGGCTCGCTTGCGGCACTGCATGAAGACGCCCTGCAGATGGGCTTCGAGCCGGTGGTGTACGGCAACATGAAGGGCTACCTGAACCACGACCCGTCGCCGGAAGACATGGCCTACTGGGCGGCCCGGCAAGGCATCAGCGTCGATCAGACCACTTCGTTCACCGACGGCACCAAGGTGCAGATCGAGCAGGTGATCGTCGGCAACGGTCTCGGCGCGACCATCACCCGCCAGGGGCTGGAGGGCTTGGCGTCGACCAATCTGGACGACAGCGCCAGCCTGCTCGGAATGATGGCTGAGCGCCTTGGCCAGCCGATCGTCGACTACGTCGTACCGTCCGGCTATCCCGCCGGCGGCGTGTTCCTTGTCTGTCGCCACGACACCGAGCAGGCGCCCGCGATCGAGTACTTCAAGCTCGGCCGCGGCCCGTTCTATACGTTGGTCCGGCCGTTCCACCTCTGCTCGCTGGAGGTTGGCAAGACCGTACGTCGCGTGCTCAATGGCGGTGGCGTGCTGCTGAACAACTCGACCACGCCGACACTCGGTGTCGCCGCGATCGCCAAGCGCGCAATGCGGCCGGGTGAGCTGATCGAGCGCGGTATCGGCGGCTTCCAGTTCCGCGGCGAGGCCGTCCGGCTTGCCGATCAGCCGGACTACGTACCGATCGGCCTGCTGCGCAAGACCGCGCTCAAGCGCGCCGTCGAACCGGGCCAGTTGATCACCTTCGACGACGTCGACATCCTGCCAAGCCGTGCGCTGGATATCGTGCTGCAGCAGCGCCAGGCGCTGTTCGGCTCCGGCGCCAGTAGCAGTGGCGAGGCCTGGGATGCACAGGCGGCCAGCCCGCTGGGCCTGGTTGCGCTCGGCGGCTGACGGACAGGTAGCTGGGCATCGTGCGCCACGCATGGCGTGACAAGGCAAAAGCCCCGGTTCGACCGGGGCTTTTGCTATTCAGCGCCAACGGCGTCTGCGTCGAATCGGGATTTACTGCAGGGTGAGGTCATCGCCGCGCTCCTGCTGCCAATCGTCGAGGTCCGGCGCGGCTTCTTCGCCGTCCATGCGGTGAATGATCGTGAAATAGTCCTGCTTGAAGCGGTCCTGCATGATTTCGCTACGCGGCCTCACGCGCACGGCGTAGATGCTCTGCACGTTCTGGTGGTCGAAGTCGCGCCAATACTGCTCACCCTTGAGCAACTCGTAATGGTGGTTCTCCAGCGCCGCGATCACAGCCTCGCCGTCGAGCGATCCGGCGCGCTGCACCGCGGCCGCCCATTGCCGGACGATCGAGTACGCCGAAGCCGCCGTGCTGCCAGGGTAGGCCTGGTGCGCTTCGATGTAGCGCTCGACGAAGGCCTGGCCTTCGGTGCTTTTTTCCAGCGCCGGGACCTGCCAGGTCCAGGCTTCTGTGCCGATCACGTGCTCCATGACCAGGGGGCCGGCCTGCTCGACGATGCTCTGGGTCAGGTTGGGCACGATGATCTGCATGCGCCGGCCGAGCTGCAGGTCGTGCGCCAGGCGCATGGTCTGCACCAGGTCCTGGCCCAGAAGCACGATGACCAGCGTATCGGCGTCGCTGGCGGCGGCCTTTTGCAGCGCGCCGAGATAGTCGTCGCGGCGAGCACCGTGGGCGGCGATCCGGGTGTAGCCGTGACGGGCGCGGTCGCGGCTGCGGGTCGCCTCGCGCAGGGCCTGCTCCATGCTGTTGCCCCAGGCGTCGTCCAGGCTGATGTAGTAATAGCGGCGGTTGGGCATGTGCCAGCTCAGGTACTGGCCCAGTACCTTGGCGCTCATCCAGGCGCTGTTCGACTCGCGAAACAGGTAGCGGTGGCCATCCCGGCCAGTGATCTCGTTGGCATAGGCGAGCGTGGGGAAGAAGGGCAGGCCGAGTTCGCGCGCGCGCTTGCCGGCGGCGATCGCTTCCTCGCTGTTGGCCCCGCCGAACACCATCCTCACACCTTCGCTGGCGAAGCGTTCGACATTGGCCCGTGCCTTTTCCGCACGCGCGGCGGAATTGAGGCTCATCAGCTCCAGCGGCCGGCCCAACAGGCCGCCTTGGCTATTGATCTGGTCTACGGCGAGCAAGGCACCGCGGCGCAGTTCGAGGCCTTCGGCCTTGTAGTTGCCGGTCTTGGGGTAGTTCAGGCCGAGGCGGATCGGTTCGGCGGCCAGCAGCCAGGCCGAGTGGGTGAACAACAGCAGCACGATCAGAACGTGACGGAGCATGGCTCGTTTCCTTATGAGCGGGGCCGTCCGTTGTAAGAGCCAGGCCTGGCCAGCGAAATACTCTTATCAGGCCAAAAACCTGCGACTTCCGTGCTGGCCCGGTGTCATCGCCCGCCCTGCAGGCCCCGATTTTCGGGCCTGGCAGGCGGGTATTGCTACCAAGGGACTAGTTAAATCGGTACTGCGGGCAATTGTTGGCAAGACGGGTCGAACCAAGAATTTCGACCAGACCGGGAGAATTTCCCGGCGACAACAATGAACCCGCAGAGGTAGCCGCAATGAAGCACACCGGTCTTCGCAAGCCCCTTGCCCTGACTGCACTGTCTGCCGCAATGGCACTGTCCAGCCTGTCGGCCTGGGCAGTTACCGATCAGGACATCCTCAACGACACCAAGACCCCGGGCGACATCGTCACCAACGGCCTGGGCCTGCAGGGCCAGCGTTACAGCAGCCTCGATGCACTGAACACCCAGAACGTCAGCCAGCTCCGCCCAGTCTGGGCCTTCTCCCTGGGCGGCGAGAAGCAGCGCGGCCAGGAATCCCAGCCGATGATCAAGGACGGGGTGATGTACGTCACCGGTTCCTATTCGCGGGTCTACGCCATCGATGCGCGCACCGGCAAGGAACTGTGGCAGTACGACGCGCGCCTGCCCGACGGCATCATGCCGTGCTGTGACGTGATCAACCGCGGTGTCGCGCTGTACGACGATCTGGTGATCTTCGGCACCCTCGACGCCAAGCTGGTCGCACTGAACAAGGACACCGGCAAGGTCGTCTGGAAGAAGACCGTCGCCGACTACAAGGCTGGCTACTCGATCACCGCCGCTCCGCTGATCGTCAAGGGCAAGCTGATCACCGGCGTCTCCGGTGGCGAGTTCGGTGTAGTGGGCAAGATCGAAGCCTACAACCCGAAGAATGGCGAGCTGCTGTGGACCCGTCCGACCGTGGAAGGCCACATGGGCTACGTCTACAAGGACGGCAAGAAGGTCGAAGCCGGCATCTCCGGCGGCGAAGCCGGCAAGTCCTGGCCGGGTGACCTGTGGAAGACCGGTGGTGCAGCCACCTGGCTGGGCGGCTACTACGATCCGGACACCGATTCGCTGCTGTTCGGTACCGGTAACCCGTCGCCGTGGAACTCGCACCTGCGCCCGGGCGACAACCTGTTCTCGTCCTCGCGTCTGGCGCTCAACCCCGAAGATGGCTCGATCAAGTGGCACTTCCAGACCACGCCGCACGACGGCTGGGACTTCGACGGCGTCAACGAGCTGATCTCCTTCGACTACAAGGACGGCGGCAAGACCATCAAGGCAGCCGGTACGGCTGACCGTAACGGCTTCTTCTACGTGCTCGACCGCACCAACGGCAAGTTCATCCGTGGCTTCCCGTTCGTCGACAAGATCACCTGGGCCAAGGGCCTGGACAAGAACGGCCGCCCGCTCTACGTCGAAGAAAACCGTCCGGGCAACCCGGGCGAGGCTGACAAGGGCAAGTCGGTATTCGTCGCACCGTCGTTCCTCGGCGGCAAGAACTGGATGCCGATGGCGTACAGCCAGGACACCGGGCTGTTCTACGTGCCGTCCAACGAGTGGGGCATGGACATCTGGAACGAAGGCGTCGCCTACAAGAAGGGCGCGGCCTACCTGGGTGCCGGCTTCACCATCCACCCGCTGAACGAGGAATACATCGGCGTACTGCGCGCGATCGATCCGAAGACCGGCAAGGAAGTGTGGCGCTACAAGAACTACGCGCCGCTGTGGGGCGGTGTGCTGGCGACCAAGGGCAACCTGGTCTTCACCGGCAACCCGGAAGGCTACCTGATGGCGTTCGATGCCAAGACCGGCAAGAAGGTCTACGAGTTCAACACCGGCTCGGGCATCGTCGGTTCCCCGGTCACCTGGGAAATGGACGGCGAGCAGTACGTCTCGGTGCTGTCCGGCTGGGGTGGTGCGGTCCCGCTGTGGGGTGGCGAAGTGGCCAAGCGCATCAAGGACCTGAACCAGGGTGGCATGGTCTGGACCTTCAAGCTGCCGAAGGACGCGACCGTCGCCAAGCGTTGATCGCTTAGCAAGTGAAGAAAGCCGGCCTCGAGCCGGCTTTTTTCATTCAGCGCTGGCCGGCACCCGAAGTACCGGCTGCGCTGCCGTCGTCCGTCTGGGCACCCTGGTTGCGGCCGCGCAGGCGTTTGGCACCGGCTTCCAGAGCCACATAGACGGCGGTGGCCAGCAGCAGCGGAATCAGAAAGTAGATGACCCGGTAGCCGATCAGGCCGGCGACGATGGCGCCGCGACTCATCTCGTCGGCCAGCATCGCGACGAACACGGCTTCGATCACCCCCAGCCCGGCCGGAATGTGCGTAATGACCCCGGCGATGCTGCTGATCATCAGGATGCCGAGGACTTCGGGGTAGGCCACCTTCTGCGAGAGCATGAAGTACACCACCAGCGCCATCAGCCCCCAGTTCACCGCGCCCAGCACCATCTGCACCAAGGCCATGCGCAACGACGGCAGGCGGATGTCGTGGCCGCGAATGCTCCATTCGCGGCGCTTGGAGTAGCCGCACAGGCCGAGGTACACGAGGCAGGCGAGCAACAGCGCGGCACCAAGCACGCGCAATGCGCCCATGCCGATCTCCCAGCCCGAGGGCGGCGTGATGCCACCGAGCACGAAGATCAACCCCGCCAGCCACATATAGCCCAGCCAGTTGGTCAGCAGACTCAGGGTGAAGACCCGGGTGATCTGCGATGGGCGCAGGCCGAGCCGCGAGTAGAGGCGATAACGCAACGCGATGCCGCCGACCCAGGCACTGAGGTTCAGGTTGAAGGCGTAGCAGACAAAGGTGATCGGCAACACCTGGCGCACCGGAATGTCGTGGCCGGTATAGCGCTTGCCGAGCACGTCGAAGAAGCAGTAGACGACGTAGCTGCCGGCAGCCGCGACGCCGGCGAGCAGCAGCGTCTGCGCGTTGTAATTGCGCAAGGTGTGCCATACCTCGCCCCAGTCGAGCTTGCGGGCCAGGCTGACCAGCAACACGGTGACCAGCACGAAGAAGGCGTAGGTGAGGACCTTCTTCACCAGAGGCCAGCGGCGGCGCCATGTGCTCTGCGAATGTTCTTCGTTGGGCGTTGCGGTCATCGCTGGTCTCGCTGAAGCGGAGGGGAGGTGGCGGGCTCGGCGCTTGACGTCTGCGCCTGGAGCGTCTGCAGCTTGGGCTTGTGTGCCGGCAGCAGGCCGACCAGTTCGGGGAAATGCCGCAGGAAGTGGAAAATCACGAACGCCAGCGGCGCGCGCCACCAGTAGCCGCGCACGATGCGCTCGAGCGGAATGCGGCGGCAGTCGACCTGCAACAGGTGATCGAGGCGTTCGTGCAGGTGGCGATTGAAGGCATGGTCACGAATGATCAGGTTCGCCTCGAGATTCAGCGACAGGCTCAGCGGGTCGAGGTTGCTCGAGCCGACCGTGGACCATTCGTAGTCAGCCAGGGCGACCTTGCCGTGCAAAGGGCGCCGACAGTATTCATGGACCTCGACGCCGTCGCGCATCAGGTAGTTGTAGAGCATGCGCGCGCCGAACTTGGCGATCGGCATGTCCGGTTCGCCCTGCAGGATCAGCCGCACACGCACGCCGCGCCGCGCTGCGTTGCGGATCTCGCGCAGCACGCGATAGCCCGGAAAGAAATAGGCGTTGGCGATCAACAGCCTTGAGCGGGCATCACGAATCGCCTGCAGATAATGCTCCTCGATGTCGTCCTTGTGCTCGTCGTTGTCGCGCGTGACCAGCAGCGCACGGGCCTCGCCACGGCTGGCGCCGACATAGCTGTTGGCCTGTTCGCGCGCACGGCGCTGCCACCAGCGGCGCGGCTGGACCGGCGCGATGGTGCGCAGCGAGAAACGATGGATGTCGTGAACCACCGGGCCCTCGACGCGCATGGCGTAGTCCTGTTTGGCTTTCGGGCCGAAGTCGCCGAGATGGTCGGCGGAGAAGTTGATGCCGCCGATGAAGGCGACTTCCGCGTCGACCACGACGATCTTGCGATGCAGGCGCCGGAACACGTTCAGGCGCTTGCCGAGCAGGCGCTTGCCGGGGTCGAACATGTGGATCCGCACGCCGACGCGGGTCATCTGTTCGATGAAACCGGGCGACAGGTCGGCCGAGCCAAAGCCGTCCACCGTCACATCGACGCTCGCGCCGCGTTCGGCCGCGGCAATCAGTGCCTGCTGCAGCTCGAGGCCGACCTTGTCCTCGAACAGGATGAAGGTTTCCAGCAGCACTTCCTTTTTTGCATTGGCAATGCTTTCGAAAACGGCAGGAAAGAATTCTTCGCCGTTTTCCAGCAACTGAAGACGATTCCCATCTCTCCAGTGGAATTTCATAGGTGTATCTCCACCGCCAGGGGCAGATGATCGGACAAGTGCGTCCAGGGTTTGTTACCGAGGATGCGCGGCTGGTGGCTGGTGGCATTGCGCACATAGATGCGATCGAGCCGCAGCATCGGCCAGCGTGCGGGAAAGGTCTTGGCCAGCTGGCCGTGGTTCAGCGCGAAGACTTCATGCAGCCCCGCGCAACGGTCGAGCGCCTTCGTGGCGCGCAGGCGCCAGTCGTTGAAGTCGCCCGCGACCACCACCGGGGCGCCTTCGGGCAGCGAGTCGAGCAGGTCGCAGAGCAGCTCGAGCTGACGCTGGCGGTGCGACTCGCGCAGCCCCAGGTGCACGCAGATGGCATGCAGTTCGTGGCCCGGCACCTGCAGCACGCTGTGTAGCAGGCCGCGGCGCTCGGGGCCGGCGATGGACACATCGAGGTTCTCGTAGCGGATGATCGGAAACTTCGAGAGCAGCGCGTTGCCGTGGTCGCCATCGGGGTAGACGGCGTTGCGCCCGTAGGCGAAGTCGGTCCAGATGCTGTCGGCGAGGAATTCGTACTGCGGGGTCTGCGGCCAGTTGTGAAAGCGCAGGGCATGTTTTTCATGGGTGCCGAGCACTTCCTGGAGAAACACCACGTCGGCCGAGACGGCGCGCACCGCCTCGCGCAGCTCCGGCAGGATGAAGCGGCGGTTGAACGAGGTGAAGCCCTTGTGCGTGTTCACGGTGAGCACGCGCAACGCGTTCACCTCGCTGGCCATGTGGGCGTCCAGGTGTTTGCTGTCGATGGGGTGATCTTTCGGCAAGGTCACTCAAAGGCTCCTTCTTCCAGCTGGCCGGGGGTGGTCTCGAGGCCCTTGTCCAGGCCGAGCAGTTGCAAGAGTCGGCGCGCGTCATAGGGCGCACGGACTTTCACGTCGTTGTCGAAGTAACAGTAGAGGTCGCGCACCTTGCGCCGCGGCGGGGCGGCGTCGCTGATCAGCTGGGCATCCTCCGGCTGCGTGCCATTGGTCCAGGCACGAATGCGCTCGCCCCAGCGCTCCAGCGCAGCGTCGGAGTAACCGCTGGTATAGAGCTGTTCGGCGCCATGCAGGCGCAGATAGAGGAAGTCGCTGGTGAGGTCCTCGCGGTACGGCCACTTGCCCGCGGTATCGGCCACCACCAGCGCCACGTCGTAGCGGCGCAGCAGGGCGACGAAGGCCGGATCGACGAAACTGTCGTGGCGGATCTCGACCGCGTGGCGCAGGCGCCGCTTGCGGTCGATCGACAGCAGGCTGCGCCCCTCCATGCGCGGTTCGCAGCGCTTGGCCAGTTCCAGCGCCGCCTCGGTGTCGTGCGGCAGCCTGGCGAGAAACGCCTCGAAGCGCTCCGGATCGAAGCGAAACGACGGCGGAAACTGCCAGAGCAGCGGGCCGAGCTTGTCCTTGAGCGCGAAAAGGCCCGAGGCGAAAAAGTTCGCCAGCGGCCCTTCGATATCGCGCAGGCGTTTGACATGGGTGATGAAGCGCGGCGCCTTGACGCTGAAGACGAAGTCGTCGGGCGTCTGCTCATACCACTCGGCGTAGCGTTCCGGGCGCTGCAGGGCATAGAACGAGCCGTTGATCTCGATGCTGTTCACCGCGCGCGAGGCAAAGCGCAGCTCGTTCTTCTGCGTCAGTCCCTTGGGGTAGAAGTCGCCGCGCCACGGCGCGTAGCGCCAACCGGATATGCCGATGTGAATCGCTGCCATCGCCCGTCCTCGGCCGGATTACCGCGGCTCCTGCATGCTGGTCGGGTCGCTTGCCGGAAAGGTATCGGCGACCGCCTTGTCCATGACCTGTTCTTCGCTGCCGCTGCCGCTGCTGTCCTGGCGCTGCGGTTGCAGCTCGACCTTGATCCAGCCGCTCTCGCGGCGGTCGAAGGCTTCGAAGGCGGCGATCGCGTCGTTCATCGGTTTGACCTGGGTGAGAATCTTGGCCGGGTCGATGCGCCGTGCCAGCACCATCTCGATCAACCGAGGTATGTACTTGCGGTGGTGGCAGTTGCCCATGTTGATCGTCAGGTTGCGATTCATCGCCATCCCGATGGGAAAGGTCATCGCATCCGGCGGGTAGACGCCGATGATCGACAAGGTGCCGGCCTTGGCCAGGCACTGCACGGCCCATTCCAGCGCCTGCGACGGCGCATCGCCGGGCTGCCACTGGCCCTGACGCGGCGTATGTCGTTCCGGATGGCCGCAGCAGCCATGTTCGGCGTCGATACCTACCGCATCGATGACACGGTCGACGCCGATGCCGCCGGTCAGGCGCTTGAGCGTTTCGACCGGATCTTCGCGGTTGAAGTCGATGGTCTCGGCGCCCTGGCTGCGTGCGGCGCGCAGGCGGTCCTCATACTGGTCGATGGCGAATACCCGGCCGGCACCGAGCAGCTTGGCGCTGGCGATGGCGAACTGCCCGACCGGCCCGCAACCGAGCACGGCAACGGTGTCGCCACTCTCGATCTCGGCCATTTCCGCGCCGAAATAGCCGGTGGGAAAGATGTCCGACAGCAGAATCGCCTGGTCGTCGCTGATCTCCGGTGGCAGCTTGACCAGCCCGATGTTGGCGAAGGGGATTCGCGCCTTTTCCGCCTGCAGCCCGTGGAACGGGCCGGTCGCCGAAGGCCCGCCGTAGAATGCGGTGCCGGCCGACTTGCCGTTCGGGTTGGCGACGTCGCACTGGGCGAAATAGCCGGCCCGGCAATAGGCACAGTTGCCGCAGGCGATGGTGGAGGGGATCACCACGCGGTCGCCGACCTTCAGGTTGCGTACGTCTTCGCCCAGCTCCTCGACGATGCCGACACCCTCGTGCCCGAGAATGGTGCCCGGCTGCATGCCGCTGAAGGTGCCGCGCACGAAGTGCAGGTCGGTGCCGCAGATGGCCGAGGCCGTGATGCGCACGATGGCGTCGGTCGGTGCCTCGATGCGTGGTTCGGGTACATCTTCCAGTCGGATATCCCCGACATCGTGATAGACAACAGCTTTCATGGCGTCTCCGGGTCGGGCTGCGAACTGGTCCTGCGCGCCGCAGCCGGAATGAAGTGTCAGGAGCGTGCCCAGCTTCGCGCACCCTCTTGCGGATGCAGGCCGTACCGCCCGCTAGCTCAGCCGAGAAGTCCGGAATTGGCAGGGGCTCCAGCGTCAGGGCCTTGCTCGCCGATGTCCGTTTCGCGTCTGGCAAAGCGCCCCACTTATTCTTCCGACTGGTGTCGGCCTTGGCGGTTCATCTTTTTCTGGGCGCAGGGGGCGCGCAGCGGACGGCATGGCGCTTCGGCTCCAGGGCGCCGAGCGCGGCGAGGCGAAATGCGATCGCGCCTTTCAGCGGCCCTGGAGATCCCAGGGTGCAGGCCCGGCGAACGCCTCGACGAGGTAGTCGATCATCACGCGCACCTTCGCCGGTGGCCGCCGGTCGGGCGGGTAGACCGCGTGGATGCCGCCCAACGCCTGCGTGGGCTGGTCCAGTTGCAGGGCGACCAGCTCGCCCCGGCGCAAGGCGGCGGCGACGATGAACTGCGGCTGATAGATCACGCCCTGGCCGCCGACGGCCGCGGCGACCAGCGCCGGACCGTTGTTGGCGACGAGGTTACCCTGCACGGTGACGCGCACATCGCCCTCCTGGCCGAACAGCCAGTGCTGGTGGCCGGCTTGCGAGAGCGTGTAACCCAGGCAGTTGTGGCGGGTCAGGTCGGCGACCTTGCGCGGCACGCCATGGCGATCGAGGTAGGCCGGTGCGGCGCACACCAGCAACGGGCAGTCGGCCAGCCGGCGTGCCTGCAAGGGGCTGTCGCCCAGGCGGCCGATGCGCACGGCCATGTCCCAACCGCCGTCGATCAGGTCGACCTGGCTGTCGGTGAGCCCAAGCTCCACCGCCACCGCCGGGTGGCGTTCGCTGAAGGTCGGCAACAGCGGCGCGATGTGCCGTGCGCCAAAAGTCAGCGGCACATTCATGCGCAGCAGGCCTGTGGCTTCGACCCGTCGGGAGGCGATGCGGGCCTCGGTTTCCTCGATTTCCGGAAGAATCCGCTGGCAGGCCTCGAGGTAGTCGTTGCCGGCTTCGGTGAGTGTCAGGCGCCGGGTGCTGCGATGGAACAGTTTGACGCCCAGGCGTGCTTCCAGCGCATCGACGTGCTTGGTTGCCATCGCCGGCGACATGCCCAGGTGTCGCGCCGCCGCGGACAGGCTGCCGGCACTGGCGGCACGGACGAAGACGCGCATGCCGGTGATGCGGTCGAGCATGTGATTTACTCCTCTGGGTAGGAACTGTTGCGCTGGATTGCCCTGTTCTGCTGCTGAAAGATGGCGCTCATACTGCCTCGCGTCAAACCCACCGGGGCCAGTTCATGACCATTCAACGCCCGACACCGATGCCCACGCTGTTCGTCCCGCACGGCGCCGGGCCATGCTTCTTCATGGAGTGGAGCCCGGCCGATGCCTGGACGGCGATGGCCGATTTCCTTCGCGGCATTGCCGCGACACTGCCGCGCACGCCTGAAGCCATCGTGTTGATCTCCGGCCATTGGCTGGCGCCCGAATTCCAGGTGACGGGCGCCCGCCAGCCGGACCTGATCTACGACTACTACGGTTTTCCCGCGCATACCTACGCGCTGCGCTATCCCGCACCCGGCGAGCCGGCCCTGGCGGCTCGGCTCGCCAGCCTGTTGAGCGACGCCGCGCTGCCTTGCGCGATCGACCACGAGCGCGGCTTCGACCACGGCGTGTTCATTCCGCTGAAGCTGATGTTCCCCCAGGCGCAGATCCCGGTAGTGCAGCTGTCGCTGCGCCAGGATCTCTCGCCCGCGGCGCACCTGGCCGCCGGTCGGGCGCTGGCCGCGCTGCGCGAGCAGGATGTGCTGATCGTCGGCAGCGGCATGAGCTTTCACAACATGCGGGGTTACGGCGACCCGCACTTCGGGCCGATCTCGGAGCGCTTCGACGCCTGGCTGACGGAAACCGTCGAGGCACCTGCCGACGAGCGCGACGCGCGCTTGCGCGACTGGCAGCAGGCACCCGAGGCGCGGCTGTGCCATCCGCCGCGCGCCGAGGAACACCTGATTCCGCTGCTGGTTGCGGCCGGGGCCGCAGGTGAGAGCCGCGGGCGGCGCGTCTTCAGCGATCGCGTCATGGAAACCGTGTTGTCGGCCTATCGGTTCGGCTGACCCCTTTTCTGAAACGGAGGATTTCTCTATGCACCTGTCCTTTGCCCACATCGCCTGTGCGAACCCCGGCCGACTGATCAACCGGCTGTGCAAGCACTGGGGGCACAAGTTTCCGGTCGAGCTGGACGACGCGCTTGGCCGTATCGAGTTGCCGATTGGCGAATGCCGCTTGCGTGACGCAGGCGAGAGGCTCGAGGCACAGCTGCAGGCCGCCGATGCCGCGGCGCTGGCACGCCTGCAGCAGGTCGTGGCCGATCATCTCGAGCGAATGGCCAGCGGCGAGGCGCTGACGATCGTCTGGCAGCCCGGGGAAAGCGGGAGGGCGACGGCATGATCCTGGATTCGGCCAAGCGTTACGGCCTGGTCAGCCGCGTGCTGCACGGGGCCATGGGGCTGCTCATCCTCTGGCAACTGCTCAAGTTCTCCGACCGCATCGCCGAGGGCGAGCATTGGGTCGGGCAGACGCTGGTGCCCTGGCACCTGTCCATTGGCGCGCTGCTGTTGCTGCTCGCCGTGCTGCGAACCGGCTGGGCGCTGTCGCAGCTACCGAGCCGGCCTCGCCACGACCCGGCCACGGCCTGGCTGGTCAAGGCGGGGCACCTGGCGCTTTACCTCGCCATGCTCGCGCTGCCGGTCACCGGCGTGCTGTACATGCTGGGCAACGGCTACGGTCTGGAGGTATTCGGCATGCCGCTGGCGGCCAAGGGCGACGAGATCGCCTGGATGGCGGCGCTCGGCAGCCTGCATTCGCCGCTGGCCTGGCTGCTGTTGATGCTGCTCGCCGGGCACATCGGCGCCGCGCTCTACCACAGGCTGGTCAAGCGTGACGACATCCTGCAGCGGATGTTCTGAGGCCTCGCTCAGTCGCCGTTGAGCGCGACGTTGGACAGTGACTCGACCGGCTGGGCGAAGCGAAAGGGGATGGACACCAGGCCCGCGCCGATCTTCTTCTGCACCACGAAGTGCAGGTGCGGCCCGGTGCTGCGCCCGGTGTTGCCCGACTTGCCGAGCAGCTCGCCCTTGTCCACGCGCGCGCCGCTGCGCACGACTACCGAGCCGCGTTGCAGGTGCAGGTAGGCGCTGTGGGTACCGTCATCGTGCAGGATGCGCACGTAGTTGCCGGCCGGATCGGGAAAGCGGCCGCCCTGGCCGTCGCGGGCCTTGAGCACCGTTCCGGCGCGCGCCGCGACGATCGGCGTGCCGACCGGCATGGCAACATCCACGGCGTAGCGGCCCTTGGGCGTGTTGTGGCTGTAGTCGCCGCCCGCGCCCTGGGAGATGCGGAACGGGCCGCCGCGCCAGGGCAGGGCGTAGGCATGCCCGCCGACTGCCGCGTTGCCCAGGCGCCGAGCCGGGTCGGGCGAAAAGATCAGGCCATAGCTGAAGCTGTGCCGGTACATCAGCGGGTAGCCCGACTGCCGTTTGCTCAGCGTCGCGATGCGCAGCTGGCTGCGCGGCGGGACCTGCTTGCGGATCACGCCGCCGCGCACCCCGGCGACGTTCACCAACCGGCTCAGGCGCAGGGTCGCCTCGATCGGTACGTCCAGTTCGTTGCGCACGTCCATGGCCTTGCCGGAGCCGGCCCGGTTGATCAGCAGGCGCACGGTGGCCGGGCGGGTCTTGGAGACTTCGATAGGCCTGGCTGCCTCGGCAGCCGAGGCGCTCGCTGGCGCCGCGAGGGTGCCCAGCACGAGCAGGAGCGGGAAAAGAAGAATTCGGGTGGTTTGCATGGCCTGTGATCCGTCACGGAAAAGACAGCCCGCCTGCGGCTGGCAGGACGAATCCGCTTGTCGTTATCGATTGCCGCGCGGTTTCGGACTGCCGGAATGCGACAGGGTTCACTGCTCCATCGCGTTCGCGGCGTGCCTGCCGACCGAGCAGCCACGCAGCGGTCGGCGGGGCAGGGCTCACGCCTCCTCGGGAACCTTGTACAGCTCGAGCAGCAGCAGCGAGCGGCCGGTGACGGCGTACTCGTCGCCGAAATCGAAGCGTTCGGGGCGTGCGGTCGGATTGTTGGTGTCGATCAGGCGATTCCAATAGATGCCCTGCGGGACTTCCGGCAGCGTGAAGTTCACCAGGTCATGGTGCGCGTTGACGATCAGCAGCAGCGTGGCGTCCGAGCCGGCCCGGCGGATTCCGGTGGGCTGGGCGCGGCCGTCGAGCAACATGCCCATGCAGCGGTTGTGCGCGTCCTCCCACTGCTCGATGGTCATTTCCTCGGCGTTGGGCGCAAGCCAGGTGACATCCTTGACCCCCAGTTCCTCGTTGTAGGCGCCGACCAGGAAACGGCCGCGACGCAACATCGGGAAGCGCTGACGCAGGCGGATCAGCTTGCGCACGAAGGCCAACAGGCCGTAGCTGTCCTCGCTGATGTCCCAGTTCACCCAGCCGATTTCGCTGTCCTGGCAGTAGGCGTTGTTGTTGCCGTGCTGGGTGCGGGCGAATTCGTCGCCGGCGACCATCATCGGCGTGCCCTGGGAGAACAGCAGGGTGGCGAAGAAGTTGCGCATCTGCCGGTAGCGCAGGGCGTTGATCTCCGGATCGTCGCTGGGGCCCTCGACGCCGTGGTTCCAGGACAGGTTGTTGTCGCTGCCGTCGCGGTTGTCCTCGTCGTTGTCTTCGTTGTGCTTGTGGTTGTAGGAGACCAAGTCCTTGAGGGTGAAACCGTCGTGGGCGGTGACGAAATTCACCGAGCTGAACGGTCGGCGCCCGCGCTGGTTGTACAGGTCGCCGGAGCCGGTCAGGCGGCTGGCGAAGTCTGCGAGCTTGCCGTCGTCACCCTTCCAGAAAGCACGCACCGTATCGCGGAACTGGTCGTTCCACTCCGCCCAGCCAGGCGGGAAACCGCCGACCTGATAGCCGCCGGGCCCACAATCCCAAGGCTCGGCGATCAGCTTGGTCTTGGCCAGCACCGGGTCCTGGCGGCAGGCGACGAGAAAGCTGTGACGCTCGTCGAAGCCGTCGTGCTCGCGCCCGAGAATGGTCGCCAGGTCGAAGCGGAAGCCATCGACGTGCATCTCGGTGGCCCAGTAGCGCAGCGAGTCGGTGACCATCTGCAGGACGCAGGGGTGGCTCATGTCCAGCGTGTTGCCGGTGCCCGAATCGTTGATGTAGTAGCGCTTGTCGTCCGGCATCAGCCGGTAATAGGTGGCGTTGTCGATGCCGCGCATCGACAGGGTCGGCCCCAGCTCGTTGCCTTCGGCCGTGTGGTTGTAGACCACGTCGAGAATCACCTCGAGGTCGGCGTTGTGCAGGTGCGCGACCATTTCCTTGAACTCGGAGATCTTGCCGCTGGCCAGGTATTTGGGATGCGGAGCGAAGAAGGCGATGCTGTTGTAGCCCCAATAGTTGGTCATGCCCTTTTCCAGCAGGTGCTGGTCCTGGACGAAACCGTGGATCGGCAGGAACTCGATCGACGAGACGCCGAGCTTGCGGATGTAATCGATCACCTCCGGGGTCTTGAACCCGGCAAAGGTGCCGCGCAGGTCCTCGGGAACGGCCGGATGGCGCATGGTGTAACCGCGCACATGGGTCTCGTAGATGATCGTCTTGTCCCAAGGCACTTGCACGGGGTGGTCGCGGCCCCAGGTGAAGGCCGGATCGATGATCTTGGACTTGGGTACGAAGGGCGCGCTGTCGCGCTCGTCGAAGCTGAGGTCGGCATCCTTGTGGCCGATGGTGTAGCCGAACAGCGCTTCGGACCAGCGCAGCTCGCCCACCAGCTGCTTGGCATAGGGGTCGATCAGCAGCTTGTTGGGGTTGAAACGATGGCCGGCGTCCGGTTCGTAGGGGCCGTAGACGCGATAGCCGTAGATCTGCCCCGGGTGCGCGTCGGGCAGGTAGCCGTGCCAGATCTCGTCGGTGTACTCGGGCAGCTCGATGCGCTCGATCTCGGTCTCGCCCTTGTCGTCGAACAGGCACAGCTCGACCTTTGTCGCGTGCGCCGAGAAGATGGCGAAGTTGACGCCAAGGCCGTCCCAGGTGGCGCCCAGCGGGAAGGGTAGCCCCTCGCGGATACGCGAAGGGGTCATGACGTGAGGCGCGTGCGGCTTTTTCTTGCTCATGAGAACTCCATAGGCAGACTCATCCAGCGGCCTGTCTGGTGGGACGGCGGTGGCGCGGGGTATCAGGCGTCAGCTCTGGGCCTTGCCGCGAGTGGCGCGTGGCTTCTTGATCTTTTCCGGTGCACCGGCCTGTGCGTCGGTGTCGCCTTTCGGTGCGGCTGCGGTGGCCTTGGTGCTGCGCGTTGCGCGCGGCTTGCTGGCGCTGGCGCCGGGCTCGGCCGGCTTGGCGGCGGCAGGTTTGCGCGTACGGCTGGTGGCGGGCTTGGCGACGGCACCGGCGGGCGTGCGCTCGGCCTCGACCAATTTGCGCGCCATTTCCCAGTGGCGCTCGTCCTGCCCGTGCGGGCAGCCCTCCGATTGCCAGATCTGGTAGGCGAACTCGCGGATGCGTTGCTCTTCTGAAGTCATTGTTTGGATTCTCCTGGTGAACTCACGTTGTGCAGTACCGCCACGGACAGACAGTCCAGCACTTGCGCCACGCTCAGGCTGGCTCGTTCCGATCTGACTGTCGTCGCGCAAAAAAGTCGCTCCCATTGATGACCGTCCAGCGCCTCGGGCAGCAGGACCTGCGTGTCCTCCCAGCGCTCGGCGGCAATCTGTGGCAGCTGCTCGGCCCCGATCAGTGCAGCGGCCAGGCGCGGCACGATCACGATCAGCCATTGCCCCTCATGCTCGCGGGCGAAGGCGAGGATGCGACCGGCCTGTGCGCCCCGGACTTCCAGGGGCAGGTAGCTCCCCTCGCTGAACAGCCGCGGCGCGCTGAGGCGCAGGCCCAGCGTCCGCCCGATCAGCCATTGCTTGATGCGACCGTCGTGCCAGCTTTGCAGCAGCGCGTCGGCGGGCTCGTCGGGGGCGAACGCCGCACGCCGTGCAGCGAAGTCCACCGGCCGGCGGTTGTCCGGGTCGACCAGGCTGAAGTCCCAGTAGTCGGCGCCCTGGTAGAGGTCCGGAATGCCCGGGGTGGTCATGCGCAGCAGGGTTTGCGCCAGGCTGTTCAGCGCACCGGCCGGAGCCAGCTCCAATGCCGCCGCGGCGATCTCGTCGCGTACCGCGCGGCCTTGCTCGCTTTGCAGCAGCCACTGCACATAGTCACGGCAGGCCGTCTCGTAGGCGCCGTTCGGCGCGGCCCAGGTGGTGCGCAGCTTGGCTTCGCGCAGGGCCTTTTCCTGCCATTGCAGGATGCGCTCGCAGTACAGCTGCATGCCGGCCGCGTCATCGCTTCGCAGCGTCAGCGGCCAGGAGCCCAGCAGCGTCTGGTAGAGCATCATTTCATCGGCCGGCGACGGCGCGGCACCCTCATCCAGCTGGCTGACCTGCTCGCTGGCCAGCTCACGCCAGCGCCGCAGCCTTTCGGCGAACCAAGGGGCGCGTTCGCTGAGCACGGCCATGCGGGCGCGGGTGTCTTCGCCACGCTTGTGGTCGTGGGTCGCGGTGGTCAGCAGGTTGCGTGGAAAGTGTTCGGCGCGCTGCAGGCATTCGGCGTGAAATTCCTCGGCCGATGCGCTGAAGCGCTGCGGGTCGAAGCCCACGTCGTTACGTGACAGCAACACCCCGGAGCGGTAGCAGGCGGTATCTTCCACGGCCTTGGCCGCCGCCGGCGAGGTGAGCTGCTGAAAGCGCGCGCAGGCGTAGCGGCGCAGGCGACGCAGCGGGCCCGGAGGCACGTTGCGCAGGTGCTCGCCGCCGAGCCAGCGTGCCAGGTGATCGAGCAACGGCCAGTCGGCCTCGTTGAGCGTGGTGCGCGCGCCGGCCAGCGCTTGCTGGAAGAACGGCTCGTCGGCGGGCCGGCGGCCGGGGGCGGCGATGTAGGTGCGATACACCGGGAAGTGCACGATCAGCTCGAGCAGCGCCCGGCGAATCGCGCCGAGGGTGATGTCACGCGTCATCACGTCGCCGCGGGCGATCGCCAGCAGCGTCTGCGCAACGGTTTCGAAATCGCCGGCCAGCGGGCCGGTCAGCACCAGCTGACGGGCCTGGCGGACCTCCTCCATGAAGTCGGCCGGGCGGCCGCTGGTCTCGCTCCACAGGGCACAGAGCGGCTCGCGCCCCGCCGGGTCGTGCTGCAGCAGCGACACCTGGTTCATGAACTCGTAGCCGGTGGTGCCATCCACGCCCCAGTCATCGTGCAGGCGCTCCCCCGCGGCGAGGATCTTTTCCACGTAGATGGGCAAATGGACGCCTTGTTCGGTCGGCGCGGCGCTGCTCTGCCGGGCCGCGCTCAGGCGATCGACGCGACGACGCAGGCGCCGGCAGTAGCCGCGCGGGTTGGCCAGGCCATCGATGTGGTCGATGCGCAGACCGTCGACCAGGCCATCGCCGATGAGCTGGAAGATCTTTTCATGGGTCTGTTCGAACACCACGGGTCGCTCGACCCGCAGGCCGCCGAGCTCGTTGATATCGAAGAAGCGTCGCCAGTTGATGTCGTCGGCCGCGGTGCGCCAGCTGGCCAGGCGATAGTGCTGGCGTTCGAGCAGGGCATGCAGGCGCCTGAAGCCTTCTGCCGTGGTGCCGTCGTAATGCTGCAGCGCGGCTTCCAGCTGGCGGCGGGCCTCGCCGTCCTCGAGCAGCTGGGCAAGTTCGCTGCGCAGCTGCCGGGCGGTGACATAAGGGGCCGGCTCGGTTTTCAGGGCGTCGAAGTGACCGCCGAGGGTCCGCAGCGCCGGGTGCTCGGTCAGGCGCAAGACCTCGCCGTAGCTCGGCGGGGTGATCGGGAACCGATGATCGTAATGCTTGGCATAAAGCGCGCCGTTTTCCACGTCCAGCTGCAGGGTGACGGTGCCCTGCTGCAGCGCCTCGCCATAATCGCTACCGAGAAACGGCACCAATAGCTGGCCCTCGAGCAACGGGTCCGGCGAGTTCCACTCGATGTCGAAGAATTGCGCGTAGGGGCTGCGGCGGCCCCATTCGAGGACGTCGAGCCACCAGGGGTTGCCGTCGCCACCGACTGCCATGTGGTTGGAAACGATATCCAGGATCAGCCCCATGCCGTTCTCGCGCAGCTTTGCCACCAGACGCTGCAGGGCCTGCTCGCCGCCAAGCTCGGGATTGATGCGGGTCGGGTCGATGACGTCGTAGCCGTGCATCGAGCCCGGGCGCGCGGTCAGCAACGGCGATGCGTACAGGTGGGAGATGCCCAGCGCGGCGAAGTAATCGACCAGCTCGGCCGCGTCGTCGAGGGTGAAATCGCGGTGAAACTGCAACCGCAGGGTGGCGCTCAGTTCTTTCATCTAGGCATGACTCCCACGGGACTGCTGGCGGGCCTGGCGCAGGCATTCGAGACGGTGGTTGCTGGCCTCGGCATCGAGCAGCGTGGCGCTGTCGCCGGGGTAGCGGCGCCGCCAGTTGGGATGCTTCTCGACCACGCCGGGCATGTTGGTCTGCTCGGCCAGGCCAAGCGCGTCCTCGACCGGCACCAACACCAGCGGCGCCGGGGTGTGGCCGAGAAAGCAGACCGCGGCATCGACCGCCTGGTCGGGGCTGAGCAGCTCCTCACCGGGCCGGCCGGCGTCCTCGCGCAGCGTCCGGTTGAGGTTGGCGCGTTCCTGCTCGCGCTCGCGCAGCTGCGCCTCGCGCGCACTCTCGTCAAACTGCCCGACACGGATCCGCCAGTCGATATCGTGCGCCTGCCACCAGCCATGCATGGTGGGCATGTCGTGCGTGGTGGTGGTCGCCAGCGCCTGGCTCGACCAGTGCGCCGCCGGGAAGAAGCGCAACTGGTGGTCGCGCTCGAACAGCAGTACGCGCATGCCGAGGATGTTGCGTGCGGCGAGCGTGTCGCGCAGGCCATCGGGAATGGTGCCGAGGTCCTCGCCAAGGATCACCGCCTGGTGCCGCCAGGCCTCGAGGCTGAGCAGGCGCAGCATGTCTTCGAACGGATAGTTGAGGTAGGCGCCGTGCCGCGGGTCGGCACCGGCCGGCATGACCCAGAGGCGCTTGAGGCCCATCACATGATCGATGCGCATGCCGCCGGCGTGCGCCAGGTTGGCCCGCAGCATTTCGATGAAGGCGCGGTAGCCGGTGCGCTTGAGCCCGGTCGGCGAAAAGGCCGCGAGCCCCCAATTCTGCCCGGCGCGGTTGAGCACGTCGGGTGGAGCGCCGATGCTCAGCGTGTCGAGGACTTCGTCCTGGCGGCTCCAGGCCTGGCTGCCGCTGCCATCGGCGCCGACGGCCAGGTCGCTGATCAGGCCGATACGCATGCCGGCGCCGGTCGCGGCGACCTGGGCGCGCTCCAGGCCACGTGCCATCAGCCACTGGGCGAAGGCGTGGAAGCGCACCTCGTCGGCATGCTGCTCGGCGAACTGCTGCACTTCAACACTGCGGGGGTTGCGGTAGGCCTCGGGCCAGCGGCGCCAGTGCTGCGGATGGCCGTCGGCGTCGGTCATCGCGGTATGCAGCGCCTCGAACCGGCAGTGATCCTCGAGAGCCTCGCCACCGGCGGCGCGAAAACTGTCGAAGTCGGCCTCCAGCGCGTTGCCGCCGGTTCGGAAGTCCTCGTAGAGGGTGCGCAGCAGACATTGCCTCGCCCGGCCGACGCCCGGCCAGTCGACCAGTTCGAGTTCCTCCAGGCGCAGCAGCTCGGCCTCCAGGCCGCACCGCTCGATCGCCTGGCGCAGCGCGCGCTCACCGAGAATGCTGCCCGGCGCGCTGTGCAGCACGTTGAAGAACAGCCGGCTGGACGGCGAGTAGGGGCTGTAATGGTCGACATGCTCGCTGAACATCGCGTGTACCGGGCTGATGCCCAGCGCATCGGCGCCATGCGCGGCGGCGTTGCGCGCCAGCGCCTCCAGCGCCTGGGTGTCGCCCAAGCCGCCGTCACCCGGGCGGCGCAGGCTGTAGAGCTGCACGGTGACGCCCCAGCACGGGCCGCCCGCACGTTCGGTCACGCTCGGGCAGGCCGGCGGTGCGATGGCCAGCGTCAGGCTGGCCTCGCCAGCCAGCAGCCGGTGGTAGCCGGGCTCGGCAATGCCCGGCAGGCGCGCGTGTTCGTCAAGCGTGCCGGTCAGTGTCTGGCCATCCTCCAGCTCCAGCCGATAGGGCGTGCCGGCAGTGAACCAGGCGCCCAGCTCGAGTGGCCGATGCTGGTCGCCGGTCAGCAGGGCCGGAATGGTCTGGCGCGCCTGCTCGTCGAGCGTGCGCAGGCTCGCTTCGATCTGCTCGTCGCCTTCGGCCGGCAGGCCAAGGCCGGCCAGCACGGCGCGCAGGATCTCGGGGGCGACGCGCTGGTGATGGCCGTCGGCGTCGATCCAGTCGATCGACAGCCCGGCCGCTTCGGCCAGGTGGTGAAGGGAATGCTCGCTCATTGCGCGCCCTCCAGGTGAACCAGGGTGGAGTGGGGCGGCAAGCGCTCGCCGGCAGCCTCCCCGGTACTGGCGAACAGTAGCTGCGCGGCTTCGCCGGGCGGTTCGAGCGTGACCGCGTCGCGCCCCAGGTTGACGGCGATGCGCAGCCGGCTGCCGTCGCCCAGCTGCCAGCGCGCCAGCACGGCGCCGTCGCCAAGTACTTGCGCGCCGGCAAAGGCGGACCCTGGCAGCCGCGGCACGATTTCGCGGTGGCGGATTTGCAGCAGCTGCGCGTACAGCGCCAGCCATTCGCGGTGCCCCGGTTCCTGACGTGCGCCGAAATCCGGCCGCGAGGCTTCAAAGGTGGCCACGTCGTTGGGGTCGGGGATGCGTGCGCGGGTCGCTTCGTCAGCGAACTCGGCGAACTCGGCGAATTCGCCGCGGCGACCTTCGCGCACGGCATCGGCCAGTTCGCCGTGATGGCTGGTAAAGAACAGGAACGGCTGGCGCGCGCCCCATTCCTCGCCCATGAACAGCAGCGGAATCATCGGCGAGAGCAGCAGCACCGCGGTCGCCGCGCGCAGGGCATCGGGCTCGGCCAGGCTCACCAGGCGTTCGCCGAACGCGCGGTTGCCGGTCTGGTCGTGGTTCTGCAGGAACAGGACGAACGCGGTCGGGCAGAGATGCGCGCTGGGCTCGCCGCGTGACTCGCCGCGCCGGTTGTTCTGCCCCTGGTAGATGAAGCCTTCGCCGAGGCAGCGTGCCAGCTTGGCGGTCGGCTCGCTGGCGTACTCGGCGTAATAGCCCTGACGCTCGCCGGTCAGCAGCACGTGCATCACGTTGTGGCCGTCATCGTTCCACTGCGCGTCGTAGCCCTGGCCGAGCAGGCTGGCGCGGTTGTCTTCGTTCTCCAGCACCAGGTGCACATGGCGGCCGGGCGCCGTCTCGCGGCGGACCCGTTCGGCCAGTTCGAGCAGGAAGCTGCGATCCGGAATCGCATGGACGGCGTCCAGGCGCAGCCCATCGAAGCGGTAGTCGTTGAGCCACATCAGCGCGTTGTCGATGAAGAAATCGCGCACCTCGGGGCGGCGAAAGTCGATGGCATCGCCCCACGGCGTCTGCTGGTCGTGGCGGAAGAAGTGCTTGGCGTAGCGGCCGAGGTAATTGCCGTCCGGGCCGAAGTGGTTGTAGACCACGTCGAGGAACACCATCAGCCCCAGCCCATGCGCGGTGTCGATCAGGTGCTTGAGTTCGGCCGGCGTGCCGTAGGACGCCTCCGGCGCATAGGGCAGAACGCCGTCGTAGCCCCAGTTGCGATCGCCCGGAAATTCGGCCAGTGGCATCAGCTCGATGGCCGTCACCCCGAGCGCCGCCAGGTCGGCGAGTTGCCGCTCGACCCCGGCATAGCCGCCGAGCGTGCCCACGTGCAGTTCGTAGAGCACCGTCTCGTGCCAGGGCCGCCCCTGCCAGTCGTTGTGTTTCCACAGGTGGTCTTTGTTGGCGACGACGAGGCTCGGGTCGTGCACGTCGCCGGCCTGGGCCCGCGAGGCCGGGTCGGGAACATGCAGCTCCTCGTCGATCCAGAAGCGGTATAGCGTGCCGGCACCGTAGGGTGCTTCGAGGCAGTACCAGCCGTCATCTTCGACCTGCATCGGCAGTGTCTCGCCGCCTGCGATGGCCAGGTGGACGCTGTTGGCGTCCGGAGCCCAGAGTCTGAAAAGAGTCCTGTTGGCATCGATCGGCAGCGCTCCATGTCGCCGGGTATGAGCACGCTGGTTCGGCATTGATGACCTCAGGCAGGGTGTAGGAGAACCTCGCGCGACTCGGCCAGCAGCTGCTGGTAAAGCCGGTCATAGGGTTCGATCGCGTGACGCCAGAAAAATCCTGCGTTCATCGCGCGACAACGCATGGCACTGAGCAGGTCCTGCCGGCGATGGACGTCCAGCGCGCGCTCGACCGCCTGCCGATAGCTGTCGACGCTGGGCTGATCGAAGAGAAAGCCACTGATGCCATCGTCGATCGAGTCGGCCAGGCCGCCCGTGCGTCGCGCGATCGGCAGCGATGCGTAGCGCTGGGCGTACATCTGGCTCAGCCCGCAGGGCTCGTAGCGCGAGGGCATGAGGAGGAAGTCGCTGCCGGCGAACAGGCGTCGTGCCTCGGTTTCGTCGAAGCCGATACGGGCGGCCACGCGACCGGGGTAGCGGGCGGCAAGCGCACGAATCTCCTGCTCGATGCCGTGGTCGCCCTGGCCGAGCACAGCGATCTGGCCGCCGCCTTCGACGATGGTCTGCGCCACGCCCAGGGTCAGGTCGATGCCCTTCTGCTGAACCAGGCGCGAAACCACGGCGAACAGCGGGCTGTCGTCCTGGTCGAGCCCGAACAGGTGGCGCACGTAGGCCGCATTGGCCTGCTTGCCGTCCCAGTCGCGCGCGCCGAAGCGCTCGACCAGCTGCGGGTCGCGCTGTGGCTCCCAGCTTTCGTCGATGCCGTTGAGCAGGCCGCTGAGCAGCCCCTGGCGCGCTTTCATGCGCAGGAAGCCGTCCATGCCGCAGCCGAACTCGGGCGTGGTGATTTCCTCGGCGTAGGTCGGGCTAACCGTGGTCACGCGCTGGGCGTAGGCGATGCCGGCCTTGAGCAGCGAAAGCTTGCCGTAGAACTCCATGCGATCGAGGCCGCAGGCTTCGTGGGGAATGCCCAGCTCGCGGCGCAGCCCCATGTCGATGTTGCCCTGGTAGGCGAGGTTGTGAATGGTGAACACGCTCGGCGTGCGCAAGCCGCGCCAGTGCATGTAGGCCGGGGCCAGCCCGGCTGGCCAGTCATGGGCATGCACCAGGTCGGGCACCCAGCGGATCGAGGCATTACCCGCGGCCAGCTCCGCGGCGGCCAGGCCCAGGCGGGCGAAGCGCAGCGGGTTGTCCGGCCAGTCGTCGCCCTCCGGCGAGCCGTAGGGCGAACCGTCGCGGTCGTAGAGTTCGGGGCAGAGCAGGACATAGATGATCAGCCCATCGGGCATGTCCATGCGCCCGAGCTGGCAGCCGGGAATGCCGGCATGCGGAGCCAGGCTGCCCACGGTCAGAATCGGATGGCCCGACTCGATCACCTTGCGATAACCCGGAATCAGTACGCGCACGTCGTGCCTGGCACAGAGCGCGCGGGGCAGGGCGGCGGATACGTCTGCCAGCCCGCCCGTCTTGATCAGGTCGGTCAATTCCGAGGTGACGAAAAGAATCTGCTTCTTGCTGTCCTGGGAGCTTCCGAGCCGCAGGGCCGGCCGGCTGACGCCTGGCTGCACTGGATGACTCAGGTTCTGGCGGACCGGCCCGGCGTTCACAGCGATACTCATCACGATCTCCCCAACGCGTCGGAATAGGCGTTCCGAGCGAGCATATTTTTCCCGTGCGACCGTCTGGTGACGGCGCGACCATGAACACGCAGGAAATGGATTGTTATCGCGCCCACAGGCAGAACGCCTGGGGACAGCTGGGCTTCTCCGGCCCCGCTAGAAGAACCAGACCGGGCGGCCCGGCATAAGTTCTGGCTCATTTGGAAAAGTAAAGGACAGGAACTCGCCAGGGACAAACCGATTCGAAACCGCGTCGGATAACGATTTGGCATAAAGGGCCGCACCATGCAGAACATCGAAGACGTACTCCGGCTCCTGCAGCGCAGGGAGCTGACTCTCTCCACCGCCGAATCCTGTACCTGCGGCCTGATGGCGTCGCTGCTCGGCGACCTGCCCGGGTGCGGGCAGGTGCTGGACAGCGGTTTCGTGGTGTATTCACCCAAAGCCAAGAACCGCCTGCTGGGCGTGAGCTTCGAAACGATCGAGCAGTTCGGCCTGACCAGCGAGGAAGTCGCGACGGAGATGGCCGTCGGGGCGCTCAACGCCAGCGGCGCCATGATCGCGGTGGCCAACACCGGTGTCGCCGACGATGCCCAGGAGGACGAGGGCGGCACCCAGTGCTATGCCTGGGCGCTGATGCGCGGTGAACGTCAGGTGGTGGTCAGCGAGACGGTGCGCTTCGACGGTGACCGGGTGGAGATTCGCAAGCAGGCCGCACGCCACGGCCTGATGCAGATTCCCGAGCGCCTCGCGCAGCTGGAGCGCAAGCTCGCCGGGCAGCCCTGAGGCGCAGTCGCTCAGACCGGCGGCTGGCGCTCGGGCTCGAGCGTGCTCGGCGGCTCCTTGTCGGTCGGGTGTCGCCGCGCCACCGCCAGGTCGGCGCGCAGCTGTGGCAGGGCATGCGGGTATTGGCGCTGGATGAAGCCCACCAGGTTCTCGCGGATGTGGCAGCGCAGGTCCCAGTTGCGCGAGGAGTCCGGTGAGCTGACCAGCACGCGCAGCTGGATGGCCTTTTCGCTGGTGTCGGTGATCTGCAGCACGCAGACCCGGCCGTCCCACAGCTCCGGTACCTCCTTGCACAGCCGGCGCAGTTCCTCGCGCACGGGTTCGAGCGGCAGCGAGTAGTCGACCCAGATGAACACCGAGCCGATCAGGTTGGAACTGCGCCGCGTCCAGTTCTGGAACGGCTGCTCGATGAAATACTGCAGCGGCACCACCAGCCGGCGGTCGTCCCAGATGCGCACCACCACGTAGGTGCCGGTGATCTCTTCGATGCGGCCCCACTCGTTCTCGACGATGACGACGTCGTCCAGGCGGATGGGCTGGGTAATGGCGATCTGCAGCCCGGCGATCAGGTTCGCCAGTACCGGGCGCGCGGCAAAGCCCACCGCAAGGCCGGCCAGGCCGGCGGACGCCAGCAGGCTGGTGCCGAACTGGCGCGCCGAGGGAAAGGTCATCAGCATCGCCGCGGCGCCGATCAGCACGATGAACAGGCTCAATGTGCGCAGCAGTACGCGCGACTGCGTCTGGATCTGCCGGGCGCGCAGGTTGTCGGCGACGTCCACCGGATTGCTGATCACGATGACCTGCTGCAGGCTGCGCAGCACGCGCAGCGCCAGCCAGGTGACGCAGGTGATGATCAGCAGGCTGGTCAGGTGGCGGGCGAAGGCGATCAGGGGCAGGTCGTCCGGTGCCGCATGCCAGACGCCCTGCAGGCCGAGCAGCGGAAGCAGGACGCGCACCGGGCGCTCCAGATGCTCGGCCAGTTCCCGGGTCAGCAGAAAACCGCGTGCCAGGCGCAACGTGACGGCGGTCAGCAGCCGCCCGAACAGGCTGAACACCAGCAGCACGCTCGCCGCCATGGCCAGGGTACGCAGCCCGGGTTGGGTGATGTAGTTCTCCCATTGCAGGAAGAAAGCCGGCAGTTCGATGGGAAACCCCCGTTGCATGGACGTGTGCCCAGTGACTGGGCCGGGTCGGCAAAGTTCAGGCGCAACCACCAGGGTGCAGCCAGTCGGGTGGCTGGAACTTGCCTCGCCGGTCAGCCCTCACACCTGACAGGTGGGCGAACCTGCCCTTCGAGCTTTCAAGCATAGGAGACGACACCATGCAAAGCGCCCAGACCGGCAACGATGTACGAGTGGAGCGACTGATCGAATGGCTGCGCGATGCGCATGCGATGGAGGCCCAGGCCGAAACCATGCTCAACAAGCAGGCGAGCCGGATCGAGAACTACCCCGACCTCAAGGCGAGGATCGAACAGCACATCGTCGAGACCCAGAACCAGGCCAAGCTGATCGAAGGCTGCCTGCGTCGCTACGACAAGTCGTACTCCGGCTTCAAGGACATGGGCGGCAAGATGATGGCGATGGGGCAGGCCATGGGCGGCATGATGGTCAATGACGAGATCGTCAAGGGCGCGCAGATGGGTTACGTGTTCGAGAACCTGGAGATCGCCTCGTACACCATTCTCATCGCCGCGGCCCAGGCCGTGGGCGACACCGAGACCCAGCAGGTCTGCAAGCGCATCCTCGAGGAGGAAGTCGCCATGGCCGAATGGCTGCGCCAGCACCTGCCGCAGCTGACCCAGGCCTACCTGACCCGCGCTGCGACGCCTGACGTCGAAGCCAAGCGCTGATCATCTGCCGGCCGCAGGGAACCGCAGCCGAGGCCGGCCCACTGTGAACGCCGCCGCCCCCGGGCAGGGGCGGCGGGCGTGGCGGACCTTCATGAAACAACGACCCCTGCTCAAGACCTTCACCTTCGCGATCCTGCACTTTCTGACCGCGTTCGTGGTGGTCTACGCATTGACCGGCAACTTCGCCATCAGCGGCGCGGCCGCACTGATCGAGCCGGTCGTCAATACCTTCGTTTTCTACTTGCACGAACGTGCCTGGCAGCGGCTCGGTCATCGCCGGAGCACGCGAAGCCACAGTTATGGGCACGACCTGTTCGCCAGATTCCTGCGCCGCTCGGGGCCGCGCGGTGCTTCGCTGCGCCGCTGACGCTCAGTCGAGCGCCGCGGGCTCGGCCGGCAGTTCGCTGCGCGTGGCGTAGAGCTCGATGCGCAGCTCCTGGGCCAGGCGCACCAGGTTGGCCGCATCGCGGCACTGGTCGTAGCGGATGCCGAGCACGGTCAGTTCCTCGCGATCGGCCTGGTCGCCGTAAAGGCGCACGGTCATCGAGCTGTCCGATTGCGGCTGGCATTCGCAGCGGTAGGGCTGCAGGTGGTCATGCAGGATCGCTTCGATCTTGAACAAAGGTAGCCGAGTGCTCATGGGGGCCTCCTTTTGCTGGGAGGTGACTGGGCCATGCGCAGGACTGACAGCGCATCGTTGAGGGCGGACCACGAAGATGAACCCTAGCACCCTCGTGACAGATGTAAACGCCAACTTTGTCACAGCATTCGCCCGGATCGCCGAGTGGCCGTATTCCGGCGCTTCACGCGGCGACCATTGGTCAGTTGGCCTTCGAGCGCAACGCGGATCCGCTGTCACAACCGATACCAGTCAAAGATGACAGCCGCGTAACGGTCGTGCTGAGGAGGTTGCATGAATCGCGTCGTTCTGACGTTTGCGCTCACCGCACTGGTGGCGCTTTCCGCCGCGGCCCAATGGCCGGCCGGCACGCCGCGCGATGACCAGGGCTCGCGCCCGAGCCCGATGGGCAATCCGACGCCGCAGCAGGAGGTGGAAACCCATCGCGACGACCAGGGGCGAGTCGTCACCGAGGACGGCAAGCCGGTGCGCAGCGGCGCCGGCGCGGACGCCGAGGCCTCGGAGCGCTCGACACGCCATGACGACCAGGGCGGCCCGCATGACGAGTCGACCTCGTCCGGTTCCGTCGAATGATCGTCGCCGAGGTGCAAGATGCCACTGGAAGAATACAACCGCAGGCGTGACTTCGCCGCGACCCCCGAGCCCAGCGGAACGCCGCGTCGCACCGGGCGTGCCAAGGCGCGGGCGCTGCAGTTCTGCGTGCAGAAGCATGACGCGACGCGCCTGCACTACGACTTCCGCCTGGAACTCGATGGGACGCTAAAGAGCTGGGCGATTCCCAAGGGGCCGAGCCTGGACCCCAAGGTCCGGCGGCTGGCGGTGCACGTCGAAGACCATCCGCTGGATTACGCCACCTTCGAGGGGCGCATCCCGGACGGGCACTATGGCGCCGGGGAGGTGATCGTCTGGGATCGCGGTATCTGGATTCCACAGGGCGACGCCGCCGAGGCCTATCGCAAGGGCAAGCTCAAGTTTGAACTGCAGGGCGAAAAGCTCGCCGGCGTGTGGAATCTGGTGCGCACGCACATGCAGGGCGACAAGGAGCAGTGGTTCCTGATCAAGTCCAACGACGAGCAGGCAAGGCCGCAAAGCGAGTACGACATCGTCGCCGAGCAGCCTGACAGCGTGCTCAGCGAGCGCACGCTGATTCCCCGTCGCCGCGGTGCGGCCAAGCCTGCGGCGGCGCCCCCCAGCAAGGGGACAGGCCGGCGCAAGAGCAAGGCGGCCGCGCCAGCGCTGCCGGAGGGCGCCGTGCCCGCCGAACTGCCGGCGAGTTTCAAGCCGCAGCTGGCGACGCTCGTCGAATCCGTGCCCGAGGGCGACTGGCGCTACGAGATCAAGTTCGACGGCTACCGCCTCTTGGCGCGTATCGAGGGCGAGCGGGTGCAGCTGTTCACCCGTAATGGCCACGACTGGACGGCGAAGATGCCGCGGCAGGCCGAAGCGCTGGCCGGGCTCGGGCTGGATTCGGCCTGGCTGGACGGCGAGGTGGTGGTGCTGGGCGAGGAGGGCGCACCCGACTTCCAGGCGCTGCAGAACGCGTTCGAGGCCGGGCGCAGCGGCAGCATCCTCTACTACCTGTTCGATGCGCCCTATCTGGACGGCCACGACCTGCGCCAGGTGCCGGTCGAAGAGCGCCGAGCGCTGCTGGCCCGGTTGCTCGAGCGCAGCGACAGCGAGCTGCTGCGGTTTTCCGCCGACTTCAGCGAGCAACCCGAGAGCATTCTCGAGAGCGCCTGCCAAATGCGTCTGGAAGGGTTGATCGGCAAGCGTGCGGGGAGCAGCTACGTGTCCCGCCGCAGCAACAGCTGGGTGAAGATCAAGTGCAAGAATCGGCAGGAATTCATCATCGTCGGTTATACCGAACCCAAGGGCGCGCGCAGCGGTTTCGGGGCGCTGCTGCTGGGTCTGCATGACGATGACGGCAAGCTGCAGTACGCCGGCAAGGTCGGCACCGGCTTCAATCAGGCGACGCTGAAAAGCCTGCACGCCAAGATGCGGCCGCTGGAAACCGAACGCTCGCCGCTGGCCAAGGCGCCGCCGGCCGCGGATGTGCGCGGGGCGCACTGGCTCGAACCGCAGCTGATGTGCGAAGTGGCCTACGCCGAGATGACGCGCCAGGGCGTGGTGCGGCATTCGGTGTTCCATGGGCTGCGCTCGGACAAGCCGGCCAAGGCGATCACCCGTGAGGTCGCCCGCACGGCGCCCGCGCGGCAGGGCACCAGCGATGCGCTGGCAGCCACGCGCGTGCGCATCAGCAACCCGGAGCGGGTCATCGACCCGGCGATCGGCGCGACCAAGCTCGAACTCGCGCGCTTCTACGCCGAAGTGGCGCCCTGGGCCCTGCCGCACCTGCAACGGCGGCCGCTGGCACTGGTGCGCGCGCCGGAAGGCATCGACGGCGAGCTGTTCTTCCAGAAGCACGCCGACAAGCTGAGCATTCCGCACATCACCCAGCTCGATCCATCGCTGTACCCCGAGCATGCGCCGCTGCTGGTGATCGAGAGTGCCAAGGCGCTGGTCGGCGCCGCGCAGATGGGCACGGTCGAATTGCATACCTGGAATGCCAAGGCGCCGGCGCTGGACCACCCGGACCGCTTCGTCCTCGACCTCGACCCGGACCCGGCGCTGCCGTGGAAGCGCATGCTCGAAGCGACCCAGCTGACCCAGACGCTGCTCGACGAGATTGGCCTGGAGTCCTATCTAAAGACCAGTGGCGGCAAGGGCATGCACATTCTGGTGCCCTTGCGCCCGGTGCATGGCTGGGCGGAGGTCAAGGCCTTCAGCCAGGCCGTGGCGCGCTACCTGGCCAAGCTGCTGCCGCAGCATTTCTCTGCCGTCAGCGGACCGAAGAACCGGATCGGCAAGATCTTCATCGACTACCTGCGCAACAGCCAGGGTGCGAGCACGGTCGCAGCATTTTCCGTTCGCGCGCGTGAAGGCTTGCCGGTGTCGGTGCCCATCGCGCGCGAGGAACTGCCGGAACTGCGCGGGGCCAACGCCTGGACGGTGCGCAATCTACTGCCGCGGCTGGAAGAACTGGGGCGCGAAGACCCCTGGGAAGGGTTCTGGAACAGCGAGCAGCAGATCAGCGCCGAGATGCGCGAGCGACTCGGCATGAAGGATTAAGCCGCCATCCGTCCGGATGGGGGGCTGCCTGCACCGCGAGGGCGATACACAAGCCGGCCAAGCGCAGCGAACAATCGGCCGGATCACGGAGCTGTTTCGGCGAGCGGAGCGCCAGGCCAAGGCCAGCATGACGTCGGCCCAAAAAGAGAATCAAAGGAGTGCTCTGCATGTTTCCACGCAAACCGCTGTATATCTGCCTTCTTCTTGGCGCCTTGCCAAGCCTGGCGCTGGCTCAGGTCGCGGTGGACCAGACCGGCACCGACAACGAAATCATTCTCGAGCAGGGAGGCGGCACGGGTAATTCGGCGAGCCAGACCCAGGACGGCGTACTGAACCGTTCACGGGTGGTGCAGACCGGCAACGGCAACGAGGCGACGACCAACCAGTTCGGTGTCGAGAACCAGGCGCAGATCATCCAGACCGGCGACCTGAACCAGGCCAGCATCTACCAGGCCAACCTGGATTACGTGCACAGCGCCGCGGTCGAGCAGGTGGGTAGCGCGAATGTCATCGAACTGACGCAGACCGGCGGCAACGGCTCGGGGGCAGTGCTGTACCAGGAGGGCGCTCGCAACGTGCAGCGCATCGACCAGTTCTACTACGTGAACTCGCTGGACGCGTCCTCACAGGGCGACGATAACCTCATCGAGGTCACGCAGAACGGCGGTGGCTCGGCGACGCTCCGCCAACTGGGCGATGCCAACCGCATCGCCGTCTATCAGGAAACGCCGGCCTACGGCGGTTCGGTCTACATCAACCAGGACGGCACGCAGAACCAGGCAGCGGTGCGCCAGGTCGGCGGGCGTTACTACACCGGCGAGGTGCGGCTCGATCAGCGCGGCGAAGCGAATGCTGCCCGTGTCGAGCAATGGTCGGGGTTCAGTACGGTTGCCTTCAGCCAGGACGGTGTCGGCAACGCCCTGGTCGTGCAGCAGAGCACGCGCAGCGGCACGGTCCGCGGCAGTTCGGTCGGCAACGACAACCGTGTGAATGTCGAGCAGGGCTACGATGGGCCGACGCTGGACATCGCGCAGAACGGCTCGGCCAATGAAATCGACGTGGTGCAGGAAGCGGCCTACGGCACCGCGTCGATCAGCCAGACCGGCGATGCCAACGTTGCGGTGCTGAACCAGGTGACCGGGTTCGCCCTGCAGCCGCCGAGCGCGACCATCGTGCAGAACGGCACGGGCAACAGCGCGACGGTGACGCAGCGCTAGGTCCGGTGGCCGGCGAGGTGGCTGGAGACGGCCGCCTCGCTCAATGGTCGAAGCAGTCGCTGCCCTGGCGCAGGTAGGTGACGCTGTGTGGCTGCCCCTGCGAATCGAGGTAGGTCATCTTCGCTTCGACCACCGCGCAGCCGCCGGCCGGCACCTCGATGGAAACCACCTTGGCGATGTCCGCCGGCGGGGCTTGCCGGGCGGGTTCCTGCGCCCAGGCGGGGGTGGTGAACAGGGTGATGATCGCCACGTGTGCAAGCCATTTCATATCGATCTCCTCGAACGCCGGACAGGCGAAGCCGCTCACCCGGCATGGAATTAAAAAAGGCTGCCGCGCGGGCAGCCAGGATGACGTGCCGTTCACCAAAGGAGCGATTCATGGAACGGGGCAGCGTGACGGTACGGCCGCTGCCTGTCATGCCGGATAGCTTAGGGCCCGGCGGGGTGCGGAAAAACCGCGCGCCGGTTCAAGCACCGTTGCGTGGGAGGTAACAATCGGCCCAGTACGCCCGGTCTTCGAGCACGCTGTGGTAGGCCTGCATCGCCTCGGGCAACGCCTGGCGGAGGAAGTCGACCCAGGTCTTGATCTTCGCATCGAGAAAGCGCCGTGATGGGTACAGCGCGTAGATCGCCTTGGCCTGCAGGCGGTGCTCGGGCAGCAGGCGAACCAGGCCGCCGCGTTGCAGAGCGGGCGCGGCCACGTAATCAGGCAGCTGGCAGATGCCCATGCCGGTCTGCGCCGCGTTGACCATGGCTTCGGCGACATTGACCTTGAAGCGCTCGCCAGGCTCGAACACCCGCTCGCCGTCCGTGCCGAGAAAATGCCAGGCGTCGCCCAGCGACGGGTCGGCCAGGCGCAGGCAGCGATGCGCGGCGAGCTCGCTCGGCTCGCGGGGTACGCCGTACCTGGCCAGGTAGGCGGGCGCGGCGCACAGCACCTGCACCACGTCGCCCAGGCGTTGCGCGATCAGCTCGGAGTCCTGCAGCTCATGGCGCAGGGTGATGACCACGTCGAGCCCGTCCTGCAGCAGGTCGGGGCGATGCTGGGACAGCGTCAGGTCGAGCTCCACCTCCGGGTAACGCTCGGCATAGCGACCGGCCAGCGGTGCCAGCAGCTGGATGCCGAGCCCGGTGATCGAGTGCACGCGCAGGCGGCCGCGTGGCTCGATGCGCGCACAGCCGGCCTCCAGCTCGGCCTGCTCGAGCTGGGCGAGGATCTGCCGGCAGCGCTCGACATAGCGCGAGCCGGCTTCGCTCAGGGCCAGGCGCCGTGTGGTGCGGTGCAGCAGCCTGGCCTGCAGGTGGTTTTCCAGCTCCGAGACCAGCCGCGACACTTGTGCGGTCGACATGCCGCACTGCTCGGCGGCGGCGGTGAACGAGCCGGCATCGACGACCCGGACAAAGGTCCGCATGGCGTGCATCAGGTCCATCGATTGTTACCTCTGGCGTAAACGCCGACGCTCGGCGCGCGCTCTCAGTGGCTGACCGCGGGTGCCGGGCCGGGTTCGCTGTTCTGCCAACCGCCGCCCAGGGCGAGGAACAGCGCGACCTGATCCTCCGACAGCTCAGCGTCCGAGCGTGCTAGCGCGGTTTCGGTGGCGGCCAGCGTGCGCTCGCTGTCGAGGCTGGCCAGATAGTCCAGGCGGCCCTCCTGATACAGCCGCCGGTTGTAGCGGGCCGCGTCGCGCGCGGCGTCCCGCGAGTCGCGCAGCGCCTGGTTGCGCTGCAGGTCGTTGGCGTAGCGGGCGAGCAGTGTCTGGGTTTCGCGCAGCGCTTCGAGCACCACGCCGTCGAAGCGGGCCAGCGCGGCATCGGCGCCGGCCTGCATGGCACGCACGCGGGCGCGGTCGACGCGCGTAGGGATGTGCCAGGCGATGCGTGGGCCAAAGGTCCAGCGCCGGGTGATCGGGTCACCGATATGCTCGAGCATGCCGGTGAAGCCGGCGTCGCCGCCGAGGCTGATCTCCGGGTACATCATCGCCGTGGCCACGCCGATATCGGCGGTCGCCGCAGCCAGCTGGCGCTCGGCCGCCCGCACATCCGGACGCCGTTTGAGCAGCGCGGCGCCGTCGCCGACCGGAATCGGCTGGCCCGGCTGCGGCGCCTGGCTGCAGGCGGCGACGGCGGTCGGCAATTCGCCGGGGGTGCGGCCGAGCAGGGCGGCGAGCCGGTAGAGGGCCGCCGCCTTCTTCGTTTCGAGCGGCGGCAGCTCGGCACGCAGCGCTTCGACCTGGGCGCTCGCGCGCGAGACGTCTACCTGCGTTCCGCGGCCGCCTTCGAGCAGGCGCCGGGCGACCTCGAACTGGCGGGTCTGGATGTCCAGCGAATCGGCGGCGATGGCCAACTCGTGGCTGGCATGGCAGGCATTCATGTAGCTGCGCACCACCTGGGCGACGACGGTGATGCGCGCGGCATCGAGCGCGGCCTGCCCGGCTTCGGCCGTCGCTGCGGCGGATTCGGCGGCGCGCCGCAGCTTGCCGAACAGGTCAAGCTGGTAGCTCACCGCCAGGCCGACGTCGGCGAGGTTCATCACCGGCAGTTTTTCCTGCAGCGCCAGGGCCTCGCTCGACAGCTGGCCGCGTGCCGCGGACGCCTCGCCGTCGATCTCCACTTCCTGCGCATGGTGGGCCATCTGGTAGCTCTCGAAGGCCTGGCGCAGGTTGTGATAGGCCAGGCGCACATCGGTGTTCTGCTGCAGCGCCTGGCCGACCAGCTGGTCGAGCAGCGGATCGTCGTAGAGCTTCCACCAGTCCGCCGGCAGCGGCGCGACGACGGTCTTCGGGTTGTCCTCCAGGTCGAACGCTGCGCCGGCGCTGTCGCGCTTGATCACCGCCTGATCCGGTACGCGGTAGTCGGGGCCTACGGCTGCGCACGCCGTGAGCATGCCGACGGCCACCGCGAGCGCGCCGTGGCGCAACCTCTGCGCGGCGCCGCTCATTGCGCGGCGACCTCTGCCTGGGCGGCGCCCGACGGCCAGGGCAATACCGACAGTGTCGCGGTCCGCCCGACCACCAGGCGTATGTCGCTCTGCTGACCCTCCTCGAGCACCACACGCACCGGAATGCGCTGGGCGAGCCGCACCCAGTTGAAGCTCGGGTCGATGTTCGGCAGCAGCGAATTGCCACGCGCACGATCACGGTCCTCGATGCCGGCGGCGATGCTCTGCACGTGACCGCGCAGGTGCTGCGATTCACCCATGATGCGGATGTCCACCGGCTGGCCGATCTCGATCGCGTGCAGCTTGGTTTCCTCGAAGTAGCCTTCGACCCGCAGCGAGGCGGTGTCGACGATCGAGAGCACGGGAACGCCGGTTTTCACGTAGTCGCCGACGCGCATCGTCTGGTCGCTGAGATAGCCGTCCACGGGGCTGCGCACCGTTGTCCGCTCCAGATCCAGCCGCGCCACGCCAAGGGTTGCCTCGGCGGTCGCCAGCGCGGCCTCGGCACGCTTGACCTGGGTGTCGCCGATTTCCAGCGTTTCGGCGGCGATAAGGTCCTTGAGCACGCGGTTGCGACGGGCTTCGCGCTGCGCCTGCTCGAGCTGGGCACGGCGCTCGAGCACGGCGGCCTCGGCTTCGGCGACCGCCAGCTCGAAGCGGGCGCGGTCGATGACGAACAGCACCTGGCCACGGCTGACCCTCTGGTTGTCGCGCACCTTGAGCGTCGTCACCAGGCCGGAAACGTCCGGGGCGACCTGAACGATGTCGGCATGCACGTGGCCGTCGCGGGTCCAGGGCGACTCCATGTAGTAGTCCCACAGGTGAACGCAGACCAATCCCGCTGCGGCCACCAGCGTGAGGGTGAGCAGCACCGAGCCGGCGCCGGATAACCATTTCTTCATGTCAGCTCCGCGGTATCAGGTTGAACAGGCCGCCCAGGAGCACGAGGTAGAGCGCCAGGTTGAACAGAGGCGGGTGCCAGACCCAGCGGTAGAAGCCCAGGCGCCGGAGACCGGCCGTGAGCAGGCTGTTGAGCGCATAGGTCGCCAGCATCGCGACCAGCAGCAGCGGCACGTAGACGCCATAGAGATCCAGGTGACCGGTCATGCGCTGGCTCCCGCGGTCAGCGGCAGGGCATTGCCGCCGGGGTGATTCGGTGCCTGCAGCGCCAGGCGCAGGCCGTGCAGGGCGCGAGCGGCCTGGCGGGCGCTGCGCATCGGCTGCTGCTGCAGGCCGTCGAGTGTGCGGTCGAGGGTCAGGGCCAGCCCCGCCGGCAACGGCAGCTGCCGCCGGGCCCTGGCGCAGGCCTGGAAATGGTCGCCCAACTGGCCGAACAGCGCCTCGAGCGCGCCTTCGGTGTGCGGGCGGGCCTGCTGCAACTCCAGCAGGCGGAAGCAGATGCGCAGCTCCTGGATCGCGTCGCCAAAGGCCTGGCCACCGTCATCCAGCTGGGCGATGCGAGGCAGCAGCTGGCTGACGCGGTCGATCACTCGCGACACCACCCGGGTGAAATCATGGCGGCGGCCTTCGGTCAGCTCGGCAAGGCTGGGCCAGCCTTCGCGGGCCAGGCGCTGCACGGCCCAGAGCATGCCGAACGGGCGAGTCAGACGCACCCAGATCAGCGCGAAAACCACGCCGCTGGCGGTGGACAGCGCCATGTCGGCGAACAGCGGGAAGTCGGCCCGGTAGCTGTCCTGGATGGTAATGGTCGAGATCGTCTGCACCGCCAGCAGCACCACCGTGCCGGCATATTGCGGGCGGCCGGCCAGCGTGCCGAGCAACAGCAGCGGTACGGCGAAGAGCGCGGCCAGGCTGCCGAAGTCCTGCACGTTGGGCATCAGCGCGAACAGATAGGTCGCCGCGGCGAGCGTGGAGATCAGCGTGGCGACCAGAAACGAGCGGATGAACGGCGCCGGGTTGTCCTGGCCGGCAAAGAAGCAGCTGGCCACGGCCGCGATGAATACCGCGGCGTAGCCGTGCTCCCAGCCGGACAGAAACCACAGCACGCAGAGCAGGAACACGCCGAGTGCAACCGAGGCCGCGCTGAAGGCGAGCAGGCCGTGATCGTAGTAGCGCGGGCCGCCGACCAGTTGCTCGACACGGTAATGCAGCACGGGCGAACGCTCGGGGTGGCCTTCGGCAAAGCTCTGGCGCAGGTCGATGCTGTCCTGCCAGAGATCGATCAGGGCGCGCAGCTGGCGCAGTGCGCTTTCGATCGCCAAGGCCTGGCGCGGATGCTCGTCGGCCAGCCAGACCTCCAGCTGCCGGCTGCGCTCCTGCAGCTGACGGCCGCTGACCTGCAAAGCCGAGCCGTCGATCCAAAGCGCCACCTGCTGCAGGTACTCCGCCAGTTCCGGCAAGGGTTGCGGGAGTTCCCGTCGCATCGCCTGCAGCGCGTCGCCCAGCGAGACCAGCTGTGGAATCAGCATGGCCATGCGGGCGCGAAAGTCGCGTGCATGGCGGGCCGGCAAGTGGCTGCTGCTGTCGTAACTCAGCTGCACGATCATGCCATCGAGCCCCATCACATCCACCAGCAGGCGGTTGAGCGTGGCCTGGTCGGCGGCATCGAGTGCCTTGGACGCGAGCAGGCGGGCGGCCACTTCGCGGCCGTCGGCGAGCAGCCGGTCCATCCGCGCGCCAAGGATGGGGGCTATGCGGCTGGGAAAGACCACCGCGTTGACCAGGCTGGCGCAGACGATGCCGAGCAGGATCTCCTCGGAGCGCGCCAGGGCCACGTCGAACAGGGTAGCGGGATGGTTGACCTCGCTGAGGCTGATCAGCGGCACCGTGTAGGCGGCCAGCATGAAGATATAGCTGCGCGGCGTGCGGTCGAGCAGCGAGAGAAAGAGCAGGGCGCCGATCCAGGCGGACATCGCCAGGCTCATCATCAGCGGCTGCTGAGCAAAGGTCGGAATGATCGCCACCGAGGCCGCTGCGCCAAGCAGGGTGCCTAGCGCACGGTACAGCGCCTTCGAGCGCGTCGCGCCGGAAAGCGGGTGCGAGACCACATATACGGAGGCCATCGCCCAGTAGGGGTTGTCCAGCGGTATGGCCAGCGCGATGTAGAGCGCCAGCAACGCCGCAAGCAGCGCCTTGGCTGAAAACAGCCATTCGCGCCAGGTCGGCATAGTCATGGGATTCTGTTCTGTCGAAGGTGCCGCCGGAGGGAGTGACGGGGCGACACAGGCACACACAAGTGGTTACATTTAACGCCAAGTCGACAGGACAAATTGATCAAGCATCAGGACGAATCGAAAAGATTTGCCGCCAGCCAGGCCTACGATGAAAAAACGCATTCCCAATTACGCGCTCTATGGCGAGGCCGCGCTGCCGACCTGGCAGGACCTGCTGCATCTGGAATGGATCAACCAGGGGCGGGCCAGCGATTTGCGCGAAATTTCGCCGCACTGGCATGACAGCCTGCTGCAGCTGATCTACATCCGCCGCGGCGAGGGCGAGGTGTCGCTGGAAAACAGCCGGCTGTCGTTCAGTGCCCCCTGCGTGATCCTGCTGCCACAGCGGACGGTGCATGCCTTCAGCTATTCGGCCGACACCGACGGGCCGGTGATTACCGCGGCGCAGCGGCCGCTCGAGTCGATTGCACGCATCCTTTCGCCGCGCCTGCTCGCCTTGCTCGGGCAACCGCGCGTGCTGACCCTGCCGTGGCCGGCGGATGGCCAGGAGCCTATCTGGCCACTGTTCGAGCTGCTCGAGCGCGAAGTGAGCGCCGGGGAGGGCGTCGAACTGGCGGCGGGGCAGGCTCTGCTGGTAACGCTGCTGGCGAAGATCGCCGACCTGGCCGAACCGGCGACGCCGCCCCGGCGCCCGAGCGGCCGGCGCGCCGCACTGGTCGCGCAGTTCCGCGAGTTGGTCGACGCCCAGTTCCGTCGCCACTGGACGCTCGGCCGCTACTGCGAGGCGCTTGGCGTTACCGCGGTGACCCTCGGCCGTGCCTGCCGCGAAGAAACCGGCGAAGCGCCGCTGGCGATCGTCAACGAGCGACTGGCGCGCGAGGCGCAGCGGCAGCTGGCCTACACCGATCTCGACGTGCAGCAGATCGCCCGTGATCTCGGCTTTGCCGACGCGGCCTATTTCAGCCGTTTCTTTCGCAAACAGGCGGGAGTCACACCCAGCGCATTCCGCGCCGCGTTCCTGGGCACAGCGGACTGAGTACACGCTGGCAAGATCTGTGGGGTGCTTGTCATTGCTGCCGCCGCTACCCGCGCGCAGACTGCAGGCTGAATCGCCTGGAGCCCCGCCGATGAGCACCCAACGTAAGATTGCCTGCCTGGTCTTTCCCGACGTCATGAGCCTGGACGTGACCGGCCCGGTTCAGGTGTTCGCTTCAGCCAACGTCGAACTGCAGCGCCAGGGCAGGGTGGCCGTCTATCAGCCGCTGCTGCTGGGCGAATCGCTCGAGCCTGTGGCGAGCTCCTGCGGCATACGCCTGGGCGTCGATGCCTGCTGGCACGACCTGGCGCCTGCCGAGCTGGATACGCTGCTGGTTCCGGGTGGGCAGGGCGTGGTCGTGCAGCGGCAGAACCCGGCGCTGCTCGCCTGGCTGCGTCGGGCCGAAGGCGAGGTGCGCCGGCTTGGCTCGGTGTGTTCCGGCGCGTTGCTGCTGGCCGAGGCCGGCTTGCTGCAAGGGCACCGGGCGACCACGCACTGGGCTGATGTGCCGAGCCTGCAGCGCTTTGCCGACGTAGAGGTGCAGGGCGACCGATTGCATACCTTCGATCCCGAGGATGCGCAGGCCAGCCATCTGTTCACCTCAGCGGGCGTCACCGCCGGCATCGACCTGGCCCTGGCCCTGGTCGAGGCCGATCTCGGGCGACCCTTGGCCCTGGCAGTTGCCCAGCGCCTGGTGATGTTCCTGCGCAGGCCCGGTGGCCAGGCGCAGTTCAGCCCGTTGCTGACACCATCGGCGGGCCGGGTGCAGCGGCTGGCGCGGCTGCTGGAGTGGATTCCGGCGCACCTTGCCGACGACCTGTCGATCGAGGCGCTGGCGTTTCAGGCGCACATGACGCCACGCACGCTCTGTCGGCTGTTCAAGCAGGAAGTCGGCATGGGCCCTGGCCGCTATGTCGAGCAGGTTCGCCTCGAGGCGGCTCGCAATCTGTTGCTCGATGGCCAGGCGTCGGTGGCGACGACCGCACGCCTGACCGGCTTCGGCCACCCGGAAAACCTGCGGCGAACCTTCCAGAAACGGCTCTCGGTAAGCCCGAGCGAACTGGCCGAACGATTCGGCTGACACTTCCCGCGCGATGAACCCAACGGCTGCCCCGGCTGGCCGAAGGCTTCGTTCGCGCCTCATAAAGCGAGGCTCTGCAATGCGTGTGTCATTCGAGAAGGCGCCCTTGGCGCGGTTGTTCCTGGCTCAGGCGCTGTACTGGTCCTGCGCGATCATGGGCGTCATTCTGAACGCCGTGGCCGGCCTTGAGCTGGCCGGAACGGCAACGTTGGCGACCTTGCCGCTGGGCCTGATGGCGCTGGGTTACCTGGCGAGCGTCCAGCCCCTGGCGCGGCTGATGCAGCGTCGCGGGCGTCGGCTCGGCTTCATGCTGGGCTCGCTCGCCGGTATTGGCGCCGGCTTGGCTGCGGCGCTGGCCTTGCAGCTGAGCAGCTTCGTTCTGTTCTGCCTGAGCATGTTGGTGTTCGGTATCTACCAGGCGTCGGCCATGTTCTATCGCTTCGCCGCCGTCGAGGCGGTGCCCGAGGCGTTTCGGGGCCGTGCTACGGCCTGGGTGATCAGTGGCGGGGTGCTGGCGGCGCTGTGCGCGCCGGGGCTCGCTGGCTTCAGCCAGGGCGTACTGGCGACGCCGTTCGTGGCCAGCTACCTGTTGTTGGCGATGCTCGCCGTGTTGGGCCTGCTGGTGCTGGCCGGGCTTGCCGAGCCGAGCCGAGGCCAGGCACCAAGCGCGACGGGCGCCGCGCCAGGCTACCGGGAACTGCTCAAACGACCAGCCGTGCGTGCCGCGATCGTGACCACCGCGGTGGGTCATGGCCTGATGATCCTGGTAATGAACGCAACACCGCTGGCGATGCATGGCCACGGCATGAGCGTCGAGGCCAGTGCCGAGGTGATTCGTTGGCACGTGCTGGGCATGTTCCTGCCGGCTTTCGTCGCCGGCCCGCTGATCGACCGCCTGGGCGGGCGTCGGGTCGCGGTAATCGGCGCCGTGACCATGGCGGCCAGTGCGCTGGTTGCCCTGAGTGGCAACGAACACGGCGCCTTTCTGTTGAGCAGCTGTCTGCTGGGGGTGGCCTGGAATCTGATGCTGGTCGCCGGGACGACCTTGCTCGGCAGCGGTCACGACGCGAGCGAGCGCGCCAGCGCACAGGGCCTGATGGAACTGCTCAACGGCGGCGCAGCGACGGCCATGTCATTCGCCTCGGGGGCGCTGATCGCCAGCGTCGGCTGGAGTGCGGTCAATCTGGGCGTGCTGCCATTGATCATCTGGGTGCTGGCGCTGCAGATCCGTGGCCGGCAGGCACAGCAGCGCGCAGTGGCGTAAGCGAATATCGATGGCGATCGTCTCCGCCGTGCGGTGGATTTCACGGCACGGCCGAGGTGCCGGAGATGTCGGCAGGTCGAAAGCCGGATGACTCGGCCTGACCTCCGCATGTCTAACTTCGCATAATCTATATTATGTTAAATCACGTATTCGCTTGGCTGTCGCTGCGCATGGCAACCGCCACCAAAGCCCATCTCCCTTTCTCTGGCCCGATTGGCCTATCCTCCGTGTTCGGGCGCTATGCCGCGCCACGTCTGGTGCGATGCTTACTTTCCCTTTACATCCGCATCACACGAATTTGACCTTCGCTGGCGTAGATTGTGTGTCGTCGCCATGCAATCCACGTTGGCTCGCTGTCGAACAGACACGCCCGACATCCATGCTTCACAAGGGAGAACACGAAGCCCATGTGCCTTCAAAAGAAACTGCTGGGAATCACCGCCGGCATTGTCCTGCTCGGCCAGGCATTCGCCGCTCATGCCCAGTTGCCAGACTTCACGCCGCTGGTCGAACAGGCGTCGCCTGCGGTCGTCAATATCAGCACCAAGCAGACCCGGCCGGCTCGCGGGCCTGCCATGCAGATGCCCGACCTGGAAGACATTCCGCCGCCGTTCCGCGAGTTCTTCCGCCGCGGCTTTCCGCCGGGACAGGACCAGCCGCGCGAGGCGCAGTCGCTCGGCTCGGGTTTCATCATTTCCGATGACGGTTATGTGCTGACCAACAACCACGTGGTGGCCGACGCCGACGAGATCATGGTGCGCCTGCCCGATCGCAGCGAGCTCGAAGCCAAGCTGGTCGGTGCCGACCCGCGTACCGACGTGGCGCTGCTGAAGATCGATGCCGACGACCTGCCGACGGTCAAGGTTGGTAAGTCCGACGACCTCAAGGCCGGCGAATGGGTGGTGGCGATCGGCTCGCCCTTCGGTTTCGACCACACGGTGACCGCGGGTGTCGTCAGCGCCACCGGCCGCAGCCTGCCCGGCGAGAGCTATGTGCCCTTCATCCAGACCGACGTGGCGATCAACCCCGGCAACTCCGGTGGGCCGCTGTTCAACCTCGAGGGTGAAGTCGTCGGCATCAACTCGCAGATCTTCACCCGTTCGGGCGGCTTCATGGGGCTGTCATTCGCCATCCCGATCGACGTCGCCATGGATGTGGCCAACCAGCTGCGCACCAGCGGCAAGGTCAGCCGTGGCTGGCTGGGTGTATCGATCCAGGAAGTGAACAAGGACCTCGCCGACTCCTTCGGCCTCGAGCGTCCGGCCGGCGCCCTCGTCGCTCAGGTCATGGACGGCAGCCCGGCTGCCAAGGGTGGCCTGCAGGTCGGTGACGTCATCGTCAGCATGGACGGCAAGCCGATCATCATGTCGGCCGACCTGCCGCATCTGGTCGGTGCGCTCAAGCCGGGAACCGAGGCGACCTTCCAGGTAGTGCGCAACGGTGAGCGCAAGAAGCTGGAGATCAAGGTCGGCGCCATGCCCGATGACGAGAGCCTGGCGGGCATCGAGGACGGCAGCGGCGCGGCAGCCAGCAGCAACCGCCTGGGTGTGACCGTGGCCGAGCTGTCGGCTGAGCAGAAGCAGGGCCTGGAGATCGAGTCCGGGGTGATCATCCGCGAGCTGCAGAACGGTCCGGCGGCGATGATCGGCCTGCGTCCGGGTGACGTCATCACGCACCTGAACAACCAGGCGATCAACTCGGTGAAGACCTTCAGCAAGGTTGTGGCGGACCTGCCAAAGAATCGCTCGGTGTCGATGCGCGTAGTGCGTCAGGGCCGCGCGAGCTTCATCACCTTCCGCCTGCCGAACTGATACTCCCCCCACTAGGCCCGCGAACACCGCGGGCCTTCTGCTTTTCAGCACTCTGATCATGGCGCGGTGCGATTTCTGCTCTAGATTTAGCGGTGAGTCGCTATGCAAAGACTCCCAAGGAGCTAGACATGCAGAACACCGATACCGCTGCGCGAAGCCAGCCGGTGAACCTCAACAAGTGTCACAACTGCGCACTGCGCAGGAGCTGTCTGCCAAGCGGCCTGCAGGATGCGGCCATGCTGGCGCTGGAAGGCATCATCAAGCACAACCGCCGCTTGTTGAGAAACGAACACCTCTACCATGCCGGCGAGCCGATGCAGCAGATCTATGCGGTGCGATCCGGGGCGTTCAAGACCTACCTGTTCGGTGCCGATGGCAGCGAGCTGATCACCGGCTTCGTCATGCCCGGCCAGCTGCTGGGCCTGGATGCGCTCAGCGATCGGTACTTCCCCAGCCATGCAGTGGCTCTGGAAACCTCCGTCGTCTGCCTGATTCCGCTGCCGCAGCTCGAACTGCTGGCCGGGACCGATGCGCACCTGCGCATGACCTTGCTGCGCTCGCTGAGCCGGGAGCTGCAGGGCGAAAAGGAGCACCTGGGCAGCAACCGTGAGACCGCCGGGCCGCGGCTGCTCGCATTTCTGCTCGAGATGTCGGCACGCCAGAGCCGGCGCGGGCTCTCCCCTGCCTACCTCAACCTCCCGATGACCCGTGCGGAGATCGGCAATTACCTCGGCCTGACGACCGAGACGATCAGCCGCCTGTTCACCCGCTACCGGCAACTCGGGCTTCTCGAATGTACCGGTCGCGAGGTGCATCTGCTGGACCTGGACGCGCTCCACCAGCAGCTGCAGTATCGGCCCCGGCGCCTGCAGAACTGGCCGGCCGACAGCGCCTCCCTGGCAAGCTGAACCAGCCATCGCGCGCGGCGGCGGGACGGGCAGCCGGTTCTGCTGGTCAGTCGCCCAGTACCAACAACGGATTGAGCCCGCCGCGCGCATACTCCCCACCCTCCCCCAGCGCCAGGTCTAGCGCCAGGCTGGCCAGGTCATCGGCCAGCGGCTCGGCATGCCCGTCCTGGTCGCGGGCGATCAGCTTGCGATAGCCGTGACAGTCCCCGCAGGCCTCGGCCTGGACCGGCAGGTAAGGCTTGCCGTGCTCATCGTCGAGAGCCAGATAGCGCAGCTTTGCGCCTTCGCCACACAGGCTGCAGCGCAGCCGTTCCAGGTGCCACTGGCTCGAGCACAAACCACAGTGCAGGTAGCGCACGCCGCTACGGTGCTGTTCGTTGTGCACCACGCTGACCACCGCCTCCGCCCCGCAGCATGGGCAGAGCGTGCGGGCCTCGCCGGCCAGCCGCGCCGGTGGCCTGGGTAGGTTGACAGCAAGCCGTACCCAGCTGACCTGCAGCGCCGCCGCAACCAGGGGCTGCAGGCCGCGCAACGCCGGCTCGGCAGCCCGACCGTCCAGCGCCCGCTCGGCGAGCGCTTCCAATGTCGACTCGGGGAGCTGTCGCAGCTGCTGCAACAGTGGACGCTGCCGTTGCCCGGCATGCAGGTCAAGGCTCTCGAGAATGGTCTGAAGGTCGGTGCGCCAGTCCAGATCGCGGCGCAGCGCTGTGTGGCCCAGCGGTGGCAGGCCGTGTTCGAGTGCGGCGTCAAAGGCATCCGCGGGGGGCTGCCAGGCCAGCTTGCGCTCGCTCAGCGCCAGGTGCTGGGCCTGGGCGACGCGGGCCATGAACGACAGGTACTCGTCGAGCGCCGGCACGCGGATGACCAGATCTCGCAGCCGCGCCGCGCGTCGTGCGAAGACCTCGCCATCGGGCAGGACGACCTCCGGTGGCTCCATGATCACCGATGGTGCGCTACCAAAATCGTGGCTTCCCTTCTGCCTCATGTGTGGCGTCTCCTGATGTTCTCGTCGTCAGGTTCGTGCCCCGGCAGCGCGCTGCCGCCGCCGTGGCGCTCGCCGCGCATCACCTCTTCGTACCACAGCGAATGGTGATGGCGGGCCCAGGCATGGCTTACGCGCCCCCGGGTCATCGCGCGAATCGAGCCCTTGACCCAGATCGCCGAGTACACGTGGATCATCAGCGTGACGATGGCGACAAAGGCGACCAGGGCATGCAGCATCGCCGCGAAGCGCAACAGGTTGCGTGGCATGGCCATGGCGAAGTACGGCTGCCAGATGATGATTCCGGTCACCAGCAGCGCGGGCACGCAGAGCAGGAAGATCCAGTACACAAGCTTCTGCCCGGCATTGTTCTGCCCCACCGGCGGCAGTCGGTCATCGCGATTGTTCAGCACGTCGCCGATCTGCCGCGCCCACTGCACGTCATGGCGGCGAAACAGATTGGCTTTGAAGAAGCGCACCGCCTGGATCACGAAGAACAGGCACATGAACACCCCGATGAAGGGGTGAACGATGCGCGTGGCCTGCGGCCCGCCAAACAGCGCGGTCAGCCAGAAGAACGCCGGGTAGAACAGCGCCAGGCCGCTGAGCGTGAGCAGTACGAAGCTGATCGCGATGATCCAGTGATTGGCCCGCGACCAGGGCCCATAACGCAGGATGCCCTTGCGTGCGTTGGAATGGCTCATGGGCGCCGCTCCTCGTCGCGGCGGTCACGCTCGCGCTCAGCCGCCGCCTGCTCTGCATCGGGATCGTCCTCGGGCTCTTCCTTCGGTCCCTTGGTCATGTAATGGAAGAAGCCGGCGAGCACCGAAACGCCGAGCACGGCCGACATCACCGGCTTGGTGATGCCCTTCCAGACCTCGACCATGGGGCTGATGTGCGGGTCCTTCGGCAGGCCGCTGTAGATCTCCGGTTTGTCCGCGTGGTGCAACACGTAGACCACATGGGTGCCGCCGACCCCGGCGGGGTCGTAGATGCCGGCATTGTCGAAGCCGCGCTGCTTGAGCTTCTCGACCCGGTGGGCGCCGTAGTCGAGCATCTGGTCCTTGGTGCCGAACATGATCGCCGAGGTCGGGCAGCTCTTCACGCAGGCCGGTTCGAGCCCGTGGTAGACGCGATCCGAGCAGAGCGTGCACTTGTAGGCGCGGTTGTCCTTTTTCGAAATGCGCGGAATGTTGAACGGACAACCGGCCACGCAGTAGCCGCAGCCGATGCAGTTCTCCTGGTTGAAGTCGACGATGCCGTTGGCGTACTGCACGATCGCCCCCGGCGACGGGCAGGCCTTCAGGCAGCCCGGCTCGGCGCAGTGCATGCAATTGTCCTTGCGGATCAGCCACTCGAGGTCGCCGGCCTCGTTCTCGTACTCGGAAAAGCGCATCACCTCGAACGACGAAGGGGTCAGGTCCTGCGGCGCGTTGTAGGTGCCGTCGCATTCGCCGACCTCGTCGCGCAGGTCGTTCCATTCCATGCAGGCGACCTGGCAGGCCTTGCAGCCGATGCACACCGACACGTCGATGAGCTTGGTGACCTTTTCCACGCCACCTTCGCGCAGATGCGGCGAAGGCGTCGTGGTCGCCGAGCGGGCGATGATGTTCTGCAGGTTGATCTGGCTACCTTGCATCCGTCGCCTCCTCTCAAATCTTCTCGACGTTCACCAGGAACGACTTGAACTCAGGGGTCTGGGTGTTCCCGTCGCCAACGAAGGGCGTCAGGGTGTTGGTCAGGTGCGCCTTTTTCGCCACGCCGGTGAAACCCCAGTGAATGGGGATGCCGACCTGGTGCACGGTGCGCCCGTCGATCGTCAGCGGCCGCAGGCGCTTGGTCACCACCGCCACCGCATCGATGTAGCCGCGCTTGGAGCGCACCCGGACCTTGTCGCCGGCGGCGATGCCGAGTTCCTCGGCCAGCTGCGCGCCGATCTCGACGAACTTCTCCGGCTGGACGATCGAGTTGAGCAGCACATGCGTCGTCCAGTAGTGGAAGTGCTCGGTCAGCCGGCAGGTGGTCGCCGCGTAGGGGAAGTCGCGATTGCTGCCAAAGCTGTCGCGGTCCTCGGCGAATACCCGCGCCACCGGATTGTGATAGGCCAGCGGGTTGTTCGGGCTCAGCGGGTTGTTGTCGATGGGCGACTCCAGCGGCTCGTAGTGCTCGGGGAATGGCCCTTCGCCCAGCCATTCGCTGGAGAAGAAATGCCCCGTGCCGCTTTCGGTGAGGATGAACGGCTTGACGCCCTGCTCGGGCGCCGCCGTGACCGGATAGTCCGGCACATCGGCGCCAACCCAGCGTTCACCGTTCCACCACACCAGCCGCCGCGCCGGGTCCCAGGGTGTACCGTCGGGGCGCGCCGAGGCGCGGTTGTAGAGGATTCGCCGGTTGAGCGGCCAGGCCCAGGCCCAGCCGAGCGTCACGCCGATGTCGTACGGGTCGGAGTTGTCGCGCCGGTCCATCATGTTGCCCTGCTCGGTCCAGGCGCCGGAGTAGATCCAGCAGCCGCACGAGGTGCTGCCATCGGCGCGCAGCTCGCCGAAGTCGTTGAGCAGCTCGCCCTTGCGACGGACCAAGCGGCCCTGGTCCTCGACATCCGCCAGCGCGCGGCCGTTGTATTCCTGCGCCAGCTCGGCCGCCGAGGGGTGCGCTTCGTCGCTGTAGTTCCAGGTGAGGTTCAGGATCGGCTCGGGGAAGGCGCCGCCCTCCTCCTGATAGAGCCGCTGCAGGCGACGGAAGACGCCGGCGAGGATACCGGTGTCGGTCATCGCCAGGCCGGGTGGCGGCGCGGCACGGTGGTGCCACTGCAGCCAGCGCGAGCTGTTGGTGATCGAGCCGTCATCCTCGGCGAAGCAGGTGGTCGGCAGGCGGAACACCTCGGTCTGGATCTGCGCCGGGTCGACGTCATTGAAGTCGCCGTGGTTCTTCCAGAACTCGCCGGTCTCGTTGGCCAGCGGGTCCATCACCACCAGCCACTTGAGCTTGGACAGCCCGTCGAGCACCTTCGCCTTGTTCGGGAACGCGGCGAGGATGTTGAAGCCCTGACAGAAGGCCCCGGTCATCTTGCCGTTGGTCATGTCGTTGACGGCGTAGAGCACGTCATAGAGCGGTTCGGACAGCTTTGGCAGCCAGTCGTAGCACCAGTTGTTCTCGGCCCTGGCGGCGTCGCCGTAGAAGGCCTTCATCATGCTGACGAAGAAGCGCTCGTAGTACTTCCAGTAGGACACCTGGTTCGGCAGCAAGGGCTCGCGCACGCGCTGCTGGATGTAGTCCTCATAGCGCTGCGCCTTGGCGTTGGGCAGCACCATGTAGCCGGGCAGGAGGTTCGACAGCAGGCCGATGTCGGTCAGCCCCTGGATGTTGGAGTGTCCGCGTAGCGCATTGACCCCGCCGCCAGGCATGCCCATGTTGCCCAGCAGCAGCTGGACCATGGCGCCGGTGCGAATGATCTGCGAGCCCACCGAATGCTGCGTCCAGCCGAGCGCGTAGAGAATGGTCATGGTCTTGTCCGGCGCGGCGCTCCCGGCGATCAGATCCCAGATCTGCAGCACGGTCTTCTGCGGGATGCCGCAGACCTTCTCGACCATTTCCACGCTGTAGCGGCTGTAGTGCCGGCGCATCAGCTGGAACACGCAGCGTGGGTGCTGCAGGGTTTCATCGCGGCGGACGAAACCCTGCTCGTCCAGGTCGAAGTTCCAGCTCGACTTGTCGTACTGATGGCGCACTTCGTCGTAGCCGGTGAACAGGCCATCCTCGAAGCCGAAGCCTTCCTTCACCAGGTGCGCGGCATCGGTATAGCTGCGCACGTATTCATGCGCGTAGCGGTCCTGCTCGATCAGGTAACTGATCAGCCCGCCGAGAAAGACGATATCGGTCCCGGTGCGAATCCAGGTGTGGTAGTCCGCTACCGCCGTGGTGCGGTTGTAGCGCGGATCGATGGAAATCAGGATCGCATCGCTGCGCTCCTTGGCGTGCATGACCCAGCGGAAGCCCACCGGATGCGCCTCGGCCGAATTGCCGCCCATGGACAGCACGATGTTGGCATTGCGGATGTCGACCCAGGAATTGGTCATGGCACCGCGACCGAATGAAGGGGCAAGACCTGCCACCGTCGGTCCGTGTCAGACGCGCGCCTGGTTGTCGAGTTTCAGGATGCCCAGCGCCCGGGTGATCTTCTGGGTGAGGTAGGCCGTCTCGTTGGTGCAGGCCGAGGCCGCGACCATCGAGGTGGTCATCCAGCGGTTGACCAGCCTGCCCTCCTCGTCGTGGGTCTCGAAATTGCGGTCGCGGTCGTCCTTCATCAGCCGTGCGATGCGGCCGAGCGCCTCGTCCCAGGAGATGCGCTTCCACTCGTTCGAGCCGGGTTCGCGTACCTGCGGGTAGCGCACCCGCGAGTCGCTGTGGATGAAGTCGAGCACGCCGGCGCCGCGCGGGCACAGCGAGCCGCGGCTGACCGGATGGTCCGGGTCGCCCTCGACGTGGTAGATCTCGTCGCGCACGTTGATCGCGCCATCGCCTCGTGAGTACAGCAGCATGCCGCAGCCGACCGAGCAGTAAGTGCAGATGTTGCGCGTGGCGCGCGCCCCGCTGAGCTTGAAATGCCGCACGGAAGCGACCGCTTCGTCCGGCGCAAAGCCCATCATGGCCATGCTCGATGCACCCAGCCCGGCTGCGCCGAACTTCAGGAACTGGCGTCGGGAAACTCGGACTGCCATGGCGTTCTCCTCGTTGTTCTCTGGCTATCTGAGGAGTCGACTTTGCGTCTGCATTCAGGGTTCCAGCGGTATGACAGGCGGCGCGACCGCCTGGCGCGCCGGGTCGCTCAGCTGTCGTCGCGCAGCTGCTCGAGCAGCCTGCGGGTCAGCCGCTGGCGCGTGTGCGCATACGTAGCCCAGGGGTCTTCGCGCTCGGCGAGGTACGCGCGCACGTTGTCCAGCCGCCACTGATCGGCGCCTTCGAGTCGCTGCACGTCGTCCAGGCTTACCGGCAGGGACACGCCAAGGCCCGGCCGTGCACGCACCGAGTACGCCGCCACGGTGCTGGCACCCCGCTGGTTGCGCAGGTAGTCGACGAAGATGCGCCCGACCCGGTTCTGCGCGCCCATCTTGCAGGCGATGCGCGCGGGCTGCTCGCGGCCGAGGCGCTGGGTCACGCCCTGGGCGAAGGTGCGCGCGCAATCCCAGTCGGAATACCGATCCAGCGGCACCACGACATGCATGCCGCGCCCGCCGCTGGTCTTGAGAAAGGCCCTAAGGCCGAGTTCGTCCAGCAGTGCCAGGGTCAGTTCGGTCGCTTCGACCATGCGCGCCCAGGGCAGCGCGGGGTCAGGGTCGAGGTCGAAGATCACCCGGTCCGGCCGCTCGATGCGATCGCTGTGGGCATTCCAGGTATGAAACTCGAGGGTGCCCATCTGCACCGCCTCGATCACGGCGCTGATCTCGTCAGCCTGGATCAGGCGCGCGTGCTCGGGGTCCAGCTTCTTGGGCAGGGCCCGCATGTGCGGCATCTTCAGGCGTCCACAGTGACGCTGGAAAAAGCTCTCGCCGGCAAGCCCTTCAGGAGCTCGCACGATGGAGAGCGGCCGCCCCGCCAGCTGTGGCATCAGCCAGTCGGCCACCTGCAGGTAGTACTCGGCGAGCGCCAGCTTGGTGGTGCCGCTGGTCGGGTCGATGACCCGCTGCGGGTTGCTGATCCCTACCCCGCCAACCAGCGGGCGCGCGCGCCCTTTGCCCTGTGCCGCCATGGCACCTCCGTAACCGGATCAGCCGGCCTTCTTGCGCGACGAACCCTTGCGCGGCTCATCAGCCGCAGCTTTGCGCGTTCGCGTGCTCGATTTGGCGGCCGGCTTGGATTTGGACGCCGGCTTGCGAGTGCTCGCGGCGGCTTCCGGCTCGTCGTCTTCGCTCGCAGCGCGCTTGCCAGGCTTGGCCGCCAGGCTGCGCTTGAGCAGCTCGGTGAGGTCGATGACGTCCGCGCTGCGTTGGTCGACAGCCTCCTCCGGCCCGCCGACGGCCTCGAGTTTGCCCTCGCGCGCCTTTTTCTCAACCAGGTCCATGATCTGGTCCTGGAAGGTGTCCTTGTACTGCTCCGGTTTCCACTTCTCGGTCATGTCCTCGACCAGCCGCTTGGCCATGTCCAGCTCGCGTTCGGCCAGGTCGGGGTCGAGCGCCTCGTCCTTGAGTTCCAGATACTCGACGCCGCGCACCTCTTCGGCCCAGCGCAGGGTGTTCATCACCAGCGCCTTGCCCAGCGGCATGACTACCGCCAGATGCTGCTTGTTGCGCAGCACCACATTGGCGATGCCTACCTTGCCGGTCTGCTCGAGGGTCTCGCGCAGCAGCGCGTAGACCTTTTCGCCGCGCCGCTCGGGCGTCAGGTAATACGGCGTGTCGATGTACAGAAAGGAGATGTCGCTGGCGTCGACGAACGCGATGATGTCGAGCGTCTGCGTAGCCTTGGGGTGCGCGGCCTTGATCTCCTCGTCGCTGATGACGACGTAGTGACCCTTCTCGTACTCCACGCCCTTGACGATGTTCTCGCTGTCGATGTCTTCGCCGGTGGTCTTGTTGATGCGCTTGTAACCGACGCGGTCCATGCTGCGCTTGTCCAGCCAGTCGAAATCGATGCCCGAACGCGTGGTAGCCGGTACCAGCGCCACGGGAATGTGCACCAGACCGAAACTGACCGCGCCTTTCCAGATCGTGCGTGGCATAGCCGCTCTCCTCTCTTGCGGGCCGGGCCTCTGGCCCGGCGCACGCCTGCTCAGCCGTTGACCACCGTACCGCCGTTGACGTGCAGTACCTGGCCGCTGACGTAGGACGAATCGCTGCTGGCCAGGTAGACATAGGCCGGCGCCACTTCCTCCGGCTGCCCGGGGCGCTTCATCGGTACGTTGGAGCCGAATTCGGCGACCTTGTCGGCATCGAAGGTCGACGGAATCAGCGGCGTCCAGATCGGCCCTGGCGCCACTCCGTTGACCCGGATGCCGCGCTCGGCCAGGTGCATGGCCAGCGCGCGGGTGAAACCGACGATGGCGCCCTTGGTCGAGGAGTAGTCGATCAGCATCGGGTTGCCCTTGTAGGCGGTCACCGAGGTGGTGTTGATGATCGACGCGCCCTGCTTCAGCTGCGGCAGTGCGGTCTGGGTCATCTGGAACATGCCAAAGACGTTCGTGCGAAAGGTGCGCTCCCACTGCTCCGGCGGAATGTCCTCGAAGCGCTCGCGCGGATGCTGCTCGGCCGCGTTGTTGACCAGGATGTCGAGCTGGCCGAGGGTGGCGATCGTCTCGTCCACGACCTTGCGACACACGGCGGGGTCGGCAACGTCCCCGGCGAACGTCAGGCAACGCCTACCCTGCTCCTCGACGACCTTGCGGGTTTGCTCGGCATCCTGATGCTGGTCGAGGTAGAGGATGGCCACATCGGCGCCTTCGCGGGCGAAAAGCACCGCCACCGAGCGTCCGATGCCGCTGTCCCCGCCCGTGACAATCGCAACCTTGCCCGCCAGCTTGCCGGCCGCCTTGTAGTCCTCGCCGCGGAACTCCGGGCGTGGGTGCATCTGGCTTTCCTGGCCGGGTTCGGGTTGCTGCTGGGGTGGCAGGGTCTGGTTGTCAGCCATGCAAAAATCCTCCGTCAACGGGTTGGAACCTGTGTTCGGAGGACTGAGGGCGCCTGGCAAAAGTTTCTGCCCGGCGATGAGAGGTGGCTGGCGTGGCGTTCTAGCCGAGCATGAGCACCACGCGGCCGCGCGGCTCGCCGCTTTCAACGTAACGGTGCGCTTCGACCGCCTGTTCAAAGGCAAAACGCCGGTCGACCTGCGGCTTGATCAGCCGATCGGCAGTCAGCTGGTTGATGTGCTGCAGGGCGCGCTCGACGGCCTCGCGGTTCTGCTCGATACCCAGCTCCGGCTGGCCGGTGAAGTCGCACAGGCAGTGGAGAAAGAACTTGAAGTTCTTCTTGAACGCCGCGCAGACCGGCAGCGCGGTTTCGTTGCCGCCGTTCATGCCGTACAGGATCAACTTTCCCAGCGGCGCCATGACGTCGCCCAGCAGCTTCATCTGCGAACCGCCACAGGCGTCCAGCACCACCTCGACACCGCGGCCTTCGGTCACCTTCTGCAGGCGGCCGACCAGGTCTTCTTCCTCGGTGACGATCACCGTCTCGGCACCCAGTTCACGCAGGTAGTCGCGGTCTTCGCTGGTGTCACAGGTGGCGATCACGCGGCCGCCCAGCGCCCTGGCCAGCTGCACGGCAGCCGGGCCGGTGCAATGCGCGGCCTGGTTGATCAGCACATGCTGGCCGGGCTCCAGTTGCGCCAGCTCGACCAGCGCGAAGTAGCTGACCAGCATCGGCGTGTAGTGGATCGCTGCCTCGCCGGCCTCGAGCATGTCCGGGTAGTGCACCAGCGCCTGCTGCGGCAGCAGCGCATGCTCGGCATAGAGCGGGTACTGATTGAGATCATGCGCGGGAAAGCCGGCCACCCGATCGCTGACGACAAAGCCCTCGACGCCCTCGCCCACAGCGAGCACCTCGCCGGCGACCTCGCTGCCGAGCCCCGCCGGCAAGCGCGCGTGGCGCGGCGCCAGATCCTGCCGCCAGAGCACGTCGTTCCAGCTGACACCGATGGCGCGCACGCCGATCAGCACTTCCCCCGGCCCTGCCACGGGCACGGGCCGTTCTTCGTAACGCAGAACTTCGGCCGGACCGAACTGGTGGAAACGTATGATGCGGGACATCGCGACCCTCGTCTTACTACTACTGTGCCTGTGGACTCTATCGTCAGTGCGGGCACAACTCCAGCGAGGCACCCGGATTCGCATCGATAGTCGCCATGCGCCGAAATGATGGAGCGCTGTATGTATCGCGCGGTGGCACCACTTCGAAAGCGCGATTTGTCATTGACCCGCTTGCCGCCCCGGCTACTAGAATGCTCGCCTCTCTCGCCGAGCCGCTCTACGCTGCACGGCTCAAGGACCGAAGTGACCAGGCATGAACCGCAACGATCTTCGCCGCGTCGACCTCAACCTGCTGATCGTCTTCGAAACGCTGATGCACGAGCGCAGCGTGACGCGCGCAGCGGAAAAGCTGTTCCTTGGCCAGCCGGCGATCAGCGCGGCGCTGGCTCGCCTGCGCACCCTGTTCGACGACCCGCTGTTCGTGCGCACCGGGCGCAGCATGGAGCCGACCGCTCGCGCCCAGGAGATCGCCCAGCTGTTGTCGCCGGCGCTGGACTCGATCTCGACGGCGGTCAGTCGCGCTTCGTCTTTCGACCCGGCGACCAGTACCCAGGTGTTTCGCATCGGGCTTACCGATGAGGTCGAGTTCGCCCTGCTCCCGCCGCTGCTGCGCCGCCTGCGCGCCGAGGCGCCTGGTGTGGTGCTGGTGGTGCGCCGCGCCAACTATCTGTTGATGCCCGGCCTGCTGGGCTCCGGCGAGATTTCCGTGGGCGTCTGCTACACCGAGGAACTGCCGGCCAATGCCAAACGCAAGGTGCTGCGCCGGCCCAAGCCGATGCTGCTGCGCGCCGACAGCATTCCCGGGCGCCTCAGCCTGGAAGACTACTGCGCCAGGCCGCACGCCATGGTGTCCTTCGCTGGCGACCTCAATGGCTACATCGACGAGGAACTGGCGCTGCACGGCTGCCAGCGCAAGGTGGTGCTGGCGGTGCCGCAGTTCAATGGCCTGTCCAACCTGCTGGCCGGGACCGACATCGTTGCCACGGTGCCGGATTACGCCGCCGCCGCGCTGGTGGCCCATGGTGGCCTGCGCGCCGAGCCGCTGCCGTTCGAGACCAGCCAGGACTTCGAACTGTCGATGGCCTGGCGCGGCGCCCAGGACAACGACCCGGCCGAACGCTGGCTGCGCTCGCGCATCCAGATGTTCGTCGGCGATCCGGACAGCCTGTAGGGTGGAAAACGGCGCAGCCTTTTCCACGCGTCTCCCCGCCCCTGCACGCCGTCACGCCTTTCTCGACGTCATTGCCGATTGCTAACGCAGCACCGGCTGCCAGCCGACGCAGCCGATCCACGCCGCGATTCGGTGAAAAGGACCTGGCGGTCGTTTTCCTCCCCTACCGTTATTGCCTGCTGCTGATGATCGATGCGCAAACATCATCGCCAGTGATATTCACCTTCGGCTCGTTCGATTTCTGCCTGAGGACCTGACCGCGCAGATTTCCGCCATCGAAAAACCGACTTGCGGAGTCAAGCATGGAACGTTCGCTCAACGCCTTGCGTTTTCCCCTTATTGCCCTGACGGTGCTGATCACCGCCGCCTGCGGCAAGGCACCGGAGGCCACCCAGTCGGGTACGCCGCCGCCTGCGGTCAGCGTGGCCGAAGTCATCGAGCAGCAGGTGACCGAGTGGGACGAGGTCACCGGGCGCCTGGAGGCGCCGGAGTCGGTGGAGATCCGCCCGCGCGTCTCGGGCTTCATCGACAAGGTGGCCTTCGAGGAAGGCGCGCTGGTGAAAAAAGGCGACCTCCTGTTCCAGATCGATCCACGCCCGTTCCAGGCCGAGGTCAAGCGTTTGCAGGCGCAGCTGCAACAGGCCCGCGCGACCCAGCAGCGCACCGCCGCCGAAGCCGAGCGCGGCGAGCGCCTGCGGCAGAAGAACGCGATTTCCGCCGAACTGGCCGATGCCCGTGTCAGCGCCGCCAGCGAAGCGAAATCCGCGGTCGCGGCGATCCAGGCGCAGCTGGACAAGGCCCAGCTGGACCTCTCCTTCACCCGCGTGACGGCGCCCATCGACGGCCGTGCCGGCCGCGCACTAATCACGGCCGGCAACCTGGTCAACGCCGGCGAGGCCCTGCTGACCACGCTGGTCTCCACCGACAAGGTCTACGCCTACTTCGAAGCGGACGAACGTCTGTACCTGAAGTACCGCGAGTTGGCGCGTCAGGGCGACCGCGGCGAGGCGACCCCGGTCTATCTCGGCCTCTCGGACGAGGACGGCCACCCGCATTTGGGCCACATGGACTTCATGGACAACCAGGTCGACCCGCGCACCGGCACCATCCGCGGTCGCGCCGTGTTCGACAACCGTGACGGCAGCTTCACCCCCGGCCTGTATGCACGGCTGAAGCTGGTCGGCAGCCCGACCTACGAGGCCGTGCTGATCAAGGACGTGGCGGTGGGCACTGACCTGGGCAAGAAGTTCGTCCTGGTACTGGCCGAGGACGGCACCGTTGCCTACCGGCCGGTCGAGCTCGGGCCCAAGCTCGAAGGGCTGCGCATCGTGCGCGATGGCCTGGCCAAGGGCGAGCGCATCGTGGTCAACGGCCTGCAGCGCGTACGCCCGGGTAGCCCGGTGCAGCCCGAGTCGGTGCCGATGGCCGACGCCGAGACGCTGGCGGCGCTGAAGCAGCAGAACCGTGCGATCAGCGAGGCGATGAAGCCGCAGGTCGACGAGCGCACCCTGGCCCAGCGCCCGAGCAGCTGACCGTCCGACAGCAGACCTGAACTCCGGCGCGCCAGTCGCGCCCATCCGATCGATCCGCCAGGGCGCGCCCGCCGCGCCCTACCCCGGAGTGCGCCATGAATTTCTCGCAATTCTTTATCAAACGGCCGATTTTCGCCGCCGTGCTGTCGTTGGTGATCCTCATCGGCGGCGCCATCTCGCTGTTCCAGTTGCCGATCAGTGAATACCCGGAAGTCGTTCCACCCACCGTGGTGGTGCGGGCCAACTTCCCTGGCGCCAACCCCAAGGTGATCGGCGAAACCGTTGCCTCGCCGCTGGAACAAGCCATCACTGGCGTCGAGGGCATGCTCTACATGTCGTCCCAGGCGACCGCCGACGGCAAGCTGACGCTGACCATCACCTTCGCCCTCGGCACCGACCTGGACAACGCCCAGGTGCAGGTGCAGAACCGCGTGACGCGCACCATGCCGACCCTGCCCACCGAGGTGCAGCGCCTCGGCGTGACCGTCGACAAGGCCTCCCCCGACCTGACCATGGTGGTGCACCTGACCTCGCCGGATAACCGCTACGACATGCTCTACCTGTCCAACTACGCCGCGCTCAACGTCAAGGACGAGCTGGCGCGGCTGGACGGTGTGGGCGACGTGCAGCTGTTCGGCCTGGGCAACTATTCCCTGCGCGTCTGGCTCGACCCGAACAAGGTCGCCCAGCGCAACCTCACCGCCACCGACGTGGTCAACGCCATTCGCGAGCAGAACCGTCAGGTCGCCGCCGGCGCCCTGGGCGCCCCGCCGGCACCGGGCGCCACCGACTTCCAGCTGTCGATCAACACCCAGGGCCGCCTGGTGGACGAGGAGGAGTTCGAGAACATCATCGTGCGTGCCGGCGAGGACGGCGAGATCACCCGCCTGAAGGACATCGCCCGCATCGAACTGGGCTCCAGCCAGTACGCCCTGCGCTCGTTGCTGAACAACCAGCCGGCGGCGGCCATCCCGATATTCCAGCGCCCGGGCTCCAACGCCATCGCCATCTCGGACCTGGTGCGCGAGCGCATGGCCGAGCTCAAGCAGAGCTTCCCCCAGGGCGTGGACTACGAGATCGTCTACGACCCGACCATCTTCGTGCGTGGCTCCATCGAGGCGGTGGTGCACACCCTGCTCGAGGCCATCGTGCTGGTGGTGCTGGTGGTGATCCTGTTCCTGCAGACCTGGCGCGCTTCGATCATTCCGCTGGCCGCCGTGCCAGTGTCGCTGATCGGCACCTTCGCGGTGATGCACCTGCTCGGTTTCTCGCTCAACGCGCTGTCGCTGTTCGGCCTGGTGCTGGCCATCGGCATCGTGGTGGATGACGCCATCGTCGTGGTGGAGAACGTCGAGCGCAACATCGGCCTCGGCAAGTCGCCGGTAGAGGCGACCCGCCAGGCCATGAAGGAAGTCACCGGGCCGATCATCGCCACCGCCTTGGTGCTCTGCGCGGTGTTCATCCCGACTGCGTTCATTTCCGGCCTTACCGGGCAGTTCTATCAGCAGTTCGCACTGACCATCGCGATTTCGACGGTGATCTCGGCGTTCAACTCGCTGACCCTGTCGCCGGCGCTGGCTGCGACCCTGCTCAAGGCCCACGATGCGCCGAAGGACGGCTTCTCACGGCTGCTCGACCGGCTGCTCGGCGGCTGGCTGTTCCGCCCGTTCAACCGCGTGTTCGACCGCGCCAGCCATGGCTACGTCGGCGTGGTGCGGCGCATCCTGCGCGGCAGCGCCGTGGCACTGCTGGTCTACGTCGGCCTGGTGGGCCTGGGGTACATGGGCTTTGCCAGTACCCCGACCGGCTTCGTTCCGCAGCAGGACAAGCAGTACCTGGTCGCCTTCGCCCAGTTGCCGGACGCCGCCACCCTGGACCGTACCGAGGATGTGATCAAGCGCATGTCGGAAATCGCCGGCAAGCATCCGGGCGTGGAGAACACCGTGGCCTTCCCGGGGCTGTCGATCAACGGTTTCACCAACAGCCCGAACAGCGGCATCGTCTTCACCCCGCTCAAGCCCTTCGATGAGCGCAAGGACCCGTCGCTGTCGGCCAACGCCATCGCGGCGGACCTGAACGGCCAGTTCGCGCAGATCCAGGATGCCTTCATCGCCATCTTCCCGCCGCCACCTGTGCAGGGCCTGGGCACCATCGGCGGCTTCCGCGTGCAGGTGCAGGATCGCGGCAACCTCGGCTATGAGGAGCTGTACAAGCAGGTGCAGAACGTCATCGCCAAGAGCGCGGACTATCCGGAGCTGGCCGGCCTGTTTACCAGCTATCAGGTCAACGTGCCGCAGGTGGACGCCGATATCGACCGCGAGAAGGCCAAGACCCATGGCGTGGCCATCGATGACATCTTCGACACCATGCAGGTCTACCTCGGCTCGCTGTATGCAAACGACTTCAACCGCTTCGGCCGCACCTATCAGGTCAACGTCCAGGCCGACCAGAAGTTCCGCCTGGCGCCAGAGCAGATCGGCCAGCTGAAGGTGCGCAACAACCGCGGCGAGATGGTCCCGCTGTCGACCTTCGTCAGCGTCACTGACAGCGCCGGCCCGGACCGGGTGATGCACTACAACGGCTTCCTCACCGCGGAGATCAACGGCGCCGCCGCACCGGGCTACAGCTCAGGGCAAGCCGAGGCAGCCATGGAACGTCTGCTCCAGGCCGAGCTGCCCAACGGCATGACCTACGAATGGACCGAGCTGACCTACCAGCAGATCCTCGCCGGCAACACCGCGGTGTTCGTCTTCCCGCTCTGCGTGCTCCTGGCCTTCCTGGTGCTGGCCGCGCAGTACGAGAGCTGGAGCCTGCCGCTGGCGGTGATCCTGATCGTGCCGATGACACTGCTCTCGGCCATCACCGGAGTGATCCTGGCCGGCAGCGACAACAACGTCTTCACCCAGATCGGCCTGATCGTGCTGGTGGGGCTGGCATGCAAGAACGCGATCCTCATCGTCGAGTTCGCCAAGGACAAGCAGGAGGAAGGCATGGACCGGCTCGCCGCCACCCTCGAAGCCTGCCGCCTGCGCCTGCGGCCGATCCTGATGACCAGCTTCGCCTTCATCATGGGCGTGGTACCGCTGGTGCTCTCCAGCGGGGCCGGTGCCGAGATGCGCCATGCCATGGGTGTTGCGGTGTTCAGCGGCATGCTTGGGGTGACGTTCTTCGGCCTGTTGCTGACCCCGGTGTTCTATCTGGTGATTCGCGCCTTCGTCGAGAAGCGTGAAGCGCGCAAGGCGGTATTCAAGGAGGCCCGCGCATGAAGTTCTTCACCCTTTCCCTGCTCGCTCTGACCATCGCCGGTTGCGCGGTCGGTCCGGATTACCGTGCGCCGCAACCGGAGCCGGCGCGCATCGAGCGGGCTGCCGCGGCCGGCTTCGACCGTGCGCGCTTCGAGGGCGCCTGGTGGCAGCAGTTCGAGGACCCCACCCTGGACCGCCTGGTGGCCCATGCGCTGGCGGAGAACCGCGAGCTACGTATCGCCTTCGCCCGCCTGGGCAGCGCCCGGGCGATCCGCGACGACGCGGCCAATGACCGTTTCCCGACGGTCACGGCAGGCGCGGGTGCCGAAATCGGCAAGGCGCAGCAGCCGGGTTTTGGTGATCGGCGGGTTGACATCGAACGCTACGACCTGGGGCTGGACATGGCCTGGGAGCTGGACCTGTTTGGCCGCATCCAGCGCCGGCTAGAGGCCAGCGAGGCGCAGGCCGAGGCGGCCGAGGCCGACCTGCAGCAGTTGCAGGTCAGCCTGATCGCCGAGCTGGTCGATGCCTACGGCCAGCTGCGCGGCGCCCAGCTACGCGAGCGCATCGCCCGCGCCAACCTGGACAACCAGCGCCGCTCGCGCGAGCTGACGGTACAACTGCGCGACGGCGGCCTGGGTAGCGACCTCGACGTGCTGCGCGCCGATGCGCGCCTGGCCGCGACCGAGGCGACGCTGCCGCAGTTGCAGGCCCAGCAGGCGCGTGCGCGCAATCGCATCCGCATCGCCACGCTGCTTGGCCAGCGCGCCGACGGGCTCAGTGTCGACCTCTCGCCACGCGAGCTGCCGGCGATTGCCAAGGCCTTGCCGATCGGCGATCCGGGCGAACTGTTGCGCCGCCGGCCGGACATCCGTGCCGCCGAACGGCAACTGGCGGCGGCGACCGCCAATGTCGGCGTGGCCACGGCGGACCTGTTTCCGCGGGTAAGCCTGTCCGGTTTTCTCGGTTTCATCGCCGGGCGCGGCTCGCAGCTCGGTTCCAGCGCAGCCGAGGCGTGGAGCGTGGCCCCGGGCATCAGCTGGGCGGCCTTCGACCTGGGCAGCGTACGCGCCCGCCTGCGCGGCGCCGAGGCCGAGGCCGAGGGGGCTCTGGCGGCCTACGAGCAGCAGGTGCTGCTGGCACTGGAGGAGTCGCAGAATGCCTTCAGCGACTACGGCCATGCGCAGCAGCGCCTGCTGGCACAGCTGCGCCAGTCCGAAGCCAGCCGTGCCGCAGCCGAGCAGGCGCGCATTCGCTATCGCGAGGGCAGCGAGGATTTTCTCGTGCTGCTCGACGCCGAGCGCGAGCGCCTGGCTGCCGAAGACGCCCAGGCGCAGGCGGAGGTCGAGGTCTACCGCGGCATCGTCGCGCTGTACAAGGCGCTGGGGGGCGGCTGGCAGAGCTGAGCCCCGCGCCGGCCAAACTGTGATCTGGTGCAGGTCCCTTCCGGTTGGTGGCCCTGGGCGCTTTCGGTTGTCATCCGTCTTTGGCATAAGAAGCGGTTGAAAGTCCGAAAGCGTCCGCAGGCCCTGCTCCGCGCGATGCGCTGCCAACCAACCAGAAGAAAAGAGTCTTTCATGAAGCCGATCATTACCCTTGCCGGGCTCGTGCTGGCCGTTGCCAGCGCGTTTGCCCAGGCGGAGCCCATCGTCATCAAGTTTTCCCACGTGGTCGCCGAGGACACGCCCAAGGGCAAGGGGGCGCTGCTGTTCAAGCGATTGGCCGAAGAACGCCTGCCGGGCCAGGTGAGCGTCGAGGTCTATCCGAACTCCTCGCTTTACGGCGACGCGGATGAGCTCGAGGCGTTGCGTGAGGACAAGGTGCAGCTGCTGGCACCGTCGCTGGCCAAGTTCGAGCAGTACACCAAGCAGGTCCAGGTGTTCGACCTGCCGTTCCTGTTCGACGACATCGACGCGGTGAACCGTTTCCAGAAGCGTGCCAAGGGCCGCCAGTTGCTGCGCTCGATGGAAACGCACAACATCACTGGCCTGGCCTACTGGCACAACGGCATGAAGCAGCTCTCGGCCACCCGCCCGCTGCATCGACCGGCCGATGCCGCCGGCCTGAGCTTCCGCATCCAGCCCTCGGCCGTGCTCCAGGCCCAGTTCGACGCGGTCGGCGCGAACAGCCAGAAACTGCCCTTCGCGCAGGTCTACAGCGCGCTGAAAGCCGGCTCCGTACAGGGCGCGGAAAACCCTTGGTCGAACATCTACAGCAAGAACATGCACCAGGTGCAGCCCTACATCACCGAGACCAACCACGGCGTGCTGGACTACATGCTGGTGACCAACACCCGTTTCTGGATGAGCATGCCGCACAAGGTGCGTTTCGAGCTGGAAGCGATCATCGACGAAGTCACCTACATGGTGAATCAGGAGGCCGAGCAGCTGAACCAGGCCGACCGCGAGCGCATCCGTCAGGCCGGCACCAGCCAGATCATCGCCCTGAGCGACGAAGAGCGGCAGGCCTGGCGCGAGAAGATGCGCCCGGTCTGGCAGCAGTTCGAGCCGGTGATCGGCGCCGACATCATCAAGGCCGCCGAACACGTCAACCGCAGGAGCCGCTGAGCGGTCGGCAGCCGCCTTACCGCGTCTGCCCCTGGCTGGAGCCGGTCGTCAGCGCCGGGTCCTCCAGCCGGCTGCTGTCCCAGCCCCCGCCGAGCGCGGCGATCAGCTGAACGCTGGCCAGCAGGCGATCCCCTAGCAGGCCCAGATGGGTCCGCTCGTTGTTCAGTGCGGTGGTCTGCACGGTCGCCACGCTGAGGAAGTCGACCATTCCGGCGCGGTACTGGTTTTCGATCAGGCGCAGTGATTCCTGCGCCGACTCCAGCGCCTCGCGCTGTACTCCAACCTCCTCATCCAGCACGCGCAGCTGCACCAGCGCATCCTCCACTTCGCGCAAGCCGTCGAGCACGGTCTGTCGATAGCTCGCCACGGTCTGGTCGTAGGCGGCTTCGGCGCGTTCGACTTCGGCGCGCCGCGCGCCGAAATCCAGCAGCGTGACCGCCAACTGCGGGCCAAGCGACCAGAAGCGGTTGGGCACCTCCACCAGGTTGCTCCAGGCACTGTTGCGGTAACCTCCGGAAGCCGAGAGCGTCAGGTCCGGAAACCAGGCGGTCTTGGCTATCCCGATCTCGGCGTTGGCGGCCATCACGTTGCGTTCGGCCGCGGCCACGTCCGGGCGGCGTTCGAGCAGTTGCGAGGGCAGCGCCACCGGCAACTGCGGCAGCTGCGGAATGCCCTCGCGCCGCGCCAGGTCGAGTTCGCTGGGCGGCACGCCGACGAGCACGGCAATGGCATGCTCGAACTGTGCACGTTGCCATTGCAGGTCGATGGCCTGCGCCTGGGTCTGCTTGAGCTGGGTGCGTGCCTGCGCCACGTCCGACTTGGGCACGATGCCGGCGCGGTACTGGTTCTCCGTCAGGCGCAGCGAGCGCGCGTAGGCATCCACCGTCTGGTCGAGCAGGCGCTGCTGGGCATCCATTACCCGCAGCTGCAGATAGGTCTGCACCAGCTCGGCCTGCAGGCTCAGGCGCAGGGCGGCCAGATCGGCCGCGCTGGCCTGCATGTCGGCCCGGCTGGCTTCGAGGTTGCGTCGCAGCCGCCCCCACAGGTCGACCTCCCAGGCCGCATCCAGCCCCAGCTGGTAGCTCTCGCTGATCCCGCTCGCGCCAGTCGTGCCCTGCGACCCGCTACCCTGCCCGCTGCGGGTAGCCGATGCACTGCCGGATACGCTGGGGAACAGCTGCGAACGGGCGCTGCGCACGAGGGCGCGGGCCTGGCGGTACTGCGCTTCGGCGGCGGCGAGGTTCTGGTTGGACAGCTCGAGCCGAGCGACCAGCGCATCGAGCTCGGCATCGCCATAGAGCGACCACCAAGGGCCGCGCGCGAGCAGATCGCCCGGTGCGGCGCTCTTCCAGCCTTCGGCCTGCTTGAACGCGCTGCCGAGCGTGAGCTCCGGCCTCCGGTAGTCGGGGCCAAGGGTGCAGCCACCCAGCAGCAGTCCCAGGGTGAGCATGGCCAGTGGGCGCAGGTGGAAACGTCGAGCGGAAACGGTCATAGCGGATTGTCCAGGGCGGCGTCGGTACGCACTCCACGCCAGTGGTTGAAGCGATGGCGCAGACGGTCGAGGTAGAGGTAGACCACCGGCGTGGTGTAGAGCGTGAGGATCTGGCTGAGCACCAGGCCGCCGATGATCGCCAGGCCCAGCGGCTGGCGCATTTCGGCGCCTTCGCTACCGCCGACCAGCAGCGGCACGGCGCCGAGGATGGCGGCCAGGGTGGTCATCAGGATCGGCCGGAAGCGCAGCAGGCAGGCGCGGTGGATCGAGTCGGCCGGTGCCAGGCCGTCGTTGCGCTCGAACTGCAGGGCCAGATCGATCATCAGGATGGCGTTCTTCTTCACCACGCCGATCAGCAGGAACAGGCCGAGCAGCGAGATCAGGCTGAACTGCTCGCCGGTGAGAATGATCGCCAGCAGCGCGCCGACGCCCGCCGAAGGCAGTGTCGAGAGGATCGTCAGAGGGTGGATGTAACTCTCGTAGAGCACGCCGAGCACGATGTAGACCAGCAGCAGTGCACCGAGAATCATCAGTGGCTGGCTTTCCTGCGCCGCCTTGAACACGTCGCCGGTGCCGCCCAGCCGTCCCTGCACCTCGCTCGGCAGGCCGATGGCCGCCACCGCGCGTTCGATCGCCAGCGTCGCCTGGTCGAGGCTGACGCCCGGTGCGAGGTCGAAGTCGATATTCTCCGCGGCGAACTGGCCGTCGTGCTGCACGCGGTCTTCTTCCAGGCTGCGCTCGTAGCGTGCGAAGGCCGACAGGGGCACGCGCTGGCCGTCGTCGGTGATCACATGGACCTGGTCGAGCACCTCGGGGTGCTGCGCATAGGCCGGGTCGAGCTCCATCACCACGCGGTACTGGTTCAGCGCCTCGTAGATGGTCGAGATCTGCCGCTGGCTGAAGGCGTTGTTCAGCAGCGTCGTCACGGTGCTCATGTCGATGCCCAGCCGCTTGGCCGCATCACGGTCCACGACCAGGGTGATCTGCTGCGCACCCTCGCCATCGTTAGCGTCGATGCTGGTCAGCTCGGGCAAGGCCTTGAGCGCGGCGATGACACGCGGCGTCCAGGTGCGCAGATCGTCGAGGTCGCCGGCCAGCAGCGAGTACGAGTACGCCGAGCTGCTCTGCCGCCCGCCGCCGAACTGCAGATCCTGGTCAGCCATGAGGAACATGCGCCCGCCCGGCACCTTTGGCTGGTTGCGGCGGATGCGCTCGATCACCTCCTGCGCCGAGAGGTGCCGCTCGGCCAGCGGCTTGAGCCGCACGATCATGAAGGCATTGTTGATGCCGCCCTGCCCGCCGATGAAACCGGCCACGCTTTCCACCGCCGGGTCGGCCAGCACCGCCTTGCGGAACACCTCCATTTTCGGCTGCATGACTTGGAACGACAGGCCGTCATCGCCGCGGATGAAGCCGGTCAGCTGGCCGGTGTCCTGCTGCGGCAGAAAGGTTTTCGGCACCTGGACGTAGAGCACAACATTCAGCGCGACGGTCGCCAGCAGGCTGAGCAGGGTGATCCGCCGGTGGCGTAGCGCCCAGGCCAGGGAACGGTCATACCAGCCGACCAGCCGCTCGTGCAGGCGGTGGCTCCAGACATGCAGGCGGCTGTCGTGCTGTGGGTCGTGGCGCTTGAGCCAGCGGGCGCAGAGCATCGGCGTGAGCGTCAGCGAGACCAGCAGCGAGACCAGAATGGCCGCCGCCAGCGTCAGGCTGAACTCACGGAACAGCCGCTCCACCAGCCCGCCCATGAACAGGATCGACACGAACACCACGACCAGCGAGACGTTCATCGACAAGAGCGTGAAACCCACCTCGCGGGTGCCGATGTAGGCCGCGCGCAGCGGCGGCACGCCGTCGTCGATGTGCCGGGCGATGTTCTCCAGCACCACGATGGCATCGTCGACCACCAGGCCGGCGGCGAGGATCAGCGCCATCAGCGACAGCGTGTTGAGCGAGAAGCCGGCCAGGTACATCACGGCGAAGGTGCCGACCAGCGACACCGGTACCGCCAGGGCCGGAATCATCGCGGTGCGCAGTTTGCCGAGGAACAGGAACACCAGCAGGATCACCAGTGCCACGGCGATCAGCAGCGTGCGTTCGGCCTCGTGCAGGGTCGCGCGGATCACCGGCGAGCGGTCCATCGCCACGTCCAGCGCGACGCTGCCCGGCAGTATCGCCTGCAGCGCCGGCAGTTCGGCGCGGATGCCCTCGATGGTTTCGATGATGTTGGCACCGGCCTGGCGATTGACGATCAGCAACACCGCCGGCTCGTTGTTGAAGAAACCGCTGTTGTAGCGGTCCTCGACCGAATCCTTGACGCGCGCCACGTCGCCCAGGCGCAGCGCCGCGCCGTCCTGATAACGGATGATCAGCGGGGTGTAGTCGGCGGCCTCGTGCAGCTGGTCGTTGGCCGCCACCTGCCAGTGACGGTGGTCATCCTCGACCATGCCCTTGGGCCGCCGCACGTTGGCGTTGGCGATGGTCTGGCGCACTTCGTCGAGCGACACGCCGTACTGCTCGAGCTGCTGCGGCTGCAGCTCGACGCGCACGGCCGGCAGCGAGCTGCCGCCGACCTGGACCTCGCCGACGCCGGGCACCTGCGACAGCTTCTGCGCGAGGATGGTCGAGCCGATGTCGTAGAGCTGGCCCTTGTCGAGCACCTCGGAGGTCAGCGACAGCACCATGATCGGCGCCTGCGACGGATTGATCTTGCGGTAGGTGGGCATGCTGCGCATGCCGCTCGGCAGGAGGTTGCGCGCGGCGTTGATCGCCGCCTGCACGTCGCGGGCGGCACCGTTGATGTCGCGGCTCAGGTCGAACTGGATGATGATCCGCGTCGAGCCCTGGCTGCTGCGGCTGGTCATCTGGCTGACCCCGGCGATACTGCCGAGCGAGCGCTCCAGTGGCGTTGCGACGCTGGACGCCATGATCTCCGGGCTGGCGCCGGGCAGGCTGGCCTGCACCGTGATCACCGGGAAATCCATGTTCGGCAGCGGCGAGACCGGCAGCAAGGTGAAGCTCACCCCGCCGAGCAGGAGGATCGCCAGGCTCAGCAGCATGGTCGCTACCGGGCGGGCGATGAACGGCGCCGAAAGATTCATCGATCGCCCTCGTCCAGGCTCTCGCGGTTCATGCGCCGGCCTCGGCCGGTTCGGCCTGGCGCCGCCAGCGCTGGCCCAGGCGGTCGAAGAACAGGTAGATCACCGGCGTGGTGAACAGCGTCAGCAACTGGCTCATCAACAGGCCGCCGACCAGCACCAGGCCCAGCGGCTGGCGTAGCTCGGCGCCGGAGCCGGTGGCGAGCATCAGCGGAATGGCGCCGAACAGCGCCGCCAGGGTGGTCATCAGGATCGGCCGGAAACGCAGCAGCGCGGCGCGGTAGATCGCCTGCTCCGGCGTCATGCCTTGGTGACGTTCTGCCTCCAGGGCGAAGTCGATCATCATGATCGCGTTCTTCTTGACGATGCCGATCAGCAGAATGATGCCGATGATCGCGATCAGCCCCAGATCGTTGCCGGTCAGCAGCAGGGCGAGCAGCGCGCCCACCGCCGCCGACGGCAAGGTCGAGAGAATGGTGATCGGGTGGATGTAGCTCTCGTAGAGCACACCGAGCACGATGTACATGGTCACCACGGCGGCGAGAATCAGCAGCAGCGTGCTCGACAGCGACGCGCGGAAGGCTTCGGCGGCACCCTGGAAGTGCGTCTGGATACCGGCCGGCAGGCCAATCTCCTGTTCGACCTGCTCGATCACCTCGACTGCGTGGCCAAGCGACATGCCCTCGGCGAGGTTGAACGACACCGTCGCCGCCGGGAACTGGCCGATGTGATTGATCAACAGGGGCGCCGAGCGTTGTTCGATCCGCGCCAGGCTCGACAGCCGCACCGGATCGCCCTCCCCGCTCTTGACGAACAGTTGCTCGAGCGCCTGCGGGCCGAGCCGCGAGCCGGCCCCGACCTCCAGCACCACGCGGTACTGGCTGGCCTGGGTGAAGATGGTCGATATCTGTCGTTGGCCAAAGGCGTCATACAGCGCGTCGGTGATGGCCGAGACCTCGATGCCCAGGCGCGCGGCCGCGTCGCGGTCGATGTCTAGGTAGACCTGCAGGCCGTCGCTCTGCAGGTCGGTGGCGACGTCGGTCAGTTCCGCCCGCTGGCGCAGGGCCTCGACCAGGCGCGGCGTCCATTCGTTGAGCAAGGCGCTGTCGGGTGACTCCAGGCTGAACTGGAACTGCGTGCGGCTGACCCGGTCCTCGATGGACAGGTCCTGCACCGACTGCAGGTACAGCTCGATGCCCGGGATGCGCGCCAGTTCGGGGCGCAGGCGCTCGATGACCTGGCTGGCAGTGGCGCTGCGCTCGGCGTGCGGCTTGAGGTTGATCAGCAGGCGCCCGCTGTTGAGCGTGACGTTGTCGCCGTCGACGCCGATATAGGACGACAGGCTGACCACGTCCGGGTCGGCCAGCAGTACCTCGGCCAGGCGCTGCTGGCGCTCGCTCATTTCGCGGAACGAAACCGATTGCGGCGCCTCGCTGATCCCCTGGATCACGCCGGTGTCCTGCACCGGGAAGAAGCCCTTGGGCACCATCAGGTACAGCACCACGGTCAGCGCCAGCGTGGCCAGCGCGATCAGCAGCGTCAGCGTCTGGTGGCCGAGCACCCAGCCCAGCCAGCGCGCGTAACCGCCGATCAGCCGCTCGACCCAATCCGGCCCGTGCTCGTTGGCCTTGTGCGGTTTGAGCAGCCTGGCGCACATCATCGGCGTCAGTGTCAGCGAGACCACCAGCGACAAGAGAATGGCGACGGCCAGGGTGATTGCGAACTCGCGGAACAGGCGTCCGACCACGTCCTGCATGAACAGCAGCGGAATCAGCACGGCGATCAGCGACAGGGTCAGCGAGATCAGCGTGAAGCCGATCTGCTTGGCGCCCTTGAGCGCCGCGTTGAGCGGTGTCTCGCCCTCCTCCACGTGGCGGGCGATGTTCTCCAGCATGACGATGGCGTCGTCGACGACGAAGCCGGTGGCGATGGTCAGCGCCATGAGCGTCAGGTTGTTCAGCGAGAAGCCGCAGAGGTACATCACCGCAAAGGTGCCGACCAGCGACAGCGGCACCGCGATCGAGGGAATCACCGTGGCCGAAAGCTTCTTCAGGAAGACAAAGGTCACCGCGACCACCAGGATGGTCGCCAGGATCAGCTCGTGCTGCACGTCGGTGACCGCGGCGCGGATGGTCTGCGTGCGGTCGGTGAGGATGGTGACGTCCAGGCCCGCCGGCATGCTCGCGGTGACTTCCGGCAGCAGTGCCTGGATGCGCTCGACCACTTCGATGACGTTGGCGCCCGGCTGGCGCTGGATATTCAGCAGCACCGCCTGATTGCGGTTGGCCCAGGCGGCCAGGCGCTCGTTCTCCGCACCATCGACGATGCTGGCGATGTCCTTCAGGCGCAGCGCCGCGCCGTTCTCGTAGGTCAGGATCAGCTCGGCGTATTCCTCGGGCGACTTGAGCTGATCGTTGGCGTCAAGCATCGAGACGCGGGTCGGGCCATCGAAGTTGCCCTTGGGCTGGTTGACGTTCGCCTGATTGATCAGCTGCCGCACATCGGCCAGGGACAACCCATAGGCGGCCAGCGCCTCGGGATTGGTGCGAATGCGCACGGCCGGGCGCTGACCGCCGGCGATGCTGACCATCCCCACGCCGCTGATCTGCGCGAGCTTCTGCGCCATGCGCGTATCGACCAGGTCGTGCAGTTGCGGCAGCGGCAGCGTCCTGGAGGTTATCGCCAGGGTGATCACCGGCGTGTCGGCCGGGTTGACCTTGTTGTACACGGGCGGCGCCGGCAGGTCGTTTGGGAGCAGGTTGTTTGCCGCATTGATCGCCGCCTGCACCTCCTGCTCGGCTACGTCCAGCTCCACGTCCAGGGAGAACCGCAGGGTGATGACCGAGGCGCCGCCGGAGCTGCTCGAAGACAGCTGCGTCAGTCCTGGCATCTGCCCGAACTGGCGCTCGAGTGGTGCCGTAACTGCGCTGGTCATCACTTCGGGGCTGGCGCCCGGGTAGAGCGTCATGACGCGGATCGTCGGGTAATCGACCTGCGGCAGCGCCGCCACCGGCAGCAGCTTGTAGGCGATCAGACCGGCCAGGAGGATGGCGACCATGGTCAGGGTCGTCGCCACCGGCCGCAGGATGAACAGCCGCGAGACGTTCATCGAACCGGGCGCTCCCCTTTTTCCTCGACGCCGACCTTCGGCTGGTCGGCCGCCTCGCGCGCCATGGTGGCCGGGTCAACGACCTCGACCTCGCTGCCGTCACGCAGCCGATCGGTCCCTTCCATGACGACGCGTTCGTCGGGCTTCAGGCCTGCGGTGATCACCGTCAGCTCGCCGTTGCTCGGGCCGACTTCGACGTTGCGCAGCTCGACCTTGCTATCCGCGTTCACCACATAGGCGAAGTTGCCGCGCGAGCCGAACTGCAGCGCAGCCGAGGGGATCAGCGTCACGTCCTTGAGCGTTTCCACGCGCAGGCGCACGTTGACGAACTGGTTGGGCAGCAGCAGCTCGGCCTCGTTATCGAAGCGCGCCTTGAGCTTGAGGGTGCCGGTGGTGACGTCGATCTGGTTGTCGATGCTCTCCAGCACGCCCTCGCCGAACAGGGTGCGCTCGCCGCGATCCCAGGCCTGCACGCCAAGGGCTTCGCCCTGGCGGAAGCGGATCAGCACCGGCGGCAGATCGGTTTCCGGCAGCGTGAAGGTGACCGCCATCGGCTGGGTCTGGGTGATCACCACCAGCGGCGTGGTGTCGTTCGCCGCGACCAGGTTGCCGAGGTCGAGCTGGCGCAAGCCCAGGCGCCCGCCGATCGGCGCGCGGATCTGGGTGAATTCGAGGTTGAGCTTGGCTTCGTTCACGGCCGCCTGGTTGGCCGCCAGGGTGCCTTGGTACTGGCTGACCAGCGCTGCCTGGGTATCGAGGGTCTGCTTGGCGATGCTGTCCTCGGCATACAGGCCCTGGTAGCGCTGCAGGTCGAGCTGGGCATTTTTCAGCTGCGCCTGGTTCTGCCGCAGCGTGCCTTCGGCCTGTTGCAGCGCCACGCGATAAGGCCGCGGGTCGATCACCGCGAGCAGGTCGCCAGCCTTGACCCGCTGGCCCTCCTCGAAGTGCACCTCGACCAGCTCGCCCGCCACCCGGCTGCGCACGTTCACGGTATTGAGCGGCGTAACCGTGCCCAGCGCCTTGTAGTACACCTCGAAATCACCCTGGCGCACCGGCGTGACGCGTACCGGCACGGGGCCACCGAAGGCGCCGAAGCCTGGCCGGCCACCGGGTCGCTGGGCCTGCTCGGCGTTGCTGTCGGGCCAGAGCCACCAGAGCAGCGACACGGCGGCCAGCACCGCGACGGCGAGCAGCAACCAGCGGAAACGGGGAGACGAGGAAGCGGGGACGACGGGCATGATGATGTTCGCAGCGAAAGGAGCCTGAACCTTAAGCAGTCGCAGCGCTCTCGCAAAGCGGATTTACGGCATTTTTACAGTATCGAAAGTTGTCGGCCGGACGCCTTGCGGCCGGAACCATGGCCGCGCCCGCCAGTCTATCTAGCGCCTGCCCTTGGTGGCGCGTCGTCCGATCGCGCCGCCAGCGTGCCGAAATACCAGTTGGGCCCGTAGTACGGCCTGTCACAGGATCAAGGAATGAACGCATCACTGGTCATACTGGCGCTTACCGTCGCCAGCTTTCTTCTCGGTTTTCTTCGCGACCTGTTCATCGCCAGGGCCTTCGGCCTGAGCTGGCAGGCCGACCTCATCTTTGTCGCGCTGGTGCTGCCCCTGTTCTTCGAGAACTTTCTCGGGCTGGCCCTGCGCGACACCATGATTCCTTACCTGCAGAAGCTGCGCAGCCAGTCGGAAGGCCTGTTCGAGGCAGTCAGCCGCTGGCTCTACTGGCGCGTGATGCTGCTGGGGATCGCCTCGAGCGGCCTGATCGTGCTCGCCAGCTATCCGATACTGACCGCCCTCGCCCCTGGCTGGACACCCGCCCAGGTCGAGGCCGGGCAACTGGTGTTCTGCTTCGGTGCCCTGCTGATTGCGGTGCAGGCGACGCTCTACTGCCAGGGCGCGCTGCTGAACATGGACCAGGTGTTCATCATGCCGATGACTCGCACCGTGCTGCTCAATGCCGGCGCCATCGTCGGCATCCTGCTGTTCGAGCCGAGCGGGCTGGTGATCTTCCTCGGCATGTTGCTGCCGCAGCTGGCGCTGATCGTGCTGCAGCATCGGCGCATCCACTACCTGCGCGGCGAGGCGATGGCCGTCGAAAAGGGCCGCGGCGGCGAATTCGGCCTGGCCTTCGCGCCGGTGCTGCTCGCCGCCGGTGCGCAGCAAGCGTGCATCCTCGCCGAGCGGGTGTTCGCCTCGTTTCTCGATGAAGGCAGCATCACCATGCTGTCGTTCGCCTTCCGCATCGTCACCATTCCCCTGACGCTCTATGCGATGTCGGTGCTGTCGGTGCTCTTCCCGCAGTTTTCCTCCAGCTGGAACGACAAGGACCACGCCGGCCACGCCGCGGTGATTCGCAAGGGCCTCTTGGCGACCCTGCTGTTCCTGGTGCCGGCCAGCGTGGTGCTCTGCTCGTTCCCCGAAGCGGTGGTGGCGGTGCTTCTGGAGCGCGGCCAGTTCGGCGCCGCGCAGACCGAGGCGACCGCCGCGCTGGTGGTCATCTATGCCGCCGGGCTGCCGGCGCTCGGCCTGGCGCTGCTCTGGGGGCGCGCGTTGCTGGCACAGAATCAGGCCCGGTTGTTCCTGGTCATCACGCTGATCGCCTCGGCCGTGACCATCGGGCTCGACGCCATCCTCTACCGCAGCCACGGGGCGCAGGGGCTGGCGACGGCCTTTGCCAGCGGTGCGGTATTGCAGGCCTTGCTGATGGGCTTGTACGTCTACCGCGCCGTGCCGCGTGCACTGGGCGCGACCTTGCTGCTGCGCTGGCTGGCGACCGCCGGAGCGCTGGGGCTGGCGCTACGCTATGCGCCCCAGCCGGACGGGCTGCTGCAGCTGTGCCTGTACATCTCCCTGGTGCTCGTCGCCTTTGCCGTGGGCGTCGTGGTGCTCGGCGAACGTGACCTGTTCAAGCGCAGCTACTGGTCGATGCGCCGCGCCTGAGCTACTGGTCGACGCGGCTCAGCGCCTGCGCTTCGTATTTCGGATACAGGTGCGTGGCGCTGCGGATCAGCTCATAGCGGGTCAGACTGATGCCGGCGAAACGTGGCGGAATGGGCGCCTGGGTCACCTCTCCCATCTCGGCGCCCTGCTCGGCGCTCGTTCTCATCAGCTCGTCGAGCCAGCCCAGGTAGTCGCGCATCTGTTCGAATGGCTGGGCGTTGTCGCTCACCGGGCCATGGCCGGGCACGAGCAGTTTCCAGGGCAGCGCCTGCAGCGTGTCCAGGTCGGCCAGCCAGACATCCAGCCCCGGGCTGTTCGGCGTGGTCAGGGCACGCTGATAGAAGACGATGTCGCCAGCCAGCAACACGCCGGTCGTTTCATCGAATACCGCCAGGTCGGCGCCGGTATGCCCGCGCAGGGCCAGCAACTGCAGGCGGTGGTCGCCGACCTGAAGCTCGCCGGGGGTAAGGGTTTCGCTCGGCAGCACCACCTCGGTGCCGCGCATCCAGTCGCCGACCATGCGGTACATGTTCTCGGCCATGGCATCGCCCTGCTCACGTAGCAGTTCGGTGGTGCCCTCCAGCGCCGCGATGGGCACATCGGCAAAGGCCTGGTTGCCCAGGACATGATCAGGGTGATGATGGGTCAGCAGTACCTTGACCACCGGCTTGCCGGTCACCCGCGCGATGGCTTCGCGCATCTCTTCGCCATAGCGGCGCGAGGGCCCGGTGTCGATCACCACGACGCCCTCGGCGGTCACGATGAAGGCGGTGTTGACGATATTGGCGCCGTTGGACTTTTCGAAGTTTTCCGTACTGCCCTCGAACAGCCAGGTGCCTTCGGCGATCTGGCGGGGTTCGAGTCGATAGCGAAGTTCGGCATGGGCCGAAACGCCGAGGCATAGCGCGACGGCAAGAAGAATCAGGCGCATGGGGCCTCCCGAAGCGGGGAACGGTAGGAAGATTGAGGTGCGCGCCCGTCAGAGCGCGGCTTCGAACTCGTTGCCGTTGTTGTCGCGCAACCAGAGCTGCGCCGGCTCGTCGGTCTTGAGCTCGAGGCTGATAGTCGGGTTCTCGGCGACCGCCGGGTACAGTTCAAGGGTGGCCAGCGGCTGGCCGTCGGCGCCGCGCAGCACCGCCTGATTCAGAAAGAACTCGGGGATGCCGCCGACCAGGCCATTGTCCATCGGATGCGAGATCTGCATGCGCAGCCGGCTCGCGTCGCCGCGCGGGAAGCGACCGCCCAATACCTCGCCCAGGTGATCCTCCCAGCCTGGTTGAGCACGTACCACACTGGGCGCCGTGCAACCGCCGCCAGCGGCATCGACCTTGGCGCCGCCCATGTGCCAGACGCCGTCGCGGGTCAGCACGGCGGCGCGCACAGGGGTCGCCTGCTCGACGCGGATGCGGATCGCCACCAGCGGCAAGGCCTTTTCGCCCGGCTCGAAGGTGAAGATTCGCGGGATCGGGTTGAGATCGGCCCAGGCTTCGATGCGCACCACGTCCTCGCCCAGTTCGCGGGCGTCGATCAGCACCGGCACCTGGCGCGCATCCTCGGCGAAGGGAGGCAGCTGCACCCGCACGCGCTCATCGAATACGTAGGGTTCGCCCTTGAGCAGGTTGCGATGGTGGTGTTCCCACATCACCGATTGCAGGGGGTCGGGCTCGCCGGCCTGCAGATAGGCCGGCCCCAACAGCAGCAGTGTCAGCATCAGCGTTCGCATCGGCATCTCCAGCCTCCTTTTGACGCCCGACCGGCACTCAGCGATTGACCACCTCGCCCTGCCCTTGCTGGTACAGCTCGGGTTTTTCGTAGCGCATGCCGTAGGCCGCGTAGATCTGCTCCATACCGCCGTCGTTGACCAGCGGCTCGAGTATCTCTTCCAGAGCGTAGGCCAGCTGGCGGTTGGATTCATGTACCGCCATGCCCAGATCCCAGGCCTGACGGCCCATGTTGGGATAGGCGTTCTCGGCCAGCTTGAGGTGGCTGTCGGCGGCCTGGGCGACCAACCAATCGATTTCCCCGCGCATGGCCATGGTGGCATCGACCTCGCCCTTGACCATCGCGTCGAAGGCCAATCGCGGCGTGGGGTAATGATGGGTATTGGCAGCCATCCGGCCGTTGAAGACCGAGGTCATGTAGAACGAGGGCACGCTCTCGACCTCGACCCCGATGGGGTGGTACTGGAACACCGCGACGCTCGGCACGTCATCCATCCGCCGGTCGTCATAGGCCATCTGCCAACGTTCGCGCTGGTAGGGGCCGAACATGGCGACCAACTCATTGACCAGCTCGCCGACGTCGTTGCGCCGCAGGGAGAACTCGCGGTCGTAGGGTACGCGCAGCATCACGTCGGCGAGCACGTCGCGGCGCAGGTAATGCCCCTTCCAGATGAAGTTGCGCAGGTCGTCATCGAGCGTCTCGCCGGGGGTCACCCAGAGCAGCTCGAGCTTCAGACCCAGGCCCTCGGCAAGCTTGGCGGCGAGATCGACATCCACACCGCGAGGCTTGCCGTCGGCCCTGTAGCTGTAAGGCGGGAAGTTGTCGTACACCGCCACCTTCAGCACGCCAGATTCGACGATATCGTCGTACGACCGGACCTGCGCGGCCTGCGCCGGCATCATCGCGCAAGACAGAATCAGCCAGACCAGCAACAGGAACCGGTGCATGGCGATCACCGCTTGGCCGCTTCGCTTTCGATATAGGTACGGATGGCCCACAGCGCTTCCTGGCTGAGGGTGTCGGCCATGCGCGGCATGTACACCGCCCCGTCACGCACCGCGCCGTTGATCACGCGCTCCTTGAACCACTCGTCGCCGTCCATGTTCGCTTCCAGGTCGCGCAGGTCCGGTGCGATACCGCCGGAAATGGCTTCCAGGCCGTGGCAGCGGGCGCAGTTCTGGTTGTACGCCGACGAGCCGATTTCCACGGCGCGGTCATGGTATTCGCTGGGCGCGCGGAAGGGGTTCTCATCGGCCCACTCTTCGCCCAGATCGGGCAGTCCCTTGGTTTCCACAGGCTGCGGCGTGACGTCGCCGTGGGCCAGAGCGAGGCCCGATACGCCGATGAAGCCTGCAGCCAGCAGAGCACGCAGAAGATTGTTCTTGTTCATGGACTACCACCCTTGGTTCGTTGAATCTGAGCAAGGCTGCTCCTGAACGGAGCGCATGGCAGGCATCTTGAAACCGGCGGCGTCCCGGCAGAATCCTGCTTTGGATGCCATGCCCTACTCCCTTGGTAGTAGCGCCTGCGACCTGCGGGTGAGCGCCTGTAGTAGCAAGGCGAAATCACAGCAGTTCGGGAACGCATCCCGGCCTCGCCGGGCGTTTTTCCGTTTCGACGCGCAGGGCGCGCTCCCACTATTCGAAGCGCCAGGCCACCAGACGGCGGCCTCGTTCGACTAGACAAGGGAAACGCAACCATGACAACAAGATCGCACCCCGGCAGCAAACGCCCCCTCGCCCTCGCCGTGCATTGCCTCGCCCTGGCCGGCAGCCTGGCGCTGGCCGGCGCCGTGCAGGCCAAGACCGTCAGCTGGGAAGACATCGCCAACGACCACCTCACCACCCGCGACGTGCTGCAATACGGCATGGGGACCAGCGCACAACGCTACAGTCCGTTGGCGCAGGTCAATACCGAGAACGTCTTCAAGCTGACACCGGCCTGGTCCTACTCCTTCGGTGACGAGAAGCAGCGCGGCCAGGAGTCGCAGGCCATCGTCCATGACGGCGTCATCTACGTCACCGGCTCCTATTCGCGGGTGTTCGCCATCGACGCCAAGACCGGCAAGCGGCTGTGGAACTACACCCATCGCCTGCCCGACGACATCCGCCCGTGCTGCGACGTGGTCAACCGCGGCGCCGCAATCTATGGCGACAAGATCTTCTTCGGCACGCTGGACGCCGCGGTGGTCGCGCTGAACAAGGACACCGGCAAGGTGGTGTGGAAGAAGAAATTTGCCGATCACGGCGCCGGCTACACCATGACCGGCGCACCGACCATCGTCAAAGACCAGAAGACCGGCAAGGTGCTGTTGATTCACGGCAGCTCGGGCGACGAGTTCGGCGTGGTCGGCCAGCTGTTTGCGCGCGACCCGGACACGGGCGAGGAAGTCTGGATGCGCCCCTTCGTCGAAGGGCACATGGGGCGTCTCAACGGCAAGGAGAGCACGCCGACCGGCGACGTCAAGGCGCCCTCCTGGCCGGATGATCCCAACCACCCGACCGGCAAGAAGGAAGCCTGGAGCCACGGGGGCGGCGCTCCCTGGCAGAGCGCCAGTTTCGATCCGCAGACCAACACCATCATTGTCGGCGCCGGCAACCCGGCTCCCTGGAATGGCTGGGCGCGTACCGCCGACGGTGGTGATCCGAAGGACTACGACAGCCTTTACACCTCCGGCCAGGTCGGCGTCGATCCGAGCACCGGCGAGGTCAAATGGTTCTACCAGCACACGCCGAACGACGCCTGGGACTTCTCCGGCAACAACGAACTGGTGCTGTTCGATTACAAGGACAAGAACGGCAAGACGGTGAAAGCCACGGCCCATGCCGACCGCAACGGTTTCTTCTACGTCGTCGATCGCACCTCCGGCAAGCTGCAGAACGCCTTCCCCTTCGTCGACAACATCACCTGGGCGAGTCACATCGACCTGAAGACCGGTCGCCCGGTGGAGAACGAGAACCAGCGCCCGCCGCTGCCCGAGCCCGGCGAGAAGCATGGCAAGTCGGTGGAAGTCTCGCCGCCGTTCCTCGGCGGCAAGAACTGGAACCCCATGGCCTACAGCCAGGACACCGGGTTGTTCTATGTTCCGGCCAACCACTGGAAGGAGGACTACTGGACCGAAGAGGTCAGCTACAAGAAGGGTTCGGCCTACCTTGGCCAGGGCTTCCGCATCAAGCGGATGTACGACGACCACGTGGGGATCCTGCGGGCGATGAACCCGACCACCGGCAAGGTGGCCTGGGAGCACAAGGAAAAACTGCCGCTGTGGGCCGGCGTGCTGGCCACCAAGGGCGGCCTGGTGTTCACCGGCACTGGCGACGGTTTCTTCAAGGCCTTCGACGCCAAGACCGGCAAGGAGCTTTGGAAATTCAACGTCGGCACCGGGATCATCGCCCCGCCGATCACCTGGGAGATGGACGGCGAACAGTACATCGGCGTAACGGCCGGCTATGGCGGCGCCGTGCCGCTGTGGGGTGGCGACATGGCGGTGCTGACCAAGCCGGTCGCCCAGGGCGGTTCGTTCTGGGTCTTCAAACTGCCTGAATGGGACAAGAAGACCGCGCAACGCTGACCGGCCAGGCCGTGCCGAGCAGGCACGGCCCTCGCCGCCCTACCCGGCCGGCGAACATCGCCCGCCCTTCGGTCCCGAGTTGGCGCTCTCGCCGAAGGGCGAGGCGGTGTTTCGCATGGCCTTCCCGGGTCGCCCGGTGCGACCGGAACTGCCGGAGCCATCCCCATGAAGATAATCAACGCCCTGCTGTTGCCCCTGGTCCTGCTGGGCAGCGCCCATGCGCTTGCCGAAGACGACGCGCGCCTGGTCATCAACGGCTGCGTCATCGAGCCGGACAGCCAGTGTCCGAACGCCGACCTGCGCGGTGCGAACCTCGCCAACCAGGATCTGCGCCGGATCAACCTCGCCGGCGCAGACCTCAGCGGTGCCGACCTGCGCCACGCCAATCTCGACCTGGCCAATCTGGAAAAAGCCAGGCTCAAAGGCGCCAACCTCACCCGTGCCAGCCTGCAACAGGCCAATCTGCGCCTGGCCGACTTCAGCGAGGCGCGGCTGGTCGCCATACGCGGTTGGGGCCTGTTCGGCCAGGCCGCACAGTTCCGCCAGGCCGACCTGACCGGCGCCTTTCTGGAGTTCGCCCGCCTGAGCGGTGCAAAGCTGCACGACAGTCGTCTGATCGCGGCAGACCTGGAGATGGCCTGGCTGAGCAAGGCCGACCTCAAGGGCGCGGACCTCAGCGATGCCAACCTGCAGGAGGCCAAGTTCAACGATGCCAACCTGGCCGACGCCAACCTCAGGGGTGCGCGCCGCCATTACGCCACCTTCCAGGGCACCAACATGGAAGGCTGTCGTGACTGCCCGATCGGCTGGGAGCGCTGAGCGCGCCGGCATGGACTCAGTCCACATCTGCCGCTAGGGTTGCCCGATGAGCGGCGCCGCCCGGCGCCGACAGCCGGAGCGAGGCAGGTCAATGCCCGATATCACCGCGGCAAGGTTTCCCGAGGACCGCGATGCGGTTCTGGCAATCTTCACCGAGTACGTTCGCAGTCCGAGCGTCAGCCTCGACTATCAAGGATATACACGCGAGTTCGCCGAACTGCCCGGCGCCTATGCGGCACCGGCGGGCTGCCTGCTGCTGGCTCGCGTCGGCCGCGAGGTGGTGGGCTGCGCCGCCCTGCGCCGGGTCGACGACACCACCTGCGAGATGAAGCGCGTTTATGTGCGTCCGCAGGCGCGTGGCCAGGCGCTCGGCCGGCAATTGGTCGAGCGCATCCTTGCCGAAGCGCGTCGGGCTGGCTACCAGCGCATCTGCCTCGATGTGTTGCCGGAGTTTACCGCGGCGCGCCAGCTCTATCATTCGCTCGGCTTCGTCGCTGCTGAACCGGTAAGCGTCAATCCGGTGCCGGGCACCGCCTTTCTCGGCCTCGAGCTGTAACCGATGGCCAATCTGCCGATTGTTCGCCTCAAGCCGCCTGGCGAAGCCGGCGAACTGGCGCCGTTCGCCGGCATGCCGCCGGAGCGGATCGTCATGCCTGACAGTGCGGCGAGCTGCGAAGCGGTACTGCGTGAGCTGCTCGCCTGGCCAGGTCCGATTGGCTTCGATACCGAGTCCAAACCCACCTTTCGCGTCGGTGAGCATTCGGACGGTCCCCACCTGATCCAGTTCGCTACCCCGCAGCGCGCCTACCTGCTGCGGGTCGCCATTGCTGAATGCCTGCCGGTCGCCAGGGCCGTGCTGGAGAACCCGCGCCTGGTGAAGCTTGGCTTTGGCCTGAAGTCCGACCGCAGCCGTCTGCAGGGCCGGTTGGGCATCGCCTTACGCGCCGGCATCGACCTGGGCAGCGTGTTGCGCTACGAGGGGCGCAAGGGCCAGGTCGGCTTGCGCGGTGCGCTGGCAGCCCTGCGCCAGGAGGCGATCGCCAAGTCGCGCCGGCTGTCGACGTCCAACTGGGCAAACCTGCAACTGAGCGAGGCGCAGCAGCGTTACGCCGCCGACGACGCCTATGGCGCGCTGCAGGTATTCGCGGCGCTCGAGGCCGAGGTGCAGCAAAGGCTCCTCGCGCTCGCCCGTACGCCGGAGCGGTGATGTCATTGCGACAGCCTATCGGGCCGATAGAGCAAATTGTCGTCCGGGGTCTCTCCAGTTCGCCGTAGCGCGGCCGAATTACACAGTGGGCGGTAGGTCCCTCCCTTCACTGGATGCCAAGAAAATGTTCAACAACCAACTCAAGCGGGAGCTGTCGGCGCTTCGCGAGGAAGCCTCGATCAGCCGACAGATCAAGGACTCGCTGTACCGCGAGATGATGGTCCTCGAAGTGGACCCGCAAGGACGCATCCAGCATGCGAACGAAACCTTTCTCGCCGAAATGGGCTACCGCCGCGACGAGTTGCTCGGCCGACCGCTCGACGGCTTGTTTTCCGCGCAATTTCGCAGCGAGGCCAACTATTCCAGGCTGCAGACCGCGATACGCCAGGGCGAGCATTTGTCCGGCGCCTACCGCCTGTTGCGTGCCGATGGCAAGGAGGCCTGGCTGCGCTCGATCTGGCAGCCGATCAAGGCGGCCGATGGCGCGCTGCTGCACATCACGCTCTGCGCCAACAACCTGACCCGCACCATCGAGTCCTCGCGCGAGGCCGAGAGCGTGATCAACGCCCTGCAGCGTTCGACCGCGGTGATCGAGTTCGACCTGAGCGGCCACGTGCTGACCGCCAACCAGCGCTTCCTCGACGGCATGGGCTATCGCCTGGAGCAGATCCAGGGCAAGCACCACCGAATGTTCTGCGAACGAGAGGAAGCCGAGTCGGCCGAGTACCGCGCCTTCTGGGAGCGCCTCAACCGCGGCGATTTCGTGGCGGCCCGCTTCAAGCGCATCGATGCCCTTGGCCGTCCGGTATGGCTGGAGGCTTCCTACAATCCGGTGCACGACGCCTACGGCAAGCTGTACAAGGTGATCAAGTTCGCCACGGTGATTACCGAGCAGGTTCAGCGCGAGATGGCGGTGGCCGAGGCGGCGACGATCGCCTACAGCACGTCGCAGCAGACCGACCTCAGCGCCCAGCGTGGTGCGCAGGTGGTGCAGCAGACCGTCGAGGTCATGCATCAGATCGCCCAGCAGATGCAGGACGCGTCCGATGGCATCGAGGCGCTGGACAAGCAGTCGCAGCTGATCAGCGCGATCCTCAAGACCATCAGCGGCATTGCCGACCAGACCAACCTGCTCGCGCTCAACGCCGCCATCGAGGCCGCGCGTGCCGGTGACCAGGGGCGTGGCTTCGCTGTGGTGGCCGACGAGGTACGCCAGCTCGCCGCGCGAACCAGCAAGGCGGCCGAGGAAATCGTCGGGGTGGTGCAAAAGAACCAGGACCTGGCGCAAGCCGCCGTGCACAGCATGTCGGCCAGCCGCAGCCAGGCCGAGCAGGGCCTGGAATTCGCCAATCAGGCCGGCGCGGTGATCGTCGAAATCCAGGACGGTGCGCAGCGGGTGGTCAGCGCGGTCGGCCAGTTCGCCAGTCAGCTGAACAGCGACAATCGCTAGCGGCGCACGCTGCCCGCACGGCCAGACAACCTGCCTGGCCGTGCGCTCGCGTTACAGCGCGTCCCAGGCATAGCGCACGCCCAGCCAGCCGGCACGCGGCGCCCCCGGGGCGATGAACTGCTCATGGCGCCATTCGTCCGGGTCGCTGGCGAAGGCGTTGCCGGCGCCGACAAAGGGGTTCTCCGCGAGCGCGCCGGCTGTCGCGTAGCGCTTGTCGAACAGGTTGTCGACTCGACCGAACAGCGTCCAGCCCGGTGCGAACCGGTAATCGGCGGTGAGATTGACCACCGCATAGCCCGCCAGCTTTCCGCTGCCTTCGAATTCGTCGTTGGGCCGGTGACGGTTGTTCTCGTTGCCGCGCACGTACTGATCCGAGTAGGCCAGCACGGTGGTGCCCAGCCGCAACCGGTCGTTCAGGTTCCAGTCCAGGCCGAGCTTGAGGTTGTGTCGGGGCAACCCTGGCAGGTAGTCGCCGCTGGCGATGCGGATTTCGTCGTCCGGGCAGCCGCCCTCGCCTTCGGTGCTGTTGTTCTCGGCAAGAATGCAGGCCGAAGAGCGGAAGGTCGCATGCAGCCAGGTGTAGTCGACCCGCCAGTCCACCGGCCCCTGCGTGCCGGCCAGGCCGAACTCGATGCCCTGGCGCTGCGTGCGGCCGAAGTTGGTGAAGTAGCCCTGGCTGCCGCCGGTGCCGACGAACAGCAGGTCGTCATGGTTGATGCTGCGGAAAGCCCCGAGATTCCAGTGCGTGCCGCCGGCCAGCTCGCCGCGCAGGCCGAGCTCCAGCGTGCGCGTGACGACCTGTTCGAGGAAGGGGTCGGCGGCCATGGCGTTGGGCAGGCTGCAGGGATTTTCGGGATCGGCGCAGCCGAGTTCGATCGGCGTCGGCGCACGGTTGCCCTGCGAAAAGCCGCCATACAGCGTCAGCGCCGGCTGCAGCTGCCAGGCAAAGCCCAGGGCCGGGTTGAGTTTGTGGTAGGTGAAGTCGCCGTCGAGGTTGTCACCCATGCGGTCGGAGTTGACCACGCGGGTGCGGTTGTAGCGCAGCGAGCCGGTCAGCTGCAGGCGCTCGGTCAGTGACCAGGTGTCGGTCGCATAGAGGCTCGAGGTGCGGGTGCGACCCAGCAGGCTGTTGACCTGCTCTTCGTCCTCGCTGGCAAGGATGCCGCGCTCGTCGGTCAGCTCGCCGCCCTGCTCGCTTTGCTGGAAGCTGGCGCGTGTGTTGTCGTGCGTCAGGCCGAAGGCAAACTGGTGGGCGCCGGCGTAGTGCGTCCATTGCAGCGCCAGCCCGTAGGCGCGCTGCGTGGTCCGGGTGCGGTTCAGCACGCCGCTTTCCGGGCCTTCGCCGATGAAGCCGTCGTCGGCCCACTCCTCGTATTCATCCTCGTATTCGTCGTTGCCGTCGCCATTGAGCGTCTGCGTGCGGGTGCGACGCAGGTAAAGGGTGCCCGATAGCCGATCGCGCTCGCTCAGCCAGTGGCTGGCCGAGAGTGCCATCAGGTGGCTCCTGTTCTCGGTCTGGTCGGGATAGGTAAAGATCGCGTCTTCGTCGCGATCATGCAGGCTTTCAGGCAGCAGGCCGTTGCCGATCAGGTCGTTGTCGGCATGCGCCAATGTCAGCGCCACGTCGGTGCTGTCGCTGGTCCAGGCGAACTTGCCGAACAGCTGCCGCACTTCGGAGGGCGAATGGTCACGCCAGCCATCTTCGTCCATGCCTTCGGCCGCCAGGTACCAAGAGAAATTCTCGTGGCTGCCGCCCTGCTCGACCGCCGCGCCGTAGCGCCCGAAGGAGCCGCCGTACACCTCGGCCGAGCCGCCCGGATGGGTATCGCCGCGCTTGGTTTGCAAGGCCAGCGCCCCGCCCAGGGTGTTGAGCCCGTAAAGCGGGTTCGAACCGGGCACGAGCGTGGCGCTGGCGAGCGCGGTATTGGGTATCAGGTCCCAGTGCACCACGTCACCGAAGGCTTCGTTGATCCGCACGCCGTCGAGAAACACCGACATGCCCTGCGGCGTGCCCAACAGCGGCGAGGCGGAGAAGCCGCGGTAGTTGAGGTCCGCCTGGTAGGGATTGCCCTGGGTTTCGTTGAGATTCACGCTCGGCAGGCCGCGCTGCAGCTTTTCGGCCAGCGATTGCCCTCCCAATCGATCGAGCTGCCGCTCATCGAGTGTCTGCACATTGGCAGGCACCTGGTCCTTCGGCAGGTCGATGCCCGGCAGCGGAGTCGTGGCGACGACCTCCGCAGCCTCCAGTTCGAGTGGCTCGTCGGCGTGAGCCAGGCCGGGCAACAGGCCGGCGATGGCCAGGGAAAGCAGCGTGCGCCGGGGCAGCCGGCGACTACTGAACTGAGACTGCATCGGGTAGTTCCTTGTTCTTGTCAGGCGGATCGGGCCGAACGAGCCGGCGGGCGGCTCCCTACGTCGGTTTGGGCAGGCCGTGCTGGCAACCTGCCAGGGCGATTATCAGAAGGAGTCTGGCTGCGCCGACAGGGAAGATTTCCCGGTTCGTGCGGGAAAACTTCCCGGCGCCGCGGAGATTGGTCGTACGACCTGCGCATTAGGTCTACGCCGCCTTTCGGGCACATCCAGGCAGCAGCGGCACGGCCGTGCGGCGCTGTTTGCCGGCCGGCGGGGATGGGTGAAGTTCGGAGGCACGCCAGGCGGCCGAAGGCTGCTGGGCGCGGGGCGGTAACGGGACGCGGCGGTCGGCAGGTGACCTGCCACCTGCCCGTCGACGGAGTTGAAGCGGCTGGTGGTCAGGCTTCGCAGAGCATGCGTTCGCCGACCCGCAGCAGGCCCTGGTCGATGGCCAGGTGTACCAGCTCGGCCTGGGAGCTGACCTCGAGCTTGTTCTTGAGCAACGCCATGTGGTTGGACACGGTCTTGCTGCTGATGCACAGACGCTGGGCGATCTCACGGGTGCTGATGCCGCGCGCGAGCATGATGAACACTTCCATCTCGCGCGGCGTCATGTCCGCCAGCCGCCCCTGGTTGGCCGAACTCGACGCGCGCTGGCAGGCCAGCTCGACGGCCAATGGCTGTTCGATGAACGGCTGTCCGGCCAGCACCTTGCGCACCGCCTCGACCAGCACGTCCGGTGCGCAACGCTTGGTCAGGTAGCCGGATGCGCCGGCGTCGAGGGCCTGCCGAACGAGAGCCTGCTCATCGTGCATGCTGAAGATCAGCACCGGCAGCAGCGGCAGGCGCTGGCGCAGGCGCCGGCAGGTTTCCAGCCCGCTGATGCCCGGCAGCCCGAGGTCAAGAATTACCAGGCTGGGCACCTCGTCCTGCACGCTCTGCAGGGCCTGCTCGCCGCTCGCGGCTTCGGTTACCACCACTTCAGGCAGCAAGGCGGTCAGCAGGCTGGCGTAGCCCTGACGGACCACGGCGTGATCGTCGACCAGCAGAATGTTCATGTTGTCGCTCCTGTGCAGGGCAGGTTGAGATAGAGCGTCCAGCCGCGCCCCGGGCAATGCCGCAAGCGCAGCCGGGCGCCGAGACAGCGGGCGCGCTCGCGCATCGAGCGCAGGCCGACGCCGGTACCTTCGGGCGGCTGGCCGTGGCCGTTGTCGGCGACCAGCAGGCTCAGGCCGCGAGTGCCGCCACGTAGCTGCAGGCTGACCTGGCTGGCCTGCGCATGCCGCGCGACGTTGGTCAGCGCCTCCTGGGCGAGCCGGTAGAGGTGCAGCTTGTCGTCCATGTCCAGCGAGGGCATCGTGCCGCGCAGGCGAAACCGGCATGCGATGCCCTGCGAGGCCTGCCACTGCTCGGCAAGCTGGGCGATGGCCTGCTCCAGGCTGAGATGCTCGAGCATGACCGGATACAGGTCGCGGACCAGCCCGCGAAAGCCGTTCTGCAGGTCGAGGCTGTGCTGCTCAAGGTGCGCGGCGGTCTCGCGCACGGCTTCGGGGCGGTCCGCCTGGACACGGAGCAGGCAGGCGCGCGCACGGATGCCGGCGACATACTGCCCGAGATCGTCGTGCATCACCTGCGCCAGGCGTGTGCGTTCGCGTTCCTGCAGCTCCATCAGGGTACGGTTGAGCCGCAGGTTGTCGGCTTCGGCCGCTTCCAGCGCGCCGGCCATCTGGTTGAACTGCCCGGCCAGCCGCTGGGCCTCCGGCAGACGTCGTGCCACCAGGCGTGTGGCCAGCTGCCCGCGCGATATGCGCAGCAGCCCGCCGAGCAGGTCTTCCAGCACGCCCAGTGCATGGCCGACGGCCCAGCGAATGGTAAGCAGGCTCAGTGCCAGGGCCAGGCCGAACAGCGCCAGCAACTGCAACAACGAGTCCCAGACTTCCTCGACCTCGTCGTCCGGGTTGACGGTCAGGCGGATCTGCTGGCCATCGTCGAACTGCACGGTTTTCGCTGGCATCACCTGGGGATACAGCCACTGGCTCAACCAGCGGCGATGCTGCCCTTCGGCTGTGGCTACCGGCTCTGCCCCGGCCGCGATGCGCTCGACCCGGATGTGCCGGAGGCTGTCCTGCAGGCCGCTGGCCAGGGCCTGCGGGTGGCCGCGCAGGCTGAGCGCGAGGTAGTCGACGACCTGTTGCGCGGCATCCATTTCGCGTTGCACGTCGTGCGCGGCCTGGCGCAACAGGACGCTCATGCACACGAGCGTCACCGCCGCGAAGAACAGCGCCACCAGCAGGTAGGTGCGACCAAGGGCATTCATCGCGCCGCCCTCACTTGACTACGAAACGCCCTTCCATGCCCTTGTTCTGCAGGCCCTTGCAATAGAAGGGGTAGCTGCCGGGCTTGATCGGCAAGAAGAAGATCTCCGCTTCGCCGGCGTCCTCGAATTCCAGTTCGGTAAGGGTCATCGCCTTGATCTCGACGCCGCCGGCCTCGACCTTGCGCAGAAAGATCGAATGGGCGAATTCCGGGGCCTGGAAAGCGCACTCCTTCTGACCGTCGGAGATCACCTTGAGCTGGTAGGCGACGCCGGTTTCCAGCTGGTATTCCTTCTGCGAGACCGCGTAGTCGCTTTCTTCGGAGCCGAACTTGAGATCCGGCAGGGCCTGGGTGCGACGGGTCAGGTCGCCGGCGGCGTGACATTGATCGAAGCCGATCAGGCTGGCGATGAACAGGGCGTTGAGCAGCAGCGCTTTGCAAGTGGGCATGGGACAGCCTCGTTATTGTTATCGGTCGCGCCATCCTAAGGCGCGGCGCCTGCGTCTTCCTCCTACCTTGGTAGCGATGGTGCCGACGCCAACCGGCATTGGCGGGCGCCTGCGAGCCGCACGCAAGGGCCGCGCGGCAACCTCGCAGCGCCCGAAAACCCGGGTTGGCAAGGCTGCATCGGCCCTCGCACCAGGCTTGCAGCGGGCCGTCTTGCGCGGCCAGTCCCTCGGCAGCGCTACCAAGGTAGCGACACCAAGGTAGCGATCCATTTCCCGGCTCTGCCGCCGCAATATCCCTGTATTCGTGATGCCAATTGGACATCAGTCGGCCCCGGCCGCCCTGCTCCAGCGCTTGCAGCAGGCCCTTGAGTTTCCCCTTAGTGTTTTCAGGAGTGCCAAGCATGATCCCCCTGCGATCCATACAACACCGAATCGCGCTTATCGGCGGGCTGTGCCTGCTGGTGACGGCGGGCATACTCATCGGCTACAGCGTGTTTCTTGCCAGCTCGACGCAACGGCTGGTCTCCGGCCGCGTCAGCCAGCAGGCTCAGGACGATGCGCTGCAAACCCTGCAGCATCTGGGCGGCAAGTACGCCGGCGAGATCCGCTCGGAGTTCACCGAGGCGCTGGAGGCCGCACGCGGCATGGCAACCACCTTTGCTGTCGCGAAGATGAACGGTGCCGCCAGTGGCGGCCTGCAGATGGGCCGCGATGAGGTCAATGCCGTCCTGCTGAACGTGCTCAAGCGCTACCCGAACTTCAACGGCACCTACGCCTGTTGGGAGCCGGACGCCATCGATGGCCAGGACCTGCTGTTCCAGGACGGGCAGAACGGCAACAACCTCCAGACCGGGCGTTTCACCCGTACTGGACGCGCGCGGCCGATGGCACCATCGCGGTCCAGCCACTGGTCGAGTACGACACCCTGGACAAACACCCCAACGGGGTACTCAAGGGCGGCTGGTACATCGGGCCGAAGGAAACCCAGCGCGAGAGCGTGCTCGCCCCCCTGCCCTACATCGTCCAGGGCAAACAGGTGTGGCTGGCGACCCTGTCGGTGCCGATCGTGGTCGACGGTCGCTTCCTCGGCGTGGCGGGCACCGACTACAACCTTGATTTCGTGCAGAAGATCAGCGAGGAAGTCGCGGGCAAGCTGTTCGACGGCCAGGGCGAAGTGGCGATCATCAGCGACCAGGGGCTGATCGTGGCCGAGAGCCGCAAGCCGGAACTCATCGGCCAGCATTTCCAGAAGATTCTTCCGGACTGGCAGGCGCTGCTGGGCTCCATCCAGGGCGGTGAAGAGCTCGCGCGGCTCGACGACGACGGCATGGTAACGGTGTTTGCGCCCATCGAGCTGGGGCGTACCGGCAAGCCCTGGTCGATGATGCTGCGCATCGACAAGGACATCGTGCTGGCCCAGGCCGCCGAGCTGGAGCGCGAGATGAGCGCACAAAGCGAGCGCAGCGTGCTGCAGCAAATCGGCGTAGGCGTCCTTATTTCCCTGCTTGCCGTGGTGGCGCTGTGGTTCTCCTCGCGTTCGGTGGCACTGCCCATTCGCAAGGCGGCCAACCTGGCACGAGCCATTCAACAGGGCGATCTGTCCCAGCGGCTGGGCCATCGCTCGCCGGACGAGGTTGGCCAGTTGTCGCTCAGCCTCGATCGCATGGCCGACAGCCTGCAGGAGCAGGTAGCCGTAGCCGAGCGGATTTCCCAGAGCGACCTGGCGGTCGACGTGCGTCTGGCGTCCGAGCGCGATCAACTGGGCCTGGCCTTGCGGCGCATGGTCGAGAACCTCAACGGGCTGGTGTCGCAGGTGCAGCTCAGCTCGCAGCTGATCAACGACAAGGCTGGCCAGGTGACCCACCTCAGCCAGGAGCTGGCCGGCGGGGCGACCGAGTCCGCCTCGGCGGTGACCGAAATCAGCGCCACCATCAGCCAGATGGCGACGCAGATCCGCCAGACCTCCGGCTATGCCAGCGAGGCCAACGGGCTGTCGCGCAGCGCCGAACAGGCCGCGCGCGGCGGCAACGAGCTGATGGCGACGCTCAAGGCCGCGATGCAGGAGATCAACCAGTCCGGCCAGGACATCACCAACATCATCCGGGCGATCGAGGAGATCGCGACGCAGACCAACCTGCTGGCGCTGAATGCGGCCATCGAAGCGGCCCGTGCCGGCGAGCACGGCCGCGGCTTCGCCGTGGTGGCCGACGAGGTTCGCCAGCTCGCCGGGCGCAGTGCCGAGGCCGCACAGCGCTCGACGCGTCTGATCGAGGAGTCCAATGCGCGCACCATCAAGGGCATGGAGCTGACCGACGAGACCGCGCAAGCGCTCGAAGCGATCGTCCAGGGCGCCGCGCAGGTGTCGCAACTGGTCGACGAGATCGCCTCGGCATCCAGCCAGCAGGCCTCAGGCATCGAGCAGGTCAGCCTCGCCATCGGTCAGATCGACGAGGTCGTGCATCACAACAGCAGCAATTCCGAGCAGACCAGCCAGACGGCGCAAGAACTTACCCAGCAGGCGCAGCAGATGATCGTTCAGGTCGGCCGCTTCACCGTCAAACGCCTGGGCTAGGCCCACGGGCGGCCTCTGCGGAGGCCGCCACGCGGCGCTGCATTTCTACGACCTTGGTACACAGCGACTGGTACTTTCTGCATATTTCCCCACCCCGAGTCGGTTCCTATGCTGGCCGCAACCCCTGAGGAGTTGCCCATGCGACCGCTCGCGATCCGCACCCTGTTTTCACTGATGGCGCTCGGCGGCGTGCTGACTTCCGTGCAGGCCGCCCCTCCCCCGGCGCCCGCACCGCTGGAGGTGCGCATCGGCTACCTGGGCTATCGGCCCGATCCCGGGCCGCTGCTTTCCAACGTCATCCCCGAACCTGCGGACGCCGGTCTGCGCGGCGCCGAGCTGGCGATCACCGACAGCAACACCACAGGGCGCTTTCTCAAGCACAGTTACAGCCTGGAGGCGGTCAATGCAGAAGACCCCCAGGCGCTGCTCGCCGGCGCCCGCCGCCTGTACGAGGCCGGCTTGCGCCTGATGGTGGTCAACGCGCCGGCGCAGGAATTGCGCCAGCTCGCCGAGGCCTTTCCCGACGCGCTGCTGATGAATGCCGGCAGCGCCGACGATGCACTGCGTCAGGCCTGCCTGCCGAACGTGCTGCACACCTTGCCCAGCCGCAACATGCTGGCCGACGCGCTCGGCCAGTTTCTCGCCGCACGGCGCTGGAACCGCTGGCTGCTGATCGTCGGCAGCACGCCAGAGGATCAGGCGTACGCCGCGGCGCTCAAGCGTGCGGCCAAGCGTTTCGGCCATCGCATCGTCGCCGAGAAGCCCTGGACGTTCGATAACGATCAGCGCCGCACGGCGCAGGCGGAAATGCCGTTGTTCACCCAGACCGCCGAGTACGACGTGGTGCTGGTGGCCGACGAACGTGGCGACTTCGGCGAGTACGTGCCCTACCAGACCTGGTATCCGCGGCCGGTGGCCGGTACCCAGGGCCTGACGCCGACCGGCTGGCACAAGACCGTCGAGACCTATGGCGCGGCACAGCTGCAGAATCGCTTCGAGGCGCATGCGGGGCGCTGGATGAACGACCGCGACTTTGCCGCCTGGATCGCGGTGCGCAGCCTTGCGGCTGCGGTCACCCGTCTCAGAACCACCGACGTGACAGAGCTGCGCGCGCTATCGCTTACCGATCAGCTGCCGCTCGACGGCTTCAAGGGGCGCAAGCTGAGCTTTCGCCCCTGGGACGGCCAGCTGCGCCAACCCATCCCGCTGGTGCACCCGCGCGCGCTGGTTTCCACCTCCCCGCAGGAGGGCTTTCTGCACCCGACCAGCGAGCTGGATACCCTGGGCCTGGACGCGCCGGAAAGCCGCTGTCGGCTGAGCGAGGTGGGCTTGTGAGAGGCCCTGCCCAGCTTGCCGCGCTGGCGGGCCTGTTCGCGTTCCAAGGCAGCGCCGTAGCGGACGAGCTCGGCTACGAGGCCTACCTGGACAGCCCCAAGCGCATCAAGTGCCTGTATGGCTACGTCACCGCCAAGACCGGCAACTTCGATGCGGCCCGGGCGATCTTCGAAGACTGCGTGGCACGCTGGAACGACGTCTATTCACTGATTTCGCTGGCGCAGATGTACGAAAGCGGCAGCGGCGTGCCGGTCGACCTTGGCAAGTCCGCCGAGCTGCTCAAACAGGCGGCGGCCCAGCCGGACGACGCGAGCTACGTCAGCCTGGCGCGCTATCACTGGGGCGTCGCGCTCGCCGAGGGGCGTGGCGTCGCGCCTGATCTGGCACAGGCGCGCCATTGGCTTCGCCGTGCCGCCGAAGGTGGCCAGGAAGAAGCCCAGCAGTACCTCGCCGAGCTTGACCAGGGATCGCGTGCCGGCGATGCCGGTGCCGCCGCCAGACCCTAACGACCAGACAAACAACAACAAGGACCACCACATGCCTCGCCACCCGCTCGCCGCTGCCGTTCTCTGCGCCCTGGGCTGTGCCCTGATCGGATCGGCGCATGCCGCCACGGCCTATGTGTCCAACGAAAAGGACGACAACATCAGCGTGATCGATCTCGATCGCATGGAGACGATCGAGACCATCGACGTCGGCATGCGCCCGCGCGGGCTGACGCTGTCGCACGACAACAAGCTGCTCTACGTCTGCGCGAGCGATTCCGACACCGTCCAGGTCCTGGACCTGGCGACCCGGCAGATCATCAAGCAACTGCCTTCGGGGGCGGACCCGGAGCAGTTCGCCCTGCACCCGAACAACAAATGGCTGTACATCTCCAACGAGGACGATGCGCTGGTCACCGTGGTGGATGTCGACAAGGAAGAGGTGCTCGCGCAGATCGACGTCGGCGTCGAACCGGAGGGCATGGCGGTCAGCCCGGACGGCAAGTGGGCGGTCAACACCAGCGAAACCACCAACATGCTGCACTGGATCGATACCGCCACCAACCAGCTGGTCGACAACACCCTGGTCGACCAGCGGCCACGGCACGTCGAGTTCACCCGCGACAGCAAGCAGCTCTGGGCCTCGGCCGAGATCGGCGGCACCGTCAGCGTGGTCGATGTCGACAGCCGGCAGATCCTCAAGACGCTCCACTTCCAGATCAAGGGCGTGCACCCGGACAAGGTGCAACCGGTCGGGGTCAAGCTGACCTCCGACGGCAAGTACGCCTTCGTCGCGCTGGGGCCGGCCAACCATGTCGCGGTCGTCGACGCGAAGACCTTCGAAGTGCTCGACTACCTGCTGGTCGGGCGCCGCGTCTGGCACATGGCTTTCACCCCGGACGAGCGCATGCTGCTGACCACCAACGGCGTCAGCGGCGACGTTTCGGTGATCGACGTGCCTTCGCTGAAGGTGACCAAGTCGATCAAGGTCGGCCGGTATCCGTGGGGCGTGGTGGTCAAGCCATGAACGCGCTGGAAGTCGAGGGCATCGGGTTCAACTACGGGGCCCGCCGCGCGCTGGATAACGTCGGCTTCGTGACCGAGCGCGGCCGCTTCACCGCCCTGCTCGGGCCCAACGGGGCGGGAAAGTCCACGCTCATCGCCCTGCTCACCCGCTTGTACGACCTGCAACAGGGCGAAATTCGCGTCGAGGGCTACAGCCTCAAGAGCCAGCCGCGCCAGGCCCTGCAACGCATGGGTGTGGTGTTCCAGCAGAGCACGCTGGACCTGGACCTGACCGTGGAACAGAACCTGCGCTACCACGCCGCCCTGCATGGCTTGTCCAGCGCCAGGGCGCGCTTGCGCATCGACATGGAGCTCGAGCGGCAGACCCTCACCGAGCGCCGCCGCAGCAAGGTGCGCGAGCTCAACGGTGGCCATCGCCGGCGGGTGGAAATCGCCCGCGCCCTGCTTCATGAGCCCAGCGTGCTGCTGCTCGACGAAGCCAGCGCCGGGCTGGACCCGGCCAGCCGCCAGGGGCTCAACGATCATGTTCGCCAACTCTGCCGCGACGATGGCATGAGCGTGCTGTGGACCACTCACCTGCTCGACGAGGTGTTGGCCGACGATCACCTGCTGGTTCTTAAGCAGGGCCGGCTGGTGGCGCAGGGCCCGGCTGCCAGCCTGGTCGACGATGAGGAGGATCTGGCCGCCAGCTTCTCGCGGTTGACCGGCGAAGGCGTCGCCTCCACAAGCCGTGCGCGGCCGGTCGGCATGGCGGGCGTGCCCAGGGATACGGCGTCGCGTGACGCCACTGCTTCGCAGGTGCGCTCATGAATGCCTATTGGGAATGTCTGCGCGGCATCGTGGCCCGCGAATGGCTGCGTTTCGTTCAACAGCGTTCGCGCTTTCTCAGCGCTCTGGTACGCCCGCTGCTCTGGCTGCTGGTGTTTGCCGCCGGTTTCCGTGCGGCGCTGGGCATCGCCATCATCGAGCCGTACGACACCTATATCACCTACGAGACCTATATCGTCCCCGGCCTGGCCTGCATGATCCTGCTGTTCAACGGCATGCAGGGTTCGCTATCGATGGTCTACGACCGCGAGATGGGCAGCATGCGCGTGCTGCTGACCAGCCCCCTGCCCCGTGCTTTTCTGCTGGCGAGCAAGCTGCTGGCCACGGCCTTGATCTCGCTGCTGCAGGTCTATGCGTTCTTTGCCATCGCCTGGCTCTATGGCGTGCAGCCACCGGCGTCCGGCCTGCTCGTCGCACTGCCGGCGCTGCTGCTGGTGGCGCTGTTGCTCAGCGCGCTGGGCCTGCTGCTGTCCAACGGTATCCGGCAGCTGGAAAACTTCGCCGGGGTGATGAATTTCGTGATCTTTCCGATGTTCTTCCTCTCCTCCGCGCTCTATCCGCTGTGGAAGATGCGCGAAGCCAGCGAATGGCTGTACTGGATCTGCGCCGTGAATCCTTTCAGTCACGCCGTCGAACTGGTGCGTTTCGCGCTCTACGAGCAATTCAACGCACTGGCGCTGGCTGTCTGCCTGGGGCTGACCCTGTTGTTCAGCCTGCTGGCGGTGCTGAGCTTCAACCCGCAGCACGCGGCGCTGCGTCGCGCTGCCTGAATTACTACTTTCGTACCGCTTCGGCTGTCCAACGTAGGATTTGCACGGGGCGCCCATTGTTCTGTAATCGCTCAACGAAAGGATGGGACCAGAACCATGAGAATGCGGATGCTCACCGGCCTGCTGATGGCGCTTCCCCTGTTCGCTGCGGCTGCCGGCACCGGAGCTGCGGATGCTGCGCAGTTCTCCGCCGAAGGCTATCGGCAGGACCAGTACCGCAGCCCCACGCCCGATACGGCCGAAGGCGCGCGTACCCTGTCGACCGAGCAGCTCAAGGCGCTGCTCGAGCAGGAACCCAGGCCCGTACTCGTCGACGTTTACCGTCGCCAGTGGCTGGCCGGCCAGTTTATCGACAGCGAGCCGCATGCCAACCTGCCGGGCAGCATCTGGTTGCCGAACACCGGTGATGGCAATCTGGCGCCGGAATGGGCAAGCTACTTCACACGCAATCTGCAGCAGGCCACCGGCGGCGATAAAGACCGGGCGCTGGTTTTCTACTGTCGATCCGACTGCTGGCTGAGCTGGAATGCGTCGATGCGCGCACACCGGCTGGGTTACACGGACATCTACTGGTATCGGGATGGCGTGGACGCCTGGGAGCAGGCAGGCCTGCCACTGCAACCGGCGCGGCCCGTGCCGCTGGAGGCGACTGCCAGCGCCGCCCGATAAGCTCACCATAATCACAACAAGAGGTGCCCAGCCTTGTACAAGATTCTCATAGCCGATGATCACCCGCTGTTTCGTGAGGCGATCCACAACGTCATCCGCGATGGCTTTCCCGACAGCGAAATTCTCGAAACCGCCGATCTGGACAGCGCCCTGGCACTGACCCAGGAGCACGACGATCTCGACCTGGTACTGCTGGACCTGAACATGCCGGGCATGCACGGCCTCAACGGGCTGATCAACCTGCGCAACGAGGCCCCTACCATTCCGGTGGTGATCGTCTCGGCCGAGCAGGACAAGCAGATCGTCCTCCAGGCCATCACCTACGGCGCCGTGGGCTTCATCACCAAGTCCTCCCCGCGCGCACAGATGACCGAAGCCATCGAGCAGATCCTCAATGGCAACGTCTATCTGCCCTCGGACATCATCCGCAGCCAGAAGCCCACCACTCGCCACCATCACAGCGAGCCGTCGATTCCGCCGGAGCTGCTGCAAGCACTCACGCGCAAGCAGCTACTGGTGCTCGAAGCATGACCAAGGGCGAATCGAACAAGCAGATCGCCTACAACCTCGACATCGCCGAGACCACGGTCAAGGCCCATGTCTCGGCCATCCTGCGCAAGCTGAACGTGCATAACCGCGTACAGGCCATTCTCTCGGCCAGCGATATCGACTTCTCCAGCTACCTGCGCCGCTGAACAAGCCGCCGGCCGCCAGATTTCCCCAACCGCTGCCCCTGGCAGCGGTTTTTTTATGCCGCCGCCAGGGCGTGTTGCATCAGGCGGGAGCCTGACCGTGCTCGAGCAGGTGGCACATCGCGGTCTTCAACTTCATCGGCCGTACCGGCTTGTGCATCAGCATGTAGCCGAGTTCGCGCACTTGCTGTTTCAGGTCGTTGCTGTAGTTGGCGGTGATCATCAACGCCGGTAACGGGCTGGCACGGCGGTCGTTCACCGTGGTGACGACGTCGATGCCGGTGTGCCCGTTGTCCAGGTGGTAGTCGGCGATCATCAGGTCGGCCTCGGCATGGAAGTTATCGACCTGGCGCGCCAGGTCTTCCTCCGAGAGCGCCGTGGTCACCACGCAGCCCCAGCCTTCGAGCAGGGTGCGCATGCCAGCACAGATCGCCGTGTCGTTGTCCAGCACCCAGACCCGCGCGCCGTGCAGGCGCTCGAGCGCGAGCTCCGCGGTGCCCGGCTCCGGGCGAGCCTTGGGCGCGCGTTTGGCCAGTGGTACTTCGATCGAGAACTTCGAACCACGCCCCGGCTGCGAACTGACCTGGATGCGATGCCCGAGCATGCGCGCGATCTTGTCGACGATCGCCAGCCCGAGTCCCAGGCCTCGGTCCTGATTGGGCCGCACGCCCTCGCCGCGCTTGAATTCCTGGAAGATCTCCTCGAGCTTGTCGCTCGCGATGCCGACGCCCGTGTCCCAGACTTCGATCGACAGGCTCTGGCGACGCCGCCGGCAGCCCAGCAGCACCCTGCCCTCCGGCGTATAGCGGATGGCATTGGTCAGCAGGTTGCGCAGAATCCGCGCCAGGAGCTGGATGTCGCTACGCACCAGCGCTGAGCACGGAATGAAGTCCAGCACCAGGCGCTCGGCGCCGGCGATCTGGCGGAACTCCATGGCAAGGTTCTCGAGCAGTTCGCTGACGGCGAACGGCGCGATGTCCGGCTTGATCACCCCGGCGTCGAGCTTGGAGATATCCACCAGGGTGCCGAGCAGGTTCTCGACGTCTTCCAGTGAGTTGCTGATGTTGCGCACCAGCCCGCCGTTGGCCTGTGGTGTCGGCTGTTCCAGCAACGCGCTGGTAAACAGCCGCGCGGCGTTGAGCGGCTGCAGCAGGTCATGGCTGACCGCGGCAAGAAACTTGGTTTTCGACAGGTTGGCCAGCTCGGCCTCGCGCTTGGCCTCGCGCAGGCGTGCCTCGACGCTGCTGCGCTCGTCGATCTCGCGCAGCAGCTGGTCATTCAGGCTGGTCAGCTCGGCAGTGCGCTCGCGCACCCGCTGTTCGAGGTTCTGGTAGGCCTGGTGCAGCGCCTCGGCAGTGCGCCGGCGATCGGTGATGTCCTGGATCAGCACGAAGATGCCCGCCACCTCGCCGTTGGCCAGGCGATTGGGCACGTAGGAGCGCAGCATGTAGCGCTGCTGGCCGTTGTGGTTGCGCTCTGCCATCTCGAAGCTGACGCTTTCACCGGACAGCGCCCGGTCGATATAGGGCTCAAGCTGCCGCCAGTGTTCGCCACTGTGCACCTCACGCAGGCTCTGGCCGAGCATGCCGTCGCTCGGCCAGCGATACCACGCCTCATAAACCTTGTTGGTGAATTCGTAGGTCAGGTCCGAAGACACATAGGCGATCAGTGCAGGTACGTGGTCGGTGATCAGACGAATCCAGCGCTCGCTCTGGCGCAGGGCTTCGGCATGCCGATAGCGCTCGGTGATGTCGGTGAAGGTATTGACGAAACCGCCGGTGGGCAGCTCGTGGGTACGAATTTCCAGCACGCGCCCATCGAACAGACGCTGCTCCAGCACCCTCACCGGCTGCCCGGCGCTGTCGAGCGTGTTGGGCGTCAGCAGGCTCAGTTCGCTGTCGACCATGACCTCGTCGAACGGTCGATGCGCTTCGATCGGCGCCAGGCCGCAAAGCTCGAGGAAACGGTGGTTCCACAGCTCCAGTGCACCCTCGGCGCTGACCATCGCCACGCCCTGCGACAGGCTGTCGACGGCTCGCTGCAGCAGGCGCGACTTCTGCGCCAGCGCCTGCTCGCGGCGCATGGTTTCACTGACCTTGACCTCGGTGATGTCGGTATAGAGCACCACCAGGCCGCCTTCCTGGGTCGGCCGCTCGCTGACCTGCACCCAGCGTCCGTTGTTGAGGCGGTACACGGTCGGCTCGTCACCCTTGCCGCGGTGTTCTTCGACGATCAGCCCGGTGCTTTCGGCCAGCCGGCGCACTTCGGCCAGGCGCGTTCCGGCATTGATGCGCGCGCGGGTACGGCTCCACAGCGACTTGAAGCGGCGATTGAACAGCACGATGCGCTGATCGCGGTCGAACAGCACGAAGGCGTCGGAAATGCTCTCGATGGCGTCGATAAGATGCTGATGCGCCGTCTCGGCGCGCAGGCGCGCGTCGCTGAGCAGACGGTTGCTGGCCTTGAGCTCGGCCATGGCCTGGTTCAGCGCATCGGTGCGCTCGCGGACCTGCTCGGCCAGCTCCACCGAATGCTGGAAGGCTGCATAGGACGCATCGCGCCCCGGGCCGCTGCTCTCGACGCGCTCGATCAGGGCGGCGTTGATGCGACGCAGTTTCTGGTTTTCGCGTTCGAGCTCGGCCAACCGGGCCAGCGGATCAACGGACACATCGTCCTCCTGGGCGGCCAATGGCGACGCCGGTGAAGGTCTGGTTGATGTGCATGCCGTTGTACTGCTCGCCGTAGGTGTTGAAGCCAATCACCTGCTGCCGGCGCAGAAGCTCCGAGGCCGCTTCGCCAAGCCCGCGCTCCTCGACCTCCAGGCGACGCAGGAAGCAGTCGCAGCCGATGGTCAACAGCGGCGCGCCCAGGCGCTGCTCCAGGCGCTCGAACAGTGCGGTCAGGTTCGGCAATAGCGGGCCGGGCTCCATGGCAGTGAGCACGATGCCGTTTTCCACCGCACAGTAGAACGTCAGGCTGAGGTCGTCGTTGACCTTCTGGATCGCGCGCACGTAGTAATGCTCGTTGATGCGCACGGCCAGTGGGTGCGCGGCGAACAGGCGGTGATCCAGCTGTTCCACCGGAACGCCGATCAGGCGTGCATATTCCTTGGCGGCCGGCTCCGCGTTGAGTTCGTATACCCGGCGCGCCTGGCTGTCAGCCTCGGTCACGACGAGCTTTTCGCTGCGCGGCAGGATGTGGTGGGTGGTGAACACCTCGAAATCGAGCCAGGTATTGACCAGCACGACAATGGCGGCTCCGGCATGGAAGCGGCCGTTGTAATAGACGTGGGTGCGGGTCAGATGGTTGTCGTCGCCGGCTGAGCCGCCAAAGTGCGGGATGCTGCCGAACGCGGCGCTGAGTGCGGCGAGCACGACCTCTTCGCGGCTGGACAGGCCGTCGAGCAGGGTCAGCGCGAAACTGTGGTCCTTGATCGGCGCGAGCGAATTGCTCCGGCAGTCGGCGCCCAGGCGCTCGACCAGTTGCTGCGCATCAACCAGGCCAAAGCGGTCCATTTCGTCGATCAGCTCGCAGGCGATCGAGAAGTTGCGGTGGTCGAAGCCGATGGCCGAGACACAGCTGCGGCTGTAGCCCTGTGCAGTGATTTCACCGGCCGAGGTGCAACCGACCAGGCGCACGCCGCCGAAATACTGTTCCAGCGCATCGCCCAGCGCCTCGAGGTCGTATTCGGCTGAACAGAAGAACAGCACGAAGCCCAGGTGCGGATGCATGAGCTGACGCGCCAGATCCTGCGCCACGGTTTCGGCCGAGCGCGACTCGGACATGGCAGTACGGACCACCTCGTTCTGCTGTTCTGCCACTTCCGCACTCCCGCACAGCTCTGAATGTCCACATTCTTGGGCAGGGTTTGCAAGGCGCAAATGCTACTTGAGTACCGGTACAGGCCTGCGTAGGTAGCAGCGCGACGCTTTGCCTCGTCAGCTATGCCGCTAATCGCAGCGACGCAGAAATGCGAAAGGCCGGCCCTTGCGGGTCGGCCTTTGGCTGGAGGTCGGGGCGTGGCACGTCGCTTCGCGGCCGGCCACTGCAGGCAACGGAGGGAGCGGCCTACGGCTCGTTGTCCCTTCGCGCCCCGCCGCCGTGGCGGATCAGAAGCTCAGCGCAGCACCGACGGCGAAGGTGCGGGTGTCTTCGTCGAGGGTCGAATCGTCACGACCGGCGATCTCGAACTGGTTCAGTTCGGCGACCAGCTTCAGGTTGTCGTTGACGTCGTGGAACAGCGCGATGCCACGGGTTTCGTAGTCGGCTGCCGAACCCAGACCGTTGCCGTCATCCTTGGTCTTGCCGTAGGACAGCGCCACGCGGTTCTTGCCGAAACGATAGGAGCCCTGCAGCAGGTAGCCGTCGCTGTCGATTTCGCGCAGCAGTGCTTCGCCAGCGTTGTTGGTGAAGAACGGGTTGATGCCTTCGGCCTGGAAGCCCGAGGCGGTCAGGGACAGATTGCCCATCTTGGCCTGCACGCCGTAGCCGATGCCCTTGGAGTCGACTTCTTCGATGCTGCTGTCGGTGTTGTCCGAGCTCTGCTGCATGCCGTTGATCCAGGTGTAGAACTGGGTGCCGCCGACATCGAACTGGTAGGTGACTTCGGTTTCGAAGCGCGGCGCTTCCTGGTACGCCTTGTCCAGCGTCGAGTTGGTGTCTTCGGTGGTGTCTACCGGGTCCATGATGCCGACTGCGATACGCAGGCCGTCCATTACCGGCGAGCGGTAGGTGATCTGCGAGGTCGGGAACGGGTACGGGTAGCCGGTGCCGATGTTGCCAAAGGACACGCCGCCACCGTCGACCAGCCCGAGGGTGTCGCTGACCTGGCCGTAGCCGGTGAGCATTTCGTCGAGCAGGATGTTGGAGCGGGCGAACAGGCCGAAGTCCTTACCGAACAGCACTTCACCCCACTGCTCGTTCGACGCGGTGCCGTAGAACTGACGAACGTCGATGTCGGTCGCAGTGCCGTTGGTTTCGCTGTCGTTGATGGTCACCCAGAAGGACGAACGACCGCCCAGCTTGATGTCGTCGACCTGCTTGCTGAAATTGAAACCGATGTAGTTAGGCAGGAAGCCCATCTTCACCCGCGACTGCTTGCGATCGAACTGCTCGCCATCGCGGTCCACATCACTGTTGACGTAGAAGGTGTTGAAGTAGCCGTCGGTCGAAAAGGTCATGTCGTTCTTTTCGTACAGCACGATCTCGGCCAGGGCAGTCTGGCTGATCGACATGGCGACGGCACTGGCCAGGGCCAGCGGCAGCAGTGTTCTAGTGGTTTTTTTGTTGTTGTGCATGGCGCTCTCCGCTTATGGACGACGTAGGGGTCGTGTCGGAGGCGATTATCGAAACGGTCTCGGCGTCCCCATACGCTGCGATGGCGGCGAATGGCTAGTACTTTGGATGGGGAGCCCGGAGCGCTCGAAAAGCACCGCGCCGATTCGTTCCGCTGACGCGGGCCGGTATTACACCCAAGGGCCTAGTACTCCGCTGCAGGGGCCGCAGGCAGCGGCTTGCCGCCGCTCACCCGAAGATGACGGCGACGCTGCCGAGAGGTGGATTTGGCGCGTCAGCCAGGGTTCAGAACAGCGAAGCGGCGTTGCTGACGACCTGCCAGCGAGCCTGGCTGGTACGTAGAAGCTGCAGCTGCCTGGCGAGTTCGGCCCGGTCGACTCGGGCCATCGCCTCGATCACCTGCTGCGGGTGGTCCGGGTCCAGCCCCGCCAGACAGGCCTGCCAGGTTTGCTCGGCGCGGCGGCGCAGGGGTATCGACGACACCGCCCCGCCCTCAGCGGGCGATTTCGTGCGAGCCAGGCCAGGCAGCTCCGCCGCAAACTGCGCCAGGAACGCCTCGATGTGCCCGAGAATTTCCGCTGCCGAAGATTTTGGCGACTGCACCACGAACAACATGCCGGCCTGCGTGCCGAACTGCCGGAAGCCGCAGAGCACCGCGTACCCCAGCTGAAGCTCGCTGCGCAGGCGGCGAAAGAACGGCGCTTCCATCGTCTGCGCCAGCGTCCGCCAGGCTGCCTCGGTGGCCACGTCACGGGTTGGAAGCGGACAGAACAGCACAACGGCAGCTTCTTCGCCCGGCTGGCCGAACGACCACCAGTGGCGGGCGCGCAGTACTGGCACAGGCGCGTTTGGCCGCTCGGCCGAGCGACCGGGCGCCGCGGCGAGCGCCGTGGCCAGCGCCGCCTGTTGCCCGCTGCCCAGCCCGAACGCCAGGGCTTGCCAGCGCGCCTCGTTCCAGGCGGCGTCGAGGCTGCCGGGGTCACATGCGCCCGGCTGGGTCGCCAGATCGGCGATTCCGAGCAGGCGCGGCAGCCGATTCCACAGCTGACGTACCAGCAGTTCCTGACCATTCAGCTCACAGGCTCGCGCCGCTCTTGCCTGTGCCTCCGACAGCGATGCCGGTCCCAGCGATTCGAGCCGCGGCAGCAGGTCGGCGGCGATCAGGGGTAGCGCCGGAGCGAAGCCGACCAGGCCCAGGCTCCAGGCCGTGCCGAGGTCCTCGAACAGTATTTCGACACCCGCCTGACGCGCGGCCCAGCGGCGCTCGCGCAAGGCAGCCTCCACCGCCAGTGCCAGACCGATCGACGGCGCCTTGGCGAACTGCCACGAAAGGTAGAGCGCGCCTTGTCCGTAGGCATCGCTGCCATCGCGTCCAAGCCAGCGCAGTGCCGTCGGTAGCGGCGGCTGGGCGGTGTTCGGTGCCGGGTCGCGCAGCCAGGGGTTGGCCTTCGGCAGTTGCCAGTCCACCACGGGCAGAGTCGTCGCGGCTGGCAGCGGTTCGTCCGCCAGGCGAAGTACGAAGCCCTCTCCACCGGCCGCCGGGCACGGCCGCTCGTCACAGGTCAGCAGTGTCGGCCCGGTGCCGACCATGTGCGCCAATAGCTCACCGAGCGCGGGCTGCAGCTGTTCCGGCGACCGCATGCGCGAACCCGCTTCGATCCAGTAACGCAGGCGCAGCAGTGGCTCCATTCCGACCAGGCTGCGCTGGCGCACGCGCTGGTATTCGTCCCAGGCCGCCGCGGCTGCCCCGTGGCGCGCAAAGAACGCCAACCAGCTCGAGACCAGGGCAACCACGCCCGGCCGCTGGGCGTGACCTTGTTCGCTCAGACGCAGATCGAGCACCACCACCGATTGGCCTCTGTGCAGGTACGGCACGCGCATGGCCAGCCCTTCGCACCACCGGCGTGCGCGCAATGCGGCGATCAGGCTGCCGTCCGCCTCGCTGGTCAACGCGCAGGCCAGGTAATCCAATGCGCCATCGAGGCTGCCTCTGACCTCGTCGAGCGCGTAGGCCAGCAGCAGCCTGGAGGGCTCATGCGCGACCTGCAGGCGGCGGCTCCAGTCGGACCGAAAGGCCAGCCTCGGCAGGCGTGGCGCCGTGCTCTCGGCGGGGGCCGAAGGCACGTGGCACTGCGGTGCCTGCAACAGCTGCTCGAGGTCGCGGCGCGGCAAGGCGGTCGCCACCAGCAACTCGAGCGCGCCGCTGTTGTAGAACCGGCGATGGTAGTCGGTGAGCGCTGCCTGGAAATCAGTCGACTCCACCGGCAGGGTTTCGCGGTTGCCGGCATGGAAGCCGCCGAACGGATGCGGATCGGCAAGTGCCGTACCGAGCGCTGCATCGCAGAGTGTCTCGGTGTCGCGCCCGCGGGCCAGGAACTCGGCCTGTAGGACCTCCCGTTCACGTGCTTGTGCCGCGCGATCGAGCAGTGGCCGCGCCAGCATGTCGAGCAGGCGCCTGAGTGCCTGCTCGAAATCCTCCTGGCGAACCTGAAAAAAGAAGTCGGTGTGGCGCTCGCGCGTCGAAGCGTTGAGCTGGCCGCCGCAGCCCTGGACAAAGGCCATCAGACTGTCGTCGACGGCGTAGGCCTCACTGCCGAGAAACAGCAGGTGCTCGAGAAAATGTGCCAGGCCCGGATAACGCGTCGGCGCGTCGTGCGCACCACCGGCCACCCGTACCAGGGCCGCCGCCTGACTGCCGGGCGGCAGCGCGAGCAGGCCGACCTTGAGCCCGCTGGCGGTGACGAATGATTCGGGGGCAGCACTGGGATCGAAAGCGTTCATGCAACAGGCTCGAGTGGTCGGTCGGCGAGCATCGCCCGGCGGCCGGCGCGGGGCAACCCTGCTTCGGAACGAGGCCGGCTCAGGTGTCGAGCTGGCCCGCCAGGAATTGCATCAGCCGCCGCTGCATCAGCGACGCGGTGCTGCCAAGACAGGCGATCGAGGTCCCGCGCAGCGCATCGCGGCCGTGCTCGGCTGCTTCGCCGGCCAGCGCCACCGGGCAATTGACCGCGAGCGCGACCTTGCCGAACTGCCGTACCTGCGGCTCGCCAGGCGGCAAGTTGGAGAACAGCACCAGCGCCTGCGGCTGTACCTTGTCGCAGACCAGCGCCAGCTCGTCCATCGGCTGGCCGAATGGCAACACGCTGACGGCCAGGCTGTCGTTACCGAGCAAGAGCCCGGCAATCAGCAGTTCCAGCTCGCGACACTGGCCTGCCACCGCGGCCACCAGCACCCGCTCGCGCCCCGGAAGCCGGCCCAGTTGCAAGCGCTGCAGGACGCGAGCGCGAAGAAAGGCATCCAGGAACAGCCATTCGCTGGTACGGCCGAATTCGTCCTGACGCAGCATCAACTCCTGCCATACCGGCAGAAGTACGTCCTGATAGACGATGGCCAACGGGTAGGTCGAAAAGATCTGGCCGTAGAGCTGGTCAAGGCGGGCCTCGTCGAACTCGGCGACGGCGTTGCGCAGCTGCAGCTGCCATTCGGCCCAGTCGCCGCTGCAGACCTCGGCAGGTGTGGGGGCTTCGGAAGCCGGCCCCGCATTGCTGCGCGCGAGCAGGCTGCCGACCTTGCTCACCGCCACACCGCGCTCGGTCCACGCCAGGATGCTGCGCACCGCTTCGACATCCGCCATGGAATAGAGGCGGTGCCCGCTTTCGGTGCGGGTCGGCTGGATCAGCCCGTAGCGCCGCTCCCAGGCCCGCAGGGTGACGGGGTTGACGCCGGTCAGCCGGGCCACCTCACGGATGGGGAACAGCTCGGCTGGTGCCGAAGGGTTGGCTGCTGCGGTGGTCCCGCCGGTGGTCTCGGTCATGGGCGGCTCGTGCGCTGAAAAGTGCCGGCATTGTAGCGCAGCCATTCCGGCAAGTCGGAACTGCGCGCATCCACCGCCGGCATGGCCCGCCCGCTCAGTCGTTCAAGGGCACGCGCAGACCCTCGTCGGCGCCGAGCGGTGTGGGCCGGCCGATGATCTCGTCATGGCTGACCGGTTGCCGCCAATAGACCTCCTGCACGCCACAGCCGCGCAGCGCCCGCTTCAGGCTTGCCTGATCGCGCCAGAGCGTCTGGCCTCGTTCGTCGGCGAATGCCGAGCGAGTCCCGCGATGCTCGATGACCCAGGCGTTGTAGCCGCAGCATTGCAGGCTCCGCAGCTCGACCTCTATTACCCGCCCCTGACGCATCGCGCGGCGCAGATCATTGCGTGTCATCGTCGAAATACCCACTTCGATACCTGTACAGAAATTACGGATTTGTACATGCCTAGAGCCCTAGCGGTGCCGTCTCGGGAGCTCTGCGCGCCGGGAAAACTGTACAACAAACCGAGAAATACTCAAATAACTTGTACATTCATATTTTGTCGTATAGGTTTTCAAGCGTACCGACCACACCTGGACCGCATCATGGACACGCTCTCTTCTCAATACCGCGACATCCTCCAAGGGCTGGGCGAAGACCCCGAGCGTGAGGGCCTGCGCGACACGCCGCTGCGTGCCGCCAAGGCCATGCGCTACCTGTGCAATGGCTACACGAAAAGCCTGGAGGAAGTCGTCAACGGAGCGCTGTTCGCCTCCGACAACGACGAGATGGTGATCGTCAAGGACATCGAGCTTTATTCGCTCTGCGAACATCACCTGCTGCCCTTCATCGGCCGCGCGCACGTCGCCTACATTCCGACCGGGCGGGTGCTGGGCCTATCAAAGGTCGCGCGCATCGTCGACATGTACGCGCGCCGCCTGCAGATCCAGGAAAATCTCACGCGGCAGATCGCCGAGGCGATTCAGGAAGTCACCAGTGCGGCCGGCGTGGCGGTGGTCATCGAGGCGCGACACATGTGCATGATGATGCGCGGGGTCGAGAAGCAGAACTCGGTGATGAACACTTCGGTGATGCTGGGCGCCTTCCGCAGCTCCTGCAACACCCGCATGGAGTTCATGCAGCTGATCGGGCGGGACCGGGCATGAGCCGTCTGGAAAACGGCCTCGCGCGGATCCGCGTGAAGGACCTGCGGCTGCGGACGTACATCGGCATCAACGAGGACGAAATTCGCAACCGCCAGGACGTCATCGTCAACCTGACGCTGCACTACCCGGCCGCGACCGCGGTGCGCGAAAACGACATCGACCAGGCGTTGAACTACCGGACCATCACCAAGGCGGTCATCCGGCATGTGGAGGACAATCGCTTCGCCTTGCTCGAGCGCCTGACCCAGGAGCTGCTCGACCTGGTGATGGACCACCCGGCGGTTCGCTATGCCGAGGTCGAGGTCGACAAACCGCACGCCTTGCGTTTCGCCGACTCGGTGTCGGTGACGCTCGCCGCACAGCGCTGAGCCCGCCATGCGCGCCCTGATCCTGTTCGCCGCCCTGCTCTGCCTGCTCAGCGGCACGGTGCAGGCCAGCTGGCGCCAGGATCTGCCGCAGGCTCGCCTGCAGGGGCAAGGCGAACTGCGCTTCTTCGGACTACGCATCTATAGCGCCAGACTGTGGAGCGCCGCACCGCTAGGTCAGGCGCCGGCGCCCTTCGCCCTCGAGCTGACCTACCATCGGCGCATCAGCCGCGACTCACTGGTGCAGACCAGCCTCGAGGAAATCACCCGCCTGGCCGGCACCGACCTCGCACCGGATCGCCTGGCACGCTGGGCGCGGGAGATGCGTCAGGCATTCGTCGATGTGCTGCCGGGCCAGCGCATCACCGGTGTCTTTCTGCCTGGCGTGGGTTGCCGCTTCTACGTCGGCGACCAGCTGCAGCACGAGATCCGCGACCCCGAGTTCGCCGACGCCTTCTTCGCCATCTGGCTCGACCCGCGCACACGCGACCCGGAGCTGCGCCAACAGCTGTTGGGCCTTCAATGAAACGCATGCCGCTGGCCTGCTACGCCAGCCTCGGCTTGCCCTTGGCCATGGCGATGCTGCCGATCTATGTGTTGGTGCCCAGCTTCTATGCGGCCGAGCTCGGCCTGGGCCTGGGCATCACCGGCCTGGTGCTGTTCCTGGCCCGGTTGGTCGATACGTTTCAGGACCCCTGGCTGGGGCGGCTGATCGACCGCAGCAGCGAGCGTGGCTGGCCGCGCATCCTCGCACTCGCCGCACCGCTGCTGGCGTTGGCGATGCTCGGGCTGCTCGCGCCGCCGACCTGGAGAGATACAGACCTCGCGCTCTGGCTCGCAGCGATGCTGGTGCTGACCTACAGCCTGCACAGCCTGGTGAACATCACCTATATGGCGTGGGGCGCGAGGATTACCGATCACCCCGCGAGCCGTACCCGCGTGGCCGCCTGGCGCGAGGGCGCCGGGCTGGTCGGCGTGGTGCTCGCCAGCCTGCTGCCCACGCTGCTCGCGCAGCGGCTGGGCATGCCCACGGCCCTGCTGGTCTTCGCAGTGGCCTTTGCCGCACTTCTATTGCTCGCGACGGCGTTGACGCTGCGCGGCGCGCCGGTCGCACACCGGGAGCCGCGGCGGGAACAGGACGACTGGCGCCAGCCCTTGCGCAACCGGCCGTTCCGCCAGCTGGCGGCGGTCTTCCTGGCCAACGCGGTGGCCGTCGCGATACCTGCGACGCTGGCGCTGTTCTTCATTACCGACTTCCTTCAGCTGCAGGCCCAGGCCGGCTGGTTTCTGGCGCTCTACTTCGTCTCCGGGGCGCTCGGCCTGCCACTCTGGACGGCGCTGGCCAACCGTTTCGGCAAGGTCCGCTGCTGGCGGCTGGGCATGTTCACCGCCTGCGCCGCGTTCATCTGGGCGATCTTTCTCGAGCCGGGTGCGGCATTCGCCTATGCGCTGATCTGCCTGCTCAGCGGCCTCGCCCTCGGGGCGGATCTGGCGTTGCCGCCCGCGCTGCTTGCCGACCTCATCCCGCCCGAGGAACGCGGCGCGACGGCCGCCTACTTCGGCATCTGGAGCCTGCTCGCCAAGCTCGCGCTCGCCTTCGCCGGGCTCGGCCTGCCGCTACTGGCCCTGCTGGGCTACACCCCGGGCGAGCCCGCCGACTGGCGGCTCGCCTTTGTCTACGCCGGCGTGCCCTGTGCATTGAAGTTGCTGGCGGCCACGGCGCTTTCGCGCCTCGCTCGTGGAGGAAGCTTCGCATGAAGAAACTGATGATTCTGCTCTGCGCCTTGTTGGCCAGCTGCACCAATGTCGAGGTCGGCGATTACCGCAACGAGGAACCGCGCCTGGACCTGCGCGAGTATTTCGCCGGACGCGTCGATGCCTGGGGCATGTTCCAGAAGCGCTCCGGCGAAGTGGTCAAGCGCTTCCATGTGCGCATCGACGGCTCGCTCGAGGGTGACCGGCTGATTCTCGACGAACACTTCAGCTACAGCGACGGCACTACCCAGCGGCGCGTCTGGACGCTGCGCCCCGACGGCCCGAATCGCTGGCGCGGCACTGCAGGGGACGTGGTCGGCGAAGCCGTTGGCGAAGTCGCCGGTAACGCACTGCGCTGGCGTTACGTGCTCGAACTGCCGGTCGATGGCTCGGTGTATCGGGTGAACTTCGACGACTGGATGTACCTGATCGATGCCAAAACCATGGCCAACCGATCGTTCATGACCAAGTTCGGCGTCGAGCTTGGCCAGGTCACACTGTTCTTCCGCAAGGCCGAGTGAGCGCGCGCCGTTACAAATCGGTGTCCGGCACGCCGGGCTGGACCGCTACAGCCCGGCGACAATCGACTAGAATGCCGCGACAAGAATGCCAACCGGACTTGCCTGACATGATCAACGCCAAGCTGCTGCAACTGGTAGTGGAAGCCTCCAACGACGGCATCGTGGTTGCCGAGCAGGAAGGCGAAGACAACATCCTGATCTATGCCAACCCGGCCTTCGAGCGCCTGACCGGGTACACGGTGGACGAGATCCTTTACCAGGACTGCCGCTTCCTGCAGGGGGACGACCGCAATCAGCCGGGGCTCAACGCCATCCGCGAAGCGGTACGCAACCACCGCCCGTGTCGCGAGGTGATCCGCAACTACCGGCGCGATGGCACCCCCTTCTGGAACGAGCTCTCGATCACCCCGGTGTTCAACGAGGCCGACCAGCTCACCTACTTCATCGGTATCCAGAAAAACGTCAGTGCCGAAGTCGAGGCGCTGCAGCGCGTGCGCGAGCTGGAGGCCGAAAATGCCCGGCTGCGCGCCGAGCTGCAAGCGCTGAGGAACTGACGCCTCGGTACCCCCGTTTCAGCGCGACAGGGCCTATTTTCCGCTGGCTATACCGCCGCCGGTATGCTGCTATTAATAGGCCACTATCGCGTACGACAATTCGAGGCATGAGCGATGCTGCAATCGCTGGTAGTCAATGCCCTGCTCCTGCTGGCCATTTGCTGGTTATTCACCTTCAGCCTGCGACACCTGGCGCATCACCAGCCTCGGTTGCTTCAGCTGGTCATGGGGCTGTGCTTCGGGGCCGCGTGCATCATCGGCATGCTCGTGCCCTTCACCCTGCAATCGGGCCTGATCTTCGATGCACGCAGCGTCGTGCTCGGCATCGCTGCGCTGTTCGGCGGGCCGCTGACGGCCGCGGTCGCCGGTGTGCTGGCGGCCAGCTACCGGGTCTGGCTCGGTGGAGTGGGCACCTATGTCGGTCTACTGAGCATCTTCATCCCGATACTCCTGGGCCTGGTGCTGCGTCTGGCTCACGAACGCGGGCATCTGCCGCTGCGTTTTCTGCCCTTGCTGGCAGCCGGGTTCATCATTCATCTGCCGGTGGTTGCCGTGCAGGCGCTGCTGCCTTCGGGGCTCGGCCTGATCGCGGTGAAGACCGTTGCGCTACCCTTTCTGCTGACCCTGCCGCTGGCTACCGCGGTGCTCGGGCTGCTGCTCAACGACCTTGCCGAGCGCGCCCGCACCGAGCAGGCGCTGCAACGCAGCGAAGCGCGGCTGAGGGCGATCACGCGGGCGATGCCCGACCTGCTGATGGTGCTCGACGAGGACGGGCGCTATCTAGAAGTCCTGACGGCCGACAGCCTGTTGCTCTATCAGGAGCCCCACCGGCTCGTCGGGCGCCTGCTGCACGAAGTCTTCGATCCCGAGGATGCCGATCGCTTTCTTGCCTTCATTCGCCTGACCCTCGAGCGCAACACCCCGCAGCGCATCCGTTACTCGCTGCAGACGCTCGACGGCCTGCGCACCTTCGAGGGCCGCGCACAGCGACTGGAAACCACCGAGGACGAACGGCGTGCGGTGGTCTGGTGCAGCCGCGACATCACCGAACGCGACCTTGCCGAACAGGAGCGGCGCATCGCCGCCATCGCCTTCGAATCGCAGCAAGGCATGTTCATCACCGACCCGCAGGCCTACATCATCCGCGTCAATCGGGCCTTCACACTCATCACGGGCTATAGCGCCGAGGAACTGATCGGCCAGCCGGCGAGGATGCTTTCCTCCGGTAGCCATGACGAAACCTTCTATGCCGCGCTCTGGCAGCAGATCAAGACCACCGGCTCCTGGGAAGGCGAAATCTGGAACCGCCGCCGCAACGGCGAGGTGTTCCCCGAGTGGCAAACCATTACCGCGGTGCGCGACGACAACGGCAAGGTCACGCACTACATCGCCACGGTCATGGACATCACCCAGCGCAAGATGGCCGAGGAGCGCATCCATCAACTGGCGTTCTATGACCCGCTCACCAACCTGCCGAACCGCAGGCTGTTCCTCGACCGGCTGCAGCATGCCCTGGATGCCAGCGAACGCAGCCGGCATTGCGGTGCGGTGATGTTCATCGACCTGGACAACTTCAAGATGATCAACGACGCCGGTGGCCACAAGGCCGGCGATCAGTTCCTGCGCCTGGTCGCCGAGCGGTTGCAGAAGGCCGTGCGCCAGAGCGATACCGTCGCCCGCTTGGGTGGCGACGAGTTCGTGGTGATCCTCGAGGATCTCGGCCAGGAGCCGGAGGAAGCCATCGGTCAGGCCAGCCGTATCGGGGAAAAGCTGCTGGAAAGCCTGGCCGCGCCTTACTGCATCGGCGAACGCGAGCTGAGCAGCAGCGCCAGCATCGGCGTCGCGCTGTTCCGGGGCGACGAACCGGGCGTGGATGAGCTCATCAGCCGCGCCGACCACTGCATGTACAACGCCAAGATGAATGGCAAGAACGCCCTGAGCCTGGCCTGCCTGGACGACCCGGTCGCGAGCCGCTCGGCCTAGCCGGAACCGCGCCGCATGTGCGGGGCGCCAGGCCGAGGCGCCCCGTGCGGGTTCAGAGCGCTTGCGGCGCGCGCCGGCACAGCGTGGCGAGCGCCTGCACCCAGGCCTCATGGGTGTTCAGGCAGGGCACCAGAACCAGTTCCTGGCCGCCGGCTTCGATGAACTGTTCGCGGGCGCGATCGCCGATCTCCTCGAGCGTCTCGATGCAGTCGGCGACAAACGCCGGGCACATCACCAGCAGCTTCTTGACGCCCTGCGCGGCCAGCTCGTCGATGCGCGCCTCGGTATAGGGCTCGATCCACTTCGCACGACCGAGCCGCGACTGGAACGAGACCGACCAGCGATCGGCAGCCAGGCCTGCACCGGCGGCGAAGGCCTCGGCGGTGCGCAGGCACTGCGCGCGATAACAGTGCGCGAGCACCTCGCCCTCGGCACGCTGGCAGCAGTCGGCGTCCTTGAGGCAATGGCTGCCGGAGGGGTCGCTCTTGTGCAAGTGGCGCTCGGGCAGCCCGTGAAAGCTCAGCAGCAGGTGATCGAAGCCGCCGTCCAGGTACTCGCGTGCGCTGGCAACCAGGGCATCGAGGTATTCGGGCTGGTCGTAGAACGGTTGCAGGATCGACAGCTGCAGCTTCAGCCCATGCTGGCGAATGACTCGCCGCGCTTCCTCGATGGCGGTTGTCGTGGTGCTGTCGGCGTACTGCGGGTAGAGCGGTGCGAAGGTGACCTGGCTGATGCCCTGGCCGGCCAGGCGGACCAGCGCCTTTTCGATCGAGGGCTCACCGTAGCGCATGGCCAGTTCGACCGGCCCCTGTGGCCAGTACGGGCGGATCGCCTCCTGCAGGCGCCGGCTCAATACCACCAGCGGCGAACCCTCCGGCCACCAGATCGAGGCGTAGGCGTGTGCCGACTGCTCCGGGCGCTTGACCAGGATCAGCGAAACCAGCAGGCGCCGCAGCGGCCACGGCAGGTCCACCACGTAAGGGTCCATGAGGAACTGGTTGAGATAACGGCGCACATCCGCCACCTGCGTCGACGCGGGCGAACCCAGGTTGACCAACAACAACGCCTGCTCTGTCATACGAATTTCCTGACTGCCAATCGAGTGCGCCGCCTCCGCGCGGCGCGCCATTTTCACACATGCCGCAGCTTCTGCCCGCCCGGGCGGGCCAGAAGATCGGTCAACGCCGAATCAAGCTCGCGGAAACGGAAGCGATAACCCTCTGCCTCCAATCGCTTGGGCTGCGCGTGCTGCCCACCGAGCAGGAGATCGGCCATCTCGCCCAGCGCCAGCTTCAGCGCGAAGCCCGGCACCGGCAGCAGCGCCGGCCGGTGCAGCGTGCGGCCGAGCGCGCGGGCGAACTCGGCGTTGCGCACCGGCTGCGGCGCGCACGCATTGTACGGGCCACTGGCCTGCGGCTGGCAGAGAAGAAAATCAATCAGGCCGATCTGGTCCTGCAGGTGGATCCATGGCATCCACTGCCGACCATTGCCGGTCGGCCCGCCGAGGCCCAGGCGGAACAGCGGCAGCAGGCGCTTGAGAAAACCGCCGTCTTCGGCCAGTACCAGCCCGGTGCGCACGCGTACGACGCGGATGCCAAGCTGCTCGGCCTCGCAGGCCGCCTCCTCCCAGGCGCCGCACAGCTGGCTGGCGAAGTCGCCCGTCACCGGCCTGCTGTCCTCGTCGAGCAGGTGTTCGCCACCATTGCCATACCAGCCGACGGCCGAGCCGGAGATGAGCACCGCCGGGCGCTCGTCGCGTTCGGCCAGCCAGTCCACCAGACGCTCGGTGAGGTGAATGCGACTGTCCCAGAGCAGGCGTCGACGGGCCTTGGTCCATGGGCGGTCGGCAATAGGTGCACCGGCGAGGTTGATCACCGCATCCAGCGGCTCGTGAGTGATTTCATCGAGCGTGCCGATGCCGCGAACCTGTCGGCCGCAGAGACCTGCCACCTGGCCCGGCCTGCGACTCCAGACGGTGAGCTGATGCCCCTGTTCGAGCCAGTGGCGGCACAGCGCCCGGCCGATCAGCCCGGTACCACCGGTCAGCAGAATATGCATGGTCCCGCCTCCTCTGTTGGTGCCTGCTCGCTCTGTACTCAGCAAGCATAGGCCTGTACAACTATTTGGGTCTGTATAGCCGGTACTGCCCCGTGAATCGCTTCAATCCCGCCAAGCTACGCCTATCGAAATGGACCGCCCGCCAGCCCGTGCGGCGCGAAAAGCACTTTCTCGTGACCGATCTCGAGCACGATGAAGCCGGAACACTACAGCGCGTAGAGCTGCAGGCCGTGTACAGCCAGCGCAGTGAGTGGATCGACTGGCGCGAGCTGCGCGACGAGCAGCGCTGGAGAATCGGCTGGCACTGACCTCTCACACAATCTTGTACATCCCTGTTGACTTGTACAACTGCAGGCTTATGATGGCCCCATGTTGTACAAGAAGCAACAGCTGTACAAGTAAAGTTGGAGGTCGCCATGTCTCACCCCGCCATCAAGATCGGTATCAGTGCCTGCCTGGTCGGCCAGCAGGTGCGCTTCAACGGTGGCCACAAAGAGTCGCGGCTGTGCAGCGAAACGCTTGCACAACATTTCCAGCTCTTCCCGGTCTGCCCGGAAATGGCCATCGGACTGGGTGTACCGCGCGAAGCGATCCGCCTGGTCGGCGACCCGCAGGCACCGCGCGCGGTCGGCAGCCGTCGTCCCGAACTGGATGTGACCGACGCCCTGGCCCGCTACGCGCGGCAGGTCGCGTCGGAGCTCACCGACATCAGTGGCTTCATCCTCATGCAGAAGTCGCCCTCCTGCGGCATGGAGCGCGTCAAGGTCTACGGTGCCAATGGCTACGGCCTGCCCGGCGGCGGTAGCGGCATCTTTGCCTCGCACCTCATGCAGGCACGCCCCGATCTGCCAGTGGAAGAAGACGGCCGCCTGAACGACCCGGTTCTGCGCGAAAACTTCCTCACCCGCGTCTGCGCCTATGCCGAATGGCAGGCGCTGCTGGCCGAAGGCATCAGTGCCCGTGCCATCGTCGACTTTCACGCCCGCTACAAGTACCAGCTGATGGCCAACAACCCGCTGCAATACAAGGTGTTGGGGCGGCTGGTTTCCGAAGCCGGTCGGCAGCCGATCGAGGCGTTCGCCGCGGACTACTTCAGCCGCCTGATGCAGGCGCTGAAGAAGACCGCCACGCGCGGTACGCACAGCAACGTGCTGCAGCACCTGAGCGGCTACCTCAAGCACGTCCTCAACGCCGAGGACCGGCAGGAAATGCGCCGGCTGATCGACCAGTACCGCGACGGCATCGTCCCGCTGGTGGTGCCGTTGACCCTGCTCAAGCACCACTTCCGCCGCCACCCGCACCGCTACATCGCCCGGCAGGCCTATCTGCAGCCACATCCGGAAACCCTCAGCCTGCGTAACGGAATCTGACCATGAACGACCTCCATCCAGAGCCGCAGGCGTCAGAGCCAGGCTGGTTGCCGATTCGTGAGGTGGCGCGGCTGACCGGCGTCAACCCGGTGACCCTGCGTGCCTGGGAACGGCGCTACGGGCTCATCGTGCCCCTGCGTACCGGCAAGGGGCATCGGCTCTACAACGACGAGCACGTGGCACGTATCCGCGAGATTCTTGCCTGGCTCAACCGCGGTGTGGCTGTCGGCCAGATCAAGCACCTGCTGGACGCGCGCCAGCCGGTCGAGCATGCGGAACACAATCCCTGGAGCGAGCTGCGTGAGCAGATGCTTGCCGCCCTCGAGCGCCTGAACGAGCGCCAGCTCGACGACACCTTCAACCGTGCGCTGACCATCTACCCGCCGCGCACGCTTTGCCAGCACCTGCTGCTGCCCCTGCTCGACGAGCTGACGCAACGCTGGCAGGGCCAGTTCGGCGCCGCGCTCGAGCGCGTGATGTTCGAGAGCTGGTTGCGCAACAAGATCGCCATGCGCCTGTACCACAGCAATCGCCAGCAGTCCGGGCCGTCCATGTTGATCGCCAGCCTGGCCGAGCGCCCGGTCGACCCCGGTCTCTGGTTGACCGCCTGGCTGGTGTCGGCAGTGGCGCCGGTCGAACTGATCGAGCGTGCGGTGCCCTTCGCCGAGCTGGCCCTCGCACTCGAACGGCTGAACCCCACCGCCCTGCTCCTGCATACCGACCAGAGCCTGGACAAGGCCTGTCTGCAGCGCCAGTTGCCGCGGCTGGCCCGCGAGGGCGCCGCGCCGCTGGTGCTCGTCGGCCCGGCCAGCCTCATTCACCGCGCTGCACTGGAAGAGGCGCCCGTGCGGCTGGCCGAGGGGCCGCTGCAGGTACTGGCGCAGCTGGCCGAGGCCGACCTGCTGGACCCGTCAGAGGAGGATCGGGCATGACCCAACTGATCTGGTTGCGCAGCGATCTGCGTGCGCACGACAACACCGCCCTGGCCGCCGCGATGGAGGCCGGCCCGACGTTGGCGCTGTACGTCATCACTCCCGTGCAGTGGCAGGCCCATGACGACGCGCCCTGCAAGGTGGATTTCTGGCTGCGCAACCTCGCCGAGCTTTCCGCCGAGCTCGGCCGGCTCAACGTGCCGCTGCTGATTCGCCAGGCGGCCGACTGGCAAGCCCTGCCGGCGGTGTTGACCGGCGTCTGTCGTGAACACCACATCGACTGCGTGCGGGTCAACGACGAGTACGGGGTCAACGAGCGGCGCCGCGACGAGGCCGTGGCCCAGGCGCTGCAGGGTATCGGCGTGACCTGGCGTCATCACCTCGACCAGCTCCTGTTCACGCCCGGGACGCTGCTGACCCAGTCCGGTGGCTACTTCAAGGTCTTCAGCCAGTTCCGCAAGGCGGCGCTGGCGCGCCTGGCCCCGGCGTTGCCGCCCTGCGTACCGTTGCCGGCTGCGCAGGCGCCGCTCGGCGTCGCCGCCGATCCGGTGCCGACGGGCGTGAGCGGTTTCGACACGCCGAGTGAGGCGTTGCGCGCGCTCTGGCCGGCCGGCGAGCACCACGCGCGCAAGCGCCTGGACGACTTCGCCGACGAACGTCTGCGCTACTACGACTGGCTACGCGATTTGCCGGCCCGGGATGGTACCAGCCAGTTGTCGGCCTACCTGGCAGCCGGCGTGATCTCGGTTCGCCAGTGCCTGCATGCAGTGCTGAGCCGCAATCACGGCGAGCTCGACAGCGGCAACCCGGGCGCCGTGGTGTGGATCAACGAGCTGCTCTGGCGCGAGTTCTACAAGCACATCCTGGTGGGCTTTCCACGGGTCAGCATGGGCCGTGCGTTTCGCCGCGACACCGAGGCGCTGCCCTGGCGCCATGCCCCGGACGAGCTGGCGGCCTGGCAGCAGGGCCGTACCGGCTACCCGATCGTCGATGCCGCGATGCGCCAGCTGCTGGCTACCGGCTGGATGCACAACCGCCTGCGCATGGTCGCCGCGATGTTTCTCAGCAAGAACCTGCTGATCGACTGGCGCGAGGGCGAGCGCTGGTTCATGCGCCACCTCATCGACGGCGACCTGGCGGCCAACAATGGCGGCTGGCAGTGGAGCGCCTCGACCGGCACCGATTCGGTGCCCTACTTCCGCCTGTTCAATCCGCACAGCCAGTCGCGCCGCTTCGACCCCGAAGGCCGCTTCCTGCGTCAGTGGCTGCCGGAGCTCGACGCCTTGAGCGACCGCCAGATCCACGACCCAAGCAGCGCCGGCGCGCTGTTCCTGCCCGCTGGCTACCCGCCACCGATCGTCGACCTGGGCATGAGCCGGGCCCGGGCGCTGGACGCCTTTCGCAACCTGGAGGTGACCACATGAGCGCCTTTCTCGAACGCTTCGCCGAGGGGTTCTCCGGCCTCGATGCCAGCAATCTTCACCGCCTCGGCGAGCTGTACAGCGACAGTGTGCACTTCAGTGACCCGCTGCACGAGGTCTGGGGGCTGGATGAGCTCGAGCGCTACTTCGCGCAGCTGTACGCCAACGTCCAGGCGCTGGAGTTCGAGTTCTTCGCCTTCGATCAGGTGCGCGACGGTCAGGGCTACCTGCGCTGGCTGATGACCTACGAACACCCGCGGCTCAAGGGCGGCAAGCCGATCAGCCTGGAAGGTTGCAGCCTGCTGCGCTGGAACCTCGACGGCAAGGTCGAGCGGCACCGCGACTACTTCGATGCCGGCGCCCTGCTCTACCAGCACGTCCCGCTGATGGGCGGTGCCATTCGCTGGCTGCGCCGGAGGCTGGTGTGAGCGCGCCCAGGCGCATCTGGCTGACCGGCGCCAGCAGTGGCATCGGCCAGGCAATGGCTGCGCGCCTGCTGGCCGCCGGGCACCGGGTCGCGCTGAGTGCGCGGCGCGCGGAGCCGCTGCAGGCACTGGCCGAGCGCTACCCGCTGCAGGCGCTGGTGTTGCCCGGCGACCTGACCGACGCCGCTGCGGTGGCGGGCATGGCCGAGGTCATCGGCGTGCAATGGGGCGCGCTCGACCAGGCGATCCTCAATGCCGGGACTTGCGAGTACATCGAGGCGGGCCGCTTCGATGCCGCCCTGGTCGAACGGGTGGTGCGCAGCAACCTGATCGCCCCGGCCTACTGCATCGAGGCGGCATTGCCTCTGCTGCTGCGCGGCGACCGGCCTCATATGGTGGGTGTCGGCAGCTCGGTGACCTGGCTGCCGTTGCCGCGCGCCGAGGCCTACGGCGCCTCCAAGGCAGGCTTGCGCTACCTCCTGCAGGCGCTGCGGCTGGATCTGGCGGCGCAGGGCGTCGCCGTCACGCTGGTCAGCCCCGGCTTTGTCGACACCCCGCTGACCCGTCGCAACGACTTTCCCATGCCCATGCGCTGGCCGGTCGAACGCGCCGCGCAACACATTCTCGAGCGGCTCGAACAGCGGCCGTTGGAGATCGCGTTTCCGGCGCCCTTCATCGCCGGTTTGCGCCTGCTTTCCTGGCTGCCCGCCAGGCTGCAGTTCGCCATTGGCCGCCGGCTGGCGCGGCCTGACTCTCACGGATAGACAGACCATGAAAATCGCCATCATCGGCAGCGGTATTTCCGGCCTGGCCTGCGCCTACCTGCTCGCCCGTCGGCACGACGTGACCGTGTTCGAGGCCGAGAGCTGGATCGGCGGGCATACCCACACCGTTCCGGTCGAGTTCGACGGCCGCCACTACCGGATCGATACCGGTTTCATCGTGTTCAACGACTGGACCTACCCAAACTTCATCCGTCTGCTCGACCAGCTCGGCGTGGCCTACAAGCCGACCGAGATGAGCTTTTCGGTATGCGACCCGGCGAGCGGCACGGAATACAACGGGCACAACCTCAACACGCTGTTCGCGCAGCGGCGCAACCTGTTTTCGCCGGCCTTCTGGGGCATGCTGCAGGACCTGCTGCGCTTCAACCGCGAGGCCCAGGACGACTTGGTCAATGGCCGGATCGGCCCGCACGTGACGCTTGGCGAATACCTGGCCATCGGGCGCTACGGGCAGCGCTTCATCGACCACTACATCGTGCCGATGGGCGCGGCGATCTGGTCCATGTCGCTCAAGGACATGCTGGGCTTTCCGCTGGAGTTCTTCGTCCGTTTCTTCCGCAACCACGGCCTGCTGTCGGTGAACCACCGGCCGCAATGGTATGTGGTCGAGGGCGGCTCCAGCGCCTATGTCGAACCGCTGACCCGCAGCTTCGCCGAGCGCATCCGCCGCAGTTGCCCGGTCTACGAGGTACGCCGCGACGCCGAAGGTGTCACGCTGCACAGCGCCCTTGGCGTGGAGCGCTTCGACAAGGTGGTCTTCGCCTGCCACAGCGATCAGGCACTGCGCCTGCTGGAGCGCCCGAGCGAAGCGGAGCAGACGGTGCTCGGCGCCATCGGCTACGCCGATAACGATGTCGTTCTGCATACCGACACCCGCCTGTTGCCCAGCCGCCGGCTCGCCTGGGCCAGTTGGAACTACCGCCTGGGCGGCCCGCCGCAGCAGCCGGCGGCGGTGACCTACAACATGAACATCCTGCAGGGCATCGAGGCGCCGGAGACCTTCTGCGTCAGCCTCAACCAGACCCAGGCGATCGACCCGCGACGCATCCTCGCCCGTTTCACTTATGCCCACCCGCAATACAGCCTGACCGCGATTGCCGCGCAGGAGCGTGTGGAGGAACTGCAAGGCCAGCAACACAGCTACTTCTGCGGTGCCTACTGGGCCAACGGCTTCCACGAGGATGGCGTGGTCAGCGCGCTGCGCGTCGCCGAAGCCTTCGGAGAGCAGCTGTGAGCACTGCGCTGGCGCACAGCGCGCTCTATTCCGGCTGGGTCCGGCATCGGCGCTTCGCTCCCCGGGCCCATGCGTTTCGCTATCGCATCGGCCTGCTCTACCTGGACCTGGCCGAACAACAGGCGCTGACCGAGCTGTCGCCCCTGGCCGGGCGGCTGGCGGCGTTCTGCTTCCGCGAGACCGATTACCTGCCCGAGTTCACCCGCAACGGCACCGGCCTGGCCGATGCGGTGCGCCAGCGCGTGGCCGAAGCGCTCGGCAAGCGGATCGACGGGCCCATACGTGTGCTGACACAGCCGCGCAGCTGGGGGCTTTCGTTCAACCCGGTGAGCTTCTTCTATTGCTTCGATGCCGACGAGCAACTGCGCGCCGTGCTCTGCGAAGTGAGCAACACCCCCTGGCGCGAGCGGTATCACTACGTTCTGCCGGCCAATCAGGTCGGCAAGCTGCGCTGCAGCGTGGCCAAGACCTTCCACGTCTCGCCATTCCTGCCGCGCGAGCTGGAATACCGCATGCGTTTCACCATTCCCGGCCCGCAGCTGGCCGTGCACATGGAGGATTGGCAGGGCGAGACCCGCTTGTTCGACGCCACGCTCACCCTCGAACGCCAGGTGCTCGACCGCACTGCCCTGCACCGCCACCTGCTGGCCTTCCCCTGGATGACCGGCAAGACCCTGCTCGGCATCTACTGGCAGGCCCTGCGCCTGCTCGTCAAACGTGTCCCGCTGTTCGACCACACCGCCGCCATTGGCCACTACGGCGTCGCCACCTCGCAACCCAGGGAGCCCCGCGATGAAAAGCTCTAGCCTGTCTGTCAAAGCCAAACCGATGGCCACCAGCGGCCTGGCCAGCAGCCTGCTGCGGCGTATCGTCATCGGCCACCTGAAGCGCCTGCGCCACGGCGGGCTGACCTTGGTCGACGGCGGCCAGCGACTGCACTTCGGCGAGCGCGGGCTGCAGGCCGAGATCCGCGTGCAGGACGCCAACCTCTGGGGGCTGGTCGCCAGCAACGGCTCGATCGGCGCTGGCGAAGCCTATGTGCTGGGTTACTGGACCAGCCACGACGTGACGGCCGTGGTGCGCCTGTTCGTCGCCAACCTCGAGGTGCTGGACGGCATCGAGCGTGGCCTGGCGTTGTTCGGCCAGCCGGTGGTGCGCGCGCTGCACTGGTTCAACCGCAACACCCGCAGCGGCTCACGGCGCAACATCGCTGCGCACTACGACCTGGGCAACGACCTGTTCGAGCGCATGCTCGACCGCACCATGATGTATTCGGCGGCGATGTTCGAAAGCGTCGAAGACAGCCTCGAGCAGGCTCAGCTGAACAAGCTCGAGCGCATCTGCCGCAAGCTGGAGCTCGGCCCTGAGGACCATCTGCTGGAGATCGGCACCGGCTGGGGCAGCATGGCGCTCTACGCCGCGGTGCATTACGGCTGCCGGGTCACCACCACCACGCTGTCGCGCGAGCAGTACGCCTACACCCAGCGGCGCATCGAGGAGCAGGGCCTGCAGGATCGCATCACCCTCCTGCTCGAGGACTATCGCGACCTCGAAGGCCAGTTCGACAAGCTGGTGTCCATCGAGATGATCGAGGCAGTCGGGCACCGCTTCCTGCCGCAGTACTTCCGCCAGTGCGCGCGCCTGCTCAAACCCGATGGGCTGATGCTGCTGCAGGCGATCACCATCCGCGACCAGCGCTACGAACGCGCTCGGCGCAGCGTCGATTTCATCCAGCGTTACATCTTCCCCGGCGGCGCCCTGCCCTCGGTGCAGAAGATGGTCGACCTCGCCACGCGCGAAACCGACATGAACCTGGTGCACATGGAGGATTTCGGCGAGCACTATGCGCGCACCCTGCGCCTGTGGCACGACAACCTTCGCCAGGCGCGCCAGGAGCTCGAGCAGCTGGGCTACGACGAGCAGTTCTATCGGCTCTGGGAGTTCTACCTGTGCTACTGCGAGGGCGGCTTCCTCGAGCGGGCCATCGGCACCGCCCAGCTGCTGCTGGCCAAGCCCGCGGCGCACCCGGACGTGCTGGCGTTGCGCGCCGGCAGCGCGTACTCGGCCCAGCCTGGCCGCATCAAGCATCCGGAGCCGGCATGAAAGCGAACGACCTGCATGCCCATTTCCGCCAGGCCGACCGCATCATGCTCGGCGTGCTCTGGCTGCTGTTCGCCTATGCCCTGGGGCTGGCAGCGTTCAATGGTGGCTGGGCCCAGGCGCTGCTCATTGGCGGGCTCACCGCGGTCAGCGTCAGCGCCCTGCAGGCGTTGGTTCCCGGTGGGCGCCTGCTGCGCTGCACCGTCGCGGCCGCGTTCATGGTGATGTCGGCGCTGCACATCAACCTGGCGCACGGCCTGCTTGAAATGCACTTCGGCATCTTCGTGCTGCTGGCCTTTCTCGTTTATTACCGGGACTGGCTGCCCATCGTCGTCGCGGCGACCACCATCGCCGTGCATCATCTGGCGTTCTTCGCCCTGCAGCAGCAGGGCACGCCGGTTTATCTGGTACCAGCCGGCAGCTGGGGCGTGATCGCTCTGCACGCGGTGTATGTCGTGGTCGAGAGCGCCATTCTCGTCTACCTGGCGCTGCGCGCCGCACGTGAGGCGGCCGAGGGCGATGCCCTGATGGCGACTGTCGCCGGCATCACACGCGATGCGCAGCGCTTCGATCTGAGCGTGCGTCACCGCGGGCGCGGCCTGATCGCCGAACGCTTCAATGGTCTGCTCGTCCAGCTTGGGCAGTTGCTGCATTCGGCGCTTGCCGACGCGGGCCAGGTAGGCGCCTCTGCCGGACAGTTGCGCGAGGCCACCGCCACCCTGCGCAGCGGCGCGACCGGCCAGCTGGCCGAGGCCGCGCAGATGACCGAGGCCATGCAGCAGATGAGCCTGGCCATCGATGACGTTGCCGAGCATGCCGATCACGCCGCTAAGGCGGCCGCGGATGCCACCCGCCGCGCCACTGAAAGCCGTGCGTCGGTGGGCGCGGCGCTGAGCGAGATCGGCCGGCTCGCCGAGCACATCGAAGGGACCGATCAGCGGGTGCAAAGCCTGGTCGCCGAAGTTGCGGAGATCGGCCGCGTGCTCGACGTCATCAGTGCCATCGCTGCGCAAACCAACCTGCTGGCGCTCAACGCCGCTATCGAAGCGGCGCGCGCCGGCGACCAGGGCCGAGGCTTCGCGGTGGTGGCCGACGAGGTGCGCAGCCTCGCACGTCGGACTGCCGAGTCGACCGACGAAATCCAGGGCGTCATCGGCCGCCTGCAACTGCAGAGCCAGCAGGCCAGCCAGGCGATGCAGGAAAGCCGGCAGAGCGTGCAACGCTGCGTCGACGGCAGCCAGACCACGCGCGCGCTGCTGGAGGCCATCGGTGGCGAGATCGAGGCCATCTCGCGGATGAACGAGCTGATCGCTGCGGCCACGCATGAGCAGAGCGCAGTTTGTGCGGACGTCGCCAGCCATCTGCGCAACGTCCAGCATGTCGCCGAGCGCAACGCCGACGATGCCGGTCGGCTGGATGAACAGGCCGGCCAGCTGCACATCCTTTCCAGCCGCCTGGGGGCGATCGGCTCGCGGTTCCAACTGACCTGATCGCGCCCCCGAATGGGGAGTCGTACGGCCGTGGCGCACTCTCGTGGTTCATGCGCACTGGCCGGGTCGGCCCGGCCGGGGCTGTAGCGATAGCGCTCAGGTGACCCGGCAACGGCTCTGTGCCGCGCCTTTCCAGCCTTCGCCAGCGCTTTTCGGAATCTGGCACGCAACCTGCTTATCCCTAGGCACAGGCCGCTCCCGATGCGAGTGGCAGTCCCGGGTGGTCAGCGTCGACCACTGCGCCCCAAGGCGGCGGGACAGTGCGATCCGGGCAACGGGGCTCGGGCGAATCGACACAAGAAACCTACGAATACCAGGCAAAGGCGCCTGGGGCCGGCAGCGGCTCCAGGCGCCTTTTTGTTTTGCGGACCGAGCGGTCCGGCGGAGGAACGGCTGTGAATTCGATCGTCACCCCGATCAAGCGAGAAACCCTGATCATCGTCGGCAACGGCATGGTCGGCCACCACTGCGTCGAGCAACTGGTCGAGCGCGGCGCGCTGGGACGTTACCAGGTGCATGTCTACGGCGAGGAGCGCCAGCGCGCCTACGACCGCGTGCACCTGTCCGAATACTTCGGCGGCCGCGATGCCGAGTCGCTGGCCATGTGCGAGGCCGACTACTACACCAGCCACGGCGTGCAGGCGCACCTCGGCGTGCAGGTGCTGGAGATCGATCGCGAGCGCCGCGAAGTGCTTACCAGCGTCGGCCGCCAGCCTTACGACAAGCTGATTCTCGCCACCGGCTCCTATCCCTTCGTACCGCCTATTACCGGCGCCGAAGGCAATGCCCGGCTGGTCTACCGCACGCTTGAGGACCTTGATGCAATTCGTGCCGCCGCAGCCAGCGCCCGCCGCGGCGTGGTGGTCGGCGGCGGCCTGCTCGGCCTGGAAGCGGCCAATGCGCTCAAGTCCCTCGGCCTGGAAGCGCACGTGGTCGAGTTCGCCCCGCGGCTGATGCCGGTGCAGCTCGACGATGCCGGCGGCGCCGCGCTCAAGGCACGCATCGAGGCGCTGGGCGTGGGCGTGCACCTGTCGCGCGCCACCCAGGACATCATCGTCGGCGAGGAATACGCCTACCGCATGAACTTCCAGGACGGCGACTTCCTGGAAACCGACCTGATCGTCTTTTCCGCCGGCATCCGCCCGCAGGACGCGCTTGGTCGCGCCTGCGGGCTGGAAGTCGGGGCCCGCGGCGGCGTGGTGGTGGACAACGACTGCCGCACCTCGGACCCGGCGATCTTCGCCGTCGGTGAATGCGCCGCCTGGAACGGCAGCGTGTTCGGCCTGGTCGCGCCCGGCTACACCATGGCCCGCACCGTCGCCGCACAGCTGGCCGGCGAGGCGCACACGCCCTTCACCGGCGCCGACATGTCGACCAAGCTGAAGCTGCTCGGTGTCGACGTCGGCTCCATCGGCGATGCCCACGGCGCCACGCCCGGCAGCAAGAGCTACCGCTTCATCGACGAGGCCAGCGCCAGCTACCGCCGGCTGGTGGTCTCACCGGACGGCAAGACGGTGATCGGCGCCGTGCTGGTCGGCGACAACAGCTACTACGACACCCTGCTGCAATACGCGCAGAACGGCATCAAGCTGCCGGCCGAACCGTCGAGCCTGATCCTTCCGGCAGGCGAAGGCGCACCGGCGCTCGGTGCCGACGCCCTGCCGGACAGCGCCACCATCTGTTCGTGCCACAACGTCAGCAAGGGCGCGGTGTGCTGCCAGGTCGACGCCGGGGTCACCGACCTCGGCGAGCTGAAGGCCGCGACCAAGGCCGGTACCGGCTGCGGCGGCTGCTCGGCGCTGCTCAAGCAGGTGTTCGAGCATGAGCTGGCGGCGCGGGGCGTCGAGGTCGACAAGAGCCTGTGCGAGCACTTCGCCTACACCCGCCAGGAGCTGTACGGGATCGTCCGCGTCGAGGGCATCCGGCGTTTCGAGGAACTGCTGGCCAAGCACGGCCGCGGGCATGTCGGCTGCGACATCTGCAAGCCGGCGGTGGGCTCGATCCTCGCCTCCTGCTGGAACCAGCCGATCACCGATCCGGCGCTGATCCCGCTGCAGGACACCAACGACACCTTCATGGCGAACATGCAGAAGAACGGCACCTACTCGGTGGTGCCGCGCATTCCGGGCGGCGAGATCACGCCCGAGGGGCTGATCGCCATCGGCCAGGTCGCGAAGAAATACGACCTCTACACCAAGATCACCGGCGGTCAGCGGATCGACCTGTTCGGCGCCCAGCTGCACCAGCTGCCGGACATCTGGGGCGAGCTGATCGCCGCCGGTTTCGAGACCGGCCACGCCTACGGCAAGAGCCTGCGCACGGTGAAATCCTGCGTCGGCAGCACCTGGTGCCGCTATGGCGTGCAGGACAGCGTCGGCATGGCCCTGCTGCTGGAGAACCGCTACAAGGGCCTGCGCTCGCCGCACAAGATCAAGTTCGCCGTCTCCGGCTGCACCCGCGAATGCGCCGAGGCGCAGAGCAAGGACGTCGGCGTGATCGCCACCGACAAGGGCTGGAACCTCTACGTGGCCGGCAATGGCGGCATGCGCCCGCGGCATGCCGAGCTGTTCGCCACCGACCTCGATGACGCCACGCTGATCCGCTACATCGACCGCTTCCTGATGTTCTACGTGCGCACCGCCGACAAGCTGCAGCGCACCTCGGTCTGGCGCGAGTCGCTCGAGGGCGGGCTGGACTACCTCAAGGCCGTGATCATCGACGACAGCCTGGGCCTCGCCGCCGAGCTGGAAAGCCAGATGCAGCACGTCGTCGACACCTACGAATGCGAGTGGGCCAACGCCATCAGCGACCCGGAAAAGCTCAAGCGCTTCCGCACCTTCGTCAACGATGCGCGCCCAGACCCGGACATCCACTTCGTCAAGGAGCGTGGCCAGCGCCGCCCGGCCCGCGCCGCCGAACTTCACCTGATTCCCGTCGCCGAGGAGGTTTGACATGACCCCGACCAATGCAGCCCGTTCCCAGACCGCACGTTCCGCCGCTCCTGCGCAGTGGCAAAACCTGTGCGCCCGCCAGGACCTGGTCGCCAACTCCGGCGTGGTCGCCTGGGTCGACGGCCAGCAGGTGGCGCTGTTCCACCTGCCCGACAGCGAGGCCGGCGAGCAGCTCTTCGCCATCGCCAACAAGGACCCCAAGTCCGGCGCCAACGTCATCGGCCGCGGCCTGCTCGGGCAGATCCGTGGTGAGCTGGTGATCGCCTCGCCGCTCTACAAGCAGCACTTCCGCCTGGCCGATGGCCGCTGCCTGGAATACCCCGAGCAGCAGCTCAAGGTCTGGCCGGTGCGGCTGGCCGGCGACACCGTGCAGATCGCCGTGAACTGACCGCCGCACCCGAACAAGAGACCGCCAGCCAAGCCATCACCGCCCACACAGAGAGAGCGCCATGTCCTACATCATCCCCTCCGAGTTCGCCACCAAGATGGTGGACGCCGGTGAATCGAAAGTCTTCATGTCCACCCGCGACACCCTGATCCGCGGCTTCATGGCCGGCGCCATCCTGGCCCTCGCCGCGGTGTTCGCCGTGACCATCACCGTGCAGACCGGCCAGCCGCTGGTCGGCGCGATGCTCTTCCCGGTGGGCTTCGTCATGCTCTATCTGATGGGCTTCGACCTGCTCACCGGCGTGTTCATGCTGACCCCGCTGGCCCTGCTCGACCGCCGCCCGGGCGTCACGGTGCAGGGCATCCTGCGCAACTGGGGGCTGGTGTTCGTCGGCAACTTCGCCGGCGCGCTTACCGTGGCCTTCATGATGGCGTTCGTCTTCACCATGGGCTTTTCCACCGAGCCGGGGCCGATCGGCGAGAAGATCTCGCACATCGGCGAGGCGCGCACCCTGGGCTATGCCGAGTACGGGCTGGCCGGCTGGCTGACCATTTTCCTGCGTGGGATGCTGTGCAACTGGATGGTCTCGATGGGCGTGGTCGGCGCGATGATCTCCACCAACGTCAGCGGCAAGGTCATCGCCATGTGGATGCCGATCATGCTGTTCTTCTACATGGGCTTCGAGCACTCGGTGGTGAACATGTTCCTGTTCCCCTCGGCGATGATCATGGGCGGCGACTTCTCGGTCATGGACTACATGATCTGGAACGAGATCCCCACGGCGCTCGGTAACCTCGTCGGCGGCCTGGCCTTCACCGGGCTGACCCTCTACGCCACCCACGTGCGCACCGCCGCCAAGCGCTCGTTCGGTTGAGCATCCAACAGACGGCCCGGCAGGCGTCGCGCTGCCGGGCCGTCTGGCGAACGCCATGAACCCACGACTCTCCATCAGCCTCGGCCAGCATTCGGACCGGGGTCGCAAGCCAACCAACCAGGATTTCCACGGCGCCCTGATACCGGACGAGCCGCAGCGTTCGACCAAGGGCATTGCGCTCGCCATCGCCGACGGCATCAGCAGCAGCGCGGTGAGCCACGTCGCCGCGGAAACCAGCGTCGCCAGTTTTCTCGCCGACTACTACTGCACGTCCGACGCCTGGTCGGTGAAGAAGTCAGCCGGCCGGGTGCTGGTCGCCATCAATTCCTGGCTGCACGCGCAAACCCGGCAAAGCATCCATCGTTACGAGCGCGACCGTGGCTACGTGTGCACCTTCAGCGCGGTGGTGCTCAAGTCCACCACCGCGCATCTGTTCCACGTCGGCGATGCGCGGATCTACCGCCTGCGCGGCGGCACGCTGGAACAACTGACCCGCGATCATCGCGTGCAGCTCAGCGCACAGACCTGCTACCTCGGCCGCGCCCTGGGCATCGAGGCACATCTGGAAATCGACTACCAGGCCGTGCCGCTGGCCGAAGGCGACCTGTTCCTGCTGACCACCGATGGCGTTCACGAGCACTTGAGCGACGCGGCGATGGCGGGCTTCATCACCGCGCATGCCGAGGACCTGCAGCGCGCCGCAGCGGTGCTCGTGGAGCAGGCGCTGGCCGCCGGCAGCGACGACAACCTCACCGCTCAACTGGTGCGCATCGAGCGCCTGCCCGCGTACGGTGCCGAAGAACTGCCGTTGCAGCTTGCCGATCTCGTTCTGCCACCGATGCTGGAAGCCGGCATGTCGCTCGACGGCTACCGCATCGTCCGCGCGCTGCATACCAGCAGTCGCAGCCATGTCTTCCTTGCGCAGGACGAAGCCTCTGGCGAACAGGTCGCGCTGAAGATCCCGTCGCTCGAAAAGCGCCAGGACAGCGCCTATCTGGAGCGCTTCATGGCCGAGGAATGGATCGCCAGGCGCATCGATAACCCGCATGTGGCGCGCGGCCGCCTGCCTGCGCAGCCGCGTCGGCACCTGTTCACCGTGACCGACTTCATCGAAGGCTGCACGCTCTGGCAATGGATGGTCGATCATCCGCAGCCGGATCTGGAGACGGTGCGCAGCATCGTCGAGCAGATCGCCCGCGGTCTGCAGGCCTTCCACCGCCTGGACATGCTGCACCAGGACGTGCGCCCGCAAAATCTGATGATCGACCGTAACGGCACGGTAAAGATCATCGACTTTGGCTCGACGCACGTCGCCGGGCTCGAGGAGATCAGTGGCACTCATGCTGAGCAGGTGCCTGGCACTGCCGCCTATACCGCGCCGGAATACCTGCTCGGCGAGCCGGGGTCGCCGCGCTCGGATCAGTTTTCGCTGGCGGTGATCGCCTACCAGCTGCTCAGCGGGCGGTTGCCCTATGGCAGCGAGGTCGCCAGAGCCCGCAGTCGCGCGGCCCAGCTCAAGCTCCGCTATCGCTCGGTGCGCGATGCGCACAGCGAGCTGCCGGCCTGGCTGGATGAGGTACTGGCCAAGGCCTTGCACCCGGAGCCCGCGCGCCGTTTCGAGGCGCTGTCGGAATTTGTCACCCAGCTGCGCGAACCGGGCCCGGCACTACTGGCGCGCAGCCGCCCGCCGTTGCTCGAGCGCAATCCGCTGCGATTCTGGCAGGGCCTCTCGTTGATCCTGGCAACCGCCCTGGGCTGGGTGCTGGTACGCTGAACCTCGCCTCGGGCATCACGAAATTCAATCAAGGAAGTTGCTATCAACCTGGCGAGCTATTCATTGGAATTGAGCTGAAGCCTGATAGAGAATGTCCCATGATTTTGCAGTCGTCAGACTGACGAATCGGTCGTCTCATCGCGGCCCTGGTCGTGGCGGGACCTAACAAGAAGCAAGGAAAACACCATGAAGAAAACCGTGATTTCGCTGTTGGCCCTTGGCGGCGCGCTTGCCCTGCAACCGGCGCTGGCCCAGGACGGAGAGAGCCTGTACAAGAGCAAGGCATGCGTGGCCTGCCACGCGATCGACAGCAAGCTGGTCGGCCCTGCTTACAAAGAGGTCGCTGCCAAGTACGCTGGCCAGGACGGCGCCGTCGAGATGCTCGCCGGCAAGATCAAGAACGGCAGCCAGGGTGTCTGGGGTCCTGTTCCCATGCCGCCGAACGCTGTAACCGAAGAAGAAGCCAAGATCCTCGCCGAGTGGGTACTGAGCCACAAGTGAGGTCTTGCTGGGGGGGCAGGCTCCGCTGCCCTCCTTTTCCAACCGCATCACACTCCTCTCTTCCATGACCGCAGGCTTGTCCCCGGTCAACACCGCTTCGCACAATCCGTGTACAGATAGCAGCACCCCCTAAGCGCCGTCCGGAGGCTCCCATGCTTGGCCGTGCCAGCTGGAACGACAGCTTGATGCAGCGATACGGGCAGACGCGCCAGGCGACCTGCTGGTATCCCGGCCCCGGCGATCTGCGCGACCGCCTCTCCCCACTGGATCTGTTCCGCGCGCTGCGTGACAGTCGTCGTGCTCAGCGCCCGCTGGCGCTGTCGATCGAGGTCGATGACCTCGCCGGCGTCGTGCAGCAAACCCGGCAGATCGCCTGCCATCTTGGCCCGCGGCAACCCGTGGTGCAGCTCAGGTTGCGCCCCGGGCGCCTTGGCCTCGGTGCGCTGCCCGAACTGCTTGCGCATCTGCGCGACTGTTTCCACTTCTCCGAGCACGCCGTCTGCCTGGCCGAGGTGGAACTGGCGCATGCCGACTGGCCGCTGGTGGGCATGCTGCGCTCGCTTGGCTTCAGCCAGCTGAGCGTCGGTGTGCCTGACATGCATGCCGGTGACGGCGGCTCGGTCGAGTATTTCCGCAGCGCCGCGCGCATCCGCGGCCTGCTCGAAGCCGCACGCGCCCTGCAGTTCGAGGCAATCAACGTCGACCTGGGCTACGGCCGCTCCTGGCAGACCGGCAGCAGCTTCGCGCGCAAGCTGGCCTCGATCATCGAACTCCAGCCCGATCGCGTCAGCCTGTTCGACTACCGCTCACTGAGCATCGCCGGGCGCCTGCCCTCGCCCCGCCTGGGCCTGGCTTCACGCAGCGCCGCCCGGGACATGCATCGCCACGGCGTGGAGCAGCTGACAGCGGCCGGCTATCGCCTGCTCGGGCTGGGCTGCTTCGTGCTGCCGCATGACGAGCTCGCGCTGGCGCAGGAGAACGAGAGCCTGCGGCATGACGTGGCGGGCTACAGCACGACACCGGAAGGTACCGACCATCTGTCCCTCGGCGTCGGCGCCATCAGCCGCCTGGGCGACTGCTACGTGCAGTGCCTGCAGCAGCCGGCACGCTACCGCGAGGCGCTGCAGCAGGATCTGCTGCCGGTCTGGCGCGGCCTGCACGCCGCCCATGTCGACGGCTTGCGCCGGGCGATCTGCCAGGGCCTGATCTGCCAGGGGCGGCTCGATCTGCAGGCGCTGGACGCACGCTTCGGCGCCCAGGCGCAGCGATGGTTCGCAGCCACATGGCCGTTGCTGCGGCAGTTGCAGCGCGAGACCGTGCTCGAACTTTCGTCGCATGGCCTGATGCTGGCACCGGAGCACCAGCTGCTGCTACCGGGCCTCTGCGAAGCCCTCGTGCAGCCCCTGATTCCTGGCCTGGCCGCGCAGCCGAAACCGGACCAGCCGCGTCGTTGCGGTACCCACCGATAGGCGGCGGTCATCGGTCGCAGCCTTTAGTCGACTAGGCTGCTTTTTTTTGCTCGGTAAGCTCTGGCACAGGCGTTAGGACAACGCACAGGAGTTCACCTTGATCCCGTCTGCACAACTCGCCGCGCTGCGCAACGCGCGCCACCTGGTGGTCTTCACCGGGGCGGGCGTTTCCGCCGAAAGCGGTATTCCTACTTTTCGAGATTCGCTGACCGGCCTCTGGCAGCGTTTCGATGCGGCCACACTGGCCACCCCCGAAGCCTACGAGCAGGATCCTGCCCTGGTCTGGGGCTGGTACGAATGGCGACGCATGCAGGTGCTGAAGGCACAGCCCAACGCTGCGCACCGCGCGATTGCCGCGCTGGTCCAGCAGGTGCCGCGCCTGACCCTGGTTACCCAGAACGTCGACGACCTGCACGAGCGCGCCGGCAGCAGCGATGTCATTCACCTGCACGGCAGCCTGCATCATCCGCGTTGCGTGGTCTGCAGCCGGCAGCCGAGCAAGCCCTTGCCGCCGCCGGACGAACCGCAGGAAGGCCGTCGCCTTCCGCCGCCGCGCTGCGAATACTGCGATGGCAAGCTGCGCCCGGGCGTGGTCTGGTTTGGCGAGAGCATGCCGGGCGGCGCGCTGGACGATGCCTTTGCCGCTGCGCGGCATTGCGACGTGCTGATCTCCGTCGGCACCTCCGGCGTGGTCTACCCCGCGGCGGAAATGCCCGAGCGCGCCTGGCGCGCCGGCGCCACCGTGATCCACGTCAACCCGCAACCGAACGTCACCCACAGCGAGCGCGAGTACGCGCTCGGCGGTTCGGCGGGCGAAGTTCTGCCGCAGTTGTTCGAGGAGGCGTTCGGTCGCTGAAGGCGCTTTACGTACGAACCTGGCGCTGCTGCAAGATGCGCGTGGCGCCCTGCACGCGGCCGGTGTACCAGAGCACCCGGCTGACGCCGCGAGTCACGGCGACATAGGCCAGGCGCAAGCCCTCGTCGGCCATCGCCTCGTCATAACTGTTACCGAAGAATCCGCTGGCGGCGTACAGCGCATTGCGCAGTGGGTGCGGTTCGCTCGGTAGGCAATCGTCGACGATGATGGCGACCTCGGCCTGCAGCCCCTTGGCCCGGTGGATGGTCATGGCCTTTACCGGCGGGCACGCCTGCAGCTGCCCCTGGATTGCCTGCAACGGCTCGTTACGCCGGCTGAGCAACAACACCGCGGTGCGGTCGGCGCCGGTACGCGATGCCACATGCGTGCACTGCCGCTGGATCTCCTCGATCAGCGCGGGCAACTGCCGACGACTGTCGAAGCCGCTCACCAGCTTCACCCCGTAGTCGCCCGGCTGCATCGAACGGCCGGCGCGGCTGCGTTTGGCCTGCTTGAGCCGCACCTCGTCAAGCAGCGCCTCGGCGTCGCGTATCACCGGTTCGATGGAGCGATAGTTGGTTTCCAGCTTGAGCACCGTGCTCTTGGCCGAGCCCTTGCGCGGGAAGTGGCGATCGAAGTCGATGAACAGCTCCGGCGAACTGCCGCGCCAGCCATAGATTGACTGCCAGTCATCGCCGATCGCCATCAGGCTGACCGCCTCGCTGCCCGCCAAAGCCCGATGCAAGGCCTGCAGCCAGCGCACGATCTGCGGCGAAATATCCTGGAACTCGTCGATCAACAGGTGCTGAAAGCGCTGCAGCGGCGCCGCCGCGACTGCGCCTTGCGTCAGGCGCTCGGTCAGTGCCGCGAAGGCCCGGTTGAACGTCGTCAGGCCCTTGCTCTCGAGCGTGGCGTAGAAGGCCTCGCGAAAGCGCGCCAGTGCCGCGACGAAGTCCTGCTCACGGGGTGTGCCTGGCAAGCGCTGCGTATCGAGGGTGGCAAAATCCAGCGCGATGCTCTCGCAGAACTCCAGCTGGGCGTGCAAGGCCTCGAACAACGGCTTGGCCTGGTACTCCCCGGCCAGGCGCAAAGTGTCCATCGGCGCCTTGGCATCCACGGGTGCCTGCCCGAGCAAGCGCCCTACCTGCTCGCGAAAGGTCGCGTCATCCCGGTAGAGCCGCTGGTAGACCTGCTTCAGCAAGCGCTGCTGCGCGCTGCGCAGACGCGCCGAGGCCAGCGGGTTGTCAGGCTCGCCCGGTGCGCGCTCATCCATCTGCTCGAACCAGCTCGGCTCGCCCAGTACCTCGCGGGCGAGCTGCGCCATGGCCGAATGAAAGGTCCGCACGCACTGGCGCGCCTGCGCGTCATCAAAGGGCGCCCCCCAGAACGCCAACACGCGGATCAGCTGCTCGCGCAGTTGCGCGCAAGAGGCATTGGTAAAGGAAATCACCGTGAGGCGCTCGACCGGCACCTGCAGGTGACAGAGCATGAACACCACCCGCAGCACCAGTGTCGTCGACTTGCCCGATCCGGCGCCGGCGAAGATGCGCGTCAGCGGGCTGTCGCAGAGAATCATGCGCCACTGCTCATCCGACGGCGCGCAGATGACCCCGGCCTGTACCGCCTGCGCGGCACGTTCGCGCATCGCCGCTACCTGGCCTGGCGCGACCTCCAGCGCCCGGCTCGGGTAGATGCCTGCGCTACGGCGTGCGCCGCGTCCACCGCCAGGTTTGTCGGCTGCGGCCTTTTTCTCGGCTGTCGCCTTCTTGCCTTTGCGGCGCGGCGCGCCCGGCTTGGCGGTGGCTTCGCGCTTGCCCGCCCCCGTTTCGGCCGCCTTGGGCCAGCGGCGGAACAGCGCATCGTCCTCGCTTTTCAGGTAAGCCGTGGTGCGGGGAAAACAGCGGGAAAGCGCACCGGAAACCAGTGCCTTGTAGCGTCTGACGGTCGACAACATGAACACACAAACAAGCCGAGACGAAGGGGCCGGCTATGGTACGGCTTTTCCTTTCGGCTGGGCGGCGCTCCGTCGCCCAGCCGGTCGATTCGCCCGCCATGTCGGCCGGCTCAACGTTGCTCAGTTGCCCGCGACCTTGTCGCGGTCGTCCACTTGCAGCTGCGAGGCCAGAGCCAGCGAGAACTGCTGGGCGGCGCTCCAGCGCAGGTGGATCGCATCGACGAAGCCGTCTTCCGGTGCCGACCATTCACGGTCGGCGTTCCAGTAGCGCCCGTCGGTACCCGCCAGTGCCTGCTCCAGGCGCCTGTCGAAGCCGCGAACGAAGCTGCCGTCCGGGTCATAGGTCGATTTCCAGTCCGGATGCAGCGGGGTGGAGACGACCAGCAGCTTGCGCCCTTCGCTCTCTAGCCGCCCGGCCAGCCCGGCGAGCGCCTTGAAGCAGCCCGCATCCAGCGCCTCGGGCTTGCCGTAGAACAGCCCGCGGTCACCCTGCGGCTCGAGCGGCCCATCGCCGAAACGACTGAACACCAGCGGGTCCCACTCGATCAGGTTGGCACGCTGGTCCTTGACCGTCAGCGAGTTGCGCAGCAGCGAGCGCGGGTCGAAGTACCGCAGGTAATAGGCCCAAGGCGAGACCTGGCCGTAGACGTAGGCATCGGCGTCCTGCCGATTGAAGACCGCATCCGGTACGCGCCAGCAGCCTGCGAAATCGATCGGATCGACCACCATCACGACCAGGCGAATGGTCGGCTCGCGGTCGAGCAGCCAGTTGGCGACGTATGCGCTCTGGTTCGCGTGCAGGCCGCAGAAACCCGCATTCAGCGGTTGTGTTGCCAGCGACTGGGCCTTGAACACGCTGCTGTCGACGTGGCGCCAGGCGACCGACGAACCGACTACCAGCAGATCGGGTGCATAAACCGGGCGCTCACGCAGAAAGCTCAACTTCTCGTCCACGCACAGGCTGTTGGAAAACGCCGGTGGCGGCAGGTTGCCGGTGTTGTTCAGCAGCGCCAGCAGCAGCGCAAAACCGCCCAGCGCGCCCAGCGCGCCGGCAATCAGCGCTCCCAGGTAGCTGGCCGGTATGCCCGATGCGGCGCCCTGCGCCGGTTGTGCGACCCCCTTTCCCTTGGGAACCTCGGCGGCGCTTGCCATGATTTACCCCCTGTCGAGCTTGGCGCGGATCAGTTCGGCGAAGTGGCCGACGTTCTTCAGTGACTCGAGCTCGGCGGTGCGGAACTTGACGCCGAAGCGCTGCTCGGCGGCCACGATCAGCAGCACATGCGTCTGGCTGTCCCAGCCGTCGATGTCGTTTGCCGTGGTGTCGGGTGTGAGCACGATGTCGTCGTCATCGAACACGTCGCGAAACACCTCGGTAAGCGCGTTGAGAATGTCCTTTTCGTTCATGCCTGCACCTCGATGAAATGGCGGGGTTGAATCGACTCGGCCAGCGAAAGGCGCCAGAAGGTGGCGTCATCGCCGGCACCGAGTGGGTGGGGATGCGACGCGAAGCCGAGCCGCGGGTAGTGTTCGGCGACCATGCCGTTGCGTTCGGCGGGCCGGTATTCACCGACCAGCGCCGCGTAGCCACGCGCGCGCGCGGCCTCGGCGAGCACCTGCAACACGGCCTCCTCGACCTGCCGGCCGAGTACCCGGCAGCTCATCAGCCAGCTGTCGATCAACAGCTCGTCAGCGGCCAGCGCCTCGTGCGGAGCGGCCAGCACGACGCTGATCAGGCCGTTGTCGCCGAACTTGTCGCGCAGGCGGATCGCCAGCGTTACCGCCGCCGGATCTTCGGCCAGGCGCTGCACTTCGGCTTCGCCGTAGCGCCGGGTGGTGAGGTTGAACTGGTTGGTCTTGTTCACCAGCTGAGTCGCGCGCGCCAGCTCGGCCGGGCCGATGGATGTGGCGGTGAGGACCATTTCCAGGCCGCGCAGGTAACCCTCCATGTCGGTGGCCTGGTTCAGCGCCTGCTTGCGTTCGGCGTTGGCGGCGTAACTCTGCGCCCGCGCCGAATCGTCCGCGGTGAACGACACCGCCTCGAAATAGCCGGCCGCGGCAATCCGCGCCGGGTAGTCGGCGACATCGTCGGGCAGCTCCGGCACCGCCACTTCGGGCAACTCGCGGCGCACGATGTCGCGCTCGGCGGGGTTGTCGTCGACGAAGACCAGGCTGTCCAGACCGATGTCGAGCATTGCGGCGATGCGTCTGAGGTTGCCGGCCTTGTCTTCCCAGTTGGCGACGAAGGCCGCGATGTCGCGGCGTCGGAGCGCCATTTCCACGTGCTCGAAGGCGGCTTCGGCGACGTGCGCATCGTTCTTGCTGCACACGGCAAGAATCACCCCGCGCTGGGCGAGCAGCGCCGCGTAGCGCTGAAACGCGACATAGGCTTCGCCGCTCGGGCTGCCGGCGCCGAGCTTGATGCCCTCCAGGCCATCATCGCCGATCACGCCGCCCCACAAGGTGTTGTCCAGGTCGAGCACCAGGCATTTGCGCGAAAGCCCGACGCTGGCCGCAGCCACCCGCGCCAGATGGTCGCCATACAGCGGCGCCATTTCCGGGCTGACCAGCTGCTTGGCCTGATGCCAGCGCGCCGGGTCGGCCAGGCCGTTGCCGTAGCTGCCGTCGGCCGCGTGCCAGGCCAGATCGAGCAGCAGCACGCCCTCTTCCCGCGCGGCCATGCGAATCGCCTCGTTCAGCCGCTGCACCAGGGCAAATGGCGCGGCGGGGACCTGCGCCTCGAACGAGCCGAACAGCGGCGGATCGACCGGTACCAGCGTCTGCTGCACCACCTGCGCGGCGAAGCGTTCATGCGCCCGGCGCCACAGGCCGCGCAGCTCGTCAACCCGCGCGGCGATCGCCGCGTCGACCTCCTCGCGGCCGCTGGTCAGCGGCAGTTGCAGCGGCGCATCGCGCGCATCCAGCGCCAGCACCACCAGCTGGGGCGCGAAATCGGCCAGTTGCGGGTCGTCGAGCAGCAGCGCCTGCCGGTAGAGGCCATAGGGTGTGACGAACAGGGAAAGCGCCAGCCGCCGCTGCAGCCCGGCCACGCGAATCGCCGGCAGCAGGTGATCGACGGTGTGCGACGACAGCAAGGCGATGCGCAGCGGCGTGAAGCCCTGTGGCGCCGGCCCCTGCAGGCCCGCGGCGGCGAGCCGGTCGAGCTTGGCCGTCTGGGTGAAATCGCGGCGGTAGCCGGCCAGCCGCGCGGCCTGCTGCAACCGCGCGAGGGGGTCGGTTTCCTGTTTGGCTTGGCTGATCGCAGCGCCCATATCGGCGTGCGGCGGTAACCAGAGCAGCTGTTCCATGCGAGCTCCTGTAGGGGTGGCTGAAGCCAGTCGTCAGAACTGGAAGTAGAGAAACTCGGTCGGCGCAACCGAAAAGGCGATCGCCAGGCCGAAGAAGCCGAGCACCCCGACCGCTACGCCAATGGCCGGTGCCGGGCGCCACCAGGCAGCCGGCACCAGACGTTCGAGCCAGTGGCCCTCGGCGCGGAAGTTCAGCGCCGTGCGGAAGTGGCCCATCCACTGCTCGACGTTCGGCATGCTCCAGACGAACAGCAGCAGCGCGCCGATCATGGCGAAGTCCGAGCGGTCCATCCGGGTGGTTTCCGGGCTGAGCCCGAGCATGCCGCTGAGCACGGCGAGCGCGGCCGGCACATCTGCCGAGCGGAAGAACACCATGGCGACCACCACGCAGCCAAAGGTCAACAGCACCGCAACGACCTGATGCAGCGGGTTGTCGCTATCGACCTTCCAGCCCTGGCGCACCTTGTAGGCGCGCCAGCCATGCGCGACCACCAGGTAAAAGCCGTGCAGCAGGCCGAACACCACGAATTGCCAGCCTGCGCCATGCCAGACGCCGGAGACGAACATGGTGAACACCGTCGGGTAGGCGACCAGTGCGAGAAAGGTGCCGAGGGTCATCTTGCCCCGCCGCGGCTGTGGCTTGCCGGCGGCCATGCGCGCGCGCGTCACTCGCAGCACGATGGGGTTGTAGATATAGGCGGTCAGGAAGCGCGTCAGCGTCATGTGCCAGCGCGACCAGTATTCGATGACGTTGCGTGCCTTGAACGGGCTGTTGAAATTCATCGGCAGGCGCACGCCGAACAGCAGCGCCAGGCCGATGGCCATGTCGCTGTAGCCGGAAAAGTCGAAGTAGATCTGCAGCGTGTAGGTCAGCGCCCCGGTCCAGGCATCGTAGAACGATGGAATCGCGCCGCTGGCCGCCACCTCGAAGATGGGAGTCGCCTTTTGCCCGAGCGTATCGGCGATCGCCACCTTCTTGAACAGCCCGAGCAGAAACACCGTGGCGCCCAGCGCGATGAAATCGACCCGCGGGCGGAAGGTGGTGCGATTGTTGAACTGCTCGAGCATCTCGCCGTGGTGGGTGATGGGGCCGGCGATCAGCTGCGGGAAGAAGGTGATGAACAGGCAGTAGTTGACGAAGTCATGCTCCTGCACCTCGCCATCGTGTGCGTCGACCAGGTAGGCGATCTGCTGGAAGGTGAAGAAGGAAATGGCCAGCGGCAGGAGGATGTCCTCGATCTGCCAGCTGAATTCGAACACCGAATCCAGCGTGCCGAAGAGAAAGCCGGTGTACTTGAAATAGCCGAGCAGCAGTACGTTGGCCGCCACACCGAACACCAGCACCGCACGCGACGGCCGGCGTACCAGAAAGCCGCCGAGCAGGTAGTTGAAGACCAGGCTTGCGCCCAGCAAGGGCACGTACAGCGGGTTCCACCAGCCGTAGAACACCAGCGAGGCGAGCACCAGCCACACCGCCGCCGCACGCTGCCGTCCGCTGCCGGCCAGGAGAATGAAGCCGAGAAGCACGATCGGCAGGAACACGCCGATGAACACTGCAGAATTGAAGAGCATCTTCCTGACTCCCCCGGGTTTCCATGTGACCGACACCGGCTCCAAGGGAGCCTGGACCAATTCCGCAACGGGGCTCAGCCCGTATCGGGGCCTGAACCGTGCAGTCACCACCGACCCAGAAAGTGACAGGGAAGTGTGAGAGAAAGTTTCAGGCCCTCGACGAGCGCTTGATATTTGTCAGTAACGTCGTTCCACCACCCGACGAGAGGGCCGAAACGGCCTCTGGACTTGAGCGTGATCAAGTCTGTCCGGGGGCGTGACGCGTAGCCTGAAGCTCCCCCTCGGATCCCGCCGGAGGCCGCCCGTCATGGCCAAGAAGTTCCCGCTCAACCCACCGCACCCGGAACGCATCTGCTGGGGCTGTGACCGTTACTGCCCGGCCGATTCGCTGGGCTGCGGCAATGGCTCGAGCCGCACGATGCACCCGGCCGAAATGCTGGGCGAGGATTGGTACGAGATCGGCGACTGGAACATCGAAGTCCCCGAAGACAAGTCGACCCGGCCTGCCGCCGAGCTGATCGCGCGCTCGCACTGAGTCACCAAGCGCCTCTGCCCTGCTCCGCTGGCCAATCGCCTGCGCCGTTCCGTTCGTCTAGCGGTACAAACGCCGCGCCGCCGAACGGCTAGGCTTGTCGTTAGATTCACAGACAGCCAGGCACGGTGAAATGGGCGCAGTATGGCGGTCCTCCACTTCGGCGGAAGGGCGTTCGACACGCGCTCCTGAGCCCTCTTCAGATTCGGACAAACGGCGCAGGCGCCGCCGGCGGACTGCACGGCGGCTCGGCTGGTCGCTCGGGCTGTTTCTGCTCGTGGCGTTCGCTTACGCCGGTTGGCACGAGATGCAGACCTCGAAGATCCAGGCCCGCTGGCTCAGCCGTTACGCCGCGACGCTGACCTATGCCCTCGAGCCGGGGCCGAGCGACGCCATTCGCTTCCCCGAAGAAGGACCGTTCGACCGCCGCCTCGGCTACGTCGCCCTGCCCGATCACATCGCCCGGCTGACCGAGCGCGGCTACGAGGTCCAGGCCCAGGCGCGCTTTTCGCCCGCCCTGCTGAACTACGCCGACCACGGCTTCTTCGTGCCCTATGCCGAGCGATCGCAGGTTGGCCTGACGATCCACGACTGTCGCGGCGAACCCTTGTACGCCAACCGCTACCCGCACCAGTTCTACGCCCGCTTCGAAGACATTCCCCCGCTTGTCTCGCTCAGCCTGCTGTTCATCGAAGACCGCGGCCTGCTCGATCTGCAGCGGCCACATGCCAACCCCGCCGTCGATTGGCCGCGTTTCTCCAAGGCCGCGCTGAGCCAGCTGGAGAGCGGCCTCGGCCTGCCCGGACAGGCCGCCGGCGGTTCCACGCTCGCCACCCAGGTCGAGAAATATCGCCATTCGCCCGAGGGCCGCACCGGCGACCCGCAGGAAAAGCTGCGGCAGATGGTCTCGGCCAGTGTGCGCGCCTACCTGGACGGCCCGCTGACACTGGCGGCGCGCCAGCGCATCCTGCGTGACTACCTCAACAGCGTGCCGCTGTCGGCGGCACCGGGGCATGGCGAAATCCATGGCATTGCCGATGGCCTGCGTGTCTGGTTCGGCGCCGATTTCGACGAGGTCAATCGTCTGCTCGCCTCGAGCCAGGCGGAGGATGACGCGGCGCGCGGGCTCGCGCTGCGCCAGGTACTCTCGCTGCTGATCGCCCAGCGCCGGCCTTCTTACTATCTCGGCGCCGGCCGGGAGGAACTCGCCGGCCTGGCCGACAGCCATTTGCGCCTGCTCGCCGGGGGCGGCGTGATCGATACCGCCTTGCGCGACACGGCGCTGCGTCAGCAGGTGAGCTTTCGTGATATGGACCGTGAACCGGCGATCCGCCCGGTGGAAGCCAGCAAGGGCATCAGCGTGGCGCGCACGCGCCTGGCCGGTCTGCTGAACCTGCCGCTCTATGACCTGGATCGGCTCGACCTCACGGCGACCACGCCGTTGCAGGGGGCGCTGCAGGAGCAGATCAGCGACTACCTGCTGAAACTGGCCGATCCGGCCTTCGCCGAGCAGGTCGGGTTGTTTGGCGATCGCATGCTCTCGCCGGAGAAAACCGCCGACGTACGCTACAGCTTCACCTTGTTCGAGCGTGCCGGAGGGGGCTTCCGCGTACGCGTGCAGACCGACAACACCAATCAGCCGTTCGACATCAACGAGGGCAGCAAGCTGGAGCTGGGCTCCACTGCCAAGCTGCGCGTGCTGACCACCTATCTCGAGGTGATCGCCGAGCTGCACGCGCGTTACGCCAGCCTGAGCAGCGCCGAACTGCGCGCGACGCAGACTCGCACCACGCTCGGTCGCTGGGCCGTCGCCTACCTGGCGCAGACCAGCGACCGTAGCCTGGCGAGGATGCTCGATGCGGCGATGGAGCGGCGCTATTCGGCGAGCCCGGCCGAGCGCTTCTTTACCGGCGCCGGCCTGCACCACTTCAACAACTTCCGCCGGGAAGACGACCACCGCATCCCGACGGTACGCGAGGCCCTGCGCGAATCGATCAACCTGCCCTTCGTGCGGCTGATGCGCGACCTGGTGAATTTCAGCACCTACGAAGAGATCAACAGCGCCGAACTGCTGAAGAACGACAAGGACCCGCGCCGGCTGGAATACCTGACGCGCTTCGCCGACCGCGAAGGCTCGGTGTTCCTCCAGCGGTTCTGGCGCAAGTACCGCGGGCAGAGCGAGCGCGAGCGCATCGAGACCTTTCTGCAGGGCATGCGACCCACGCCGGTACGCCTCGCGGCGGTGCACCGCTACCTCATGCCCGACGCCGACCGCACGACCTTTGCGGCATTCCTGGCCAACCGGCTGCCGGAGGCCAGGCTCAGCGAGAAGAAGCTCGACGAGCTCTATACCCGCTATGGCCCCGGCCAGTTCAGCCTGCCGGACCAGGCCTACATCGCCCGCACGCACCCGCTCGATCTCTGGCTGCTCGGCTACCTGACGGCACACCCGGAGGCGAGCCTGTCCGAGGTGGTTGCCGCCAGTCGCGCCGAACGCCAGGAGGTCTACGGTTGGCTGTTCCGCAGCCGGCACAAGAGCGCTCGCGACAGCCGCATCCGCATCATGCTCGAGGTCGAAGCCTGCACCGACATCCATCGCCGCTGGCAGCGCCTGGGCTACCCCTTCGGCAGCCTGGTGCCCTCCCTGGCCACCGCGCTGGGCAGCTCGGGTGACCGTCCGGCTGCACTGGCCGAGCTGATGGGCATCATCCTCAACGATGGCGTGCGGCTGCCGAGCGTGCGGATCGACAGTCTGGACTTCGCTGCGCAGACGCCCTACGAAACCCGCTTGCGCCTGGCCGGTGGCGCCGGCGAGCGCGTGCTGCCCAGCGAAGTCGCCGCTACCCTGCGCGAAGCCCTGGCGCTGGTGGTCGAGGGAGGAACGGCGCGGCGCCTGCAGGGCACCTTTGTGCGCGAGGATGGCAGCACGCTGCCGGTCGGCGGCAAGACCGGTACCGGCGACAACCGCATCGACACGGTCGGCGCCGGTGGCCGGTTGATCAGCTCGCTGGCGATGAACCGCACCGCGACCTTCGTGTTCTACCTGGGCCCCGATCACTTCGGTACCCTCACGGCCTACGTGCCTGGCCGGGCAGCAGACAGCTTCCGCTTCACCTCGGCGCTGCCGGTGCAGGTGCTCAAGGGCATGGCGCCGATCCTGGCGCCCTACCTCGCCAATGGCGCACACACCCGGTGCACGCCGCGCCTGCAGATGGCGGAGGCCGCGACCGCTCGCTAGCACCGGACATGCGCCGCCTGAACGTATCGACGGCAGCGACTTCAAAGAAAGACATTCATCGATTCGGCCCACGCCCGCGTGGTGGGCCGACGCATTCGAGCCATGTCTGCAACCTTAATCGCCAGCTTTCTTGCCGCACTGATGCTTGCCTCGGTTCATCTGCTCTGCGTCAGGCTGCGCTTCCTTGACCGTACGCCGCGCAGCCGCTGGCTGTCGTTCGCCGGTGGCGTCGCGGTGTCGTACGTGTTCCTTCACCTGCTGCCGGAGATCGCCAAGGGGCAGCGCCTGATGGATGAGCGCACCCGCGGCGTGCTCGCCTTCTTCGAGGGCCACGCGTACCTGCTGGCACTCGCCGGGCTGGTCGGTTTCTACGGTGTCGAACGCCTGGCCAAGGAGCACCGTCGCCGGATGGCCACCGGCGGCCCACCGAGTGCCGGTGTGTTCTGGGTACATATCAGCAGTTTTGCCGCCTACAACATGCTCACCGGCTACCTGCTGCTGCACCGCGAGGAGCCCGGCCTCGGCAGCTTGGCCTGGTTCACGCTGGCGATGGCGATGCATTTCGTGGTCAACGACTTCGGCCTGCAGGCCGACCATCGGCAACGCTACGACCGCAAGGGCCGCTGGCTGCTGGCCGGGGCGCTGCTGCTGGGCTGGGCGCTGGGCTTGGTGATCGAGATATCCGATCTGGCGATTTCCGCCTGGATCGCCCTGCTCGCCGGCGGCGTCATCCTCAACGTGCTCAAGGAGGAACTGCCGGCCGAGCGGGAGAGCCGCTTCAGCGCCTTCGTGCTTGGCGTGGCGGGCTACGCGCTGGTGCTGCTCGGGTTGTAGGCGTCGGCGGCCTGGCCGAGCAGACGCGCCTGGTGCGTCTGCGCCATCTCCTTGAGGAAGTCCCAGGTGGTGCGCATGCGGGCCACGTCCTTGAATTCGATCGGCATCAGCATCCAGAAGGTTCGGGTGAAGCTGACCTGCTCGGGCAGCAGCACCTGCAAGCGCGGGTCGGCGTCAGCGGTGAAGGCCGGCAGGATGGCGATACCGGCGCCGGCGGCAACCGCCTCCTGCTGCGCCAGGACGCTGGTACTGCGCAGCGCTACGGTGCGGCTGTCGACCAACCCGTCGAGAAACAGCAACTCGCGGGAAAACAGCAGGTCATCGACATAGCTGACGAAGCGGTGGCGCTGCAGGTCGTCGCGCGCGGTGATCGGCGGGTGCTCGTCGAGGTAGCTCGGTGCCGCGTACAGGCGCAGCAGGTAATCGGTCAGCCGGGTGATGATGAATGGCCCGCGCTCGGGGCGTTCAAGCGTGATGACGATATCCGCCTCGTGGCGTGACAGCTGCACCGCGCGCGGTAGCGCCAGCAGGTCGATGTTCAGATGCGGGTGGCGCCGGCCCAGCCCGGCCAGCTGCCCGGCAAGCATCACCGAGCCATAACCCTCGGTCGCGCCGATACGCACCTGGCCGGAGAGACCGTGATCCAGATCAGGTAGCGACTGCTGGATGGCGACGCTGGCACTTTCCATCGCCTCGACCCGGGGCAGCAGGTTGCGCCCTGCCTCGGTGAGCCGATAGCCGCCGGGCTCACGCACGAACAGCTGCATGCCCATGCTTTTTTCCAGCGCCTGCAGCCTGCGCGATACCGTGGTGTGGTCAACGTTCAAGCGCCGCGCCGCGGATGTCAGCCGCCCGGCGCGCGCGACTTCGAGAAAATAACGCAGGTTGTCCCAGTCCATACGGCCCTCCGGCTGTGCATTTTTGCAGAGCGACTCTGCAGCCAGCCGCATTGTAATGAGAATTTTCGCAGCTAGGATCAAGTCAGCACCCTCGCCGCGGTTCGCCGGGCGACAAGAACAACAACAAACCACGCGGAGGTCCCATGACCGGCAGCATCCCCACCGTCAAACTGCTCATCGACGGTCAGCTCATCGAGTCCAACAGCAAGCAGTGGCGCGACGTGATCAACCCGGCCACGCAGGAAATCCTCGCGCAGGTTCCCTTCGCCACCGCCGAGGAAGTCGATCGCGCCGTGGCCAGTGCCAAGACGGCCTTCAAGACCTGGCGCAAGACACCGATCGGTGCCCGTGCGCGCATCTTCCTCAAGTACCAGCAGCTGATCCGCGAGCACATGAAAGAGCTGGCGGCGATGCTCACCGCCGAGCAGGGCAAGACCCTGGCCGATGCCGAAGGCGACGTGTTCCGCGGCCTGGAAGTGGTCGAGCATGCCGCCGGCATCGGCAACCTGCAGCTCGGCGAGCTGGCCAACAACGTCGCCAGCGGGGTGGATACCTACACCCTGCTGCAGCCGCTGGGCGTCTGTGCCGGCATCACCCCGTTCAACTTCCCGGCAATGATCCCGCTGTGGATGTTCCCCATGGCCATCGCCACCGGTAACACCTTCGTGCTCAAGCCCTCCGAACAGGACCCGATGGTCACCATGCGGCTATGCGAACTGGCGCTCGAAGCCGGCGTGCCGCCGGGCGTGCTCAACGTGGTGCACGGTGGGCCGGACGTGGTGAACGCGATCTGCGACCATCCGGACATCAAGGCCGTCTCCTTCGTCGGCTCGACCAGGGTCGGCACCCACGTCTATAACCGCGCCTCCCAGGCGGGCAAGCGCGTGCAGTGCATGATGGGCGCGAAGAACCACGCCATCGTGCTGCCCGATGCGCACAAGGAGCAGAGCCTCAACGCCATCGCCGGAGCGGCCTTCGGCGCGGCCGGCCAGCGCTGCATGGCGCTGTCGGTGGTGGTGCTGGTCGGCGAGGCGCAGCAGTGGATTCCCGACCTGGTCGCCAAGGCCAAGTCGCTGAAACTCAGCGCCGGCACCGAGCCGGGTGCCGACCTCGGCCCGCTGGTGTCCTGCGCGGCGCTGGATCGCGTCAGCGGGCTGATCGAGCGTGGCGTTGCCGAAGGCGCAACCCTCGAGCTCGACGGTCGCAACCCGCAGGTGAGCGGCTACGAGAAAGGCAACTTCGTCGCGCCGACGATCTTCTCCGGCGTGAAGGCCGAGATGAGCATCTACCGCGAGGAAATCTTCGGCCCGGTGCTCTGCGTGATGGGCGCGGCGACCATGGACGAAGCCATCGAGCTGATCAATGCCAACCCCAACGGCAACGGCACCGCCATCTTCACCCGTTCGGGCGCCGCGGCGCGGCACTTCCAGGAAGAGATCGACGTCGGTCAGGTGGGCATCAACGTACCGATTCCGGTGCCGGTGCCGATGTTCTCCTTTACCGGCTCGCGTGCGTCGAAGCTCGGCGACCTCGGCCCCTACGGCAAGCAGGTGGTGCAGTTCTACACCCAGACCAAGACCGTCACCGAACGCTGGTTCGACGAAGAGGCGGTCGGCTCCACGGTCAACACCACCATCAACCTCAAGTAACCCACACGGGGCCGGCCAGCGGGCCGGCCCGAAGGAAGCCCCATGACATTCGAAACCCTGCTCGTCGACATCCAGGACCGCGTTGCGCTGATCACCCTGAACCGCCCGCAGGCACTCAATGCGCTGAACAGCCAGCTGATCAGCGAGCTGAACAGCGCGCTCGGCCAGCTCGAAGCCAACCCTGAGGTCGGCTGCATCGTGCTGACCGGCTCGGCCAAGGCCTTCGCCGCCGGTGCCGACATCAAGGAAATGGCCGAGCTCAGCTACCCGCAGATCTACCTCGACGATTTCTTCGCCGAAGCCGATCGCATCGCCAACCGGCGCAAACCGCTGATCGCCGCGGTGGCCGGCTATGCACTGGGTGGCGGCTGCGAGCTGGCGCTGTTGTGCGACATGATCTTCGCCGCCGAAAACGCCCGCTTCGGCCAGCCGGAGATCAACCTCGGCGTGCTGCCGGGCATCGGCGGCACTCAACGACTGACCCGCGCCGTGGGCAAGGCCAAGGCCATGGACCTGTGCCTGACCGGGCGTCAGATGGACGCCGAAGAAGCCGAGCGCGCCGGCCTGGTGGCACGCATCTTCCCGCAGGAAAGCCTGCTGGAGGAAACCCTGAAGGCCGCCCGGGTGATCGCCGAGAAGTCGCTGCCGGCCACCATGATGGTCAAGGAAAGCGTCAACCGCGCCTTCGAGACCACGCTGGCCGAAGGTATTCGCTTCGAGCGTCGCGTGTTCCATGCGGTGTTCGCCACGGCCGACCAGAAGGAAGGCATGGCGGCGTTCGCCGAAAAGCGCAAGCCGGACTTCAAGAACCGCTGAGCCACATTCAACAGGCCGTTCGAAAGCGTCGCGAGCGACGGCTATGCCAGGCGAAATCGCCCGAGGAAGCGGAGTTTACAAGTCGTGAATGAGCTTTCGAGGGGATTTCAACGCCGCAGCGCCTGGCGCGGTAACTTTCGGATGGGCTGCAAAAGGAACGAGCCATGCATATCGGATTCATCGGATTAGGCAACATGGGCGCGCCAATGGCGCGCAACCTGCTCAAGGCTGGCTACACGCTCAGCGTGTTCGACCTGAATACCCAGGTCATGGAGGCGCTGGCGCAGGCCGGAGCACTGCCGGCCGAGTCGCCGACCGCCATCGCGCGCGGCAACGCCGACGTCATCATCACCATGCTGCCCGCCGCGCCCCATGTGCGCAGCGTCTATTTGGGCGACGACGGGCTGATCCAGAACGTGCGCCCCGGCGTATTGCTGATCGACAGCTCGACGATCGACCCGCACAGCGCGCGTGACGTCGCCGCCGTGGCCGCACAGCACGGCAACCCGATGCTCGATGCGCCGGTCTCCGGTGGCACGGGCGGCGCCGCAGCCGGCACCCTGACGTTCATGGTCGGTGGCAGCCGTGAGCACTTCGAGCGCGCACGGCCGATCCTCGAGGCGATGGGCAAGAACATCATCCATTGCGGCGATACCGGCAACGGCCAGGTGGCCAAGGTCGCCAACAACATGCTGTTGGGCATCTCCATGATCGGCGTCGCCGAGGCGATGGCACTGGGCGTCGCGCTGGGCATGGACGCCAAGACCCTGGCCGGCGTCATCAATACCTCCAGCGGCCGCTGCTGGAGTTCGGACACCTACAACCCCTTTCCCGGCGTGCTGGACAACGCCCCCGCTTCGCGCGGCTACAGCGGCGGCTTCGGCACCGACCTGATGCTCAAGGACCTGGGCCTGGCCACCGAGGCCGCACGCCTGGCGCGCCAGCCGGTCGTGCTCGGCGCGGTCGCGCAGCAGCTGTACCAGGCCTTCAGCGCCGGGGGGCACGGCGCGCTGGATTTTTCCGCGATCATCAATCAGTACCGCAAGGATTCTCCCCATGAGTGAAGCCGAACGCCCCGTGCTGGCAGCCGTACGCAACCACGTCGGCCACCTCACGCTGAACCGCCCCGCCGGGCTCAACGCCGTCAATCTGGAGATGGTGCGCCTGCTCGACGAGCAGTTGCGCGCCTGGGCCGCCGACCCGTCGATTAACGCCGTGGTGCTGCGCGCCAACGGCGAGAAGGCGTTCTGCGCCGGCGGTGACATCCGCTCGCTGTACGACAGCTTCAAGCGTGGCGATACCGAGCACGAGACCTTTTTCGAGGAGGAATATGCGCTCGATCAGTACATCCATGCCTATCCCAAGCCCCTGCTGGCGCTGATGGACGGCTTCGTCCTCGGTGGCGGCATGGGCCTGGTCCAGGGTGCGGCGCTGCGGGTGATCAGCGAGCGTGCGCGCATGGGCATGCCCGAGGTCGGCATCGGCTACTTCCCTGACGTCGGCGGCAGCTATTTCCTCTCGCGTCTGCCCGGCGAGCTGGGCACTTACATGGGTGTGACCGGCCTGCCGATTCGTGCGGCCGATGCGCTCTACACGGGGCTGGCTGACTGGTGCATCAGCCATGAGCAGATCGCCGAGCTCGACCGCTGCCTGGACCGCATGAGCTGGTCAGTGCATCCCCGCGAAGCGCTCCAGACACTGGTCGGGTCGTTGGCCACCCGAGATCTGCCGGGCTCCGAGCTCAAGGCGGTGCGCCAGGCGATCGACGAGCACTTCGCGCACGCCGACGTTCAGGCGATTCGCGCATCGCTGGCCGCCGAGCGGCGGCCCGAGTTCGAGGACTGGGCACGGGAGACCGTCAAGGTGCTCGACAGCCGCTCGCCGCTGGCCATGAGCGTCACCCTCGCCATGCTCAGGCGCGGCCGCGAACTGGCGCTGGCCGACTGCTTTGCGCTGGAGCTGCATCTGGATCGGCAGTGGTTCGCCCGCGGCGACATCATGGAAGGCGTGCGCGCGCTGATCATCGACAAGGACAAGAGCCCACGCTGGAACCCGCCGCAACTGTCCGAAGTCACCACCGAGCAGGTTCAGAGCTTCTTCGCCGACTTCAAGCCGGCCACCCGCTCGCGGCGAACCGCCACGGCCTGACGCCGGCGGGCGGCGGTTATCGACCGCCCGCCCCGGCCTGAACAACGATAAAGAGAACCCTGCGATGAACGACCTCGAACTCACCGAAGACCAGCGCATGATCCGCGACATGGCCCGCGACTTCGCCCGTCGCGAGATCGCTCCGCACGCCCAGGCGTGGGAAAAGGCCGGCTGGATCGACGACGCACTGGTCGCCCAGATGGGCGAGCTCGGCCTGTTGGGCATGGTCGTCCCGGAACAATGGGGCGGCAGCTACGTCGACTACGTCGCCTATGCGCTGGCGGTGGAGGAAATCTCTGCCGGCGATGGTGCCGTGGGCGCGTTGATGAGCATTCACAATTCCGTGGGTTGCGGCCCGGTACTCAAGTACGGTTCCCAGGCGCAAAAGGACGAGTGGCTCGCCGAGCTGGCCAGCGGGCGCGCTATCGGCTGCTTTGCCCTGACCGAACCCCAGGCCGGCTCCGAAGCGCACAACCTGCGCACCCGCGCCGAACGGGTGGACGGCCACTGGGTGCTCAACGGCGCCAAGCAATTCTGCAGCAACGCCAAGCGCGCGAAGCTGGCGATCGTGTTCGCGGTGACCGATCCGGACCTTGGTAAGAAGGGCCTTTCGGCCTTCCTGGTGCCGACCGACACGCCCGGCTTCGTGGTCGAACGCAGCGAGCACAAGATGGGTATTCGTGCCTCCGACACCTGTGCCCTGGCGCTGACCGACTGCCGGGTGCCCGAAGCGAACCTGCTGGGCGAGCGCGGCAAGGGCCTGGCCATTGCCCTGTCGAACCTCGAGGGCGGGCGCATCGGCATCGGCGCGCAGGCACTGGGTATCGCCCGCGCGGCGTTCGAAGCAGCCCTGCGCTATGCCCGTGACCGGGTACAGTTCGGCAAGCCGATCGCCGAGCACCAGAGCATCGCCAATCTGCTCGCCGACATGCAGACACAGCTCAACGCCGCGCGCCTGCTCATTCTGCATGCAGCGCGGCTCAAGTCGGCGGGGCTGCCCTGCCTTTCCGAAGCCTCACAGGCCAAGCTGTTTGTTTCGGAGATGGCCGAAAAGGTCTGCTCGCAGGCGATCCAGATCCATGGCGGCTACGGCTACCTGGAGGACTACCCGGTCGAGCGCTACTACCGCGACGCCCGCATCACGCAGATCTACGAGGGCTCCAGCGAGATCCAGCGCCTGCTGATCGCCCGCGAGCTGGCCAGCTATTCGCTGTAGTTACACCGCCGGGCCGCGGCGCGACTCGTGGCCCATCGGCGTAGCGTCGGGGATTTGCACGTCGGGGGCCTGGAAATCCGGGCTGTGCACTTCCGAATCCAGCGGCATGTGGGCGTAGCGCTCCGGCGGAAAATGGCCCTTGTGGTCATGCCGAGCGCCACTGGCCTCATGCTCGGTCAACATGCGCTTGGCCTCGCAACGCCCGGTTACGCCGCGAGCCAGCGCCATGCCACCTAGGGCCAGCTCCACCAGGCCGAACAGGCCGCCGCGGCGCAGGCCCTTGGCCAGCAGCATCACACCGCCGGCCACCGAAGCGGTACGCTCCCAGCCGTGGACGTTTTGCGGTGCGTTCTTGTCGTACAGGCGGTTCATGGTGGTCACCTCGTGTGTTTTCGGTCCTTATAGCTGACTGCGTGAACCCCAAGCCGTTCCGGTCCAGCCGACGACGCGACTTCTGTGCCCCAGGCTTTCGTCGGCGGGTAACGGCGGCCGCACAAGCTGTATATCCATACATAAAAACATTGCCTGATCTCGACGGGCCCGCCATGCTGTGCCAGTCATCCCTGCGGCCCGCCAAGCATGCGTCTGTTTCTCTGCGAAAAGCCCTCCCAGGCCAAGGACATCGCCCAGGTGCTCGGCGCGCGGCGCCGCGGTGAGGGCTGTTGGATCGGTAGTGACGTCACCGTGACCTGGTGCATCGGCCACTTGCTCGAAACGGCACCGCCGGACGCCTATGACGGCCGCTACAAACGCTGGGCGCTGGCCGACCTGCCAATCGTGCCGCAGCGCTGGAAGCTGCAGATCAAGGGCAAGACGGCAAGCCAGTACAAGGCGGTGAAGCGCCTGCTCGGCGAATGTGCCGAACTGGTGATCGCCACCGATGCCGACCGCGAAGGCGAAATGATTGCCCGTGAGCTGGTCGAGCACTGCCGCTACCGTGGGCCGATTCAGCGTCTGTGGCTGTCGGCGCTCGATGAGGCCTCGATCCGCAAGGCATTGGCCGCACTGAAGCCCGGCGCCGAAACCTTCAACCTGTATCAGGCGGCGTTGGGACGCTCGCGCGCCGATTGGTTGATCGGCATGAACATGAGCCGGCTGTTCACCCTGCTCGGCCGCCGCAGCGGCTACCAGGGCGTGCTCACGGTTGGCCGTGTGCAAACGCCCACGCTGCGCCTGGTGGTCGATCGTGACCGCGCCATCGCCGCGTTCGTGCCGATGCCGTTCTGGGGAATCGAAGCGACGTTGCAAGCCGACGGCGAAACCTTCAAGGCCGACTGGATCGCGCCCGAAGCAGTTTGCGACGATCAGGGCCGCTGTCTGAACCAGGCGCTCGCCGCAGAGGCTGCCGAAGCCATGCGCTTGGCGGCTCTGGCACAGGTCAGGGAGATCAAGACCGAACGCCAGCGCGAGGCCGCGCCGCTGCCCTTCGACCTGGGCACGCTGCAATCGGTTTGTTCGAAAAAGCTCGGGCTGGGCGCGCAGGAAACCCTCGATATCGCCCAGGCGCTTTACGAAACGTACAAGCTCATCACCTATCCACGCAGCGACTGTGGCTATCTGCCACTCAGCCAGCATGGCGAAGCGCCCACCATCCTTGCCGCGCTGGAACAGGCGGACCCGGTGCTCGCCGCCTTGCGCCCCCACCTGCTGCCCAGCCGCAAGTCGCGCGCCTGGAACGATGCCAAGGTAGGCGCGCACCACGGCATCATTCCCACCGCAGCGGCCGGGGCCCTGGCCCGCCTGAGCGGCAAGCAGCGCGCCGTCTATACGTTGATCCGCGCACGCTACCTGGCGCAGTTCCTGCCGCCGCACGAGTACGACCGGACCCAGGCCGAGCTGGACTGCGCCGGCCACGCACTGCGGGCAGTAGGCAAGCAGGTGATCGAGCCGGGCTGGAAACGCGCGCTGCCCGAGGCGCTGGCTGCGGCCGGCCCGCGCCCGGCGCCTACTGCCCAGGTGCTGCCGAGGCTCGTTCGCGGGCAGACCTGCAACGTGCCCGCGGTAGCCCTCAAGGATCAGTTCACCCAGCCGCCCAAGCCTTACACCGAGGGCGACCTGATCCAGGCGATGAAGAACGTCGCCCGCCTGGTCGAAGATCCGCGCCTCAAGCAGAAACTCAAGGACACGACCGGCATCGGCACCGAAGCGACGCGCGCCGGGATCATTCAGGGCCTGCTCGAGCGTGGCTATCTGACCCGCCAAGGCAAGGCGCTGGCGGCTACACCCGCCGCGTTCAGCCTGATCGACGCCGTGCCGCGGCCGATCGCCGATCCGGGCACCACAGCGATCTGGGAGCAGGCACTGGACATGGTCCAGGCCGGTGAAATGCCGCTGGACGAATTCGTTGCAAAGCAGTCCGCCTGGATGAGCAAGCTGGTGGAACGCTGCGCAGGGCTGCAGCTGAGCATCAGCGGCCCCGCCATCGGCACGCCCGCCAGGCGCAAGGGTGGCAAGCGCCCGCGCTACGGCAAGCCGGGTACCTCCACGAAGGCAACGGGTGCCAAGGGCAGGAAGCGCGCCGCACCGAAGTGAGGGGCGTGCATAACGTGCCTGCTACTCGAGCGTTGGACGACCCGGCGTCAGGTAGGGGAACGGGGCAATGGTTTGGCCGGCAGGGCTTGCGGTGGGCAAGGCTGCACCGTTGCCCACCCTCCGGATCAGCGCCGGCTGGCGCTACGGGATCCTTTTCCACCATCGGCCCCTGTTGCACCCCGCACTGAACTCGTGAGAGTGGCCATCCCTATCGCTGCCGGATCCCGCACCGCGCCGTAGGGTGGAAAGCGACCACGGGGCTTTTTCCACGCGCGTACACGCGTGCGCGAGATGCGGCGCAACGGCACTGCGCCGCCGACCTCCCGAGCCAAGCGATGACGCCGACAAGACTGCTCCGTGCCCACGGGCCGCGCAGCCGGGAGCGTGGCCGGCCTTGTCGGCAACCCGGTGCGCGCACACCAAAATGGCAGACCGCAGAAAAGCAAAAGGGGAAGCCGTGAGGCTTCCCCTTGAAGGGATCGTGCTTTGTTCTTCTTCTGCTGACGGGCTTGTTGTTCTTGTTTGCAGCCCGGCCGGGCCTCAGGGCCCATGGTTCCAAATGGAACCGAGGAACAAACGGATTATTTTGGTCGCTGATGCTGCCTGCCCTCGCGGGCCAACCGGTTCTGGTGCTGCCTTGCATGGCAGTTTTGTTGTTCTCGCTCCGGTCGAGAGAAACCTCTGGGCAACTCCTCTCCAAAAGAATCAGTTTGCTACGTCCCCATCCTGTTGTTCTTGTTATTCAGGAGCCGCTTCGTTTTGTTCTTGTTATGGGTGCTTCTGGTTTTTTGTTTTTGTTGTGCCAGTAATAGAGCAGCAGTCGTGCCAACTTTACGAAAGCCTTTTATATCAATGACTTGTGAAGCGTATGAGATTTTCCAGGGCCGCCGGAACGGGAATTTCGTTACCGCCCTGCCCAGCAGGCGTTACGCCCGGCCGGCCGCGGTAACACTCGGCAAGCGTTACCGCGAGGTGGTTACCCGCGGATGCCAGGCGATCTCGCTCGCCGACAGCTCGACCGAAACCCGGGCTTGACCAGGCGTGCGTGAGAAGCGTGGTGCCGGCGCCACCTGCAGGCCACCCTCCTGGTTGCGATAGACGCCGCGTGCCTTGAGGTGCGGGTGCTCCGGTGCCTCGTTCAATTCGAGCACCGGTGCAAAGCAGGCATCGGTCCCCTCCAGCAGCGCACACCACTGATCACGGCTGCGGTTGGCGAACAGCGCCTGAAGTTCGGCGCCCTGCTCGGCCCACGCGGCGGGATCGCGGCCGACCCGGCGCAGCGATTCCGGCGCATCGATACGCTCGCACAATAGTTCCCAGAACTTGGGCTCCAGCGCGCCGATGGCGATTTCGCGGCCGTCGGCGCAGCGATAGCAGCGGTAGTTGGGCGCCGCCCCGGCCAGCGGGTTGGCCGCACGCTCCATCGACAGCCGGCCAGTGGCCAGAAGGCCCGAGAAGAAACTCATCAACGACGAGACGCCATCGACGATGGCCGCATCGACGACCTGGCCCTTGCCTGATCGCTCACGCTCGAACAGCGCGGCGAGGATACCCACGGCGAGGAACATCGAGCCCCCGCCAAAATCACCGACCAGATTCAGCGGTGGGATCGCGGTTCCCTCGGCGCCGCGAATCGCCGCCAGCGCGCCGGTCAGCGCGATGTAATTGATGTCGTGGCCCGCCGCACCGGCCAGTGGCCCGCTTTGCCCCCAGCCGGTCATGCGTCCGTAGATCAGCCTGGCGTTGCGCTGCAGGAGCGGTTCGGGCCCGAGCCCCAGGCGTTCCATCACCCCGGGACGAAAGCCCTCGATCAGCACATCCGCCTGGTCAGCGAGGCTCAGGCAGCGCTCGCGCCCGGCTGCACTGCGGATATCGAGCGTTACGACGCGCCGGCCGCGGTCCACCACCGGGTTCGACCAGCCCGTTCCGCCCTCACGCTGAACGCGTATGACATCGGCCCCCAGATCGGCCAGCAGCATGGCGCAGTGCGGCCCCGGGCCGATGCCGGCGAACTCCAGCACGCGCAGCCCGGCAAGCGGGCCAGGGCCTGATTCCTGCGTGTCGCTCACATGACCTCCAGAGCTAGGCTCTTCATGGCGGAACGCCGCCGCCCGACCAGCAGCCAGGCGGCGGGCGGCTCAGAAGCTCGCCGCGTTGCGCTGATTCTCGACGAGGTGGTTGCGGTAGCGCTCGCGTAGCACCTTCTTGTCGATCTTGCCGGTGGCCGTGAGCGGCACCCGGTCGAACACCACCGCATCAGGTATCCACCACTTGACGAGGTTCGGCTCCAGATGGGCCAGCACCTGGTCGGCGCTGACCTCGGCGTCGGCGTGCGGCTCGATCACCAGCAGCGGGCGTTCCTCCCACTTGGGGTGGAACACGCCGACGACGGCGGCCACCTTCACGCCGGGACAGGCGGCCGCGACGTTCTCGATGTCGATGGAGCTGACCCATTCCCCGCCGGACTTGATCACATCCTTGCTGCGGTCGGTGATGCGCAGGAAACCATCGGCGTCGAGGGTGGCGATGTCGCCGGTGTCGAACCAGCCCTCGGCATCCAGTGCACTTCTATCGCTGCGGTAGTAGCGCTCGACCGTCCAGGGCCCGCGCACCAACAGCTTGCCCGAGCTCTGCCCGTCGCGTGGCAGCTCGCGGCCCTGGTCGTCGACGATTCTCAGCTCGATGCCGAACTGCAGCCGGCCCTGACGGCTCCAGATGGTGTCGTTGGTCGCCGCATGACCACGCTCCATGAGCTTCGGCGTTGGCGTTGCCACCACGCCCAGCGGGCTGGTCTCGGTCATGCCCCAGAGTTGGCAGACGGCGACGCGGTACTTGCGCTGGAAGGTCTCGGCCATCATGCGCGGCACGGCCGAGCCACCGATGACCAGGCGCGCCAGGCTGCCGGCATCCTCGCCGGTGCGTTCCAGGTGGTCGAGGTACATGGTCCAGATCGTCGGTACGCCGCCGGAAAGGGTTACCCCCTCGCCCTTGATCAACGCCTGCAGGCTCGTGCCGTCCATCTTGTCGCATGGCAGGACGAACTTGCAGCCGTTGATCGCCGCAGCAAACGGCAGCCCCCAGGCGGTGCCGTGGTAGAGCGAGGAACAGGGCATCACGCAATCGAAGGCGGAAAGCCCGAACGCGCCGGACAACCCCGCCGCCATCGCGTGCAAGACGACCGAGCGATGGCTGTAGAGCACGCCCTTGGGGTCGCCGGTGGTACCGGAGGTGTAACAGAGAATGGCGCCGGCATTCTCATCGAACTGCGGCCAGACGACCGGCGCCTCGTTGGCGATCAGCGCCTCGTAGGCCTGCACCCCGGCGCCGGCTTCGGCCAGGGCGGCCTCCTCGGCGAGCATGACGAAATGACGAATGTTCGGCAGCCGATCGCGCAAACGTTCGACGCAGGGAATGAAGCTCTGGTCGAACAGCAACACCTGGCTGCCGGCATGGTTGATGGTGTAGACGATCTGGTCGTCGGACAGCCGCGGGTTGGCGGTATGCAGTACGGCGCCGATGCCCGGCACAGCGAAGAACAGTTCGTAATGGCGATGGGTGTTCCAGGCCAGCGACGAGACCGCGTCGCCCGGCGCGATGCCAAGGCTGCGCAGCATGCTGGCGGCCCGCGCGGCACGCTCGGCAAGGCCGGCATAGTCGTAGCGCCACAGCGGGCCGTCGAGCTGACGCGAGACGATCTCGCGGTCGCCGTGGGCGGCGGCGGCATGGGTGAGGATGGAGGTGATGGACAACGGGGCTTGCTGCATCAGTCCTGTTTGCATGTTTCCGACCTCATCTTGTTTTTGTTTTAGAGTGGCGACCGGAGCACTCCGGCCAACCAATTGGCACGGCAAAAAAGGCTTATCAATCAACGCGCTATGGCTTAAAGCTCAAGCCGCGTGAGGTTTTACTTCAACTCCTGCAGGTTGCGCGCGATCACCAGCCGCTGGATATCGCTGGTGCCCTCGTAGATCTGGCAGACCCGGACGTCGCGGTAGATGCGCTCGACCGGGAAGTCGCGCAGGTAGCCATAGCCACCAAGGGTCTGGATCGCGGCCGAGCAGACCTTCTCGGCCATCTCCGAGGCGAACAGCTTGGCTATCGAGGCCTCCACCAGCGCCGGCTTGCCGGCTTCGCGCAGTGCCGCGGCGTGCCGCACCATCTGCCGCGCAACGGCGATCTGCGTGGCCATGTCGGCCAGGCGAAACGCCACCGCCTGGTGCTCGAGGATCGGCTTGCCGAATGCCTCGCGTTCGCCGGCATAGTCGCGTGCCGCCTCGAATGCCGCCTGCGCCATGCCCACCGCCTGCGCGGCGATACCGATACGGCCGCCCTCGAGGTTGGCCAGTGCGATGCGGTACCCCTCGCCCTCCTCGCCGAGGCGATTGGCGATCGGCACGCGCAGGTCGTTGAAGGCCAGCTGGCAGGTGTCCGAGGCATGCTGGCCGAGCTTTTCCTCGACGCGCACCACCTCATAGCCGGGCGTGTCGGTCGGCACGATGAAGGCGCTGATACCCCGCTTGCCGGCCTGTGGATCGGTGACCGCAAAAACGATCACCGTCCCGGCGTGGCGACCGGAGGTGATGAACTGCTTGGCACCATTGAGCACGTAGCTGTCGCCATCACGCACCGCTCGGGTGCGCAGGCTGCTGGCATCCGAACCGGCGTGCGGCTCGGTCAGGGCGAAGGCACCGATCTGCTCGCCGCGCGCCAGGGGCACGAGGAAGTCACGCTTCTGCTGTTCGTTGCCGAATGCCAGGATCGGCACGCAGCCGACCGAGTTGTGCACGCTCATGATGGTCGAGCAGGCGCCGTCGCCGGCGGCGATCTCCTCCAGGGCCATGGCATAGGCCACGTAGCCGGTATCGCTGCCGCCCCACTGTTCGGGTACCAGCATGCCGAAGAAGCCGAGCCCGGCCATTTCGGCGATCGCCTCGGCCGGGTAGCGGTGCTCGCGGTCCCAGGCCTCGGCGAAGGGCTTGAGCCGCTCGCGGGCGAACTGCCGCGCCATCGCGGCGATGGCTTGTTGATCCTCGTTCGGTAGCATCGGCCGCCTCCTCAGATCAGTTCGATGGCCATCGCCGTCGCTTCGCCGCCACCGATGCAGATGGCTGCCACGCCGCGGCGCAATTGACGCGCGCGTAGCGCATGAATGAGCGTCGCGAGAATGCGCGCGCCGGAAGCGCCAACGGGGTGGCCCAGAGCACAGGCGCCGCCATTGACGTTGAGCCGCGCATGATCGATGTCCAGCTCGCGCATCGCCGCCATCGGCACCACGGCAAAGGCTTCGTTGATCTCGATGAGGTCGACGTCGGCCAGGCGCCAGCCGGTGCGTTCCATGAGCTTGCCGATCGCCCCGATGGGCGCGGTGGTGAAGCGGCTGGGGGCATCGGCATAGGCCGCGTGGCCGTGGATCACCGCCTGCGCCTGCAGGCCCCAGCGTTCGGCTTCGGACCGGCGCATCATCACCAGCGCGGCGGCGCCGTCGGAAATCGAGCTGGAGTTGGCCGCGGTCACCGTGCCGCCTTCACGAAACGCCGGGCGCAGCTGCGGGATCTTGTCCAGCGACGCCTTGGGCGGCTGCTCGTCATCGCGCACCTGGCGCTGCTGTTTGCCATCGGTCACGTCCAGCGCGACGATTTCGTCGGCGAACGCGCCGCCGGCAATGGCGGCCTGCGCCCGGCATAGCGATTCGATGGCATAGGCGTCCTGCTGCTCACGGGTGAAGCCAAAGGCATCGGCGCACTCCTCGGCGAAGCTGCCCATCAACCGGCCCTTGTCGAACGAGTCTTCCAGGCCGTCGAGGAACATGTGGTCGAGCACCCGGCCGTGCCCCATGCGGTAGCCGGCTCGGGCCTTCTCCAGCAGATAGGGGGCGTTGGTCATGCTCTCCATGCCGCCGGCGACAACGATGTCGCTGCTGCCGGCCAGCAGCTGGTCATGGGCGAGGATGGCGGTCTGCATGCCCGAGCCGCACATCTTGTTGACCGTGGTACAGGTCGTGGCGCGGGTCAGGCCGGCGCCTAGAGCGGCCTGGCGTGCCGGTGCCTGGCCCTGCCCGGCGGGCAGTACGCAACCCATCAGCACGTCCTGGACGTTCTCCGGCGGCAGGCCGGCACGCTCGACGGCAGCGCGGATGGCAGCAGCGCCCAATTGTGGCGCCGTCAGGCTCTTGAGGTCGCCCTGGAAGCCGCCCATGGGCGTGCGGGCGCAACTGACGATGACGATCGGATCCTGTTTCATGCTTGCTTCCTTCACTTGGCGGCCATGCGCAACGCACCGTCGAGGCGGATCACCTCGCCGTTGAGCATGGGGTTCTCGAAGATATGCCGTACCAACGCGGCGTATTCGGCCGGGCGGCCCAGGCGCGGCGGGAACGGTACGCCGGCGGCCAGCGAATCACGGATTTCCTGGCTCATGCCGGCCATCATCGGCGTCTCGAACACGCCGGGCGCCACGGTCATCACGCGGATACCGAAGCGCGCCAGTTCACGCGCCGCCGGTAGCGTCATGCTGACCACGCCACCCTTGGAGGCGGCATAGGCGGCCTGGCCGATCTGCCCGTCGAAGGCGGCAATGGACGCCGTGTTGACGATCACACCGCGCTCGCCCTCGGCATTCGGCGGGTTGTCGGCCATCGCTTCGGCGGCCAGACGCAGCATGTTGAATGTACCGATCAGGTTGATGCCGACGATGCGGCCAAAGCTGTCCAGCCCATGCGGCCCCTGACGACCGAGGATTTTCTCGCCGCCGGCTACACCCGCACAGTTGACCAGCCCGTGTAGCGCACCGAAGCGCTCGCGGGCCTGGGCCACGGTGCGGCGGGCAGCCGCTTCGTCACGGATGTCGGCCTGGACGGCAATCGCACCGGCGCCGAGGGGCTCGACGCAGGCACTGCCGGCGGCCTCGTCGAGATCGGCCACCACCACCTTCGCCCCGGCTTGTGCCAGCTCGCGTACGGCGGCGGCGCCCAGACCTGAACCACCGCCGGTGATCAGAAAGACGCTGTCTCGAATCTGCATGGCGTTCTCCCGCTGTTGTTGTTCTTCGGATCGAAGCCGGAGCCATGTTCGGTCGCCATGCGGGCCGCCAGCAATGGTCGATGCACTCAAGCGTACTGAGCGTTTTGGCCAATGGCCGCTGGCTATCAGCCGCTCACTCGTCGGCGGTGCCCAGGATCAACGTGCGGTAGTGCCCGGGGTTGGTACCCGACCACTTGCGAAAGGCCTTGTAGAACGAGCTGACGTCGGCGAAGCCGAGGCGCTCGGCGATTTCCGCGTAGCTCAGGGCCGCATCGGCCAGCCAGCGCGTCGCCAGCTCGCGTCGTACGGCATCCTTGATGCCCTGGTACGGCTGTCCGGCCTCGGCCAGCCGGCGACGCAGCGTGGCCGGGGACATGCACAGCTCGCCGGCGAGCGTCTGGCTGTCCGGCCAGCGATCGGCAGGCCGTTCACGCAGCAGTTGCTTGATGCGGCTGGCCAGGCTGCTGCTGTCGCGATAGCGAACCAGGATATTGGCCGGTGCGTCCTGGAGAAATGCGCGCAGCTCCTCTTCGCTGCGCCGTATCGGCAGGTCGAGCACCTCGGCGGCAAAGATGATGCGGGTCGAGGCCTGCGAGAAACGCAGGTTCTCGGAGAACATCACCCGATAGTCGTCGGTGTAGTCCGGCTCGGCGCAGCGCGACTCCACCGCCAGCAAGGGTATCCGCCGGCCGACGAGCCAGCAGGCCAACCCGTGGACGAGCATCCAGAAGGTGAAGTAGGCAAAGGCGCGACCGGGCGTGCAAGCGCCCTCTTCCAGCACGATCTCCGCCAGGCTGTGGCGGCGCACCAGGCGCCCGCGAAAGCGCTCGAGCGTGAGGCCATAGAAGCGCAGCATCTGGCGCAGCGCCGCTTCCAGCGTCGGCTGGGCGACGCAGCAGCGACTGATGAAGACGAAACTGCCCGAACGCAGGCGCCGTGCGTCCATGCCAAAGAACTCGTCGTCGAAGCGCTCGGCCAGCCCCAGCCACATGCGCCGGTAATAGTCCACGCTCACGCGTCCGTCCGGCTCGGCCAGACACGCCGACGACAGGCCAAGCGACTCGAGCAGTTGCGCAGGCGACCTGCCGGCGTCGGTAAAGGCCAGCAGAGCCTGCTGGACCAGGCGCACGGAAATGCTGTCGCGCTCGGCGGTCGAGGCGCTGTCGTGAAGGGCGAATGATTCAGGCAACGGGTTCATCCTGGGCTGAAGCGACCGTGACAGCGCACCATGATGGTCCACCGTGCCAGGCATCGCCAGTCATAGCCAGCCAAGCGTCAGGCCGGCAACGACCAGGTAACGCAGGGTCTTGGCCAGCCCGACGATCAGCAGAAAGCTCCACCAGGGTTCGCGCATCACCCCGGCCACCAGCGTCAGTGGATCGCCGATCAGCGGCGCCCAGCTGAGCAGCAGCGTCCAACGACCATAGCGATGGTAATGGCGCTGCGCCTGGTCCAGCTGTCGTTCGCTGAACGGAAACCAGCGGCGGTGGCGAAAATGCTCCAGATAGCGGCCCAGCAGCCAGTTCACCAGCGAACCCAGGACATTGCCGAGGCTGGCGAACGCGATCAGTGCCCAGGTCGAGTGGCCGCCCGCGGCGAGCAGCCCTGCAAGCAGCGCTTCCGAGCCCAGTGGCAGCAACGTGGCGGCGCCAAAGGCGGCCAGAAAAAGTCCTGCGTAGCCGGTGAGCTCCACTCGATTGCTTGCCTTCGCGCTGTTGCACAGCCCGCCAGTATGCCTGCGCCAAGCGATACGAGACAGGCCGTCAATAGGCAGCCACCCGGGCCGCCGCTATAGTGGCGCCTTGACTATCGGAGCTGAGAATTGAAGCGCGTCGTTCCGAGCTGGTGGTTGTGGCTCCTGTTGCTGGCGCATGGGCTGGCGCAGGCCAGCTGGCATGAAACGGGTACCGAGCCGGTTGCGCTGGGTGGCCGCTGGGCGCTGCTCGTCGACCCGGATGAGCGCCTGAGCGTGGAAGATCTGGAACGTCCCGGCATGGCGGCTCGCTTCATGACGCAGCAAGGCAACCCCGGGCTTGGCTATCGTAGCGGCGCCGTCTGGCTGCGCCTGCAGCTCGAAAGGCCCGCCCCCGACATCCCGATCTGGTGGCTGGACCTGCAGTCCTCCACGCTGGACGAGGTGGTGCTGTATCAGCGCCGAGCGGATGGCAGCTTTCGCCAGGCCGTCGCCGGCGACCACCGCAACAGCGAGGCGCAGGACATCCACTTTCGCAATCCGCTGTTTCGTCTCGAGCTCCCGGCCGAAGGGAGCACCACCCTCTACCTGCGCATCAAGAGCCACAATCCGATCAGTTTCGCGATGGTGCTCTGGCCGCCCGAGCGCTTCATCAGCTCGATCATCCGCCTGCAGTTGCTGCATGGGCTGATCTTCGCAACCTTCGTCCTGCTGATCGTCAGCAACCTCTGGCTGTACTTCGCCAGCCGAGACACCACCTTCGGGCTGTTCAGCCTGTTCACCCTGGCCAACCTGATCACCATGCTCGGGGCAGAAGGCTACCTGCCGTACTACCTGCTCGGTGCGCTGGCCGGGCCAAAGGATCTGCCGAGTACCCTCGCCTGGATCTGGGCGCCGGTGCTCGGTGCGATCTTCCAGGTCCAGTACCTGGGCCTGTTGCGGATGCGGCTGTTGGCCAGCCTGGCACGCTGGGGCCTGGTGGCGATGTTGCTGGCGGCGCTGCTCGCCTCGATGAACCTGCTGATTCCCTGGTCGTTATGGCGACTGATCTATCAGGGCTGGATATTTCTGTGCGCATTCGCGTTGTGCCAGATCGCCTTCTGGCTCGGGCTCAGCGGTCTCAAGCGAGCGCGGGTGTTGGCGGCGGTGCAGGCGCTGTTCCTGCTGAGCCTGGCACTGCGGATCGGGCGCAACCTCGGCTGGTTCGAGCCCGGGCTGCTGATCGACAACGCCCTGTATTTCGCCATGGCCGCCTACGCGCTGGTGATGAGTTCGGCGGTCAGTCGCAGCCACGAGAACCTGCGTCGGGAAAAGGAGGCCGCCCAGGCCGAGGCACTGGCGCTGGCACAGCGCAACGAGCAACACCTCGAAAGCCAGGTTGCCGAGCGTACCCGCGCGCTGGAAGCCACGGTTGCCCAGGTGCAGGCTGCGCTTTCGCTCGAGCGGCACGCCAAGGAGGAGCAACGGCACTTCCTCGCCACCGCGTCCCACGAACTGCGTACTCCGCTGGCCGTTATCGACGCCACCGCGCAGAACCTCGAGCTCGACCATGAAGGTGATCCCGCCACCCTCGAGCGATACCGCAAGATCCTGCGGGCAACCGAGCGTATGACCCGGCTGCTCAGCAGCTCGCTCGACGAGCGTCATTTCGGCTTTCTGCGCAACGTGGCGCACCTGCGCGAAACGGCTACCGCGCCGTTGCTGCATGATGCCGCCAGCTCCGCACGACTGCTCGGCGAGAAGCACATCATCCGTGTCGATGAATCCCACCTGCCGCCAAGCCTGCGCTGCGACAGCGAACTGATGCTGCTGATACTGCGGACGATCACCGACAACGCCGTCAAGTACACGCCGGCCGGGACCAGGATCACCCTCAGTGGCCGGGTCGGCGATGAGGGCGTCAGCCTGCAGGTCACCGACGACGGCCCGGGCATCGCCGCCGAAGACCTGCCGCATGTGTTCGAGCCCAACTACCGTGGCCGCTCCGCTGGCGACAAGAGCGGTACCGGGCTAGGCCTGTCGCTGGCCAGGCGGATGATGCAGATGCAGGGTGGCAGCGTTGCCATCGCCAGCGCACCGGGCGAAGGCTGCCAGGTCACGCTCACACTGCCGCATGCGCCCTACGCCACGACGATCGGCGCAGTGAAACTGTAGCCCTCGCCGTGTTCGGTCTTCAGCGGCAAGTCGTCATTCAGCGTATCGCGGCAGCGCTTGCGCAGGCGGCTGATCAGCGTATCCATGCGTCGCTGGTCGTAACTCAGCCACTGCTCGCCATAGGCCTGGACGATGGCGCGGCGAGAAACCGGAACGCCCGGCCGCTCGGCGAGTAGCTGCACGAGGGTGAACTCGTTGCGGCTGAGCTGCAGCGCCAGGCCGCGCGGCGAAATCAGCTGGCGCGCACCGGATTGCAAGGTCCACGAGGTGGGCACCCGGCGGCTGAGCGAGACGATCACCGCTTCGAGTTCGATCAGTTTCACCGGCTTGACCAGATAGTGATCGGCGCCATCGTGCAAACCCTGCACCACGTAGTCAGAACTCCCGCGCGCCGACAACGCAATGATGCCGGCGCCGGGTGACGCTTGCCGCAAGCGGGTGATGGCGTCGAAGCCACTGCCGTCGGGCAGCATGATGTCGATGATGGCCAGCCCGGCCTGATCCATGAGCGCCTCGAACTCCTGCAGCGAGCCGGCGCACAGCACCGACCAGCCGCGTCGGCTGAGAAACGCGGAGATTTCTTCGCGCAGTTCAGCGCTGTCTTCGACCAGCAGAATGTTCAAGCATGCCTCGCGGGATTGCCGTCAAGGTTCCAGACCCACGCATTATGCCGTGACGACCAGCAGCCAGTCGGCCACCGCGGCGTCGCTTTGGTCGTATGGTTTTTCCAGGGTAGCGGCTTCGCTGTGGGCCGATCAGCCGGCCGCCTGGTACGCCTCGTTGCCTGATCCAGCCCAGTAGGCGCCCTGGCCCAAGGCAAAAGGCAAGCCGCTGACCACCCGTTGCTGCCAGGCGGTGACGACATTCGAGGCCCAGAGCTCGGCCCGATGGCGCTCGACAATGGCGTACAACAAAGACCGCAAGGTCTCGTAGCGGCTCAGCAGAAATGCCGAGCGAAAGCCTGCGCCGACCTCCAGATGCGCCATGCTCAGCTTTACCGCGCGGCAGAGGCCGAGTTCGAGCTCGGGAGGCACACCGCTCAGATCAGGGTCCGCCAGGACGACGGCGATGTTCGCCTGTTGTAGGCGAATCAGCGCATCGATGTAGCGCTGCGCTCCGCCGTGCGCTGTGAAGGGCGCAGCGGTGGCCACCACGTTGAGTCGATAACCGCACGCTCGGAGATCCAGAGCTGCCTCGGACAGCAGCCCTACCACTTCGGGTTTGCCAAGCACCGCCTTGCTCAGGTTGAGGTACAGCTGGGGCTGCGCCCCGCCGTCCGCATGAGGACGGGTCAAGGCATGCAGCCGCAGGCGAAATAGAAACTGCGCAGCCAACTCGGCCGGCCTGCCATGCTGGGGGGCGGCATAAGTGAGGCCGGAACCCGCCTGCATTGATGTTTCGTAGCCTATCGGCCGCAGGCGCCGGTCGAAGACCGGCAGCCAGACCATGTCACGGATCGCACGTTCGTACTGCCTGCGATTCATCGCCTCTCCTTACCGCCGGTGTGCTTCCGGCAACGCGGCTCGGTCTGACGCCAGCACGCCAGATTCGTGTTGTGACGCCGGTCACGATATTAAGGCGGTGGCCGCGGCAATTGCTGACAGAACCTTACGGTTGCCCTCTGGGTACCAGACGATTCAGATGGGCTCAGGCGGCGAATAGTAGTCACCGCTGAGCAAGTGGAACGGTAGCCGCAGGGCGAGCTGGTGGTCGGCGTGGCACTCGATCCGGTCGGCCATGAAGCAGACGTCGCAGCGCTCGAGCAGTGCGGTCATGGCCCCGTGCGTCCTGTCCAGCACCTCGTCCTGCCCAGCCGCAGCCTCAACGCAGCATTGGCGCAGATCGACCTTTACATAGCGGCACAGCCCTAGCGCCAATACGCGTGCGCTCAAGCTGCCCTGCTGCGCAGCGAGCCGAGCCATCAGCTCGACGCCGTGATCGAGCAGGCCATACAGGTGCCCGAAGATCACCCGGCTGGCTCGCGGGGCAGCGGCCAATCCGCTTGCCTCGAGCCGTCCACTCAGCTCCAGCACCAGCTGCAGGCCGAATGGCTTGAGCTCGGCCGCAGTCCAGGCCATATCGTCCATCAGCGAATGCTCGAGCAGGAGCGACTCATCAATCGTGACAACGCAGCGCAGCGGCCAGGGTCGCCCGCCGCGCAATGCCAGGCGTCGGGCCGCCGCGGGAATCAGGCGAATGCGCTCGAGCAGTTCGGCGCAGAGAATCGCACGGCGGTCGTCTGGCGCGAGCGCCTGGCCCAACCTGCCGAAGCAACTGAAGTAATGGCTGCCGTGCAGTCGTAAATGCCGGTCGACGATCTGCTGGCGGAAAAACTCGGTTTCGCCGTGGCTCCGCAGCCTGCTGCGATGTAACGCGACGAGCCGATCAAGATTCTGGCTGATCCCCATGCGCCCTCCGAGCCGCCAGACATCGGCGGTGAGTCCGTTTCTTTCAGCAAAGCAGGACGTTCCCGGGGCGCGTCGGAGGAACCCGTTGTTTTAACAACAAATGAGCTTGATGGGCGGGGCCGGCAGCCGTCGTTACATCTCGTGGATGCGATTGACCTGCTGCGCCAATCGCATCGTTTCATGCTGCTCCAGCTCGAGCAGCTCGCGGGCCAGCTCACGGGCCGTGTCGATCTCCGCGCGTCTAGCCAGCGAGCGGTAGAGGTCGAGAATCCGGTTGTGCATTTCGAACACGTCGGCACAGATCTCTTCGACCGTCATCTGGTGATAGGCCTTGCACTTCTGGCCGAGGTGCATGGGTTCGCGCACGAGGTAGTCGTAAATCCAGGTGTGCAGCGCCTTGCCATCGGCGTGCGCTTCGATCTTGGAGATGGTTTCCGACAGGACCTTTTCGTGATCCGCCAGGTAGAGCAGCAGCCACTTCGCACGCGTTTCCGCCTGCTTGCTGGCCCCGGCGCTCATGCAGCGGGCCAGTTGCGCATGGGCGTCGCGCGTCCAGTCGATGAGATCCTCGAAGCGTTCGATTTTCATGGCAGCGCTCCTCGCTCGGGCCAGGGGTCATATAGGCAGGATAGCTGTGGGCCTGCCGCCGTGCCCAAGCCAGGGTGTGGCGTTCAGTCGCGAACGGGCGGAACGTGACCTGCAAGCCCGTCAGACTTCGGTCGATGTGTCTTCCACCAGTTCGGCACGTAGCACCTTGAGCTCTGCTGGCGCGTGAATGGCAAGACGGACCCGGCCACCGCTCACCTCGCCACACATGATGGTCACACCATCGGTGGTCAGATGCCTGACGAGGTCGTCGAGGTTGGCGCCGGGCGCAACCGTCAGGCGCAGTTTTTCGCCCGGACGGCGGGAAAGTGTCAGATAACCCATGTTGTCGCTTCCTTTGTATAGGGCGCTTGGCCCGTGATGGTTCGTATAGTCGGATCGTGGCGTCCGGCAGCCGGCGCTCTGGCTAGCGTCTGCTGTAGCAGCGCACCAAGTCGCCCTCGTAGTGGTACAGGCAGAGATGGTTTTCCGGCGCCGCGAGCAGGCGTAGCTGCACGACCTCCCCTTCATACAGGCCGAAGCCCTCGGAGTAGCCGCTGGCCATGTAGGAGCATCGGTTCGCGGCCGCGGTGTGCGTGACCGCGACGACTTCGTAGCTGATGTAGCGCTCGGTGCGCACCTTCAAGGCACCGGAGACGGTATCGATCGGCTGGCCGCTTTCGTCCAGGCAGGCATCGAACAGGCGCGGGCCGGTCTTGCGCCACTCTCGGAACAGCCGTGCGCGCGGCTCGCCACTCTTGGAGAACGCCATGAGCTCGGACAGGTAGCGGCCACTCTCTCCGCCCGGTAGCCGCAACGACAGGGCGAGCGCGACGCCTACCAGCAGCAAAGCCAGCTGCAGCCCCAACAGGCCGACGGCTAGCCGCTTGCCGGCGTTCATGCCGAACACCGCCGGAGAAATGCCGACACGGCCGGAGCGAGGCCACGGCCCTTCGGAATGATCGCGTTGACCGCAGTGCCGCTGGCTGGCACGCAGGACAGGCTGAAGTCATTGCTGCGCGGCACGACCCAGTAGTCGGCGCTCGCTTCGGCGAACGCCGGCGCGACGATAGCTTCCAGCAATTCGTCGACCGGATTGCCGTTGCGCACGATGTTGAACCGATAACCGAGATGCTCCCGGGTATCCAACGCCACCGGGCCAGCGAGCAGGCTGGGCGTGTAGTTGGCGTAGTCGTATTGCTGCCACAGCCAGAACATGAGCAGAACCAGGCCGAGCGAGGCATTCCAGACCCAGAGCAGCCCCGCCCCCTGCCCCGCGCTCACGGTTGGCCGGACAACGGCATCGGCATCCGCATCGGCTTCGCAGGTTGGCGTCGTGAGCAACGGTGGCGCAGCCGGCAGCGGCGTCGCTGGCGCGCTGGGCTCGGTGAGGGCGAAATCGGGGTTCCAGCGGTATCCGCGGCGGGGGACCGTCTGGATGATCTCGTGCAGCTTCTCGTCGCCAATCAGGTTGCGCAGGTTGAAGATGCACTGGTTCAGGCTACCGGTACTGACGATCCGGTGTTCCCAGGCGTAGCGCAGTATTTCTTCTCGGCTGCGGATTTGCCCGGGAACCGACAGCAGCAGCTCCAGGGCGCGGCTATCGGTGTAACTGATCGTCAGGCTCTCTTCGTTCCCGCTGGCATCTTGAATGAGCAGCAGGTTCTGCTCCGGGCGGAACTCGGCACGCCCGGCGCCCTTGTGGACTCTCAGATGATGGCTCTTCATAGCGGCTTCCTGCAGACATCCGTGTCCCCTATGAGGAGGGCTGTGCCAGTCCCGTCCGTCCTTCTTGTTGTGATGTAGGCGTCATTCGCGACGCGTGGCCCTTCCCAACCACGCGTCGCCTTGATCTACCTTCATTCTAGAAGGGAGTTGGCAGCGGAAATCTGTCAGTTTCTTACAGCGCGAGCCGCTCTAGCGGTGCTCCTGACGGAGCCAGAGCCCCTTGCCCGCCAAGGCCTCGCGATCATGCGGGCGATCCAGATCCAGCCATGGCCCCTTCGGCACGAGCCCGTTGCCGTTGATCTGCCGATGGCTACCGTAGTAATGCCCTTTGATGTGCTGGAAATCGACCGTCGCGGCGATCCCGGGCCACTGGTATACCTCGCGCAGCCAGCTGGACAGGGCCGGGTAATCTTCGATGCGTCGCCAGTTGCACTTGAAGTGCCCGAAGTAGACGGCATCGAAGCGGATCAGTGAGGTGAACAGGCGAATATCGGCCTCGGTCAGGTATTGGCCCGCCAGGTAGCGTTGCCGGGCGAGACGCCGTTCCAGCCAGTCCAGCTCCTGGAAAAGTGCGTCGAAGGCCTCTTCGTAGGCTTCCTCGGTGGTGGCGAACCCCGCGCGATAGACGCCGTTGTTCACCGCCGCATAGACGCGCGCGTTGAGCGCGTCGATTTCGCCCCGCAGCGGCTCCGGATAGAGGTCGACCTGCGAGCCGGTCAGATGATCGAAGGCCCTGTTGAAGATGCGCAGAATCTCGGCCGACTCGTTGTTGACGATGCAGCGGCGCTCGCGATCCCAGAGTACCGGTACCGTGACCCGCCCGCTGTAGCGTGGGTCATCGAGGAGATAGCGCTGATAGAGGTATTCGAGGCCGTCCAGCCGGTCGCCGGTCGAACCACTGGCAGGCTCGAAGGTCCAGCCGTTTTCCAGCATCAGCCAGCCCACCACCGAGACGTCGATCAGCCCCTGCAGCGATTTCAGTTCACGTGCGATCAGCGTCCGGTGCGCCCAGGGGCAGGCCAGCGATACGTAGAGGTGGTAGCGCCCGGGCTCGGCCTTGAAACCGCCGCGCCCATCGTCACCCGGCCTGCCCTCGGGCGTCACCCAGCTTCGCCGTTTCGCCTGCTCCCGCTCGAAGCGCCCGTCTCGGCTCTCGTACCAGCGGTCGTGCCAGCGCCCGTCGATCAGTAATCCCATGCTGCCTCCCGTCGTTTGTCTTCGGAAAACAGTCTAGGGGCGATGGTTCAGCCGATCGGCCGGATTCGCGGAAGCCTATGATCGATCAGATCGATCGGTCCCGCTGTTGCCAGTACGCTCGCGCCTGTTCAAAGGCCTCGTCGCGGCTGGCACCCAGCCCGCGAAGCGCCAGTGCCATGGTGGCCGTCGTGGCGAGCTCTCCATAGGCATCGGGCTCGCCGCGCCACACCGCCAGCAGGTGCGCCGGATCGAGTTCGGCCGGCTTGACGTGACGCTGCGCGGAAAGCGCCGGCCATGGTTCGTCCCAGGCTTCGCCATTGGCCGTTCCGTAGAGCACCGCAGCGCTGTCCGGGTTGATCTCCACCTCGCCGCCCTCGCCCTTGACCACGATGGCGGTGTCGCCGAGCAGTCGACTGGCTTGGCGATGGATCTCCTGATAGCCAGGGTGAAAGATGCTCTGCAGCCCGCATCGCGCCCCGAGCGGGTTGAGGATGCGCGCCAGCGAATGGATCGGCGAACGCAAGCCGAGCACGTTGCGCAGATCGATCATGCGCTGCAGGACGGGCATCCAGGCCCCAAGCGGGATGAAGGCGAGGCTGTCCCGATCGAGCGTCTCCTGTACCTGCGTCCAGTTCTCGCAGCGACCGATACCCAGCAGATCGAGCAGCTGCTCGGTGTACAGTCGCCCGGCGGTATGCGTGCCACCGCCATGCAACAGGATGCGCACGCCATTGCCTGCCAGACAGCGCGCCGCCAACAGATACCACGGCAGATGGCGCTTCTTGCCGGCATAGCTTGGCCAATCCAGATCGACGCGGACGGCCGGGCTGGGCAGACGTGCCCGTACCGCCTCGGTGAAACCCGCAAGCTCTTCGGCGCTTTCTTCCTTGTGCCTGAGCAACATCAGAAAGGCGCCGAGCTGGACATCTTCCACCTCGCCGTCGAGCAACATGCCCATGGCCACACGGGCTTCGTCGCGCGTCAAGCCACGCGCACCGCGTTTACCCTTGCCCAGGATGCGTACGAATTCGGCGAAGGGATGTTCTACAGGAGAGGTCATAGGCAATTGGTCGGCTTCGGCAGGCCCGCGAGCTTCGCGGCCAGTTTGGCGGGAGTGCCCTTGAACAGGCGGTTCAGATGCAGGCTGTTGCCCTTCTGCGGCCCGAGTTCGGTGGCCACGTACTTGACCAGCGGGCGGTTCGCGGGTGAAAGCTGATAGCGGTCGTAGAAGCGCCGCAACAAATGCAGGATTTCCCAGTGGGCCTCCTCCAGCGCGAGGCCTTCACGCTCGGCGAGCGCCTCTGCGACGGCCTCGTTCCAGTCGCTCAAGTCGACCAGGTAGCCATCGGCGTCCAGCGCGATGGCGCGGCCCTGTACGCTCAAGTCACTCATAACCAGCTATTGACCCGGTCATAGCGACCGCAGAGTTCAACGAACTCAGGGTAGTCGACCAACTGAACACGCGTGGCGAGCGGTATCGCGCCGCGCGCCGCATGGTCTTCGGCCAGGGTGAAGACATGGATGCTCGGGTCGAGGCCGACCAGCGCCTCTTGGGGCGCACTGCCCGGCTGCAGGGCATAAACCGCGTCGCCACTGAGCAGCACGGCGTCGGAGCGCTCCAGCAGGCGAAGGCAGCTGGCGAAGCGGCCATCGTCGAAGGGTGAGTGGGACAGCAGGTGCAGAGTGGCCATCAGAGCGTAATCACATGGTCGAAACGGTTGAGAAGCGCGCGCAGCTCGTCTTCGCCGAGCACGTCCACGGGCAGCGCCAGTGACCCGGCGTCGAGGCCACGTTCGTCAAGGCTGCGGGCGCAGGCATAGAGGGTATCGACGCCGAACATCGGCAGGGCCTGAAGGTTGGCCGAGAGGTTCTTCTGCTCGATGGCGGCAGGTTGCTGTGCCGCGGCGAGTTGGAACACGCCGTCGTCGAGAAACAGCAAGCCCAGCGGCAGCTCGAAGGCGCCGCCTGCGAGCGCGATGTCCAGCGCCTCGCGCGCCGATGGGCCGCTCCAGGGGCCCTGCCGGCTGATGATCAGCATCGAACGCGTCATCAATTGCCTCCAAAGCAGACCAGACGGTCGGCCTCCTGCGCGGCCTCATGGAGCTGGCCGAGGCCGGACAGCGTCCATCCCGCGCTCAGGTTCGCAGCCGGACGCCGGTAGCGTGCGGCCTCCTGCTCGTCCAGCACACCGCGGCGCAAGCCGGCCGCAATGCAGACCACCCCGTCGAGCTGATTGTCCGTGACGAAACGGCTCCAGGCCGCCGCCACGTCGAGCTCGTCCTGGGCGAACACGACGTTGGCCGATGCGCTATGCACGCCGTCCTGGTAGAAGAACAGCCGCACGATTTCATGCCCGCCTGCCAGCGTCGCCTCGGCAAACCGCAGGGCACGGCGCGCGGCCGGCGAATGAGGCGGGGAAAACAGTGCGATTGCGAATTTCATGACGCATCCATCGTTATGCAGGGCTGCAATGATACGCCAGGCACACAAATGAAAAAGCCCGCCGAAGCGGGCTGATTCGATAGCACGAACCGTCAGTCGTCGCCCGCAATGCCCAGCAGCTGCAGCAGGCTGATGAACAGGTTGTAGAGCGAAACGAACAGGCCAATCGTGGCCATGATGTAGTTGCGCTCGCCACCGTGGATGATGGCGCTGGTCTGGAACAGGATGCAGGCCGAGGAAAACAGCACGAAGCCGGCGCTGATGGCCAGTTGCAGACCGCTGATCTGGAAGAAGAAGCCAACCAGCATCGCTCCCAGCAGCACGAAGAAGCCTGCGGTGATGAAGCCGCTCAGGAAGCTCATGTCCTTGCGCGTTATCAGCACGTAGGCCGACAACCCGAAGAACACCAAGGCAGTCATGGATAGCGCGGACGTCACCAGCTCGCCACCGTTGGCGAGGCCGAGATACAGGTTGAGGACCGGGCCCAGCGTATAGCCCATAAAACCGGTCAAGGCGAAGGTACTGACCAGGCCCCAGGCCGAGTTGCGTAGCTTCACGGTGAGAAAGAACAAGCCATAGAAGCCGATCAGCACCACGAAGATGTTGGGATACGCGGCATTGGCCTGCATGGCCAGATAGGCAACCAGGCCGCTGAAAGCCAGGGTCATGGCCAGCAGGCCGTAGGTGTTACGCAGCACTTTGCTGACTTCGCGCTGCTCCACTTCTGCGTGGCTAAGCGCGTATTCGTGTTCTCGCATGGCGACGCTCCTGACGATGATCGAAGAGAATTTGCCCGGACTATAACAGAGGCGAGGCAGAACTCTGCGCTCAGAGTTTGACAGTCTGTTTCGATCCGGTACTATGGCGCCCGCTTCATGCGGAGGTGTGGCCGAGTGGTTGAAGGCAGCGGTCTTGAAAACCGCCGAAGGGGAAACTCTTCCGTGAGTTCGAATCTCACCGCCTCCGCCATCTGCATAGCAAAAGCCCCGGTTCTCCGGGGCTTTTTTTCGGGCTACCGCTATTCTGTCTGCGCAGCGCCCTCGAACCAGGCGAGCTTTTCGCGCAACTGGACGACTTCCCCCACGATCAGCAGCGTCGGAGCCTGCACCTGTTCGGTGGCCACCCGCCCGGGCAAATCGGCCAGCGTTGCGGCGAAAACCCGTTGATTGCGCGTGGTGCCCTGCTGCACCAGTGCCGCCGGTGTCGAGGCGGCGCGGCCGTGTGCGATGAGCTGCTCGCAAATCACCGGCAGTCCGACCAGCCCCATATAGAAAACCAGCGTCTGCGCCGGCGCGGCCAGCTCCGCCCATGGCAGGTCGCAGCTACCGTCCTTCAGGTGACCGGTGACGAAGCGTACCGATTGCGCATGATCCCGATGGGTCAATGGAATGCCGGCGTATGCGGCGCAACCACTGGCTGCGGTGATTCCCGGCACCACTTGGAATGGCACACCATTGGCTGCGAGCTCTTCGATCTCTTCACCGCCACGCCCGAAGATGAACGGATCCCCCCCTTTGAGCCGCAACACGCGCTTGCCCTGTTTCGCCAGAGCGACCAGTTGCTGGTTGATCTGCTCCTGAGGCAGCGCGTGATTGGCCCGCTGCTTGCCCACGTAGATCCGGTCGGCATCGCGCCGGCACAGTTCGAGGATGGCCGGGGCAACCAGGCGGTCATACAACACGACATCGGCCTGCTGCATCAGGCGCAAGGCACGGAACGTCAAAAGATCCGGATCACCGGGCCCAGCACCGACCAGATAAACCTCACCCAGCAGCTGCTCCCTGTCGCCCGCGAGCTTTTCCTCCAGCAACTGCTCGGCTTGCGCCTGTCGCCCGCTCAGCGCCTGTTCAGCGATCGGCCCCTGAAACACTTCTTCCCAGAAGATGCGGCGCTGCTGGACGTTGGCGAAGCGCGCCTTGACCCTCGCCCGATAGCGCCGCGCCAGACCCGCGAGCTGGCCGTAGGCAGCAGGTATCCACGTCTCGATGCGGGCACGCATCAACCGCGCCAGTACGGGCGCGTCGCCGCCGCTGGATACCGCGATCATCAGCGGCGAGCGGTCGACGATGGCCGGAAAGATCACACTGCACAGTTCCGGCGCATCCACCACGTTCACGGGGATCCCGATCGTACGGGCGTCGGCGGATACCTGTGCATTGGTAGGCTCGCTATCGGTAGCGGCAATCGCCAGCACGCAGCCGTGCAGATCATCGGCCGTGTAGTTGCGCGCCCGGCTCTCACCGCCGCTTTCTGCGACAAGCGCAACCAGCGATTGATCGATGCTCGGCGCTACCACGCGCACGCAGGCGCCGGCATCGGCCAGCAGTCGCGCCTTGCGCAAGGCGACCTCGCCGCCGCCGACGACGAGCACCAGCCGGCCCTTTAGATCGTGAAACAGCGGAAGGTAATCCATGAGCGAATCCTGGCAGTTGGGGTATCCATCACAGCGGCTGCCGCTGCGCGTGCCCTTGTCGAGCATCAAGTAAGCGCGCGGCGGCTACCGTGCGATGAGGCCTGGCCCTTCGGACTACCACATCCAGGGCCGGCCTCGGCACGCTCGCCCGGGCCCGGTCAACCGATCGTCTCGAGACCGCCCATATAGGGCTTGAGCACCTCCGGCACGCGGATCGCGCCGTCGGCCTGCTGGTAGTTCTCCAGCACCGCGACCAGCGTACGGCCCACCGCCAAGCCCGAACCGTTGAGCGTATGGACGAGCTCGGGCTTGCCGCTCTCCGGGTTGCGATAGCGCGCCTGCATGCGACGCGCCTGGAAGTCACCACAGTTCGAACACGAGGAAATCTCGCGGTACTTGTCCTGGCTTGGCACCCAGACTTCCAGGTCGTAGGTCTTGGTCGCGCCAAAGCCCATGTCGCCGGTGCACAGCGCGAGCACGCGATAAGGCAACTCCAGCAACTGCAGTACACGCTCGGCGTGGCCGGTCAGTTCTTCCAACGCCTCGAAGGACTTCGCCGGCTCGACGATCTGAACCATCTCGACCTTGTCGAACTGGTGCTGACGAATCATGCCCCGGGTGTCGCGACCGGATGCACCGGCCTCGCTGCGGAAGCATGGCGTATGCGCCGTGAGCTTGAGCGGCAGCTGCTTGGCATCGAGGATCTCGCCCGCGACAATGTTGGTCAGCGACACCTCGGCTGTGGGGATGAGGTAGAAATCCGCTTCGCCCTCGCGGCTGATCTTGAACAGATCTTCCTCGAACTTCGGCAGCTGGCCGGTGCCCTGCAACGCCGGAGCCTGAACGAGGTAAGGCGTGTAGGTTTCCTCGTAGCCGTGCTCACGGGTATGCAGATCGAGCATGAACTGCGCCAGCGCACGGTGCAGCCGGGCGATAGGCCCGCGCATCAGCGCAAAACGTGCACCGGACAGTTTGGCGGCCGTTTCGAAATCGAGCCAGCCGTGCTGTTCGCCGAGCGCGACATGGTCGCGTACCTGGAAATCGAACGTCGGCGGCGTACCCCAGCGACGCACCTCGACATTGCCCTCCTCGTCGTCTCCGACCGGCACGGATTCATGCGGCAGGTTCGGAATGCTCAGCATCAGCTGGTCCAGCTCGCTCTGGATACGGTCAAGCTCCTGCTTGCCGGAATCAAGCTCGGTACCCATGCGATCCACGTCGGCGAGCAAGGGGGCGATGTCCTCGCCGCGCTGCTTGGCCTGCCCGATGGACTTGGAGCGCGCATTGCGCTCGGCCTGCAACTGTTCGGTACGGGTTTGCACCACCTTGCGCTGGGCTTCGAGCGCCTCGATGCGCTCGACGTCCAGCTTGTAGCCTCGGGTCGCCAAGCGCTGCGCGACTTCGCGCAGCTGGGTGCGTACCAGTTTGGAATCAAGCATGGTTGGTCTCGTCTGACTGAAAGGGTTGCAAAGGGGTTGCGCAGTTTACTGGCGATCGCACGTCATTCATAACCTGGCGAGCGCCAGGCCGGCCCATGCCGCCAGCAATCCGCCGACGACGCTGCCACTCGTATACAGCAGCGCGGTCAGCACCTGGCCGCTTTCCAGGAGCCGCAAACTATCGAGCGAAAAACTGGAAAAGGTCGTCAGCGAACCGAGAAAGCCGATGATCAGCGCCCCGCGCAGCTCCGGCGATACCTCTGGGCGCGTCAGAAAATGCGCGTAGAGGAAGCCGATGATCAGGCAGCCAGCCAGATTGACGGTCAGGGTGGCAAAGTAGAAATGCCGCGGCCATTGGTTGGACACCCATAGCGATATGCCGAAACGCATCAGCGTACCGACGATTCCACCCAGCGCGACGGCCAGCAGCATGCGCATCAACGCTTCCTCCGCTGGATCGGGCTGGCACTGTCGAGCTGTGCCAGGTGCTCGAGCTTGTCGCGAATCTTGCTCTCCAGGCCGCGCGGCACTGGGTGGTAATAGCGGCGCGGCTGCAGCGCTTCCGGAAAATAGTCTTCGCCAGCGGCGTAGGCATCAGGCTCATCGTGGGCATAGCGGTACTCCATGCCATAGCCGAGCTCTTTCATCAGGCGAGTCGGGGCGTTGCGCAGGTGCAGCGGCACTTCCTGCGAACCGTGCTCTGCCGCATCGCGCATCGCTGCCTTGAAGGCCGTGTAGACGGCATTGCTCTTCGGCGCGCAGGCCAGGTAGACGATCGCTTGCGCGACCGCCAACTCACCCTCGGGGCTGCCAAGGCGCTCCTGCACATCCCAGGCATCGAGGCACAGCGCCAGCGCTCTGGGGTCGGCATTGCCGATTTCCTCGCTGGCCATTCGCACCACGCGGCGGGCTATGTACAGCGGGTCGCACCCGCCATCGAGCATTCGCGCGAACCAGTACAGGGCTGCGTCCGGGTTGGAACCGCGCACCGACTTGTGCAATGCCGAAATCTGGTCGTAGAAGGCTTCGCCCCCCTTGTCGAAACGACGTCGACTATCACCCAGCAAATTCTGCAGCAACTCCGGTTCGATGCTGCCGCCAGGCTCGGCAAGGTCCGAAGCGTTTTCCAATAGGTTGAGCAGACGCCGACCATCGCCATCGGCCGCCGCGAGCAGGATCTGGAAGCTGGCTTCCGGCAGCTGCAAACGCAGCTCCCCAAGCCCCTTGGATTCGCTCAGCGCGCGTGCGACCAGATTGCGCAATGCGCTTTCATCAAGACTCTTGAGGACGTACACGCGCGCTCGGGACAGCAGTGCATTGTTCAACTCGAACGACGGGTTTTCCGTAGTCGCGCCGATGAAGATCAGCGTGCCGTCCTCGACGTAGGGCAGGAAAGCGTCCTGCTGGGACTTGTTGAAGCGATGGACTTCATCGACGAACAGGATGGTCCGCCGTCCATACTGGGCCGCCTGCTGCTTGGCGATTTCGACCGCCTGGCGAATCTCCTTTACGCCGGCAAGCACCGCCGAGACTGTCTCGAAGTGCGCGTCCGACACCTTGGCCAGGAGCCGTGCCAGGGTAGTCTTACCGACCCCGGGAGGCCCCCAGAAGATCATCGAATGCAACGCGCCCTGTTCCAGCGCTTCGCGCAGTGGTCGGCCGCGGGCAAGCAGATGCTCCTGCCCGACGTACTCGTCCAGACTTGCCGGACGCAGGCGAGCCGCCAGCGGCTGGGCAACGGGCTCCCGACTGAACAGGTCCATTCAGTGCTTTACCTTGATCGCCTGGCCGTCGCGTGGCCGACCATTACTCGGAGATGACATCTGCCCCCTCAGGGATCTCGAACTGGAACAGCCCCGACTTCAACGGCTCGTTCATCTTCACGCCCATGAACAGGATGTTGGTCCGCTGACCGACGCTGTCGATCAGTTGCATGTCGTTGATGACGCCGCCGCGAAAGGACAGCCGCAGGCTGTCGAACAGGGTGTCTCGCGCCTTGGGCCGAAGCGTGAAATCGATGACGTCGCCCACTTCCTTGTGCGAGACCTCGAAGTTCTCGCTGATCGTCGAAACGTCACCCGACAGCAACAACGCCGGGGTATGCGTCAGCCGCTGGTCCAGCTGCTGGATGGTGACCTGCTGCAGATCAGGATCGTAGAGCCAGACCTTTTCGCCATTGGAAACCAGCAGCTGCTCCATCGGCTCATCGGTATGCCAGCGGAACTGCCCCGGGCGCTTTAGCGCAAGCTCCCCCGAGGTTTCCTGCAGCTGGGTCCCGCTGGCATCGAGCGACAGCTGAGAGAATCGTCCGGTCAGCGTGTCGGCCTGGCTGAGCAGGCTTGTCAGGCGCTTGGTAGAGGCGTTCTCGTCGGCCTGCACGGGGGCCAGCACGAGCAACAGGGCGAACAGGGAAAACAGGCGAATCAGCTGCATGAAAAGCCTCGCTACGACTCAGTCGCGAATGGGCGGTGGCGCGATGACTTCGCGCGAACCATTGGTGTTCATCGAGGTGACGACGCCGGCTATTTCCATGGCTTCGATCATACGCGCGGCACGGTTGTAGCCGATCTTCAGCTTGCGCTGCACCGCGGAAATGGAAGCTCGTCGGCTCTCGGTAACGAAGCGTACCGCTTCGTCGTACAGCGGATCCTCTTCGCTGCCCTCGCCGCCTTCGCCACCGCTGCCACCGGCGTCGAAGCCGCTGCCGGAATCCTCGACACCCGCAAGAATGTCTTCGATGTAGTCCGGGGCGCCACGCGCCTTCCAGGCCTCGACCACGCGATGGACTTCATCATCGGAGACGAAAGCGCCGTGTACGCGGATCGGCAGGCCGGTTCCCGGCGGGAGATAGAGCATGTCCCCATGGCCGAGCAATTGTTCGGCGCCACCTTGATCGAGAATCGTGCGCGAATCGATCTTGCTGGACACCTGGAAGGCCATGCGGGTTGGAATGTTTGCCTTGATCAGGCCGGTAATCACATCCACCGACGGCCGCTGCGTCGCGAGAATCAGGTGAATGCCGGCGGCCCTGGCCTTCTGCGCGATCCGCGCGATGAGCTCTTCGACCTTTTTGCCGACGATCATCATCATGTCGGCGAACTCGTCGACGACCACCACGATGGTAGGCAACGCTTTCAGGTACGGCGGTTCGTCATCCATCGACTCGCGCTTGTAGAGCGGGTCGTGCAGCGGAGCACCCGCCTCCTCGGCCTCCTTGACCTTGCGGTTGAAACCCGCAAGGTTGCGCACACCCATCGCAGCCATCAGCTTGTAGCGCCGCTCCATCTCCGCGACGCTCCAGCGCAAGGCATTGGCAGCTTCTTTCATGTCGGTGACAACGGGGCACAGCAGGTGCGGAATGCCTTCGTAGATGGAGAGCTCGAGCATCTTGGGATCGATCATGATCATCCGCGCCTCTTCTGGCGTGGATTTGAACAGGATCGACAGGATCATCGCGTTGACACCGACCGACTTACCCGAACCCGTGGTACCGGCGACCAGCAGGTGCGGCATCTTGGCCAGATCGGCGATCACCGGCTTGCCACCGATATCGTGCCCGAGGGCGAGCGTCACCGGCGATTTCGCATCGTCGTACTGAGTCGACGACAGCACCTCGGAGAAGCGCACGATCTGGCGATCCTCGTTGGGGATCTCGATACCGACGGTGGTCTTGCCCGGTATCACTTCGACCACTCGCACGCTGATCACCGCCAGCGAGCGAGCCAGGTCCTTGGCCAGATTGGAGATGCGACTGACCTTTACCCCCGGAGCCGGCTGGATCTCGAAACGCGTGATCACCGGGCCGGGATGGACCGACTCGACGGTCACCTCGACGCCAAATTCCTTGAGCTTGATTTCGAGCAGGCGCGACATCGCTTCGAGCGACTCGGGCGAGTACTGCTTCTGCTGCTTTTCGGCGACGTCGAGCAGTGAAATGGGGGGCAGACTCCCCTCGATCAGCGGGTCGACAAACAGCGTCGCCTGCTTTTCCTTCATGACCCGCTTGCTCGGCTCGGGTGCCTTCGGCGCAACCGGTGCCTCGATGACCGGCGCCGGGCGCTTCTCACGCTCGCTCATGTGACGAACAAGCGATTCTTCGCGCTCCAGCAGACGTTCCTTGACCTTCGCCTGCTCCTTCCGGTCGCGCACCACAGGCGCCGCGACCTCATTGACCAGCTCGTCGACCTGGCGCAGTTGAGCCACCAGCTGCTTGCGCTCGCTGCGTGCCGACCACCACCGGCTGAAGCCGCTCTGGATCAACTCCAGCAGATCGAGCGTGATCTTGCCGGTCAGGTCCATCACCTTGAACCAGGACAGATCGGTGAACACTGTCAGCCCGAAGAGAAACAGCGCAAGCAGCCCCAGCGTGCTGCCTTGCACATTGAGCGAGTTGACCGCGAGCTGGCCCAGGCTCTCGCCAAGTGCGCCGCCCGCCGAAGCCGGCAGGACCTCGGCGGCATTGAAATGGATGTAGGCCAAGGCCGAACCCGACAAGACCAGGAACACCAGGCCGATCAGGCGCCACGAGAATAGCCAACCGTTCCAACGCCAGGCTTGATGACGTGCGCGGAAAACCTGCCAGGTCTTGATCGCCAGCAACAAGGGAAACAGGTAGGCGAAATAACCGAGCGCCATGAACAGCACGTCGGCGAACCAGGCACCAGCACGCCCGGCAGCGTTCTGTACCTGCTGGACATTACTGGTGTGCGTCCACCCGGGGTCGGAGGGCTCGTAGGTGAGCAGCGCCATCCACAGGTATGCGCACAGCACACCCAGGGCAATCAAGGCGCCTTCCTTGAGGCGGTAATGGAGTTGCTGTCGCCACGACGAGACCGTCGCAGAGGGAGAGGAGTTCTTCAAAACGCTTCTTTTCCTGCGCTTTCAGCGCGCTCGATGAACCGGTAACAGCCGTAAGCCGGGCATTGTACGGGTTTGTCGGCCTGATCGCATGTCGGTTCCGCTGCCCGGGCAATTCGCCTCGACTTCGGTGTAGCATAAACGCCACTTTTCACCGCGCGGCTCGACTGGAGCACGCTTTTCTATTTGGCAACAAAGGCTTATGAGGGCTTTTTATGAGTGAAGTCAAGCATTCGCGTCTGATCATCCTTGGCTCCGGCCCGGCCGGTTATACCGCCGCGGTGTATGCTGCACGCGCCAACCTCAAGCCGCTCGTGATCACCGGAATCCAGCCTGGCGGCCAGTTGACCACTACAACCGAAGTCGACAACTGGCCCGGCGACGTCGAAGGTCTTACCGGCCCCGCGCTGATGGAGCGCATGCAAAAGCATGCCGAGCGCTTCGATACCCAGATCCTCTTCGATCACATCCATACCGCAGAACTGCAGCAGCGCCCCTTCACACTCAAGGGTGACAGCGGCACCTACACCTGCGACGCCCTGATCATCGCAACCGGCGCATCGGCACAGTATCTGGGGCTGCCGTCGGAAGAGGCGTTCGCGGGCCGCGGGGTTTCAGCGTGCGCCACCTGTGATGGCTTCTTCTATCGCAACCAGGTGGTGGCTGTCGTGGGCGGAGGCAACACTGCGGTCGAGGAAGCGCTCTACCTGTCAAACATCGCCAAGGAAGTGCACCTGATCCATCGCCGCGACAAGCTGCGCTCGGAAAAAATCCTGCAAGACAAGATCATGGAAAAGGCTGCCAACGGCAACATCCGCCTGCATTGGAACCATACGCTCGAAGAGGTGCTGGGCGACGACAGCGGCGTGACCGGCGTGCGCTTGAAGCACACCCTGACTGGCGAAGAGGCACGCCTGGACCTGGCAGGCGTGTTCATCGCCATCGGCCACAAGCCCAACACCGATCTCTTTGCTGGCCAGCTGGCGATGCGAGACGGCTACCTCTCCATCAAAGGCGGCAGTGAGGGTGACGCCACCGCCACCAGCATCGCAGGCGTTTTTGCAGCCGGCGACGTTGCCGATCACGTCTATCGCCAGGCCATCACCTCGGCCGGTGCCGGCTGCATGGCTGCGCTGGATGCAGAGAAGTTTCTCGACAACTGACGCGAAGGCGGGCCTGGCCCGCCTCCCCTCCTGACGGCACGGCCTATGCTGACCTGGCTGCAACGCGATGATCTCGGCTTTCCTCCGCTTGAACAGGCGCTACGTGAGCCGAACGGGCTGCTGGCAGCCGGCGGCGATCTGAGCGCCGAGCGCTTGGTCGCGGCCTACCGGCACGGCTGCTTCCCCTGGTACCAGGAGGGTCAGCCCATACTCTGGTGGTCTCCCGATCCACGGACCGTGTTGTTCCCGGGCGAACTACACGTATCGCGAAGCCTGCGCAAGCGCATCCGCCAAGGCGAGCTGCGGGTTACCTTCGACCAGGCGTTCGCCGAGGTCATCCAAGGCTGCGCCGAGCCCCGCAGCTATGCCGAAGGAACCTGGATCACGCCTGCTATGCAGCACGCGTATATCCGCCTGCATGAGCGGGGTATTGCGCACTCAGTAGAGGTGTGGCGACAGGGTGTCCTGGTAGGCGGCTTATACGGCCTGGCAATGGGGCGCCTGTTCTTTGGCGAGTCGATGTTCAGCCGGGAGACGGACGCCTCCAAGGTTGGTTTCGTGCAACTGGTGGAACGACTGCGCGACTGGGGATTCGAAATGATTGACTGCCAGATGCATACGCACCATCTAGCCAGTTTCGGCGCCCGCCCGATTCCTCGCAGCGAGTTCAAACGGCTGCTCGCTCAGCATCTGCAACGACCTGGCGAAACGAATTGGCGTGCGTAGTCGAGCAAGGCAAGCTGACCTACACTGAACGCAAGTTTCGTGAGAGTTGACCATGACTTCACTGGCCCGCCTCAAGTTCTACGCAACCCAGCCCCATCCGTGCAGCTATCTGCCCGACGAACAGGCCACGACGCTGTTTCTCGACCCCAGCCAGCCGATGGATGTGCAGGTATATGCCGAGCTTTCCGAGATGGGCTTTCGTCGCAGCGGAGACCACCTCTATCGACCTCACTGCCAACGATGCTCTGCCTGCATTCCTGCCCGCATTCCCGCCAACGCGCTGTTACCCAGCCGCCAGCAAAAACGCATTATCAAACGTAACGCGGACCTGAAAGTCCAAGCGGTGCGCGCGGGCTTCACCGAGGAGTACTACTCGCTGTACGCGACCTACATCGAGAAGCGGCACGCTGATGGCGACATGTATCCACCGAGCCGCGAGCAGTTCAACACCTTCCTCGTGCGCGACCTGCCATTCAGTCGTTTTTACGAGTTTCGACTCGACGGCCGGCTACTGGCGGTGGCGGTCACCGATGTGCTGCCGAACGGCCTTTCGGCGGTCTACACCTTCTACGACCCCAACGAAGAGCGCCGAAGCCTCGGGCGCTACGCCATTCTCTGGCAGGTCGCCGAAGCGGCGCGACTGGGACTGAAGGCCGTTTACCTGGGCTATTGGATCAAGAACTGCCGCAAGATGAATTACAAGACCGAGTACCGCCCCATCGAACTGCTGGTCAGCCAGCGCTGGATAACACTGAGCTGACGGCTTGGCGCATCAGGGGAATTCAGGCACAATACTTGCCGTTTTTGCCGACGTATCAGTCGGCGTTCATTGATATCGAGGGCTTTGCTGAATGTCGAAAGAAGACAGCTTCGAAATGGAAGGTACTGTCGTCGACACCCTGCCCAACACCATGTTCCGCGTGGAGTTGGAGAACGGGCACGTCGTTACTGCGCATATTTCCGGCAAGATGCGCAAGAACTACATCCGCATTCTTACTGGTGACAAGGTTCGTGTAGAACTCACCCCTTACGACCTGAGCAAGGGGCGCATCACCTACCGCGCACGCTAATCGAGCGCGAGAAAAACGCCCGGTTCAAACCGGGCATTTTTGTTTTGGGGCCGGTGAAGGCGACGTTGCGCCGCCCTCCTCCACTACACCAGCTCAGCGGTTGTCTCGAACTCGAAGAAGAGTTCGTCGTCCCGTATATCGACCCGCACGACCCCACCATGATCGGCCAGCTCGCCAAACAGAATTTCTTCTGCCAGCGGGCGCTTGATCTTGTCCTGGATCAGACGCGCCATCGGCCGGGCACCCATTCTGGCATCGTAACCATGTTCGGCCAGCCAACCCCTTGCTGCATCCGACACCTCGAGCGTGACGTGCTTGTCCTCCAGCTGCGCCTGGAGTTCGATGAGGAACTTGTCCACGATGCTCTTGATGACTTCGTGGCTGAGTCGGCCGAACTGAATGATCGTGTCAAGCCGGTTGCGGAACTCCGGCGTGAAGCTCTTCTTGATCACCTCCATTGCATCAGAGGCATGATCTTGCAGCGTGAAGCCGATGGACGCTCGCGCAGCCGTCTCCGCCCCGGCATTGGTCGTCATGATGATGATTACGTTGCGGAAGTCAGCCTTGCGGCCGTTGTTGTCAGTTAGCGTGCCGTGGTCCATGACCTGCAGGAGCAGGTTGAATACCTCCGGGTGCGCCTTCTCTATCTCGTCAAGCAACAGTACGCAATGAGGCTGCTTGGTGATCGCCTCGGTGAGCAAGCCACCCTGGTCGAAGCCGACATAGCCAGGCGGCGCGCCGATCAAGCGCGACACCGTGTGTCGCTCCATGTATTCGGACATGTCAAAGCGGATCAGTTCGACTCCCAAGGCTCGAGCGAGCTGCCGTGCGGCCTCGGTCTTGCCCACCCCGGTGGGCCCGGCAAAGAGGAACGAGCCGACCGGTTTGTCTGGCGCCTTAAGGCCCGCGCGCGAAAGCTTGATCGCGGTCGCCAGCGAATCGATCGCATCGTCCTGGCCGAATACCGTGAGCTTCAGATCACGCTCGAGATTGCGCAGCAGCTCCTTGTCAGAGCTCGAAACATGCTTCGGCGGGATGCGGGCGATCTTCGCCACGATGTCCTCGATCTGCTCGACGCCAATGCGCTTGACCCGAGCCTCTTCCGGCTGCAGCCGCTGAAACGCACCCGCCTCGTCGACCACATCGATTGCCTTGTCCGGCATGTGACGGTCGTTGATATAGCGTGACGCCAGCTCGGCAGCCGCGCGCAGCGCCTCATCGCTGTACTCGATGTTGTGGTGCTGCTCGAAACGGCCCTTCAGCCCTCGAAGGATGCCGACCGTGTCCTCAACCGAAGGCTCGGATACGTCGACCTTCTGAAAACGGCGAGCCAGTGCGCGATCTTTTTCGAAGATTCCGCGGAACTCCTGGAAGGTGGTCGAACCGATGCAGCGAATCTCACCTGAGGACAAGAGCGGCTTGAGCAGGTTGGAGGCGTCCATGACACCACCGGATGCTGCCCCCGCACCAATGATCGTGTGGATCTCGTCGATGAACAGGATCGCCTGCGGACGCTTGCGCAGCTCCCCGAGCAGTGCCTTGAAGCGCTTCTCGAAATCCCCGCGATACTTGGTTCCCGCCAGCAAGGCACCGAGATCCAATGAATAGACGACGCTGTCGCGCAGCAAATCAGGTACCTGTCCATCCACGATCCGCTTGGCCAAGCCCTCAGCGATGGCGGTCTTGCCCACACCGGCTTCGCCCACCAGCAGCGGGTTGTTCTTGCGCCGACGCGCCAGGATCTGCGCGACACGCTCAACCTCGTGTTCGCGGCCGACCAAGGGATCGATACGACCCTGGCGAGCTTGCTCGTTCAAATTGCTGGCATAGGCATCGAGCGGATTCTTGCCGGCAGCGGTATCTCCGCTCTCGTCATCCTGCATCTCCGACTCGGAATCGGGACTGGCGCCACTTCCCGGGACCTTGGAGATACCGTGCGCAATGTAATTGACGACATCGATACGCGCGACGTTCTGCTGCTTGAGCAAGAACACCGCCTGGCTTTCCTGCTCGCTGAAGATGGCAACCAGCACGTTGGCTCCAGTTACTTCCCGCTTGCCAGAGCTCTGTACGTGGAACACCGCACGCTGAAGAACGCGCTGAAAACCCAGCGTCGGCTGTGTTTCGCGCTCCTCATCGTGCTGGGGAATCAATGGCGTGGTGGAGTCGATGAACTCCTGTAGATCGTGTCTCAACTTATCAAGGCTGGCGCCACAAGCCCTCAGTACGGTGGCGGCCGCTTCATTGTCCAGCAGGGCCAACAGGAGGTGTTCAACCGTCATGAATTCATGGCGCTTGGCACGTGCCTCTTTGAAAGCCAGATTCAGGGTGACTTCGAGTTCACGGTTCAACATAGCTTCACCTCTTACCCCAGCAGTCGGAGTTAACCGTCCTTCTCGATCTCACAAAGCAGCGGGTGCTGGCATTCCCTTGCATATTGATTGACTTGCATCGCTTTGGTTTCAGCCACGTCACGGGTATAGACCCCGCATACAGCGTGACCCTCGGTATGCACTGCCAACATGATCTTGGTGGCCAGTTCGCGGTTATGGTTGAAGATCGACTGCAACACCTCGACTACGAAGTCCATCGGTGTGTAGTCATCATTGAACATGACAACTTTATACATCGAGGGTGCCTTCAGCGCCGGCTTGGCCTCTTCAACGGCCAGTCCGGAACCCTCGTGATGCTGGTCATCCTCGGGCGCCCGATCCTGGTTGAATGTTAGTCGAATATAAGCAAATGCACGCATGAGTACGTTCTGAGAATCGGCACTAGGCCGAATGGATGAAAGCTTCGCAGCCGGCAGACGAGCTGCCTTGACTAACCGAAAAACAGTGATACAAACAGTCTATGCCTGCTACGGGTATACGAGCGCAACATTGGCAGCACGCCCATCGAGCGCGGAATGAAACGGATGTTACTCCGGTGACGGACTCCTTTGCAGAGGGACAACAGCATGCTAAGCGGTAAGGTCAAGTGGTTCAACAACGCCAAGGGCTATGGATTCATCGTAGCAGACGGCGGCGATGAGGACCTGTTCGCCCATTATTCAGCGATCCAGATGGAAGGCTATCGGACACTGAAAGCCGGGCAAGCAGTCATGTTCAACATTCTGCAAGGGCCCAAGGGGCTGCACGCCGTGGAGATCAGGCCGCAGGCGACGGTGGAGGCCCCCGCCCAGACCCAGGTTGCCGAGAAAGGAAACATCAAGGCTCCCGCTTAGTGTCTGCTCTGCCACACCCGCGAAAGGCTGCATGAGCTGCTAGGCGATAGGTAATGCCTGGCAGCCCAGTCGCTCGGAAAGAAAGGCCGATCTGCGATCGGCCTTTCTTGCTTCACATGTGCGATACGGCAGCGTCGCCGAAAGCCGAGCAGGACAGCAGGGTCGCCCCCTCCATCAGTCGCTCGAAATCGTAGGTCACGGTCTTGGCAGCAATGGCGCCCTCGACACCCTTGATAACGAGCTCCGCGGCCTCGACCCAGCCCATGTGACGCAGCATCATCTCAGCCGAAAGGATCAGCGATCCAGGGTTGACCTTGTCTTGCCCCGCATACTTGGGAGCCGTCCCGTGCGTTGCCTCGAACATCGCGACGGTGTCCGAAAGGTTCGCACCCGGCGCGATTCCGATACCGCCGACCTCCGCAGCCAAGGCATCAGAGAGATAGTCGCCATTGAGGTTCAAGGTCGCGATAACGTCGTACTCGGCGGGGCGCAACAGAATCTGCTGCAGCATCGCATCGGCGATGGCGTCCTTAACGACGATTTCCTTACCGGTGTTTGGGTTCTTGAATTTCATCCAGGGCCCGCCATCTAGCAGCTCCGCTCCGAATTCGTCGCGTGCCACCTCATAGCCCCACTCTTTGAAGGCACCTTCGGTGAACTTCATGATGTTGCCCTTGTGCACGATAGTCACAGAGCTACGGTCGTTATCAACCGCGTATTGCAGCGCCTTGCGCACCAGGCGCTTGGTGCCCTCCTGAGAAACCGGCTTGATGCCAATACCGCAGTTCTCGGTAAAGCGAATCTTCTTGACGCCCATTTCTTCGGTCAGGAATTTGATGACCTTCTCTGCTTCGGGAGTGCCCGCCTTCCATTCAACACCGGCGTAGATGTCCTCGGAGTTCTCCCGAAAGATCACCATATCCACGTCACCCGGCTTCTTGACCGGGCTGGGCACGCCGGTAAACCAGCGAACCGGACGCTGGCACACATAAAGGTCGAGCTCCTGGCGAAGCGCAACGTTCAGCGACCGAATGCCGCCGCCAACCGGAGTGGTAAGCGGCCCCTTGATGGATACCACATAATCACGGACAACCTCGAGCGTCTCTTTCGGCAGCCAGGTATCGGGGTCATAGACCTGAGTAGCTTTCTCGCCCGCGTAGACTTCCATCCAGGCGATCTTGCGCTGACCGCCGTAGGCTTTTTCCACCGCAGCGTCGACCACCTTGATCATCACCGGCGTGATGTCGATCCCAATACCGTCCCCTTCGATATAGGGAATGATCGGGTTATTGGGCACGTTCAAGGTGTGGTCGGCGTTTACGGTGATTTTGTCACCGTGGGCAGGCACCTGGATCTTTTGGTATCCCATGCTGGACTCCGTTTCTCTGGTTAAAAACAGCAGTTGCACTCACCCCCGAGAGTAGCCTACCGACAGGGGCGAAACTACAGTTCGTTCGTCGTATTCGGCAAAGCATTCTTGGACAGCAAGCCGCAGTGATATACTCGGGCGATGACTGCCGAGTCATACAGGCGAGCCATCCCTAACCGGACAAATCGTCTATCTGGACCCGCCGAGTGATTACCTCATTCGATGCTCGTCCTTTGGGTGCATTCACATCACCGCGGCGAACCCCGATATCCGGCTCTACGAGTGCAGGAGCGCCTACCCGCGCGCATCGTGGTTCTGTGCACGCTCAGCAAAGAGAGAGAGTCAACGCCAAATGCCTTCGAAGATTACCTATACCTTCACCGACGAAGCCCCCGCCCTCGCCACCTACTCGCTGCTTCCCATAGTCGAAACCTTCGCCGCTTCTGCCGACATCTCGGTCGAGACTCGCGATATCTCTCTTGCCGGCCGTATCCTCGCCGCGTTCGCCGATCAACTCGATGCCGACAAGCGTATTGAGGACGACCTGGCCAAGCTGGCCGAAATGACCCAGTCGCCGGACGCCAACATCATCAAGCTGCCGAACATCAGCGCTTCCGTACCCCAGCTCAAGGCCGCCATCGCCGAACTCAAGGCCCAGGGTTACAACGTTCCGGATTTTCCCGATGAGCCGCACAGCGAGGCTGAAAAAGAAGTCCGCGCCCGCTACAGCAAGGTCCTCGGCAGTGCCGTAAACCCCGTTTTGCGCGAAGGTAACTCCGACCGCCGCGCGCCGGCTGCCGTCAAGGCTTATGCCCGCAAGCATCCGCACTCGATGGGCAAGTGGAGCAAGGCCTCCCAGTCCCACGCCGACTACATGCGCGGCGGTGACTTCTTCTCCAGCGAGCAGTCCATCACCATGGACAAGGCTGGCGACGTGCGCATCGAATTTGTCGGCAAGGATGGCCAGGTAGAGCTGAAGAAGCAGCTGGCTTTGCAGGAAGGCGAAGTGCTCGACAGCATGTTCATGAGCTGCAAGAAGCTGCGCTCGTTCTTTGAAGACACGCTGCAGGACTGCAAGGAGACCGGCGTGATGTGGTCCCTGCACGTCAAGGCGACCATGATGAAGATCTCCCACCCGATCGTCTTCGGCCACGCCGTGACCGTCTATTACAAGGACGTGTTCGACAAGTGGGGCAAACTGTTCGAAGAGATTGGCGTCAACCCCAACAACGGCCTCTCCAGCGTCTACGACAAGATCAAGACCCTGCCGGCGTCGCAGCAGGAAGAAATCCTGCACGACATTCACGAGGTCTACGCCCACCGTCCGGAAATGGCGATGGTCGACTCGGTCAAGGGCATCACCAACCTGCACATCCCCAGCGACGTGATCGTCGACGCCTCGATGCCGGCGATGATCCGCAACTCCGGCCAGATGTGGGGCAAGGATGGCAAGCAGAAGGACACCAAGGCGGTGATGCCGGAGAGCACCTACGCTCGCATCTACCAAGAGATGATCAACTTCTGCAAGACCAATGGCGCCTTCGATCCGACCACCATGGGCAGCGTACCGAACGTCGGCCTCATGGCTCAGAAGGCCGAAGAGTACGGTTCGCATGACAAGACCTTCGAGATGACTGCAGACGGCACCATGCGCGTTGTGCTGGCCGACGGCACCGTGCTGATGCAGCATGAAGTCGAGAAAGGCGACATCTGGCGCGCCTGCCAGACCAAAGACGCTCCGATCCGTGACTGGGTGAAGCTGGCCGTCACCCGTGCCCGCCAGTCCGATACTCCGGCGGTATTCTGGCTCGATCCCGAGCGCGCCCACGACTGCGAGCTGCAAAAGAAGGTCGAAACCTACCTGAAGGACCATGATCTGAGTGGTCTGGACATTCGCATCATGGGCTACAACGAAGCTATTCGTTTCTCCATGGAGCGCATGATCCGCGGCAAGGACACCATCTCCGTCACCGGCAACGTCCTGCGCGACTACCTGACCGACCTGTTCCCGATCATGGAACTGGGCACCTCGGCCAAGATGCTCTCCATCGTTCCGCTGATGGCGGGCGGCGGCATGTACGAAACCGGCGCCGGCGGCTCGGCTCCCAAGCATGTCCAGCAGTTGATCGAGGAAAACTACCTACGCTGGGATTCGCTGGGTGAGTTCCTGGCACTGGCCGTGTCGCTGGAGGAGCTGGGCATCAAGTCCGACAATCCGAAGGCCAAGCTACTCGGCAAGACCCTCGATGCCGCTACCGGCAAACTGCTCGATAACAACAAGTCGCCTGCACGCCGAATTGGCGGCCTGGATAACCGCGGCAGCCACTTCTATCTCGCGCTGTACTGGGCGCAGGAGCTGGCTGCCCAGACCGAAGATCCAGCGCTCGCCGCCCACTTCGCACCGTTGGCCAAGGCGCTGACCGAAAACGAGGAGAAGATCGTCTCCGAGCTCACCGCCGTGCAGGGCAAGCCAGCGGATATCGGCGGGTACTACCGCTCGAACCCTGAGCTGACCAGCAAGGTGATGCGCCCGAGCGAAACCTTCAACGCCGCCCTGGCTGCACTGGCGTAACGCAGTCGACGTTCGTAACGCAGCTGAAGAAGCCCCGGCCTCGCGCCGGGGCTTCTTTTTTTGTACGAACGCCGGCTTGGTATCATCCTGAATTCTTTCGCTCGGACGCTCATATGACCTGGCAACCGCACATCACCGTCGCCACCATCGTCGAACATCAAGGCGCGTTTCTTTTCGTTGAGGAGATCAAGGCAGGTCGCGCAGTTCTCAACCAGCCCGCCGGGCATCTGGAAGCGAATGAAACCCTACGCCAGGCAGCTATACGCGAAACCCTCGAGGAAACCGCATGGCAAGTCGAGTTGACGGGGGTTGTCGGCGTATATCTGTACACCGCACCAAGCAATGGCGTCACCTATCAGCGCGTCTGCTTTGCCGCCAGGCCCCTGGCTCACGACCCCCAACGCGCTCTGGACGATGGCATCGTTCGGGCGCTCTGGCTAACCCGCGACGAGCTGGCTGGCCAGCCCCAACGCTGGCGCAGCGAACTGGTCCTACGTTGCGTCGACGACTACCTGTCAGGGCCGCTCCACGATCTGGCGGTCGTGCGTGACTGACGACCGTTTCGTGTCATCTCCGACGCCCTGTTAGAATCCCGCTCTTTTCGGATACTCCGCGAATCCCTATGCCCAGCTCGACACCCGTCAATCCCGAAAAACCACGCGTTATCGTCGGCATGTCCGGCGGCGTCGACTCCTCCGTGTCAGCCCTCCTGTTACTCGAGCAAGGCTATCGAGTCGAAGGGCTGTTCATGAAGAACTGGGAGGAGGATGACGGCACCGAATACTGCACCGCCAAGGAGGACCTGGCAGACGCTCAGGCGGTCTGCGATCGGCTTGGCATCAAGCTGCATACGGCCAATTTTGCGGCCGAGTACTGGGATAACGTGTTCGAGCATTTCCTCGCCGAGTACAAGGCAGGGCGGACACCTAACCCCGACATCCTTTGCAACCGGGAGATCAAGTTCAAGGCCTTTCTCGATTACGCCCTGATGCTGGGTGCCGACCTGATTGCCACCGGTCACTATGTCCGCAGAAGAGATACCGAAGGCCGCAGCGAGCTTCTCAAGGGGCTGGATCCGAACAAGGATCAGAGCTATTTCCTGCACGCCGTCGCTGGCGAGCAACTCGCCAAGTCGCTGTTTCCGGTGGGCGAACTGGAGAAGCCCGAAGTACGCGCGATCGCCGAGCGCCATGATCTGGCGACCGCCCGAAAGAAGGACTCGACGGGCATCTGCTTTATCGGCGAACGCCGTTTCAGCGATTTCCTCAAGCAGTATCTGCCGGCCCAGCCCGGTGACATCGAGACAACCGAGGGCAAGGTCATCGGCCGACATCATGGCTTGATGTACCACACGATCGGGCAGCGTCAGGGGCTCGGCATCGGCGGACTGAAGGACGCCGGCGATGAGCCTTGGTACGTAGTGGAAAAGGATCTCGCCCGCAACGCGCTCATCGTCGGCCAGGGCAACGACAACCCTCGCCTGTTCGCGCGCGCGCTGTCGGTCTCGGAAATCTATTGGGTCAACCCGATCGAGGTGGTGCGCCCGCTGCGCCTGGCCGCGAAAGTGCGTTATCGCCAGGATGACCAGCCCTGCACGCTAGAGCCTGCCGCCGACGGTTATCGCGTGGTGTTCGACACCCCTCAACGCGCCGTGACGCCCGGTCAGTCGGTGGTCTTCTACGACGGTGATATCTGCCTCGGTGGCGGCGTCATCGAGCACGCCGAAGCCTGGTTCGAGGGCGCTCGCCCATGACACGCCTGGACGAGCAGTTGATCGCACTCGGGGCAGTCTTCGAAGCCGCGGCACAGGTTGACCGTATTGCCCGAACCGGACAGTCTGCGCCGGCTCCGGTAGCGTGCCTGCTGCGAAGCCTCCTGATCCGCTCACCGCAATCGACCGTCGAAATCTATGGCGGCGATGATTTGAACCTGCGCGATGGCTATCGCGCCTTGGTCGGTGCACTGGAGCGCGAGTCCAGTGCACTTCAGCGCGAGCCGTTGCGCTACGCCCTGGCGATGATCGGGCTGGAGCGCCAGCTGGACAAACGCGGCGACATGCTGGAAGTGATAGCCAGCCGTCTCGACCAGATCGAGGCCCAGGTGGGGCACTTCGGCATCGATCATCCAAACGTCGTCGCTTCGTTTGCCTCGCTCTATCAGGACACGCTCAGTACATTCCGGCAACGCATTCAGGTCCAGGGCGACATGCGGCACCTGCAGCAATCGGACAACGCCGCCAAGATTCGCGCCCTGCTGCTGGCGGGAATCCGCTCCGCACGGCTCTGGCGCCAGTTGGGTGGGCATCGCTGGCAACTGATATTCAGCCGGCGCAAGCTGCTCGATGCGCTCTACCCAAGGCTGCGCACCTGACCGTACGCCAACGCACGCGAGCGCCGGCCCGGTTGGCGCTTTCGTGTATAATCTGCGCCCTCTTTTCGTGCCTCACCTGTCGAGAACGCCCTTATGCAGCTTTCTTCGCTCACGGCGGTGTCCCCCGTCGATGGCCGCTACGCCGGCAAAACCAGCGCCCTGCGCCCGATCTTCAGCGAGTTCGGCCTGATACGCTATCGCGTTCAGGTTGAGGTTCGCTGGCTCCAGCGCCTGGCCGCCCATCCGGGCGTTCCCGAGGTCGCACCGTTCTCGGCCGAAGCAAACGCACTGCTCGACCAGCTGGCGGAGGATTTTCAGCTCGAGCACGCCGAGCGCGTCAAGGAGTTCGAGCGCACGACCAATCACGACGTCAAGGCGGTGGAATACCTCCTCAAAGAGCAAGCCAAGCGCCTCCCGGAGCTTGCTCGGATCAATGAATTCATTCACTTCGCCTGTACCAGCGAGGACATCAACAACCTCTCGCACGCCCTGATGCTGCGCGAAGGCCGCGACACCGTACTACTGCCGCTGATGCGTCAGATCGCCGAAGCCATCCGCGCCCTGGCCATTCAGTTTGCCGACGTACCGATGCTGTCACGTACCCACGGCCAGCCCGCCTCTCCCACGACGATGGGCAAGGAGCTGGCGAATGTGGTGTATCGACTGGAGCGTCAGATCGCTCAGGTCGAAGCGGTGCCGCTGCTCGGTAAGATCAATGGCGCAGTGGGCAACTACAATGCGCATCTGTCGGCTTATCCTGACGTGGATTGGGAAGCCAATGCTCGTGAGTTCATCGAGAGCGATCTGGGTCTGTCCTGGAACCCCTATACGACACAGATCGAGCCACACGACTATATCGCCGAGCTGTTCGACGCCATCGCCCGTTTCAACACCATCCTCATCGACTTCGACCGTGACGTCTGGGGCTACATCTCGCTCGGCTACTTCAAGCAGAAGACCGTCGCCGGCGAGATTGGCTCTTCGACCATGCCGCACAAGGTCAACCCGATCGACTTCGAGAACTCCGAGGGCAACCTGGGCATCGCTAACGCCTTGTTCCAGCATCTGGCCAGCAAGCTGCCGATCTCTCGTTGGCAGCGCGACCTGACCGACTCTACGGTACTACGCAACCTGGGCGTCGGTTTTGCCCATAGCGTCATCGCCTACGAAGCCAGCCTCAAGGGCATCGGCAAGCTCGAGCTCAATGCGCCGCGCCTGGCCGACGACCTGGATGCCTGCTGGGAAGTATTGGCCGAACCGGTACAAACCGTGATGCGCCGTTACGCAGTGGAAAACGCCTACGAAAAGCTCAAGGACCTGACCCGCGGCAAAGGCATCACGCCCGAAGCGCTCCAGACTTTCATCGATGGCCTGGCCATTCCTGAGTCGGCCAAGGCCGAACTGCGCAAGCTGACGCCGGCGACCTACGTGGGTAACGCGACGGCGCAGGCCAAGCGCATTTGAGCGATCTACTTTACGGACGCCCGGCTGCGCCGGGCGTTTTTATTTGCAGCCCCTTATTCGGGGCAAGGTCTTACGCATGACTTCTGATATTCCACTTCAAGTCTTGGGCGGTATCAGCGCACGACAGTTCCTGCGCGATTACTGGCAAAAGAAGCCGCTACTGATTCGACAGGCGATTCCGGAGTTCCAAAGCCCAATCTCGCCAGACGAGCTCGCCGGGCTGTCCCTCGAGGAAGAGGTCGAATCGCGCCTGGTGATCGAACGTGGCGACCGCCCTTGGGAACTGCGCCGCGGCCCGTTCAGCGAAGACACCTACCAGCAACTGCCCGAAAAGGACTGGACGCTGCTGGTCCAGGCGGTCGATCAGCTGGTTCCCGATGTGGCCGATCTGCTGGAGCATTTTCGTTTCCTGCCGAACTGGCGGATCGACGACGTCATGATCAGCTATGCAGCGCCTGGGGGCGGCGTAGGTCCGCATTACGACAACTACGATGTGTTCCTGCTGCAGGCGCACGGCAAGCGCCGCTGGCGCATCGGTCAGATGTGCGACAGCGATAGCCCGCTCCTGCCGCACGACGACCTGCGCATTCTTGCCGACTTCCAGGGAACCGACGAGTGGGTACTCGAGCCTGGCGACATGCTCTATCTGCCGCCGCGCCTGGCGCACTTCGGTACTGCCGAGGACGCCTGCATGACCTATTCGGTAGGGTTCCGTGCCCCGAGCGCCGCAGAAGTGCTGACGCATTTCACCGACTTCCTCGCGCAATTCCTGCCGGACGAAGAGCGCTATGGCGATGCCGATCTTCAGCCAGTGGAAGATCCCTTCGAAATCCAGCGTGATGCGCTTGAGCGGCTGAAGGGGCTGCTTGCCGAACACATGGGGGACGAGCGTCTTTTGCTCACCTGGTTCGGCCAGTTCATGACCGAGCCCCGCTATCCTGAGCGTGTCGAAGGTGCCGAACTCGCTCTTGCCGACTTCCGCTCGGCCATTCGTGACGGCGCCGTACTGGTTCGCAATCCATCGGCCAGGCTTGCCTGGAGCGAAGTGGATATCGGCCTGCTGTTGTTTGCCAGCGGTCAGAGTCGGCTGCTGCCAGCAGGTCTGCGGGATCTACTGCGACTTGTCTGTTCGGCTGATGCCCTGCATGTTGATAATCTTTCGCCCTGGGTCGATAACGAAGACGCGCGCACCCTTCTCTGGGAATTGGTAAAACAAGGAAGTCTGGAGTTCGCCGATGAATGATGTCCAAGTGCGAATCGCCGATTGGCAAAAAGACAACGCCGATCTGCGCCGCATTCGAGAAGCGGTCTTCATCGCCGAGCAGGCCGTTCCACCTGAGCAAGAGTGGGATACGGATGATGCAGAGGCCATTCACTTTCTGGCGACCGAAGGCGGCTATCCGATAGGCACGGCCCGATTGCTCGCAGATGGCCAGATCGGGCGCGTCGCGGTCCTGCGGGATTGGCGCGGGCTTAACGTCGGCAATGCCTTGATGCAGGCCGTGATCGGAGAAGCCGAGCGGCGAGGCCTGGTTGAGCAAAAGCTGACCGCGCAAGTCCATGCAACTCGCTTCTACGAGCGCCTCGGCTTTAAGGTCGTCAGCGATGAGTTCCTGGAGGCCGGCATCCCCCACGTCGACATGCTGCGCCGCAGCGATAGCCAGGCGTGACTGAGCGCAGGCCTGGTCAAGCGGCTTCGGTGGCCGAGCTGCCGGCCGTCGAATTCGTTTCGCCAGGCCGCTTCGCGTTATGCAACCCGGAACCTTCATACGCGTCCACGCGAAGCGTTGCCGAAGGCGATACACCCTCTCCGTCTGCGGAGACGACGCTTCTCACCACGGCCACCCAGTTGCGCGAGCACACGCTAGCGCTCGCGCAACAAGCACGCCGGTCACTGTTTATCTATAGCCAGGCACTGGATCCCTGGCTGTACGGAGACGCCGACTTTGTTGAGGCCTGCGTCAGACTGCTGCTGAGCCATCCGCGAAACGGGCTTGCGGTGATTGTCGCCGACCCGACGCGCGCCTTGCGCACCGGTCACCGATTGCTTGACCTGAGCCACAGACTCACCAGCAATCTTCGCATTCGCCGTCTCGCTTCGGCCAGCGATTGCGACAATTGCGAGTTCGTAATCGCCGACGATAATGCGCTAATCGTACGGACACAGGCGGACCGGCCGGAAGCACGTGTCAGTTATCACGCACCAGGTAAGGTCCGCCAACAAAGAGCGCTGTTTGACCGTGCCTGGGAACTCAGCGTTACCGATCCGAACCTACGGAGCTTTCGCATATGAGCTTCAAAGCCATTGTCGCCATGCTGCTATTCAGCGTGGCCCTGCCGCTGTCAGCCGCCACCGAGGTCATACCGCTGAACTACCGCCAAGCGGAGGAGATGCTGGACATAGCGCGCTCGGTGGTTGCCGATCAGGGTCGTGTCAGCGCCTACGGCAACCAGCTGGTCATCAATGCCCCTGAGCCCGTGATCAAGGAACTGCGAGCGGTCGTAGCCCAGCTTGATACCGCGCCGAAGCGGCTGCTGATCACTGTCGATACACAGGACCAAGGCACGTCTTCGCAAAGCGGATACTCGATCGATGGCAGCGTACGAAGTGGCGATGTCGAACTGTCGACCGGGGAGGGCCACGCGAGCGGCAATCAGGTGCGCATCATCCGCCGCAGCACCCATAGTCGAAACGGCGGCGTACAGCAGCTCCAGGTCACCGAAGGGTATCCGGCGCTGATTCAGGTTGGACAGACCGTACCGTTGACGACATCGGGCACCGATGGCTATGGACAAATGTATCGGCAGACCGAGTACCGGGACGTGCTCCGCGGCTTCTACGTGACGGCAAACGTAACCGGCGAGCAAGTTCAAGTGACCCTCAGCAGCTCGAACGACCGCGCCGATGATTATCGTCCGGGCGTCATCCACACCCAGGCAGCCGATACTCGCGTCACTGGGCGATTGGGCGAATGGCTCACCATAGGCGGTGTCAGCGAAAGCGAAAGCGGGCAAGGTCACGGGCTCGTCCGCCGCTATTCGACCCAGGGCGCACAGGATGTAAGCGTCAGGCTGAAGGTCGAGCAGCTACCCTAGAGGAGCCGACCTAGACCTTCGGATAAATCATGTAGTGACGAGAAAAAAACACTACAAAAGGCATTGACGGACCTCTGGCACCGGCGCATCATTGGCCCGCTCCCGCTAACCAGGGGCCCTGGTAAAGGGTCTCCGGAGCGTGCTCAAGCCAACCAGCCGAGCCGTTCCGTGACTGCACTGCCCACAAGGCGGACTGACGAGGTTGCGACTGGAACGAGTCGTCCCGAGGGACGGGGAAGCGCTAGACGTATCAACCAGGTCATGTGTCGCCCATTGCCCCACGGCAGCCACGCCGGCTGTGGGCCAGGTACGCCGATCAGGTTGCCGCTGTCCGAATCCCCTCCTCCGGTTCGCTCCTGCCAGTCGAAAATCGACAATCTGCCGCGTGTTGCCCGCACTGATCAGCGATAGCACGTAGGTTTCGGTGGGAATAGTCAGTGTTCAACCAAACTCGAATCACCTGAAAGGATTGACCATGTCCGCATATCAAGACGACATCAAGGCCGTTGCCGCCCTGAAAGAGAAATTCGGCAGCAGCTGGAGCGCCATCAACCCGGAATCCGTAGCTCGCATGCGCGCCCAGAACCGCTTCAAGACCGGTCTGGACATCGCCAAGTACACCGCGGCCATCATGCGCAAGGACATGGCCGAGTACGACGCCGACTCTTCCCTGTACACCCAGTCCCTGGGCTGCTGGCACGGCTTCATCGGTCAGCAGAAGCTGATTTCGATCAAGAAGCACCTGAAGACCACCAACAAGCGCTACCTGTACCTGTCCGGCTGGATGGTTGCTGCCCTGCGCTCCGAGTTCGGCCCGCTGCCGGACCAGTCCATGCACGAGAAGACCGCCGTTTCCGGTCTGATCGGCGAGCTGTACACCTTCCTGCGCCAGGCTGACGCCCGCGAACTGGACCTGCTGTTCACCGCGCTGGACGCCGCTCGCGAAGCTGGCGACAAGGCCAAGGAGCAGGAAATCCAGAACCAGATCGACAACTACGAAACCCACGTAGTACCGATCATCGCCGACATCGACGCCGGTTTCGGTAACGCCGAAGCCACCTACCTGCTGGCCAAGCAGATGATCGAAGCCGGTGCTTGCTGCATCCAGATCGAAAACCAGGTTTCCGACGAGAAGCAGTGCGGCCACCAGGACGGCAAGGTTACCGTTCCGCACGCCGACTTCCTCGCCAAGATCAACGCTGTTCGCTACGCCTTCCTCGAGCTGGGCGTTGACGATGGCGTGATCGTTGCCCGTACCGACTCCCTGGGTGCCGGCCTGACCAAGCAGATCGCCGTGACCAACGAGCCGGGCGACCTGGGCGACCTGTACAACAGCTTCCTGGACGGCGACTACATCGACTCCGCTGCCGACATCGCCAACGGCGACGTGGTCATCAAGGCCAACGGCAAGCTGCTGAAGCCGAAGCGCCTCGCTTCCGGTCTGTTCCAGTTCCGCAAGGGCACTGGCGAAGACCGTTGCGTCCTGGACTGCATCACCTCCCTGCAGAACGGCGCTGACCTGCTGTGGATCGAGACCGAGAAGCCGCACGTTGGCCAGATCAAGGGCATGGTTGACCGCATCCGCGAAGTCATTCCGAACGCCAAGCTGGTTTACAACAACAGCCCGTCCTTCAACTGGACGCTGAACTTCCGTCAGCAGGTGTTCGATGCCATGGTTGCCGAAGGCAAGGACGTGTCCGCCTACGACCGCGCCAAGCTGATGAGCGTCGAGTACGACGAGACCGAACTGGCTCAGATCGCTGATGAGAAGATCCGTACCTTCCAGAAGGACGGCTCCGCTCACGCCGGCATTTTCCACCACCTGATCACCCTGCCGACCTACCACACCGCCGCGCTGTCCACCGACAACCTGGCCAAGGGCTACTTCGCCGAAGAAGGCATGCTGGCCTACGTGAAGGGCGTGCAGCGTCAGGAGCTGCGTCAGGGTATCGCCTGCGTCAAGCACCAGAACATGGCTGGCTCCGACATCGGCGACAACCACAAAGAGTACTTCGCTGGCGAAGCAGCTCTGAAGGCAAGCGGTAAAGACAACACCATGAACCAGTTCCACTAAGAGCTGGCGCCCCCTGCAAGGGGGTGAGCGACAAAAGAAACCCCGGCGACTGCCGGGGTTTCTTTTTGTCTGTTGCCTAGGAAGGATCCTCTCCCGCCGTGAACAAGCCCCAGGCAGAAATGAACAACGCTGCGACCAGCGGGCCGATCACGAAGCCGTTGAGCCCGAACAATGAAAGTCCGCCAAGCGTTGATATGAGCACTATGTAGTCGGGCATCTTGGTGTCCTTGCCCACCAGGATTGGCCGCAGGATGTTGTCCACCAGCCCGATCACCAGTACGCCATAAAGCATCAATACGATCCCCTGCCAGACCGAACCGCTCATGAAGAAATAAATGGCCACCGGCCCCCAGATCAGCCCAGCCCCAACCGCCGGCAGAAGTGACAGGAATGCCATGAGCACAGCCCAAAGCAAAGCGCCGGAAATACCGAAGATGGCAAAGATCACGCCACCCAGCGCCCCTTGTGTCAACGCGACGATAACGTTGCCCTTGACGGTTGCGCGGACGACTCGAGTGAACTTGCTGAACAGTCGACGCTTCTGCCCATCACTCAGAGGCATCGCCTGACGAACCTTGTGGACCAGCTCCCTGCCGTCACGAATGAAAAAAAACAGCAGATAGAGCATGACGAAAAAGCCGATCAGGAACTGAAAAGTCCCTTGGCCGAAACTGAAGGCTTTAGTGGCCAAGTATCGACTTGCCTCCAGGGCACCGCTGGCCAAGCGTTCACGAAGACTTCCAGCGTCGCCCCATCCGAGTCGATCCAGCTGCTGCTGCGCAACAGCAGGCAATAGCTCACGAAACTGGTTCAGCAAAGCGCGTACATCCAGATCGCCCGATTCAATCTGCTGGTAGAGGGTTGCACCCTCTTGCACGAGCATCGCGGCGATAAGAATCACAGGCAGGACCGCAACCAGCAGGCATACGGTTAGCGTAAGCAGTGCCGCTAGGTTGCGCCGCTCACCGAAATGGGCGGCGAGTCGTTTTTGCAAGGGGGCGAAGATGATCGCCAGAATGGCGGCCCAGAATACTGCACCGTAGAACGGCAGCAGTATCCATCCGAAGGCGAGCGTGACGAAGAGCAGAAGTCCCAGGAAGACTTTGCGTTCGAGCGTATTGTTCTGCATGGCCGATCCGATAGCTGACTATTCTCCTTAGTCCGCGGCCACGGTCAGGAGTGCTCTGATTGAACAGAGTTGGCAGCTATCGGCCCGAACTTACAGGGTCATCGCAGCAATCCAACCGAACCCAAGCAGTGGCAGGTTGTAATGCAAGAACGTGGGTACGACCGTGTCCCAGATATGATTGTGCTGGCCGTCGGCATTCAGCCCAGCCGTAGGACCGAGAGTAGAGTCCGACGCCGGCGAACCACCATCACCCAGCGCACCCGCCGTACCAACAAGGCTGACGATTGCCAGCGGGCTGAACCCGAGCTGAAGCCCAAGCGGAACGAAGATGGCCGCGATGATCGGCACAGTCGAAAATGACGAGCCGATGCCCATGGTGACAAGCAGCCCGACGAGCAACATCAACAGTGCGCCTACCGCCTTGCTGTTTCCGATCCACTCCACGGACGCATCGACAAGGGCTTTCACGTCTCCGGTTTCCCGCATCACTTCGGCGAAGCCCGCCGCAGCGATCATGATGAAACCGATCATCGCCATCATCTTCATGCCTTCGGTGAACAGGCCATCCGCTTCGCGCCAGCGCACTACCCCGGACGTCGAGAAGATGAGGAAACCTACCAACGCGCCCATGATCATCGAGTCCAACCAAAGCTGGATAACGAACGCAGCCGCAATCGCCACCAAGGCAACCATCAGCGCTAGCGGCGAATACTCGGTTTTGGCTTGAGTCACGGCCTCCACACGTCCTAGCTCATAGGTCCGTGGCTTTCGATAGCTAAAGAACGCAATCAGCAAGCCGGTGACCATTCCTAGAGCGGGCAAGGCCATCGCATGCGTAACCTTTACGTTCGAAATGTCCGCACCGCTTTTCGCCACGTTTGCCAGCAAGATCTCGTTGAGAAAGATATTGCCAAAGCCAACCGGGAGAAACATGTAGGGGGTAATCAAGCCGAAGGCCAGAACGCAGGCGATCAGACGGCGATCGATACGCAACTTCGACATAACGTACAGCAATGGGGGAACCAGAAGCGGGATAAAAGCGATATGAATCGGCAAGATATTCTGCGAAGAAATTGCGACACCAAGGAGCAGGACGACGAGCATCCACTTTATGTGCCCTTCCGAGCCCGATCCCTGCTTACCGACCATAGCCAGTGCCTTGTCAGCCAAGGCATGCGCAAGTCCGCTCTTTGCTATCGCCACCGCGAAGGCACCGAGCAGCGCATATGAGAGGGCTACAGTCGCTCCACCACCCAGGCCTTTGTTGAAGGCAGCCAGTGTTCCTTCGATACCGATGCCGCCGAGCAAGCCACCTACGACTGCGCCGCTAATCAGGGCTACCACGACATGCACCCTTGCCAGGCTAAGCAAAAGCATTACGGCGACGGCTGCAACTACCGCATTCATATTTCACCTCTGTAGTGCACACGAAAAAACGTGGCACTCTGCTTCAACTTGCTCGCTTTGTCAAAGCGCCGGCTTTCCGCGCGACGGGATTCGATTGGCATGCGTGCAAAGAGGTAGAATCGTGGCGGACCCAAAGCAGAGCCTTAACCGTGGAAATTTTCAAAGAGTTCACTTTCGAATCAGCGCATCGCCTCCCCTTCGTCCCTGAAGGACATAAATGCGGAAGGCTCCACGGCCACTCGTTTAGGGTGGCGATATATATTTCCGGAGACGTCGACCCGAAGACAGGATGGATTCGTGATTTCGGCGAGCTTAAGGCCCTATTTCGCCCCATTTATGATCTTCTGGACCATAACTATCTCAACGACATTCCTGGTTTGGAAAACCCGACCAGTGAGAATCTTGCAAAGTGGATCTGGGAAGAGCTCAAACCAGTATTACCTGAACTATCGCGGATTCGGATTCACGAAACATGTACTAGCGGCTGTGAATATCGAGGGGACTAATCGACACGAGTATTTCCAGACGCAACACCGCGTGTTATCGCTTGTCGGCCCTAGCGGGCCGATGATCCAAAAGCCGAATCACAGCCGCACGGATGTGGAATAAGCGTGCTGCCCTGGGCGAAGAGATAGTCAGCAGTGAGCAACCCGTGAGCAGGGGAAGACCTGGAGCGCTTTGATTTCCCGTTGCGCAAAGACAAACCCCCGACCAGCGAATGCGGGTCGGGGGTTTGGTATAGGTGCTTGACGATGACCTACTCTCACATGGGGAAGCCCCACACTACCATCGGCGATGCGTCGTTTCACTGCTGAGTTCGGGATGGGATCAGGTGGTTCCAACGCTCTATGGTCGTCAAGCAATTCGGTTGCTGTATCGGTGTTGAGTCGCTACAGCGAATTGGGTATGTGATGTCTGGCTTTGCAGTTCAATTCGAATTTTCGGCTGTTGTCGGCTTCGACCGATCCACAATCGTCAGATTATTTGGGTGTTATATGGTCAAGCCTCACGGGCAATTAGTACAGGTTAGCTCAACGCCTCACAACGCTTACACACCCTGCCTATCAACGTCGTAGTCTTCGACGGCCCTTCAGGGAGCTCGAGGCTCCAGTGAGATCTCATCTTGAGGCAAGTTTCCCGCTTAGATGCTTTCAGCGGTTATCTCTTCCGAACATAGCTACCCGGCAGTGCCACTGGCGTGACAACCGGAACACCAGAGGTTCGTCCACTCCGGTCCTCTCGTACTAGGAGCAGCCCCTCTCAAATCTCAAACGTCCACGGCAGATAGGGACCGAACTGTCTCACGACGTTCTAAACCCAGCTCGCGTACCACTTTAAATGGCGAACAGCCATACCCTTGGGACCGGCTTCAGCCCCAGGATGTGATGAGCCGACATCGAGGTGCCAAACACCGCCGTCGATATGAACTCTTGGGCGGTATCAGCCTGTTATCCCCGGAGTACCTTTTATCCGTTGAGCGATGGCCCTTCCATACAGAACCACCGGATCACTAAGACCTACTTTCGTACCTGCTCGACGTGTCTGTCTCGCAGTCAAGCGCGCTTTTGCCTTTATACTCTGCGACCGATTTCCGACCGGTCTGAGCGCACCTTCGTACTCCTCCGTTACTCTTTAGGAGGAGACCGCCCCAGTCAAACTGCCCACCATACACTGTCCTCGATCCGGATGACGGACCAGAGTTAGAACCTCAAGCATGCCAGGGTGGTATTTCAAGGATGGCTCCACGCGAACTGGCGTCCACGCTTCAAAGCCTCCCACCTATCCTACACAAGCAGGCTCAAAGTCCAGTGCAAAGCTACAGTAAAGGTTCACGGGGTCTTTCCGTCTAGCCGCGGATACACTGCATCTTCACAGCGATTTCAATTTCACTGAGTCTCGGGTGGAGACAGCGCCGCCATCGTTACGCCATTCGTGCAGGTCGGAACTTACCCGACAAGGAATTTCGCTACCTTAGGACCGTTATAGTTACGGCCGCCGTTTACCGGGGCTTCGATCAAGAGCTTCGCTTGCGCTAACCCCATCAATTAACCTTCCGGCACCGGGCAGGCGTCACACCCTATACGTCCACTTTCGTGTTTGCAGAGTGCTGTGTTTTTAATAAACAGTCGCAGCGGCCTGGTATCTTCGACCGGCATGAGCTTACTGAGCAAGTCATTCACCCTCACCGGCGCACCTTCTCCCGAAGTTACGGTGCCATTTTGCCTAGTTCCTTCACCCGAGTTCTCTCAAGCGCCTTGGTATTCTCTACCCGACCACCTGTGTCGGTTTGGGGTACGGTTCCTGATTACCTGAAGCTTAGAGGCTTTTCCTGGAAGCATGGCATCAACCACTTCGCTTTCTAAAAGAAAGCTCGTCATCAGCTCTCGACATTGAGATCCCGGATTTACCTAAGATCCCTGTCTACCGCCTTAAACTTGGACAACCAACGCCAAGCTGGCCTAGCCTTCTCCGTCCCCCCATCGCAGTAACCAGAAGTACGGGAATATTAACCCGTTTCCCATCGACTACGCTTTTCAGCCTCGCCTTAGGGACCGACTCACCCTGCGTCGATTAACGTTGCGCAGGAACCCTTGGTCTTTCGGCGTGCGAGTTTTTCACTCGCATTGTCGTTACTCATGTCAGCATTCGCACTTCTGATACCTCCAGCAAGCTTCTCAACTCACCTTCACAGGCTTACAGAACGCTCCTCTACCGCTCAACTTACGTTGAACCCGTAGCTTCGGTGCATGGTTTGAGCCCCGTTACATCTTCCGCGCAGGCCGACTCGACTAGTGAGCTATTACGCTTTCTTTAAAGGATGGCTGCTTCTAAGCCAACCTCCTAGCTGTCTAAGCCTTCCCACATCGTTTCCCACTTAACCATGACTTTGGGACCTTAGCTGACGGTCTGGGTTGTTTCCCTTTTCACGACGGACGTTAGCACCCGCCGTGTGTCTCCCGTGCTGACACTTGCTGGTATTCGGAGTTTGCATCGGTTTGGTAAGTCGGGATGACCCCCTAGCCGAAACAGTGCTCTACCCCCAGCAGTGATACACGAGGCGCTACCTAAATAGCTTTCGAGGAGAACCAGCTATCTCCGAGCTTGATTAGCCTTTCACTCCGATCCACAGGTCATCCGCTAACTTTTCAACGGTAGTCGGTTCGGTCCTCCAGTCAGTGTTACCTAACCTTCAACCTGCCCATGGATAGATCGCCCGGTTTCGGGTCTATTCCCAGCGACTAGACGCCCTATTAAGACTCGCTTTCGCTACGCCTCCCCTATTCGGTTAAGCTCGCCACTGAAAATAAGTCGCTGACCCATTATACAAAAGGTACGCAGTCACCTAACAAAGTAGGCTCCCACTGCTTGTACGCATACGGTTTCAGGTTCTATTTCACTCCCCTCTCCGGGGTTCTTTTCGCCTTTCCCTCACGGTACTGGTTCACTATCGGTCAGTCAGTAGTATTTAGCCTTGGAGGATGGTCCCCCCATGTTCAGACAACGTTTCACGTGCGCCGTCCTACTCGATTTCACTTCAAGGATCTTTTCGTATACGGGGCTATCACCCACTATGGCGGCACTTTCCAGAGCCTTTTACTAAGATCAAAGAAGCTTAAGGGCTAATCCCCGTTCGCTCGCCACTACTAAGGGAATCTCGGTTGATTTCTTTTCCTCAGGG